>NZ_LGSI01000061.1 GCF_001698815.1 Pseudomonas syringae | reverse complement strand
CGGGGAAGGGGGATTTTGTTGGATCCCGACAGAGGGTCCTGGAACGAAAAAACCCGCCAAAGGGCGGGTTTTCGGGGCTTCCAGAGCATTCGGTGGAATGCAATGGAGCCTAATGTGGTGCGGCACCAGACGAACGGTATGTTTCGGCGAGAGTAGGTTTTTCGGGCATCTGGAGTTCGCTGGAAAATTCGGCGTACCCCAACTAGTAACTATAAACAAATCAGCTAGTTATGGCGTTCGGTGGAATCGAACTCGGGATTTTTTAGATGTCAGCACGTTGTCGGTCTGCAAGTAATTCAGAGCCGCATACGGAATGGTAAACCTCCCGAATTCGAACGTTGTTGATCATCCCCTCCGTCGAGAATAGGTAGGAATCCGCCAAAAGCTGCCGTGGCGACAGGCAGCAGACGGCCAAAAGCGGACAGTGAACCCCCAATCCACTAGTTGATCATCTACTTTCATGAAACCAAACTTCCACGAGGTAGCAGGACTATGGGAACGCGATGGATCGCTCCGGGATATATATGTGCAGAATACCGAAGCTGTGCACTGGGATCGTTTCGATCAACTGCTAAGCCGTTACAAATACTCGTACACTTTTGACGGAGTGGCGGCCCCATTCCCGGGATCACACAGCGTTCTGGGAAATCGCGAAGGTTCTGGCGTCTTGTCGATTTTATTAGACGGCCCGGTTGAAATTTGCTGTCACTTCTTCATTGCCGAGCAGCTGGAGCTCGACATCTCGCCCAAGGAAATTACTGGCCCATCGGAGCATGAGAGAGTGCTGTCATTTGTCGAGAACTTGGCGGAGGCTCTGGAACTCTCTGCACACATTACGCCAGAAAACTCGGAGCAAACGCCGTTTGTGACGTACTTGCCGCAGAGCAAGACGTGGCGCATACACGATGATCCCTATTAGGTGCCAACGTCCGCTTTGGGTCCAGAGTGTGTCAAAACGTACGTCGAGGTGCATCATATCCAGCTAGCAATCTGGGCCAATCGCCGGAACACTCTGACGAACATAATAATTGTCGAATTCACTGCTTTCGATGAATTGGAAGCCATGGCTGGTATAAAAGCGATTCGAAGCGCTTTCTTTGAGAGCACCAACTTTAATAGGGAGCGCAGCCGCATCCGCCTCTTTGAAAATCTGAGTGAGAACAGCAGCCCCTACACCTGATCCTTGCGCGCTCGGTCTCACATACAAGTGGTCGAGCAAGAGTTCATTTTGGTGATGCTTGACCACTACGAAACCAACCCTCTCTCCAGACGCCTCGATGTAGCGTGTGTTGCGAGCTTCAAAACCGCTAAGAAACCGCTCGCGCGCGCGGACTGGATCAAATCGCCCAACACGCTCCAGACTTTCGCGCATGGCCTCAATTCGAATGGCTACAAGATTATCCAAGTCGCTTTGTTGAGCTAGGACCAAAATGATTGGGGAATTTTGATTGGGTGTGACGGGCATATTTTGTGCTCCAACTACCATCCTGGGGAGGCCAGTATAGAGGGCTCCAAAGCCGCAGTGATGATTCGCAGGCCTTGTTTCGCCAATTGCTCAGCTACAACCGTCGTCGCTGCGCTCCGACGGTGCATCAGTGCGTTTTTACACACTCTGGGCCGAAAGCGGCCCTTAGGAAAGGCAGAAATCGGCCAGAAGCAGAGATACTGGTCAGAATCCCGTGAACCCCGCAAACCAAGGTAAAACAGCGCGACTGTTATGCCCTTCGTACTCCGCTTGCCCTCGAAGATCGTTGAGGCATAGAAACAAACTGATCGTGGCTGGAATAGATAGAACGTTTAGCATCCAGAAATAGACATTGGTGGATGCAAACGTCACCAGGGCGACTATGTTAATGACTACCATGCTGATTATTAAAATATTGCATTTGAGGTGCTGACGTCTGGAGGAGGCAAAGCTTTCCCAGTCATAAATCAGCCACTCATGCGAAAAGACTCCGCATTCGGGGCACTTATGGGTTGGCGGCACCCTGATGGGGATGTGGCCACAGCTGGGGCACCGAGCCGTCATAGCGTTATCCATTGTTAGTTGATGTTCCTGATTACGTTTTTGTGCGCACGGCCGATTTCTGCCGATTCTGACCGGCTGCTTCGGGTCGAAAGCCGTCCTTCGGGACGGACTGCTTATGGCCGTTCGCAGCCCTGCTGAAATCGCTCCCCGAGAGGTCTGTCAGCTGGTTGAGTATCTGCCAAATCGTTGATGGTGATTAGCTCTGTGAACTCACTTGCTTCTCTGCTTGTTGTTGCTGCACGATGCCGGTTCAAGAGCAAGGACAGGCCCGATGACCGAGCCCCTCGAACAAGAAAACTCATAGTGAATTCACCACATTACACGGCTAAGGGCGAAGACCTCGGCAACCGCATGATGAAGGTTGACCATGCGGGCGAGCATGGTGCGATCTGTATCTATAGCGGACAGTTGTTTATGGCTCGGCTTTTCATCCCAAGCATGGTGAATGAACTTAAGGAGTTCCTCTCCCACGAGCGCCGTCATCGGGCGGTTTTTCAGGAGGAACTGCAACGCCGCAGTTATCCCCGCTGCCGTAGTTATTGGTTGTGTGGCATCGGCGGTCTGGCGTTGGGTCTAGTTACTGGCATTTGTGGCCGCAAAGCCATTGTCGCTACTACCGTCGCGGTTGAAAGTGTGGTGCTCAAGCACCTGGCTCATCAACTTGATGTGCTGGGCAATATCGATCTCCATGCGGTAGCGGCCATTACTTCGATAGTGGCGGAGGAGCAGCACCACCATGACCACTCAGCAGCGCAGATTGATGTGCGCGATCCCTGGTTCAGGGTATTGGCACCGATGGTGACTGCATGGACTGAGGCTGTAATCTGGATGGGTATGCGTTCTTAGAAAGCTGGGTGTAACTGGCCCGTTTCACTACCGCAATCTTTTTAGACAAACAACTGACCGCTTTTGGCCGTTTTCTGACCTTCGTTTAGAGGTTGAACTGCCAGGATTTTCCTAAGCGATGAGTGAGTAATTGCATGGTCAGCAAATAGTAATAGCGCGTCGATTGAGTGTGCTGGTTTAGGTGGTGATTCAAAAACCACGCAAGGTGTTTTCTCTGCCAAGTCCATGGATTGTCGCGTTGCCAGCGCTCAGCGATCGCTGTTTGGATGGCCTTCGCCTGACGCAAGTGGCGTTGGCGCGTGGTATGCGACCCGGTCAGGACGCCCGCCAGGAACAGATCCATATCGAATGCCGTGCTCATGCGCGACCACCAATGTAAGCGGCCACCACGACGATACGGTTGTGCCCCAGCTCATAGCTGATTTGTACTCGGGCTTCCCGATCGAGACGTCGGTCGAGTTGATAGCAATGGCCACCGTTGATGGGGGCGGGATGGTGGGTGATTTGCTCATAGCGTTCGCAAGCATAGGCTGCACGCAATTCGTGGAAGCCTTTGAGGTTGTACTGATGGAGGATGTCCCGTGCAGGACGGACGATTCCTCGTTGGAAATCGAGGTAGGTTTCGTTCGGTGCAAGTAGGTTGCGGCTACCGTCGGGTGAGACCTGTTCGGCGAATCTCAGCGCCTCGCGAATATGATCATCCGCCCTGATCCAGCGAGGTGCCGAGGCACCTGAGCGGCCCCCCTTGGTGCCATCCTGGATGTTGATCTTGCCGTATTGTTCGGCCTCACGTTTTAAGCGCGGAAGGTCGGCCAAAATGGCCTCACGTAAGCGCATGCCGGTGGCTCGCGCTAATTGAGCGATGGCCGCGGCACGCGGCTGCTGGTGTGCGCAAAGCACCTCTACGACCCTCTTCACATGTTCGCGGTCTTGGCCTTGCGGCACCGAACGACGAACACTGGTGCGCCGCATTCCTAGCGCCTTGCTCGGACTCGGTACTTTCACATACTGATCACCGCGAAGCGCTGCCAGGGTCCGATTGACGCTGGACAATCGGTTTTGCGCAGTGGCGATGGCGAGATCGCTGCGCTCAACCAGGTGACGCAGATGCTCCGCGTAATCCAGCAAGGTCTGCCGATCAATCTGCCGTGCATCATTAATTCCCGGGCCATCCTCCGACCGACACCAGCGCACGAACGTCTGCCAACGATCACTGTGTGCTTTGGCCGTCCCGTAATGCCCACCGCCAAACAGGTCTTTCAGTGCCTGCGGCCCGGCATAGCTCAATTGCCGGCCATAGCCAAAATTACGCCCCTCCCGTCTACCGACCAATCCCATGACCAAACTCCTCTGTAAGCCACACTTGTAAAACCTTCCCCACGTCATCCCGCCAAGAATGTTGAGTGTTATCAGGGATCAAGGCCCCTGCGACCTGTGAGGGTTGTCCACTAGCGCGGGACTGGCGGCTCTTTACGACCGGGAGCCTGGGCATCTCATGATCTGGCCTCCTGAACACTTCCAAGGAAGTGGGCGGGTGGAGGCTGCATTGGCTGACGAGACCAACGCCGCGAGATCTTGAGCCGGGTGAAGGCAGTGATGCGATGACCGGGGCATGCCTGACTGTCAGTCAGGTGCAGTCCATTCCGTGGGCTGCGGCACCATCATCTGCATCGCTGTTGCTGGCGACTTCGGTGTTTGTCACGCCGATTGTCACGAGGGGGAATGCCGCAAAGCCTTGTACGAGTTGGGCTGCAGCAGCGGTAGGAGCGCCCGTCTCTTTCCGGGAGAAAGAGACGGGCGCAGGTTGGCGCAAGGAAATGGCCAAGCGGATAGGTTGCTGCAAGGCAGCTATGAAAGGGGGAAGTTGCCGCAGTGGGCACACTGGTAAAAGTAGGCATCCATCACATCGCTGTGAGCGTGGGAGCCGCCGGACACTAATCGCACTTTGGGAGAACCACCACGGTGTGGCGTAGCCTTAAAGGTTCTGGCTACCTGGGTTGCTGTCAACGACAGCGCTTTGCCCGATCTTTTCTACGCCTGTGGATAATTTGGGTCAAGGCTCGAATTATCGGGAGTTCTGCGGCTGTGGATGAAATTATCCACCGGTGGAAATCAGTGGTTTTCCACAGACAGCTGTATGGGCTTTAGATTTTTTAAGTGAGGTCCATCCAAGCGGGGCGGCTTTGCAGCCCTGCTTGGATGGACCCGCGTGGAAGGCTGGGCTGTGAAGATCTCACCGTCTTGCCAGTGTTGGAATGCGCCACCGTAGTTTTGCAAGGCGATGATGTTGTCGTCGACCGGATCGAATTGGTGAGGCGTCACGTGATCACTGAGTCGCGGTTGAGTCTGTCTCGATAGGCAACTTTTGGAGATGATCATCTTTGTGTGCATGGGATGCTGTTAGAGGCGGTGCAGAAGGGCGTGCTAGGAATTGATTAACGCGAGTATCAAATTGATCGCGAAGGTTGGCTGTAATGCCTTCTTTGAGGGCATCGAGATAGTCTGCATACCACTGCATCATGATCCGACGTTGCGGCAGGTATAGGGCTTGATTGTACTCACCAGAGATACCGCCCTCGACGTGAGCCAGCTGGCTTTCGACATGATCCTTCAGCCAGCCATGTTCGCGCAGCAGCGTGCTTGCGGTATGACGAGTGCCATGGCTGACGAGTCGTCCTTTATAGCCGATCTTGGCGAACACCAGGTTGATCGTGTTTTCACTGATGACTGGCTGCTTTTCACCATTGCCAGGGAATAGATACCGGCTGCGTCCAGTGCTTTGATTCAGTTTGGTAAGCATGGCGATCAATTGATGAGGTAGAGGGCTGACGTAATCTCTGCGCATCTTCATGCGGGCGGCCGGGATGGTCCATATCCCTTCCTCGAAATCGATCTCTTCCCATTTTGCATAGCGAACCATGCCGGGGCGGCTAGCCGTCAGAATTGTCATCCATGATGCAATCCTCGCTGGTAGCCGGCTGGTGGTCTTGCTTAAGGCCCGGAGAAACTCAGGTAGTTCGTGTTCGTGCAGATGTGGGTAGTGTTGAGTGGGCGGTGGGGCTATCGCAATGGCATGGAGTTCGGAGGCTGGATTGTGTTCGCACAGGCCGCGTGCAATGGCTTGACTGAAAATCTGTTTCAGCCAGGTCCGGGTCTTGTCCGCAACATTGAAGGCGCCTCGTTTTTCGATGCAAGCCTGCAGCTTTGCTCAGTCGCTTCGAGTAATGAGCTCCAGTTGCTTCTCGCCGAGAGCGGGCAGTAAATCCTTATCGAGATAGTCGCGGATCTTTTTCAGCGTCGCGCTGCTGCGGCCGGAGTCCGCTTTGAATTGGTACCAGTACTCCGCGGCTCTCCTGAAGGTGTTGAGCCCGGCCTCCTGCTGTCGCAGCTTGTCATCGCGGCGTTTGGTGCCGGGGTTGGTGCCTTGCTTGAGTAGGTTGCGACATTCGACGGCTCGTTCACGAGCTTCCTGCAAGGAGATATGCGGATAAACGCCCAGTGACATGCGCGCCGCTCGACCCTGGTAGGTGTACCGGAAGTGCCAGTACTTGCTGCCGTTGGGTTTCACCAGCAGGGCAAGACCCGAACTATCACTCAAGGTGAACGGTCTGTCGGCAGGCTTGGACGCTTTGATTTGCAAGGCGGTCAATGGCATCGCTGTACACCTCCGGTTCTCGAACTGGAATATGTACAGAAAATGTACCAAAAAGAGGCTAGCTTGCAAGAGATGGGGGTGGCACCCCAGAGACCAAAAAGCCCGCAGTTAGCGGGCTCTAGGGATGTTCTGTAGACGCTGGTAGTCGTCTATGTACTGCAAATGGTGCCCCGAGGGAGACTCGAACTCCCACTCCTTTCGAAAACGGATTTTGAATCCGCCGCGTCTACCGATTCCGCCATCAGGGCTCAATGGCGGCGAAGTCTACAGACGGTATTACCGTTGGTCAATCACCTTTCATGGTCAATTTTGTCTTCTTCCGCTAAACTTCACGGCCCTGCTAGACGAACCCCATCATGCGCGTTGCTGACTTTACCTTCGAACTCCCTGATTCCCTGATCGCTCGCCATCCTTTGGCCGAGCGCCGCAGCAGTCGTTTGTTGACCCTGGACGGGGTTAGCGGCGCGCTGGCACATCGTCATTTCTCTGATTTGCTGGAGCATGTGCGCCCCGGCGATTTGATGGTGTTCAACAATACCCGTGTGATTCCGGCCCGTCTGTTCGGCCAGAAGGCGTCCGGCGGCAAGCTGGAGATTCTGGTTGAGCGGGTTCTGGACACGTATCGCGTGCTGGCCCACGTGCGGTCGAGCAAGTCGCCCAAGCCGGGCTCGACGATCGTGATCGATGGCGGTGGCGAGGCCGAGATGGTGGTGCGCCATGACACGCTGTTCGAGCTGCGTTTCGCCGAACCGGTCTTGCCGTTGCTTGAACGCGTCGGGCATATGCCGCTGCCTCCTTATATAGACCGCCCTGACGACAGCGCCGACCGCGAGCGTTATCAGACGGTCTATGCCGAGCGCGCCGGTGCGGTGGCTGCGCCGACGGCGGGCCTGCATTTCGATCAGCCGCTGCTGGATGCCATCGTTGCCAAAGGCGTCGAGCTGGCGTTCGTGACGTTGCACGTCGGCGCGGGGACGTTTCAGCCGGTGCGCGTCGAGCGTCTGGAAGATCACCACATGCACAACGAGTGGCTGGAAGTCAGCCAGGAAGTCGTCGATGCGGTGGCGGCCTGTCGCGAACGCGGCGGGCGGGTGATTGCCGTGGGCACCACCAGCGTGCGTTCGCTGGAAAGCGCGGCCCGCGACGGCGTGTTGAAGCCGTTCAGCGGCGATACCGATATTTTTATTTTTCCGGGGCGTCCGTTTCATGTGGTCGATGCTCTGGTGACCAACTTTCATCTGCCTGAATCCACGCTGTTGATGCTGGTTTCGGCGTTCGCCGGTTACCCCGAGACCATGGCTGCCTATGCGGCAGCGGTCGAGCATGGCTACCGCTTCTTCAGTTACGGTGATGCGATGTTCATCACCCGCAATCCCGCGCCGACCGCTCCTGCGGCATCGGGCCCAGAGGATCACGCATGACCCGCACCAGTCGTATGTCTTTCGAGTTGTTGGCCACTGACGGCAAGGCGCGTCGTGGTCGTCTGACCTTTCCGCGCGGCGTGGTCGAAACCCCGGCGTTCATGCCGGTGGGCACTTATGGTACGGTCAAGGGCATGCTGCCACGGGACATCGAAGCCACCGGCGCGCAGATGATCCTCGGCAACACGTTCCATTTGTGGCTGCGTCCGGGCACCGAAGTCATCAAGGCTCACGGTGATCTGCACGATTTCATGCAGTGGAGCGGGCCGATTCTGACCGACTCCGGCGGCTTCCAGGTGTTCAGCCTCGGTGCGATGCGCAAGATCAAGGAAGAGGGCGTGACCTTCGCTTCCCCAGTCGATGGCGCCAAGGTGTTCATGGGGCCGGAAGAGTCGATGCAGGTCCAGCGTGACTTGGGCTCGGACATCGTGATGATCTTTGACGAATGCACGCCTTATCCGGCCGATGAAGATGTCGCCCGGGTGTCCATGGAATTGTCCCTGCGCTGGGCCAAGCGCTCGAAGATCGCTCACGGCGAAAGCACCGCAGCGCTGTTCGGTATCGTGCAGGGCGGCATGCATGAAAACCTGCGCATGCGCTCCCTCGAAGGGCTGGATCAGATCGGCTTCGACGGCCTGGCGATTGGCGGTCTGTCGGTGGGCGAACCCAAGCACGAGATGATCAAAGTGCTGGATTATCTGCCCGGCCAGATGCCGCCTGACAAACCTCGTTACCTTATGGGTGTAGGCAAGCCGGAAGATCTGGTGGAGGGTGTGCGCCGCGGAATCGACATGTTCGATTGCGTGATGCCGACCCGCAATGCCCGCAACGGTCATTTGTTCATTGATACAGGTGTGCTGAAGATCCGTAACGCGTTCCATCGTCATGATGATTCGGCGCTGGATCCGACGTGCGATTGCTACACCTGCAAGAACTTCTCCCGTGCTTATCTGCATCATCTGGACAAGTGCGGCGAAATGCTGGGGAGCATGCTCAATACGATCCATAATTTGCGGCATTACCAGCTGCTTATGGCTGGTTTGCGCGAGGCTATTCAACAGGGTACATTGGCCGCCTTTGTCGATGCCTTCTACGCTAAACGCGGCCTTCCCGTGCCGCCTTTGGATTGATTGAACTGAGTTTTTTCAGCTTTTCTTATTAATTTTGCAACTGGAGTGCTAAATGAGCTTTTTCATCTCTTCCGCTTTCGCGGATGCTGCTGCACCGGCCGCAGGCCCTATGGGCGGTGGCTTTGAATGGATTTTCCTGGTCGGTTTCCTGGTCATCTTCTATCTGATGATCTGGCGTCCGCAGGCCAAGCGCGCCAAAGAGCAGAAGAACCTGCTCGGCAACTTGCAGAAGGGCGACGAAGTTGTCACCTCCGGCGGTATCGCTGGCAAGATCAACAAAGTGACCGATGACTTCGTAGTTATCGAAGTGTCCGACACTGTTGAGCTGAAAATTCAGAAGGGCGCTATTGCCGCCACCCTGCCAAAGGGCACCCTGAAAGCGATCTAAGGTTTCAGTCTTTTACCAATCGACGGGGCGCGCAAGGCGCCCCGCGTTATACGGGCGGCGTGATGCTGAACAAATACCCTCTGTGGAAATACGTACTGATCCTGGCGGTGCTGGTGGTCGGTTTTATTTATTCCGCACCCAATCTCTATCCTGATGATGCGGCGATCCAGATCACCGGCGCGAGTACGGCGTTGCAGGTCAATCAGGCTGACCTCGATCGCGTAGGCAAGGCGCTTGCCGATGCAGGTATCGCGGTCAAGGCTTCCTCCCTGGCTGAGAATGGCAAAGGCGGTTTGTTGCGTCTGAGCAAGCAAGAAGACCAGTTGCCGGCCAAGGACGTCGCGCGCAAGGCTTTGGGTGATGACTATGTCGTCGCACTGAACCTGGCCCGAACCACGCCGACATGGCTGCGTCATCTGGGTGCCAGCCCGATGAAGATGGGTCTGGACTTGTCCGGTGGTGTGCACTTCCTGCTGGAAGTCGACATGGACAAGGCGCTCGACGCGCGCATGAAAGTTTATGAAGGCGAAGTGAAAAGCCTGTTGCGCAAGGAAAAATCGCGCTATCGCAGCCTGCCGCAACTCAACGGCGCTATTCAGCTGGGTTTCAGTGATGAAGCCGCTCGCGATGAAGCCCGTACACTGATTCGCAAGAATTTCACCGATTTCGATATCGTCCCGGCCGATCTGAACGGGATTCCCGTGCTGCGTCTGGCGATGACTCCGGCCAAAGTGGCCGAGATTCGCGAATACTCGATCAAGCAGAACTTGACCACCGTGCGTAACCGGGTCAACGAGCTGGGTGTTGCCGAGCCTTTGGTTCAGCGTCAGGGCGCCAACCGCATCGTGGTTGAGCTGCCGGGCGTGCAGGACACTGCAGAAGCCAAGCGTATTCTGGGCAAGACCGCCAACCTTGAGTTCCGTCTGGGCGCGGGTCCTGATGATTCCAAAGCCACTACCGAGATGTTCGAGTTCCGCGAAGGCGGTCGTCCGGCAGCTCCGGTTGAGCGTGGCCTGATCATCACCGGTGACCAGGTGACCGACGCCAAGGCTGGCTTCGACGAGCACGGTCGTCCGCAAGTGAACATCACGCTGGATGGCCATGGTGGCGATCTGATGAGCCGCTCGACGCGCAGCAATGTGGGTCGCAGCATGGCGGTGATCTTCATCGAGCAGAAACCGACCACTACCTACACCAAGCAAACGGTCAACGGCGTAGAGAAAGACGTGCCGGTTCAGACCTTCAAGGAAGAGAAGAAGATCATCAGCCTGGCGACCATTCAGTCGCCGCTGGGCAGTTCGTTCCGGATCACCGGTCTGAACGGCCAGGGTGAAGCTTCTGAGCTGGCGCTGCTGTTGCGTGCCGGTGGTCTGGCTGCACCGATGTACTTCGCAGAAGAGCGCACCATTGGCCCGAGCCTGGGTGCTGACAACATCACCAAGGGCATCGACGCTTCGCTGTGGGGCATGCTGTTCGTCTCGCTGTTCATCATGGCCATCTACCGTTTCTTCGGTCTGATCGCCACGGTTGCCCTGGCGCTGAACATGGTCATGCTGCTGGCCTTGATGTCCTTGCTGGGTGCGACGCTGACCCTGCCGGGTATCGCCGGTATCGTGCTGACCATGGGCATGGCGGTGGACGCCAACGTGCTGATCTTCTCGCGTATTCGTGAGGAGGTTGCCAACGGCATGACGGTGCAGCGGGCGATCAACGAAGGTTTCGATCGCGCCTATACCGCGATTCTCGACGCCAACCTGACCACGCTGCTGGTCGGCGGCATTCTCTTTGCGATGGGCACCGGCCCGGTCAAAGGTTTTGCTGTGACCATGTCGCTCGGCATCTTTACCTCGATGTTCAGTGCCATCATGGTGACCCGCGCAATGGTCAACCTGATCTACGGCGGACGTGACTTCAAGAAGTTGTGGATTTAAGGGGCTGACATGTTACGTACCATTAACTTCATGGGTGTGCGCAATATTGCGTTCGCCGTCACCATGCTCCTTACCGTCCTGGCGTTGTTCAGCTGGGCCACCAAAGGGCTGAACTACGGTCTGGATTTCACCGGCGGTACGCTCATCGAGCTGACCTACGAGCGTCCTGCGGATCTGGGCAAGGTACGTGAAGAACTGGCAACCGCCGGTTATCACGACGCGGTCGTGCAGAGTTTTGGCGCGACCACCGATCTGCTGGTGCGTATGCCCGGCGAAGATCCGCAACTGGGTACTCAGGTAGCCGATGCGCTGCGCAAGTCGGGCGCCGATAACCCGGCGACCGTCAAGCGTGTCGAATTTGTCGGCCCGCAGGTCGGTGAAGAGCTGCGCGACCAGGGCGGTCTCGGCATGCTCATGGCGCTGGGCGGCGTATTGATCTACCTGGCGTTTCGCTTCCAGTGGAAGTTCGCCGTAGGTGCAATCATCTCGCTGATCCACGACGTGGTCGTGACCATGGGTATCCTGTCGTTCTTCCAGATCACCTTCGACCTCACGGTGTTGGCGGCGGTGCTGGCGATCATAGGTTACTCGCTGAACGACACCATCGTCGTCTTCGACCGGGTCCGGGAAAACTTCCGTCTGTTGCGTAAGGCTTCGTTGATCGAAAACATCAACATCTCTACTACGCAAACCCTGCTGCGTACGATTGCGACCTCGGTTTCGACCTTGCTGGCGA
Organism: Pseudomonas syringae; assembly: GCF_001698815.1. Lineage (GTDB taxonomy): Bacteria > Pseudomonadota > Gammaproteobacteria > Pseudomonadales > Pseudomonadaceae > Aquipseudomonas > Aquipseudomonas syringae_A. Next base: position 43,943 of record NZ_LGSI01000061.1, on the reverse strand, counting down.
TCGTTGCACTGTGGGTATTTGGTGGCGACAGCCTGCACGGTTTCTCGGTGGCGCTGTTCATTGGCGTATTGGCGGGTACCTACTCGTCGATCTATATCGCCAACGTGGTGCTGATCTGGCTGAACCTGTCCTCGGAGGATCTGATTCCTCCAGTGGTCGCCGAGAAGGTGGACGACCGTCCATAACGCGACGCGTTCACACCAATGACCTGAAAGGCGCGAGTTTTGAACTCGCGCCTTTTTTTGTGCTCCAAGGTTTGGGTCTGTAAACCGCCACGCGGCTCGCGCTGAACGGGCAGTAGACCCAAGTCGCGCAGGTCACTGCGCTTGAGATGGTCAGGAGGTTCACGTGAACAAATCGTTGCTTGTTGGTGCTGTGCTGGGTGCTGCCGTAGTTACTGCCGGCGGTGCTGTTGCCACCTACAGCCTCGTTAAAAGCGGCCCTGAATATGCTGAAGTTTTGGCAGTCGAACCTGTCAAACAGCAAATCAAGACGCCGCGTGAAGTGTGCAAGGATGTAGCCGTGACACGTCAGGCGCCGGTCAAGGACCAGCACCAGATCGTCGGCAGCGTTATCGGTGCGGTTGCCGGTGGTTTGCTGGGCAATCAGGTCGGCGGCGGTAACGGCAAGAAGCTTGCGACGGTCGCTGGCGCGGTCGGTGGCGGATATGCCGGTAACAAGGTTCAGGAAGGCATGCAGAACCGCGATACCTACACCACGACGCAGACTCGCTGCAACACGGTCAATGACATCAGCGACAAGGTTGTGGGTTATGACGTGAAGTACAAGCTGAACGACAAGATTGGTCAGGTGCGTATGGAGCGCGATCCGGGCAACCAGATTCCAGTCAACAAGGAAGGTCAATTGGTTCTGGGTCAGCAGTAGTTTTTTATCCCAGGCGTAAAAAAACCGGCCAAGGCCGGTTTTTTTATTGCGCCGAGACTTAGCGCTTCAGCGATGCAGGCAAGTGCGGTGCGATGGAGGTCAGCACGGCCTTGAAGCATTTGGTGTTGCCAGCAACGATGTGGCCTTTTTCCAGGAAGTCGTGACCGCCTGTGAAGTCGCTGACCAAACCGCCTGCTTCCTGAATCAGCAGGGCGCCTGCAGCCATGTCCCATTCGGACAGGCCCGATTCCCAGAACGCATCGAAACGACCGGCGGCCACGTAGGCCAGGTCCAGGCTTGCAGCGCCTGCGCGACGGATGCCAGCAGTCTGGCCTACCAGGCTGCGGAACATGCCCAGGTAGTTTTCCAGGTTATCCATCTGGTTGTCACGGAACGGGAAACCGGTGCCGAGCAGGGCGCCTTCAAGGCTGGTGCGCGGGCTGACGCGCATGCGGCGACCGTTGAGTTGCGCGCCGCCGCCGGCACTTGCGGTGAACTCTTCCTGGCGAACCGGATCGAGAACCACTGCGTGAGCCAGACGGCCCTTGTGTTTGCAGGCGATGCTGACGGCAAAGTGCGGTACGCCGCGAATGAAGTTGGTGGTGCCGTCCAGCGGATCGATGATCCACAGGTAGTCGGCGCCTTCGCCGGAGCCTTCATGCAGGCCGCTTTCTTCACCAAGGATGCCGTGAGTCGGATAAGCCTTGCGCAAGGCGGTCACGATCAGTTGCTCGGCAGCACGATCGATTTCGGTGACGTAATCTTTCGCACCTTTTTCATCGACCTTGATGGTATCCAGGCGCTCGATGGAGCGGAAAATCAATTCGCTGGCGCTGCGGGCGGCGCGCAGCGCGATATTCAGCATGGGCTGCATGGACGTTTCACCTGGGTCGTTAAAGAAAGCCGAACATTCTATGGCGTAAGGCGAAATATTTCCAGCGCCGTGTTGTCGCGTGAGGCTAAAGCCGGGTTCGTTGGAGCGAGGCTTGCCCGCGAATCAGGCGCCTCGGAGGATCTGGCCCACCGCGTTATCGTTCTTCGCGGGCAAGCCTCGCTCCAACGCCGCGAGACTTAACGCCGCACGCCTTCATAGCGTTAAGCGGGGGGCTTCTGTAAGATTTGCTCCCCATTCTTCTGTCTGTGAGCGCTTGCCTTGCTGCAAAACATTCGTGTTGTCCTGGTCGGTACCAGTCATCCCGGCAATATCGGAGGGGCTGCTCGCGCCATGAAAAACATGGGGCTTTCGCGCCTGGTGCTTGTGGATCCGCTGGTCTTTCCCCATCACGAGGCCGACGCCCGGGCTTCCGGTGCGAGCGACATCCTCGAAAACGCCCAGGTGGTTGCGACCCTTGAAGATGCGCTGGTGGGCTGCAATCTGGTATTGGGCACCAGCGCCCGCGATCGGCGCATCCCGTGGCCGCTGCTCGATCCGCGTGAGTCTGGCGTGATGGCCGCCGAGCAGGCCGGGCAGGGCGCCGAGGTGGCGCTGGTGTTTGGTCGTGAATACGCCGGCCTGACCAACGAAGAACTCCAGCGATGTCACTATCACGTGCATATCCCATCCGACCCAGAATTCAGCTCGCTGAACCTGGCGGCGGCAGTTCAGGTGCTGAGTTACGAGGTGCGCATGTCTTGGCTGGCGGCTCAAGGGCAGCCGACCAAGACTGAAAAAGTCGAAGTGACCTCGGTGCGCAGTGCTGATCTGGCGACCATGGACGAAATGGAAGGTTTTTACGGGCACCTCGAAGCCACGCTGGTAGCGATTGGCTTCCTGGATCCGGAAAAGCCACGGCATTTGATGGCTCGGCTGCGCCGCTTGTACGGTCGCAGCGATGTGAATCGCTCGGAGCTGAGCATTCTGCGCGGGATCCTCACGGAGACCCAGAAGTCAGCCCGCGGTGAACCCTATAAGCGGAAGGATCAATGATGTTCGAACGTCTGCGAGAAGATATTCAAAGTGTGTTCCATCGGGATCCGGCGGCGCGCAATGCCTTTGAAGTGCTGACCTGCTATCCCGGCATGCACGCGATCTGGCTGCATCGTCTGGCCCATATTCTGTGGTTGCAGGGCCTGAAGTGGCCGGCGCGGGTAGTGTCGAATTTCGGTCGCTGGATGACCGGTATCGAAATCCATCCCGGCGCCAAGGTCGGTCGACGGTTTTTCATCGATCACGGCATGGGTATCGTGATTGGCGAGACCGCCGAGATCGGCAATGACGTCACGCTGTATCAGGGCGTGACGCTCGGCGGCACCAGTTGGAATGCCGGCAAGCGCCATCCAACCCTCGAAGACGGGGTCGTGGTCGGTGCCGGCGCCAAAGTACTCGGGCCTTTCACGGTCGGGGCGGGTGCGAAGATCGGCTCCAATGCGGTGGTGACCAAGGCGGTGCCAGCTGGCGCGACGGCGGTGGGTATTCCGGGGCGCATTATCATCAAGTCCGATGATGACGTGCAGGCAAAGCGCAAGGCAATTGCCGAGAAGTTGGGTTTCGATGCCTATGGCGTCAGTGAAGACATGCCCGATCCGGTGGCGCGAGCCATTGGCCAGTTGCTCGATCACTTACAGGCCGTGGATGTTCGCCTGGAAGGCATGTGCGATGCGCTTAAGGGCCTGGGCAGCGATTATTGCGCCAAGGAGCTTCCTGAGCTGCGTGACGAGGTCTTCGACTGCGTCAAGGATAAGAGCGAAAGCAAGGTCGGTTGATGCCGGGCGTGTCATACGCCCCAGCGTTTGCTATGATGCGGCCGCAGTTTTGCAGGTATTCCCGACTAAATTGCTTGGTCTTATAGTTGACTTAAACAGTCGGGAATAGCATACTCGATTTTATCCAGAACCTCTGCGGTACACGCCATGCGACTGACTACGAAAGGCCGATACGCTGTAACTGCCATGCTCGATCTGGCATTACATGCGCAGCACGGGCCAGTGTCACTGGCCGATATCTCTGAGCGACAAGGCATTTCCCTGTCCTACCTCGAGCAACTTTTCGCCAAGCTGCGTCGTAGCAGTCTGGTGTCGAGCGTGCGGGGGCCGGGCGGTGGTTATCAGCTATCCCGCAGCATGCAAAGCATCCAGGTCTCCCAGGTGATCGATGCCGTCAACGAGTCTGTTGATGCAACACGTTGCCAGGGGCTGGGCGATTGCCATGCCGGTGATACCTGTCTGACCCACCATCTGTGGTGTGACCTCAGCCAGCAGATTCACGAATTTCTAAGCGGTATCAGCCTGGCCGACCTTGTTACTCGCCGTGAGGTTCAAGAAGTCGCCCAGCGCCAGGATCTGCGTCGTTCCAATACCAAGACGCATTACCTGGATAAGATTGAAACGTCCGCCGTCGAATGAACGCAGATGAATGAGCGGTGCGCCTGCCTGATAGGAGAGCTTCAATGAAATTGCCGATTTACCTTGATTACTCCGCGACGACCCCGGTCGATCCGCGAGTTGCGCAGAAAATGATCGAATGCCTTACCGTCGAAGGAAACTTCGGCAACCCGGCTTCGCGTTCCCACGTGTTTGGCTGGAAAGCCGAAGAAGCGGTGGAGAATGCGCGTCGTCAGGTCGCTGATCTGGTTAACGCCGATCCACGCGAAATCGTCTGGACCTCCGGTGCGACCGAGTCCGACAACCTGGCAATCAAGGGCGTGGCGCACTTCTACGCCAGCAAGGGCAAACACATCATCACCAACAAGATCGAGCACAAGGCTGTGCTCGATACGACGCGTCAACTTGAGCGTGAAGGTTTTGAAGTCACCTACATCGAGCCCGGCGAAGACGGTCTGGTCACTCCGGCGATGGTTGAAGCGGCTCTGCGCGACGACACCATTCTGGTTTCGATCATGCACGTGAACAACGAAATCGGCACCATCAACGACATCGCGGCGATCGGCGAACTGACCCGTTCGCGCGGCGTGCTGTTCCACGTTGATGCGGCGCAGTCCACCGGCAAAATCGAAATCGACCTGGCCAACCTCAAGGTTGATCTGATGTCCTTTTCGGCGCACAAGACTTACGGCCCCAAAGGCATCGGTGCCCTCTACGTGAGCCGCAAACCGCGCGTTCGCCTGGAAGCGGCCATGCACGGCGGCGGTCACGAGCGCGGCATGCGTTCCGGCACGCTGGCAACCCACCAGATCGTTGGCATGGGTGAAGCGTTCCACGTTGCCAAGCAGGACATGGCTGCCGAATACGCTCACGTCAAAGCCTTGAGCGAGCGTTTCTACAGGCAGGTCGAAAATCTGGAAGAGCTGTACATCAACGGCAGCATGATCTCCCGTGTACCGCACAACCTGAACCTGAGCTTCAACTATGTCGAAGGCGAGTCGCTGATCATGGCGCTCAAGGACCTGGCGGTTTCGTCCGGTTCGGCCTGTACCTCGGCGTCGCTTGAGCCGTCGTACGTGCTGCGCGCCCTTGGTCGTAATGACGAGCTGGCCCATAGCTCGATACGCTTCACCTTCGGTCGCTTCACTACCGAAGAAGAAATCGATTATGCGGCGCAGAAGGTCTGCGAAGCGGTCACCAAGCTGCGCGCACTTTCGCCGCTCTGGGACATGTACAAAGACGGTGTCGACATCTCCAAGATCGAGTGGGCGGCGCATTAATTTAAAGTCGCCTCCCAAGCGAGTCATGCGCAACAACCGTGCGCATGACATGCAGAGCGACTCCCTGATGAGAGGAATAGCACCATGGCTTACAGCGAAAAGGTCATCGACCACTACGAGAACCCGCGCAACGTCGGCAAGATGAACGCGGAAGATCCTGATGTTGGCACCGGCATGGTCGGCGCTCCGGCTTGCGGCGACGTAATGCGCCTGCAAATCAAGGTCAACGATCAAGGCATCATTGAAGATGCCAAGTTCAAGACCTACGGCTGCGGTTCGGCGATTGCTTCCAGCTCTCTGGCGACCGAGTGGATGAAAGGCAAGACTCTGGATGAAGCAGAGACCATCAAGAACACTCAGCTGGCTGAAGAACTGGCCTTGCCGCCGGTGAAAATCCACTGCTCCGTACTCGCTGAAGACGCCATCAAGGCCGCCGTTCGCGACTACCGGCAGAAGAAAGGCCTGCTGTAAGCAGCGGTCCTTTTCTAAAGAAGCTTGCGACAAGCAACTGCGTTGCAATAAGGAGTCCCGATGACTATCAGCATGACAGAAGCCGCCGCTAAACACGTACGACGCTCCCTCGACGGGCGCGGCAAAGGTGATGGCGTTCGTCTGGGTGTTCGCACCACAGGTTGTTCCGGTCTCGCCTATGTGCTCGAGTTCGTCGACGAGGCGAACACTGAAGATACCGTGTACGAATTGCACGGCGTCAAGGTGATTATTGACCCGAAAAGCCTGGTCTACCTTGATGGCACCGAGCTCGATTTCGTCAAGGAAGGGTTGAACGAAGGCTTCAAGTTCAACAACCCCAACTCGCGCGGTGAATGTGGCTGCGGCGAAAGCTTCAACATCTGAGGCTTATCGTGGGTACTCCTTGTCATTACGCCTTGTTCGAGCTCAAGCCGAGCTTTCGCCTGGATCTCGATCAGCTGGCCACGCGTTATCGCGAGCTGGCCAGGGCCGTGCATCCAGACCGCTTTGCTGACGCTTCCGAGCGTGAGCAGCGTCTTGCGCTGGAACATTCCGCCAGCCTCAACGAAGCCTATCAGACGCTCAAGAACGCCCCGAAACGGGCGCGTTATCTCTTGGCGATGCGTGGCGATGAGGTTCCGCTGGAAGTGACCGTGCACGATCCCGAGTTTCTTCTGCAGCAGATGCAATGGCGCGAAGAACTTGAGGATCTGCAGGACGAAGCTGACCTGGCGGGAGTTGCCGTCTTCAAGCGACGCCTCAAGGTTGCGCAGGAAGAACTGAACGAAAGCTTCGCTGCCTGTTGGGACGACGCTGCGCAACGCGATGAAGCCGAACGGCTGATGCGGCGCATGCAGTTCCTCGACAAGCTCTCTTACGAAGTGCGCCAGCTTGAAGAGCGCCTCGACGATTAACCCCGTGCTGCTCCTGGCCGCACGCCTGTGATTATTCAGATAAAGCATGGCCTTACTGCAGATCGCCGAACCCGGCCAAAGTCCTCAACCGCACCAGCGTCGTCTGGCTGTGGGTATCGACCTGGGCACCACCAATTCGCTGGTCGCTGCATTGCGCAGCGGTCTCTCCGAACCGCTGGCTGACGCGCAAGGGCAGGTCATTCTGCCGTCCGCCGTGCGCTATCACGCCGACCGCGTCGAAGTCGGTCAGGCTGCCAAAGCCGCCGCTGCTGCCGACCCTTTCAATACCGTGCTTTCGGTCAAGCGCCTGATGGGGCGCGGTCTGGCGGACGTCAAGCAGCTGGGCGAGCAATTGCCTTACCGCTTCGTCGGCGGCGAGTCGCACATGCCGTTCATCGAAACCATTCAGGGCCCGAAAAGCCCGGTCGAAGTCTCTGCTGACATCCTCAAGGTGTTGCGTGAGCGGGCCGAGCTGGCCTTGGGCGGCGAACTGGTAGGCGCAGTGATCACCGTTCCGGCTTATTTCGATGACGCTCAGCGCCAGGCCACCAAAGACGCCGCCAAACTGGCTGGCCTCAATGTGCTGCGCCTGCTCAACGAGCCAACCGCCGCAGCCGTGGCTTATGGTCTGGATCAGAACGCCGAAGGCGTGGTTGCCATCTACGACCTGGGCGGCGGCACCTTTGATATTTCGATTCTGCGTCTGACGGGCGGCGTCTTCGAAGTGCTGGCCACCGGCGGCGACACCGCGCTGGGGGGCGATGACTTCGATCACGCAATCGCCAGCTGGATCGTCGCTGAAGCCGGTTTGTCGGCGGATCTCGATCCGTCTACCCAGCGCAGCCTGTTGCAAGCGGCCTGTGCTGCAAAAGAAGCGCTCACTGATGTCGCCAGTGCTGATGTTGCCTACGGCGACTGGAGCGGCGTGCTGACTCGCGAGGCCTTCGATGCGCTGATCGAGCCGATGCTGGCGCGCAGCCTCAAAGCCTGCCGCCGTGCAGTGCGTGATGCCAATATCGAGCTGGACGAAGTCGAAGCGGTGGTCATGGTTGGCGGTTCGACCCGCGTTCCTCGTGTTCGTCAGGCAGTGGCCGAACTGTTCGGTCGCCAGCCATTGACCGAAATCGATCCGGATCAAGTGGTCGCCATTGGCGCGGCGATCCAGGCCGATACCCTGGCTGGCAACAAGCGCGACGGCGAAGAATTGCTGCTGCTCGATGTGATTCCGCTCTCATTGGGGCTGGAAACCATGGGCGGGCTGATGGAAAAAGTGATTCCGCGCAACACGACTATTCCGGTAGCGCGGGCGCAGGACTTCACGACCTACAAGGATGGCCAGTCGGCGATGATGATTCACGTGCTGCAAGGCGAGCGTGAACTGATCAGCGACTGTCGTTCCCTGGCGCGCTTCGAGCTTCGCGGCATTCCGGCGATGGTTGCCGGGGCTGCGAAAATCCGTGTCACCTTCCAGGTCGATGCTGATGGTCTGCTCAGCGTGGCTGCGCGTGAACTGGGCTCGGGCGTCGAGTCGAGTATCCAGGTCAAGCCTTCCTACGGCCTTACCGATGGCGAAATTGCCCGGATGCTCAAGGAATCGTTCCAACACGCCAGTGACGACAAGGTCGCCCGGGTGCTGCGCGAACAGCAGGTTGACGCGCAGCGTCTGGTCGAGGCCGTCGAGGCCGCGCTGGACGTGGATGGCGAACGCTTGCTGGACGCTGAAGAACGCATGGTCATCGACCTGCAACTGCAGGAATTACGTGAATTGATGCAAGGCACCGATGGCTCTGCCATCGAGCAGCAGACCAAGCGTCTGTCGCAAGTGACTGATGCATTTGCAGCCCGACGCATGGATTTGACGGTCAAAGCCGCGCTGTCGGGGCGCAATCTGAATGAAATCGAGGAATAACTGATGCCGCAGATCATTTTTCTGCCTCACGCAGTACTGTGCCCGGAAGGTCTGGTTGTTGAGGCGGCACCCGGCACCTCCATTCTCGAACTGGCTCATGAGCACCACATCGAGATCGAAAGCGCCTGCGGCGGCGTTTGCGCCTGCACCACTTGTCACTGCGTTATCCGCGAGGGTTTCAACTCGCTGGAAGAGGCTGATGAGCTGGAGGAAGATATGCTCGATAAGGCCTGGGGGCTGGAGCCACAATCGCGTCTTTCCTGTCAGGCAATCGTCGGCACTGAAGACCTGACGGTCGAGATCCCGAAATATTCGCTTAACCATGCAGCCGAAGCGCCGCACTGACAAGGAGCTGTCATGAGTCTTAAATGGGTTGATGTGCTGGAAATCGCTATCCAGCTCGCGGAAAGCAAGCCGGATGTCGATCCGCGCTATGTCAATTTTGTTGAGCTGCAGCGCTGGGTTATAGCCCTGCCTGAGTTCAGCGATGATCCGACGCGTGGCGGCGAGAAGGTCCTTGAAGCCATTCAGGCTGCCTGGATCGAAGAAGCTGACTAAGCTCTGTCACTCACGCAGTTAGGCAATCCCCCGGAACCCGCGTATAATTCGCGGGTTTAATTTTTCGCTTTAATCATTGTTTCTGGAGTTTCACCATGGCTGTTCAACGTACTTTCTCGATCATCAAGCCTGACGCCGTTGCTAAAAACGTAATCGGCGAAATCACCACTCGCTTTGAAAAAGCCGGCCTGCGCGTTGTTGCTTCGAAACTGAAGCAACTGTCCAAAGCCGAAGCTGAAGGTTTCTACGCTGAGCACAGCGCTCGCGGTTTCTTCGGCGACCTGGTGTCGTTCATGATCTCCGGCCCTGTTGTTGTTCAGGTTCTGGAAGGCGAAGACGCCATTGCCAAAAACCGCGAGCTGATGGGCGCTACCAACCCTAAAGAAGCTGCTGCCGGTACTATCCGCGCTGATTTCGCTGATTCCATCGACGCCAACGCTGTTCACGGTTCCGATTCCGAAGCAGCCGCTGCTCGCGAAATCTCGTACTTCTTCGCAGCTACCGAAGTAACCACTCGCTAAGTCCTGCTGACTAACGAGTGAAGGGTGAATTCATGATTGCATCGACTGGCAAAACAAACCTGTTGGGTCTGACTCAACTGGAAATGGAAAAATTCTTCGATTCGATCGGGGAGAAGCGCTTCCGTGCCGGTCAGGTCATGAAGTGGATTCACCACTTTGGCGTCGATGATTTCGACGCCATGACGAACGTCAGCAAGGCCCTGCGCGAAAAGCTCAAGGCTTGTGCCGAAGTTCGTGGCCCTGAAGTCGTCAGCGAGGACATCTCCACCGATGGCACCCGTAAATGGGTGGTACGTGTCGAGTCCGGCAGCTGCGTCGAAACGGTCTACATCCCCCAGGGCAAACGCGGCACCTTGTGTGTTTCGTCCCAGGCGGGTTGTGCGCTGGATTGCAGTTTCTGCTCTACCGGCAAACAAGGCTTCAACAGCAACCTCACCGCCGCCGAAGTCATCGGTCAGGTGTGGATTGCCAACAAATCCTTTGGCAGCGTCCCGGCTACCGTCGACCGTGCCATCACCAACGTGGTGATGATGGGCATGGGTGAGCCGCTGCTGAACTTCGATAATGTCATTGCTGCCATGCATCTGATGATGGATGACCTGGGCTATGGCATTTCCAAACGCCGGGTGACGTTGTCTACCTCCGGCGTGGTACCGATGATCGACGAGCTGGCCAAGCACATCGACGTCTCCCTGGCCTTGTCGCTGCACGCGCCCAATGACGCGCTGCGCAACCAGTTGGTGCCGATCAACAAGAAATACCCGCTGAAAATGCTGCTCGAATCCTGCCAGCGCTACATGAAGACCCTGGGTGAGAAGCGCGTGCTGACCATCGAGTACACCATGCTCAAGGACATCAACGACAAGGTCGAGCATGCGGTCGAGATGATCGAGCTGCTCAAGGACACGCCTTGCAAGATCAACTTGATCCCGTTCAACCCGTTTCCGCATTCGGGTTACGAGCGTCCGAGCAATAACGCGATCCGTCGTTTCCAGGATCAGTTGCATCAGGCCGGCTACAACGTCACTGTGCGCACCACCCGTGGCGAAGATATCGATGCGGCCTGTGGTCAGTTGGTCGGGCAGGTCATGGATCGGACTCGTCGCAGCGAGCGTTACATCGCTGTGCGTGAGTTGAGTGCCGAAGCCGATCTGGCCCAAAGCGCCGCGACTCGAACCTGATCGCAATCTTGACCGAGAGAACCTCAATGTCCGTGCGTGCCGCGCTGCTGCTCTGTTTCGTGACGATGCTGGCGGGCTGCGTCTCGTCGGGCAATATCGACCCGATGAGCACCGGCAAGGGCCGCAATGAGGCTCGTCAGGCGTATGTGCAGCTGGGTCTGGGTTATTTGCAGCAAGGCCAGACCGAACGGGCCAAGGTGCCGTTGAAGAAAGCGCTGGACCTGGACAGTTCCGATGCCGACGCCAATGCCGCGCTGGCCCTGGTTTTTCAGGTTGAAATGGAAACGGAACTGGCGGATCAGCACTTTCGCAAGGCCTTGTCCTCGCGCAAGGGCGATGCCCGGATCCTCAACAACTACGGCAGTTTTCTCTATGAGCAGGGCCGTTACAAAGAGGCCTACGCACGCTTTGAAGAAGCGGCTGCAGATTCGCTTTACCCGGAACGCTCTCGAGTATTCGAAAGCCTGGGCCTGACGGCGGTAAAGCTGGGCGACCGTGAAGCGGCGCTGAATTATTTCACCAAGGCCTTGCGCCTAGACCGCCAACTGCCACGATCATTGCTGGAAATGGCTGAGTTGTCTTACGAAGACAGGCATTATGTGCCCTCGCGCGACTATTACGACCGTTTTAGCCAACTGAGTGAGCAAAATGCACGTAGTCTATTGCTCGGTACGCGATTGGCAAAAGTCTATGACGATCGCAACAAGGCAGCCAGTTTCGGGCTGCAACTCAAAAGACTCTATCCCGGTACGCCGGAATATCAGCAATACCTGTCGGAGCAATGATGAAAGCGGTGCATCCCGAAGTTGTAGCAGCCACTCGCGTTAATCCTGGTGAAACACTGCGTCAGGCCCGTGAGAATAAGAACTGGTCGCTGCCAGATGTCGCCTTGAGGTTGAACCTCACTGTAACGTCTCTCGGCAACCTTGAGGCTGGCGACTTCGACAAGCTGCCCGGGCACACCTTTGCCCGTGGTTATGTGCGCGCCTACGCCAAACTGCTGGAGCTGGATCAGACCGCGCTGGTCAACCAGTTCGATCAGTACACCGGCACCGACGGCAAGGGCTCGGCTGTTCATGCGCTGGGTCGCATCGAAGAGCCGGTTCGGCTCTCACACAATATCTTGCGCATCGTCAGCTTGCTGTTGCTGGTGGTGCTGGTGGGTGGTGGTTTCCTCTGGTGGCAGGATCAGGCTTCCCAGCGTGGCAAGGATCCGGTCAGCATGACCCCTGAACATGTTGAAGTCGAAAGTGCCGACGGCACGACGCAGATTCATCCGCTGGACGAGCCTGAAGATCAGGCCGTGACCGAATCATTGGGCAGCAATCAGTCGTCATTGCCGTTGAACACCGGTACGCCGGCGACGGAAGCGCCTTCGTTGGCACCCGCTCCTGTTGCGCCTTCCACCTCGGCAAACGTTCCGGCACATACACCGAATACGCCGTCTGTTCCGGCGCGTGGTACGCCAGCCGTTCCAGGCACGCCGGCAACTGCGCCAGCCGTGACGGAAGCAGCGCCCGAAGTTCCGGCCGGTGCCGGTCAGGTTGCCATTCAATTTGCAGCCGATTGCTGGACACAAGTCACCGAAGCGGGCGGCAAGGTTCTTTTCAGCGGCCTGAAGCGCAAAGGCGACAGCCTCAACGTCAACGGCAAGCCGCCTTTGAGTCTGCTTCTGGGTAATCCACCCGGTGTTACGGTCAACTACAATGGTCAGCCGGTCGATCTGTCGTCGTTCACCAACGGCAGAACCGCACGTCTGAAGCTGGGGCAATAAGTCATGCACGGCGAATCTCCGATCAAGCGTCGCGAATCTCGAAAAATCTGGGTCGGCTCTGTTCCGGTCGGTGGCGATGCGCCAATTGCCGTGCAGAGCATGACCAACAGCGACACCAATGATGTCGCGGCCACGGTCGCGCAAATCAATCGTCTTGAAGCTGCGGGCGTGGACATCGTGCGCATTTCGGTGCCCGATATGGACGCCGCCGAAGCGTTCGGCCGTATCAAACAGCTGGTCAAGGTGCCGCTGGTTGCCGATATCCACTTCGATTATCGAATCGCCCTGCGCGTTGCCGAACTGGGTGTCGATTGCCTGCGGATCAATCCGGGCAACATCGGTCGTGAAGACCGGGTTCGCGCGGTAGTGGATGCGGCCCGTGATCGCGGCATCCCGATCCGGATCGGCGTGAACGCCGGCTCCCTGGAAAAAGACCTGCAGAAGAAATACGGCGAACCAACGCCTGCCGCGCTGGTGGAGTCCGCTTTACGGCACGTCGAGCACCTTGAACGCCTGAATTTCCCGGACTTCAAGGTCAGCGTGAAAGCCTCCGACGTGTTCATGGCCGTCGAAGCCTATCGCCTGCTGGCCAAGGAAATCGTCCAGCCTTTGCACCTGGGTATCACCGAAGCCGGTGGCCTGCGTTCAGGCACAGTGAAATCCGCCGTTGGCCTCGGTATGCTGCTGGCCGACGGGATTGGCGATACTATCCGCATCTCGCTGGCCGCTGACCCGGTCGAAGAGGTGAAAGTCGGCTACGACATCCTCAAATCGTTGCACCTTCGTTCCCGTGGCATCAACTTCATCGCCTGCCCGAGCTGCTCGCGGCAGAACTTCGATGTGGTCAAGACCATGAATGAACTGGAAGGGCGTCTCGAAGATTTGCTGGTGCCGCTGGACGTTGCCGTTATTGGTTGTGTGGTCAACGGTCCGGGTGAAGCCAAGGAAGCGCATATCGGCCTGACTGGCGGTACGCCGAACCTGATCTACATCGATGGCAAGCCGGCGCAGAAGCTGACCAATGACAATCTGGTGGATGAGCTGGAACGCTTGATTCGCCAGAAAGCGGCCGAAAAGGTCGCAGCCGACGCAGCGCTCATCGCGCGCGGCTAACCCAAGAATTGTTAAGGATTTTTTGTGAGTAAGTCTCTGCAAGCCATTCGTGGCATGAACGATATCCTGCCCGAGCAGACCCCGTTGTGGCGTCATTTCGAAGGTACCGTCTCGCGTTTGCTGGATAACTACGGTTACCGGCAGATTCGCATGCCCATCGTGGAGTTCACTGATCTGTTCAAACGCTCCATCGGCGAAGTCACCGACATCGTTGAAAAGGAGATGTACACCTTCGAAGACCGCAATGGCGATTCGCTGACCTTGCGTCCTGAAGGTACCGCCGCGTGCGTGCGTGCGGTGCTTGAACACGGCATCACTGGCGGTGGCCAGGTGCAGAAACTCTGGTACATCGGTCCGATGTTCCGCCACGAACGCCCGCAGAAAGGCCGTTATCGCCAGTTTCACCAGATTGGCCTGGAAGTCTTCAACCTCGACGGCCCGGACATCGACGCTGAGCTGATCGTCATGACCTGGCGTCTGTGGAAGGAACTCGGCATTCGCGACGCGGTGAAACTGGAGCTGAACAGTCTCGGCACCAGCGAAGCGCGTGCGCGTTATCGCGATGCACTGGTGGAATTCCTCTCGTCGCGTCTGAGCGAGCTGGATGAAGACAGCCAGCGTCGCCTGAAAACCAATCCGTTGCGTGTGCTCGATACCAAGAATCCGGAGACCCAGGCTGTGCTGGTCGATGCGCCGAAACTGGCGGATTACCTGGACGATGAGTCGCGGATCCATTTCGAAGGCCTCAAGGCGCGTCTGGATGCGGTCGGTATTCCTTACGTGATCAACCCGAAGCTGGTGCGCGGGCTGGACTATTACAGCAAGACCGTTTTCGAGTGGGTTACCGACAAACTCGGTTCCCAGGGCACGGTTTGCGCCGGTGGTCGGTACGACGGGCTGGTTGAGCAAATGGGTGGCAAGCCAACGCCGGGCGTTGGTTTCGCCATGGGTATCGAGCGTCTGGTGCTGTTGCTGGAAACCCTGGAGCAGATCCCGGAAGAAATTTCCCGTCAGGTGGATGTTTATCTGTGCGCGTTCGGCGAAGCGGCCGAACTGGCTGCGCTGGCCCTGACCGAACGGGTTCGTGACCAACTGCCAACCCTGCGTTTGCAGGTCAACGCCGGTGCCGGTAGCTTCAAAAGCCAGTTCAAGAAAGCCGACAAGAGCGGCGCTCTGTTTGCCCTGATCCTCGGTGAAGAGGAATTGGCGCAGCAAGTGATCGGCGTTAAACCCCTGCGTGGTCAGGGCGAACAACAAAATATTGCCTGGGATGCTCTGTCCGAGCACCTGGCCTCCTGCGTTGTGCAGGGTTGAAGCTGATTAACAGCCGATTTAGCGAATAGGAGTATTGGGGTGTCGCGTACCGAAGATGAAGAGCTGGCGGTAATGAAGGACTGGTGGCAGCGTAACGGCAAACCCCTGTTGACTGGCGGTTTGCTGGCGTTGGTCATTGTCCTTGGCTGGCAGGCGTGGAGCAGATACGAGAGCAATCAGTCCCAGGGTGCTTCCGCGCTGTACCAGCAATTGCTGGAAACCGCGCTGACGCCCAGCGGCCAGGCCGACACCGCACGTGTCGCCGATATCGCCAACAAGCTGAAAAGTGAGTTCGGTGGTACGGCTTACGCACAGTACGGCAGTCTTTTCGTCGCCAAGGTGGCGGTGGACAATGCCAAGCTGGATGACGCAGTCGCCGAGCTGAAACTGGTCACCGACAAGCCGGCCAGCGACACGCTGGGCGAAATCGCCCGTCAACGCCTGGCTCGCGTGTTAGCGGCACAGAACAAGACCGAAGATGCACTGAAACTGCTGGAAGGCGATGCCGACAAGGCGTTCCTGGCCAGCCGTGAAGAACTCAAGGGTGACCTGCTGGTACAGTTGGGTCGCACTGACGCTGCGCATGCTGCTTACCAAAAAGCCAAATCCGCGCTGTCTGAAGAAGCAGCCGTAGGTGGCCTACAAATGAAGCTCGACGACTTGGCCAAAGGGGATGCGTGACGTGATGCGTTGGAAACATGCAGCATTGCTGGCTCTGGCCATTTTGGCCGCGGGTTGCAGCAGCAACAGCAAGAAAGAATTGCCACCGGCCGAGCTGACTGACTTCAAAGAAGAAGTGGTTCTGCACAAGCAGTGGAGCCGTTCGATCGGTGACGGTCAGGGCGAAACCTACAACATGCTGGTTCCGGCGATCGACGGCGACCGCATCTTCGCCTCTGACGTGACCGGCGTGATCATGGCGCTGGATCGTCTGAACGGCGACGTGGTCTGGAAGAAAGACCTCGAACTGCCGGTTTCCGGCGCAGTCGGTGTCGGCTACGGCATGCTGATGGTGGGTACGCTCAAGGGCGAGATCGTCGTCCTTGACGAAGCCACCGGCGAAGAAAAATGGCGCGCTCGCGTGACCAGTGAAGTACTGGCTCCGCCTGCCACCAACGGTGACGTGGTGGTTGTCCAGACTCAGGATGACCGTGTGATCGGCTTCGATGCCGCCACCGGTACTCAGCGCTGGATCTACGAAAGCACGCCGGCAGTATTGACCCTGCGCGGTACTGGCGCGCCGATTGTGACCAACCACCTCGCGGTGGCTGGGCTGTCGACCGGTAAAATCGTTGCACTGGACACCGCCAGCGGCGTGCCGGCCTGGGAACAGCGCGTTGCTATCCCGCAAGGTCGCTCGGAGCTGGAACGCGTTGTCGATATCGACGGCGGACTGCTGCTTTCCGGTGGCACCTTGTACGTTGCCAGCTATCAAGGCCGGGTTGCCGGTCTGGAACTGGAAAGCGGTCGTGTACTCTGGCAGCGTGATGCTTCCAGCTACGCCGGTGTCGCCCAGGGTTTTGGCAGCGTCTACGTAAGCCTGGCCAACGGCACCGTCGAAGGTATCGATGAGCGTTCGTCCACAGCGCTGTGGAGCAACGATGCTCTGGCCCGCCGCCAACTCGGCGCGCCGGAAGTTTATTCCAGCTACGTTGCGGTCGGCGACATGGAAGGCTATCTGCACCTGTTGAGCCAGGTCGATGGTCGTTTCGTGGGGCGTGAGCGCATTGACAGCGACGGCCTGCGTGCCCGTCCGCTGGTCGTTGGCGACATGATTTATGTGTTTGGCAACAGTGGCAAGCTGGAAGCCCTGACCATCAAGTAAAGACTGTCTATGCTTGAGGTCCTGGACCTCTCGCAACCCTGCTCCGGCAGGGTCTGCAGCGCCGAGAGGCGCTGCTCCGAACTCCGGCCGCTGCCCTGCAGCGGCTTTTGTATTTTCTGAAATAACGAAGTGGAGAGCCGCATGGTTCCCGTAATCGCCTTGGTGGGTCGACCGAACGTCGGCAAGTCCACCTTGTTCAACCGCCTGACCAGGACCCGCGACGCTATCGTCGGCGATCTGTCCGGTCTGACCCGTGATCGCCAATACGGTGAGGCCAAGTGGCAAGGGCGTTCCTACATCCTGATCGACACCGGCGGTATTTCCGGCGACGAGCATGGCATGGACGAAAAAATGGCCGAGCAGTCGCTGCTGGCCATCGAAGAAGCTGACGTCGTACTGTTCCTGGTTGACTCCCGTGCCGGTTTCACCGCTGCGGACCAGATGATCGGCGAGCACTTGCGCAAGCGTGGCAAGCGTTCCTACGTGGTTGCCAACAAGGTCGACAACATCGATCCGGAAATGGCCCGCGCCGAATTTGCCCCCCTGGGCATGGGCGATGCTATTCCTGTAGCGGGTGCGCACGGTCGTGGCATCAGCCAGATGCTGGAAATCGCCCTCAGCCAGTTCCCGAAAGACGAAGGGGAAGAGGAAGAGGAAGGTGAAGCTGAAGTCGTCGCCGAGGGTCAGGAAGCCAAGCGCATCCCGGGTCCGAGCGAAAAAGACGGCATCAAGATCGCCATCATCGGTCGTCCCAACGTCGGCAAGTCGACGCTGGTCAACCGCATGCTCGGTGAAGACCGGGTTATCGTTTATGACGAGCCCGGCACCACCCGCGACAGCATCTACATCCCGTTCACCCGCAACGACGAAAAGTACACGCTGATCGACACCGCCGGTGTGCGCAAGCGCGGCAAGATCCACGAGGAAGTTGAAAAGTTCTCGGTGGTCAAAACCCTGCAGGCCATCAAAGACGCCAACGTGGTGATCTTCGTGATGGATGCCCGTGAAGGTGTGGTCGATCACGACCTCAACCTGCTGGGCTTCGCCCTGGAGTCCGGTCGTGCGCTGGTCATCGCCCTGAACAAGTGGGATGGCATGGTGCCGAGCGAACGCGACTTCGTGAAGACCGAGCTTGAACGGCGGTTGTTCTTTGTCGACTTCGCCGATATCCACTTCATCTCGGCCTTGCATGGCACGGGCGTGGGTAACCTGTATCAGTCAGTGCAGAACTCGTTCAAGTCCGCCGTTACGCGCTGGCCGACCAGCCGCCTGACCCAGATCCTCGAAGATGCGGTCAGCGAGCATGCGCCGCCGATGGTGGGCAGTCGTCGTATCAAGCTGCGTTATGCGCACTTGGGTGGCGCCAACCCGCCATTGATCGTGATCCACGGGAACCAGGTCGAGAAAGTACCGAAGTCTTACGTCCGTTACCTGGAAAACACTTACCGTCGCGTGCTGAAACTGGTCGGTACGCCGATCCGTATCGAGTTCAAAGGCGGCGAGAACCCGTACGAAGGCAACAAGAACACGTTGACTGACCGTCAGGTCAACAAGAAGCGTCGAATGATGTCGCACCATAAGAAAGCCGACAAGAAACGTCGCGACAAGCGTTGATTCTGTAACAGGCTTTCTCCGAAAAGGCGCTAATAGCGCCTTTTTTTATGCGCGCTCTATGGGCTATTCTGGATGACCCGTGCCACCGTGGAGCCGGGCGTACAGTTGAGAAGGCCCCATGATTACGAGCAAGCTGCCCAACGTCGGCACCACCATTTTCACCGTCATGTCCCAGCTCGCAGCCGAGACCGGCGCGATCAATCTTTCCCAGGGTTTCCCGGATTTCGATGGCCCGCAAGCGCTGCGCGATGCCTTGAGCCGTCATGTTGCCGAAGGTCATAACCAATACGCGCCAATGACCGGTTTGCCCGCGCTGCGCCAGCAGGTTGCAGCCAAGATTGCGCGCAACTACGGCCGTCAGGTCGACCCGGAAACAGAGATCACTATTACGCCGGGCGCTACCCAGGCGATATTCTGCGCGATCCAGACCGTGGTGCGGCCCGGTGATGAAGTCATCATTTTTGACCCGTGCTACGACAGTTATGAGCCGTCTGTGGAGTTGGCGGGCGGGCGTTGTGTGCATGTACAACTGGCTCTGGATGACTTCGCCATTGACTGGCAAAAGCTCAGCGATGCACTGAGCCCGCGGACCCGCATGATCGTGATCAACAGCCCGCACAACCCGAGCGGAGCGTTGATCAGCCGCGCCGATCTCGATCGTCTTGCTGCACTGATTGCCGATCGTGACATCTATCTGCTCAGCGACGAGGTCTATGAGCATCTGGTGTTCGACGGTGTTCAGCACGCCAGCGTCCTGGCCCACGAAGAGCTGTATCAGCGCGCATTCGTGGTCAGCTCGTTCGGCAAGACGTATCACGTCACCGGCTGGAAAACCGGCTATGTCGTTGCGCCTCCGGCATTGACCGCCGAGCTGCGCAAGATCCACCAGTACGTGAGTTTCTGCGGCGTCACGCCGTTGCAATACGCGTTGGCCGACTTCATGGCTGAGCATCCCGAGCACGTCGAAGAACTTCCGGCGTTCTATCAGGCCAAACGGGACTTCTTCTGCGACCGACTGAAGAGGTCGCGCTTCAGCTTCACGCCAGTCGGCGGTACCTACTTCCAGCTGGTGGACTATTCGCAGATCCGGCCGGACCTCAACGACGTGGACATGTCACTGTGGATGACCCGCGAGCATGGCGTTGCGAGCATCCCGATTTCGGTGTTCTATCAAAGCCCGCCTGAAGGCCAGCGGATCATTCGCCTGTGCTTTGCCAAGCGCGAAGAAACGTTGCGTCTGGCAGCGGAGAAGTTATGCGCGATCTAAGCCAGTTGCCGAATCTGAATCTGGCGTTGGTCCAGACCTCTCTGGCCTGGCATGACCGCCAGGCCAATCACGAGCATTTCGCCATGCTGCTGGACCCGCTCAGCGGTGCTGATCTGGTGATCCTGCCGGAGATGTTCACCACGGGTTTTTCCATGGCGTCGGAAACCCTGGCGGAGCCGGAATTCGGGCCCACCGCCAAGTGGATGCTCGCCCAGGCCAAGCGCCTGCAAGCGGTAGTCACCGGCAGCATCATCGTCAAGGCGGCTGACGGCAGCCATCGCAACAGGTTGCTGTGGGCGCGCCCGGATGGGGAGTTGCTGCATTACGACAAACGCCATCTGTTCCGCATGGCCGGCGAGCATCAGCATTACAGTCCGGGTAATCAGCAGGTGCAGTTCGAGCTCAAGGGCTGGCGGATTCGCCCGCTGATTTGCTACGACCTGCGATTCCCGGTCTGGAGCCGCGATGCGCAGAACACCGATCTGCTGCTGTACACCGCCAATTGGCCCGGCGCGCGGCGTCTGCACTGGAATCGTCTGCTGCCCGCGCGGGCCATCGAGAATCTCTGCTACGTCGCTGCGGTGAACCGCACCGGTACGGACGGCAAAGGCTTCGCTTACACCGGCGACAGTCAGGTTCTGGATTTCCAGGGTGAAAGCCTGTTCAGCGCGGGTGAAGCAGAGGGCGTGTTTGAGGTGTCATTGAATGCGGCGGAACTTGCGGCTTATCGCACCAGATTTCCCGCCGATCTCGATGCCGATACATTCCAGATACAATAATTGTGTTCAGCTGTGTCTGAATCTGCCGATACGCCGTCTATCCATTACTGAATGTGTATTCTGGAGTCCGGCATGACCACGATCAGCACCGCATCATTGAGTTCCTATTCAACGGCCTTCTCCGTAACTGTCAAGAAGGACGACGCCGCGACTACCGCTGCGGCGACCGACGCGACCACGGCGACCGACGACAGCAAATCCAAGACTACTGCGGTCGGTGCAGCGGGCGGTGGTGGTGCGGCGGGCAGTTCGACGTCCAGTGCCACGCAGGAAAGCATCGACAAGCTCAAAGAGCAGATTAAAGAGACCGAAAAGCAGTTGCAGAAAGAGCAACAGCAACTGGCCGCTGCACAGAACCGCAGCGGTTCGGAAGAGGAAAAGGCTCAACGAGTGATGGCGATCCAGACTCAGATCTCCAGCACCACCGCGCTGCTGCAATCGCAACAGGCCGCTTTGCTGCAACTGACGACTAGCGGTGGCGTTGATACCACCGCGTGATAATGAGTCTGGTCGCGGCTTCACCGTAGGACCGGCTTTAGCCGGGAGGGTGTGCTCCCGGCTAAAGTCAGTCCTACGGCGTTTCAGTGTCAAGAACAGGCCTAAACAAAAAGCCCGAAGCAAATGCTTCGGGCTTTTTCGTTGCGGGCAGGCGTTTCAGGCAGCCTTGGCTTCCGCCTGGCTCAAGGAACGGTTCAGTGCGCTGAACAGGGCGCGGAAGCTGGCGGTGGTGATGTTTTCATCGATGCCTACGCCGTGGATCGCTCGTTCGCCATTCACACGCAGTTCGATGTAGGCAGCGGCCTTGGCCGTGGTGCCTGCGCCGATGGCGTGCTCGTTGTAGTCCATGATTTCCACGCCCACCGGCAGGCTTGAAACCAGCGCTTCCAGCGCGCCGTTGCCTTTGCCTTTCCAGCGTTGGGTTTCGTCGTTGACGCTGACTTCCGCATCCACGGCGCTGGTGTTGTTCTCTTCCTGCAGACGATGACTGATCAGCGCGTAAGGCTTGTTGGCTTGCAGGTATTCGCGTTTGAACAGCGCGTAAATCTGCTGCGCCGACATTTCCAGGCCCAGGCGATCAGTTTCACCCTGCACGACCTGGCTGAATTCGATCTGCATGCGGCGCGGCAACGAGATGCCGTATTCCTGCTCCAGCAAGTAAGCGATGCCGCCTTTGCCGGACTGGCTGTTGACGCGAATCACCGCCTCGTAGCTGCGGCCAATATCTGCCGGGTCGATTGGCAGGTACGGTACTTCCCACAATTCGTCCGGTTTCTGCTGGGTGAAACCTTTGCGAATGGCGTCCTGGTGCGAGCCGGAGAACGCGGTGTGGACCAGATCGCCCACATACGGATGACGCGGGTGAACCGGAATCTGGTTGCACTCTTCAACGACTTTGCGCACGCCGTCGATGTCGGAAAAGTCCAGTTGCGGGTTGAGGCCTTGGGTGTACATGTTCAACGCCACGGTGACCAAGTCCACGTTGCCGGTGCGTTCGCCGTTACCGAACAGGCAGCCTTCAACACGATCCGCGCCAGCCATCAGGCCCAGCTCGGTAGCTGCGACGCCAGTGCCGCGATCGTTGTGGGTGTGCAGGCTGATGATCACGCTGTCACGGCGAGTGATGTTGCGGCAGAACCATTCGATCTGGTCGGCATAGATATTCGGCGTTGCCACTTCAACCGTGGCAGGCAGGTTGAGGATGACTTTGTTCTCTGGCGTCGCGTTCCAGACTTCGATGACCGCGTCGCAGACTTCCTTGGCGAACTCCAGTTCGGTAGCGCTGAAGGTCTCTGGCGAATACTCGAAAGTCCACTGAGTGTCCGGTTGTTCGGCAGCGTATTTGACGAACAGCTTGGCGGCGCTGACCGCGATCTCTTTGACGCCAGCCTTGTCCTGGTTGAAGACGATGCGGCGGAAGGATGGGCTGGTGGCGTTGTACAGGTGAACGATAGCTTTCTTCGCGCCGCGCAGGGATTCAAAGGTGCGAGCGATCAAGTCTTCGCGGCCCTGGGTCAACACCTGGATCGTGGTGTCGTCCGGAATATGGCCGTCTTCGATCAGGGTACGAACGAAGTCAAAGTCAGTCTGCGAAGCGGCTGGGAACGAAGCTTCGATTTCCTTGACGCCGACGCTGACCAGGGTCTTCCAGAATCGCAGCTTCTTGACCGCGTCCATTGGCTCGATCAGCGACTGATTACCATCACGAAGGTCGGAGCTGCACCAGATCGGCACTTCGGTAATGGTTTTCGAAGGCCAGGTGCGATCCGGCAAATCAATAGTCGGGAACGCGCGGTACTTCTTGGACGGATCTTTGAGCATGGTCATGGGGAAATCCTTGGGTTCTTGCGGGGCCGGGTAGAGGCGGCCAACCGATAATTCGAAAAGACAGGGGGCGAGGCACCGCGATCTAGCTTGGCAGTCGCGCACTGACCAGGCTGAGACAGCAATGTTGCCGCAACAGAATGAGGGTTTGGGCGGTATTCATGACGTCAACCGTAACCATTGGGGTGAAAGTTGGCAAGCAGTTGCAGAAAATTGAGAGAAAGTCGCGTTTTTGCAGAAAGTCTATGCTCGGCTAGCGCAGAATTGATTTTTTATAGGTTTTTATTGCTGGGTCATAAAGTCCGGCGCGATTCCGTTGGAGCGAGGCTTGCCCGCGATGGCGTTCGTCAAAAAGCGCTTTCGCGGGCAAGGTGGATCGCCACCCCGGTCGCGCCAACGGAACCCTAAGGCTGAAACGCCCCGATAAATATCGCCGGATCAACCCGCGCATCGTTCAGGCTGACGTTCCAGTGCATGTGCGGCCCCGTCGCGCGGCCGGTAGCACCGACTTTACCGACCACGCCGCCACGTACTACCGCATCGCCGACTTTCACGTCGATCTTCGACATGTGGCAGAACATGCTAATGAAACCCTGGCCGTGGTCAACGAACACGGTGTTGCCGTTGAAGAAGTAGTTGCCGGTCAGAATCACTTTACCCGCCGCCGGAGATTTGATCGGTGTGCCAGCGGGAACGGCAAAGTCCAGGCCCGCGTGAGGGTTGCGTTCTTCGCCGTTGAAGAAGCGACGCACGCCAAACTTGCTCGACAGCGGGCCGTTGACCGGCTTGTCCAGCAGCAGATTGCTTGGGATGGTGGGGGTGAAGGAGCGGTAGGCGGTGATCTGTTCCGCCAATTCGCCTTCGATACGCTTCAGGTCGGCAGGATCGGGATTCACCTGACGTTTGTTCTTCAGCGTGATGTGCTGTTCCGGGTACTTCTTGCTGCCGACGCTGAACGCCAGATTGCGGACGCCGCTGGCCTCTCTGATCGCCAACTGCTGAGACCCCGGCTTGACCGTCAATGGCACGCCGACAATAGCCAGCCAGCGGCTGTCCTGCTCCCGGACCACCAGCACCGGCTTGCCCTGATAAGTGGCTTTCGGCGCCTGGGCGCCCGTGCCCAGATCGACCACCGCAACGCCGCCGGGAACCGGCTTGTTCAGTAAGCGTGTGATGTAGCTGTCGGCATGGGCGGGCAGGCACAGAAAAACAGCAAGCAGCGGAGCTGAAAATCGCAGCATCAATATCAATCCAGAAGAGAAAGGGTGACGGGCGTCAGGTGATTGTCTTCGACCCTGACTTGCAATTCGCCTTCACCCAGCCGTGCCGTCAAGCGCTGGCCGGTTTGGGTCTGTGCGGCATTGCGAATCGCATGGCCGCGCTCGTCGAGCAGAATGCTGTAGCCGCGGCCCAGCGTCGCCAGCGGGCTGACCACGTGCAGGGTTTGCACCTGACTTTGCAGTTGCAGCTGACGAGTCTTCAGCGTGTCGCGCATAGCTTTGGGCAGGCGTGCGGCCAGCCCGTCCAGACGCTGGCGCAAGAAGGCGAGGGCGCGTCCCGGATGTTGGGCGGCAAGGCGGCTTTCCAGATGGGCGATGCGCACCTGGCGCTTGTGCATCTGCTGCTCGAAAGCGCGGCGCATGCGCATGTCCAGATCATCCAGACGCTGCGCTTGCTGGCGCAGGCGTTCGCCGGGATGGCGCAGGCGGCGGGAAATGCCTTCCAGGCGCAGCCGCTCGCGCATGAGTTTGTCCCGGATGCGACTGACCAGGCGGCGATGCAGGTTATCCACGCGACGATGCAGGTCACTGGAGTCCGGGGCCAATAGTTCGGCGGCGGCAGATGGGGTCGGCGCACGGACGTCAGCAACAAAGTCGCTGATGGACACATCGGTTTCGTGTCCGACCGCGCTGACAATCGGCGTCACGCAGGCATCGATGGCGCGAGCCACCGCTTCTTCGTTAAAGCACCACAAGTCTTCCAGTGAACCGCCGCCACGGGCCAGGATCAGCGCGTCGAAACCTCGCGCATCGGCCAGCTTCAGTGCGCGGACGATCTGCGCGATGGCGTCGCGGCCTTGCACGGCCGTGGGAATCAGGGTCAATTGCACTTGCGGCGCGCGGCGGCGAAACACGCTGATGATGTCGCGAATCACCGCGCCGGTGGGCGAGCTGATAATGCCGATGCGTTGCGGATGCAGTGGCAGCGCGACCTTGCGTTCGGCACTGAACAGGCCTTCGGCGCTGAGCTTTTCTTTCAGGGCATCGAAAGCCAGGCGCAGCGCGCCGTCGCCGGCAGGCTCCACCGTATCGAGGATCAGTTGATAGTCGCCACGGCCCTCGAACAGCGAAACCTTGCCGCGTACCTTGACCTGCAAGCCATCCTTGAGCGCCTGGCGAACCCGCGCCGCACTCTGCCGGAACAGCGCACAACGTACCTGCGCGCCGGAATCCTTGAGGGTGAAATAGACGTGGCCGGACGCCGGGCGCGACAGATTGGAGATCTCGCCCTCGACCCAGATATTACTGAACACATCCTCCAGCAACACCCGCGCACGGCCGTTGAGCTGGCTGACAGTAAGGACTTCCCGGTCGAGGCCGAGTCTTGCGAAGGGGTCTTTGATCATGGTGGGCATGATAATGGCAATGCCGGTCAAGCGCACGATTGGCGTGGACTTGTTGGAGCGAGGCTTGCCCGCGAAAGGGGCGGCACTTCCATCCAGTTTCCGCATTTGAAACACGGCCTTCGCGGGCAAGCCTCGCTCCAACGAATTAAACCGCGATAACTCGTGCCGTTTGCTAAAGTTCGCGTCGCGCAGATCTTTAAGGAAGAAGAGTGCAATGGGCAATACCGACATCATCGCCACATTCCTGCAAATGGGCTTCACGCCTCTCGACTGGCTACTGATCGAGCTGGGCGTGGTTGCGGCTTATATAGTGTTCGGCATCGCCGGTTTCGGCACGGCGCTGGTGGCCGGGCCGATTCTGATCAATTTCATGCCGTTATCGCGCATCATCCCGCTGCTGGTGATGCTGGATTTCATCGCCGCGTTCGGCAATTTGCTGCCGTCCCGGCAATCGGTGGTCAAGTCCGAATTGTTGCGTCTGCTGCCTTGCATGGCGGTTGGCTGCACGTTGGGCGTGCTGTTTCTGCTCAACCTCAAATCCGATGTGTTGCTGCTGTTAATGGGGCTGTTTATTACCGCTTACGCTGTCTATAGCCTGGCGGTGAAAGTGCGGCCGACACAATTGGCGGCGGGTTGGGCGATTCCCATGGGTACCGTCGGTGGGTTGTTCGGTGCCCTGTTTGGCAGCGGCGGCTTTCTTTACGCGATCTACCTCAACAGTCGGCTGACCGACAAGGCGCAGGCGCGGGCCACGCAAAGTGCATTGATCAGCTGCAGCACCATCGTGCGCTTGAGCCTGTTCCTGATTGCCGGTGTCTACGCGTAGATTCCGTTGCTGGTTCTCGCGGTGGGCCTGTTACCCGCGATGGCTGTGGGTTCGTGGATCGGCCGGGCGCTGACCATGAAACTGTCCCGTGAGACGTTCGTGCGGCTGGTGACCTGGTTGGTGTTGGTCAGCGGCATCGCGTTGATCGGGCGGTATATGGCCGGCTGACCGCTACACTTGACCTGACGCGACGGGGGATTAAGCTGCCGCACTCGATAAGCCGCTTGTGAAACGTCGCCATGAACAGCCAAAGCATTCTTGTCCCGCAAATCTCCGGTTTTCCCGGACGTGAAGCCAGGGCGCGGTTGATTCTGCGCTGGCTGGTCAAGCTCAATGTGATCGAGCCCGAATTGACCACCTGCGGTCGAACCTCCAACAAAATGGCCTACGCCATTGCGCCCGGTGCCCGTGCGGTGGTGGTAAACCCCGAAGCGTTGCCGTTCGGTCAATCCGTCAATGGCCTGGAACTCGTCACCAAACGCTGCATCTTCACGCCGCTCACTGATTTCGCCGAAGAAGCCGGTTGCCCGGAGTGCCGCAAGGAAATCGGCGAAGCGTTGTTCGACAGCCTGGAAGAATGGATGCCCGGCCATACCGACAACTTCATTTGTCCGGAATGCGGGCACGAAGACGACATCAATGGCTTTCTGTTCCTGCAAGCCTGCGGTTTTTCCAACCTGGGCTTCATCTTCAACAACTGGCTGGATGCATCGTTCAAGCAGAGCTTTCTGGATGACTTCGCCGAACGTCTGGATCGTCCGCTGTCCTTCGTCAAAGTCCTTCTATAAATGCCCTTGATAATAGCCTGAGGTTTACATTGAGCCGACGGGGCTGTCTGGGTATAATGGCGCGCTTCCAATTTCCCGCTCGGGAGCCCCCGCGATGCTGCGTATCAGCCAAGAAGCACTTACTTTCGACGACATCCTCCTTGTGCCCGGTTATTCCGAGGTACTTCCCAACGAAGTCAGTCTGAAAACCCGTTTGACCCGTGGCATCGAACTGAATATCCCTCTGGTTTCCGCTGCAATGGACACCGTGACTGAGGCCCGTCTGGCAATTGCCATGGCTCAGGAAGGCGGTATCGGTGTGATCCACAAGAACATGACCATCGAGCAGCAAGCTGCCGAAGTGCGCAAGGTCAAGAAGTTCGAAGCTGGCGTGGTCAAGGACCCGATCACCATCGAAGCTGATGCCACGGTTCGTGATCTGTTCGAATTGACCCGCCTGCACAACATCTCCGGTGTACCTGTCCTGCACAATGGCGACCTGGTCGGCATCGTGACTTCTCGCGACGTACGCTTCGAAAACCGTCTGGATGTCCCTGTTCGCGAAGTGATGACGCCTAAAGAGCGTCTGGTCACCGTGCGTGAAGGCGCCGACAAATACGAAGTGCGCGAGTTGCTGCACAAGCACCGTCTGGAAAAAGTCCTGATCGTCGACGCCAAGTTCGCGCTCAAAGGCATGATGACCGTCAAGGACATCGAAAAAGCCAAGGCTTATCCGTTGGCCAGCAAGGACGACCAGGGTCGTCTGCGTGTCGGCGCTGCGGTCGGCACCGGCAAAGACACTGGCGAGCGTGTTGCTGCGCTGGTCGCTGCCGGGGTTGATGTGGTGGTGGTCGACACTGCCCACGGTCACTCCAAAGGCGTGATCGATCGCGTTCGCTGGGTTAAAGAAAACTTCCCTGACGTGCAGGTCATCGGCGGCAACATCGCCACTGGCGCTGCCGCCAAGGCACTGGTTGCTGCTGGCGCCGATGCGGTCAAGGTCGGTATCGGTCCTGGCTCGATCTGCACCACGCGTATCGTCGCTGGTGTCGGCGTTCCGCAAATCAGCGCCATCGCCAACGTTGCCGCTGCCCTTGAAGGCACCGGCGTGCCGTTGATCGCCGACGGCGGCATCCGTTTCTCGGGTGACCTGTCCAAGGCCATCGTTGCCGGCGCAAGCTGCGTGATGATGGGCTCGATGTTCGCCGGTACCGAAGAAGCGCCAGGCGAAATCGAACTGTTCCAGGGCCGCTCCTACAAGGCTTATCGTGGCATGGGTTCGCTGGGTGCAATGTCCCAGGCCCAAGGCTCTTCGGATCGCTACTTCCAGGATTCGTCGGAAGGCGCCGAGAAGCTGGTGCCGGAAGGCATCGAAGGCCGCGTCGCCTATAAAGGCTCGCTGTCGGCGATCATCCATCAGTTGATGGGCGGCCTGCGTTCCTCCATGGGTTACACCGGCAGCGCCGATATCGAAGAGATGCGCACCAAGCCTGAATTCGTGCGCATCACTGGTGCCGGCATGGCTGAATCCCACGTCCATGACGTGCAGATCACCAAGGAAGCGCCGAACTATCGCGTCGGTTGATCCGGATTGCATCGTGGTTCGCCGCGATGCAACCCAACGAGTTTTATAGCCGGGGCTGTTACGCAGCCCCGTGTCGTTTCTGTTTTTTGACGAGAATGAGTCATGGCCCTCGACATTCACGCCCACCGCATCCTGATCCTCGACTTCGGTTCCCAGTACACCCAGCTGATCGCCCGCCGCGTGCGTGAGATCGGCGTGTATTGCGAACTGCATCCGTTCGACATGGACGACGAAGCGATTCGCGCATTCAACCCACGCGGGATCATCCTCGCTGGCGGCCCTGAATCCGTACACGAAGCCAACAGCCCCCGTGCGCCGCAAGCAGTGTTCGACCTGAACGTACCGGTTTTCGGTATCTGCTACGGCATGCAAACCATGGCCGAACAACTGGGCGGTCGCGTCCAGGGTTCGGACATGCGTGAATTCGGTTACGCCCGCGTCGACATCGTCGGCAAGAGCCGCGTGCTGGACGGCATTGAAGATCACGTCGATGCCGATGGCGTCTTCGGTCTGGACGTGTGGATGAGCCACGGTGACAAAGTCACCGAGATTCCGGCAGGTTTCCACATTCTGGCCAGTACCCCGAGCTGCCCGATTGCCGGCATGGCCGACGATACGCGTGGCTACTACGGCGTGCAGTTCCACCCGGAAGTGACCCATACCAAGCAGGGCGGTCGCATCCTGTCGCGCTTCATCCTCGATATCTGCGGCTGCGAAGCCTTGTGGACGCCGTCGCACATTGCTGAAGACGCCATTGCGCAAGTCCGTGCCCAGGTCGGTACCGACAACGTGCTGCTGGGTCTGTCCGGCGGTGTCGATTCGTCCGTAGTTGCCGCGCTGCTGCACAAAGCCATTGGCGATCAGCTGACCTGCGTGTTCGTCGACAACGGTCTGTTGCGCTTGCACGAAGGCGAGCAAGTGATGGCCATGTTCGCTGAGAACATGGGCGTCAAAGTGATCCGCGCCAATGCCCAGGATCAGTTCCTGAACAATCTGGCTGGCGAAAGCGACCCGGAGAAAAAGCGCAAGATCATCGGCCGTACCTTCATCGACGTGTTCGACGCCGAGTCCTGCAAGCTGGACAACATCAAGTTCCTGGCCCAGGGCACAATTTATCCAGACGTCATCGAGTCGGCTGGCGCGAAAAGCGGCAAGGCTCATGTGATCAAGTCCCACCACAACGTGGGTGGCTTGCCGGATGAAATGAACCTCAAGCTGGTCGAGCCGCTGCGCGAGCTGTTCAAGGACGAAGTGCGTCGTCTGGGTCTGGAACTGGGTCTGCCGTACGACATGGTTTACCGTCACCCATTCCCGGGCCCTGGCCTGGGTGTGCGTATCCTCGGTGAAGTGAAGAAGGAGTACGCCGACCTGTTGCGTCGTGCGGACCACATCTTTATCGAAGAGCTGCGCAAGGCCGACTGGTATCACAAAGTCAGCCAGGCGTTCGTGGTGTTCCAGCCGGTCAAGTCCGTCGGCGTGGTCGGCGACGGCCGTCGTTACGCGTGGGTCGTTGCCCTGCGCGCCGTGGAAACCATCGACTTCATGACCGCACGTTGGGCGCACCTGCCTTACGAACTGCTGGAAACCGTCAGCGGGCGCATCATCAATGAAATCGAAGGCATCTCCCGCGTCACCTACGACGTGTCGAGCAAGCCGCCAGCGACCATTGAGTGGGAATGATTGGACGTCCGGCACTGTCCGGCACGATCTAGCAAAAAATGCTCTGGAGCCCGCGTAATTGCGGGCTTTCGGCTTTTTGGGTCTGGCAAATTCTGGCAGCTTTGTGCATCGCCATGACCGTGACTCCTGGTCTGCGAATCTTTGCCGGCATTGGATCTTGAGTAAATATTATTGGATCAGTGTGGCATCCGCAGACGGGTCAATTCCACGGCAGCACCGACAGCGTACAGGGAACTTTCGCTCTGCAAATGGCTCTATACAGGTCTTCTTTTAGGCTGTTCAGGGATCGAATGAAAACTTCTTTGGCGTTTCCATTAGCAATCACTTTCGCTCTTATCATGACCGGCTGCAGCAGCCGTCAGGCGGGTGATCTTACTTCAGAGCCGGTAGTTCCACTGGCCATGAATGACCATCAAGCCAGCGTGACTTTCCGTACCATAGGCGGCGAGGGTGATCATCCTGTCAGTTACACGTACGGCTATGCCAATGCTGGATTTGATAGCGCGGGTGATCGGGTTTATGACTCTGCTTACTTCAAGCGCATACCGGCTTATCTGAAGAAAATTGCCGGTGGTACTGACAGCATCAGTAAGCTGGTCGAGGCTGACAAAACGGTGTACGTGGAAGGGGTGGTCAAGGTCAAACCGTTTACCTTAAACGGTATTCCCATGCCCACGCCGTTCGACAAGGAGCAGCCTGTTGCGCAGCAATTCACGCCGCAAGCCAAGAAGAATTACCTGGTTGAAACCGTGATCGCCGACACTTGGGTCATGAGCGTGTACGAAGTCTCCGCAACCGGTGAACGCAAAACCATTGGCGTTCGAAAAAAAGATGCCGCCGCAAACTGACCGCGCAGGGAGTTCATGGGTAGCCGCAGCCCCGGCCAGCCTTCCGATACCGCCAGGACGACTGACGGTATGGGTTGACGGGATGTACGTTCGCGCAGGGTTCTATACTCATTGGCGTCAAGTTACGGCGATATATACGCCGCGATAAGGAGCCTGCCATGGACGACACCCAACGACTTGCCGCCTTGCGCATTGTTTTGATCGTTGTCGGCCTGATCGCCGTATTTGCGATCTGGCCGCTGATGATCCTGTGGCCGTCCGGCTGGACGTGGCACAGCGGACATTCCGATTACCCGCTGATGATCATCGGCATCTACGCGACGCTTGGCGTGTTCCTGCTGATAGCGTCCCGCGATCCGCTGAAACATCTGAGCCTGATCTGGTTCACGGTGTGGTCGAGCGTCGTACATGGCGCGATCATGGCCGTGCAGTCCTTCGGCGTCGGAATGGACGGGGAGCACCAGTTCGGCCATTTATTCGGCGACGTGCCCGCGTTGTTCATCGTCGCGGCGGCGCTGGCTTTCTTCACGCCGCGCGGCGACAAGGTCGTAGGGTGAGAGACGGCCTGTCTAAAAGGCCGGGATAACCATCAAGGTTGCCCGGCCTTTTTTATGCGCTTGTCCCGTCCTTTGTGGGAGATCCCCCGCCGTCCAGACGCCGCATTGTCGCGCAGCAAACACCTGCACCCGTTGGAGCGAGGCTTGCCCGCGAAGAACGATGACGCGGTAGCGCTGGGTCACCGAGGCGTCTGATTCGCGGGCAAGTCGGAACGCCGCCCGCTCGCTCCNCAGCAAACACCGGCACCCGTTGGAGCGAGGCTTGCCCGCGAAGAACGATGACGCGGTAGCGCTGGGTCACCGAGGCGTCTGATTCGCGGGCAAGTCGGAACGCCGCCCGCTCGCTCCAACGAGCATTTCAATTCAACGGTTGTGCGTGTTCGATGAGAGAGGACCAGTCCTTTCCCACCAAAGCAACACGTAAATAGGTGTAAACCTATTTCAGGACTAGACAGCTAAGTTCGTCGGTCAGTTGACGTTTTTCATGCCCATCAACTCAAGCGCAGCCACCAGCTCACCGATAGTATTGAAGGTGCGCCTGCTGATGGCAGGCCACTGTGGGCGATCTATGAACACCTTGCCGAAGCGATTTTTGATTCGGGTCCGCACAACCGAGTTGTCCTTGCTGCGATGCACCAGCATCGGCTCACCCGAGCTTTCATCAATGATGAACATTCCTGGCTGGACCACGAGTCGGTCGCTCGGCATTCTGCCAAAGGTTCTGTTAATGACAACTTGCAGCCTGAAATCGCTTTTCACGAAGCTGTCAGGTTCGCCTATGTCGCCGGGCATGGTCCGTCCCGGGTCAATCGTAAAGCCCTCCGGTTGTCCTGGCGCAACGTCCTCGACCCGCAATCCTATAGCGCCTTCGAGTTCGCTGATCCCGCCTATTCCGTGGAAAGTGTTGGCATGGGAGTTACCGACCATGGCTATCCACTTGCTGTTCGCTCCGCGATTTACAGCGTCAGCTCTAATGATCAAGTGGGTGATGAAATTCATCATTTTCTGTCGCGCCAGGTTAGTCGGGTCCTGCATGCCATCCAGCCGATAACTGGCCATGCAATCAATGGCCTGGATGCGTATCCGGTTTTCATTGGCAGTTTTGATCACTTGCAGGAACGTGTATTGACCCGCCGGATCGGTGTTGTGGCCAAGGTCCATATTCCGCAAATACTGCTCCAGTTTCGTGCTCATGCGTCCCGAGCGGGCGAACTCATCCAGATCGGCCTGATGAAAATCAGTGAGCAAATGTTCCATATACAGCGTGCGCACCTTGAGTTTTTTCAGCCGCTTCATGTTTTCGATCAGGAAGCGCTTGCTGCCGATTCCTGAATGGCTCTCCCCGATGACCAGGCCGTCGTTGCTGCTGAAAAACTTGCCAAGGGCGGACTTGGTGGACGCCTGTGCTTCAAGCTGTGGCATTTGTGGCCTGCCTGGCAATTCCAGGTGTTCATAAAAGTCGCAGGCGTCGGTACGCAAACGTTCCCTGATAGCTCTGAATTGCTCATAGGGATCTCTCCAGTTATGGGTCAAAGGCATCATTTCGCCGCGCAATACCGCCCGATCACTGCCGTTGGCGCCTTTGATGACATCCGCCCTCATCGACTCTGGAACCTCGTAAGTGCTGATCACCGAGGCCTGTGGGGACGGGCGCGGAGTGCGCAGTATCCGGGACGCCGCAGGGCCGCCGCCGCGAAGTCCACTGCGATTGACCACTTCCCAGTTCCCGTTCGTGTTGAGCCGGACCGGGAGGTTGTCATAGAAAGAGAAGGGGTTTTGCGGATCGATAATCATCCAGCCATTCACTTCATTGACGTAGCGCACCTGATAAAAACTGTGCTCGATTGCGATGTAAGTCTCGCTGTTGGCCAGTTGATAAATGCCCTGCATGCGACCGGCTTGCGTCGATGGCGTGAAGCCTCCAAGCAGATGATTGGTCCTGAATCTGGCAAGCAGGTCTTGGTTTTCTGCCGTTGTATCAGTTGGGGCGACGTCAGTGGGCGCTTCCACCGAGCTTTCCGTAACGTCTGGAGCCTGCTGCGCATCGCTGTCTTCGCTGAAGGTCGCCAGATACTCGGTTTCCCCTTCATTCATGTGTGAAATGCCGGCATCCAGCAAAAACAGGCAATTGAGCAGGCTGTCCACGGCGTTGAGGATTGCGCCAATAACGCCCGCCTTGCGCTCGGCCGTGGTGTGGCCGTTGACCGCCTGATCGATGTTCAAGCCCATGTCTGCCAATCCGGCGCCGACGACTGCAAGGGCAATGGGCCAGTCCAGCGCGGCCAGCGGGCCCATTACGTGGGAAAAGGCGTTGAGATAACCAATCCACATCTGCTCGCGCAGATCGCCATTGGAGCGTAGGGAAAAGTCCGCATCCGCATTCATGCGACCACGCGCGGCATCGCGCAGCCAGGTAAATGCATCGATGCCAAGGTCTTGATCGAGCTGATTAAGCAGGCCGCCCGCGGAAATGTCGGCATGGGAAGGCAGCAGATCCATCAAATGATCGAGGCCCGCGTCGGGATCGTTCTCGTGGCGCATTGCCAGCGGGAAATGTGCCAGGAATCGGGCTCTGTCGGCGGTCTTGGTGGTGGTGTCGACCAGCCATTGCCGAAGGTGTTCGTCCGTATCGAAGGCCTGAAAAGCGAAGGTTTCTCCGGGGATATAAATGATCTGCCTGCCGGTAGAGGTCACCACGCGCAGGATGTCGCTGGCTTGATGCCCACCGATGTCAAAAGGGGTGACGCGCAGCCCTGTCGGCACCGTTGCCTGGGTGGTCAGCATCGACAGTTCGAAGGGCGCGTGGACGTTGGACGCCACTGCGTTGAGGACGGTCTGGAAGTCAGTGGCGCACAGGTGCTCGCTTTCCCGTTCCTCCAGCGCCTTGGCGAGAAAGTTGGCTTTGGCCATTGTTCTGAAATCATCGGAGCGCTCTTGCCAGAACGAGGCAAGGCGGGTCCGGTACGCGGTACAGAAGTCGATGTCCCAGAAATCAGTCATGACATCGACGGGCAGCATTTTGACTTCATTGCTTGCGTTGTAATGGTCGGCCTGAGCGCCAGCGGTATAAAAGCCACCCATCACCTGCAGGTTGTCAGCGTTGTCCTGGTCGTGAGCATTGAATCGATGCAGAACCAATTGGGGCAGGGTCATGGATTCAATCGGCTTACCCACGTGCTGCCAGCCATTGAACGTGACCGGGCTGCTCATTGCCGTGGTGAAGCGATGCCAATAGACGGTGTCAGGCTCGATATCGGTACCGGCGCGGTTTTTCAGGATGGTTTTGGCAAAGTCGCGTGCCATTTCCCGCACATCCGGGCAGGTATCGACAAGGCACCGAGTCATGGTTTTCAGCGGGTCGATAGCGGGCATGGGGCTTGTGTCAGCAGTGTTCATTGTTGGTTTCTCGTGGACTGGAATCCTCCAAGCGTGTCGCGAGTCGTGGTCTCTGGAGCACTAGATAATTACTGCGACATTGGCGCCCTTATTTTTTGCCAAATGCAGGTGTATCGTATTCGCCCTTCGCATCGACTCTCAGGTGCGCTCGCCAGTGTTTTTCTAGAGGTTCCTGTGTCTATGTCCTTCACCCGTCGACAAATACTCGGAGGTCTGGCCGGTCTTGCCGTGGTCGGTTTGGGCGCGGGTGGCGCGTCGCGGTATTGGCTGGGCCGACGCGGACCGGGCGAAGGGCATGATTTCGAATTGATTGCCGCACCGCTGGACGTGGAACTGGTCGCCGGGCATCAGACCCCCGCGTGGGCGTTCGGCGGCTCGGCGCCGGGTACCGAACTGCGGGTGCGGCAGGGTGAATGGCTGCGTTTGCGCTTCATCAATCAGTTGCCGGTCGAGACCACCATTCACTGGCACGGCATTCGCCTGCCGCTGGAAATGGACGGCGTCCCCTACGTTTCCCAGTTGCCGGTGAAGCCGGGTGAGTATTTCGACTACAAATTCCGTGTGCCCGATGCCGGCAGTTACTGGTATCACCCGCACGTCAGCAGCAGTGAAGAGCTGGGGCGCGGGTTGGTTGGCCCGTTGATTATCGAAGAGCGCGAACCGACCGGGTTCCTGCACGAGCGCACGGTCAGTCTGAAAAGCTGGCATGTGGACGAAGTCGGCGCGTTCACCGAATTCAGCGTCACTCGCGAAGCCGCCCGCGAAGGCACGGCCGGTCGGCTCTCGACGCTCAACGGCGTGCCGCAGGCGGTGATCGATCTGCCTGCCGGGCAAATTGTCCGCGTGCGTCTTCTCAATCTCGACAACACCGTGACCTATCGCCTGAATATTCCGGGCGTCGAAGCGCAGATCTATGCGCTGGACGGCAACCCGATCACCCCGCGGCCGCTGGGCAAGGATTACTGGTTGGGGCCGGGCATGCGCATTTGCCTGGCCATTAAGGCGCCGCCGGCTGGCGAAGAACTTTCGCTGCGCAATGGCCCGGTGCGGCTGGGGACATTTCGCTCGGTTGCCAATAACGATGCGCCAACCCAATGGCCGCCAGCGCTGCCCGCCAACCCGGTCGCCGAGCCGGATCTGGAAAACGCCGAGAAGCTCAATTTCAACTTCGAGTGGGTCGGCTCGGTCTCGGTCAATGTCGACAACGGCAAACCACCCAGCCTGTGGCAAATCAACGGCCAGGCCTGGGACATCACGGACAAGACCTGTGCCGATCGGCCAATTGCAAAACTGGTGCTGGGCAAGAGTTACATCTTCGAACTCAAAAACATGACCCAGTATCAGCATCCCATTCATTTGCATGGCATGAGCTTCAAGGTGATCGGCTCCAATCGCCGAGAAATCATCCCGTATTTCACCGACACGTTTTTGCTGGGCAGGAACGAGCGCGCGCGAGTTGCGCTGGTGGCGGATAATCCTGGGGTGTGGATGTTCCACTGCCATGTGATCGATCACATGGAAACCGGGCTGATGGCAGCAATCGAGGTTTCGTAATGCGGCAACCGCAAATCATTGATCGCAGCCGCGATCAGGACTTCATGCGCGAAGCGCTGGCATTGGCAGCCGAAGGCGCATTGCTCGGCGAGGTGCCGGTCGGCGCGGTGCTGGTTCAGGATGGCGTGATCATCGGCCGTGGCTTCAACTGCCCGATCAGCGGCAGCGATCCCAGTGCCCATGCAGAGATGGTCGCAATCCGCGCCGCCGCGCAAGCGGTGAGCAATTACCGTTTACCCGGCAGCACGCTGTACGTAACCCTTGAACCGTGCAGCATGTGCGCTGGGCTCATCGTCCATTCGCGTGTCGCTCGGGTGGTGTACGGGGCGCTCGAACCCAAGGCCGGTATCGTGCAAAGCCAGGGGCAGTTTTTCAGTCAGGGCTTTCTCAACCATCGCGTGCTGTTCGAAGGCGGCGTGTTGGGCGAGGAGTGCGGGACGATGCTGAGCGAGTTTTTCAGGATGCGGCGGGCGAAGGGCTGATTACTGATTCTGTTGGAGCGAGGCTTGCCCGCGAAGAACGATAACGCGGTGATTCTGGCAAACCGAGGTGCCTGATTCGCGGGCAAGCCTCGCTCCAACGAGATATGCGCTCAAAGCGGCGGGTTGTCTTCCGGCGGTTTGACCTTGTTCACGCCCGGCACATGCAGATTGCTCTCCGCGACCTGGCTACCCTCCAGTTGCGGTTGGGTCACCCAGGTCAGGATGTCGTAATAGCGGCGGATGTTGGCGACAAAGCTGACCGGTTCGCCGCCTCGGGCATATCCATAGCGGGTTTTGCTGTACCACTTTTTTTGTGATAGGCGGGGCAACATTTTTTTAACGTCGAGCCATTTATTTGGATTCAGCCCCTCGTTTTCTGCCAATTTGCGCGCATCGTCCAGGTGACCGCTACCTACGTTGTAGGAAGCGAGAGCAAACCATGTGCGATCCGGCTCTTTTATCTTGTCATCCAGCTGATCCTTCACGTAGGCAAAGTACTTCGCCCCGCCTTGAATACTCTGTTTAGCGTCCAGCCGGTTAGCCACGCCCATGGCTTGAGCGGTGCTTTGCGTCAGCATCATCAGCCCGCGCACGCCGGTCTTGGAGGTGACGCTGGGTTGCCACATGGATTCCTGATAGCCAATCGCAGCCAGCAACCGCCAGTCCACCTGCTCTTTCTTGGCAAAGGCCTGGAAATGCTTCTCGTACTTGGGCAGCCGTTCCTGCAAATGCTGGGCGAATGTATAGGCGCCGACGTAGCCGAGAACGTCCACATGACCGTAATAGCGGTCCTTGAGGCGTTGCAGCATGCCGTTCTTCTGCACTTTATCGAGGAATGAATTGATCTCGTTGATCAGGCTATTGTCTTCGCCGAGCGCCACGGCCCAGCGTTGTTGCCGACCCTCACCCAGATCGAACGCGACCCGCACATTGGGGAAATACACCTGATTCATCGCCAGTTCGTTGGAATCCACCAGGGTCAGGTCGATCTGACCTTCATCGACCATGCGCAGCAGGTCCACCACTTCAACGGCGTCGGATTCTTCGTATTCGATGGCAGGATTTTTCAGTTTCAGCGCAGCAAGTTGCTCGGCGTGGCTGCTGCCTTTGAGCACTGTGATGCGTTTTCCCACCAGATCGCCAGCATCAGTCGGGCGCGACTGGCCATTGCGGTAGATGACTTGTGGGGTGACATCCAGGTACGGATGGGAAAAACGCACCTGCTTTTTACGCTGTTCGGTGTCGATCAAACCGGCTGCCGCGAGCACCGGACCGCCCGGTTTCTGCATCTGGTCAAACAATTCGTCGAGGTTGTCAGAGGTTTCGATTTTGAGCTCGACCCCCAGATCTTCGGCGAAACGCTTGACTAATTCGTACTCGAAACCGGTTTCACCGTTGCGA
The DNA here is from genome assembly GCF_001698815.1 of Pseudomonas syringae. Lineage (GTDB taxonomy): Bacteria > Pseudomonadota > Gammaproteobacteria > Pseudomonadales > Pseudomonadaceae > Aquipseudomonas > Aquipseudomonas syringae_A. The sequence continues at coordinate 5,173 of NZ_LGSI01000061.1, read as the reverse complement.
TCCTGAAAATAGGTCGCAGGGCTGTTGCGGGTGATAACGCGCAGAACGCCATCCTCCTTTACTCGCTCCAATGTGGTGGGTTTATCCACACAGGCGCTGAGCATCAGGAAGAGTCCGGTTGCGATGAGCCATTTGGCACAACGAGGGCGGAAATCTGATTGGGGAAACATCGGTGCAGTATACGCAAAGGACACCTGTCGCCATATCTCGACAGCGAAGGCGGCGTCTGATAGAGCCCGCGTTTTCTTGCACTCGGCAGGCGTGCCGACGTTCGGGCAGCTGCAAGTTGGCCGTTTCGGGTGCCGAAAGGGCCGGTTTAGGCTAGAATGCACGGCCTCAAAGCACACCCCTTCCCGAGGCTGTCCCGAAGATGTTGACCCTGCGCGGTGCTCCTGCCCTTTCTGCCTTTCGCCACAGCAAATTACTTGAGCAGCTGAAACAAAAAGTTTCCGCTGTCAGTGGCTTGTATGCTGAATTTGCCCACTTCGCTGAGATTGCTGGCGATCTGACTGGCGAGGAACAGGAAGTTCTCGTTCGCATCTTGAAATACGGCCCAAGCGTGCCGGTTCAAGAGCCAAGCGGCCGGTTGTTCCTGGTATTGCCTCGTTTCGGCACTATCTCGCCGTGGTCGAGCAAGGCCAGCGATATTGCCCGCAACTGCGGCCTGGCGAAAATCCAGCGCCTGGAACGCGGCATCACCTTCTATGTAGAAGGCCAGTTCAGTGAAGCCGAGGCGCAAGTCATCGCCGGCTGTCTGCACGATCGCATGACGCAAATGGTGCTGGGCTCGGTGCAGGAAGCCGAAGGGCTGTTCACTCATGCCCAACCCAAGCCGCTGATTGCCATTGATGTACTCGGTGGTGGTCGCGCCGCGCTGGAGAAAGCCAACGTCGAGTTGGGCCTGGCGCTGGCGGAAGACGAAATCGATTATCTGGTCACCAGCTTCGCCGGTCTGGGGCGCAACCCTCACGACATCGAGCTGATGATGTTCGCCCAGGCGAACTCCGAGCACTGCCGCCACAAGATCTTCAATGCCAGCTGGGACATTGACGGCGAAAGTCAGGAAAAAAGCCTGTTCGGCATGATCAAGAACACCTACGTCATGCACAGCGAAGGCGTGCTTTCGGCTTATAAAGACAACGCTTCGGTCATCGTCGGCAGCGTTGCCGGCCGTTTCTTCCCGGATCCAGAAACCCGCCAGTACGGCGCGGTGCAGGAGCCGGTGCACATTCTGATGAAGGTCGAGACCCACAACCACCCGACGGCGATTGCCCCGTTTCCTGGCGCATCCACCGGTTCCGGCGGCGAGATTCGCGACGAAGGCGCAACCGGGCGCGGTGCCAAGCCCAAGGCTGGCCTGACCGGTTTCACCGTTTCCAACCTGCAGATCCCTGGTTTCGAACAACCTTGGGAAGTGCCGTACGGCAAGCCTGAGCGCATCGTAACCGCGCTGGACATCATGCTCGAAGGCCCGCTGGGTGGCGCGGCGTTCAACAATGAATTCGGTCGTCCGGCGCTGACTGGTTACTTTCGTACCTTCGAACAATCCATCACCACGCCACACGGCGATGAAGTTCGCGGTTACCACAAGCCGATCATGTTGGCTGGCGGCATGGGTAACATCCGTGCCGAACACGTACAGAAAGCCGAAATCACCGTCGGCTCCAAGCTGATCGTGTTGGGCGGCCCGGCGATGTTGATCGGCCTGGGCGGCGGTGCGGCATCATCGATGGCCACCGGCACCAGCTCTGCGGATCTGGATTTCGCTTCGGTGCAGCGTGAAAACCCTGAGATGGAGCGTCGTTGTCAGGAAGTCATCGACCGTTGCTGGCAGCTGGGCGACAAGAACCCGATCAGCTTCATTCACGACGTCGGTGCCGGTGGTTTGTCCAACGCCTTCCCTGAGCTGGTGAACGATGGCGGTCGTGGCGGTCGCTTCGAACTGCGCAACGTGCCTAACGACGAGCCGGGCATGGCCCCGCTGGAAATCTGGAGCAACGAATCCCAGGAACGTTACGTGATGGCGGTGGGCGCGGAAGACTTCGAGCGCTTCAAGGCCATTTGCGAGCGTGAGCGCTGCCCGTTCGCAGTCGTCGGTGAAGCCACTGAAGAGCCGCAACTGACCGTGACCGACAGCCATTTCGGCAACAGTCCGGTGGACATGCCACTGGAAGTGTTGCTGGGCAAGGCGCCACGCATGCACCGTTCGGCTGATCGCGAAGCGGAGCTGGGCGACGACTTCGATCCGAGCACTCTCGATATCGAAGAGAGCGTGCAGCGCGTTCTGCATCACCCGGCCGTGGCCAGCAAAAGCTTCCTGATCACCATTGGTGACCGCAGCATCACCGGTCTGGTCGCTCGCGATCAAATGGTCGGTCCGTGGCAGGTTCCGGTCGCCGACTGCGCCGTGACCGCCACCAGCTTCGACGTCAATACCGGCGAAGCCATGGCCATGGGCGAGCGTACACCGCTGGCCCTGCTCGACGCCCCGGCGTCCGGTCGTATGGCCATCGGCGAGACGCTGACCAACATCGCGGCCTCGCGCATCGGCAAAATCTCCGACATCAAACTGTCCGCCAACTGGATGTCCGCTGCCGGTCACCCAGGTGAAGACGCGCGTTTGTACGACACCGTCAAGGCTGTCGGCATGGAGTTGTGTCCAGCGCTGGGCATCACCATTCCAGTGGGCAAGGACTCGATGTCCATGAAAACCCGCTGGAGCGATGAAGGCGCCGAGAAGACCGTTACTTCGCCAATGTCGTTGATCGTTACCGGTTTCGCGCCGGTGCTGGATATCCGCCAGACCCTGACGCCAGAACTGCGCATGGACAAGGGCATCACTGACCTGATTCTGATCGACCTGGGCCGTGGCCAGAACCGCATGGGCGCTTCGATCCTGGCTCAGACTCACGGCAAGCTCGGCCGTATCGCGCCGGACGTGGACGACTCCGAAGACCTCAAGGCGTTCTTCGCGGTCATTCAAGGTCTGAATGCCGACGGTCACTTGCTGGCCTACCACGACCGTTCCGATGGCGGCCTGCTGGTTACCGCTCTGGAAATGGCCTTCGCTGGCCATTGCGGCTTGAACCTGTATCTGGACGGCCTGGCTGAATCCGCCAGCGAGCTGGCAGCGATTCTGTTCAACGAAGAGCTGGGTGCGGTCATCCAGGTTCGTCAGGACGCCACGCCGGACGTGCTTGCCCAGTTCAGCGCAGCAGGTCTTGAAGACTGCGTAGCGGTGATCGGTCAGCCGGTCAACAACGACGAAGTGGCAATCAGCTTCAATGGCGAGCCGGTGTTCGGCGGCCAGCGTCGCTTGCTGCAACGTCAATGGGCTGAAACCAGTTACCAGATCCAGCGTCTGCGTGACAACGCCGAGTGCGCCGATCAAGAGTTCGACGCGCTGCTGGAAGAAGATAATCCGGGCCTGAGCGTCAAGCTGGGCTTCGACGTCAACGATGACATAGCCGCGCCGTACATCAAGACGGGCGTTCGCCCGCAAGTGGCGGTGCTGCGTGAGCAGGGCGTCAACGGTCAGGTGGAAATGGCGGCAGCGTTCGACCGCGCCGGTTTCAACGCCATTGACGTGCACATGAGCGATATTCTCGCCGGTCGCGTTGATCTCAATGACTTCAAGGGCATGGTTGCCTGCGGCGGCTTCTCGTACGGTGACGTGCTGGGCGCCGGTGAAGGCTGGGCCAAGTCGGCGCTGTTCAACGCCCGTGCCCGTGATGCTTTCCAGGGCTTCTTCGAACGCCAGGACAGCTTCACTCTGGGCGTGTGTAACGGTTGCCAGATGTTGTCGAACCTTCACGAACTGATTCCGGGCACCGAGTTCTGGCCGCATTTCGTGCGCAACCGCTCCGAGCAGTTCGAAGCGCGAGTGGCAATGGTGCAGATTCAGGAGTCGGCGTCGATCTTCCTGCAAGGCATGGCCGGTTCGCGCATGCCAATCGCCATCGCCCACGGTGAAGGTCACGCTGAGTTCGCCAACGACGAAGCACTGATCGCCGCCGATGTTTCAGGCACTGTCGCGCTGCGTTTCGTCGACAACCACGGCAAGGTCACCGAAGCCTACCCGGCCAACCCGAACGGCTCGCCGCGCGGGATCGGTGGTCTCACCAGCCGCGACGGTCGCGTCACCATCATGATGCCGCACCCTGAGCGGGTATTCCGTGCCGCACAGAACTCGTGGCGTCCGGAAGACTGGAACGAAGACGGTGCGTGGATGCGCATGTTCCGCAACGCGCGGGTCTGGGTGAACTGAGGCTGTGTTCAAACTTGCCTTTTTTGTTCCGCCGAGCCATGTAGAGGCTGTCAAACAAGCCGTATTCGCCGCTGGAGGAGGGCGAATCGGGGCGTACGACAGCTGCGCATGGCAAGCGCTGGGCCAAGGTCAGTTCCGCCCGTTGGATGGCAGCAAGCCATTTATCGGGCAGAGCGGCGTGGTCGAAAGCGTGGAGGAATGGAAGGTCGAGCTGGTCGTGGCTGACGAGCTGATTCAGCAGGTGGTGGTGGCTCTCAAGCAGAGCCATCCCTACGAAACGCCGGCCTATGAGGTTTGGCGGCTGGAAGATTTCTAAACCTATGGGAGCGAGCTTGCTCGCGAAGAGGCAGGTACATCCGACACATCTACAGGTCAGAGGTAGCGCCTTCGCAAGCAAGCTTGCTTGTATGTTTAGACTTGAAGGGGTGGGCGGGACTAAAAGCTTGATTCCGACTCTAGCCAGTACGGACCGTGGGAGACTTCTCGTCCCGCCCTTTCTACCCAAAGCGCCGATAAGGAATTCATCGGTAAAACCGACGATAGAGGCAAGCCAGCGCAGCGGTAGAACCCCGACAAGTACCTAAACCCTAGCTCGGAGGATTCGTCATGGCAATCCTTACCTCGCCAACGGTGATTGGCATTGACGTTGCCAAAGCCGAAATAGTCGTTTACCGCGAAGACCTGAAAACCACTCAAGCCATCGACAACAACCGCTTGGCTGTAGGCCGCTGGCTCAAAACGCTGCCAGCGCAAAGCTCGATTGCCCTGGAGGCGACCAGTATCTACCACTTGGACACCGTTGAACTGGCCCACGAAATGGGCCATCGGGTTTATGTTGTGGATGCTTATCGGGTGAGTCATTACCGCGAAAGTGTTGGCCAGCGGGCGAAGACCGATCCCTGTGAT
>NZ_LGSI01000065.1 GCF_001698815.1 Pseudomonas syringae | reverse complement strand
AGTAAACCAAGCATAGCTACTCATTAGCTATCGCTCCGTCCACCGGCTGCTTCTGGCCGATTCTGTTGAAAAAATCGACCTCGGTTTCTACGGAAGAGAAGTAAGCGTCGTAGATTGAAATCCTTAATATTTGCGGAGGTTTTCAGGCCGAGATTTCACGTAGAAGCGTGCTAAAAGGCGGTTTCGCCGGCCAATCTTTCGGCAGTTCTAAAAAACCGATTTTTTCAACAGAATCGGCCGTCTGCTGCCTGTCGCCACGGCAGCTTTGGGCGGATTACTGCCTATTCTCTACGAAAAGAGATGATCGACAACGTTCAAATTCAGGAGGTTTACCATTCGTATGCGGCTCTGAATTACTTGCAGACCGACAACGCGCTGACATCTAAAAAATCCCGAGTTCGATTCCACCGAACGCCATAACTAGCTGATTTGTTTATAGTTACTAGTTGGGGTACGCCGAATTTTCCAGCGAACTCCAGATGCCCGAAAAACCTACTCTCGCCGAAACATACCGTTCGTCTGGTGCCGCACCATACAAGGTTCCAGGGAAAGCTTTCAAAATCTCTGAAACCCCCGAAAAACCCGCCTTCTGGCGGGTTTTTTCGTTTTGGCCTCTCTAACTTGGGTATCAAGGTGCTTGCGATTTCTTGATACGGATGCGCGCCTTGAGCCACCGCCAGACCGAAGCCCGTTGAGCCCTCATTGGCAGCGATGCCGCGTGTACGTGGTCGAGAAGGTGAACAGCCCGTTCTGATGGATTTGGTTGGGATGAAAGGTTTCCTCCGGCCCAGCCATCGTCCATAAGAAGCAGTACCGATGGCGATGGAGATCCGCGCGCCTCAATCCGCCAGACGCTATCTTAAATAAACTCATCAAACCTTGAAATGACCTATTTGCTGCTGTAGTACGGTTCCTAGTGCTGCCAAGTTATTACTTGAGCTGGCAGTTCTCTCACAGGATAAAGCTGAATCATCCGCAATATTGCGAACTGAAGTAACACTACGGTTAATTTCTTCTGCTACACAACTCTGTTCCTCACCTGCAGTTGCGATTTGCCTTACCATCTGTTGGATGTTGTCAATCATCGCCACGATGGTTTCAACCGAATTTCCGGTATTTGAAACCTGTATGACGGTTTCATCAGTCAAACCGCGACAGACTTCCATCATCCCAGCAGCTTCTTCAGCTATTTTTTGCAGATTGGCGGTCAAAGTTCCAATCTCCAGGGTTGCGCCCTGAGTCCGTTTGGCAAGAGTTCTCACCTCATCTGCTACCACCGCAAATCCTCGACCAGCATCGCCCGCCCTAGCAGCTTCGATAGCGGCATTTAGCGCCAACAAGTTGGTTTGATCAGCGACTGACGTGATTACTTGCAATACACCACCTATGTTCAAGCTCTCTATTTTGAGTTGTGCCATGGCGGCGGCAGATTTAGACACCTCAGATGCCAGACGTTTTATTTGGGTTATTGCGTCTTTTGCCATGGTGCCGCCGGTCTGCGCTTGAAGGTTAGCGCTGAGTGCCGCATGGGCTGCTTCTTCGGAATTGCGCGCAACTTCAAGGGTGGTTGCTACCATTTCGTGGATCGCGGTCGCGACTTGGTCGATTTCAATTCTCTGGTTTTCTACGCCGATGCGGGTCTGCTCTGTCGCAGCGGAAAGATCCACAGCAGCAGTAGAGATAACTGCCGATGAAGTATTAACCTGACTAATAAGCAAGCTCAGGCGTGACTGCATTTCACTTAAGGAGGACAGCACACTACCGGCCACTGACATTTTCGCTTCGAGAATCGGGCGCAAATCGCCACTGGCAACGCGCTGAGCGATTGTCGACAAGATGGTGGGCTCTGCACCAAGAGCACGTGATAATCCACGAACTATTAGAATCGTCAGCACCACCCCTATGGCAATTGCTATTGCGCAGAAAAACATCAGAAAATCGCGATTATTTTGATACTCGACCTGCGAGTCACTTACACTAGCTAGTGCAACCTTTGAATTAAACTCCTTGTAGTCATTGACGCTGGCCACCAGCTTTTTTAGGAGTGGCAAGCATTCGTTATTCATCATATTAATGGCTGCGCTATTATCGCCACTCATGGCTAGCCGCGTAATCTCTAAGGCGACAGGGCCATAGATTTTCTCAATTTTCTCAATCTCAGCAACCAATTTACGGGCACTATCACTATTAGCGGATGGAGCCAATGCATTTACTCCAGCTACTAGTTCTGACAAAAGGCTTTTAACTTTCTGATGTTCGGTGTTTATGGTGACGGCCTCAGCCTGTCGGTCAGCTGCAGAGGTAACCAGTACAAGATTGCGTGCTGAAATAGCACGTTGCTGCGCAGCGAGCAGCAAATCATTCATCAAACCCATGCGCTTATCCAAGCCATCGACATAGCTTGAGAAGCGCAGATTCGATTCATTTAAGCTAATGACTGATAACGTAGAAATCAGAAAAATGATCAATACCATCATGCCAAAACCTAATACCAACTTTGTCCTTACCGGCAAGGAAGTTAACATGCAGATACTCCTCTGATTTTTCAGTATTTTTGTGGCACAACCAAGAATGTGGCGCATTGGCACTATGCGGCGTGCGGTGTCAACATTTCAAGTGTTAAATCCAGTTTTGATAATAAATCTATAATCCAAAATACAAACGACTCAATCGAATTGTCTGTGTGATCTGCTGGCATCTATTCGAATACATCCTCTACTCCTGGTTGTACCATTGCTATACAAATAAGATTGAGAATAAGAAGCGCTCTATATTTAACTAAATTGTATTTGATCGGTTCCCATAACGGGACATTCGTTAAATCGCCCCCCACACCAAGGCCTGCCTCGACGGGCGCGCATCGCGGCTACCTGTTCATCGGTGGCGAATTCACATTGGTTGTCCTCTTCTACCGCCATTTCGATTTGTGCAATTAAAGTCTTTTCATGCTCGATGTAGTCGCGAAGAACCTCCATCGCCAAGTAGCTGATACTTTGGCCATTCGTCTTGGCCAGATCGGCGAGAGCGTTGGAAAGGTCTTCCGGCAGGTTCAGGGATATCCCGGTCATGGCAGCCTCAGTCGTGAACGTTTGTTGGGCACCTTACACCTTCACGGACTCATCCAAATTGACATGCAGTCCCGCGACGCTTCACGATCAATTCCGTTTCAGGTTGATCTGCTATGAAGCATTTGCTTGTGAGTTGTCCTTGCCCCCGAAACCCCACCCGCTAGCAACGAACCATCAGAAACATCCTTCAGCAACAAACCTACCGCCCTGTAAGACTCTTCTGAAATTTTCGAATATCCTCTGCACCGTCTTGTGCCTCGTATGACCGCGGAATACGCTCGTCGGGTCGCTGATCACAGCGACCGGTTTTGACAGACCGTATCAATCGAGGCGCAACACTCGCCAAGCCGTCAGCAGATCTTGTATCCGCAGGCTGTGTTATGGCGGCTGTCGTGGGGCACATTCGTGTGCGCCGGGTTCCTTGATTCCTGGTCTGTCAACCCGCGTGCAGCCGCCGCCCATTCTGATTGACAGCAGAGGGCGTCGGCTCAACCAATCAGGGAGATTCACCATGATCAGATCGACGCCTCATCCACCTCAAACACCCCTCACTCCAGACCCGCTGACCAATACCAACCTTGGTAACCTCAGCCTGTTCGCGGTCAGGCCCGACATCAAGGTTGAAGATGCGTTGGTTCTGGCGTCCGAATACCTGAGCTGCGCAGCTGCTACCGCATATGAAACAGCCGATAACATCACGCTGGAATTCCGGCCGCTGGCTCGTTCGGTGTTACATCAGATAGAAGCGGCTCGCGTGCTGGTTGAGGCGTCGGTTGCCGGGCTGGAAGATAAGAGTAGAGCGTAATAACGCAGCGTTTTGGCTAGATATCAGCTCGCTCGTCTTGTTCAGATGTATCAAGACGAGCGCCCTTTCTTGCTGCTCAAATCTGGCCAAAACCCAACCCCCCATCAGAAAACCACCCCAAAATCCTCGCAACCCAGAAACATCCTTCAGCAATAAATCCGCCCTTCTGTAAGACGATTCTGAATTTAGTGGATATCCTCTGCACCGCTTGTGGATGCCTGACGCTGCGGCTAATTTCCTGCCTGTCGTTGAAATCAACGACCGGGTTTAGTCGCCCGATCTACCAGCAAAGCGTGTCCACCTTCATGACCGTATCCACAAGATCGGCATGGCGATTTATGGCGGCTGTGCACGGGGCACCTTCGGGTGCGCTGGGTTTGCTTGGTTCCCGGTCGACTAACCCGCGCTCAGCCGCCACCCATCGTTTAGTCGCGATGAGTTATGGCTCAACTAAACCAAGGAGTCACCATGCTCAGATCCACATCGCAGCTACCCGGACACACAGCTCCAAAGCCCGAACCATTTGGAATCGGCATGAGCTTGCTCACCACAAAGCCAGGCGTAAAAGTCGAAGACGCCCTCATAACCGCCTCGGAATACCTCACCTGCGCGGCCGCCACCGCTTATGAATCTGCGGACAACAGCACCAAGGAATTCCGGGCACTCGCGCGGTCTGTGATGCATCAGATTGAGGCGGCTCAGATTTTGGTTGAGGCGGCGGTTGAGGGTATGAAAGGAAATACCCGCGGTATGACCCAAGATTAATCGTTTCGGAATCTTCATAGACGATTGCTGGTCCGTCTTCGCTGCTGGAGACCGCCTGCGGTACAGTACATGGTCGAGCTTCTCTGAGGCCGATGTGAGTTTTAAATAAAACCAGGCTAGCCACCTTCCAAAAACCTAATGGATTGACAGATGTTTTCAAAGTTTTTAATAAATGAAAAAACCATGGACTTCACAGCCAAGGGCATGGCTTTCATTGCAAAAATAGGGATTTTTATTGGAGGTTTATGTATAGGCCTTTACTCTTTGAAAAATGGACATTTTCCGCAAGGTATTACCTTAGGGGACGGCTTTTTATTTTTGATCACTGCGGGTTGTTTTGGCTTTGTCTATATTCTATTTGTCGCGTCCTTGACTGCGATGGGAGTACTTTGCAGCCCTGTGCTACGGCCCCTGCTTAACATCGTATTCTGGAGCTTAGGTAAGCTTGCCAAAAACAAAACTGGCAAGGAGGCGAAACCAAAATACCAACTGAAAAAATTCCAGTGGAAATACTTTCTCTTCACACCAGTACTCGTACCGATGCTGATAGCATTCGGGCGTAGCGACAAAACCGTATACTTGACACTTACACTCTTATCAATCGCGCTCTATATGTTTTATTCAATATACGAAGACATGGGCAGGATGATCAAGAGCACAAACTCGGCTACCCAAGGCAATATTGATTACAAAGAAAAACATCTGGAAGTGATGCACGGTAGCAGCCTTAAAAAAGACCGATCCATCATGATGTTCATCATCATTTTCTTACCCATTGCCATGGGTGGCGTGACGGGGCAGCTTCTCGATTCGGCCATGCGGGCAGCAAATATACGCATAGATCTCACTACAGCGTATATACAAGAACCCTACTACTCATTGCTCACTACCAAATCAACTGAAACAACAGCAGAAAAATTCAAGAAAATCGAAAATATAACCGTGATTTTTCGTGGATTTGGAAGATCATCCCTGGTTTCTTATTTGGAAAATAACAAGCTGATCAAGCTAGAGATACCAAATGAAAAAATCATTATTCCGCGCAAGACGAACATGACGCCGACTGATCAAACCTGATCATGGCCAATGGCAATGGTCGTCCAGAAGAACGGGCGACCGCTCACATCCCCTTCATACACTTCCTCACATCATCATCAATCACATTCCCGGGCTTGATGCATTCCCGTAGCGTCTTGCGCTCAGGCACTGCTGCGAACTCGGCAGCTGCCTGATTGGCGCATTGGGCTTTTATGGCTTTGCCGACACCTGTCAGGTCGTTTTGGAATGTGTCACACACGAACGCTCGGCTCAGCTGGTTGATGCTGCTCCCCAGCAGCCCGCGATTTGGCTCAGCGGCCTGAGTCGATACGCTGGCAACAAGCAGCGTTGACACGAGAAATCCTTTCATCTGCCGTAATCCCTTTTTCCTAAATGCGTGATGGGCCTTCTATAGCTAGGCTCTCTCTTCGATCACCTGTTTATTTTATCGCCCGCCTTATACAAATCCTGAGGCAGTCGCCATGGCAACACACGATATTTCCGACATCTACAAAGCCTACATCGCCTGCCTGAACGCCCAAAACTGGCCGGCCCTCGGCAACTTCGTTCACGAAGACGCTTATCACAACGACCGGCCGTTCGGGCTTTCAGGTTATCGGGAGATGCTGGAGAACGACTTTCGGCAGATCCCGGATTTGCAGTTCAACATCCTGCTGCTGGTCGCTGACGCCAACCATATTGCTGCCCGCCTCGGTTTCGATTGCAGCCCGCAGGGTGAATTTCTGGGGCTGGTGGTGAACGGGAAGCGGGTGCGTTTTACCGAGAATGTCTTCTATCAATTTCGCGACGGGAAGATCGCGCGCGTCTGGTCGATTGTCGACAAGGCGGCTATCGAGGCTCAGCTGTAGAGCTTCGACAGCGGGCGGTCAGTTCAGCAGGTAGCGGGAGATGTGCTTGGATATTTCGACAATCGAGGTTCTGCCGGTGAATTCGAATTTCACTTTGCCCAGGGACGAGAAGTAGATTTCCAGTTCGGAGTCGAGGTCGAAGGTTCCGGACGTTTCTATAGAGTAGGCGACGATGTTTTTGTAGGGCAGCGAGGTGAAGTCTTTTTTGCTGCCGGTGATGCCTTGCACGTTGACCGAGATGATTCGTTTGTTGGTGAACACCACGCCGTCGCGCATGGATTTGTAGGCGTCGATGACTTCTTCGTCTTCCAGCAGCAGCGATTGGACGCGCTCGGCGTATTCGCTGTTTTGTTTGAGTTTGAAAAAGCCCTTGTTGTTGAAATCCAGCATTGATCCGTCCTCGCTTATGAAAATCCTGCGCCGAGCATACCCATCAAGGCGCGCCGAATACCATCGTCCAGTAAATCCCGGCATGGCTGCGGGAGTTGGTGCCGTATGCCGCGCCGACTTGGGTGAACATCGGGTTCATGAGGTTGGCGCAGTGGCCGGGGCTGGCGAGCCAGCCTTGCATCGCGGTGGTTGCCGAGCCTTGGCCGCTGGCAATGTTTTCGCCGACTTGACGGCCGCCGTAGCCAGCGGCTCGGGCGCGGTCTTCGGGCAGGTCGCCGTTGGGATCGATGTGAGCGAAGTAGCTTTCATTGGCCATGGCCAGGCTGTGTTGTTGCGCGGCGGTTTCCAGTGCAGCGTTCCACGCCAGTGGCCGTGCGGCGGCGTAGGGCTTACGGCCGCACATGCGCGGTTGAGCGCGGGCGGCGTTGACCTGGGCGAGCAAGGTTTTGCCAGCGGTTTGCTTGTCTTCCAGACGACCATCGAGCAGGGGTTTGGCGAGCACCACGCGCCATTCGTTCGCTGCGCGGGTGATGCCGATGTCTGCGAAATCGGTGTCGAGCAGCGCCGCGCAATATCGGCGCTGGAGCATGTCGAAAGCGGCGTCTGCATCAGGCGCGCCGACCAAACGGATGGTTCGCACCGACACCGCTCGATAGCCAGACGCTTTGAGTGTCTCGCGCAGATCGCCGCCGAAGCCGATGGGCAGTGCGAGTTTCGACTTCAGCGCCAACGGCGACAGGCCGCGGGGTGTGTTGCTGGCGCAGCGCGAGGGTTGGGCGCGGTAGTCGTTGATGGCTTGTGCGAGCTGGGTTTCTGCGCTGGCCTGGGCTGAGCCGGCGAATAGCGCGAGCAGGGGAATCAGGCAGAGCAGGAGATAAGAACGAGCGGTTGGGCGCATGGGGCGGCAGCTCTGATGGGACGGCGAGGAAGGTGATTCGTAAGCGGGTGAATTATGGCGGGCGTATGACTGCGGGTTTTGGCACAAGTTGCACGACGGGCGGGAGATTATTGGGTGGTTGATGAATCGATTCGTGGGCAAGTCGGAATGCCGCCCGCTCGCTCCAACGGAGGTTGTTGAAGCCGTGGTACCGGATTCATCCCGGAAGGCGGTGGTTAGGCCGGTAAATCCATGTCTACCGGACCGCCGCCTTCGGGAATGAATTCCCTCCTACAGGTAAATCCCACATTTCCCTTGAGACCGGATTCATCAGGGAAGGCGGTGGTTAGGCCGGTAAATCCGTGTCTACCTGACTGCCGCCTTCGGGAATGAATTCCCTCCTACAGGTAAATCCCACATTCCCCTTGAGACCGGATTCATCCGGGAAGGCGCTGCAACGCAAATCGCCCCCGAACATTGCTGTTCGGGGGCGATTTGGTCAGGGGTTAGCGGATCAGACGACCTTACGCTGCGGCGCGCCGTGGACCATGGTGTAGGCGTAGTCGACGCCCATGCCGTATGCGCCGCTGTGTTCGAGGACCAGTTCCATGACCGCTTCGTAGGTTTCTTTGTGCGCCCAGTCGCGTTGGTATTCGAGCAGCACTTGTTGCCAGGTCACGGGTACGGCGCCAGCCTGGATCATGCGCTGCACGGACATGTCGTGGGCTTCTTTGGTGGTGCCGCCGGAGGCGTCGGTGACGATGTACACCTCGTAGCCTTCTTCCATGGCTTCCAGTGCCGGGAAGGTCAGGCAGACTTCGGTCCACAGCGCGGCGATGATCAGTTTTTTGCGGCCGGTCGCTTTGACCGCTTCGACCAGCTTTTTGTCTTCCCAGGAGTTCATGGAAGTACGTTCGATGGGCTGTTGATCCGGGAATACACCGAGCAGTTCTGGCCAGATGTAGCCGCTGAAGCTTTTGGTTTCAACCGAGGTGAGGATGGTCGGCACGTTGAACAGTTTGGCAGCCTTGGCCAGGCCAACGGTGTTGTTCTTCAGCGTCTGGCGGTCAATCGACTGAACACCGAAAGCCATTTGCGGCTGGTGGTCGATGAGGATCAGAGCGGAGTTGGTTGGGTTGAGCAGTTCGCGGATCGACATGGTTTTATTCCCTTTAAACGTTAGATTGAGTCGCTGAGTTCGGTTGCCGCGTTTCAGCGTTTGGCTGTGTTCTGCGGCGTTGGAACAAAGATACTGCCAGCACCTAATCGAGACAATTACCTAAAATACGGATTCATTGTTTCTATTTTAGGGACACTGCGTTAAACGTACTCAATGCAACGTGGGACGCGTGCGAGTGGCTTCTTGGCGGGTGCGTGGCTTCACCGTTCATCATCCCGGCTGAAGAACCTTAAAGTCGAGCCGATAGGACAGTTTCAGGCGCTAAATGAATTCGGCACAGGTCTGGTGGAGATTTGATAACGGCCAAGTGCTACCTATACTCCACCTCACTGTTACTTGTGACCCTCACCTCAAGCGTCTAAAGAATCAGCAAAATGCCCTGTTTGAAGTCAACATGGAGCATCCTCCGGAAAAATCTGCAAATATATGTTTTTAAACGTATTCCTTTAAAACTGAAATTCCTGCGACGCAGAAGCCATTGATATCGAATGGATTCCACAGGTTCTCGATATACCTTTATGGACGTTGAAGATGGCCAAGCATGTGACTCAAACCGAGCAAACCTTTCCTGCCGAACAACGTTTGATTTCAGCGACAGATACCAGCGGCAAAATCACTTACTGCAACGATGAGTTCGCGAGAATCAGTGGTTATTCCCAGGCAGAACTCATCGGTAGCCCGCACAACCTGGTTCGCCACCCGGACATGCCCAAAGATGTTTTCGGCGTGATGTGGGGCTATTTGAAGGCGGGCAAAAGTTGGATGGGCATCGTCAAGAATCGCTGCAAGAACGGCGATTTCTACTGGGTCAGCGCGTACGTGACGCCGATTCTGGAGAACGGTCGGCTGATCGGTTATGAGTCCGTGCGGGTCAAGCCGACTCGCGAGGAAATCGCCCGCGCCGAAGCCTTGTATGCGCGCTTGCGTGGAGGTAAAAGCGCGGTAACCGGCGCTCGTCATCTGGGCGCGTTTGCCAGCGTTATTGCGGTGCCTTTGGTTGCCGCGATCGTTGCGCTGGCGGTGAATAATTTCTTCCCTGGCGTCGTTGCTCAAGTGGTGATCGCCGGGCTGTTCGTGGCTTTGGGTGCCTGGGCTTATCTGCGCGGCGAGCGACAGCTGACCAGCATTATTGCCAGTGCTCCGAATGCATTTACCGACCCGGTAAGCGCGCTGACTTACAGCGACGCTTATGGCTCTCAGGCGCGGGTGGAGATGATTCTGCTCAGCGAGGACGCACGCCTCAAAACCGCGTTGACCCGCCTGAGCGATCTGGCCAATCAGGTTTCTGAAGCGGCAGGTCACTCCACTCAGCTCTCCTCGAAAACCGAGCGCTCCCTGCTGGAACAACGTGCCGAGACGGACATGACCGCAGCGGCCATGACTGAAATGGCGGCCTCGATCAACGAAGTCGCCAGGCATGTGCAGCACACTGCATCCGAAGCCGCCACGGCCAACGAGCTTGCCGAGCAAGGCAGCAGAGTCGCTGGCACTTCCCGCGAGGCGATCCAGCGGCTGGCGGGCACGGTCACCAATATCAGTAGCGCCGTCGATAACCTGGCCAATGAAACCCAGCAGATCATGTCGGCGGCCGGTGTTATTCAAGCGATTGCCGATCAGACCAACCTGCTCGCGCTCAACGCCGCCATCGAAGCTGCCCGGGCTGGCGAACAAGGTCGTGGCTTTGCGGTGGTTGCCGATGAAGTTCGGGCATTGGCGGGCAAGACGCGTGAGTCGACCCAGCAAATCCAGGCCGTCATCGCGTCCTTGAAAAAGGGTGCCGACGACGCGGTCAGCATTGCGCAGTTGGGTATCAGCGAGGCTGACAAAGGCGTTGCTCAGGTGATCGAAGCGCAGGACGCGTTGCAAGGTATTCGCGAAGTGATCGGCCGGATCAGCAGCATGGGTCATCAAATGGCGACCGCTTCGGAAGAACAGGCGCATGTGGCCGAGGACATTTCCCGGCAGATCAACAACGTCGCCGAGACCTTCGAACGATCCGCCAGCAACGCCAGCGCCGCCGTGTCGCGCGGCACTGAGCTTGAAGCGGCGTCACGCGGTTTACGTGCGCTGGTTGAACGGTTTAATCGTTAAGGCAAAAGGCCGCCCGTTGGAGCGAGGCTTGCCCGCGAATTAGGCGCCTCGGTGGACCAGACAGACCGCGTTATCGTTCTTCGCGGGCAAGCCTCGCTCCAACGGGGCTCACGGCAACAGAATCACCTTATCCCCCGCGCCCTGGTTGACCTCGGCGTAGCGTGCCAGGCCTTCGCTGAGCGGTGACTCGAGCAGGCCGGTGGGCAGCGGCAAGCTGCCTTCGTCGAAAAATCGGCCGAACTGGTCGAGCATTTTCGCGCAGGCCTGGCAGTCGTACAGCAACGAGTTGATGCCGACCACCGAGCCGCCCTTGCGATACAGGGCCAGCGCGGGCAGTTGCACGTGGCCGTCTACCGGGGCGGCGATGATGGCGATGCGGCCGAACGGCGCCAACGCACTCACTGCGGCGGGGAGCCAGAAACCGGTGGTGTCGAAAATGACGTCGGCGCCGCCCTTGTAAATCCGGGTGACTTGTCCGGCCAGTTCCTCAGCCTGGTCCAGCAAAATCGCGTCGAAGCCCTGATCCTGCAGCGTCTTGAGCTGTTCGGGGCGACGTACCGCGCCGAGGACTTGGGCGCCAAGAATCTTGCCCAGCGCCAGGGCGGCACTGCCGACCGCGCCGTTGGCACCGATCACCAGCAAACGCGTATCGGCGCCGACCAGGCTGCGTTGCAACGCGTCCCATGCGGTGGTGTATGGCACGCCAAGGCTGGCGGCCTGGCTGAAGCTCAAATGTTTGGGTTTGAGGGCCACGCCCTTGGCCGGCAAGGTGAGGAACTCAGCATGGGAGCCGTCACGAAAGAAGCCCGGCTCTTTGCCAGTGCCCCAGACTTCCTGGCCGAGCAGCGCCGACGGACCTTCCACCACGACCCCGGCGAAATCACGCCCCGGCACGCGCGGCAGCGTGGTGTACGGAAAACGACCGAGCACATTTTTGACGTCGCTGGGATTCAGGCCCGCGGCTTTCACCTGGATCAACACTTCATCCTGGCCCGCCACCGGCTTGGGCAGTTCGACGTATTGCAGCGCGGCAAGGTCGCCGGTTCGGGAAAATTGCAGTGCTTTCATGGAAGGCCTCTCGTGAAGTTTTTGCGGCGCGATTCGAGAAATCAGGACACCCAGCTGGCAAACAATTGCTTGCCCATGGGCCATATTTTTTCGCCCAGCAACATGCCGGTCAGACCGACCAACGCCACGGCGGGCGGCGCAGGTGAACGGAAATCAAGCGCGCCGTAGAGCAGGCCGACGGCGATACCAATAACGATGGAAATGAGATAGCTCATGGTGAACTCCGGGCAAACTGGAATGCACAAAGTTTACGAGCGGCAGGGAAAAGCTATCGGCCAAGGACTTCGGAATATCGGCCAAATCCCGTAGGAGCGGGCTTTAGCCGCGGGAGCGGGAGGTCCGACGAGGCATCTGCTGCCAATGGACTGGCCTGCTCCCGGCTGAAGCCGGTCCTACGGATTTCATATGAGCGGGTATTTGGACGGCGCCACGCCCAGTTCCCGGCGGAACATGTCGCTGAAGCTGCTGGGCGAGTAGCCCAGTGAGCGGGCGATGGTGCTGACCGGCACGCCCTGGATGATTTCCGCCACGGCGGTGGCCAGTTGCACTTGTCGACGCCACTCGGCGAAACCCATGCCCAGTGCGCTTTGAAACAAACGGGCCAGCGTGCGAACGCTGGCTCCAGCGTTTTCCGCGTGCTGCTCGAACGCAATCGCCAGCGACGGCTCGCTCATGACCGCCTGACACAGGTTCATCAGGCGGCGGTCGGATTGATCAGGCATGGGGATTTTCAGGAGGGATCGTTTGGCGCGCTTGAGTTCCAGCAGCGCCAGTCCGACCAATGCGTCGTAATACTCCGACGCCTGTTCGTGATCCTGGGCGACAAGGCCGAGGATCAATTCCCGCAGCAAGCGACCGACTTCGAAAACCTGCACCGTGCTTTCGAGGGTTTCGGCAATTGCCGGGCGCAGGTAGATATTGCGCATTTCCAGGTCGGTGACAACGCGAATGCCATGTACCACGCCGGGCGGCAGCCACACAGCCCGCTGCGGCGGAACGACCAACGCTTCCAGCGGCGTTTCGACCCACATCACGCCGGACGTGGCGTACAACACCTGACCCCAGACGTGCTCATGCGGCTCGATATACCGCCCACGCGGATAGGTACGCGCCAGCGGTTGCACGGGCACGGCAATATCGGAAAGATCAGGAGGCGTCGCGAGGGCCATGGGGTGACCGGGTCAGGTGCTGGGATGGCACATGGTAGCTCAGCCAGCACCAATTGTTGGAGCGAGGCTTGCCCGCGGAAAGGTCTTCGCGACGATGTCGGCCAGCACACAGGACTGTAGGACCGGCTTCAGCCGGGAGGGCGGAAGGTCTGATGACGCAACCGCCGCGAATGTACCGGCCTCCTCCCGGCTAAAGCCGGTCCTACGAGTGGTGTGCTGACAATCAGAAAACGCTGATCGGATAATCCACGAAGATCCGCGTTTCGTTGCCTTCGCTGTTGTAGTTGCTGGCGTTGTCGGACACGCGCAGGAACGAGTTGCGCAGGCGCACGGACAAATCTTTCGCCGGGCCGCTCTGGACCACGTAGGTCAGTTGGCTGAAGATTTCGCGCTCTTCGCCGCTGCCGCGATTGGTGCCGTCGTCGATGTTGTCGCCGCGCACGTAAGCCACTTTATAGCTCAGGCCCGGAGTGACAACAGTCGACAGGTTCACGCCGTAACCCGCCTGCCAGGAACGCTCGTCCTTGCCGTTGAAGTCGGACCAGTACGAGTTCGCCAGGTAGATGGTGTTACCACCGTCACCGAAACCGCCAGCGTTGCGATAGCCGCCGTAGTTGTAGCCGGTGTCGCCGGTGCTGCGCTGATGGGCGATGGTGAACGAGTGGATGCCCACTGCCCAGGTCGCCGCCAGGCTCCAGATCTTGTTGTCGCGCTCGCCGCTGTCGGCGATTTCCTTGTCCAGTTCAGTCTTGTAGCCATTGAAATCGAAGGTCAGCGACTGGTCAGGCTGCAGGGCAAATACGTAGTTCAGGTTCAGGTACTGTTTTTTCAGCGTGTCTTCGTCGTCGGAGGCGTAGAACGCTGCGCTGAACGCGTCGGTGAATTTGTAGCTGGCGCCGTAGACGTTGATGCTTTTCAGATCGCCACTGTCGCGACCTTCGGCACTTTTACGTGTCTGCTGGGTGAAGCGACCCACGTTGACGACCAGGCCATCGATCTCTTTGGAGGTGATCAGCGTGCCGGTGTAGCTTTCCGGCAGCAGGCGCGAGTTGTCGTAGCTCAGCACCGGGAACTCAGGCATCTGGTCGCCGTACTTGATCACGGTGTTGGAGATGCGCGCTTTTACTGCACCGCCAAAACGCGACAGATCATCCGCCGCTGCGCCGCTGTCGCCCTGCTTGAAGAAGTCGATACCGCCCGCGCCGCTGCGACCCTTGCCGCCATCCAGACGCAAACCGTACAGAGCGAACGCATCGACGCCCACGCCGACCGTGCCCTGAGTGAAACCCGAGGCGAAGTTGGCGGTGAAGCCTTGGCCCCACTCGGCCTTGTCTTCGCGGCCATTTTTGTAATCGCGATTGATGTACGCGTTGCGCAGGAACAGGTTGAGGCTGCTGTCCTCAACAAAACCCTTCGAGTCGGCCTGACCGTTGGCCATGACCTGTCCAGCACTGATCAGACCCAGTGCGAGCAAGCTGATACGTGTAGTGAGCATCGATAATTCCCTTTCTGCGGATTGATCACGCGCCGTGGCGACGACTTGTTCAGTCGTTTGGCCTTCCGAAAAACAGGCTCCGAAAGGCCGGCGCAATCATCGCAGTGGACTACTGATGCATGGCATTAGGCCACGGGCGGAGGACGCAAATCCTAGACGCAGGCTTAAAAGGTGTCAATTTTCATGTAACACCTTCTATACATCCGACCGCTCTAGAACGAGCTGTTGGAGTCTCGATGCACGTTGATCAACGCTTCCAGCTCCGCTTCTTCCAGCAACCCGATCGGGTAACGCTGTAGAAGCATTTTGCGTACATCCGGTCGTTGAGGCGTTCGGATGTTGGTCGTCCTTAACCAATCCGCCATTACCTGGCGAGCCTCGCTACTAGCAGACAAACCGCGAGCGTGGTGCTCTAGAGCTGCGTTCATAGGGACAACCTCTGTAAGTCGTGAGGAGCTAAATGTACGGGTGCTATATGACAGACGAGAGACGCGGCAAACGATTAAACACTTCGTTACAGATCTATCCAAAAGCATAGACCAGCAAACCGCGACCCATAAAAAAGCCCATCGGGTGATGGGCTAGTGAGAGCAAGATCGGGACCAACTGTGTGTCCGAACTGAAATATCGTCCTACAATTCAGACCCGATGCGGGGCCGGTTGCTGCTGGGTCAGGCAGTGAATATTGCCGCCGCCCAACAGTAACTCGCGGCCTGGAACCATCACCACTTCATGCTCGGGGAACAACGTTTGCAGGATTTTTCGTGCTGTTTCGTCCAGTGGATCGTCGAAGCTTGGGGCGATAATCCCGCCGTTCACGATCAGGAAATTCACATAGGAACCGGCCAGACGCACCGAAGGGTTGCGTTCCTGACTGCCGTGCACCTGATCAACGCCTGCGCATTCTTCATGCGTGGCGAACAATGGGCCGGGAATCGGCATCTTGTGCACGATGAATGCCCGACCTTGGGCATCCCGATTGTTTTCCAAAATACTCAATGCCGCGTGGCAGCGTGAATAGTTGGGGTCTTTAGGATCATCTGTCCAGGCCAGTAGCACTTCGCCGGGGCGCACATAGCAGCAGAAGTTATCGACGTGTCCATCCGTTTCGTCGTTAAACAGGCCGTCCGGCAACCAGATGATCTTGTCGACCGCCAGGTTGTCGCTGAGCACGGTTTCGATCTCTGCGCGGGACAGGTGCGGGTTGCGATTGCGATTGAGCAGGCACTCTTCGGTGGTGATCAGCGTGCCCTCGCCATCAACGTGGATCGAGCCGCCTTCAAGCACGAAACCCTTGGTCTGGTAACGCGGGCAGCGCTCGATTTCCAGAACCTTGCTCGCCAGCTGGGAGTCCCGGTTCCATGGCGAATACAACCCGCCGTCGAAACCGCCCCAGGCGTTGAAGTCCCAGTCCACGCCGCGCACCTGGCCGTGGTCATTGATGACGAAGGTCGGGCCGGTGTCGCGCACCCAGGCGTCGTCGCTGCTGATTTCCACGACGCGAATGTTCGGCACATCGAGTCGCGCGCGGGCGTTATCGTATTGCGCGGCGGAAACGGCAACGGTCACCGGCTCGAAACGCGCGATGGCTTTGGCCACCGCGACGTGAGCGGTCTGCACCGGTTTGCCGCCCAGGCGCCAGTTGTCCGGGCGCTCGGGCCAGACCATCCAGGTCTGGGTCTGCGGCGCCCATTCGGCCGGCATGTAAAAGCCGTCGGCGCGTGGCGTGCTATTGAGCGTTGTCATAATTCAGGACTCCAGCGAACCGTCGTAGAAAGGGCTTCTCACCATAGCAGGCGTGCCATGACAATCTGGACGCCTTTATAGCGGATAAAAATCGGGTTTAAAAGTGTTTATCCCGTCATCAGCTAACAAAATCACAGGATTAATCAGATATTAATCTGACAAAAAACGTTGGAGTGAGGCTTGCCCGCGAAGGTATTTACACGGTTTGTCTGACGGACCGTATCGCCTTGATTCGCGGGCAAGGCTCGCTCCAACGGGTTCTAGGCCAGCTCTGCCAGCACCTTCGACACCATATCCACAAAGAAATCCACACTTTGCCGGGTGGTGACCATCGGCGGTTTGATTTTGAGGATGTTCAGGTAGTCGCCGGTGGGCTGCATGAAAACGCCCAGTTCCCGCAGGCGCTCACATAAATAGGCGGTTTCTTCGGTGGCCGGTTCCAGGGTCTGGCGATCACGCACCAGTTCGACGCCCAGATAGAAACCCATGCCGTGTACCGCGCCCACCAACGGATGCTGATCGATCAGAGCCTCCAGCCGCGCCTTGAAATGTCCGCCGACAATTTCAGCGTTTTCCCACAGCTTTTCCTCTTTCATCACATCGAGCACCGCCATGCCGATGCGACAGCTGACCGGGCTTCCTCCGGCTGACGAGAAGAAATAACCCTCGGCTTCCAGCGCCTCGGCGATTTCCCGGCAGGTGATCACCGCGCCCAGCGGCTGGCCGTTGCCCATGCCTTTGGCCATGGTGATGATGTCCGGAACAACGCCCTGCTCTTCGAAACCCCAGAAGTAACGGCCCAACCGGCCATAACCGACCTGCACCTCATCGGCGATGCACACGCCGCCCTGCTCCCGGACCTTCTGGTAAACCTGCTGCAAGTAACCTGGCGGCAAGGAAATCCCTCCGGCGTTGCCGTAAACCGGCTCGCAGATAAAACCCGCCACCTGCCGCTGTTGCGCAGCCAACTGCTGCAAAACCTGCTCGACACTGCGTACATAGTGCGGTGCGCTGTCCGGGCCGCGAAACTCACCGCGATAGCTGTTCGGTGCCGTGACCGGATGTACCCAGTCCGGCCGGGTGCTCAAGGCTTGCGGGTTATCCGCGATGGACGTGGAAACCGCATCCGCCGCCACTGACCAGCCGTGGTAGGCCTCCAGCACGCAGAGCATGTCGCGCCCACCACTGAACGCCCAGGCCAGACGAATCGCCAGGTCGCAGGCTTCGGTACCGCTGTTGACCAGAAACACTCGATCCATGCCTTCCGGCGCCAGTTCCAGCAGGCGTTCGGAAAATTCGGCGATGGCAGCGTAATGAAAGCGCGAATTGGTGTTGAGCAGCGACCATTGCCGACCCGCTTCGGCCGCCATGCGCGGATGGCCATGGCCGAGGACCGCAACGTTGTTGAGCATGTCCAGATAGGAACGGCCTTGCATGTCGATCAGATGATTGCGCCAGCCGCGCTCGATGTGCGGCGGCGACTGGTAATAATGCTTTTGCGAGCGGGCAAAGCTGGCATCGCGACGCGCCAGCAACCCCGTCGAATCCGGCAGCGGCGGCGCATCGCAGGGGAAACCCAGCAACGTCGAAGGCGACGGGCACAACGCACGCCACGCATCGACCCAGGATGGCGTGGCGAATAATGGCGGGCTCAGTTCGGGCACCGAACAAAGCTGCACGATCAACGAACCGGCGCTTTGACCGATTTCGTCACCAGCGGCCAGCTTTTGTCCGGATGCAAGGCCCGAAGCAACACCCCACACACGCAGGCTCATCTCATCGCCAACCAGCAACAGCGCGGCATCGGCGGTCCTGCGCACGCTGCAGTTGAATGGCGCATGCAACGGGATGTCATGCGGCAGGCTCAATTCCACGTGCAAGGCGCAGGTTTCGGGCTGCTTCGCACTGTCAACCAGAGTGCGCGACAGGCGATACTCCCCGAAACGGCTCGACGCCTGACCTGTTGCCTGCGCGGCCTGCATCAACATTTGCTCGTCGATGCCATCCTGCTGCCAATTGCCAGCGACGAAATGCTCGCTCAGCACGCCCAGATCCACCAGGCGGAATTCCCGGCCGATCATGCTCGGCAGCAACGGGAAATAAATCGGCTCTGGGGCCTTGGCCGTCGCCATGCCCAGCGCCGCGAGAATCGCCGCTTCCATCAGGGCAATCGGCACGGAAGTGGCGAGATCGAAGATGCCCCATTCGCTGTCGATATTGGCCTGAATGTACGCGTTGTCCGGTTCGACCCTGGCCTGCTGTTCACTGCTGAGGACCAACACCGCCGAACGTGCGACGATCAGCGGCCAAAGTGCCTGCAACTCTTCACGCTGCAAGGGATTGATCGCGTGGTAGGCGCGAATCGCCGGCAGGATATACAGCGGATCGCCGTCAGCGTGGTGCAGCAGCGCCGCGCACGTAACGGAAAGGTCCGCAATGCGCCAGGTCGTGACCAGATCGCCGAAGTCGATCAAACCCTGCAACTGCCATTGACGCTGTGCGTCACGAGCCCAGACCACGTTGTATTCAGTGATATCCAGATGCACGGCCTGCAACGGCAATGCGCCAATCAGAGGTAGCAAACGATCCTGCGCCTGCTCGGCCGCTTCGGCGATACAGGCGCGGTTATCGGCGTCTTCAATCACGGGTAACAAGTGCTTGATCAGCGCCATCGCATGCCGAGGATCCCATTGCAGGATGCGCTCCAGCCCCGGATGTTCGAAGCATGCCAGCGCTTGATCAACCTGAGCGCACAGTTCGCCAAGGCCGACCACGACTTCAGTCGGCAGATGCGCCAGATGGCTGAGTGACTGCCCGTCGATAAACTCCAGCAGGCGCACATGCACAGGCTTTGCGTCGATTTCCAGCGACAGCAGCTGCTCGGCATTTTTGCTGCTGACCACGCCCGGCACGCGAACCTGCGAGTGTGCCGCCAGATGCCCCAGCGCTGCGTGTTGAGCCTGCAATTCGGCAGGCGAATACGCGCCGTGGCAGATTTTCAGGACGTAGCGGCGACTGCCGGTGTCGAGCAGGAAATTGCGGTCCTGCTGACTGCCCAACGCCTTCAACGTGCCGCTCAGGCCGTAATGTTGATCGAGCAGTTGCAACGCCTGCTCTGTGGTGATTTCCGGACATGGCAGGCTGGAACGGCGAATCAACGTGGCGAGGGGCATGAACAACCTCAAATAGTGTTGGAGCGGGCTGCCTGGCCCGGCCGACGAGGGCGAATCAGGCGTGGCTTGAGTGCTTTGACCCACAACTATAGTTGCGTCGGATTAACGACACCAATAAGGACGCCGTAGAATCGCCATCGCCGGTTTTATGACGCAAGCGCCGGGGGCCAATCAATTCTTTTCATGACCCAAGCGACCATTCTTGCTTGATGCTGCTTGCGCGGGCCTGCTCACGCCCACAAGCTATGCTCCATACGTCTTACGACCAACAAGGAAGAAGGCCAGCTCATGCGAATACTTGTAACTGGCGGTGCGGGCTTTATCGGCTCGGCGCTGATCCGTCATCTGATCCAGAACACCGAACACGATGTGCTTAATTTCGACAAATTGACCTATGCCGGCAATCTCGAATCGCTGGCCAGCATCGCGACCAATACCCGCTATGAGTTCGTGCAGGCCGACATCTGCGATCAGGCCCAGGTCAGTGCCGTGCTTGAGCGCTTTGCGCCGCACGCCATCATGCATCTGGCTGCGGAATCCCATGTCGACCGCTCCATCGACGGTCCCGCGGAATTCATTCAGACCAATATCGTCGGCACTTACAGCCTGCTGGAAGCTGTGCGCGGTTACTGGCTCAAGCTGCCGGAAGCCGAGCGCGCAGCGTTTCGCTTCCATCATATTTCCACCGACGAAGTGTATGGCGACCTGCACGGCGTCGATGACCTGTTCACCGAAACCACGCCCTATGCGCCCAGCTCGCCCTATTCGGCCAGCAAGGCGGCGTCCGATCATCTGGTCCGCGCCTGGCATCGCACCTACGGCTTGCCGGTGGTGGTCACCAATTGCTCGAACAACTACGGCCCGTTTCACTTCCCTGAGAAGCTGATCCCGCTGGTGACCCTCAACGCCCTCGCCGGCAAGCCGCTGCCGGTGTATGGCAACGGCCTGCAAGTGCGCGACTGGCTGTTTGTCGAGGATCACGCCCGGGCGCTGCTCAAGGTCGTGACTGAAGGTGTGGTCGGCGAGACCTACAACATTGGCGGCCACAACGAACAGAAGAATATCGACGTGGTGCGCAGCATTTGCGCCCTGCTCGAAGAGCTGGCGCCAGAGCACCCCGCTGGCGTGACGAATTTTGCCGACCTGATTACCTACGTATTGGATCGTCCGGGCCACGATCTACGCTATGCCATCGATGCCGGCAAGATCGAGCGCGAGTTGGGCTGGACGCCGCAGGAGACGTTCGAATCAGGGCTGCGCAAAACCGTGCAATGGTATCTCGACAACCTGGAATGGTGCCGCAGAGTGCAGGACGGCAGCTATCAGGGCCAACGACTGGGCTTCACCAACCATAAGGATCTGATCGCATGACCAAGGGAATCGTTCTGGCAGGCGGGTCGGGCACACGCCTGCACCCCATCACTCTGGGCGTCTCCAAACAGCTGTTGCCCATCTACGACAAACCAATGATCTATTACCCGATCTCGGTGCTGATGCTGACCGGTATTCGCGAAATCCTGATCATTTCCACGCCTCAGGATTTGCCGCAGTACCGCAATCTGCTGGGTGACGGCCGTCAGTTCGGGGTCAATTTCCACTACGCCGAGCAACCTAAACCCGATGGCCTGGCCCAGGCGTTTTTGATTGGCGAAGAATTCATCGGCGACGACTCGGTGTGCCTGATCTTGGGCGACAACATCTTCCACGGTCAGCACTTCAGCGAGCAGCTGCAAAAAGCCGCGGCCCACACCGAAGGCGCGACGGTGTTCGGCTATTGGGTCAAGGACCCGGAGCGCTTTGGCGTGATCGATTTCGACGACGAGGGCCGCGCGCTGTCCATCGAAGAGAAACCCAAGCATCCGAAGTCAAGCTACGCGGTGACCGGCTTGTATTTCTACGACAACGAAGTGATCCAGATCGCCAAGGACGTCAAGCCATCGCCACGCGGCGAGCTGGAAATCACTGACGTGAACAACGCCTATCTGGAACGCGGCGACCTGCGCGTCGAACGTTTCGGGCGCGGTTTTGCCTGGCTCGACACCGGCACCCACGACAGCCTGCTCGATGCGTCGCAATACGTGCAGACCATCGAACATCGCCAGGGCCTGAAAGTCGCCTGCCTCGAAGAAATCGCTTATCAGAACGGCTGGGTGGATCGCGCCCATCTGCTTGCCCGCGCCGACTATTTCGGCAAGACCGGTTACGGCCAATACCTGTTCAAGCTTGCGGGGGAAAATCAGTGAATGTGATTGCGTGTGAAGTGCCTGAAGTCATCATCATCGAGCCGCGTGTGTTCGGTGATGAACGGGGGTTCTTCTATGAAAGTTTCAATGCCAAGGCGTTCGAAGACGCCACCGGCCTGGACACCCAATTCGTGCAGGACAACCACTCACGCTCCGCCAAGGGCGTATTGCGCGGCCTGCATTACCAGATCGAACACGCCCAGGGAAAACTGGTGCGTGTGACGGCGGGTGAAGTGCTGGATATTGCCGTGGACATCCGCCGCAGTTCGCCGACCTTCGGCAAGTGGGTCGGCGTGAAGCTGTCCGCCGAGAATTTCCGCCAGTTGTGGGTGCCGCCGGGTTTTGCCCATGGTTTCGTGGTGCTCAGCGACTACGCAGAATTTCTGTACAAGACCACCGATTACTACACCCCGGCCGCAGAACGCTGCATCCGCTGGGATGACCCGGACCTTGGTATCGACTGGGAGCTGGACGGCAAGCAGCCGCAGATGTCGGCCAAGGACCAGAATGCAAAAAGTCTGAAGGAGGCTGATCTTTTCCCATGACCGATCGCGCCGAAAAACCGCTGAAAATCCTGATTTCCGGCCAACATGGCCAAGTCTCCCAAGCCTTGCAGAAAAGCCTGGCGGACCTGGGCGAACTGGTGGTGCTGGGCCGTGACCAGCTGGACCTGAACGATCCATTGGCGGTGATTGATCGGGTTCAGGCCGTGCAACCAGACCTGATCATCAATGCGGCCGCCTACACCGCAGTCGATCAGGCGGAAACCGATGCGACGGCGGCGTTTCAGATCAACTCGATGTCAGCGGGCGTTTTTGCCCAGCAGGCCGAAGAGCTGGGCATCCCGCTGATTCATTACTCCACCGATTACGTGTTCGATGGCAGCAAGCAATCGCCCTATACAGAAGAAGATGAAGCCAATCCCCTGAGCATCTACGGTGCCAGCAAATGGACCGGCGAACAGGCGATCAGCGCCATCGGCGGGCAGCATTTGATTTTGCGCACCAGCTGGGTGTACTCCGCCGTCGGGCGCAACTTTCTGCTGACCATGCAGCGCTTGTTGCAGGAACGCGACGAATTGAACGTCGTCGCCGATCAGATCGGCGCACCGACCTGGGCGGGCACCATCGCCCAGAGCACGCGGCAGTTGATCGAACGCTGGCGTAATGGCAATCCCGGCGCTTGGGGCACGTATCACCTGACCGCCAGCGGTGAGACCTCGTGGTTCGGTTTTGCCGAGGCGATTGGTCAGGAACTGATCAAAAACGGCAAGAAATGCGCGACGCTGCACCCCATCCCGTCCTCTGCCTACCCAACCCCCGCCCCGCGCCCGCTCAACTCGCGACTGGATTGCAGCCGACTGCAACGCGAATGGGGTGTGCAACAAACCGACTGGCACAGCGCATTGCTGGAGTGCCTGAGCGAGCAGCGTTAGGCATAATGCCGGTTCCGGCACATGCCTGCTGCTTTCGGGTCCGTAGGAGCGGATTTATCCGCGAGGCCATTGGTACATCTGACGCAGATGTAACATCTACACCATTGCCCTCGCGGATAAATCCGCTCCTACGACGTCTGCACAGGCCAGGCGCTCCCATTGTCTGGCGCATTCATCATGATCACCACCTCCAAACTTCCGCCCCGTCCCCGCTGGCGCAGCCTGGCGCTTTTGGCGATCTTGCTGGCGCCTTTGTTGTGGCCGCTGGAGCATCTGGCCGAGCGCTATTACCGTAACGAGCTGATCAGCCAGAACCGCCAGACGCTGGATCTGTACGTGGCCAACCTGTTGGGCACGCTGCACCGTTACGAAACCTTGCCGCAGATTCTCAGCCAGCTACCTGCCTTGCGCGCGGCATTGGCGGCGCCTCAGGATGCCCCGACGATCAACGCCGCCAATCTGCTGCTCCAGGAAATCTGTCGTCAGACCGGCGCTGAAGTCATGTACCTCATGGGCCCGGATGGCACCACGCTGGCCGCGTCGAATTGGGACAAGCGCGACAGTTTCCTTGGCCGCAACTTTGCCTTCCGGCCTTATTTCAACGACGCGATGGCCGGCAATCTCGGGCGCTTCTTCGGACTGGGCACCACCTCGGGCAAACGTGGGTACTTTTTCGCCTCGGCGGTGCGCAACGAAAACCAGGTCATCGGCGCGCTGGTGGTGAAGGTCGATCTGGACCACACCGAAACCTTGTGGGGCAAGACGCCCGAACAATTGCTGCTCACCGACCACAACGGCGTGGTCATTCTGACCTCGAATCCGGAATGGCGTTTCCGTGCCACCCGCGCCCTGAGCGAAGAGGAAAAACAGGCGATCGTCGCCATCCAGCCTTATCCAACCCGCGATCCGCGTCCATTGCTGCTCAACGAAAAGGCCTGGCTGACGCAGACCCAGCACATCGATGAAACCGGCTGGAGCGTCAATATCCTCGCCCCGCGCGCCTTGATCGACCGACCGGTACGCACGGTGGTCGCAGTCGGCGGCGCGACCTTGTTGGTGGTGATGTTGCTGTTGGGCATCATGATCCAGCGCCGTCGCCATTATCTGGACCGCATCGCCTTTGAAGCCAAGGCTCGCCGCGAGCTGGAAGTACGAGTGATCGAGCGCACCAGCGATCTGGAAGGCCTCAACAGTCGGCTCAAACAGGAAGTGCTGGAGCGCGAACAAGCGCAGCAGGAACTGGTGCGCGCTCAGGATGAACTGGTGCAGGCCAGCAAACTGTCAGCGCTGGGCACCATGTCCGCCAGCATCAGCCATGAACTCAATCAACCCCTGGCGGCCATTCGCAGCTACGCGGAAAACGCCGAAGTGCTGCTCGACCACGGGCGCACCGATGACGCGCGGGGCAACCTCAAACTGATCAGCGAACTGACCGGGCGCATGGCCTCGATCATTGCCCACCTGCGCGCTTTCGCCCGACGTGATCGCCACGCGCCGGAAAGCGTTGCCCTGCAACCGGCGCTGGATGACGCGCTGGCGCTGCTGGCCAAACGCCGACGCGCCATGGAAGTGGAACTGATCCGCGATTTGCCGGACGCCACGCTGTGGGTTCAGGCCGGGGAAACCCGTTTGCGCCAGGTATTGGGTAACCTGCTGGCCAACGCGCTGGACGCCCTGACCGAAAAAGGTCCGCCGCGCAAACTCTGGTTAAGTGCCGAACAAACTCCGGAAGGCGTCAACCTGTTCATTCGCGATAACGGCCCGGGGTTTTCCCAGGAAGCACTGGCCCACGCCCGCGAACCCTTTTTCACCACGAAGACGCGTACGCAGGGGCTGGGCCTTGGTCTGGCAATCTGCGATACGCTGATGCGCGCGCTGGGCGGTGAGTTGTTGTTCGCCAATCATCCCAGCGGCGGCGCCTTGCTAACCTTGCGCCTGCGTGCCGGCGCGTCCGGCGTCAGCCTTCAACCGCCCGAGGATCTTTCCGCATGACCGCCATCGACAGCCAGATCCAGGTAGTGCTGATCGACGACGACCCGCACCTGCGCCAGGCCTTGAGCCAGACGCTGGATCTGGCGGGCCTCAAGGTATTGACCCTGACCGAAGCCAATGGTCTGGCGGGTCGCGTCGGTCGTGACTGGCCCGGCGTGGTGGTCAGCGATATCCGCATGCCGGGCATGGACGGCCTTGAACTGCTGAGCCAACTGCACAGTCAGGACCCGGAACTGCCCGTTTTGCTGATTACCGGTCACGGCGATGTGCCGCTGGCGGTGCAGGCCATGCGTGCCGGGGCCTATGATTTTCTGGAGAAACCCTTCGCCAGCGATGCCCTGCTCGACAGCGTGCGCCGCGCCCTGGCGTTGCGGCGTCTGGTGCTGGACAACCGCAGCCTGCGTCTGGCTTTGAGCGATCGCCAGCAATTAAGTACGCGACTGGTTGGCCAGTCCGCGCCCATGCTGCGCCTGCGTGAACAGATCGGCGCGCTGGCGGCCACCAGGGCCGACGTGCTGATCCTTGGCGAAACCGGCGCAGGCAAAGAAGTGGTCGCCCGGGCGCTGCATGATTTGTCCAACCGCCGCAGCGGGCCGTTTGTGGCGATCAATGCCGGGGCGTTGGCCGAATCCGTGGTCGAGAGCGAACTGTTCGGCCACGAACCGGGCGCTTTCACCGGCGCGCAAAAACGCCGGATCGGCAAGTTCGAGTTCGCCAACGGTGGCACGCTGTTCCTCGATGAAATCGAAAGCATGAGTTTGGACGTGCAGGTCAAGCTGCTGCGCCTGCTGCAGGAACGTGTCGTCGAACGCCTGGGCGGCAATCAGCAGATCGCGCTGGATATCCGGGTGATCGCCGCGACCAAGGAAGATTTACGGCAGGCGGCCGACCAGGGCCGCTTCCGGGCCGACTTGTATTACCGTCTGAACGTCGCGCCGCTGCGCATTCCGCCACTGCGCGAACGGGGCGAGGATGCGCTGATGTTATTCCAGCACTACGCCGATGCGGCGAGCATGCGCCATGGCCTGCCCAGGCATGAACTGCAACCGGGACATCGCGCCCTGCTGTTGCGTCATACCTGGCCGGGCAATGTGCGCGAGCTGCAAAACGCCGCCGAGCGTTTCGCGCTGGGTCTGGAACTGGCGCTGGAGGGCAACGATGTGCCGACCATGCCCGCCAGCGGCGGCGGCCTGAGCGAGCAGGTCGAGAGCTTCGAGCGGGCGCTGATTGCCGCCGAACTGGCGCGTCCGCACAGCTCGGTACGGAGCCTCGCCGAAGCCCTCGGCCTGCCGCGCAAAACCTTGCACGACAAGCTGCGCAAACACGGTCTGAGTTTTGGCGACAGTGGCAGCAACACCGAGGATGCGGAATGAACCACGACTCTCTTGATCAGGCTGATTACCTGGAACACGTGCTGCACCACGACATCCCGCTGACCCGGGAGATGGGCGTGAAAGTCCTGAGCTGGCAAAACCGGCAATTGCGCCTGCACCTGCCCCTTGAGCCGAATATCAATCACAAGAGCACGATGTTCGGCGGCAGCCTGTATTGCGGCGCGGTGCTGGCGGGCTGGGGCTGGCTGCACCTGCGTCTGCGCGAAGTCGGTATCCGCGACGGGCACATCGTGATCCAGGACGGACAGATCAGTTATCCGCTGCCGGTACGCGGCGATGCGGTAGCGATTTGCGACGCGCCGGATGCTGCGCTCTGGGACAAATTCCTCGCCACCTACCAACGACGCGGCCGCGCGCGCCTGACGTTACCAACGCGTATCTGTGCACCAGACAGCGAAGCCGAAGCGGTGAGGTTTGTCGGGCAGTTTGTGTTGCATCGGTAGTAACCACCGCCCTGTTGGAGGCTTGGTGTAGGAGCGGCTTTAGCCGGGAGGGCAATTTTGAGTGGCTCGCGACTAAAGTCGCTCCTACAGTCGCTCCTACGGCCGATTCGCGGGCAAGCCTCGCTCCAACGGTTTGCTTATGATCTCGCCAGATCCAGCAGTTTCTCCCGCCACGCGGCCTCGGCGGGCAGCGCCACGAAGAACGGGTTGAGCAGTGATTCCCGCGCCGGATAACTGAACGCCTCGCCGGATAATTCCACCACTTCCCCGCCGGCACCTTCCAGCACACCTTGGGCAGCAGCCGTGTCCCATTGCGAAGTCGGGGCCAGGCGTGGATAACAGTCGGCAGCGCCTTCGGCCACTAGACAGAACTTCAGCGAGCTGCCGATATTGGTCAACTGCAGATGGCCCATCGCAGCGGACAGTCCGGCCAGCAGACGTTCCTGTTCGGCGCTGGTGTGGCGGCGGCTGGCGACCACCGTGAAGTCGTGACCTTCACCCGGCTCGGTACGCACGCTGATCGGCGAGATGTGGTCGTCATCGTCGCTGCGCCACGCGCCCAGACCCGCGCCGCCAAAGTAGCAGCGGTTGTTGGTGGGCATCGACACCACACCGAACACCACGCGACCGCGCTCGATCAGCGCGACGTTGACGGTGAACTCTTCGCTGCCGGAAATAAATTCCTTGGTGCCATCCAGCGGATCGACCAGCCACCAGCGCTCCCAACTCGCACGCTCGCTCAGCGGGATGTCGGCGCCCTCTTCGGACAACACGTGAATGTCCGGTGCCAGCGCCTGCAAGCCTTCGACCAGCAAATGGTGCGCAGCCAGGTCGGCGGCGGTGACCGGCGAATCGTCGGACTTGGAGGTCACGGTGACGTTGGCGCGCCAGTACGGCAGGATGACTTCACCCGCCAGTCGGGCCAGCTTGATGACCGGTGCGAGCAGCGGATGCGGCAAATTATCGAGAGTGTTGATCATGGCAGGAACAATCCTCGCTGGGTCAGCAGGTCGCGCACCAGGTACAGCGCAGCCAGGGCTCGACCCTCGCTGAACTGCGGGTGCTCGATCAGACTCGACAGCTCGCGCAGGTTGACCTTGTCGACACGCATTGGCTCGGGCTCATCGCCTTCCAGACGCTCTTCGTAAAGATCGGTGGCCAGCACCACCTGGATTTTCTGGCTCATATAGCCCGGCGACAACGACAGCTCGGTCAGGTGTTCCAGCTGATGCGCGCCATAACCGGCTTCTTCCTTGAGCTCGCGGTTGGCTGCGGCCAAGACGTCTTCGCCCGGCTCGATCAGGCCCTTGGGCAACGACAACTCGTATTCATCGGTGCCGCCGCAATACTCTTCGATCAATACCGCATGATCGGCATCCAGCATCGCAACGATCATGACCGCGCCGTAGCTGGTGCCTCGACCGACCAGACGTTCGTAGGTACGCTCGACGCCGTTGGCAAAGCGCAACTGCAGCTCTTCGACGCGGAACAAGCGGCTACTGGCGACGATCTCGCGGGCAAGTACGGTGGGTTTCTGGCGCATGACGGGCTCCTTTGCGTTGACGGCGTACTATACCGTGGCTTTTCCGATTGTCTGTGTCGGATATGCTTATGCAATTCATGAACCCGAGAGGCCCGAATGCCTTCTATGCCTTGGCGCGACATCGACACCGTTCTGCTGGATATGGACGGCACGCTGCTGGACCTGCATTACGACGAACATTTCTGGCTGCAGCACTTGCCTGCGCGCTATGCCGAGTTACACGGCATCAGCCACGCAATGGCGCTGCTGGAGATGAAACCGCTGTTTGAAAATAACGCCGGCACGCTCAATTGGTACTGCCTGGACTTCTGGAGCGCGGAGCTGAAGCTGTCGATCCGCGAGCTGAAACTGGAAACCGCGCACCTGATTGCCCTGCGCCAGGATGCCGAGACGTTTCTGGCCGCCATCAAACAGGCCGGCAAGCGCGTGATCATGATCACCAACGCGCACCGCGATTCGTTGTCGCTGAAGATGGAGCGCATCGAGCTGGCGCCGTATTTCGAGCGGCTGATCAGTTCTCATGACTATGGCTTCCCCAAGGAAAACCCGCAGTTCTGGGATGCGCTTCAAGCCGATATCGCCTTCGACCCGGCGCGCAGCCTGTTTATCGACGACACGCTGCCCATCCTGCGCAGCGCCCGAAACTTCGGCATCGCCCATTTATTGGCCGTCAGCGAACCCAACAGCCAGAAAGGGCCGAAGGACACCGAGGAATTTGACGCGCTGAAGGATTATCGGGAGTTGATAACGGGGTTGTAACAAGCACCGAATGCCATCTCGTTGGAGCGAGGCTTGCCCGCGAATCGGCCGTAGGAGCGACTTTAGTCGCGAAGGCGTCAATTGCCCTCCCGGCTAAAGNGAGGCTTGCCCGCGAATCGGCCGTAGGAGCGACTTTAGTCGCGAAGGCGTCAATTGCCCTCCCGGCTAAAGCCGGTCCTACAGCAAGCCTTGCTCCAAAGGCCTGCCGTGGCTAAACCTTACTCAGGAATCCGCAACTCCTGCCCCGGATAGATCTTGTCCGGATGCTTGAGCATCGGCTTATTGGCCTCGAAGATTTTCTGATACTTGTTCGGGTCGCCATACTCACGCTTGGAGATGGCACTCAGGGTGTCGCCCGACTTGACCGTGACGAACCTGGCCGCAATAACTGTCACAGCGCCAGCGGCGATGGTCATCTGGTCGTCGACTTTTTCCACGCCGCTGATGTTGCCCAGCGTCAGCAGAATCTTCTCTTTCTCTTCCTGGCTGGCCGCCTCACCGGTGACAGTCACAGTACTGCCTTCAACTGTGGTCTGAATGTTCGGATTGCCCAGACCTACTGCGGAGATGTGTTTTTTCAACGCTTCATCGGAAGCGTTGGCATCGCCTGGCGTGATCGCGTCCAGAATCTTTTCGCCGGCTTCTTTCAAGAAACTAAAAATGCTCATCGATGCTTCTCCATGCTTATCGTTGGTGTGAATAGATAACGATAGTTCGAACCAGCTCCTTCGCCGTTTGTTCCGACTAATTGCCATCCGCCCATCTGACGGCCCGACAGGCTAGAATCAGCCGCTTGCATTGCGCAGTGGAGCGCCGATGGACATCAAACAACTAAAATTCCTGATTGCCCTGGACGAAACCCGACACTTCGGCCAGGCCGCCGCCCGGTGCAATATCACCCAGCCCACCTTGTCCATGCGCCTGCGCAACCTTGAAGAAGAACTGGATCTGCCACTGGTCAATCGCGGCCAGCGCTTTGAAGGTTTCACTGCACCCGGCGAGCGCGTGCTGGCCTGGGCGCGCACGGTACTGGCGGCCTACGACGGCTTGCAGGCCGAGGCCGCCGCCTGTCGCGGGAATCTGGTAGGTACGCTGCGGCTGGGCGTGGTGCCGTTGTCGAGCTTCGACCCGCTGCCACTGCTGCAACGCCTGCATGAAACACACCCGAACCTGCGTTTCGAGCTGTCGGCGCTGAGTTCCGAGCAGATCCTCGAACAGCTGGCGAGCAATCGGATCGATCTGGGTGTTTCGTATCTGGAACGCCTGGACACCGAACGCTTCGATGCGCTGGAGTTGGCCGAAACCCGCATGGGCTTGCTTTACGACCAACGGTATTACAACTTCAAGACACCC
Source organism: Pseudomonas syringae (assembly GCF_001698815.1). GTDB lineage: Bacteria > Pseudomonadota > Gammaproteobacteria > Pseudomonadales > Pseudomonadaceae > Aquipseudomonas > Aquipseudomonas syringae_A. Next base: position 75,036 of record NZ_LGSI01000065.1, on the reverse strand, counting down.
GCTCTGAGTTGGGCGGACCTGATCGAATTGCCGCTGGGCCTGCTGACCAGCGGTATGCATTTTCGCCAGTCCATCGATCACAACTTCCACAGTCGCGGCCTGCAACCTCATCCGTTATTGCAGACCGATGCCGTCCATCAATTGCTGCAAGCGGTGCACGGCGGCTTCTGCTGCGCGATCATGCCGCTGGACGGCGGGCTGGAAAACCTCACCGAACACCTGCGCCTGCACCCCATCGACGACGCCCGCACCCTCGCGCGGCTGGGCTTGATCATGCGCCGCAGCGCCCCGCGTTCGGCACTGGCCGAAGCGTGCCTGGCGCTATACCAGAAAATCAACGAAGAGCATTGATCGACGTCATCTATCGGAGCATCAGAACAAGCGATTAGACGTTATCGGACGAGAGGCCTACGCTAGGGACATTCTAGATGTCACTCTGCCGGTACTTTCCCATGCACGCCAAGCGCAAGGTCAGCACGGCGCCCGCTCAACACTCGCCCGCGCCCGACGCAAGCCAGTCCTACAACTACTCGAACCTTGCGCGCGAAGAATCAGCACGCACCGAGCTGGCCGAAGAAGTCGCTTTGGCGATTGCCTTCAACGGCATCAGCCAGGCCGTCATGTTGGTCAGCCCTACCGATCTTGAAGATTTCGTCGTCGGTTTCAGTCTGGCCAGCGGCATCGTCGCTTCGCCCGACGAAATCTATGACATCAAACTCAGTGGCTGCGGATCGGCGCAACAGGCCGAAGTTGAAATCGCCAGCCGTGCGTTCTGGAACCTCAAGCAGCAGCGCCGCCAAATGGCCGGCACCAGCGGCTGCGGTTTGTGCGGCGTGGAAGCGGTAGAGCAAGCCTTACCCGAATTGAACGTATTACCCGGCGCGCCGTTGCCGCCCATTGAATGGCTGGACGGCCTGCGCCAGCGCATCGGCGAGTTCCAGCCCCTTGGCCAGCATTGCGGCGCCGTGCACGCGGCGGTTTTCATGGACAACCACGGCCAGCTGCTGCTGGGCCGGGAAGACATTGGTCGCCACAACGCGCTGGATAAATTGATCGGCGCGCTGGTCCGTCGGGAAATCCCCATGGCGGGCGGCACCGCTATTGTCACCAGTCGTTGCAGCCTGGAGCTGATCCAGAAAGTCCTGCGCGCTGGCATTCAGACGCTGGTCAGCCTGTCGTCACCCACCGGCCTGGCCCTGCAATGGGCGCGCCGTCATAACCTGAATCTAATTCACCTGCCGCAGCACAGTGCGCCGCGGGTCTACAGCCCTGCGATGGAGAATCAAGCGTGAGCATGCATAAAGAAGCCGACAACAAACCGGTCCCGCGCTACAAGCCGTACAAAGGTGCGGCCGGCGGTTGGGGCGCATTGATCAGCGTGACTCATCACTGGCTGTCCAGCGACAACGCCCTGAAAAACCTGCGCATGATGCTCAAGACCAACCAGAATGGCGGTTTCGACTGCCCGGGTTGCGCGTGGGGTGATTCGCCGGAAAGCGGCATGGTCAAGTTCTGCGAGAACGGCGCCAAGGCAGTCAACTGGGAAGCCACCAAACGCCGCGTCGATGCTTCGTTCTTCGCCCGCTACAGCGTCAGCGCATTGCGCGAGCAAAGTGATTACTGGCTTGAATATCAAGGCCGCCTGACCGAGCCGATGACCTACGACGCCGAAAGTGATCGCTACAAGCCGATCAGCTGGGACAACGCGTTCGCCCTGATCGCCAAACACCTGAAAGCGCTGCCAAGCCCGAACATGGCCGAGTTCTATACCTCGGGTCGGGCGAGCAACGAAGCCGCGTATCTGTATCAGCTGTTCGTGCGCGCCTTCGGCACCAACAACTTCCCCGACTGCTCGAACATGTGCCACGAAGCCAGTGGCGTAGCGTTGTCGCAAAGCGTGGGCGTCGGCAAAGGCACGGTAACCTTCGATGACTTCGAACACGCCGATGCGATTTTCGTCCTCGGCCAAAACCCGGGTACCAACCACCCACGCATGCTCGAACCCCTGCGCGAAGCGGTAAAACGCGGCGCTCAAGTGGTCTGCGTCAACCCGCTCAAAGAACGTGGCCTGGAACGTTTCCAGAATCCGCAGCACCCGATCGAGATGCTCACCAACGGTGACCGTCCGACCAACACCGCTTACTTCCGTCCGGATCTGGGCGGCGACATGGCGTTGCTGCGCGGCATGGCCAAGTTCCTGCTGCAATGGGAGCGCGAAGCCCAGGCCGCCAATGCGCCGCTGGTCTTTGATCACGCCTTCCTCAACGAACACACGCACGGCGTGCTCGATTACCTCGCGGCCATCGACGACACTTCGTGGGAATCGATTGTCGAACAGTCCGGCCTACCCTTGAGCGACATCGAGCAAGCGGCGCGCATGTACGCCAAAGGCAAGAACGTGATCATGTGCTGGGCGATGGGCATCACCCAGCATCGCCATTCGGTGCCGACCATCCAGGAAGTCGCCAACCTGATGCTGCTGCGCGGCAACATTGGCCGTCCCGGCGCAGGTCTGTGCCCGGTGCGCGGCCACAGTAACGTGCAGGGCGACCGCACCATGGGCATCAACGAGCGCCCACCGGCGTTCTTCCTGGATGCACTGGAAAAGCGTTTCCAGTTCAAGGTCCCGCGTGAAAACGGCCACAACGTGGTGGAAGCGATTCACGCCATGGCTGAAGGCCGCGCCAAAGTCTTCATCGGTCTGGGCGGCAACTTTGCCCAGGCCACACCGGACAGCACGCGCACCGTTGCCGCGCTGGGCAATTGCGACCTGACGGTACAGATCAGCACCAAGCTCAACCGCAGCCACCTTACCCACGGCAAGGAAGCGCTGATTCTGCCGTGCTATGGCCGCACCGACATCGACAAGCAGGCCAACGGCCCGCAAGCGGTCACCGTGGAAGATTCGTTCAGCATGGTCCACGGCTCCAACGGCCAGCTGGACCCATTGTCTTCGCTCATGAAATCAGAGCCGGCCATTATTGCCGGTATCGCCAACGCGACGCTGGGCAAGCAACCGGTGGACTGGCTGTGGCTGGTGGAAGATTACAGCCGTATTCGCGACCTGATCGCCGACACGATTCCGGGCTTCAAGGACTTCAATGAGCGAGTGAAAAATCCGGGCGGTTTCTACCTCGGTAACGCGGCGGGTTCGCGTCGCTGGAACACGCCAACCACGCGCGCCAACTTCAAGGCCAACGTGCTGCCGCTGGATCTGGTGCATGAAAGCGTGCGTTCAACCGGACAGATTCCGGACCTGATCATGCAATCGATGCGCTCCCACGATCAGTACAACACCACGATTTATGGCCTGGACGACCGTTATCGCGGCGTCAAAGGTCAGCGCGACGTGTTGTTCGTCAACGAAGCCGACATCATCCGTCTGGGCTTCCAGCCGGGACAAAAGGCCGACCTGATCTCGATCTGGGGCGACAACCGCGAGCGTCGCGTCAAAGGCTTCACTCTGCTGGCCTTCGACATTCCGGCTGGACAAGCGGCTGCCTATTACCCGGAAGTTAACCCGCTGGTACCGCTGGAAAGCATCGGCGACGGCAGCAGCACGCCGACCTCGAAGTTTGTGGCGATTCGTCTTGAACGGGCCAGTGAGTCGGCGCGGATTGTTTGATTGAACTCCACGCCTTCCCGGACAAGTCCGGTCCTACCGAGCCATACACAACCCGGTAGGAGGGGACTTGTCCCCGATGGCATCAGATTACCCAGCATCATTGGCCCTGACCCAACCCGGTGCCAGCGCCGACGCCTTCCCGGACAAGTCCGGTCCTACCGAGTCATACACAACCCGGTAGGAGGGGACTTGTCCCCGATGGCGTCAGATTGACCAACATCATTGACCCTGACCCAACCCGGTGCCAGCGCCGACGCCTTCCCGGACAAGTCCGGTCCTACCGAATCCATGAAACCCGGTAGGAGGGGACTTGTCCCCGATGGCGTCAGATTGACCAACATCATTGACCCTGACCCAACCCGGTGCCAGCGCCTATGCCTTCCCGGACAAGTCCGGTCCTACCGAATCCCATGCACAACCCGGTAGGAGGGGACTTGTCCCCGATGACGTCAGATTGCCCAGCATCATTGCCCCTGACCCAATCCGGCGCCAGCGCCGACGCCTTCCCGGACAAGTCTGGTCCTACCGAGTCATACACAACCCGGTAGGAGGGGACTTGTCCCCGATGGCGTTGAATTGGCCAGCATCATTTAGCCTGACCCGGCCCGGTGCCTGCGCAGACGCCTTCCCGGACAAGTCCGGTCCTACCTTTCCCCGTTGAGGGATAACCTTCGTGGGCAAGTCTTGCCCCAACGAACCATGGCGAGTTCCAAAAAAAGGCCCGTTTCGCGAGAAACGGGCCTTGATCAAGTAACCTCAGACTGTCAAAACGACTTTAAGTTCCTTAGTGAAAACAGTAACTTAGCGATATGTGTGTCAGTCGTGTTACTCGTCGGAATTACATTGCCACACTCTTCACTTGACCTCAGGATCGCGCCGTCATCCCTATGAGGTTCCTTACATGAAGTATTCCTCGATTCTGTTGTTGTCACTCACTCTGGCCAGTGGTTTCGCCTCTGCAGGCGGTACGCTCGAATCCGGTGTGGGCGGAGCATTGGGTGGGGTACTCGGTTCAGTCGTCGGCCAACAAATAGGCGGCAGCACAGGTGCAGCGATTGGCGCTGGCCTGGGCGGCGCAGGTGGCGCGGCCGTGGGTGCGGACCGTCGTAACCGTACAGAAGCCGCCATCGGTGGCGGTCTGGGCGCAGCAGGCGGTAACGTGATCGGCCGTAGCGTCGGTGGTAACACCGGCAGCCTGGTCGGCGCAGCCGCAGGTGGCGGCGCAGGTGGTGCGCTGGGTAACTATATGGGCAACGAAAGCCGTAACGACGAGCGTTCGGATCGTCGCTACCGTGGCGATGATCGCCGCCACTATGATCGTGGCCATGGTCCGCGCGGTCACGCTTACGGTCATCGCAAAAACCATCGCGACTATCGTCACCGTTAATTGATCAGTTAACGCGTTATATCCAGCACGGGCCGCCTTTGAAGCGGCCCGTGTTGCATTCAGACGGCCAATACCTGCAAAGCCTCGCGCAGCTCAGCAGGAAGCGTTACCGGCAGATTCGACGCCCGATCCACGAACACATGAACAAAGCGGCCCGCCGCACACGCGTCATCCTCTCCCACCTTGAATACCGCCAGCTCATATTGCACCGAGCTATTACCGAGTTTCGCCACGCGCAATCCGACTTCGATCAGATCCGGGTAGGCAATCGAGGCGAAGTAATCGCACGAAGAACTCACCACAAACCCCACCACCGCACCGTCATGAATATCCAGCCCGCCGCGTTCGATCAGGTAGGTATTCACCGTAGAGTCGAAGAAGCTGTAGTAGGTCACGTTGTTCACGTGGCCATAGATGTCGTTGTCGTGCCAGCGAGTGGTGATGGGCTGGAAGTGGCGATAGTCGGTGCGTTGCGGGGTCATATCGGTCATAGAGTTCCCGTTGTCATTTTGTCTTTTCACAGAACCGTTGGAGCGAGGCTTGCCCGCGAAGAGGCCGAGACAGTCTGCAGATTTCTCTGGGTGAGTGATGCCGCTTTCCCGGCTAAAGCCGGTCCCACAGGTCAAATTCGATCAACCATTGGCCTTTACCCACTCCCTCACCTGCGCATACGGATAATCCTCCAACGCAGCAAAACCGCCGATGGCGCGGGCCTTGAGTTTAGTGAACAACGGCACGCTGATGCCGCACAGAAAGCGCGTCAGGCATTCAACACCAGGCGCGGCATCCTTGTATTCCTCGTGCTTGCGTATGAACTCGCCGCACAGCTGCTGGAAGTCTTTCGTTGCCAACTCAGGCAAAGCTGGCGGCTCGGGCAGTCGGGCGATGTCACCCGCACACACCGAGCAATGCCCGCAACGCTGCGGCGCATTGTGGTCACCGAAATAATCCGCGAGACGCTGGCTCAGGCATTGCTCACTGGCAAACAGATCGAGCATGGCGTGAATTCGCGCCACTTCGGTGGCTTCGTGATTGGTGAAGTAATCGTGCAACTCGGTGCTCAGGGCGTCGGCATCAAAATCGCTGACCAGCACGCTGTACACCTCGGTGACCTGTTTGCTCTCCAGCTCGATCCAGCCCTTCTCATGAAAGTAATCCAGCGCCGTCACCACACGCCCGCGCTCGGCCTGATGCTGTTGATACAAAGTGTCGAAGTTGACCGTCGCCCAGGTGCGCGCCCGCGTAGAGGTGTCGATCAACGCCTGCACGAACTGCTGACGCTCGCCTTCAAAACGCTGCACCAAGGCTTCAGGCTCAAGCAGAAACTTGAAGCGATATTCGGCAAAATACGAATAACGCGGTGCGATCAGCCCGCGCAGCTCCAGTTGCACCAATAGCGTCTTCAGTGGCAACTGGCGAATGTTGCTTTGATCGGCCAGCGGTCCCAGGAGAAATTCCCACTGCCCTTGGGGAATCGCATCAAGCACATCTTCGAGCACGCCGCGAATCCCGTCGTGCTCCGGCGTATCGCCGTAGACGAAGTTTTCCAGCACGTTGAGGCTGTCGCGATTGGCCAGCACCAGACAATCGGACGGCGCGCCATCACGTCCGGCGCGGCCGATTTCCTGGCTGTAGTTTTCGATGGATTTGGGCAGATCGAAGTGCACCACGTTGCGGATGTCACTTTTGTCGATGCCCATGCCGAAGGCGATGGTCGCGACGATGCAATTGAGTTGGCCACCCATGAAACGCTTCTGGATCGACTCACGCTGATCGTGGGGCAAACCGGCGTGATAAGCGCTGGCCTCCAGGCCGTTCTGGCGTAGATGCGTGGCGATGTATTCAGCGGTTTTTTGCAGGGTGACGTAAACGATGGTCGGCTCGCCCGCCTTGGGGCTCAGCCATTCCACCAGACGTCGACGCTTGTCCGCGCCTTTCACCGGCTCGACCCACAGATTCAGATTGGCCCGATAAAAGCCTGTCGTCACCACATCATCCGGGGCGATGGCGAATTTGCTCTGCATGTCGGCGATCACTTGCGGTGTCGCTGTGGCGGTCAGCAACAAGGCTTGTGGGATATTGAACTCGCGCTGGTAGTCCGGCAGCTTGAGGTAGTCCGGGCGGAAGTTGTGACCCCATTCGGAAATACAGTGCGCCTCGTCCACCACCAGCAGGGAAATCGGCACTTGGGTGATGAAGTGGCGAAAACGCTCGTTCTTCAGACGCTCCACCGAAATCATCAGGATTTTCAGCTCGCCGGACCGCGCCCGCGCCATGACCTGCGCCACCTCATCGCGGCTCTGCGCCGAATCGATACTTGCCGCCGCGATGCCGTGACGTTGCAGGAATGCCAGCTGATCCTGAATCAGCGCCAGCAACGGCGAGACTACCAGCGTCAGGTGCGGCAGCAATAAGGCCGGTAACTGATAGCACAGGGATTTTCCGGACCCGGTGGGGAAAATCGCCGCAGCCGAACGCCCTGCCAACACGGCGCTGATCGCCGCTTCCTGACCGGCGCGAAACTGTGGATAACCGAAAACCTGCTCAAGCGTCTTGTACATAAAGCGGCCACTCCATTGACGGCTATTGGGTGTGAAACCATAGCCCGCAGGTTGTACCCGTGGAAGGAGTAAACCGTTACTGAAATTGGACTGAAGGGTACAGACAGTTAACCATCTGACCTTCGGCAAACAGTCCGTTGGAGCGAGGCTTGCCCGCGAATCGACCGCAGGAGCGACCGTAGGAGCGACTTCAGTCGCGAGCCGCTCAATTGCCTCCCGGCTAAAGCCGGNGGCTTGCCCGCGAATCGACCGCAGGAGCGACCGTAGGAGCGACTTCAGTCGCGAGCCGCTCAATTGCCTCCCGGCTAAAGCCGGTCCTACAAAGATTCGCGGGCAAGCCTCGCTCCAACAGAGCCGGTGTTGGCTGCACGATAACATTGCGTCGCTTGACATCCCCGAGCAGCCCGTATTACGTCCGCCCGGCACTGTCACTTCTGACAGTTACGCACAGAAAATACCAGGCGTAGACTGAACCGGTTGTTAAAAACGTCTCACCTAACCGCAGTCGTTATCTAGATGATCGAAAAGGAAAATGATCATGGCTAATCAGTACATAAAGAACGGAAATTTCATTAAAAAACTGGAGCACTGGACCCAGGGCCCCGAACCCTTCGATCCGCAGTTCAAGCCCCATGGCGACGGTAACAGCATTCATCTGCCGATCAGCGCCTCACTGCAACAAACCTTTCCTGAAATGCCCGGCAAGACCATGCGCCTGGAGTTTGAAGTGCGCAGTGCACAACCGGACGTCGACCAAGCGATGTTCACGGTCAGCGTCGGCGGATTCAATAGCGATGGGGCCGCTCAGGTATCTCCAGTCTCGGGCCTGGCCTCATCTGAATGGCAGACGTACAGCGTGCGAGTGTACTTTCAGCAGCCGCTTAAACACTGTTTTCTGCTGGCGTCCTTACCAAGTCCGGCGCTGATCAAAGGCCAGCAAGCTCCACCGGCTGCGCCCGCAATGGCAGCGGTTCGATTTGCCAACTTCAAGTTGTTCGAAGAAACCAAGGCTTAATCAACCGCCCAACCAATGCCCGGTCCCTGAAGGATCGGGCATTCGCTGTTTAGCTCGATGGCTGTGGAGCGGTTTCATCGGATTTGGCTTGATTGCGATCCTTATCCGAAGGCTCCTTGATCCGATACCACGCCACATACAGCGCCGGCAAAAACAACAATGTCAGCAAGGTGGCGATGATGATGCCGCCGATCATCGCGTAGGCCATCGGCCCCCAGAACACTTCCCGGGCAATCGGGATCATGCCCAGGCTCGCGGCAGCTGCGGTCAACAGGATTGGTCGCCGTCGGTGCTGGGTGGCCTGAGCCACTGCATCCCACGGCAGATAGCCGTCGCGCTCGTAGATATTGATCTGCGTGACCAGAATCACCGAGTTGCGGATGATGATGCCGATCAGCGCCAGAATCCCGAGAATCGCCACAAAGCCCATGGGCGTTCCCGTGGGAATCAGCGCCAACACCACGCCAATCAAACCCAAAGGCGCGACGCTGGCCACCAGGAACATCTTCTGCACGCTGTGCAGCTGGATCATCAGGAACGTCGCCATCAGGAAGATCATCAACGGCACGACGCTGGCGATTGGGCCTTGCGCCTTGCCACTCTCTTCCACAGTGCCGCCCGTGGCGACTTTGTAGCCAACGGGCAAGCCCGCGCTGAACTTGTCGATCTCCGGCTTGAGTTCCTTGACCAGATCAGTGGGCTGCATGTCATCGGCCACAGCGGCTTTCACAGTGATGGTCGGCTTGCGGTCGCGGCGCCACACCAGTGGCTGCTCCATTTCATAACGCACGGTGGCAAACGCCAGCAACGGAATCGACGTGCCGCCGGGCGTGACGATCTGCAGGTTTTGCAGGGTTTCCGGCGATCCGCGTTCGGCGTCTTCTGCACGACCCACGACGTTGATCAGGTAAATATCATCGCGTACCTGAGTCACCGCCGAGCCGCTGACCACGCTGTTCATCAGTTGCGCGACATCTTCGGAAGACAAGCCAAGCTGGCGCGCCTTGTCCTGATTGATATCGATGCGCAGGACTTTGCCTGGCTCGTTCCAGTCGTAGATCATCTCGCCGACGTGAGGATTGTTGTCCAGCAACGTGGCCAGCTCGATGGCGTGCTGACGCACCTTGTCGATGTTTTCGCCGCTGACGCGGTATTGCAGCGGACGCCCCACCGGCGGACCCATTTCCAGCGGCTGCACGTAACTGCCGATGCCGACGAACTCGTCACGCAGGCGTTTGTTCAGGCGTTCGGTCAGGCCGCCGCGCTCTTCCAGCCCCTTGCTGACGATTACCAGCTGCGCGTAGAAAGGGTTTTCCAGTTGCTGGTCCAGCGGCAGATAGAAACGCAAGGCGCCCTGGCCGATGTAGGTGCTCCAGCGCACGATGTCCGGATCATCCTTGAGCGTCGCTTCGAAACGGTCGACGGCCTTGATGGTTTCGTTGATCGAGGCATTCTGCGGCAGGTTGAGGTCGACGAGGATTTCCGGACGATCCGAGGACGGGAAAAACTGGTTCTGCACAAACTGCATGGAGAACACCGCGCCAACGAACAACAGCACGGTAATGATGATGGTCAGCCAGCGATGACGCATCGCCCAAAGCATGCTGCTGTTGAATCCTCGCGCAATCCGGCCTTCTTTCTCGGGCTTTTTCTTGAGGTTGGTGCTGAGGATATGCACGCCGATCACCGGCGCGAACAGCACGGCGACGACCCACGAAACCAGCATCGCTACGGCAATCACCGCGAACAGCGTGAAGGTATATTCCCCCGCCGAACTGGCGTTGAGTCCAATGGGCACAAAGCCGGCCACGGTCACCAGCGTACCGGTGAGCATCGGAAAGGCCGTCGAGGTGTAGGCAAAGGTTGCCGCCTGCTCCTTGGTCTCGCCCAGCTCCAGGCGCGTGACCATCATCTCCACGGTGATCATCGCGTCGTCCACCAGCAGGCCGAGGGCGATGATCAGCGCGCCAAGGGAAATACGCTGCATGGTGATGCCGCTGTACTCCATGAACACGAAGACCATCGCCAGCACCAGCGGGATCGAACACGCCACCACCAGACCCGCGCGCACGCCGAGGCTGACGAAGCTGACAATCAGCACGATCACCACGGCTTCGAACAGCGCGCTAGTGAAGCCGCCGACAGCTTTCTCAACCACTTCAGCCTGATCCGACACGTTGTGCACGCCGACCCCAACTGGCAAGTCCGCCGTGGCATCGGTCATGCGTTCGTGCAGGGCTTTGCCGAAGTCCTGGATATTGCCGCCCTTCTTCATGGCAATCGCCAGGCCGATGGCGGGTTTGCCGTTGAAGCGGAACAGCGGCTTTGGCGGATCGGTGTAGCCGCGAGAGATTTCCGCAATGTCACTGAGGCGATAAAAACGGTCGTTGAGGCGCAGATTGACCGCAGCCAGATCCTTCTCCGAGGCGAACTGCCCGGAGGTACGCACGGAGATCCGCTCCGGTCCGGCTTCGATCACGCCCGCTGGCGTCACGGCGTTTTGCGATTGCAGGCTTTGCACCACCTGGCGTTGGTCCAGGCCCAGCGCTGCCAGTTTGCGAGTAGAGAAATTCAGGTACAGCACTTCGTCCTGCTGGCCGATCATCTCGACCTTGCCGAGCCCCGGCACTTCGCGAATTTCGGTCCTGACTTGCTCCACATAATCGCGCAGCTGACGCATGGAAAAACCGTCGGCGGTGAAGGCATAGATCGAGCCGTACACATCGCCGAATTCGTCATTGAAAAACGGGCCCTGCATGCCTTGGGGGAATTGGCTGCGGATGTCGTCGATCTTTTTGCGCACCTGATACCAGATTTCCGGAATCGCCTTGGCGTCAGTGGTGTCGCGCAAATTGACCAGAATGGTCGACTCGCCGGGACGCGTGTAGCTTTTCACGTAGTCCAGCGAGTCCAGCTCTTCGAGCTTTTTCTCGATGCGGTCGGTGACTTGTTCCAGAGTTTCGTCCACCGTCGCGCCCGGCCAGCGGGTTTGTACAACCATGGTCTTGATGGTGAAGGACGGGTCTTCTTCGCGGCCCAGATTGATGTACGAAAAAACCCCCATCAGCAGCGCGACGAACATCAGGTACCAGACGAATGACTGGTGCTTGATGGCCCATTCGGACAGGTTGAAATTCCCTTTCATCGCGGGCTTTCCTTATCGACTTTGACTTTCTGACCGGGTTTGAGGCTGTTGACGCCAGCACTGACCACCCGTTCGCCAGGCTTGACGCCGTTGCTCAGCACAAACGAGTCGTCGCTGCGACTCATGACATTGACTGCGCGGGGGCTGACGGTCTGGTTCTGCATGTCGACGATCCAGATTTGCGCTTTGCCGTCGACCTCCTGCAGCGCATTGATCGGCAGTTCGGTACGCGAAGCGATGGTCGAACTGAGGCTGACGCTGATTGCCGTGCCAAGGCGAAACGCAGCGGGGGTATCGGTCAAAGTCAGGCGCGCGCGACGAGTGCGGGTCGAGCGCTCGGCCTGGGGTTCGATTTCCCGCAACGTGGCAGTGGTGCTGATGATCGGGTCAAGCTGGCTGGCGACCTTGAATTCGACGTCCGGCGGCAGCTGTTCGGCCAAGGTCGCGGGCAAATCAATCACCGCTTCCTTGATGTCCGGGCGCGCCAGGGTGACGACTTCCTGTCCGGCGGTCACCACCTGGCCGGCTTCGACTTGCCAGCGTGTGACCACAGCGGCGTGATCGGTGCGCAGCTCGCTGTAGCTGAGCTGATCCTGCGCCTGACGCAACGCCGCGCGCGCCTGTGCGAGGGACGAGCCGGTGGTTTTCAGATCGGTCATCGCAATGTCCAATTGGGCTTGGGCACCCACGCCACGGTCGAACAACTCCTGCTGGCGACGGGCATTGGCCTGGGTGTTGATCCACTGCGCCTCGATCCGGGCCAGATCGCCCTGACTGGCACGCACGTTGTTCTGTTGATCGGTGGGGTCAAGCGTGGCGAGCAAGGCGCCCTTCTCCACTTCACTGCCGACATCGACGTTGCGCCGGGCAATGCGTCCGCCGACACGGAAGCCCAGCGTGCTTTCGTAGCGCGCTTCGATATTTCCGGCAAAGCGCCCCAGGCTCTCTTCGGTCAGGGATTGGGCCTCGACGAACAACACCGGACGTATCGGTTCCGGCGCCGGCTCTTCCTTGGCACAGCCGCCCAACAGGCCGACCAATAAGATGGATGACAGACGCTTCATGGCTGGGCTGTTCATGGTTGAGCTCCGTCGGCAGTTTTCTGCTGCTCGGTGTCAGCCACTTCGACGTGCATGTCTGGATGCAACAACTGCCCACCCGCGACCACGACTTTTTCGCCGCCTTGCAGCCCGTCGGTAATGATCACCTTGGCCGTCAGATAACGCCCGACCGTCACGCCACGCAGTTGCACTTTGCCCTGATCGTCCACCACCCACACCGCTGGCTGGCCCAATTGCTCACCCAGGCCTTTGGTCAGCGCCGCCCATGGCAATTCAACGCTGGCCTTGCCCGGCGCGCTCAACGCCACACTGACCACCGACCCCAGGTCCATTCCGGACGGCAGCTGGCTCAGGGCGATTTTCACTTGCAGCGTGCCAGTTTCAGCAGACACCGCAGGCGTCACTTCGCGCACCTTGCCGCTGGCCTTGATTTGCGGATTGTCGAGCAACGTCACCTGCACCGGTTGGTTGGTGGGCGGCTCAACGAACAGCGACTCATACACATTGAAGACCGCATCGCGCTCGCCATCGCGCGCCAGGCCGAAAATCGGCATGGTGGCCTGTACCACTTGCCCGACTTCCGCCTGGCGCGAGGTAATCACGCCCGGCACATCGGCAATCAGGGCGGTGTAACCCAGTTGTTCCCGGGCGTTGGCCAGTTGCGCCTGAGCGGCTTTCAGCGCGCTCTGGCTGCTGCGCAAGGCCGCTTGCGCCGAATCGTATTCGCTGCGACTGGTATAACCCTTGGGCAGCAGTTTTTCCTGACGCACGAACGCGGCGCTGGTCTGCGTCACCCGCGCCTGCTGCGCCGCAACCTCGGCAGTGGCCGAATCGACATTGGTCTGCAAATCCTTGGGATCAAGCTTTGCCAAAACCTGACGCGCGGAAACCCGGTCGCCGACATCCACCATGCGCTGGATGATCTTGCCGCCGACCCGGAACGAAAGCTGGGTCTGCACCCGCGCCTGAATATCGCCGGTCAGCGCAACCTTGGCGGCAAAATCCATCGTTTGAACCTGCTGCACGCGCACCCTTGGCAATTGCGGCTCCGGCGGCTTGTCTTCGCCGCAGCCGCCCAGCAGCACGAACAATGTCGCCAGTCCGAGAATAGCCAGCCGCGAAGGGGCCTGTCTTAACGGGAAAGCAGGCATGCAGACTCCTTTTGCGAATACCGGATGCGCCCCTGAACACGACGTGGTGGCGCTGTGAGTATGCGACTCTGCACGTAGCCGAGGGTTCCTTGAGCAGATAAACTCGTGACGCACTGATAGTGGGCATTTTTATGCCGCAAGGAGCATCAATGCTCAAAACTCTCGCCGTCGCCAATTACCGCTCGATCAACACGCTGATCGTCCCGCTGGCGCGCCTGAATGTCATTACCGGCCCCAATGGCAGTGGCAAGTCTAATCTGTACCGCGCGTTGCGTTTGCTCGCCGAAACGGCGCAAGGCGGGGTGATCAACGCATTGGCGCGTGAAGGCGGCCTGGATTCCACGTTCTGGGCCGGGCCGGAGAAACTGTCCCGGCGCATGCGCAATGGCGAAGTAGAAGTACAAGGCGGGCCACGGCAGCACGTCAGACGCCTGCGGCTCGGATTTGCCGGGGAAGATTTCAGCTACGCCATTTCCCTGGGCCTGCCGGATAGAATCCTCAGCGCGTTTGCCCTGGACCCAGAGATCAAAAAGGAATGCATCTGGGCCGGACCGCTGTTTCGTCCGGCGAGCCTGCTGGTGCAACGCAGCGGCCCGATGATCCGCGCTCGCGACGGCCGGGACTGGGATGTCCTGGCGCAGCACACGCCGGCGTTCGACAGCCTGTTCGATCAGGTCGGCAGCATGCGCACCTGCCCGGAAGTCTTGCAGCTGCGTGAAACCATTCGCGGCTGGCGCTTTTATGATCACTTTCGCAGCGACGCCGACGCGCCAGTGCGTCGCCCGCAATTGGGCACCCGCACGCCGGTGCTGCATCACGACGGCCGCGACCTGGCCGCTGCGCTGCAGACCATTCTGGAAATCGGTGATTCCCAGGCGCTGCATGCCGCCATCAGCGATGCCTTCCCCGGTGCAAGCCTGAAAATCGACGCCGTACCCGGCGGCCAGTTCGCGGTGCTGTTCTATCAGGAAGGTTTACTGCGGCCACTGTCGGCAGCCGAACTGTCAGACGGCACCTTGCGCTATCTGCTGTTGATCGCCGCCCTGCTCACCCCACGCCCACCCACGATGATGGTCCTCAACGAACCGGAAACCAGCCTGCATCCGGATCTACTTCCGGCACTGGCCCGATTGATCATCAAGGCGTCGCATAATTGCCAGATGTGGGTGGTCTCCCACGCCTCGCGCCTCATCGCCGCACTTGGGCAAGACCCGGAATGCAACGCCATTGAACTGGAAAAGGTGCTGGGGCAGACGGGGATTGTCGGGCAAGGGATGCTGGATGCGCCGGCTTGGCATTGGCCGGATTGAGTCTGGATAGCCTCGATAGCTTTAACCTTGCTCTGTGGCGTGCGAACAAATCAAAAGCCGCCACCGGCCGCAGCATGCAACTGCATCGCCATCACCCTCGGATCTACTAGCTCAGCGGGACCATATTTTAAGTATTGGGGAAATAACCAGAATCGATTACCTAAAAAGCGAGAAGGCCTGATGAGCTCAGCGCGTATATCAGAAAAAGCTATTCCGTTTCGCTGAAGAAACATAGGCGCTATACCATCAACCTCGCCAAAATAAATCTTGTCCAGTTTCCCGAGCCATTCCTGATGCGGAAGGTCGGCATATTTCAGAGCGCGAAACCGAGCCATCGAACTCTCCATAGCTACACTAGAGAAGTCTGATGACACGCCTCCCAAGGCAGCAGCATCCTTACCGGATGCATAGCTCATGATGCGTGCCTTTATATGGGGGGGCATCTCGCCGAATGTTGCGGTCATAGGCCGAAAACCGCTCGCCTTATTCCCTGGCCCAAGGCCAATTGCTCCCTTCCCGCTAAGTCCGTGCTTAAACGACGACGCAACTTTATTCCCTACCATCTGAAACCCCGCCGCAGCCCCAAGCCCCAAAGCTCCCACCAACAACCCGCCAGCAACACCAGCAAGAATCTTGCTCGTCTCAGGCGCTGATCGGTGTGTCGCGACTGCTGCAATACCGGTTCCTAGGGCTGAAACTCCTGCCAGTCCAGCCAGAGCCGTCAACCAGGCAAAATGCCCCGTCGGGTCACTCCGATTCACTGGATCCCCGACGCAATACGCATAAGCATTCAATCCACCCTTACCAAACGGACTCAAACTGTCCGGGCTATTGAAACGCATCAACACCGGGTTATAAGCGCGATAGCCGTTGCCCAGCAGATAGTGGCCGGTGACGGGGTCAGGCTGTTCGCCGTTGAAACCGGGCAGGCCCGGCAGTACGTCGATGTTCTCTCGATGACCATAGGGAGCATAAGCAATAGCAGTGTCGTCGGCGTGCAGCACGCTGTTTTGTTGATCAGTGCCGAGCAACGTGATTCCCGACTGGTTTTTGTGCGCGAGGAGTTGATTGCCTATGCGCAGAATGGTGTGGTGCTCAGTGCCCTGAAGCTCCGTTGCCAAGCTATCGCCTTTGTAAAACCGTCGCGCTATGGCCTCGGACAGCGGCGAGCGCGTGGCCAGACGATCCAGCGCATCGTATTGATAGCGGCAAAGTTCGATTGGGTCAGCCATTGAATATCTCGCGTCGCTGCATAGGTCGCCCAAGTTTGCGCGTCATGGGGCGAGGAAGGTACTAGCAGAACTACTAGGTTTTTGGACTGTTCGCGGGCAAGTCGGATCGCCGCCCGCTCGCTCCAACGGAGCCGTGATACTTCAGCTCACAAATAATCCCCAGCCGATCCCATATTTCGTAGGAGCGAGGCTTGCCCGCGAAGGCGTCGGAACAATCGCCGCACAACGTGCAGACATAACAATCAACATCGACACATCCCGCCACGCAACTTTCCCGCGCTACGATCAACCTCGGCTAGCTTTTGAATTTCATATCAGTTCAAGGCAATGGAATGCACAAGCCCTATCAAACGCACCTGACGCGTAAAGGCCGTTACAGCGAATACGGTCGAATCTACCTGCTGACTTCTGTTACCAAAGATCGCCAGCCATTTTTTTCCGATTGGCGAATCGGGATATTGCTTGCAACGCAATTTGAACAGTCTTCTCGTGATGACCTTGCCGGGTCGTTGGCCTGGGTAGTGATGCCCGACCATTTCCATTGGCTGATCGAATTGAAAGAAACGTCACTGAGTACGCTCGTCGCTCGCGTCAAATCCAAAAGTAATCACGAGGTAAATAAAGCGTTAAACCGAACGGGAAGTATCTGGCAGCGCGGTTTTCATGACCGAGCGCTGCGCAAGGAAGATGACTTGAAAAACATCGCGCGGTACATCGTACTGAACCCTGTGCGAGCCGGATTGGTCACGCGAGCGGGGGATTATCCACTCTGGAATGCGGTCTGGATTTAGTTTCAACGGCGCCCCGGATTGAGCCTTCGCGGGCAAGCCTCGCTCCAACGGATCGGAGAGGCGGGGCGAAGTATGAGACTTATCAGTGAGTATTTTTGTCAGCGCAAGTAACTGAAGTAACACGTGCTCCGTTGGAGCGAGGCTTGCCCGCGAATGGGGCTAGCGGATTTTGACTCAGGTTGCGCCGGCAATCTCAACGCTCTTCAACGTGATCCAGCGAGCGTTCCAGTTCGGTTTTAGCCATGCTGATCAGATGCACCACCGAGAACGCCAGGTCGCGTTTCGGGCCGTCGAGGCAGTCGCCGGTTTCGTAGGCGGTAGCGGCGGCGCAGCTGAGCAATTCAGCGACGTGCAGCAAGGATGTTTCGAGTGAGAATGGTGCTGAATCTGATGTTGCCTTGAGCATTATTATTTCCCTTGTACCCGCTAAGCCTCATCACCGCTTTTGAGTGACTGGACGCAGACTAATGCCCGCAATTGACGGGCGCAAGGGCTCGGGATTTTCTCGGAAACTTCCCTCAGCGGATAGGGAAATGGATGCAGGAAAGGTCTGTAGGACGTAGGAATTTGGTGGGTACCGCGGACTCGTAGGAGCGAATTCATTCGCGAGGCGGTATTCCAGCCGACAAATTACTATCGAATGTACCGTCCTCTTCGCGAATGAATTCGCTCCTACAGTGAAAAAATATCGGGCCTTGGTAAGTTAGCTACCCGCACCACCATGCGCTTCTTCGAAGAAGTAATCCTTCCAGCTCGCCGCCTTGTTTTTCAGCACGCCCAGTTCCTGCAGTTTCTCGGCGTAGATGAAGGTGCGCTGCGGCACAACGGTGAAGTCGATTTCCGGATCGGCGACGATTTTCTCGACCAGCGCCAGCGGCAGCTTGGACTGCTCGACCTTGATGTAGGTCTTGGCGGCAGCGGGCTTGTCGGCCTTGATGATCTTCTCGGCTTCAACCAGCGCGTCATAGAACGCTTTGTAGGTTTTCGGGTTTTCGTCATGGAATTTCTGAGTGGTGTACAGCACGTTGAACGTCGCTTGACCGCCCAGCACGTCGTAGGAACTCAACACTTTATGCACGCTGGGGTTTTCCAGTTCCTGGTACTGGAACGGCGGGCTGGAGAAGTGCGAGTTGATTTCCGAACCGCCAGCGATCAGCGCCGAGGTGGCGTCCGGATGCGCCAGGCTCACGGAGATGTTGTCGAATTTCTTGAAGTTGTCATTACCGAACTGCTTGGCGGTTTCGATCTGCAAGGTACGCGACTGGAAGCCCACGCCTGCGGCTGGCACAGCGATGCGATCCTTCTCGGTGAAATCCTTGAGGGTTTTCACGTTGGGATTGTTGGTCAGCAAGTAGTTGGGCATCGAACCGAGCGAAGCGATGGCCTTGACGTTCTGTTTGCCTTTGGTGCGGTCCCAGATGGTCAGCATCGGCGGCACGCCCGCGGATACCACGTCCAGCGCGCCAGCCAACAAGGCTTCGTTCATCGCAGTGGCGCCGGAAATGCTGTTCCAGTCGACCTTGATGTCAACGCCCTGCTCCTTGCCGTGCTTTTCGATCAGCTGTTGATCGCGCACCACGTCGAGGATCAGGTAGCCGATGCCGAACTGCTGGGCGATGCTGATCTTGCCTTCGGCTTGAGCACCGCTGCTGAGCAGTGCGCCGAACAAACCGAGTGTTGCTGCCAATGCGGTCAGCACCGGACGCTGGAAAGGAGTGGCCATGTAACCTCGCAAAAATTCAGATGTTTTGTTGATATCCGTTGGAGCGAGGCTTGCCCGCGAATAGGCCGGGTCAGCCAACTCTTTTATCGACTGACCCGACGCCTTCGCGGGCAAGCCTCGCTCCAACAGATGTAGGAATTTCAATCAAGTCAGCGCTGCATGCCCCAACGTTTGACGGTCAGGCGTTCGATGTTGGCAAACAGCAGGTTTTCCACCAACAGGCCGATCAGGATCACCGCAGCCAGCCCGGCGAAAACCTTGTCGGTGTACAGCTCGTTGCGGTTCTGGAAGATGTACCAGCCCAGGCCGCCCTTACCGGACGACGCACCGAACACCAGCTCGGCAGCGATCAAAGTGCGCCAGGCGAAGGCCCAACCGATTTTCAGACCGGCCAGGATCGACGGCAGCGCCGCCGGAATCAGGATGTACCAGACGAAACGCAGGCCTTTGAGACCGTAGTTGCGACCGGCCATGCGCTGGGTTTCGGAGACCCCGAGAAAGCCCGCATACGTGTTCAGCGCCAATGCCCACAACACCGAATGCACCAGCACGAAAATCAGGCTGTTCTGACCCAGGCCAAACCACAGCAAGGACAACGGCAGCAACGCGATGGCCGGCAACGGGTTGAACATGGCGGTCAAGGTGCTGAGCAGGTCGCGGCCCAATTGGGTGGAAACCGCCAAGGTGGTCAGGGCGAAGGCCAGCACAATGCCGATCACGTAGCCCTGAACCAGCACGGTGAGGGAAATCCACACTTTGCAGAGCAATTCACCGGTGATGATGCCGTCGTAAAACGCCGCTGCGGTTTGCAGGAAACTGGGCAGCAGCAAATCGTTGTTCTGGATCCGCGCGGCGACTTCCCAGATCACGGCCAGCAGGATCAGGATCACGCTCTTGCGCACCCAGCTCAGTTGCCAGATGCGTTGCGCCAGCGGAATTTCACGGGCCAGTTCTTCCTGGGTGAACGGCTCGAGCGTGACTTCGTACTCGTCACGAATGGGGGATGCAAGGCTCATGGTTTGGTTCTCTGAGTGAAGCAAAACGCGATTCCGTAGGAAAGTGACGTATTCAGTAAGCGATCCGAATGTCCTGAAAGCTCAATTCACGATCCACCGATTCGGTCTCGCCTTCATCGAACAGCAAGCGATGAATGCGCTGGGCGGTGTTCTGGAAACCGACGCCGCCGAGGCTTTTCAGGTCGTATTGATGGCTGTTGATTTCCGCCCGCACGCGACCGGGATGCGGCGACAGCAGCAGGATACGGTTGCCGACCACCAACGCTTCTTCAATGGAATGCGTCACGAACAGCAGGGTAAAGCGCACTTCTTCCCACAGCTCCAGCAGCTCTTCCTGCATCTTGCGGCGAGTCAATGCGTCGAGCGCCGCGAAAGGTTCGTCCATCAGCAGGATTTTCGGTTGCATCGCCAACGCACGGGCAATCGCCACGCGGGCTTTCATACCGCCGGACAAGGTGTGCGGATAGGCGTCGGCGAAGGCGCTCAGGCCGACTTTCGCCAGGTAATAATGCGCGCGCTCTTCAGCTTCCTTGCGCTTCAACGTGCGCGAGGCCAGCAGCGGGAACATCACGTTCTGGATTACGGTTTTCCAGGGTGGTAGCTGGTCGAACTCCTGAAACACCACGATGCGGTCCGGGCCAGGTTCGCTGACTTCGGTTCCGGCCAGGCGAATTTGCCCCTCGCTGGGTTTGATAAAACCCGCGACGGCTTTAAGCAGTGTCGATTTCCCACAACCCGAAGGGCCAAGCAGGACGAAGCGGTCAGCCGGATCAACCTCGAAGCTCACCTGATGAGTCGCCCGCACCACGCGTTCGGGGGTGCGGTATTCAAGGCTAACGTTCTGGACTTGCAACAGGGCTTCAGCGGCGGGCTGGTTGACCTGTGGCGCGATCGAGCTTTCGCTAGCCGTGTGGCTTTGCAGAACAGCATTCATGGAAAAGCTCCCGGAATCAGAACGGCGCATCGCCCTGAATGGTCGTGCGAAAGAGTTTGCGGCGCAGCTGTGGCGGGCAACCGGCAGCCAGGTGGATCAGCGAACGGTTGTCCCAGAACACCAGATCATGCGGCTGCCACTGATGGCGATAGACATGCTCGGGACGCACGCTGTGGGCGTAGATTTCGTTCAGCAGTGCCCGGCTTTCGTCTTCCGGCAGGCCGACGATACGTGTGGTGAAACCTTCACTGACGAACAACGCCTTGCGGCCGTTTTCCGGGTGAGTACGCACAATCGGATGGGTGACTTCGACCACTTGGGCCAATTGCTCAGGCGTCAGTTTCGGGCGCCAGCTGGCGGCGTTATCGCCTTCGCTGTAGCGCGCGGTGTAGTTGTGGACCGCAGAGCGACCTTCGACGGCATCGCGCAAATGTTGCGGCAGCGTGTCCCAGGCCAGGTGCATATCGGCGAACAAGGTGTCGCCGCCTTCGCTTGGCAGCTCCTGGGCGTGCAGCATCGATCCGAGGCTCGGCAATTCTTTGTAGGACAGGTCCGAATGCCAATATTTGCCGGCATCGCCCAGACCAATCGGCTGACCGTCTTCAACGATATTGGAAACGATGAGAATTTCCGGGTGGTTGGCCAGCAGGAACTGCTTGAGCACATGGATTTGCAGGACGCCAAAGCGGCGGCTGAAATCGATCTGTTGCTGCGGCGTAATCTGCTGATCGCGGAACACGACAACGTGGTGATCCAGATGCGCCTGATGAACGCGAGCGAAGTCGGCGTCATTGAGCGGCCGGGACAGATCCAGCCCAACGATTTCCGCCCCCACTTTTGCAGCGAACGGACGCACCTCAAACTGTTGAGAATCGGCTTGGACGGGCGATGACGCTAGGGAGGATGCTGACATGAACTCCGACTCCAGAAGACTGGTGGTTAAGAGTCATGACTTTATAGGTATAAGAATCGAAATTTAAATATCGTTATCGCATATGGATAGTTCGGATTGAGCTAGATGGCGCCGCGAACCGTTGGCGAGGTTTGCCCGCGAGTGGGCCGTCGGAGCGACCGTAGGAGCGACTTTAGTCGCGAGAGCGTCAATTACCCTCCCGGCTAAAGCCGGTCCTACGCAAGCCTCGCTCCAAAGAACCGGTTTATCTGCAAAACAAAACGCCGACACTGCTGCCAGTGCCGGCGTTGGGTATTACAGATTTACAGCGTCAATCAGAACGCTGGCACAACCGCGCCGTCGTACTTCTTGTTGATGAAGTCTTTGACTTGCTGGCTGGTCAACGCCTTGGACAGTTTCTCGATCGCGTCGGTGTGGGCGTTATCGGTACGGGTCACCAGATAGTTGACGTACGGCGAGTCAGCGCCTTCGATGATCAATGCGTCTTTCTTCGGGCTCAGCTTGGCTTCAAGCGCGTAGTTGGTGTTGATCAGGTCCAGGTCGACCTCTTTCAGAACGCGCGGCAGCAAAGCGGATTCCAGCTCGCGGAACTTGAGTTTTTTCGGGTTGGTGGCGATGTCTTTCGGCGTTGCCAGAGCGTTGGTCGGATCTTTCAACGTGATCAGACCGCCTTTCTGCAACAGCAGCAGTGCGCGACCGGCGTTGCTGCCTTCGTTAGGAATGGCGACAGTTGCGCCTTCCGGCAGCTCAGCCAGGGACTTCCACTTGCTGGAGTAGCCGCCGAACGGTTCAACGTGAACGCCAACGCCGGTAACCAGAGTTGCGCCCTTGCCTTTGTTGAAGCCATCCAGATAAGGCTTGGTCTGGAAGTAGTTGGCGTCCAGGCGTTTTTCGTTGAGTTGAACGTTAGGCTGTACGTAGTCGGTGAAGACCTTGATTTCCAGGTCCACGCCTTCTTTGGCCAGTTGAGGCTTGATCAGCTCAAGAATTTCAGCGTGGGGAACCGGCGTCGCGCCGACCACCAGTTTTTCGCCCGCGTGAGCCAGGCCGATCGAAAGCGCAGCCGCCAGAGCGGTCAACAAAAACGTCTTTTTCATGCAATGTCCTTAGGGGGAAATCGAGGTTGTCGGAACAACGGCTCATCAATGAGTTGCCCCCGGCGCGGATGGCATCGGGGGCGTGGAGCGGACATTACCGATATTTCTTATTCCAATACAATAATTTTTTGGTGGGTGCTTATGCTTTTATTGTTTATTCCCATGATTTATTCACCGCCCGGAACCGCGATCAGAACTCCCGGATTGCCTGGTTGCCGCCATCATCCGCAGCGAGAAACTCACTAACCTTCATGCCGACCGGTCCTTGACCCTGCACACCCCGCTGTACTTCGCCGCCGTCTGAAAACGCGTTTACCGTGGAGGGTGTCTGATCCGTGCCATCTGAAGCGGGCGGTTTGAAGTACGGAAGGACTGAGCTCTCCACAAAGTCAGCGCCTTTGACAGCGTAGCCGACATACTTCACGTATTTGAAAGCTTCCTGAACCTGCGCCAAACGGTTTTGTAGCGCGACCGTGTTCCTCGCGCCTTTGCCCAGCTTCGCCGCCCTGCTGAGGTTTTTCGGCTGCCCTCTGAAAGCGCCCTGCCGTGTAACCGACACAGGACCCGCATCGAAAAACCCGGCCGCCGCTCGAGTGCTGCGCGAAGCTGCAAATTTCGCAGCATAGGGAACCGAGAGCGACAATGCCGACAGCGCGAGACCGAACTGACCCAGGACGCTTCCCGCCTTCGAGTCTGGAGCCAACTCCGTCGAGAGGGTGCTGGCAATACTGAGGACATTTGAGCCGATATCGAGAACCGCCGCAAAGATGAGCGGCCCGGTCAGAGGCGTGCCAATACCCAGCGTAACTGCAGTGATTGCGATAGTGGCAACGGCAATCGCGATGCTCAAAATCGATTTCCATGAGAAATGCCCGGTCGGGTCGCTCATGTTGATCGGATCGCCCAGGCAGTAGGCGTAAGGGTTGATACCGCCAGAGTCAAATGGGCTCATGCTGTCGGGGCTGTTGAAGCGCATCAGTACCGGGTTGTAGGCGCGATATCCGTTACCCAGCAAATAACAACCGGTCACCGGGTCCGGTAACTCGCCGTTGAAACCCAGCAGACTTTGCACGCCTCCATCCGCTGAGCTGCTTCCATACGGCGTGTAGACACTGCGCTTGATTTCGTCGCCAGTGACCGACTGCAAAATGCTGCGTCGCTGGTCGCTACCCAGCAGTGTATTCACAACCGTTTCGCCTGAGTAAGTCGATTGAGCCAGTACATGACCAGCCGCTTCCATCAGGCTGTGTTGTTGCCCTGCCTCATGCTGGGTGGCGACACGGCCGTTGCGATAAACGCGCGTGATGCCGGAAGCTCCCGCCGGATCGATTCCGATCAATCGATCCAAAGCGTCATAGCGATAGTTGATTAATTGATTCATGCCTGCTCCTGCGCGACCGAGGCCAGCCTACCCAGATCGTCATAAATCATGCGACGGCCATGCTCGTCGTTGAGCTGATTGCCGTCTCGGTCGTAAGTGAATGTCGCTTCCTGCATGGCGTAATCCGGATGACTATGGCGAACGCGACTGAGTTGGGTTTTGTCTGAATATTCGTATTCGTAAGTCGAGACGTTTTCGCCTTGCGCAAACTCCGTTTTCAGCTGGCGAATGTTGTCCAGCTCATCGAACGTATAGGTTTGGCGGAGAATGGCTTTGCCGCAGCAATCCACCGGCAGATGTTCTCCATCACACTGGTAGCGCTCAAGTCGCCCACGCACGTCATACGCAAACACTTCATCACGCACCAGGGAGCTGCCGCGTCGTAGCGAGCGTCGGATCAATTTGTCACTCTCGTTGAATTGCTGCGACAGCTCCTCGGGCTGATTCGAATCCACCGTCAGCACTCGGCGCACTTCACGACCAAAGTCGTCGTATTCCAGCTCCGTGACGAGTTTGCGTTGGCTTTGCGCATCGAGAGTGTCGATCCTGCAGACACGTCCTTGCTGATCGTAGGCATAGTCGGCTTTGACCGTGCCCTGTTCTACTTGGGCGATTCGGCACAGCGCGTCATAGCGAATCATCTGTTTTACGCCTGATGCATTGACGTAAAGCATGGGCAAACCGTTGAGCGAGTTGCGTTGGACGGTTGCAAGTGAAATCTGACCCTCCTCGCTCAGGCTGTCGCTCGCGAGCTTGCCAGAAGGGGAATAGTTGCGCTGCTGTTGATTGCCCGGACTTGCTGCCTGAATCAACCTGGCGTGGCGGTTGTCATAGCGAAATTGTGCAGACAGGTTGCTACTGCCCTCCACGCCTCGCTCGATAACTTGATTGTTGAGGGCCGGGTCGTACTTGTACGCAATGACCTTGCCGCTGGCAGTGACATGCGTGGCCGGATTCGGTTGGGAACCGGTGTAGGTAAACCTTTCGGTACGCCCGCCCACGGTGATATCGGTGACCCGCAGCAGCCCGTCATAAGTTCGCTGCCCGACCAGATAGTCGTTGACCCAAATGTGCGTGGCCAGGTCTTCGGTGCTGTGCGCAACGAAGGCTTTTGTGATACGCGAGCCGTCAGGCAATTGGGTAAGCACCAGACGATCTGCGAAGTCGTATTCAAAACGGGTGATATTCCCCAGAGGGTCGGTTTGTTGTACACATCGTCCCAGCCCGTCATAGCGGTACGCAGTGATTCCGCAGGACTTGCCGGTGCGATCAATACGCTCGACTGTATCGTTTTTGCCAAACGCATTTTTGCTAATAATGGTCAGACCCGCCTGATCGCTGCCCAGGGTCTGTGTAAGCGCAATCGGATCGTGCCGGTCATGGTTCAACACGCCATCCGGTCCTTTATGGGCACTGCGATTGCCCCAATCGTCGTAGGTATACCGACTAGACAGCGCATGAGGTTTGCCGCCCAGCCAATCGGTATTGGTCTCCTCGATCAACTGACCAAGCGCATCGTATCGGGCGCTGTAGACGTCGCGCATCGGCTGCCCATCGGCGTCGACATCCTGGACTTTAACCGTTGATCTACGGCTCATGCCATCAAGCCGCGTCAGCATCAAGGCACCGTTGGCGGCGACCGTCCGCGTTTCCACTGGATCGTCCACTTTGTCAGCCAACTGATAGCCGTGAGTTCTCATCGCCTGGGCGGAGGTCTGTGGCGCGAGCATTTCAATAGTTTTACGACCGAGGCGGTCATGAGTTACCTCGCTCGCAACGCCCAACTGCCCAACGGTTTTCTCTTCGATACCGGTGAACAGGTTTTGCCAAGTGGACCTGCTGGCGCTGGTACCATCTGCCGCGGTCAGCGTCGTCTGCGTGCATACGGCGTCATCTACCCGCTCATATCGGTAATCAAACACCGATTCAACGCCCTGCACCGTTTCGGTTTTTCGCGTCGCCCGACCGAAAAAAATGCTGTCGCGATCGGTCTCATATTGCCGCGCGATGGTCATGACCGGTGCATCCTGGCCATCCTGAAAAACCGACTCTTTTTCCAATGCGAGGAAGGCGTCTCTTTCCGGGTTGGCAGAGGGCAATTGGATGTAGCGATAGCGACTTACCAACGTGGGCGCTGGAGCCAGATCAGGCGCGGGGATCAAGGTTTTCTGTTTAAGCCATCGCACTGCCCCAAACGAATCGGCAGGACAACCATCGGATTCGCCCAGCGGGTAATACGTGAAAACTTCAGTAATACCGGTTGGTGAAACCTTCTTGAGAAGGTTACCGAAATCATCGTATTCGGTAAGCGTGGTTTCGTGACGGACGACGTCAGGAGCAGCCGTATCGAAGCAGGAAATTTCTACCTTCAAAGGCAACTGAAAGTTGGCAGGCTGGTCATCGAACTTAAGACCTGGTTTTTTATGATATTCAGTGCGGCTACGGACGGTCTTTCCGTTCTGATTGACCGTCTCCTCAACGGGAAGATGGAACCGGTTGTAGACTCGCCTGGTGCTCCGTACTGTCTGTTTGCTGGTTCCAGCGCCCAGAATCAGGTCTTCCGTGGACTCGTACTCATAATTGCCCGTCGCCTGATACAGATTATCTCCGTCATCCCGCCATTTGGCGCTGGAGCCATAACCCAGATAGTTGTTTAACGAGTATTTATATTCCCGTGTAACTGGCAGCTGGTCGGAGCCTGCAAAACTGGTGTGCGAAGACACAGCAGGCAGGGCGCTGACAGGCGCATCCGCTGGCAGGCTCAAGGCTGATGCCTGATATTCAATCCGCTCAATGCCGCCAGTCGGTTGCTCCAGCCGCGTGATCAAGCGCAGCCCATCTACGGTCCCATAGGTCAGGCGCCACGACGCCCGACTGTTGTTATCCAATAACACGCTGATTTTTGTCAGTTCGTTATTCTGCAGCTGCAGCATGAAAACCAACTTCCGGGACGGACTCTCCGGCCACAACGTAATACTGGAGGCCAGCGAAGAGCCGGTCGGGACATCCACTGTCAGTAACGTATATGTTTCGTCGCGAATCTCGCGTAACAATTGTTGTCCGCCAACAAGTCTGTAGACCAGACTGACCGCCCGACCTTCGGGAGAGTATATTTTCGAGACCAGCCACGCATCCCCGTTCGCCCCTTGGCGGGTCAATACTTCGACGATACCGGACTTGTGCTCGACGAATAACTCATCGCCGACTCGGGTTGTTTTCAGGTCACAAACTTTTTTATCGATGATGACGAATAAATCCGAGGCCAAATTCGCCCGATAACGCGCACCGTTCGACAAAACCAGCTCACGCGTAGTGCTGCTATACCTCGAAAGAGGCAGCGTCCACCCCATGCCGAATCCCGCGTTCGCTGTGTTCAGAGGGCTGAACACTATCGACAGCGGTACCGATGGACCACTCAAGGCATTGGCCATTAGCGAGGACAAAGAGATATTACAACTGTATGTGCCGGTACGAGGATCGACGCCGGCGGTAACAAAGCTTAAAAAGTTATAGGCATTTGAATAAATATGCTTCATAGAAGAGACAACTCTATCGGATCAATCTGTAGGTGTCGCGCCCGATTATCGGGCGCGACACCTCTATCAAATAAGCTCAAGCAGCCAATTATCAGGATCGAAGCGCATGTTAACCTGATGCAGGTNGACACCTCTATCAAATAAGCTCAAGCAGCCAATTATCAGGATCGAAGCGCATGTTAACCTGATGCAGGTTACCGTAGACATCCAACGCAGTGATCAAGCACGATAGATTAACTTTCTTTGAAGCAGCCCTGTATATTTCAACAGCAGGTTTATCCACCAACCCTATTTCAACAAAGTAAAACTCCCCTCGCGCAGGGGACAGTTCCAGCCTGGACGGCAAAAGAGCATGTGGGTATCCGTGAGAGATCTGACTACTCCCCGGCTCGGTAAACCCAACGACTGATGCAACAAGTACGTCGCCCAGAGGATGAGCGTAAAGCCCATCAGGGGACAAACTGACAGACTTGAACTGCAAGCTTTCTCCCCCTGTGACAAAAACAAATCGATGATAGGAAAGCGCAACCAGCCCGGAAAGTTTGGTGAGATTTCTCGGCCACGGCTTGATTATCACCTTCTCCAGTTGATACTTCGATAGGTCGTAGACGGGAGGGACGACCGGCTTCAGCTCCAGGCTACCGCCGGAACGGGTAAGAGAGTCAAATGTTTCGCCATCGTCCCGCTGGATTCGCACCCCCAATGTAATGGGCGTTTGACTCACTGAACGTACATAGACATCGAGATAATAAGTACCCGACACCTGTGTGCCCGAACCGTCGCTTTGCACAGGCGTCGACGCTCCCTGAGCCGGAAAATAACTAAAGTTACCGATATTCGCCAGCGACCAGTCCCAATCACCAAACTGCGAATCAACCGGCGAAGTCATACGAGCATCGCGATACTTGATTTCCTTGCCGCCATGATAATTCACCAGGGTGATCGTTGATCGTTCACGGTCCGTGAGGGTCACTGGCTTATTATTTACATCAATAACTTTTACGGCGATACGTACTTTAATCGACTGACGGCCATTCGCGTAAAGACTGTTATTACCTGTTGCACTTTCAATGGAAAATGTTTCTGTTTGACTCCATGTTGCAGTCATGACAATACCTCTGATGCCCGCACAAGAGGGGGGCCTCAACAAATTGAATTGATCCGGCTGCGGATATCCGCTTTGGAATTTAATAAAAAAGGGCCAAGCAAGTTACCCCTGAAAGAAACTGATTATTTAGTTTCTCGACAACAGACTGGTTCAGTTATTTTCGCCTGTCCAGCACATGCAATCAAAAGTAATAAACACCCACAAAATCAGCACACTTACTGCAACTTCAATAGACCATTTTCGATTTTATAGCGGGAATAACAAGTCGCGAATCGTAGGATTTATCCTTCGGTTATGAAAGAAACCCTCAGCGCGTTTTTGTGCCCAAATAAAAACGCCACATCCCTGCAAAGGATGTGGCGTCGAAAAATCAGGGAGTTAAGTCAGCGTGCTTCGATTTCCAGTCTGGATTTGACCGTCGCCAGCAGCCGCTGCACCGCAAAGAGTTGCTCAACCTTTGCATCAACAAGAAGCTTTCCTACAAGCCGCTCTATTTCCACCAGCGGATCGACGCTTTCCGGCAGGTTCAAATGCTCCGGCAGGATCTCGTCACCGCTGCTGACCAGCAAGGCGAAGTGGATGACGTTTTCCAGCTCGCGGGTGTTGCCAGGCCAGCCATGGGCTTCGAGCACGTGCTGCGCCGCGTCACTGATCAGCGGTACGTCGAGGTTCAGGCGATTGCTGTAGATGCCGAGAAAATATTCGGCAAGCGGCAGGATGTTGCCCGGCTGTTCGCGCAGCGAGGGCAGTTCCAGATGGCCTTCACTCAGGTAGTGAAACAGCCGCTCGTGGAATTTACCGGCAGCCACGGCCTTGGCCAGATCAATGCTGGTGGCCGCGACCAAGCGCACGTCCACCGGGCTGGGCTGCTGGGCGCCGACGCGAGTGACTTCGTGGTTCTCAAGGGCGGCGAGCAGCTTGGTCTGGATCGGCAGCGGCAAATCGCCGATTTCATCCAGGTAAAGCGTGCCGCCGTTGGCCGAGCCGAACCAGCCGGCACGGCTGCTGACTGAACCGCTGTGGGCGCCGGCGGCATAACCGAACAGCTCGGCATCGGCGTAGGTCGGGCTGATCGCGCCGCAATTGACCGACACGAACAGGCCGGTGCGATCACTGCCGCGATGAATGTGGCGCGCCAGCAATTCCTTGCCCGTGCCGGATTCGCCACGGATCAGTACTGGCAGCGAGCGCGGCGCCAGCTGTTCCATTTCCTCACGCAACTGCCGCGAGCGTGGGTCAACGAATACCAGCGCCTTGGCGCGAATGCTCAGCGGGCTTTTTTCGGCATCGGGAAAGGTCAATAACGGCTGACCGAAGGGTTCTTTGAGGCTCATGGCAAAACTCCCGCCCGAGCCTTGCGACGGCTCACGCGTTAAAAAATGAATATCCGGGCCATAGGGCCCGGCTGAGAAAATTGACGACATAAGGAAAAGGAAAACGCGACGTTCATCGCGTCTGGTGAGTTCATGCGCGGCGCAGAGCGTGATGTTCCATTCGGCTCTGCAAGCGATACAGATAGGCGAAGCCTTGTTCCCAACGTCGATGACCGGATTTGACGTTGATATGCCCTGCTTCACTGAGAATGCCGATATCCGCACCCCAGTCCCGAGCCATTTCCATGGCCCGTTGCGTGCTGACCGCCGCGTCATTGTCGGAGGTGACGATCTGCGTCGGGAACGGCAGCAAGTCCTTCGGAATCGGCGCGAAATTACGCAGCGCCGGCGAGCAGTTGGGCCGCTCGACATCCGCTGGCGCGACCAGCAACGCCCCGCGCACCTGACGCAAGGACTCCAACGGCGCCAGGCGCGCCCAATGGGCAACGGTTACGCACCCCAGGCTGTGCGCAATCAAAATCACCGGCGTGCTGTCGGCGGCAATACTGCGCTGCAATTCGCCAACCCAGTCCTCGCGACGCGGCTTGAGCCAATCAGCCTGCTCGACGCGCGTGCTGTTAGGCAGGCTGTTCTGCCAGTGGGTTTGCCAATGATCATCGGCGGACCCTTGCCAGCCTGGCACGATCAGATAGCGAATCGACTCGTTGTGCATGGGGTCAGCCTCCTGCATGGGGTGCGGTCATGAGGCCAAGTATAAGGAAGGGACATATATTCGTTAAGGAATAAGAAGCTATTTATTAAGCACTGGATCGAATATGAGAAGATAAAAAAAAGGGGTCGCTCCCTGCCTAAGGCGCGCCCCCTATGAAATCGTGGTGTTCGTGCCCGCGTGTTTTTGCGGGCACGGTTGAAGATAGACTCGTTGTGTTACAAAAAAACGAACGACCAGGATTCTCCGTTGGAGCGAGGCTTGCCCGCGAAAACAATGTTTTGAGTTTGATAAATCGACGAATGTACTGACCTATTCGCGGGCAAGCCTCGCTCCAACAGGTAGGGTTCCTGGTTCGACAGCAACCGGATCAGGCTGCTTCGGCAATTCCCGGGCAACGTTCCACACCACAATCGCAGCCACCACATCGAAGATCGCCAGCACCACGAACAGCGGGCTGTAGCCGATCTTGGTCACCAGCACGCCGAACACCAGGGTGAACGCCGCTGCGCCGAGATAGCCGAACATGCCGCCCATGCCGGTCGCGGTTGCCACTTCGTTTTTGCCGAATGAGTCGGACGTGATCGAATACAACGCGCCGGAAAGCGTCTGGTGCGCAAAGCCACCGACACACAGCAAGGCGATGGCGGTGTACGGGCTGTCCACCAGGCCGATGCAGGCCGGGCCGATCATGCAGGACGCACCGAACAGCAGCACCAGCTTGCGCGAGGTGAACAACGAGACTTTGCAGTACTTGTGGAAGAACGGGCTCAAGTAGCCACCCAATACGCAGCCAATGTCTGCCGCCAGGAACGGCAGCCAGGCGAACATGGCGATTTCCTTGATGTTCATGTGCCGCTCGGTCATCAGATAGAGCGGAATCCAGGCATTGAACGTCTGCCAGGCAGGCTCGGAGAGGATGCGCGCCGAGGCGATTGCGTAGAAATTGCGGCTGGTGATGATCTTTTTCCAGCTGCCTTTCTGAGTCGGCACGTCCTTGAGGTGCGATTCCTGGCCGCTGAGGATGTAGTCACGTTCGGTATCGCTCATGCGATGTTGATCGCGAGGATGTTTGTAGAGCAGCAACCACAGACCGCTCCACAGAATGCCCAGCCCGCCGACGATCAGAAACGCCAACTCCCAGCCACTTTGCAGAATTGCCCAGACCACCAGCGGCGGCGCCAGCAGCGCACCCACGGACGAACCGATGTTGAACCAGCCGATGGCCACCGAGCGCTCTTTGGCCGGGAACCATTCGGTAGTGGCTTTGACGCCAGCCGGCAAGCCTGCGGCTTCGGTCAGACCGAGCATCCCGCGAAAGATCGCCAAGCTCTGCCAACCCGTGGCAAAGGCGGCCGCCGCACAGGCGGCCGACCAGGCCACGGCGAAAATCGCGAAGCCCATCTTGGTGCCGATGGCATCAATGATGTAGCCCGCCACCGGTTGCATCAGCGCGTAACAAACCTGCCACGCCACGACGATATGCGAGTACTGCTCGGTACTGATGCTCAACTCGCTCATCAGCGTCGGCGCAGCCACGGACAACGTGTTGCGCGCGAGGTAATTGACGATCAGGCCGGCCGTGACCAACCCGACCATCCACCAGCGTATTCCTTTGATTTTCATCTCTTCACCCTGTTGTTTTTGGAGTGGTGGCGAGCGTCTCCCGGTGAATACCGGGCGGCGGTTGTGTTCAGTTATGAGTGACCGATTGCAGCGCGCGAGTCGACAGCGCCGAATGGGCGATGAAAGAGTCGCTGCAGGGAAAATCCCACCCGAGGGTGTAGAAAGAGGCGTTCATGACGTTGTTACCGTTTGTATTATTTTTATGGTGGACGAAAGTCGATTTCGCCTAGTCGTCGTACGACTTAACCGATTTAAAGACACATCCTGTAACAATGTCAACCGGATAAAACGGGGATACGACTATTGGCTATAGGGGGTTTGGCGTTTTACGAAGGGGAAGGAGTTAATGGCAGTGTCATACGACAACTAATGACTAGGCGGTCATGAATGTGGGAGCGTGGCTTGCCCGCGAAGAACGATAACGCGGAACGTCTCGCCCACTGCGGTGCCTGGTTCGCGGGCAAGCCTCACTCCAACAGAACCTGCGCTAGCGCAAATCAAACGCTTCCAGCACTGCCAACTGATAGCCCACGTCACCCACGGTATGGATCAGTTTGGGCAGGTAGCGCTCGTCGATCTTCGAGCGCAGGCGGTGGACGGCGACGTCGATGGGGCGGGTGTCGCCAGCGAATATCTGGGCTGCGATAAGGGTGCGGGAAAGGACATCGCCTTGCCGACTGGCGAGCAATTGCAGCAGGGCGAATTCGTTATCACTCAGGGAAATCCGCTGCCCGCCCCGACTGACGCGCTGTCGGGTGATGTCGATTTCAAGGTCGGCAATGCTGTAGCTCGCGGCATCGCCGGTCGGCCCGCGTCGCAACAAGGTGCGTACGCGAACCAGCAACTCATCAAAGGTGAACGGCTTGAGCAGATAATCGTCGGCGCCCAGCTCAAGGCCGCGCAGGCGATCTTCAATGGCGTCGGCGGCGGTCAGGAACAACACCGGCGTGGTGCCGCGCTGACGTATCAGTTTCAGCAATTGCCAGCCATTGAGGCCTGGCAGCATCACGTCGAGGATGATCAGGTCGTAGGTTTGCTCTTCGACAAAGTGACGGCCGTCCAGGCCATTGAGCGCCACATCCAGGGTAAAACCCGATTTGGAGAAGCCTTCAGCCAGGTTGTTCGCCGTATTGGCGTCGTATTCCACTAACAGCAGCCGCATGACTCACCTCGTTGGTCTGTACCGTCAGCATAACGATTTGGCACGCCTGAAGTTGGCCGCCTTGCGTAATTTCACCACATCGAAGATTTCTACCCGGTCCGCATCGAGCCGCAGAATCTTACGCGTGTGCAGTTCCTGAAGCACTTCAAGCAGCGCCGGACGCGACAAACTGGCCGTGCGCATCGACTGAATATCATCCAGCGCGATCAAGCGCCGAGCATGGCTCATGGGGCCGTAACCTTCGGACAACAACAGCAGCCGCCACGCGACTCGCGCCTTGGCGGGCAGCAGCTTGATGCGCTCGGAATGCAGCAGCGACAGACCCAGTTTCTGGCTGAGCAACTCTGCAAAAAAGCGCCAATACGCCGGTTTTTTTGCCAGTATCTCGACAAGCGCCGCCTGGGGAATGTGCAGGAAGATGCTGTTGCCCAGGGAATACACGTCATGGGCGCGCGGCAGGCCGTCAAACAACGACACCTCGCCAAACCAGTAAGGCATGCGGACCTCTTCCAGGCGCGGGGCCAGGCGCTGATCGACGACGCTGCCCACGCGAAACCCACCTTCGAGCAATACGTAAAAGCCACAAGGCGCATCGTCTTTTTCGAAGAACAATTTGCCCGGGGTTCGGCGACGCTGCCTTGAGGCGTCCAACAGGCTATCCTGCAAATCGGCGGGAAGATTAGCGAACCAATAATCGGTCATCAATCGCGACCGCCATGCAGCTCCGTTTGACATGTTTTCGCTTGCTCCCTGTGACGGCAAATATTTTTTATGGCCGAAACCGTAGCAAACTCCGAGCGTCAGCCAAAGAGGAAAAATAATGAAAAACCTCGTCGATCACCTTAGCCAATACGCGTCCTACCACCGCGATTCGCGAAATATTGTCAGCCACTTCATCGGTATTCCGCTGATTGTTCTGGCGGTCGCGGTCCTGTTGTCGCGGCCTGGCTGGATGTTGGGCGGTTTTTGGCTGTCGCCGGCAGCGCTGGTGAGCCTGGCATCGGTGATCTTCTATCTGCGTCTGGATGGCCCGTTTGGCGTGTTGATGGCGGCCTTGCTGGGACTATGCGTTTGGTTAGGCGCACATCTGGCGCAACAGTCGACCTTGATCTGGCTGAGCGCGGGCGTCGGGATGTTTCTGGTGGGCTGGATCATCCAGTTCATCGGCCACTATTACGAAGGCCGCAAACCGGCGTTTATCGATGACGTGACCGGCTTGATCATCGGCCCGCTGTTTGTCGTGGCCGAGCTGGCGTTTCTGCTGGGGCTGCGCAAGCCGTTGCAGCATGCGATTGAGAAAAGGGTTGGGGTGGTGCACAAGCGGAACTTGAAGCCGATAGTTTGATGCGAGTGGAATCGAGAACCCGTGGGAGCGAGGCTTGCCCGCGAAAGCGTCAGATCAGGCGATACAGATGTCGACTGATAAATCCGTTCGCGGGCAAGCCTCGCTCCAACAAATGTGGGGTTTAAATATCCGCCACTTTCTGCCAGACCTTCGGCTTGAAGAACAGCGTTTCGCCCCGCGTCAGGCCGACCAGGCTGTCGTGATCCTTGACCACTTCGGCTTCGATCAGCTCGCTCTGGCCTTCCACTTTCAGGGTTACCCGAGTCGTGGCGCCCAGCGGTCGGATGTCGCGCACCAGTGCGGCGTGGTGGTCTTCCAGTTCATGCCGTGACAACGACACTTCGTGCGGGCGGAACAACACCTGATCTTCCCCCAGATGCAGGCGATTGGAGTCGCCTAGGAAGTGGTAGACGAAATCACTGGCCGGGTTCTCGTAGACTTCGCCCGGCGAGCCGATCTGCTCGATCACGCCTTTGTTCATCACCACGATGCGATCCGCCACTTCCATGGCTTCTTCCTGGTCGTGTGTCACGAAAACCGACGTCAGGTTGATGTCTTCATGCAGACGCGCCAGCCAGCGGCGCAGCTCTTTACGCACCTTGGCATCCAGCGCGCCGAACGGCTCGTCGAGCAGCAACACTTTGGGCTCGACCGCCAGCGCGCGCGCCAGGGCAATCCGCTGACGCTGCCCACCCGACAACTGCTCCGGATAGCGATCCGCCAGCCAGTCCAGTTGCACCATGTTCAGCAACTCATGAACCTTGACCGCGATCTGAGTTTCGTTAGGGCGCTGATTCTTGGGTTTCATGCGCAGGCCGAACGCGACGTTATCGAACACCGTCATGTGCCGGAACAGCGCGTAATGCTGGAACACAAACCCGACGTTACGATCACGCACGTCATGGCCGGAGACGTCTTCGCCGTGGAAGACGATGCTGCCCTGATCCGGGGTTTCCAGACCGGCAATGATGCGCAGCAAGGTGGTCTTGCCGCAGCCGGACGGGCCGAGCAACGCCACCAGCTCGCCACTCTGGATGTCCAGATTGATGCTGTTCAGGGCCTTGAAGGCGTTGAAATTCTTGCTGACATTACGGACTTCGATCGACATGAATTATTCCTCCGCCGCACTTTGGCGCAGACGGTTAATGCGCGCTTCGCTCCACTGCTTGAGCAGCAGGATGAACAGCGCCAGGATCAGCAACAGGCTCGCCACCGCAAAGGCTGCGACGTGGTTGTATTCGTTGTAGAGGATTTCGACGTGCAGCGGCAGGGTATTGGTGACGCCGCGAATGTGCCCGGAAACCACCGACACCGCGCCGAACTCACCCATGGCCCGTGCAGTACAGAGCACCACGCCGTAGATCAGGCCCCATTTGATGTTCGGCACCGTGACGTGCCAGAACATCTGCCAGCCGTTGGCGCCGAGCAGACGCGCGGCCTCCTCTTCTTGCGTGCCCTGCTCCTGCATCAGCGGGATCAGTTCACGGGCCACGAAAGGCACGGTGACGAAGATGGTCGCGAGCACGATGCCGGGCAGCGCGAACACGATCTGGATGTCGTGATCCTGCAACCACGGCCCGAACAGGCCCTGAGCGCCAAACATCAACACATAGACCAGACCGGCGATGACCGGCGAGACCGAGAACGGCAAGTCGATCAGCGTCACCAGCATGCTTTTGCCACGGAATGAGTATTTGCTCACGCACCAGGCCGCACTGACGCCGAACACCACGTTGAGCGGCACCGAAATCAATACGGCGATGACCGTCAGCTTCAGGGCCGACAAGGCATCCGGTTCGAGAATCGCAGTGAAAAACGCGCCCAGACCGTTTTTCAAACCCTGGGAAACCACGATGAACAGCGGCAAACCCAGGAACAGAATGAACACCAGCCAGCACAGGCCAATCAGGATACGCCGCGACAGCGCGCTGCCACGACGGGCGGCATTGGCGGAGGCGGCGGCTGCAACAGATGAATAGGACATGCTCAGCGCCTCCTCAGGATGGGGTTTCAATGCGTCGCTGCAGCAAGTTGATCAGCAGCAGCAGAATGAAGGAAACCACCAGCATCATCACGCCGATAGCCGTCGCACCGGTGTAATCGTACTGGTCGAGCTTGACCATGATCAGCAGCGGCAGGATTTCGGTTTTCATCGGCATGTTGCCGGCGATGAAGATCACCGAGCCGTACTCACCGACGCCACGGGCAAACGCCAGGGCGAAACCGGTCAGCCAGGCGGGCAGCAACGCGGGAACGAGGATGTAGCGAAACACCTGCAACGGACGCGCGCCCAGGCATGCGGCGGCTTCTTCGACTTCCCGGGGGATGTCAGCCAGCACCGGTTGCACGGTGCGTACCACGAACGGCAGCGTGACGAAGGTCAGCGCAAGGGTGATACCCAGCGGCGTGTAGGCAATCTTGAAACCCAGGTCCGCGGCGAATTGCCCGACGAGCCCGGTCGGCGTGTACAACGCCGTCAAGGCGATACCGGCTACGGCGGTGGGCAAGGCGAACGGCAAATCAATCATCGCGTCGATGATCTTGCGACCGGGGAAGGTGTAACGCACCAACACCCAAGCCAGCAATACGCCGATCAGACCATTGATAACCGCCGCATAAAACGCCGTGCCAAAGCTCAGTTTGAGAGCAGCGAGCACCCGCGGCGCAGTGATGATTGCCCAGAATTGATCCCAGGTCAGCTGCGCGGCATGGATGAACATTGCTGCCAGCGGGATTAACACAATCAGACTGAGGTACACCAAGGTGTAACCCAGCGTCAGCCCGAAGCCGGGTATGACGGGGGAAGTACGTCGCGACATAAAAGTCCTTGGTTGATACACGGAACCCGCAAACGAATGCGGGTTCATGGTTCAGCTAAAAAACGCTCGCTGACATAACGCGATCTACCGTAGGAGCGGCTTTAGCCGGCGAGAGCGTCCTCCCGGCTAAAGCCAGTCCTACAGGTGTCTGAGCTACATCACTGTGCCTGGTAGATCTGGTCGAACACACCGCCATCGTTGAAAAACTTGGGCTGAGCAGTTTTCCAGCCGCCGAAGTCTTTGTCGATAGTCAGCAGGTTCAGTTTCGGGAACTGCTTTTCATATTTGGCAGCGACTTCAGCGTTACGCGGACGGTAGAAGTTCTTTGCGGCGATTTCCTGGCCTTCCTTGCTGTATAGGTGCTTCAGGTATTCAGTTGCGATTTCGGTGTTGCCTTTCTTTTCGGCGTTCTTGTCGACAACAGCGACAGGCGGCTCAGCCAGAATCGACAGCGAAGGTACGACGATGTCGAACTTGTCCGCGCCGCCGTCTTCTTTCAGCGCCAGGAACGCTTCGTTTTCCCACGCCAGCAGCACATCGCCCTGACCGTTGTTGACGAAAGTGATGGTCGAACCGCGAGCGCCGGTGTCCAACACAGGGACGTGTTTGAACAGTTCTTTCACGTATTCCTGAGCCTTGGCTTCGCTGCCGCCGGTCTTCAGGCCATAGCCGTAGGCCGCGAGGAAGTTCCAGCGCGCACCGCCAGAGGTTTTCGGGTTTGGCGTAATGACCGAAACGTCTTTCTTGATCAGGTCATTCCAGTCCTTGATGCCTTTGGGATTGCCCTTGCGCACCAGGAAAACGATGGTTGACGTGTAAGGCGTACTCGCATCCGGCAGGCGGGTCTGCCAGTTTTCCGGCAAGCCTTTGCCCAGTTTGGCGACCTCATCAATATCACCGGCCAGAGCCAGGGTCACTACGTCAGCGCGCAGGCCGTCGATCACCGAGCGAGCCTGCTTGCCCGAACCGCCATGGGATTGCTTGATGTCGACCTTGTCGTCCGGATGAGCCTTTTTCCAGAAGCTGATGAACTCGGCGTTGTAGTCCTGATACAGCTCCCGCGTCGGATCGTACGACACGTTGAGCAGCTCGTAATCCTTGGCAACAGCGGAACCGGCAAACACGGCACTGGCGAGTGCGGCCAGCGCATAACGGCGAATGGACATGGATCAAGCTCCTGGAAATTCTGGTTGTGTTGGTTTTTCTAGTTTTTGATGATCGTGTCTTTGTAGGACCGGCTTCAGCCGGGAGCAAGCATCCACCCGACCTTCCTCCCGGCTGAAGCCGGTCCTACAGGAATCCCGTATCTCAGCTCGGTTTGGTACCCGGATTCTGCAACCGGAATTTCTCTTTACGCTCGATCTGCACGACTTGTGCATTGTGAACAGTGATTTCAACCGCTCCGAAACGCAGGTCGCGCAGCGCACTCTGAATCTCGCGCAGAATCGCCGCTTCGTCCTGACCGTCAACGCTACGCAGAGATGCGCTCATGATCGTGCTCCTTGAATTGAGAGGCCTGCAGTACCGGTTCTGGGTCCGGACTGCTTGTGGCATGGAGGCAATACTAGAGACGCGCGGTTATTCTTAAAAAGACTATTTAAGAATCTATATATAACCAAAATGAATTTAGGTTAGAAACCGAGACGTTGGCCGACTAGATGATGGGCTCGCGAAAGCCCGGAGCGCGCAGCCAATCGATCTGCTCGGCAGGCATAGGGCGCGCAAACCAGTAGCCCTGGCCTAGCTGACAACCGTTGTCCAGCAAGAAACTGGCTTGCTCGGCATGCTCGATGCCTTCGGCCAACACCCGCATGCCCATGCTTTTCGCCAGGGCGATGATCACCCGGACAATGGCGATGTCGTCTTCATCGCTGGGCAGCCCGGCAACGAAGCCCTGATCGATTTTCAGCTTTTGCACGGGCATCCGCTTGAGTCGCAGCAGCGATGAATATCCGGTGCCGAAATCATCGATGGACA
Source organism: Pseudomonas syringae (assembly GCF_001698815.1). Lineage (GTDB taxonomy): Bacteria > Pseudomonadota > Gammaproteobacteria > Pseudomonadales > Pseudomonadaceae > Aquipseudomonas > Aquipseudomonas syringae_A. The sequence goes on along the minus strand of NZ_LGSI01000065.1, from coordinate 35,078 downwards.
GGCTCAGGCCCAGGCCGCGCAGCCGATGCATCTGCTCAATGGCTTGCTCCGGATCTTCCATAACCGCGCTTTCGGTCACTTCCAACTCCAGATGGACCGGGTCCAGACCGGTTTCAGCCAGAACCTTCGCTACCTGGCGCTCCAGGTCGCCGCGACTGAACAACCGGCTGGAGACGTTGACCGCCACAAAGGAAATCGCGACGCCCGCCGCCAGCCAGCGGGTCATCTGATAGCAGGAGGTCTTCAGCACCCAGGCATCAATGTCTGCGATCAAACCGCTTTGCTCGGCGATCGGGATGAATTCCCCCGGCGGCACCAGGCCGCGATTCGGATGTTGCCAACGTACCAACGCTTCGACGCCGATAATGCAGCTGTCCTGCAGATCATGGATTGGCTGATAGAAGACGCGCAGCTCATCATTCTCGATGGCGCGGCGCAGCTCACTGGCCAGTTGCACTCGCTGCTGAGCGTGGGCTGTGAGCTCTTCGGTGTACAACGCATAACCTTCACGGCCGTCGCTCTTGGCCTTGAACAGTGCGGAATCAGCGTTACGCAATAATTGCTCGGCGCTCAGCGCATCGCTGGGGAATAAACTGATGCCAATACTCGCGCTGATGAATAACTGCTGCTCATTGACGATGAACGGCGCCTTGAAGCCGTCGATTATCTGCTGCGCATAGTTGGCGGCCTGGACCACTTGCTGACAGTTTTCGATCAACAAGCCGAATTCATCACCGCCCAGACGTGCCAGAGTCAGGGTTTTATCGAAGAAACCTTCGAGACGCTCGCCCACAGCCTTGAGGATTTCGTCACCGACGTTATGCCCCAGGCTGTCGTTGATGTGCTTGAAATGATCGAGATCGATCAGCAGCAGTGCGCACCCGCGTTTGCTGGAACGAGCGGATGCCAGCGCCTGGCCGGTGCGGTCGATGAACAGCAGGCGGTTCGGCAACCCCGTCAACGCATCGTAATGCGCCAATTGCAGCAGCTCATGCTCCGAGCGCTTGATGGCGGTGATGTCGGAAAAAACTGCAACAAAATGTTTTATCTCGCCGTTGTCGCCCTTGATGCTGCGGATGCTCTGCCATTGCGGGTATATCTCGCCGCTTTTGCGCCGGTTCCAGATCTCGCCGCTCCACTGCCCGGCACTGAGAATCGAGCGGTACATCTGCCGATAGAACTCCGGGCCATGCCGGCCTGATTTGAACTTGCTCGGATTCATGCCCAGCACTTCGTCCAGCTGGTAGCCGGTAATCTGCATGAAGGCGCGATTGACGTGAACGATGAGCCCCTCGCTATTGGTGACCACGACGCCTTCGTTGGTGCTGTCGAATACCGCCGCCGCCAGGCGCAAGCGGTCATGATCTTCGCTTTGACGGTGCACCCTGTCGTCACTGCGCATGAATGTCAGCAGTCGGCCACGCGCCACAAAAACCAGAATGGCACTGAGCAACACCCACACATAACCGCTTATCTGCTGCGCTAACGCCAATTGCGCTGGATTCTCGATGATATCGGGCAGCAGATAGTTGCAGAATGCCAGCCACAGGACGGACACCAGTCCGTACAACAGGGCCGCACACAGGGCGTCTCGGGAAGATTCAGTCATAAGAAAACGAAAAGCCTTACGAAAGGGTGGGATTATAGGGTAAGAAACATCTGGCGACTCTTATCTGAAAGGTCGACTGGTTTTATCTGACGGCTAAGTGATAATGCGCACTGTTACTTTTTTCTTCACGCGCGTCACTTCGAGGGCAACACAGCCTATGTGGTACAACGGTCTGCTCGATCTTTCCGTCTGGCAGTTGGTGGCAGTCACTCTGGCGATAACCCATGTGACTATCGTCGGCGTCACGGTTTATCTGCATCGCTACTCGGCCCACCGCTCGCTGGAGCTGAATGCAGGTCTCAAACATTTCTTTCGTTTCTGGCTGTGGCTGACCACGGCGCAGAACACCCGCGAATGGACCGCTATCCATCGCAAGCATCACGCCAAATGCGAAACGGTCGATGACCCGCACAGCCCGGTCATCAAAGGCTTGTCTACCGTCCTGCGCAAAGGTGCCGAGTTGTATCGCGCCGAAGCGGAAAACCCGGACACCTTGCGCATCTACGGGAAAAACTGCCCGGAAGACTGGATCGAACGCAATCTTTATACCCGTTTCCCACTGTTGGGCATCGCGATCATGGCCGTTATCGACCTGATGCTGTTCGGCGCGCTGGGCATCACCGTCTGGGCGATCCAGATGATGTGGATTCCGTTCTGGGCTGCTGGTGTGGTCAACGGCCTTGGCCACGCGGTGGGTTATCGCAACTTCGAATGCCGTGATGCGGCGACCAATCTGGTGCCGTGGGGCATCATCATTGGCGGCGAAGAGCTGCACAACAACCATCACACCTATCCCAACTCGGCCAAACTGTCGGTCAAGAAGTGGGAATTCGACATGGGCTGGGCGTGGATCAAAGTGTTCAGCGCCCTGCGTCTGGCCAAAGTACAGCGCGTTGCACCCATCGCCCATCGGGTCGAAGGCAAAGGCAGCATGGACATGGACACCGCGATGGCGATTCTCAACAACCGCTTCCAGATCATGGCCCAGTACCGCAAGCTGGTTATCGGCCCGCTGGTGGCGCAGGAACTGGCCAAGGCCGACGCGTCGGTGCGTCATCAATTCCATCGTGCCAAAGCGCTGTTGTCTCGGGAAACCAGTCTGCTGGATGACAAGCATCACCTGCATATCCAGTCCATGCTGGAGCACAGCCAGGCGCTGAAAGTGATCTACGAAAAACGCCTGGCCCTGCAGCAGATCTGGCTCAAGACCAGCAGCAATGGGCATGACATGCTTGCAGCGATCAAGGATTGGATCCACGAGGCCGAAGCCAGCGGCATTGCTTCGCTGCGCGACTTCGCAGATCAGCTCAAAACCTACTCGCTACGTCCTGCCCACGCCTGACACCGTTGATCGGCGCGCCCTTCTCGGGCGCGCCTTTGCGGAACTTCACCCCTTAAAATCACTCTGAACATCAGCCCATAACCTTCGTGGGAAATGTTGTGGCTGTGCGCCGCACTTCTTCTTGAGATGCAGTGCCATGGACAACCAGAACCCCGCTCCCCCCGCCTCTACTGTCGACATGCCCGCCGCAGCCGAAACACTGCTGGCGTTGATGCATGCCCAGGCAGAGGTCGCGCGCCTGAGTGAACGAGAACAGCTATTCAGTTCGCTGTTGGTCAGCGTCAACGCGGTCTTGTGGGCGTTCGACTGGGCGACTCAGCAAATGATTTATGTCAGTCCGGCCTATGAGCGGATTTTCGGGCGCTCGGCAGGTTTGCTGCTGGCCGATTACGGCGAATGGCGTGACAGCATCTACCCGGATGACCTGAATTACGCCGAACGCAGCCTCAACGAGGTGATCGAAAAAGGCTCCATCGAAGATCGCGAATACCGCATCATCCGCGCCGATGGCGAAATACGCTGGCTCAGCGACAAGTGTTTCGTCAGCCATCAGGCGGACGCCGGGCATCGCTTGATCGTGGTCGGCATCGCCGAAGACATCACCGAAAAGAAGCAGCTGGAGAGCGAATTACAGCGTCTGGCAACCACCGATGTGCTCACTCAGAGCAGCAACCGTCGACATTTCTTCGAATGCGCCCAGCGCGAATTCGAACAGGCGCGCCTGAACGGCACGCCATTGGCGTTCCTGTTGCTGGATATCGATGACTTCAAGCTGGTCAATGACACTTACGGCCACCAGGAAGGCGATCTGGTGTTGCAGCGCATCGCCGAGTGCGGTCGAGGAACGTTGCGCCGTGGTGATCTGTTCGGGCGCATTGGCGGTGAGGAGTTCGCGGCAGTTTTCCCCGGCTGCGCCCCCGACATGGCCAAACAGATCGCCGAGCGCCTGCAACGGGAAATCCAGCGCTTGAGCTTCCAGCGTGACGGCGTGACATTTGGCATCACCGCCAGCCAGGGTCTGACCAACCTGGGCGACGCCGATCAAAGCCTCGAAGCACTGTACGGCCGCGCCGACGCCGCCATGTACCAGGCCAAACGCCAGGGCAAGAATCAGATCGTGTTGGTATAGCAGACGTCAAACTGTTGGAGCGTGGCTTGCCCGCGAAATCAGGCGCCTCGGTCGACCAGACTCACCGCGTTATCGTTCTTCGCGGGCAAGCCACGCTCCTACGGAATCTAGCCCTGCGAAGGCTTCTCCGGATCTCCTTCGATAGATTCCGACTCCGGCGCCAGATCCAGCACATCTGGAGCATCATCAGTTTCCGCTTCCGCTTCGGCCTCCGGCACAACCTCCCCCAGCAACCCGGCAGTCGGCTTCAGCAGGCTTGGATCGGTGACGCCCGTCAGTTTCTTGCGCAGGCGCTGCAAATCTGCGACGTTCATCTTCAGCAACCTGGCGGGCTTGGTCTTGAGCAAGGGCGTGACGCTGTCATCGTTGCCGAGCCGCGCCATTTGGCCTGCCAGGTTCATGATCAATACTTCGCGGGTGTAAACGCCGGTGTTGTATTGATAAACCGCCGCAATCAGTTCTCGCAGCTCAAGCGGCAAACGCCAGCGAGTGCGCAAGGCAGAACCGAAGGCTGCCGAATACTGCTCCAGTGATTGGCTGATCTGCTCATCATCCAGCTCCCCGCCAGCTTGCAACCATTCCTGCAGGCAACCCACCACAGCCAGATCACCCAGCGTCTGTAATAAGCCAGCGCAAAAACAGCGTTCTGCATCTACCTCAAGCATGCGCGCCAGAGTGCGTCCGTATTCAGCAGTACGCTGCGATAACGTCCACAGCTCACTGGCCTTGGCCAACAGCTCGTCATTGGTCAACACCGACGTACGCTTTTTTTCCAGGCCGGAAACGATGTCGGCGCTCTGCGCCCCACCCAACACCGCCAAGGCAGCTGGCAGTGTCTGCACAGGCGTGCCCAGATGCTGCGCCGCGCTATTGGCCGCCGCGATGAGCACCGCGGTGATATGCGGGTCGTTGCGCAGCTCCTGCTCCAGCAAAGTGGTATCGATGCGTGAAGCGCCCTTGCTGAGTTTGATCGCCGTCGCGACATCCACGAACAAAGGCGCACCGTCGGTGGTGTCACGACGTTGCTCCAGAAACCTGGCAAGTGTCATACCGGGAATCAGCGCCGGAACCGCATTCGGTACCGGACACCCCAGCAACAGGCGTTCAAGGCGCTGGCGCAGGCCTTCAGTATTCAAGGGTTTGGTCAGGTAAGCAGTCGGCGCAAGCGGCACGGCCTCACGGACACTGGCGCTGTCACTGCGATTACTGATCAGGATAAAAGGAATGACTGGCTTGCGCTGTAACCCGCGGACACCGCGCAACAGGCTCAAACCGTCGATTACCGGGAGCTCTCTGGCAGCAATGACCAGATCAGGCAGCTGCTTTTTCATCCACTCGGCAGCCTGTTTGCCATCGGTGCAGATCTCAAGGTCGATATCAGCGCGCACACTCAGGAGCAATTCACTCAGCGTTTCACGAACCCATGGATCGGATTCGGCAATCAAGACGCGAGGTACCGCGGGTAAATCTACAGCTGTCATCAGCAGTCTCCGACATCGATGCGTTCACCTTAGCCAATGCATCCGTTTGGAGATATACCCCAAAAGCGATATTTGCCCCCTAAAAACGCAAAAAAACCCGCCGAAGCGGGTCTTTTTTGTCCATTTGGTCATATTTTAATCAATACGACCCCGGCGTACTCACGCCAGTTCAGCGAAGCACTCTTCAAGAATCGCCAGGCCTTTATCCAGTTGCTCGTCCGGCGAAGTCAGCGGTACCAGGACGCGCAAAACGTTGCCGTAGGTGCCGCAAGACAGCAGGATCAGACCCTTGTCGCGGGCCTTGGCCACAACCTGCGCCACAGCCGCAGCATTCGGCTTGTGGGTGTCGCCGTTTTCGAAGAGCTCCAGCGCGATCATCGCGCCCAGCGCACGGACTTCACCGATCACCGGGTACTTGGCCTGAATCGCCTTGAGGCCCGTCACCAGACGCTCGCCCACTGCCTTGCAGCGATCCAGCAGGTGTTCTTCTTCAAACACTTGCAATACCGCCAGCGCAGCCGCGCAAGCCACCGGGCTACCGGCGTATGTGCCGCCCAGACCGCCCGGAGCGATGGCGTCCATGTATTCAGCCTTACCGCACACACCGGCCAACGGGAAACCGCCAGCGATGGATTTGGCGAAGGTGGTCAGGTCGGCGCTGACGCCCATCTGTTCCATGGCGAAGAACGTACCGGTACGCCCGGCGCCGGTCTGCACTTCGTCAGCGATCAGCAGGATCCCGTGCTTGTCGCACAGTTCGCGCAGGCGAGCCATGAACGCCTTTGGCGCCACATAGAAACCACCTTCGCCCTGAACCGGCTCGATGATGATCGCAGCGATGTCGCGCGGCTCGGCGTCGTTCTTGAAGATGCGCTCGATGCTGGCGATGGAATCATCGACGCTCACGCCATGCAGTTCACATGGATAGATTGCGCGGAAGATACCGCCTGGCATCAGGCCCATGCCGGCCGAGTAAGGCACGACTTTGCCGGTCAGACCCAGGGTCATCATGGTGCGGCCATGGTAAGCGCCAGTGAACGCGATCACGCCGGTACGGCCAGTGGCGGCACGGGCGATCTTCACGGCGTTTTCAACCGCTTCGGAGCCGGTGGTCACCAACAGGGTTTTCTTCTCGAAATCACCTGGCACCTTGGCGTTGATCTTTTCGCACAGCTCAACGTACGGCTCGTAAGCCAGAACCTGGAAGCAGGTGTGAGTCAGCTTGGTCAGTTGCTCTTGCACGGCGGCAATGATTTTCGGGTGCAGGTGACCGGTGTTCAGTACCGCGATGCCGCCAGCGAAGTCGATGAATTCGCGACCTTCAACGTCAGTCACAGTAGCGTTTTTGGCCGAAGCGGCGAAGATCGGGTGGATCTGGCCAACACCGCGTGGAACAGCGGCTTCGCGGCGTTTCATCAATTCTGCGTTTGTTTGACTCATGGTTTCCTCATTCGCCGCTCATCGGTCGGCGTTGGTCAAGGATTAAGCAGTCGGGGTGAGTTGCAGCAGCATACGATGATCGACTGCTGCAACTTCCGGCTACCGGGTGGAATTGCGTGTGAAGCTACTGCGCGGGCGTTAAACGCTCAGGCACAGGTATTTGATTTCCAGATAATCTTCGATGCCGTACTTGGAGCCTTCACGGCCCAGGCCCGACGACTTGATCCCGCCAAACGGCGCGACTTCGTTGGAGATCAGGCCGGTGTTGATACCCACCATGCCGTATTCCAGCGCTTCAGCAACACGGAACACGCGGCTCATGTCACGAGCGTAGAAGTACGACGCCAGACCGAACTCGGTGTCGTTGGCCATCGCAATCACTTCAGCTTCGTCTTTAAAGCGGAACAGCGGCGCCAGCGGGCCGAAGGTTTCTTCTTTGGCGACCGCCGCGTCTTTCGACACGTTGACCAGAATGGTCGGCTCGAAGAAATTGCCTTGCATGCTGTTGCCGCCCAGCAGCACTTTCGCGCCCTTGCCAACGGCGTCGGCGATGTGTTCCTTGACCTTGTTCACGGCTTTTTCGTCGATCAGCGGACCGGTCGTGGTGCCCTCTTCCAGACCGTTACCGATCTTCAGCTTGCCCACAGCGGTTTTCAGCTTCTCGGCGAACGCGTCGTAAACGGCGTCCTGCACATAGATGCGGTTGGCGCAGACGCAGGTCTGGCCGTTGTTGCGATACTTGGAAATGATCGCGCCTTCAACGGCCTTATCCAGGTCCGCGTCGTCGAACACGATAAAGGGCGCGTTGCCACCCAATTCCAGCGACACCTTCTTGATGTCCTTGGCGCACTCAGCCATCAACTGACGACCAATTTCGGTCGAGCCGGTGAACGACAATTTGCGCACGATTGGGTTGCTGGTCAGCTCGCTGCCGATATCGCCAGCGCTGCCGGTCACCACGCTGAACACGCCAGCCGGGATGCCCGCGCGCTCGGCCAGTTCAGCCAGGGCCAATGCCGAATAAGGGGTTTGCGACGCAGGCTTGAGGACCATGGTGCAGCCAGCGGCCAGCGCCGGGCCGGCTTTACGGGTGATCATTGCTGCCGGGAAGTTCCACGGCGTAATCGCCGCCGTCACGCCAATCGGCTGCTTGAGCACGATCAGACGTTTGTCCGGCTGATGGCCCGGAATCACATCGCCATACACTCGCTTGGCTTCTTCAGCGAACCACTCGATAAAGGACGCCGCGTAAGCGATCTCACCCTTGGCCTCGGCCAGCGGCTTGCCTTGTTCGAGCGTCATCAGGCGCGCGAGGTCGTCCTGGTTCTCGATCATCAGCTCGTACCAGCGACGCAGCTTGTTGCCGCGCTCTTTGGCGGTCAGCGCACGCCAGGCCGGCAGCGCCTTGTCAGCAGCTTCGATGGCACGACGGGTTTCAGCAGCGCCCATTTTTGGCACAGTGCCGAGAATTTCGTTGTCAGCCGGGTTGTTGACCTTGATCGTCTGACCACTGTCCGCGTCCAGCCAGACACCATTGATATAGGCTTGTTGGCGGAACAGTTTCGAGTCTTTAAGCTGCATGTCGGCCTCCTAAACAGCACCGCGCAAGGGCGGAGCAATTATTGTTGTGCAAAGGCGCCTCGAACGAGACTGCCGTCAGGAAATATTCGCCGGGCTCCGCAACGAAGGGTCGCCAAAAGTGCGGGAGAACCGGACAAGAGCGTTTGAAATCTCAAACGAATCCTAGGGACTGCTGGGGTAAAGGACAATAGGCTGTTCGAAAAAAAGAACGTATTTGCCAAAATCCTCTCGATTTTCTGATCAACGTCATCCACAGCCCCAAAAACGTGCGAAATCAACAACAGCCTCTCGCCAGCATGGACGCATGCCAATCAGATGAGTATCATGGCGGCCGCATTGCACCAGTAGCTCAGCTGGATAGAGTACTGCCCTCCGAAGGCAGTGGTCATGGGTTCGAATCCCGTCTGGTGCACCACCTACCTGTTTTGAGCTGTCTCAGACTGTCTCAAAACACCCCAAGAAGCCCGCCCCGTGCGGGCTTTCTTGTTTCCGGGGTTTGGCTTTGCGTCCAATTGGCAGGCTGCACTTTTCAGATGCGCAACGTCGCAAGAATCGTTAGGGTGTTTTGGATCAATCCAGCCCATTCAAGGAACGACTCATGCCGTTGATATTTTCGCGCTCTGCCCTCGCCTCCGCTCTGGCGCTTGCTGTCACGTTTGGTGGTGGCTCCCTTGCTCAGGCGGCGACGCCCGACAAACTGGTTCAGGCTGGCGCCGAGCAATCCAAGGAGCCCGCGCTGAAGCTGTTGGAGCAACTGGTGAATATCGATTCCGGGTCCGGTTACGAGCCGGGTCTGAGCAAGGTGAGCGCCATTGTCGTCGAGGAATTGAAAAAGCTCGGTGCGACCATTGAGACTGTGCCCAATACTGCCCCGGACAAGAGCAACCACGTGATCGCCACGCTCAAGGGCACGGGTAAAGCGAAAATATTGCTCATGGCGCACATGGATACGGTGTTCAAGGAAGGCTCGGCCGCTGCCCGTCCTTTCCACATCAAGGACGGACGCGCTTATGGTCCGGGCGTGATGGACGATAAGGGCGGCATCGTTGCCGGCATCTACGCGTTGCAGATTCTGAAAAATCTGAATTTTACCGACTACGCGCAGATCACCTTCCTGCTGGACGCCAGCGAAGAAACCGGCTCGGACGCTGCGACCGACCTGATCAAGAAAACCGCCAAGCAACACGATGTGACGTTGAACCTGGAGCCAGGCCGCCCAGCCGATGGCCTGGTTGTCTGGCGTAAAGGCAGTGCCACGGCAGTCGTCGACGTGAAGGGCAAAGCCTCCCACGCGGGTGTCGCACCGGAACTGGGCCGTAACGCGGCGATGGAAGCGGCGCATCAGATCCTGCAACTGGGCAAACTGGGCGATCCTGAGAAAAAAACCACCATCAACTTCACCACCATCAATTCCGGTGACCGCACCAACATCATTCCTGATCAAGCCACCGCCAAGGCCGATGTACGTGCAGCGGTGCCGGAAGAGTTCGACCGGATCGAGAAGGATCTCGCGCGAGTATCGGCAGACAAACTGATCCCGGAAACCGAAGTGTCGACGAAGCTGATTCGTGGCCTGCCACCCATGCCGCAAACCGCCGAAAGCGACAAGTTGGTGGCTATCGCCCAAGGCATTTATGGCGAACTGGGCCGCACGCTGACCATCGAAGGCAGTGGCGGCGCAGCCGATGCAAGCCTGGCCGCCAGTGTCGGCGTGCCTACGCTGGACGGTTTCGGCATCGTCGGCGGCAACATTCATACGCCCGAAGAATACGCAGAAGTTGAAAGCGTCTCGCCACGGATTTACCTGCTGACGCGCATGATCATGGAGCTTTCTCGCGGCACACCTAAACAGTGATTGCGCGGCGTCTGCACAGGGAATCGTGGGTAGTGCGCAGACGCTGACCATAGCATTTGGGCTGCTCATTATTGGAGCGGGTTGGCGCGACGCGCTGGCGAGTTCAGAGAAGCAGGCGGATGTTGCGGCCTCTTCGCGGGCAAGCCGCGCTCCAACGGAATTTGCGCCGATCTTGTAGGAGCGAATTTATTCGCGAGGCGATTTATCCGCCTGTGTAGAACCATCACCCCGCCAACAACCTGTCTCCCACGGCTCTCCCTTAAAATAAATGGCACAAATGTTCAAACCCCCCATCCATTCGAATTCTTCAGTCATCGTACATCTAGGCCAAGCGGGCTGCGGGCTTCAGCCAGGAGGCCCGGTCTAGAGCCTTCCCTGACTCATAACTCCGATAGCATTTTGCCTGCTTTAGATGTTGCCGAATGTTTCGTGATGTGAAACATTCCACCCGTTTTGTGCGACACCCTGTCGCATGCGCTGAGCCGATGCCACCGTGGCCATTGGTTCTGACCAAGCGCGTTAGCCGAATCCGAACCTCGAAAAAGCCAGGCCGCAACTGCCTAAGGTAAACAAATGTCACGTTACGCTCGTGAAGGACGAGGCCTGCCCAAGGCCTTTGCTGGATTGCTGTGCCTGCTCGTCTGCATGGCGGGATCGGTCTTTGGCCAGGAACTGGAGGCCACGGCTTCTGCCGGTAAACGTCTGGCGGTTGCCGCCGACTGTGTTGCCTGCCACACAGCGCCCGAAGGCAAGCCGTTTGCTGGCGGCTATTCGCTCAGTTCGCCGATGGGGGTGATTTTTTCGACGAACATTACCCCGTCCAAAACGGCTGGTATCGGCAACTACTCCAATGAGCAGTTCGCCCGCGCGGTGCGTGATGGCGTGGCGGCGGATGGCACTCATCTGTATCCGGCTATGCCGTACACGTCCTACGCGAAAATGACTGACAGCGACATTGCCGCGCTGTACGACTATTTCATGAAGGAAGTGCAGCCAGTCGACACACCTTCGCCGAAGACTAAGCTGGCATTCCCGTTCAACATTCGCGCTTCGATGATCGGCTGGAATCTGCTGTTCCACAGCGACACGCGCTTCAAGCCGGACGCGAGCAAGTCCGCTGAAGTGAACCGTGGCGATTATCTGGTCAACGCCCTCGCCCACTGCGACACCTGCCACACACCGCGCAATTTCCTGATGGGCGCCGACAACGGCAAGCCTCTGGGCGGCGGTTCGCTGGGCAGTTGGTACGCGCCGAACATCAGCTCGGACAAGGTCAGCGGCATCGGCGCCTGGTCCAACGATGAAATCGTCGCTTACCTGCGCACCGGTCACGTGGCTGGCAAGGCACAAGCGGCTGGCCCGATGGCCGAGGCGATCGAGCACAGCCTGCAGTATCTGGGCGATAGCGATTTGAAGGCGATCGCGGCCTATCTGCAGCAAACGCCAGCGGTCAAATCCGGCGAGAACAAAGCCCGTCACGAATTCGGCGTGGCCTCCACCGATGAGCTGACCTTGCGCGGCACCAAGCCGGAAGACAATCCGGGCTGGCACATCTTCAGCGGCACTTGCGCCAACTGCCATCAAGCCAATGGTCAGGGCACCAAAGAGTATCCGTCGCTGTTCAACAATACCGCGACCACGCGTGCGGACAATCTGATCGCCGCCATCGTATACGGCGTGCATCGCACGGTGGATGGCGTGGCTGTGGACATGCCGGCGTTCGGGCCGGACGCGCTGTTCACTGATCGCCTCAATGACCAGCAGATCGCCGACGTCAGCAACTACGTGCTGTCGCGCTATGGCAATTCAGAGTTGAAGGTCACGGCTGCCGACGTCGCCCAGAGTCGCGAAGGCGGCCCCAAGGCGCCGCTCGCGGTGTTGGCCAAATTCACGATCCCGGCAATCATCCTCGTGTGCCTGCTGATCGGCCTGGTGGTGTGGATGATCACCCGCCGCCGCAAGGGAGCTTGAGCAAATGGATACTTCAATGAGCAACAAGCAGACCGCGACTGAATCTGAAACGCCGATGGGCTTGTCCCGCCGCAACCTGCTGCGCGGCTCGGTAACGCTGGGCCTGATGACGCTGGTGGGCAGTGTCCTGCCTTGGCAATCGGTGCTGGCCGCAGACGCGACGACCGCCGATTTCATCGCGCTTTCGCAGTTTTTGGTCAGCCGTCCAGCCAACCCGGTTCTGGCGGCGCGCTATTACGCGGCTCTGGCCCGGCGCGCTCCGAACTTTGCCGGGAACGTGACGACTCTGAAGCGGTTGATCGCCTATAAGCAGCTCAAACACGTCGATGAGTATCTGGCGCTACCCGACGCCGATCCGTCGTTACGGGCCACGGCCGTCAGCATCATTTCCGCCTGGTACCTGGGCATCGTCGGCGAAGCGGCTGACGCAGAAATGATCAGCTACTCCGAAGCCATGATGTACCAACCGACCCACGGCACGCTGATCATCCCCACTTACGGTGGTGGCCCGGCTACATGGGGCGCCAAACCAGCTGATACAAAGGATTCCAGACTATGAGCAACGCTGATTTCGACGCCGACGTGGTCATCATCGGCTCCGGCGTCATGGGCGGTTTGATCGCCAGTGAGCTGTCCAAAGCGGGCAAATCAGTGATCGTGCTGGAAGCCGGTCCACGGGTTAATCGACGCGACGTGGTCGAAACCTTCCGCAATGCGCCGATCAAATTGTCCCTGGCCAACGCCAAGCTGCAAGGTGCCGGCTCGCCCTATCCAAGCCTGCCGCACGCGCCGTCAACCTATGGCGATTACCTGCAACAAGTCGGCCCGGTGAAGTACAACACCTCGTACTTGCGCGTGGTCGGCGGCACGACCTGGCACTTCGGCTCGTCGCTGTGGCGCATGCTGCCCAACGACTTCCGCCTGAACTCCTTGTACGGCCGGGGCCGCGACTGGCCGATCAGCTACGACGAGCTGGAACCGTTTTACGCCCGCGCCGAAACCGAGCTGGGCGTGTCGGGCGTGGATGGCCAGGATGAAAGCGGGCAAGGCGGCGCGGCGTATCCGCCGCGCTCGATTCCGTACCCGATGGAAGGGCTCAAGCCAAGTTACATGTTCAAGCGCCTGTCGGAGCTGCTGAGCAAGGGCGGCTATAACCCGATCCTCGAACCCAACGGCCGCGCCACTCGCCCTTACGGCAAGCGTCCGCCGTGCGCAGGCAACAACAACTGCAACCCGGTGTGCCCGATTGCCGCCAAGTACGATGGCTCCATGCACATTGACGAAGCCGAACGTCATGGCACGAAAGTGCTGGAGAATTCGGTGGTCTATAAAGTCGAGGCGGGCGACGACGGCAAGATCACCGCGATCTGGTACATGCGACCGGACAAGTCCCAGCACAAACTGACCGCGCGCTATTTCGTGCTGGCCGCCTACGGCATCGAATCGCCGAAGCTGTTGCTGATGTCCACGTCCGACAAATACCCGAACGGCATCGCCAACTCGTCGGATCAGGTCGGTCGCAATCTGATGGACCACACCGGCATCAGCATGAACGTGATGACCAAGGAAGACATGTGGCCCGGCGAAGGCCCGACGCAACTGCTCGTATATCTGAACAGCCGCGACGGCGCGTTCCGCAAGGATTACCCCGGCTACAAGATCAAGGTGCGCAACACGGTGCCGACGTCGCAGATCACCTCGACGCTGATTTCCAAAGGCGTGCTGGGTTCGAAACTCGACGAGCAGATTCGTCTGCAATCGGCGCGCTCGCTGAACTGGGCGGTGGACTTCGAAACCCTGCCGCTGCCGGAAAACCGTGTCACGCCGAGCAAGACCAAATTCGATGCGATTGGCTTGCCGGTGCCGGAGATCTACTACAGCGTTCCGGACTACTGGCACGCGGGCAAAGAGAAGGCGCTGGAGGACTTCAAGCAGTTCGCCAAACTGCTCGATGCCGACATCCTCAGTACCGACGTCGGCTTCCAGAATCGCCAGCACATCATGGGCACGACGATCATGGGTGACGATCCGAAAAACTCCGTCGTCGACCGTGACTGCCGCACTCACGATCACCACAACCTGTTCATCGCCGGCACCAGCGTCATGCCGTCGTCGTCCTGCGTGAACCCGACGCTGACCGGCGCCGCGTTGAGCCTGCGGGTTGCGGATGCGTTGTTGAAGGAGGTTTAAGTGGCCGTTGGAGCGAGGCTTGCCCGCGAACGGGACGACTCGGATTTTCAGGCACTCCGCGTTAAAGTCCTTCGCGGGCAAGCCTTGCTCCAACACATCAATACAGTGCTAGCAATAAGCCTCCACTCGATCTAACCTCCCTGCAACGCGCAATGGATGCGCTGCACATCAAGGACGGCGGTATGGATGCCAGCAAGGATGACCGCGATTCATATGAGCGCTTCAGCGCCGATGACGATCAACGAGCGTCGCCTGGCCGCAGACGCCGGCCGACGAATGCATCCAACCTCTACCGCAATGTGTTCGCGCTGCTGCTGTTTGCCGCCGTCAGTGGTTACCTGTTCCACCGCCATACCCCGGTCGCGCAGTTGATCCCTCAAGCTCGGATCGCGCCTGGCCCTTCCGCCGTCTCCAGCCCCGTTCCGCCGATCTATACCACTGACGCCCTGCTCCCGCCCAAACCCTTGGCCGAGTGCATCAAGCCGGACAATATCATCGACGAAGCCGTTGCCACTTGCCGCTATGGCCAGTTCCCACGTGCCAGCCAGAACGAAGTCGCTCAGGGCATGGTTTCCGCGTCATACATGGCCAGATTCAAGGCCGAGCAACTGCCTGCGCGAACCAAACGCGTGGTCGCCCAGAACGTTGAAAGGGACACCGTTTGGCAATGGGACGGCAAACGCACCTACGCTGCCGAATGGACGGTCATCAACGATCGCATCGACGGCACCAGCGTCTGCGCCAACTATCGGCGCGGGTCGATCGAACATCGGGAATGCCGCAAAGGCGCCAAGGTGTATTTCCGGGAAAAATGCCGGGAATGGTCGGCCCGTGCAAGCAAGGACGGCGCGGATTTCAGCCTGGCGATCAAGCAACGTTTTTGCAGTGCCGCAGACAGCTTCAATCCGTTGAGTTGAGCCTCGCAGACGTCTGCCTTGCGCGATTGCGCTGCGCGCGTTACCCCTCAATGTGATTTTTTCTTCACTTTATTTCGAAATCTTTTGTAACGGCCTTACCCCCAAAAACAGGGCGTCATGTGCATACGAGTGCGACATCTGGTCACAGGTGGCGCCCGTTCATGCGGTTGCCACCATGACCACCACATGGGATAAAAGAAAGGCAAAAGGGCTCGAAAATCTATAAAAAACATAGATTCATGGGTCAATAAAGTCGTATTCCGGCGATCCTGCATCCGATAAAAAGTCCGACCGTTTCTGCTCGCTCACTTGCAAGCTGCGCGTTGGTCAATCCTGCCTATCAACCTCATCGAGGCCATTCATGCGGCGTCACCAAACGCCGTGCTGTACCTAAAAAGAAGGACCGGAAAATTGAGCGATCAATCCACTCCGAACACTGCACTCGCCAGATTCTGCGCTAAAACCGGCATTCCCTATCCCATGTTCTGGGGCTTCGTTGGCCTGCTGATCTTCATGATCGGCGATGGCGTCGAGCTCGGTTATCTCTCCCCTTTTCTCAGCGAACGCGGCATGCCCGCCGATGAAATCGCCATGGTGTTCACCACCTACGGCATCACTGTCGGCATCTCCTCCTGGCTGGCCGGCGCACTCTCCAATATCTGGGGCCCCAAGCGCGTCATGCTGCTCGGCCTGATCATCTGGAGCGCTTTTGAAGTCCTGTTCCTGATTTACGGCCTGCAAGAACTCAGCTACTCGATGATCCTGCTAACCTACGGCTTGCGCGGTTTCGGTTATCCGCTGTTCGCTTATGGCTTCCTGGTCTGGATCGCCGCCGCCACGCCTTCACGCAAAATGGGCATGGCCGTTGGCTGGTTCTGGGTGGCTTATGCTGCCGGCTTGC
This sequence comes from Pseudomonas syringae, assembly GCF_001698815.1. Classification (GTDB taxonomy): domain Bacteria; phylum Pseudomonadota; class Gammaproteobacteria; order Pseudomonadales; family Pseudomonadaceae; genus Aquipseudomonas; species Aquipseudomonas syringae_A. Next base: position 18,662 of record NZ_LGSI01000065.1, on the reverse strand, counting down.
CGACTCTGGGTTCGCTGGTGGCAAGCATCAGCATCCCGATGATTGGTGCGATGCAAACTTTCTGGCTGTCCTTCGCCCTGGTAGTGGTCGGCGGCGTGATCGGTCTGGTGGGCATGCGTGAAGCTCACGGCATGCAGCGTCTGGCACCCGAGGGCGAAAGACCCATGGTGTCGATGGCAAAAAACATCACCATCATGTGGAAAGTGCCCAAGGTGTCACTGGCCGGTCTGATACGTGTGATCAACACGTCGTCGATGTTCGGCTTTTTGGTGATCATGCCGGGGTTCTTCATGCACACCGTCGGCTTCAGCCTCGAAGAATGGCTGCGCCTGCTGACGATCGTCTTCGTGTTCAACATCATCGGCAACCTCGCCTCCAGCGTGATCAGCACCCGCATCGGTTATCGCAACACGATCCTTTGGCTGGGCGCAGTCGGCAGCACGATCAGCACGCCGCTGTTCTTCTTCATGCCGCAAGCGTTCCCCCATGACTTCCTGATTGCCTCGGTGTTCGGCGCCTTCTACGGGTTGACGCTGGCCTGCTTCGTGCCCCTTTCGGCACTCGCGCCGGCCCTCGCACCGCAGAACAAAGCCGCAGCGCTTTCGGTATTGAGTCTGGGTGCTGGCGCTTCGACCTGGGTTGGTCCGGCAATCGTTGCGATGTTCCAGGACAGCTTTGGCCTGGAGGGTGTGGTCTGGGCATTCACCGGGTTGTACGCGCTGAGCGCCGTGATGACTGCGTTCCTGCAGGATCCGGAACCGGTCTGGGAACCGAACCTTACCAAGATCAAACGCAAGATCCGCATCCGCATCCCGCGCCTCGACAAGCGCTGGGCGCATGCGAGTGACAGCAAGTAGATAGGTCGCTGTCTTTGTTGGAGCGAGGCTTGCCCGCGAAGAACGATAACGCGGTGGCTCTGGGTCACCGAGGCGTCTGATTCGCGGGCAAGTCGGAACGCCGCCCGCTCGCTCCAACGAGCATTTCAATTCAACGGTTGTGCCTTCCCGGATAAATCCGGTTCCACAGGTGCGCGACGGGGGCTGGCTTCAACGCCGCAAAACATAAAACTTGCTGTCCACCGCCATTACCGGAAAGCTCTTCGGCAGTTCGGTTTTGGCGACTTCAACGAAGCCATGCTTCTCGTAAAAGCGGTGCGCCGCGAGGAATTTGTCGGTGGTGCCGAGGTAGATCTCCTCTACTCCTCGCGGTTTTGCTTCCTCCAGCAGCGTATTCAACAACAGCGCCGCAACCCCGAACTCACGCCCACGAAACGCCTGCGCGACGAACATTTTGCGCAACGCGGCCTGCTGCCCGCCGATATCCTTGAGGCCGATGGTGCCGATGATTTGCTGGTCGTGTTTCGCGACCCAGAAATCCCCGCTGCCCACCTGATAGAAGTCGGGGATGGACTGCAAGTCGGGTTGGTCTTCGGCAGTGATGGCGATGCCGAATTCTTCACGCTGGATCGGCACGATGACATCGATGACGCCTTGCTGGTCGGCTGGCTCGAAGCGGGAAATCTGGATGTTGTTTGAAGCTTGCACGGCGTTGGTTCTCCGTTGGTCGAGATACAAGGAGTGAACTAGTGTGGGAGCGAGCTTGCTCGCGAATAGGCACGACGCCTCGCCAACAAGTTGGCTCCAACAAAATCTGTATTAACCGCCTTTCGCCCACTCCCTCAATAAATACTTCTGGATCTTGCCCGTCGAGGTTTTTGGCAGGGCGGCGAACAGGACGGTTTTCGGGACTTTAAAGCCTGCCATGCGTTCGCGGCAGAACTGGATGATTTCCGCTTCGGTGACTGCTTCATGGCCTGATTTGAGGGTGATGAAAGCGCAGGGGGTCTCGCCCCATTTCTCGTCGGGTTTGGCGACGACGGCCGCTTCAAGGACGGCGGGATGACGATACAGCGTGCTTTCGACTTCGATGGTCGAGATGTTCTCACCGCCGGAAATGATGATGTCTTTGAGCCGGTCACGGATTTCCAGGTAGCCGTCCGGGTGCCAGACCGCAAGGTCGCCGGAGTGAAACCAACCGCCATCGAAGGCTTGGTCGGTGGCTGTCGGGTTGCCGAGATAACCCTTCATCACGGTGTTGCCGCGCATGTAGATCTCGCCGATGGTCGTGCCATCTTTCGGCACCGGTTGGTGGGTCAGCGGATAGGCGACCATCACACCTTCCAGGGTCGGGTAGCGCACGCCTTGGCGAGCCTTGACCGTGGCGCGATCATCGGCGGCCAATTCGTCCCACTCGGCCTTCCAGGCGCAGACGGTGACCGGACCGTAGGTTTCGGTCAGACCGTACGCGTGGGTGATGCAGATGCCCATGGCTTCGACCGACGCGATGACTTTGGCCGGTGGCGCGGCGCCTGCGGTCATCGCATGAACCGGATGCTCGAAGCTGATAGCGCCAGCATCCGGTAAATTCGCCAGACCGTTAAGTACAATCGGCGCGCCGCACAGATGGCTGACGCGATGCTCGCGGATCAGGCTGATGATTTTCTGCGGGTCGACCCGGCGCAGAAACACATGGGTTCCGGCCTGAGCGGTGATGGTCCACGGGTAGCACCAGCCGTTGCAATGGAACATCGGCAAGGTCCACAAATACACCGGATGCAAACCCATGCCCCAGGCCATCTGATTTCCAATGGCATTCAAAAACGCACCGCGATGGTGATACACCACGCCTTTGGGGTCGCCGGTAGTGCCAGATGTGTAGTTGAGCGAGATGGGCGCCCATTCATCCTGCGGCCATTGCCACTCGAACTCGGGATCGCCAGCGGCCAGCAGCGTTTCGTAATCCAGATCACTGAGCTGCTGACCCTGGCCGTATTCCGGATCGTCTACGTCAATCAGCAACGGTGGATTGTCCAATAGCGCCAGGGCGTCGCGTACCACCGCTTGAAACTCGCGGTCGGCGATCAAGACTTTGGCCTGGGCGTGCTTGAGCATAAAGGCGATGGTCGGTGCATCGAGGCGCACGTTCAGGGTATTGAGCACGGCCCCAAGCATGGGTACGCCGAAATGCACGTCGAGCATCGCCGGAATATTCGGCAACATCACCGCTACCGTGTCGCCTTCTCCTACGCCGCGCTGGCTCAGGGCCGAAGCCAGTTGTCGGCAGCGAGTGTAGGTTTGCGCCCAGGTGCGACGAATCGCGCCATGGATCACTGCTGGATAATCGGGATAGGTCGCGGCAGTGCGCTCGATAAAGCTCAGCGGCGTCAGCGCGATATGGTTGGCCGGGCCTTTATCGAGCCCCTGGTGATAAATGGACATGTCAGCACCCTGGCGAATTATTAGCTCTGAACCCTTCACGCAAGATGAAGAGCCGGTGGTTTCAATTGATTGCTCTCCACGTTATAGCTTGCCTGCCATCCGCTGCGCTGGCTCCTTTGGATCAATTGCGCTTTTAGACCGTTTGTGCAACGCAAACATCTCGCGCTATAGCGAAAGGCTTACACGAGCTGATGGCAATTGGCTCTGTGCGCACCTCGCCCGGAAGCCTAAGATTGGATCCAACAACTGATGCGCAGGACGCGCACAGGATCAAGGATGATCGACCATGGCCCGGAGGGCTTACCGACAGGATGTTGGAATGGTCTTGAAGAAAACCCGCCTCGGCGGGTTTTTTGTTGGGCGCGGAAAAGTGTACATCTCGTTGGAGCGAGGCTTGCCCGCGAAGAGGCCGGTACGTCCGCTCATTTCCAAATTTGAAAAAAAGCTTCGCGGGCAAGCCTCGCTCCTACGACACCCTTCCAAGTATCAACTTGCTTACAACAGGAACACAATCAGCTAACAATCCAATGTCAATGTAAATAGTATGAAAAGACGTTCATCCAAGGCTAAGTAAGTTGTACGCTTGCGACTTCCTAACTGTATCGCCTCAGGTCATTATTTATGAACCGCCTCCTCTGGAAGTTGATTCCAAAGACGCAGCGCGAACTATTGCTTGAGCGTCTTCCGGTCATTGACCGACAAGTCGTGAACAAGACATTGTCCGGCAAGAACCGCTTTCCTGCGGAGTTCGACGCGCTGGAGTGTGTGTTCATTCATGTCCCGAAGTGTGCGGGCAGCAGCGTCGCAACGGCCTTGTTCGGCAGCACGCCCACCGGTCATATGCCGCTCTACTGGTACGAAAAGCAGTTTAACGAACGCTTTCAGAACTATTTCAAGTTCGGCTTTGTACGCGATCCGTTACAACGCGCCTGGTCGGCTTATAGTTACTTGTTGAATAACACACAAGACCGGGACAAGGCCGCCCATGCGCTGGTCAGTCGCTACGAAAACTTTGACGAGTTCATCGATAACTGGCTGCGCCCGGAAAATATAACTAAACAGATACATTTCACGCCCCAACATTACTTTCTGCAAGATGCCATGGGCCATCTGAATGTGGACTTCATCGGGCGTCAGGAAACCCTGGAAGAAGATTTCCGCAAGTTGTGCATTCATCTTCACGTCAAAGCCGAACTGCCCCATATCAATCGCTCGTCGGCCCCCGGCAATCAGTTCGTTCAGTTTTGCTCCCCCGCTACCCGCCGCCGAGTGCGCGAGGTCTATGCCCGTGACTATGAGTTGTTCGCTTATGACTGAGCGCAAACCGCTGATCATCGCGCCGAATCTGCTGGTGAATCAGATGCAACGTGAAGACATGAAGCAGCAGCATGCCTGTTGCATCTGGCTGACGGGGTTGTCTGGCGCCGGTAAATCAACGCTGGGCATCGAGCTGGATCGAACGCTGCAACACAATGGCTTGCACAGTTACTTGCTGGATGGCGATCGATTGCGTCAGGGAATCTGCCGGGATCTGGGCATGAGCGATGCCGATCGCCACGAAAACGTGCGGCGTATTGCCGAGGTGGCCAGGCTGATGGTGGATGCCGGACTGATCGTGATTGTCTGTGCGATTTCACCCTTCCGCGCCGACCGCGATGCCGTCAGGCACTCTCTGGCAGCCGGTGAGTTCATTGAAGTGCATGTCAGCACGCCCTTCAGCGAATGCGCACGACGGGACACCAAAGGGCTGTATCGCGCCGCGCAGCAAGGCCGGATCAAGAACTTCACCGGCTACGACAGCCCGTATGAAGCGCCGCTGCAGCCGGAGTTCAGCGTGGATACCAGCGTCGATGATTGCACAGCCCTTATCGATCAGATTGTGGCCGGGCAATTGGGCGACCTGGCGTCAGCTGCGTTTCGCGACGCAACCACGACGCTATCGCGCAAATCATTCTGAGTCGGGAACGATCCCGGGCCGCAGGGCTCACATTTTGCAGGCAGCTATCGCCATCGAGGTCGGCGGACGGCTTTTAGGTCAACTCCAGGGTCTCCGCTCGGCTTAACGTCATTTCTGCTGCGAGTACCCATCGATGGAACACTTGTTGCCCCAGAGCTGGCTGGAGCTTTTGCCCCTGCCGTGGCTCAGAACCGTTATCGTCGCGTGCTTTGCCGTACTTGTCGCCTTGTTGATTCGCTGGGTGGCATTCACGGTATTGCGGCGCATTGCCAATTCATTCGTGTTGCCTCAACAACTGCTGCACCGCGCGGCAAACCCGACCGTGTGGCTGCTGCCGCTGCTGGCCTTGCAGACGGTGTGGACTGCGGCACCCGACGATCTGCTGATGATCCCGACAGTGCGCCACGTCAACGGCTTGCTGGTCATCGCCGGCTTCACCTGGCTGGTGCTCAGTTGCGTCAATGCCGTGGGCGAAGCGGTGGCGATTCACAATCCGCTGGATATCGAGGATAACCTCAATGCGCGGCGGATTCAGACTCAGGTCCGCGTGTTGGTGCGCTGCGTAAACGCGCTGGTGCTGCTGTTCGGCACCGGGCTGATTCTCATGAGCTTCCCGGCGGTGGCGCAGATCGGCACCAGTTTGCTGGCCTCGGCCGGTCTGGCCGGACTGGCGGCGGGTTTCGCCGCAAAACCGGTGCTGGGCAATTTGATTGCCGGCCTGCAAATCGCCATTTCCCAGCCCATCCGCCTGGATGATGTGGTGATCGTCGAGGGTGAATGGGGCCGCGTCGAGGAAATCAGCGGCACCTACGTGGTGATCAAGATCTGGGACGAACGCCGCATGGTGGTGCCGCTGCAGTACTTCATCGAGAAGCCTTTCCAGAACTGGACACGCGCCACCTCCAGCCTGATTGGCTCGGTGTTCGTCTGGGTGGATTATTCGTTGCCGGTGGAAGACCTGCGCGCCGAGGTGCAGCGTATCTGTGAAGACATTCCGCATCTGTGGGATGGCCGCGTGTGCGTACTGCAAGTCGCCGACACCAACGCCAAGGCGATGCAGCTGCGGGTGTTGTTGAGTTCCGCCGACTCTTCGCGCAGCTGGGATGCCCGTTGCCATATGCGCGAACGCCTGATCGCGTTCATCGCCAAACAGTACCCGCAAAGCTTGCCGATGCTGCGTACCGAAATTTCCTCGCGCAATGTGCGTCCGGAAATCGAAGGTCACGAAACCCCAACGGAGGTGCCGCGTCAGCCTCCGGTTTAAAAATGGAATGCAAATCCCCGAACTTGTTGGAGCGAGGCTTGCCCGCGAAGACGGTGTTTTGAATTCGGAAAAATGGACGGATGTACCGGCCTCTTCGCGGGCAAGCCTCGCTCCAACGGAATTTGCGGCGTTCTTGTAGGAGCGTGTTCGGTGCTAGCACTTTGCTTCCTGTCAGAAGTGACAGTAGCGAGCAAGCGTCATTTGGGGGGATGCTGCCGATGCGGCACATTGGCATGGAGCGCCATCATGGACGATCTGAATCTCATCAATATCGGCACCGATAAAATCACTGCTTTATGGGATGTGGTGCTGCAATACGGGGTGGCAATCCTGCTCAAGATAGTGACCGCGATACTGCTCTGGATCGTGGGACGCTGGTTGATCGGGGTTGTCGTCAATATGGTCCGGACTTCGCTGACCCGGCAAAAATTCGATCCAACGGTGCTGCGCTACCTGGGCTCGTTCATCACCGTGGTGCTGAACATTTTCCTGGTCATTGCGATCCTCAGTTATTGCGGCATCGAGACCACCAGCCTCGCGGCATTACTGGCAGCAGTGGGCCTGGCCATTGGTATGGCGTGGTCCGGGCTGCTGGCGAATCTGGCGGCAGGCGGGTTCATCATCGTGCTGCGGCCGTTCAAGGTCGGCGACCTGATCAGCGCGGCTGATGTGACAGGAACGGTCATGGAAATCGGCTTGTTCGTCACCTCGATCAACACGCTGGATAACGTGCTGACCATGGTGGGCAACAACAAGGTTTTTGCCGGCAATATCGTCAACTTTTCCAGCAACCCGTTCCGGCGCATGGAGTTGACTGCAACGCTGCCCGCCTCAGTGGACGAGCGCGCTGTAATTTCAACGCTCAAGCAACAGATCGGCAGCATTCCCGATGTGCTGGCCAACCCGGAAGTGGACATCAATCTTTCGGCCATTTCCGCGGACGCCTTGACCCTTTCAGTCAGGCCTTATTGCCATAACGACCATTACTGGGCGGTGTATTACAAATCTGTAGCAGTGATCCGCGACTTGCAGCGCAACATTTCGAAATTCCAGACCGCTGGCTGATGCGCGGCGAGGTCGGGGCTGATGCTGATCGCGCTCAGCCCTGACGTCGGGGTTTATTGACCGGACATCCCGCCAACCTTGCCCATGATCATCGCGACAAACTGCTGCGGGGTCATTTTGACGCCGTTGAAGTCCACGATGTCATTGGCGTAATGCAGGTCTGAGACCACGTTGTCGCCATCGACCTTGGCCAGTTGCAGCACCACGGCCATACCGCCGACCATGTCGCTGGCAGCCTTGGCTTGCTCGGCAATCGCGGCAGCATCGGTCAGGCCCGCAGCGCGCGCCTGCAGCGTTGCAAGGTCCTGGATCATTGGCTTGGACAACACGACTTTAGCGTCCAGCTGGCCGATGCTTTTCGCGGCGACAGCGGACGAAGGCTGATCGAGCGAGCCCGGATCTGCCAGATCGACAGCAACCCGCACATGGCTTTCGCCGTTGGCGGTTTTGAGCGACAGCTTCTCAAGCTCGACATGCGGCTTGCCGACCAGCAACTTGGCCATTTCGGCATCCAGCAACTGTTGATCAGCAGGCTGCAGCGCCAACTGCAGAGGTTCGCCCGCAGCGGCAGCGGCCTGTTGTTGCGGCAGGATTTTGGTCTGGTACAGCTGATACAGCGCTTGCGTCGCCACCACATCAAAGTTGCTGACTTTGAACGCCAACTGCGCGGCGCCCACGTCGTTACCCTGATAGTTGATCATGCCGACGTTGTAATTGACCTGTGCGGCAAATTTGCCGTCGTCTTCCTGCGCAAGGTTGGTGTTGACCACATCCTTGAACAGCATGGGCGGCTGACCGGCAACCTGAGCCAGGGCGCTGGCGATTTTCAGATTACTGTGGCCCAGGTAGAAACCGGATTTGCCCTTGGTGCCGCCGCTGTCGAACGTCAGGCCCTGCATACCCAGGACGACCTGGCCGTCGGGACCGGTAACGTCCAGCTTGAGGTTGTCCATGTTGCCGGTGAGTTTGACCTTCTCGGCATCGGCGCTCGCGTCCACATCGACAGTCAGGCCGGAGAAGCTGAACGTGCCGTCCGTATCGTTCATTTCCAGCGGCGACAGTTTCAGCGCCCCGCTGACTGCACGGTCGTAGCCGACACTGGCGTAACCCGTGACCGGCGCGACGCCTTTGCTCATGGCAAACCACTTTTCCGCGCTTGGGCTTTTTTCCATCTCGAAGTTGCTCTGCGCCATGACCGGCAACAGTTTCAGCGACTTGAGACGGGAGAACGGCAACGGGCCATGTTCGATGCGATCGACGAACAGGAACTCGGCATTCGTGCCGTCGGCGGACAGGTTCGGATCCTGAATAACAAAACGGTAATGCGCTGTGCTGCTGAATACATGGCGGTCAATCGAGAGCAGCTCGATCGTCATGCTGCTGTTGCTGCCGGTCAGCGAATTCTTCAACTCCTGGTTGGCGTTCTGGATCGAGTCGCGCAGTACGCCTTCAAGTCTGGTGCCGGTGTACCAGGCGCCGCCAGTGGCCAGGGCTCCTGCGACGACGATGACGCCTACTGCGATGCCTGCTGATTTATTCATGTTCGACTCGAGGATGTCCGTTTCTGGATGTTGAAAGAAGTCTTCCCTGAACCAGGGCGGGTTTTGATGGCCTTAGACATGCCAACCAAAATCATGCCGCCTCGGTGAAAAGTTGCGAGAGATTATCATCGACGGCTTGGAGCGGCCCAGCGATGTTGCCCTGTTATGTGTACGAATACTCCTTTTCGACAGGTGTTGGGCAGCGACATGGCTATTTGGTTTCAGCCACTCCAGATTCATTCGCGGGTAGCAATAGCCGTCCTACAGACGTTAGGCTGACGTCAGGTTTGAAAAAACAGGATCCGAGAACATGACTGAACTGCAAAGCGAGCGAGGCCCGATCAAGGCCGTAATTTTCGACATGGACGGCCTGTTGCTGGATACCGAAGGTATTTACACCGAGGTCACCCACCTGATTGCCAGCCGCTATGGCCGCACATTCGACTGGGCCGTGAAACAGCACACCATCGGCCGTGGCGCTCGGGATTTTGCCGGGTTCGTGATTCAGGAGCTGGAGCTGCCGCTGTCGGTGGATGAGTTTCTCGACACCCGCGCGCCGATGCTCGACGAGCGTTTTCCCAAGGCTGCGGCCATGCACGGTGCCGAAGCGTTGGTGCGTCATCTGGCGCAGCACAATATTCCCATCGCCGTGGGCACCAGTTCATCGATCCATTACTTCAAGGCAAAAACCGAACTGCACCGCAGCTGGTTCGAGCTGTTCGAGATCGTCGTCACCGCCGATGACCCGGACGTGGGCGCAGCCAAACCTGCGCCGGATATTTTCCTGGTTGCCGCCCGTCGTCTGGGCATCGACCCAGCCGATTGCCTGGTGTTTGAAGACTCACCCTTCGGCGTAACCGCCGCCAAAGCCGCCGGCATGTATGCCGTCGCGGTGCCTGATTCACATATGCCCGTCGAGCAGTATGAACATGCCGACCTGCTGCTGGGATCGCTGGCTGACTTCCCGCTTGAGGTCTGGGGTTTGCCGGGGATGAAGGCTTAACGCCCAGGTTTCAGAGGACCGCCTTTATCGGGGAAAACGCCCTCCCGGCTAAAGCCGGTCCTACTGATTGCCGCACGCTCTGTAGGAGGGGACTTGTCCCCGAACAGGCCGGTTCAGCCAAACGCAATCTGGCTGCCAGTTTGCCATTGCCCAGATTGACGCCCTTCCGGACAAGTCCGGTCCTGACAGAGCAGCAAAAGAGCGCATTTGCCGTGTGACGGCACCTCGTAACATTTGCTTGCATCTTCGTCGTCTTTTTTTCGCATCTCATCCGTCTTAGGGGTATGCCCAAAATTTATTTGGCACGACCTTGTCCGCCATCGGACCGGTTGTCACTCTCAAGACAAGATTGCGCCCCATGTCCAAAAAGTCGCGTTCGCGTATCTGGTTTCTGGTTCACAGCTGGCTCGCCCTGCCCATCTGGTTCTTTGTGTTGATCGTGTGCGTAACTGGCACGCTGGCGGTGGTCAGCCAGGAGATTGTCTGGCTCGCGCAGCCTGAGGTGCGCGCGTCCAAACCTTCGGATGACGCCCCACTGCTGACCCTCGGCGAGGCGGTAATAGCCGTCAACAAGGCGCGGCCGGAACTGGTGATCAGAAACATCGTGCGCCCGGATGAATCACATTTCGCGCTGACCGCCAGCGTCAGCAATCCCGACGGCACGCTGACCACGCTGTACGTGAATCCCTATACGGGCGTCATTCAGGGCAAAGCAGCAACGTTCAACTTCCGCGGCTTCACCCGGGCGCTGCATGGTTGGTGGCTGGTGCCCTTTACCAATGGGTTCAGTTGGGGCTGGTATCTGGTGTCGTTTCTGGGCCTGCCGATGTTGCTGTCGCTGATTACCGGGTTGGTGGTCTACAAGCGTTTCTGGCGCGGCTTCCTGAAACCCAAGCTGCGTTTCAATCAAGGTTCCAGGGTTTTCTGGGGAGACTTTCATCGGTTATCAGGAATCTGGTCGATCTGGTTCATTGCCGTGATTTCCATCACCGGTACCTGGTTTCTGATTCAGGCGCTGCTGTTCGATAATCGCATTTCCATCTCTTCCGAAGGCGTACCGGTCTTTGTCGCCCGAGAAGAAGTGCCAATTTCGCCTTCCGGTGAACGGCCGCCGACCTTCAATCTTGATCAGGCAATCAACGTCGCCCAACGTGAAGTGCCGGGGTTGGAAATCAGCTTCGCCGAGCTTCCCGGCACCGCCTATGCGCCGCTGACCGTGGGTGGCCGCGGTTGGTATCCGTTGATGTTCCAGACCGCCGAGATCAACCCTTACAACGGCGCAATCATTGGCCAGCGCCTGCTTGCAGATAACTCGAAGCTGGAATTCTTGACCGAATCGATGCGGCCACTGCACACCGGGGATTTCGGCGGGATCTGGATCAAGATGATCTGGTTCGTGTTCGGTCTGCTGCTGAGCATGATGGTGCTCAGCGGCTTGCTGATCTGGAGCAAACGAACGGCGCTGGCTACCGTCGCATTGCTCAAGCGCCCGGAGCGTGACATGCAGCGCCTGAAAGCGGTGAACGCCCTCAGAAAGGAACTCAACTCATGAGCCGGACCGCCACCGCCAACAGGAAAAAGCCTGCCGCGCCCACCACTCGACTCGCACGTTGGTGGCTCAAGTGGCGCTTTCATCTGAATATCCTGCTGCTGTTGATTCCGCTGGGTTTCATGCCGGCGTACTTCAAGAACGCTGCGTTTTTTCGCGGTGATGCCGGGCTTGGCGAACGGATGATCGGCGATATTCAGGTCGGCCCGTGGAGTCTGACGCTCGCTGAAGTCCATGACGAAGGCCCCGAGTCGGACGGCCCGGCGGGTTTCGTCAAGGAATTCAACGCTGCGCTCTGCCAGGCGTGTATCAGTCAGGTAAAGGTCGGCTACATGCGCGTTGGCAAACCCCGCAGCCTGCGCGCTGCCGGAGCGATTTTTGAAGGCAGTCCGTACCGGCTGGGCGCAGAAGTGCCGGTGCCGACGACGACTCAGGCCGATGATCAGTTGTGGATAACCCTGGAGGGTTGGGACGGCTCGGTGCATCAGAAAGCAATCCCGCTGACCGAAGCCTCACCGAAGACGATCGAGTGGTTGGCCAAGAATGGAGACAAACCATGATCCGCTTGAACGCATTGCGTCTGCTCGCGCTCGTCGGCTTGATCGGCGTGGGCAACACCGCCTACGCCCACGGTCTGGTGTGCAGCTGCGAAGAACTGCCCGACCAGCAAGTGCGCTGTGTTGGTGGTTTTTCCAGTGGTGACGGCGTGCCCAACGTGACCGTGGATGTCATTGATTACAACGAACGCATCCTGATCCCCGGCAAATTCGGCCCTGACTCCACGTTTACCTTCAAACGTCCGAAAGGCGAGTTCTACGTGCTGATGGATGTGGGCGCAGGGCATGTTCTGGAAGTGGATCATTTGCAGATCAAGCCGGCGCTTTGAGGAGTTCTGACTCTGTTGGAGGCTTGCCCGCGAAGTACGATAACGCGGTAGATCTGGACCATCGAGGCGCCCAATTCGCGAGCAAGCTCGCTCCCACACAAGTTCACTCCTACAGTTCCTTGTTAATCCCCAGCGCCGTGGCGAACGCCTTGACCAAGGGGCTGCGCGGGGCGTTGTGGCGCAGGATCATGTTGAGGTTGGTGCGAATGTTGATCAGGTCGGGACGCAACGCACGCAACACGCCGTCACGGACCAGGTGCGCAGCGAAATGCTCGGGCAAAAACCCGATAAAGCGCCCGGTCATGACCAGCATTGCCACCGCTTCGACCTGGGAAGCTGTCGCGGATTGGCTGTCCAGGGTCACGAAGTTGGCCTTGTCGCCATGCAGCGCATAACGATGGTTGACCACTTCACAGCCGCGCAGCACGTCGACATCAATCTCGCGCTCATCGACATCGAAAAGCGGATGGCCAATTGCGCAGTAGGCGTTTGAAGTTTCCTGATAAAGATCGAAGTAATCGAACTCTTCGCGACGCTGATAAACCGGGACGACACCGACGATCAGGCGTCCTTCAACGATGCCGCGCTCAATGTCATCCAGCGGCGAGGCATGCAGGCGCAATCTGACCTTGGGCGCTTCGTCATGCAGCACGCGCAACGCGGCAATCAGCGGCGAGTTGGGGTCCTGGAACGTGTTGTCGATCACCCCGATGTTCAGGTCTCCGGTCAGCTCATTTTGCGCAGAACTCAGGCGGTCGCGAAAACTGTCCACCGAGGCGAATAAATCAATGGAAGCCTGATAGACCAGCTTGCCTTCTTCGGTCAGGCAAAAGCCTTCCCGACCACGGGTGCACAGGCGCATGCCGAGGCGAATCTCAAGATCGGAAATCTGCTTGCTGATGGCGGCCAAGCCAACGTTGAGTTCGTTTTGCGCGGCGCTGAAACCGCCGGCCTCGACCACCGCCTTGAACACCCGCAAGAGTTTGAAATCCAGTCCGCTGAGTGACAACGGGGGACGATTTCCGGGCTTGGGGGGCAAGTTTCCAGAACCGGAAAGTGGAGTGTCCATAAAGCTGATTGACCTCAGTTGCCTTTTTCAACAGGCTGCGAGCCACGATACGAACATAGCCAACGGTGATTGGCAACTTCACCTCAAGGACATCAACCTCGCGTGGCCACTTACTCTCTCGTTATCCGCCGCCTGATGATCTGCTCGCTGACCATCGTCGTCAGCCGGGCGATTACCAGTCCGTTGCTGACATTGTTTCTGAGCACGCGATTGGGGCTGAATCAACAGGATGTCGGCTTGCTCATGGGCATTGCAGTGTTCCTGGCAACCTTGCTCGGGCTGTATGGCGGTTACAGCATTGATCGTCTGGAAAAACGCAAACTGCTGATCGTGGCCATGCTTTCCAGCGCGATAGGTTTCACGTTGCTGACCTTCGCCCACGACGTGTACCTGACCACGCTGACGCTGGTAATCACCGAAACGGCATCGGCATTGTTTCTGATCGGGTCCAAAGCCATCATCAGCGAGAACCTGCCGATTGGTCTGCGCGCCAAAGCCTTCTCCCTGCGCTACACGCTCACCAATATCGGCTATGCCACCGGCCCGATGCTGGGCGTGATCATCGCCGGCTATTGGCCGCTGGCGCCGTTTTTTATCGCTGGCGCCATCGCCTTCGGCAGCCTGTTCTTGATGATTGGCATCCCGCCGACCCAACGCAGCGACGAGGTCAAACCGCAAAGTTTTCTCAGTACGCTGCACACGTTGAAAAACGATCGCACGCTTATCCTGTTCACCAGTGGCAGCCTGCTGAGCACCATCGTGCATGGGCGCTTCACCCTGTATCTCTCGCAATTTCTGCTGGTGACCCAGACGTCTGCGGCAGATGCCTTGAAGATTCTTTCTGCCATGCTGGCCTGCAACGCAGTGACGGTGATTTTGCTGCAGTATCAGATCGGACGCTTTCTCAAGCGCGAGCAATTGCCTTACTGGATCGTGGCGGGCACCGCGTTGTTCGTGATCGGTCTACTGGCGTTCAGTTTTTCCCACAGCATGCTGGCGTGGTGCATCGCGATGTTCGTGTTCACTCTCGGTGAAATGATCATCTATCCCGCTGAATATCTGTTCGTCGACACCATCGCGCCCGAGAACCTGCGCGGCAGTTACTACGGCGCGCAAAACCTTGCGGCGTTTGGTGGCGCATTAAGCCCGGTGATTTGTGGCTACTTGCTGATCAACACGCCAGCGCCGACCATGTTCTATGTCCTCGCCGGACTGACCGCCATGGGCGGCATGCTGTGCTTCTGGAGCGGACGCAGCGTAGCGCTGGGGACCGATGTTCAGGACTTGGCGGATGAGACTTCCAGCTGATCATTGCCAAGGCGCAGGCTCTCCGAAGAGTTGACCCTGCGCCGCCTGAATGCCCATCTCACGAATGACGCGCAACTCGCCCTCGGTCTCGACACGTTCGGCAATCAGCGGCAGATCGATGCTGTGGGCGGCGCGCTGCATCGCTTCGATAAACAGGCGCTTTGGCACTTCTACATCAATGTTGCGGATATAGCTGCCGTCGATTTTCAGGTAAGCCAGCCCCAGGCTTGAGAGGTCGCCAATCATGCTGAAGCGGCCGCCGAAATGCTGCACCGCCAAGGCAAAACCCAACTCATGCAGGCGCGTGGTCAGCGCTTGCAACCCGGCCTGCTCAGACATGCGTCGGGCATCGATTTCAAGGGTCAGCCGCGAGGCAGCTGAAGCGTGTCGACGCAGCAGCTCGAAGGCTTGCTCACAGATGGCCGGGGCCTCCAGCGTAGTGCCCGAGACGCTCAATGCCAGTGGTTTGTGGTGCTGAGCCAGCTGTTCAAAAACAGACTCAAGCATCAACAGATCCAGCCTCGACGACCAGCCGAAGCGTTCGATCCAGGGCAGGAATTGACCGGCCGGGAGCAACTGCCCGTGTGGGTCACGCAACCGCGCGAGCACTTTGTGATGCAGCACCTGCGTGGCGTCACGAGTGTCCACCACCGGCTGGAAAAACAACTGAAAGCTGCGCTGAGTCAGCGCCTGATCCAGCAAGCGATACCAGGCGTGATGATCATCTTCTGGGTTGGATACTGCGCTACGCGGCGCCATGCTCCAACCCGGATCGTGCTGATTTTCCGCCTCGACCAATGCCTGGTCCGCCAGCCCGATCACGGTTGAGGGGCTGTCGCCCGGACTGAATGCCGCCAAGCCAATCGACGCAATGGGTGTGACATCAGAAGCGCCGGTTTCCTGCAGGCTGACGAGGCCGCTTCGCAGCTTTTGAACCAGCAGCAACGCATCTTCCCGGCCCATGCCAGGACCCAGCACGGCGAATTCACCACCCCGATTGCGCGCGAGCAGGTGACGCGTTTGAAGATGGCCAGCGCATTGACGCGCGAGCAGATCGCTGATTGCCAACAGCAGCGAATCGGTGCGATTGCCACCCAGACGCTCATTCAACCCGGCCATATCGTTGACCCGCAACAACAGCAGATAACCTGGGCTGGCATCCTCTCGACAGGTCAGATACTCCGCGAGCTGCATATCGAAATAACGCCGGTTACCCAGCCCGGTCAGACTGTCTTGCCAGCACTCGACACGCAACTGCTCGGTTCGCTGGGTGTTCTCGACAAACAGCGCTTGCAGCTTGTCGACCATCTGGTTCATCGCCTGCACCACCCGCCGCAATTCCGGGGTGCCGGGCAGCGCTGACAGACTCAGGAACTCACGACGGGCGATGGCATTAGCTTGCGCAACCAGGTAGTCCAACGGTCGAAGCCGGCGTTTGAGCAACAGGCCGCCCAATACTGCGCTGAGCAAGCCACAGATCAATAACCAACCCAGGCTGCCCAACGCGCTTTGCCAGAGTTTCTGCACGGCGAACAGGGGATGGCTTACCACCTCGACCCGTGCCGCCTGCTGCCAACCGCGACTGATAATTGCACTCCCACCGGCAGGTTCCAGCGCAATCAATTTGATAAACCATGCAGGCACGTCGTTGGTATTGGGTTGAGCCTGGCGCTGTACCAGCGATCGCCCACTGGCCACGTCCACGACCTTGATACTTGTGTAATACCCGCTGTCGAAAATCGCTGAAGTCATCAATTCGACCATCGCCGGATCATCGACGACCGGAGTCAGCGACAGCGCCAGTGCCGTCGCCGCATCCTGGGCATGGGAGTGCAACTGGGCGACGTATTGGCTACGTGAGCTTTCCAGGCTGATCAAAAAGCCGCCGCTGAAGGCAACGATCAAAAACAGGCATATGGCGATCAATAGCTGTTTGAACAATGACATCGGCGCTCCTTGCTCCGGGCAGACTATCGTTCAGGTTCTGGCGGAAAGCCTTCGGCTCGCATTTTTTTCAATACATCCTGCCAACGGGACAGACGCTTGCTATCGCCCGCCCTTGTATTGCCGGAATCACCCAGGAGCCATACACCTTCGCCGTTAAACGCATACACCGGCAGCAGATCTGGGCGCTGGCTTGCGGGCGCTATCACATCAATCAAACTGTCCAGAACAAGGGGTTCGCCAGCTGGAGTGGCGTAATAGGTCAGCACCATATGAGCGCGATTCAGGCCTAACGCCTTCACATAGGTAATCAGCAATTTTTCGCTGGGGACGCCCAGGCGCCGCAGGCTGAAGTATTTGGCAATTGCATAGTCCTCACAGTCCCCTGCGCCCTTGATCAGCGATTCCACCGGCGTCGCCCAGTAATCCGGCTGGTGCCACAGCTCGCTATCTTCTCGATAATGCAGTTGGCGATTAAAGAACCGATTGACCAGGTTCAACTGTTCCAACTCGCTGGACTGGCTGCGTGTGGCCAACAGATTCTGCCAGGCGTCGATGCGCTCCCGCCCTTCCCCCAGCGGCCCATACAAGGATTCGGCACGATGGCTGATGACGGCAAAATCCCAGTCAGCATGAACCGCGCCGATGAAGCTGAGGGCAACCAGCACGAGCGCGATACAAGGCCCGCAGCCAAGTTGATCAAACGCCGAGCGTGCCGCCATGCAGTGATTCCGTGTGGCTGGCCATTTGCGCTTGATGTTGCAGTTTCGTTCGGAGAAAGACAATGGCGCGGTGAGATCATCTTCTCAATAGATAAGCGACAGTACGCAGGGTCAACCGCGTTGCAAGCGCGCCATGGAACGACTAATCCCTTGGCAAGGTTTGACAATGTGTTGAGCTGTTCTAGTGTCAATTGGATCCAATCCCGTAGCTCCCTCAAAGAAGTATGGTTATGCGCAATCTCGATAGACAAAGCCTACTGCGCGGACTTCTGGGCGATGAACAGCCTCCAGCGCATCTGGCCAGGACGGTTATCGAAGAAAGGCTTCGCAACGCGATCCTCGATGGTCGCTTGCCCGCCGGCATCGCGCTGCGTCAACAGGAGCTGGCGACCTTGTTTGGTGTCAGTCGCATGCCGGTACGCGAAGCACTGCGTCAGCTCGAAGCGCAGTCCTTATTGCGCGTCGAGACGCACAAAGGGGCGGTGGTCGCACCGTTGATCAATGAAGATGCCATGGACGCCTACGCGCTGCGGATCCTGCTGGAATCCGAAGCGCTGCGTCAGTCGATTCCTTTGCTGGACGAAGAGGATCTCGCCCTGGCGCGGTGTTGCGTGGAGCAACTGGAGGTCGAAACCGATTACAGCGAAATGGGCAGGCTTAATCGAATGTTCCATATGGCGCTGTATGCCAAGACACACAACAAACGACTAATGAACTTGGTGGAACAAGGCCTGAATGAGGAAGAGCGATTCCTGCGTTTCAATCTTTCAGCGATGGGCCTGGGCAAACTGTCTCAGAAGGATCACTGGCATCTGTTTGAGCTGGCCAAAGACAAATTGGTGGAGCAAACCGTACAAGCGCTCGTGCATCACCTCAATCGCGCTATGGAAGCCATCACCCGGTACCTCAGTAGCCGGCCGAGTGCCGAACCGGTAAAACTGCCCGAACAAAAAAAGAGTAATAGTTGACGTGGGTGCGACTTGTGCGCGTCTGGTATCGCGTCACTGTTATTCAGTCTGCAGAAAAACAAAACCCCTGAACGCGTAAGCGATCAGGGGTTCTGGAATTCAATCTTG
>NZ_LGSI01000047.1 GCF_001698815.1 Pseudomonas syringae | reverse complement strand
CGGCATGGAAGTGGTGGTCGGCTACTTCGAGGCCGATCCCGACCAGCCTTACGTGCAGGCCTGCCTGCCCAACGCCAGCACCCGTGTGCCGCTGGACCTGCCCGCGCAGAAAACCCAGACCCTGCTCAAGACCCACAGCAGCCCCGGCGGCGGTGGTTATAACGAACTGCGCATCGAGGACCGCCAGGGCCAGGAAGAAATCGCCATCCGCGCCCAACGCGACTGGAAAGAGCATGTCCTCAACGACCAGTCGATCCAGGTCGACAACCAGCGCAGCGTCCTCGTCACCGGGCTGTCCAGTCATGAACTGCAAGGCGAAGAACATCACCTGACCCTCGGCGCGCGCAAGACGCAGGTGCTGGCGGATGATTCCCTGACGGTGGTGGGCAATCAGCACATCAGCGCGGCGAATCATCTGGTCAGTGCGGCGGGGCAGGTGCACCTGAATTCGAAGATGAACATCGTCACTGATGCGGGCATGACCGCGACGATCAAGGCGGGCGGGCACTGGATTTCGATTACGCCTGCGGGAATCTTCACCAGCGTGCCGATTTTGCTGGGCGGTGTGCCGATGCCGGGGATACCAGCGGTGCCGGGGTTGCCAACGGCCCTGATCGCAAAGGCAGCAGCGCCCGGGATACCGTCCTTGATTCCGTCCAAACAACTCAAGGCTATTGAAGGAGGTGCCCCATTTTGTCGTCGGTGCGCCGAAGCAAGGCAGGAGCCGGTATGAGCAAACCATTAATGTCGCCTGTCACTCAATTGTCCGACGATTTTCCTTGGGATCAAACTGTCGGGCTCCTGCTGGACGCCCTGCAAGTCCAGGATCTGGTTCAGCGGTTGTATGAGTGGTCCGACGCACCTCAGGTGCATTTGCTTTACGACGGCACACAGTGGGATGAACTCAGTCGAATCTCTCCGTGCCTGATCCATCTGCGCGATCAGGATGATCCGGTTCTTGTGCAGTTTCTGGCCAGCACCGCAAAGCTCTGGGGGTATTTGTTGGTCAGTGACGGCACATGGGGCGAGCTGTTGACGCATATGCGTTGGCTGACCAGTTTTCAACCGCCACAGGACGAAGAGATGTTCCTGCGCATTTCCGATCCTGCCGTGGCTCAGGCCCTGTTTGCTGCCGAGCACTATCCCGCCGTGGAGTTATTCGGCCCATGTCAGCAGGTCATCGTCGCCAATGCGCCGCTTGAAGGATGGACGCAATTCAAACGAGCCAGTGAAAAGCCGATCCCCAAGTACGACAAACCGTTCATGACGAGCGAGGCGCAATGGACGGCTCTGAAAGCAGTGACTTTTGCCAAGTCCATGAGAGCGCTTTATCAGCACATGCAACGCTTCTTCCCTGGATACCGCGCAGATTTAACTCCCGAACGACGCCTCGACCATATCCATCAGCTGGCCGGATCGGCTATCGCAGACGGATTTGAAAGCGAACAGGAAATCTGGTTGTACGCCAACGTATTCGGCTTTCTGGGCGATGAGGCTCTAGAACAGCATCCGGATATTCTTGAATTGCTGACAGTCAGGTCTGAACTCACAACCCATCAACGCGTTAACCGCGCTGCCACCTTGGCTGCGGAGCGCAGTATTCATGGGCGCTGAAATCACGAACGAACTTCGTTGGAGCGAGGCTTGCCCGCGAAGGCAATATTGCAGGTTTGGAGAGATCAGTGATCGTACCGTCCTCTTCGCGGGCAAGTCTCGCTCCCACGGGAGTGTGTTTAATGAGCTGGATGCGTGTTGTTCGCTGAGTCGATAAATCAGTGACGGTGCGCTCATCAGGCGGTCCTCCGATCAGGCCGCTGCACTTCGGTGAAGCGCGTGAAAATGTTCAGCTCCGGCCTTTGCTGCCTTAAGATTTTGACGGCTTCGCTCAGACGTTGCAGTTCGGCGCTGGGTTTGGCCCATTGTTCTGGCGGCAAGGGTGCGGACCAGTTGTGCATCGCTTCAGGCACGACGGCGCGGCCGATGCTTTTGATGCGGCGGATTTCCCATTCGGTGAGGTAGTTGGGCAAGGTCCACAAGGTCAGCACGTGGTACAGGTACCACCAGAACGGGTAGAAAAATCCGACTTCCCGGTTTTTGCGTCGCCGCCGCATGCGCTCCCGAGCGTTATAAAAGGTGTGCAGACCTTCGTGAGGTGGGTCGCCGGGGTTTTGCAGGTCCAGCGGGTCCTGGATTTCCTTGAGCGTATGCACCTCGTATTCCATGTACGCGCGAATCGCCTCCCAGTTGCACACCGCCAGATCAAACCCACTGCAAAAGAACTCCAGGCTGTAATGCTCATCGTGAGGCGCATGATAAAACCCGACGCCCATGGCGTAGCGGATATCCAGGCCGTATTGGTTGACCGAGCGCGCCTGCACAACCCAGGCGGACAGCGATTCCCATGGGACGAAGATGGGTTCGGTGTGGCCTCGGGGAACAAAGCAGACTTCGCGGCGTTGGCGGTTGAAGCGGGTGGGGACGACCTCGTTGTATTTGTCGAGGTGGTTGAAGGTGATGAAGAGGTAGATGGCGAGAACGGCGGCGGCACCCCACCCGCCGATTTCCAGTCCTTCGGGCATGACCTGCAAAGCAAACTTGAAAGCTTGTTCCACGCTGCCACCATATAAAATCCCAAGCAACCAAGCCAACGCTGGTGCAAAAAGACCAAAAAACCAGATAGCCCAGAAAGGGGTACCTAATCCCATCTGCCAAGCGAAAACGGGAGGCAGGCCCACACCGAAGTCCAGGTAGCTGTCATTCACGTCACCTACGGCATGACCGTAGTCCTGAGCGGGCAGATCGGTAGGCAGTGGCAACGGCGCCAAATACACCACCTGACCGGTTGGAAAACGCTCGACCATGCCGGCATGCGGCGCGTGATGAATCGGCGGCGGTGCATCGGGGGTTTCAGTGGCCATCAGTTATCCGCCTGCTGCATCAGCGCCGGGTCGATGCCGAAGTAGCGACACTCCTCGCTCTGACGAGTGATCGTGTGCGCGGGAAAATTGCCAGTCTCACCGGTAACGGGAAAGCGCAGGTCATACAGGTTGGCTTCGTATCGGCCATCGGGGAATGCGTGCCCCAGTTGAATCGACAGGACAATGTCGCTGCGCTCCGGGTAAGCGGAGCCGAGCAGGCTGTGAACATCCGATAACTCGACGATCAGCGGAGCGTCTTGTCTGATGAGCAGACGATCTTCCAGCTCCTCCGCCAGCGGTGTCCAGTACGCTGGTGTGCGGTCGCGGTCGGTTTGCTCGCGCAGCACTCGATAACCGCCAATATTAAGTAAGACACTGCTGGCGTCGCTGGCCAACCGCTGTGCTAGGTCGGCAACCGACAGGGTTGGAAAATGCAGCAGGAAACGACGGGGCTGAGCGGCTCCTGACTCATCCGTAGCGGGCAGGACTTGCATATGCGGTGCCTGGATATGGCCGCGCAAAGCTTTCTGGTATTTGCGCAAGGGAAGCGACTTGCGGTGATCCGGGTCCATGCCCCATGGAGTGCTGAGCAGCCAACGATCATGGGCGCTCAGGTTATAGCGGTTATAGAGCCAGGTGCCGGACAGCTCCAGCGCGGTGAATAGAATCCCCACCAGGTTGAAGCGGAGAAACACCGTGGACAATCGAATGCCTGCGGCGGCCCAGGCGGCAGTGCGCGCCGCAGAGCCAGCCTCGGCGGCGAGAACATGCCTGAAGGCTTGCACCGTATGGCCCACGCCGTAGGCATTGCTGGCGATAAAACCGCTATTGCCCAGCATGCTCAAGGTCGCCCCGGCTTGTGCTTCGCGATTGCCGTTGCGCACTGCGTCCTGCCAATTGTTATAGGAACTTTGAAGGCTCATGCCAGCAGCAAACATTCCTGCCGCATAACCGACCATTCCGAGGCTAATGTGCAATTTGCCCATCTGCACATGCACGCCCATCAGTTCTGCTTTCTTCAGGTTTTTCCCGAGTTCCGTTGCATGAGCACTGAGAGCTGTATCGACGATGCCTTGCGCTGCGCCGAATCCGGCTGCCACGGTTGCTGCCACCGAATTCAATAAAGGCCCTATTTCTCTAGAACTCTCTGGCCGCGAGAACACCTCCTTCCCCACCACCACCAAATTCACCACCTGCGCCACAAACACCAACAACCCAGCCCCATCCCCCAGCAACCCGGTCTTCGGCGCAACCGTCACCCCGTTCCTATAGTTTTCCAGCAGCGAACGCATTTGGGCGTGCTGTTGCGGTGGAAATACCAGGGTCAATCCCGGCTTGCCCGACGAGGCCGCTTGCAGATGCGTTGCGTCCTCGGGCAGCGCGTCGATGGGGCTGATGAAACGGGCGAGTTGCGCTTCCTGCTCTTGCAGGCTGAGTTTGAGTACGTGCTCGCGGTCCTTGAAGGATTGCGCCTGCGGGGTCAAATGCCAGAATTTGTCCTGGGCCTTGCGGTGTTGCGCGACGCTTTTTGTCGACGTCAGTTGCCTGCGCAAGCCCAGCACCTCTTCCACTGTATTGCTCGCGTGTCTGGCGTCTTCTGCGTTGCCGACCACAAAAGTCACGCCCTCGCGCCTGGCGGCATCCAGAAGGGCGACGCCCGCACCGTTGGGCATGCGTCGGAACAGATCCTCGATGTCCGGCATCTGGCCTTTGTCCAGATTCTGCATAAAGTCCTGCACGGCTTGCTGCATGCCCATTTGCAGCGCGGGCGCCAGGGTGCCCCAGGCTGCGGCGGCGTTGACCTGGGTGCTCGCCGACAGGTGTTCGGTATTCAGCACCAGGCCCGCGCCCCATTGTTTGAGGCGTTCTGTCCACTCGGGCGCGTCCTTGATCAGCAGCCAGCCGGCATTGGTGATGTAGGCGAATTGCACGCCCAGCTCGGTTTGCGCACTGCGGGGCGCGGCGTAGCACATCTGCCGGGTCATGGCGGGGTTGGCGTTGAGCCAATCCAGGGTTTGCTGCATCGCGCTGTCGCTGCGGCAGATGTCTTTGAGGCAGTCGTATTCGGTGAGCAGCGCGTGGTCGACCTGCGCGCTGTCCTCGATGTCGTAATACCAGAGGGCCCGATGCAGACGGTCCTTGATCAACAGGTCGACGCGGTCCTGAGTGATTTTTTCCAAAAGATCATTCAGCGGTCGCAGCACCTCGCGTTGCCGCTGCAAAAACGCGTCCATGACCGGGCGATCAATCAGTTCGTTGATGCCGCGCTGGCCGAATTTGGCGCCGTACAGCAACTCCTTGGTGGGCTTGCCTATCTGGCGATAGAGCTTCCAGAGAAGGCTGCGATGGCCGGCGATGAACTCGGGGCTGGTGCCGACGAATTTCTGCTCCAGCTGATACTGCTGAATGGTGTGCGCCCGGGTTTCGATCCCGTCGTCCATGCTCAGCCGGTCCGGTTTAGCCTGATCGAGCCGGATCTGCAAATCAGCGGGCACCTCGTCGTTGTTGAAATAGATGCTGGCATTCTGGCTATTATCCTCACCCATCACCTCGCGCAGGGTTTTACGCGTTTGGCTGCGCTCGGGCTCGGGCAGCGATTCCAGATCCTCAAGCAGTGCCCTCAAGGTCCAGTCACGCTTGGCTCGCTCATTGAGCGTGTTTTCGTCAATCAACGTGATGGATTCGATGTAGCAGCCCAGCAAATAATCGCGCTCGATTTCCCCCTCTGCGGCCCAGGCCTGAATCTGCCCCACGACGTGGTTCTGATGATTGGCCAGATCGCGCATCACGCCCACGTCATCGCGCACCGCCAGAAACAGAAAGTCATGTTTATGCGCAGCCGTTACCTGGCTGGTGAGTTCTTCGATGATGGTTTTTCGATATTTCGGCGGATGTTCCCAGGGGTAAGCGGCAGGTTCTGAGGTGTAACCGGGTTTCCGGGCTCGACTCATACACGCTTCGGCCAGCCAGGCGGCCATGGGCGTGTCGTCAACCAGGTCCTGGCCCTTGCCGTAGTCGACGCCCTCGAAGCTGATGCGCTGCATGAAATACTCACGCTCGGCGGCAACTTTCACAACCTGGGCGCATTTGAACGCCGTCCACTGGACCTCTGAATAGGTGACATGCAGCACGCTGGCGCGGGAGAACACCAGCGCTGGATCAGCCTCCACAACAGCGGTGCGCCGATCTGTGGCCACTTCGCTGCCTTTAAACAGCAAGGCGACAACCGAGCCGTCCCTGGTTTGGTACTCGTGAAGCCAGCCCGTGGCACTGTCGATAACGTACAAAAAGCCATCGCGCAGCAGACGAAACCCTAACGGCCGCGACTGCAATGTATACGGCATGGACAGCTCGCCCGACGGGTCAAGATCCTCCACCACGCCATAGCGCACCGGCAGCAGTTGCAGCGTCTGCATCATCAGCGGACACACCCCGCCGACGTTGGGCGCATCAGCGCTTTGGGCGTTGGCGACCAGATTGGCCATATGGCCGCGAGGTGTGATGCACGGGTTGGTCATTGCTGGCTCCTTGCCTTGGATGGCGAGATAAAGGGCCGGGATCCAGAAAGCTGAGCACGAGGTGCCTGCGCCGGTCCCTGAGCGAGGTCGGCAGATTGGCTGATGAGTGGGGTGCGCTCAATGCGCGAAAGGGCCTTTAGGAAACGCCCTACGATAAATGTCGTGAATTTCGCCACGGCGAGCGGTCAGGCGCTGCTTTGCACCGTTATCAACCCCGAAGCCGGCCTGGACCAGTGCGTCGCTCAGTCAGGTGACGTGTACGGGATTTGCGGACTGACAAGCAAATCCGCCTGTCATTACGCTATAATCCCGCGCTTTAGCTGTTCCTCGCCCGCGTGCGAGAGCACACATTTTTCTCAGGCGCCTGCCGCCTGCATGCAGACTAAAGAGGCTAGACCCTAGTGGCATTGACGATCCTTGGCCTGTCCGGCGCCCTTAGCCATGATCCTTCCGCTGCCCTGTACATCGACGGCAAGCTCGTCGCGGCGGCTGAAGAAGAGCGCTTCGTTCGCGATAAGCATGCAAAGAACCGCATGCCCTACGAGTCGGCGAAGTTCTGCCTTGAGCAGGCGGGTATCAAGCCTTCGGATGTGGATGTGGTGGCGATTCCCTTCGCGCCTATCAGCCTGTTCGGCAAGGCGCGCTGGCATTACGCCAAGCGTTACTGGTACGCCCCGGATCGTGCGCTCGATGCGCTGCTGATGGGCAACCGTCGCTACAAGCGCTATCGTAACAAGATCGTCTGGTGCCTTGAGCAACTGGGTTTCGATCCGAAAAAGATCAAGATCGAGCCGGTGGAGCACCACCTGGCCCACGCTTCCAGCGCTTACCACTGCTCCGGTTTCCAAGAGAAAACCGCGATCATGGGCATCGACGGCAAGGGTGAATACGCCACGACCTTCTTCGGCTATGGCGAAAACGGCAAGATCCACAAGATCAAGGAATTCTTCGATCCGGATTCCCTCGGCGGCCTGTACGGCGCGATCACCGAATTCCTCGGTTTCGAAATGCTCGATGGCGAGTTCAAGGTCATGGGCATGGCGCCGTATGGCGATGCCAGCAAGTATGATTTCTCGCGTCTGGCGACCTTCGAGAATGGCGAACTGGTGATCAACACCGAGCTGGCCAACGTGATCGGCCTGCGTCGCTATAAAGAGAACGGCAAAGGCTTCTACTTCTCGCCGAAACTGATCGAGTGGCTGGGCCCGAAACGCGTCGGTGACGTGGCCGACGAGCCGTACATCCATTACGCCGCCAGCATGCAAGCGCTGTTCGAGAAGCTGGCGTTGCAGATGATGGACCACTACCTGGGCGACATCCTCAAGGAAACCGGCAAGATTGCCTTCGCCGGTGGCTGTGCGTTGAACGTCAAGCTGAACCAGAAAATCATCGCGCGCCCTGAAGTCAAAGAGCTGTTCGTGCAGCCGGCTTCCGGCGACGCGGGCACGTCGGTGGGCGCTGCGGCGTATGTGTCCCATGCGCGTGGCGTGCCAGTGGAGAAGATGGAACACGTCTATCTCGGCCCGTCCTACAGCAACGAAGACGTTATCGCTGCCTGCGCCCGTCACCCGAGCAAACCGGTATGGCGCCAGATCGAAAATACCCCTGAGCGCATCGCCAAAATCATGGTTGAAGGCAATCCGGTGGCCTGGTTCCAGGGTCGGATGGAGTTCGGTCCGCGCGCCTTGGGTGGTCGTTCGATCATTGGCTGCCCAAGCATCCCGGGTGTGGCTGACCGTATCAACCATCAGATCAAGTTCCGCGAGCGCTGGAGGCCTTTCTGCCCGTCGATGCTCGACACCGTCGCGCCACAGATGATCAAAATCGATCACCCGGCGCCGTTCATGACCTTCACGTTTGAAGTGGCGGAAGAGTGGAAAACCCGCGTGCCGGAAGTCGTCCACGAAGACGGCACTTCCCGCGCCCAAGTGCTGAAACGCGAATACAACCCGCGTTACTACGACATGATGAAGGCTCTGGAAGTCCTGACCGGCAACGGCGTGTCGCTGAACACCTCGCTGAACCGTCGCGGTGAGCCGATGATCTGCTCGCCTACCGACGCGCTGAACATGTTCTTCGGCTCGGACCTGGAATACCTGATCATGGAAGACATTCTGGTGGTCAAAGACGGCGTGGAAACCTATGACACGCTCGGCTGAGCGCCATGTGCTGCAGTTCTGTCACGGCTATGACGGACCGTTTCTGGACTGCGCGCGGCAATACGCCAGCCTGTTCGCCGGCAAGGGCTATCGTGTCACCACGGTATTCCTGACCGGCGCCGCTGATGCCGAGGTCGCGGCGGGCTGCGCCTCGGATGAAGTGCTGTTTCTGGAGCACAGCTCCAAAGCCATTCGCGGCCTGAAAATCCGTGCGATCCGCGACCTGCGCAAGATCGTTGCGTCGCGGGATTTCAGCTTCTGCATCGCCCATCGCTTCAAACCGGTGTACATCGCCCTGCTGGCAACACGCTTGCCGGTGATTGGTGTGCACCACGCGTTTGGCGATTATCAACGCCGCAGCCGCAAACTCTTCGCGCAAATTTTCCGTTGGCGCCTGAGCTTGCTCGGTGTGTCCGATGCGGTGCGCGATGACATGCGCAACAGCCTGCCGAAGTGGCCGACCGGACGCATTCAGACGCTTTATAACCGCATCGATATCGAACAACTGCAGGCCAGCCAGTTTTCCGCCGAACAGGCTCGTGAAGAATTGGGCCTGTCGCCGTCAGCCTGGATCGTCGGCAATGTCGGGCGTCTGCATCCGGACAAGGATCAGGCCACGCTGCTGCGCGGTTTCGCCAAGGCATTGCCTGACCTGCCGTCGAACAGCCAATTGGTGATTCTCGGCAAGGGTCGGCTTGAGCAGGATCTCAAGGAGCTGGCGCTGGAACTGGGTATCGGTTCCCAGGTGCTGTTCCTCGGGCAGGTCCAGGAAGCGCGTCGTTACTACAAGGCCTTTGACCTGTTTGCCCTCAGCTCGGACCACGAACCGTTCGGCATGGTTCTGCTGGAAGCCATGGTGGCCGGCGTGCCGCTGCTGGCCACGTCGTGCGGCGGGGCCAAGGAAGTGGTCGAAGGCGTCGGCGTGCTGTTCCCGTTGGGTGATGACGAACGTTTGGCGCAAGGCCTGCTGCACTTGTCTGCGCTGGATGCCGAGCAACGGCAGGCGTGTGCTGATTTGATGTTGCTGCGCCTGCGTGAGCGATTCTCCGATCAGGCCGTGCGCGATGTGTTCTGGCGTTTGCCGCAAGTCACCAGCCTGACGGCGGAGTCCTGATGCTCAACCGATTGCGAGGCTGGCGTGAGCGTGGCTGGATCCAGATTGATGCCGACGCTTATCAACAGGCCTGGCAGCGTTTCGGTGGCAGCGTGGCGACGCATCCTTTGGTGGTCGAGCGCCTTGCCGGCCTGGCTGAAATTCCCGTGCGTTATCTGGGTTGGGAGCAAGACGGCGATATAAAGGCAGCGATTCCCACCTGGGGCCGCTCACTGGCGCTGTCCAAGGACGTGCTGAAAAGCCGAGGCAAAAAAGGCCTGTTCGATCTGGGCAATGCCGAATTGATCCTGCCGATTGCCGCCGATGTGCAGGTGCCCGTACGGCATCGCGGGCGTTATCTGTCGGCACTGAATGAAGGCCGTGTCACGACCTTCAAGCCTCAGGCTGAATCCCTGGCGATGGCGCGAACCCCGGAAGAGCTGTCGAAAAAGTTTCGCTACAACCAGCGCCGCGAACTGCGACTGCTGGAAGAAGCTGGTGGCATCGTGCGTCCGGTCAGCGAGTTCAGCAGTGCCGAAATGGCCCGCATGTATTGCGACCTGTTCCAGCGCCGCTGGAGTTTCCCGGCGACGGGGGCTGAGCGTATGAGCGAAGTCATCGAGCTGTTACGTGAATTCCTGACCGGCTCGGTGGTGTTTCTCAATGACGCGCCCATCGCGATCCAGTTGGTGTATCGCGTCGAAGCACCCGAGTGGATCAGCGTCGAGTACGTCAACGGTGGCGTCGACCCCGAAACCCGGGACTTCAGCCCCGGCAGCGTGCTGAGTTTTCTCAACACCCAAAGCGCCTGGGAAGATGCCCGCGCGTTGGGCAAACCGCTGCGTTTCTCGTTCGGTCGTGCCGACCGCGAGTACAAGGATCGTTGGTGCAACCCCGTGCCGGTATTCCAGATTTGAGCCGTAAACAGCAATTGCTCAAGCGCCATCGCCGTAACAAGCGTGTGGCGCTGTTGATCGGCTTGCTGTTGCTGATTGTCGTCGGCGTACTGGTGGCGTGGTGGTTGCCGCTGCTGCTGGCGTTGGTCGGCTGGATCGCTCACGAAGCCTGGTTTGCCGATCACTTGTTTTACTCGCCTCGAGACGATTATCAGTACAACTTTCCGGTCGATGCCGAAGTTGCAGGCGTCAGCCTGGACGGGGAACAGCTGCGCATCGACGCGCCCCTGCGGCTGTCTGGCGATGAAACCCTGATCCTGGCGATAAAACTCAAAAGCACCTGGCTCGGACGTTTTCTGGATCCGGTCGTTGAAATGCTGGGTACTGAAGTTGCGGACTGCCAGGCTTTCGAACGTGGCGTAAACGGCGTGCGTTATCTGAATCTCACTGGGCTTGGCGCTGCGCTGGCCAACGGCTCGTTACGTCTGCAAGGTCGTTTCTGTCGTCTTCACGGCACCCCCCGGCTTTGGGTGTTTCGTCATCCAGATGCCCGCCAGCAAAAAGTCATGGTGATCGCGCCTCATGCCGACGATGCTGAGCTGGCGGCGTTCGGTTTGTACAGTCAGGCGCAGGATGCCTGGATCGTGACGCTGACCGCAGGTGAAATCGAAGCCGAGCATTATCAACAGATGGGCATGGACCGGGCCGAAGCCGCGCGAATCAAGGGCCGGCTGCGTGCCTGGGACAGCATCGCCGTGCCACGTTGGGGCGGCGTTCCAGAAGCACAGTGCGTGCAGCTCGGCTATTTCTGTCTGCAACTGCCGGCGATGCAGGCTGCGCCAGATCAGCCCGTGGCGTCGCGCGAGGCCGATCTGAGCGATACCCGGCTGTTTCGTCAGTTCAATTTGTTGCCGTTACCCGGTGATGTGGACGGTGCGCCGACCTGGAATAACCTGCTTGCTGATCTGCGGGCACTGCTCTTGCGTGCTCGACCCGAGGTGCTGGTGATGCCCCATCCGGCGATTGATCCTCATCCGGACCATATCTGCGCCCAGGCTGCGGTGCTCGAAGCGTTGCAAGGTCTGGAATGGCAGCCACAGGTGATTCTGGGCTACGCCAATCATCTGCATGACAATGATCGCTGGCCGATGGGCGACGCCTATAGCGGCATCAGTTTGCCGCCGGTTTTTGACGCCGAGTTGCAACTGACGCCTTACAGCCTGCAATTGACTGTCGCACAGCAGCGCGACAAAGCCATGGCGCTGGGTATGATGCACGACCTGCAACCGCCAATGCCGCTCAAGCGCAAAGTGCGGCGCTGGTTGCAAGGTGCGTTGGCTGGCCGACGCTGGCCGGCAGAGGGTGAAAACGAATTCTACAGAAAGGCTGTTCGCCGCCATGAGCTGTTCTGGCGCAAGGACATCTGATTCAGCAGGCTGCGGTTCAAGGAAAATAATGAAAGTTCTACTTCTGGTCCAGAAAGAACAACGAGCCATTCTGGATCGCTTGTATGAAGGCATCGCCGCGCACTGCGAGTGTGATCTGCGCTGGTTGACGTCCGCCGAGCAGAGAAATCTGCGGGCTTACTTTCGGCGCGAAGTGGATGTTACGCAGTACGACCGCATCGTCTTTTTCCTGCGCTTCAAACAGGAAATCCGTCAGGTTGCTTTCATTCGCACAGTGCCCAATCTGGTGATCCTCGAACACGATGCTTATCAGAACTACATTTCCTGCAAGTACACCGGAAAATTCAGCGCCCATTATCGGAAGCTGCCGTGGGTACGAGTGATCTGCTCCGGGTTTATAGTGAGCGAGCGTTTGCGGGCTGAAGGTTTCGACGCGGTGTTCGTGCCCAAAGGTTATGACCAGAGCCTGTTGCAGGATCAGGGGCGCGAGCGCGATATCGAGCTGGCCTTCGTCGGCAGTACCAACAGCGTGGCGTACAGCGGGCGCAAGGCGTTGCTGGACGAGTTGGGCCAGGTGGAAAACCTGGTGGTGACGCGCACCAAGTCGGGCGAAGAGTACTGCGATACGCTCAACCGGATTCGTTTTTTCGTCAGTGCCGATGTCGGCATGGGCGAGTACATGATCAAGAATTTCGAGGCCATGGCCTGCGGCTGCGTGTTGCTGGCCTATGATCAAGGTGAAGGCGAAAATCGCGCCTTGGGTCTGCAGGATATGGAAAACGTGGTGTTCTACAACAGCATTGCGCAATTGCAGGGGAAGCTGGCCGTACTGCGTGGTGATCCCGAATTGGCGGCGCGTATTGCCGTCAACGGCCGTAATCTGGCAATGTCGCAATTCAGTTTTGCAACGATTGGCCAACGTATTGTCAAAGAGCTTGAGCCTGCGCTTCGAACGCCCTCACCTTTGAAGTGGTTTGAGCGCCTGCGGACGACGCTGGGCTTCTGAATTCAGGCACGATCCTGCTTGCGGATTGTTAATGCAGCGTGTTGTTTGTGTTGTGCTTATACCTATTATTTCAGGTTTCACTGGGTACCCTCGTCGGCCTCGCACACTGTTGCATTGCTCACCGGGACGAGTGAATACCTGGGCTTACGCTGCCGTCTGGAGTGTGCATTGGCTTTACCAATAATTGATCGCGCCTTGATGGATGTTGGCTTGCCTGCATTGGGGCTCAACACCAGATGAGCATCATTAACGTGATGTGGGCCAGCGGCTCGCCGTTTTCCTCGGTTCATAAGGTGCATCAGCAGATTGTCTCGCAACTCGATCCGAGCATCGAGATCAAGACCTGGTTTCTCCAAGGAGACATCAGCGACTGTTCCGAGCCTGTAAAAGACGCCCGCGAATGGCGGCTTTCGTCACGGTTGCTTAAAGAACGGCACGTCTGGCGTTTGCTCAAGCCATGGATGCATGCACGGTTACGCAAAGCGCTGCTGGAAAGCGGCGCGAAAGTCGTCTTGCTGGATGGCCTGGGCGTCGCCCGGGTGATGCTGCCTATCCTGAAAAACATGCCGGGCGTACGCGCCGTCGTGGTTTTCCACGGTGCCACACGCTTGCGCGAGCAACACCGCTCCCTGTTTCGTCAATTCCCGGCCGAGCGCCTGACGCTGGCTGCCGTCTCGCAAACCCTGGCCGTAGCGTTGCAGGAGGATCTGAAACTGCCAGTGCAGGCGCTGCGCAGCGCACTTGAGCCAGAAGCGTTTTGTATTCGGCTGCTGGACCGCAAACAGGCGCGCAAGGTTCTGGACTTGCCCGTAGATGGCATTCGCGTGCTCGGTGCCGTGGGGCGACTGGTTCCCGATAAGGGCTTCGACTATTTGCTGGACGCCTTCGCGCAATCGCTGCCGCGCCATCCCGATCTCAATCTGGTGATCATTGGCGAAGGGCCTGATCGCGGCGCGCTTGAGCGCAAGGTCAAACAGCTGGGTTTGACCGGCAAGGTGTTCATGCCGGGCCACAAGCCAGGCCTGGCCAAGTTGTATCGCGGTTTCGACTGGGTGGTGATTCCTTCCCGGGAAGAAGGCCTGGGTCTGGTTTTGCAAGAGGCGGTCATTGCCGGCGTGCCGGTGCTGGTCAGCGATCTTGAGGTGTTTCGCGAGCAGTTGGGCGACGCTGGCTATTATGTGCCGGTCGCCGATGTGGCCGCGTGGGTCAAAGCCATCGGAACGTTGGTTGCACAGGACGGCGCCAATGTTTCCGCCTCTCAGTTCCAGGCCCTTGCACCAGCAGCGGCCTGGGAACGCTTCTGCGAGGATTCCCGGGTGCTGCTGTCGACCCACTGAATCGACGCCGCAAGTGTTTCAGGCTGCGAGCAATGCCTGTTCCAGCGCTTGCAGAGGGAATTCATCGCCCAGGTTCTCACGCTTGATATAGCTGGAGAAATGCTGAACGTTGCGCTTGATCAGGCGCTCGGAAAGCGGAGCCTTGAAGAAGCGCATATCGGCCACATCGATCAGGCCCAGCTTTTCTTCCGGCGTGACGACGATATTCCCCAAGTGCAACGATCTGAAATAAATCCCCGATTGATGCAGACTGCGCACCAGCTCGATAAGCGCCGGGAGCTGCTGCTGCCAGCTGAAACCTGGCTGGCGGGCCAGCTGTCGCAGGGTTTCACCCGGCAACGGGCGATACAGAACCGCCGTCATGCCGGGTTTGTCGAGGGTGTAGAAATGCGTCACCTTGAGGGTTGGAACCCCCAGTTTCTCAAGCTTTGCCGCGTTATCGATGAAGCGTTTCGAATAGGGGCGCAGCAGTGCCGATGAAAACCATCGCTTGCGGCGGAACAGTTTAAGGATTTTGCCATCCTGCAACATGTACACTTTCGCGCCATAGCTGTCGGCCTCCAGCACTTTGGCGCCGACGATCATTTGATTTAAAGCGGCCTTTGAGAGCCGTAAGCATTGCATCAGTAGAAAGCCTTGTTGGAATGCGAGCGGATTGACGCGCAATGATGCCGAAAAGTTGCCGCTTGCACCATGCCGGGCTGGTCTGGTCTGAAAATTAGGAGTCAGGATGTACGCACGCCGTTGGGCACAAGTCTGGTTATCCGCCGGGCTGCTGTGGTTTTTGCTGGCAATTGCCTTCGCTCCCTCCAACAAGATTTACCAGCAAGGCCTCGTGGCATTGATCTGGGTGCCCGGCCTGGTACTGGCGTGGTCGGCGCGTGCGCGGCTGGGCGAGTTCTGGCGTCAGCAGCGTATCCTGTGTGTCTCTTTGTTGCTGCTCGGGCTCTGGTCGACCATCAGTCTTTATTGGTCACATGCCGAGGAACCGGGTCGCGAATTCAAACGCATGTTGTACATCGGCCTGTTCGTGCTGTTTTTCCCGATCCTGGCCGATGCCCGACCGGACCGGGTGATTCGCCTGATGCAGTGGGCGGGGATCGGCATGGCGCTGGCCGCGCTGGTGTCGATGATCGAGTTCTTCGGCATCCGTCATAACCTTTGGCATGCGCGTCTGGAAGGCATTGGTGAACTGTCCCACCCGATTCTCGGCGCTTATGTGGTCGGGCTTGCCGCTATCTGGATGTTGATGTGGCCGCCGAAACGGTTGCCACTGCAAGGGCTCTGGTTGCTGGCCTTGGCGCTGACCGGCGGGTTTGTCGTGCTGTCCCAGAGTCGCGGCGCCGCGCTGGCGTTGTTCTTTACCGTGGTGGCGATGCCGATCTGGTGCCGCGATCGGCGCGCCTATTTGGTCGCTGCCGCAGCGGTGTTGCTGGCGGCCATCGGCTTCTGGCTGCTTGAACCGCTGATGATGGCGCGTGGCTCATCGTATCGTCCCGAAATATTTGTCGCTGCAGTCAAGATGATCAGCCTGCATCCATGGATCGGTATCGGTCTGGGAGCGCCTTACGATGTGGTGGTCGCCGACGGCCTGCGTTTTGATCACTCGCACAATCTGTTCACCCACACGGCCATTCAGCTGGGTGTCCCTGGAATGCTGCTCTGGGCGGTGGTCTGGCTGGCGGTTCTGCGCGAAGGCTGGCGCGGTCGTGATACGCCGTTGGGGCGCGGGTTGCTGGGGATGTGGCTATTCTCCACCCTGGCCATGCAGTTCGACGCGGCCAGCCTGACGGGTTCGCCGCGCGCCGAGTGGTTTATCAGCTGGCTGCCGATCGGGCTTGCCACTGTCATGGTTTGGGCCAGGGTCCAGCGCGACGCCTGTGATAAAATCGCGCGTTCTTCTACATCAGCGAGCTTTAATATGAGCAACAAAGCGTCCGACGCCGGACAAAGCTCCAGCCTGAAAATCTATTTTCGACTGCTGAATTACGTCAGGCCCTACATCGGGATTTTCCTGCTCAGCATCATCGGCTTCGTCATTTTTGCTTCGACCCAGCCCATGTTGGCCGGCATTCTGAAGTACTTTGTCGATGGCCTGAGCAACCCGGAAGCGGTGCTGTTCCCTAACGTTCCGTACCTGCGCGACCTGCAATTGCTGCAGGCGGTGCCGCTGCTGATCGTGCTGATTGCCGCGTGGCAAGGCCTGGGTTCGTATCTGGGCAACTATTTCCTGGCCAAGGTTTCCCTGGGACTGGTGCATGACCTGCGGGTTGAGTTGTTCAATAAACTGCTGGTCTTGCCCAATCGTTATTTCGATACCCATAACTCGGGCCACCTGATCTCGCGCATTACCTTCAACGTGACGATGGTGACGGGCGCGGCGACCGATGCGATCAAAGTCGTCATTCGTGAAGGCCTGACCATTGTTTTCCTGTTCATCTACCTGCTGTGGATGAACTGGCAGCTGACGCTGGTGATGCTGGCAATCCTGCCGCTGATCGCCACGATGGTGGGCAGTGCCAGCAAGAAATTCCGCAAGCAGAGCAAGAAGATTCAGGTCGCCATGGGTGACGTGACTCACGTGGCTTCCGAGACCATCCAGGGCTATCGCGTGGTGCGCAGCTTCGGCGGCGAGAAGTACGAGCAGGACCGCTTCGCCAATGCTAGCCAGAGCAACACCGACAAGCAGCTGCGCATGACCAAGACCGGCGCGGTCTATACGCCGATGCTGCAACTGGTGATCTACACCGCCATGGCGGTATTGATGTTCCTGGTCTTGTACCTGCGTGGCGATGCGACCGCTGGCGATCTGGTGGCTTACATCACGGCTGCGGGCTTGCTGCCGAAACCGATCCGACAGCTGTCCGAAGTCAGTTCGACCATCCAAAAAGGTGTTGCTGGCGCCGAAAGCATATTCGAACAGCTTGATGTCGAGCCTGAGTTCGACAGCGGTTCGGTTGAACGTGAGCGCGTGACTGGCCATCTGGAAGTCAAGAATCTCAGCTTCACGTATCCGGGCACTGAACGTCAGGTTCTGAACGACATCAGCTTTGCTGCGGCACCGGGGCAAATGATTGCTCTGGTCGGGCGCTCGGGCAGCGGCAAGTCAACGCTGGCCAATCTGATTCCGCGTTTCTATCAGCACAACACCGGGCAAATCCTGCTCGATGGCGTGGAAATCAGCGACTACACCCTGCGTAACCTGCGTCGTCACATCGCCCAGGTCACCCAGAGCGTCACGCTGTTCAACGACAGCGTCGCCAACAACATTGCCTACGGCGACCTGGCTGGCGCTCCGCGTGCCGATATTGAATCCGCAGCGGCGGACGCCTACGCCAAGGAGTTCATCGATCAGTTGCCGGAAGGTTTTGATACACAAGTCGGTGAAAACGGCGTGCTGCTGTCCGGCGGTCAACGCCAGCGTCTGGCAATCGCCCGGGCGCTGCTGAAAAACGCGCCTCTGCTGATCCTCGATGAAGCAACGTCGGCGCTGGATACCGAGTCCGAGCGTCACATCCAGGCAGCGCTGGATCACGTGATGAAAGGTCGCACGACGCTGGTTATTGCACACCGCCTGACCACCATCGAGCGGGCCGACCTGATTCTGGTGATGGACGCCGGTCGGATCGTCGAGCGCGGCACCCACGCCGAGCTGTTGGCGCAGAACGGCTACTACGCCCGCCTGCACGCCATGGGCCTGGACGAACCGGCTCCGGTTGGCGCGATCTAAAAGCTGCGCTATTTCGTAGGACCGGCTTTAGCCGGGAGAGCGTTCTCCCGGCTAAAGCTGGTCCTACGAATCCGGTCTGCCTCTGCAATAGGGGTTTTGCAATGCTTCGCAACTCCAAGCCTTTCCAAACCCTGTGCTAAGATTCCGCCCCTGTTCATTTAGTCACGGGTTGTTCGATGAAGTTGTCCATGCCGCGTTTCGATCAAGCACCAGTCTTGGTAGTGGGCGATGTCATGCTCGACCGCTATTGGCATGGCGGTACCTCGCGGATTTCACCGGAGGCGCCGGTGCCGGTGGTCAAGGTCGAGCAGATCGAGGATCGTCCAGGCGGTGCCGCCAACGTTGCCTTGAACATCGCCGCACTGGGTGCACCCGCTTCTCTGGTAGGCGTTACCGGGGAGGATGAGGCTGCCGAAAGCCTTGCCAATAGCCTGAAGGCTGCCGGCGTGCTGGCACGTTTCCAGCGCATCGCCCACCAGCCGACCATCGTCAAGCTGCGGGTCATGAGCCGCCACCAGCAATTGCTGCGTATCGACTTTGAAGAACCGTTCTCCACCGATGCCGAAGCCTTAAGCGCTGAAGTAGATGGCCTGCTCGACGGTATCAAAGTGCTGGTGCTGTCTGATTACGGCAAGGGCGCGCTGAAAAATCATCAGGTGTTGATCAAGTTGGCCCGCGAGCGCGGCATTCCGGTGCTCGCCGATCCGAAGGGCAAGGATTTCGCCATCTATCGCGGCGCCAGCGTCATCACGCCTAACCTCAGTGAATTCGAAGCCATCGTCGGCCATTGCGTCGACGAAGCCGAACTGGTCGCCAAAGGCGCGCAATTGATGAGCGAACTGGAGCTCGGCGCGTTGCTGGTAACCCGTGGCGAACACGGCATGACCTTGTTGCGCCCGGATCACCCGGCGCTGCATTTGCCAGCGCGCGCCCGTGAAGTCTTTGACGTCACCGGTGCTGGCGATACAGTTATTTCCACGCTCGCAGCGGCAATCGCCGCAGGCGAAGAACTTCCCCATGCGGTGGCGTTAGCCAATCTGGCCGCAGGTATCGTGGTCGGCAAGCTGGGTACGGCAGCGATCAGCGCACCGGAGCTGCGTCGGGCGATTCAGCGCGAAGAGGGTTCCGAGCGCGGTGTGTTGAGTCTGGACCAACTGCTGCTGGCCATCGACGACGCGCGTGCGCATAAAGAAAAGATCGTGTTCACCAACGGCTGCTTCGACATCCTGCATGCCGGTCACGTGACGTATCTGGAACAGGCTCGCGCTCAGGGTGATCGCCTGATCGTTGCCGTCAACGACGATGCTTCCGTCAGCCGCCTGAAAGGGCCGGGTCGTCCGATCAACAGCGTAGACCGCCGCATGGCCGTACTTGCTGGCCTGGGCGCGGTGGACTGGGTGATCAGCTTCCCCGAAGGCACTCCGGAAAACCTGCTGAGCCATGTCAAACCGGACGTATTGGTCAAAGGCGGCGATTACGGCATCGACCAGGTGGTCGGCGCGGATATCGTCCAGGCTTACGGTGGAACCGTGAAAGTGTTGGGACTGGTTGAAAACAGTTCGACCACGGCGATTGTCGAGAAGATTCGACGGCAGTGAAGTTTCGGTCCTGCAACGACTGAACTCCGTAGGAGCGGCTTTAGCCGCGAGCCATGAGCCATGAGCCATGAGCCACGCTGGCGCAAATGATGTGCTCCCGGCTGAAGCCGGTCCTACGGAGATTCGGCGCTTCAGCCTTTCAGACCCTTCACCAACCGCAACAACTGCCGGGCCTTGCCGGTCAGGCGCTTGAGGCCGGTCTTTTTCGGCGGCGGGGTCATGCCCTGTTGGCGCAGCCAGTCTTTCCAGCGAATCCGCTCGTCACGCACCACCCAGCCGTCCTGAGCCGCAAAGCTCTCCGCCAGATACAGCCCGCGTGTTCCCGCTGGCGTCAGCTTGTCGCGCTTGAGGGTGTAAAGCTCGG
The DNA here is from genome assembly GCF_001698815.1 of Pseudomonas syringae. Taxonomy (GTDB): domain Bacteria; phylum Pseudomonadota; class Gammaproteobacteria; order Pseudomonadales; family Pseudomonadaceae; genus Aquipseudomonas; species Aquipseudomonas syringae_A. Next base: position 98,506 of record NZ_LGSI01000047.1, on the reverse strand, counting down.
GCAGCGGCACACCGTTTTCCAGTGGCATCAGGTACAGGTCAGGCTTGCTGCGATTGAGGCGGGCCACCAGCTCATCGTTTTCCAGGCATTCATCCACATGAAACAGGCTCAGCGGCCGTGCTTCCTTGGGTACTTCCAGGCGCATGTCGTAGATCAGCTGCAATGAAGCGGTGGGCAGATGCACGTAGGCGCGTGGCCGTTCGATCAGTGTCATGCTGCCGCAACGTACCGGGCGGGCCGCGCCGGACAAGGGCGTCAGGCGAAACGGCATGGCTTCGCGATAGTGCAGGGCGGCGGAGTAGGGCGCCGGTAGCCAGGTGTCATTGAAACGCCCGCTCAACCAGCCTTGCGGGGTTTCGATCAGGCACTCTTCGGCCACTTCCTGAATCGCGGTGTGCAGCGGCAGATTCAGTTCGTGGGCCGGAACATAACCGGAGATCAGCTTGAGCACGATGTCGCCACGATCCTGCCGACGCTGGCGCACCAGAACCCAGTAATCGCGGTTTTGCCAATTCAACGTCAGACGTACCGAAACCCCGAGATTGGCCAGTTCCGTATCGAAGCGCGAACTGTCCGCCACTTCGATTTTGCGGCGGCGCTGCTGGGTCTGGGCAAAATTCAGCGGCATGCCGATGCTCTGGTAGCTCAGGCCTTCGGGGGTGGCTTCGACGAACAGCGGCAGGGTTTTGAAGTTGCTGGGGTTTTTCCGAATCAGGGTTCGCGGCATATCGGCTCCTTCTTGCGTTGGGGTCGGCCGCCTACATCAGGCTTGACGGCGAATCACGGCAGCGGCAGTGGCGACGTTGTGGGCCAGATGGAGCGGATCAATGGTCCCGACAATAGCACTGGCGACCGCTGGATGCTCAAACAGCAGCTGGAAACTGGCCTGTACCGGATCGACTCCCGGGCTCAGGCATACGTGGCCACTGGCTAGAGCCTTCTTGATCAGAATGCCCTTGCCGTGAGCAGCAGCGTAGTCCAGTACTGGCTTTTCGCCCTGTTCGTTGAGGTTGTACGTGACCATCGCACAATCGCCTTCGCGCAGCGCCAGCAGGCCTCCCTCGACGGTCTTGCCGGAAAAGCCGAAGCCACGAATCTTGCCTTCGCGTTTCAGGTCGGCCAGCGCCTGATAGACGCCGCTGTCGTTGAGCACGGCCAGATCGTTGCCGTCGGAATGCACCAACACCAGATCGATAAAATCGGTTTCCAGGCGTTTCAGGCTGCGTTCCACGGACTTGCGCGTGTGTTCAGGGCTGAAGTCATGACTCGACTGGCCGGCTTCGAACTCCTCGCCCACCTTGCTGACGATCACCCAATCCTGACGCTGACCGCGCAGCAGCGGGCCGAGGCGTTCTTCGCTGGTGCCATAGGCGGGCGCGGTGTCGATCAGATTGATGCCCATGTCTCTGGCCATCTTCAACAGCATCTGCGCGTGCTGGTCGTCCGGGATCTTGAAGCCATTGGGATACTTGACCCCTTGATCCCGGCCGAGCTTGACCGTGCCCAGGCCCAGCGGCGAGACGATCAGGCCGGTACCGCCCAGCGGGCGATGCAAATCGTGCAGTGTTTTGACGGTCATGGCAGCAGTTGATCCCAGACTGGTACAGCCAGCGGCGGTCGTGGCAGTCCTGCCAGCGGCGGCTGAGGCGTTGGGTGGATTTCATCATGAGACAGCGCGGCCAGCACCCGGTCGGCAAAGTCCGGAGCCAGGGCCAGCTTGGTCGGCCAGCCCGTCATCAATCGACCCTGCACGTTGAGGAACGCGTTGTCAGGGCGAGTCAGGCCGGATTGCGCAGGTTCTGCACGGTCAACGCGCAAGGTCGCCCATTGCACCTGACTGAGATCGATCCAGGGCAACAAAGTGCCCAGTTCTTTTTTCACTGCGGCGATTTGTGCGGCTGGTTCGCGGGCAACTCCGTCTGCCTCGGCGACGTCGCCGCCGACGTACCACACCCATTGGCCATCGGCAGCCGGATGGGTGGTGACCGTGAGACGCGGTTTCGGTCCGCCGCCCAGGCAGTGCGCGTACAAGGGTTTCAGGGTTGGCCCTTTGGCCAGCACCATGTGCAGCGGACGGCGTTGCATCGTTGGTTGCGAGACGCCGAGCGTCTTCAGCAGTTGTGCATTACCGGCGCCTGCGCTGAGCACGATCCGTTGCGCAAGAATATTGCGCCCGTCAATGCACAGACCGATCAGCTGGTCGCCGTCGTGCAGCGGTTCGATGTTCTGCCCGGCCAGCAAGCTGTCGCCCGCCAATTCCGCAAGCCGTGCGATCAGGCTCGGTACATCGATCACCAGTTCAGCCAGCCGATACACCTTGCCCTTGAATTTCGGATCTTGCAGCGCGGGGGGAAGGTCGGTGCCTTTGACTTGATCGACGCGGCCGCGCACCGCCTTGCTGGCGAAAAAGCTGGTGAGATTGCCGGCCAGGGTGCCAGGCGACCACAAGTAATGCGCTTCGGACAGCAGACGAACGCCGGTCAGATCCAGCTCGCCCTTGCCCGACAGCGCCTCACGCCAGCGGCGCGGCATGTCGGCAATGGCTTCGGACGCGCCGGACAGCGCGCCATGCAGCGCGTATTTGGCGCCGCCGTGAATGATGCCCTGGGACTTCAGGCTTTGCCCGCCGCCCAGTGCCGAACTTTCTACCAGAACTGTCGAGAATCCTTGACGACGCAGCCGGGCATTGAGCCAGAGACCAGCAACGCCGGCACCGACGATCAGAACGTCAGTGGAAATAGCAGAAGGCATGAGCACCTCAGTGGCCGGAAGAATGCGGCCATTATAGAGGATCGCGTTTTCAATGCCCGGCGGTTTTCGAGAACAACTGGATCACCACCACGCCCGCGACGATCATCGCCATCCCCAGCACCGCCGGCAGGTCGAGTTTCTGCCCGTAAATAAACAGCGCCGCGACGCTGACCATGACAATCCCCATGCCAGCCCATACCGCATAAGCCACGCCGACGGGAATGGTGCGCACCACCAGAATCAGCATCCAGAAAGCAATGGCGTAGCCGCAAATGACCAGCAACAGCGGCAGCGGGGTGCTCAAGCCTTTCACGGCTTTCATGGAAACGGTGCCGATGACTTCGGCGCAAATGGCAATGGCCAGCAGGTAGTAAGCAGACATGGGATAACTCCTCTTCACAGGCTGCGCATTCTAGAGATTACTGAAGTGCGGTAAAGTCATTACCTATCTGCAATAAAGATAGGTTGGTGTGCGATGCAATGGAATATTGAGCAGATCCGTTTGTTCGTCAGCGTGGCCGAGCAGCGTTCGTTTTCCGCCGTGGCGCGGGACATGCGCCGGGCGCAATCGGCGGTCAGCAGCGCCGTGGCCATGCTTGAGTCCGATCTTGGCGTCAGCCTGTTCGAGCGCAGCAGCGGTCGCCAGCCGCGCTTGACCGAAGCCGGGACCGCGCTGCTTGAAGAAGCTCGGGAGCTGCTGCGCCAATGCGAACGTCTTGACGGTCGCGCGCTGGCCCTGGCCCGAGGCCAGGAAGCCCGATTGCGCTTAGCCCATGACGAAGCGATGCCGTATCAGCCGGTGCTGGACAGCCTCGAAGAATTGGCTGAACGCTTCCCGGTGGTCGAAGTGCAACTGGCCAGCGCCGCTCAGGGTGACGTCGCGCGCAAGCTGCTGGAACGACGGGCCGATCTGGGTTTGCTGTTTCATCATGAGCAAATGCCCGAAACCCTCGAGCGTCGCGGCTTGGGCAGCGTGGAAATGGTCACGGTCTGCGCCGTAGGTCATCCGTTGGCGAATCAGGCCAGGGTCAGTCGCCAGCAGCTCGGTCGCCATCGGCAATTGCTCATCGCGCCACAGCAAAGCGGCTATCCCGGCGGCGAACAGCTCAGTGCGCAGGTCTGGCGGGCTGACAGTTTTTACGTCATGGCGGAATTGCTCATGCGCGGGCTGGGTTGGGCCTGGCTGCCGCGCCATGTGGTGCAATATCCGACGTATCAGAACCAGATGACCGAACTGCTCAGCGAGTGGACGCCGCCGCCCTTGGTGGTGGAAATGGTCTGGCGTCGCGACGAACCCCTTGGCCCTGCCGCGCAATGCCTGGCAGAAAGTTTTGCCCGGCATTTGCAGGCAATTGGCTGATAAACTCCGCGCCCATGAATAGAACTCTATATACCCTGCTGTTTCATCTCGGCCTGCCGCTGGTGGCCTTGCGACTATGGCTGCGGGCGCGCAAGGCGCCGGCTTACCGCCAGCGGATCGGTGAACGATTCGCCTTCGGCCTGCCGCCGATGCAGTTGGGCGGAATCTGGGTGCATGCAGTTTCAGTGGGTGAAAGCATCGCTGCGGCACCGATGATTCGCGCGCTGCTGGCGCGTTACCCGCAGTTGCCGATCACCGTGACCTGCATGACGCCCACCGGATCAGAGCGAATCAAGGCAGTGTTCGCGGGCGAGCCGCGCATTCAGCATTGTTACCTGCCATACGATTTGCCTTGGGCGGCTGGACGCTTTCTCGATCATGTGCGGCCGGTGCTGGGCATCATCATGGAAACCGAGCTGTGGCCCAATCACATCAATCAGTGCGCCAAACGTGGCATTCCGGTGGTATTGGCCAACGCGCGTTTGTCAGAGCGTTCAGCGCGAGGTTACGGAAAGTTCGCCAAACTGACTCGACCGATGCTGGCGCAAATGAGCTGGATCGCCGTGCAGACCGAGGCCGAGGCCCAGCGTTTTCGGGATCTGGGCGCGCGTCCTGAATGCGTGGCGGTGACCGGTTCGATCAAGTTCGACTTGAGCATTGCCCCGCAGTTACTCAAAGACGCCGCAGGCCTGCGGGAGCAATGGCAAGCCACGCAACGTCCGGTCTGGATCGCCGCCAGCACCCACGCGGGCGAAGATGAAAGCGTGTTGTCGGCCCATCGGCAATTGTTGGCGAGCCATCCTGACGCGCTGCTGATTCTGGTGCCGCGCCATCCCGAGCGTTTCGCCAGCGTGCATGATCTGTGTGTGCAGCAAGGCTTCACAACGGTTCGGCGTTCATCGCAGCAACCGGTCAGCGCGCAAACGTCGGTGTTGCTCGGCGATACCATGGGCGAGCTGCTGTTTCTCTATGCCTTGGCTGATATCGCATTTGTCGGCGGCAGTCTGGTGCCCAATGGTGGTCATAACCTGCTGGAGCCTGCGGCGTTGGCCAAACCGGTGTTGAGCGGGCCGCACCTGTTCAACTTCCTGGAAATCGCTGCGCTGTTGCGCAATGCCGGGGCGCTGGCCGAAGTCGCCGACGCCGCGAGCCTGTCAGCCGCCGTGCAACGCCTGTTTGATCAGCCGCAACAGGCGCGCACCATGGCCGATGCCGGGTTGCAGGTGATGAGCGCCAATCAAGGGGCGTTGCAGCGGTTGTTGGACGGGATTGGGCGGTTGGTTAAATAACCATCCCGTAGGAGCGAGGCTTGCTGTAGGACCGGCTTTAGCCGGGAGGGCAATTGACGCTCTCGCGACTAAAGTCGCTCCTACGGTCGCTCCTACGGCCAATTCGCGGGCAAGCCTCGCTCCAACGGGGACCGCAAACGAACGTTTATTGTTGCGCAGGCCGTTCAAAGTTTTTCCGCGCAGCGGCTGCCAGGTCCGGCGGCAGGAAGTCCTTGTCCGGGTTGTAATCCGGTTTGAGGTAACGCGACAAATCCTGCAGGTCGCCAGGATTCAGGGTGCCTGCGGCCTGTTTCAAGCGCAGGTTATCCAGGATGTAGTCGTAGCGGGTGTTGTTGTAGTCGCGCACCGAGGCGTACAGCTGGCGTTGCGCGTCCAGCACATCGACGATGTTGCGCGTGCCGACCTGATAGCCGATTTCCGTGGCTTCCAGCGCGCTCTGGTTGGAGATGATCGACTGCTTGCGCGCCTGGACCTGCTCTACGTCGGTGTTCACCGCGCGGTGCAGGTTACGGGTGTTTTCCACCACCTGACGACGCAGGCCTTCGCGACGTTGTTCGCTCTGGCTCAGGCGTGAATAGGCTTCGCGAACCTGTGAGCTGGTCAGCCCGCCGCTGTAGATCGGAATATTCAACTGCACGCCGATACTGCGTTGTTCCACGTCGCCGCTGTAGTTCTGCCCGGTGTAGTTCGGGTTACTGAAGCCCAATGCGTCGTTGTCGCCACGCTTGTAGGTCGCCACCGCATCCAGCGTCGGAGCGTGCCCGGCCTTGCGCTGGCGCAGGGTTTCTTCGGCTGCGTTCACGGCGTAGTTACTGGCCAGCAGATTCAGGTTCTGCTGCGCGGCCGTGTCGACCCAGGCCTTGGCGTCATTGGGCGTCGGCGCGAGTACCGGCAGCGTATGAACGATGCCTTCGATGGCGTTGTATTCGCGATTGGTCAGCGTTCCCAAGGCCTGGAACGCATCGTCCACCTGACGTCTGGCGATGATTCGGTTGGCCCGCGCGGTGTCGTAGCTGGCCTGGGCTTGCAGCACGTCGGTCTTGTCCGACAGGCCGACATCGAAGCGCTCATTGGCTTGATCCAGCTGACGTTTGAACGCGGCCTCTTCGGCTTTGGTCGAGGCCAGATTGTCCTGGGCGCGCAGCACGGTGAAATAATCCTCGGCGCTTTGCAGGATCAGGTTCTGTTCAGTGGCCGAGAGTTCCAGCGCGGCTTGTTCGTTGACCGCTTCAGCGGCCTGCAACTGGAACCAGCGGTCGGCGCGAAAGATCGGCTGGCTGAGCGTCGCCTGATACACCGTACCGCTGCGGGTCGCGGTGATATTGGGCTGGTTGATGCTGGTGCGGGTGTTGTTCACATCGGCACCGGCCGACAGATTGGGCAGCAACCCTGCGCGCGCCTGCGGCACGATCTCCTTGCGGGCGGCGTAATCGGCGCGGGCAGCCGCCAGGTCGGCGTTGTTGTTGACCGCTTCCTGATAAACATTGACCAGTCCGGTCTTGGTCGGAAGAGGCAAGTCCGCTGCCCAGGCCACTGCATTGCACGTACACGACACGGCGATGGCCAATGAAAGTTTACGCAGCATGAGGCATTCCCTGTTGGTAATTGTTCTGCGGGTTCGCAAGTCAAACCAGCCTGCGAGTGTAGAGGCTGGCCTCGTTTGCAACAATCCGGCATATCAGCCATTTATCGAGCGTTTGAAAACGGGCTTGGTAATCCGGGCGCGTCCCGACTAGACTGGCGACGTTCTTGTCGGGGTGCCTTGTTTGGAGGCTGAGATCGGTTAATCCGGATCCCGTTGAACCTGATCAGGTTAGCGCCTGCGTAGGGAACAAGATTTCTCGTCTCCCGGCGAGTCCTCTTGAGTGTCGTCCGGGGTCGTTGGTTCATAAATGAACCGCAACACCCTTGCTCGCCACTCAGCGCCGCTCTAGGTGCGTCTTCTCGTTTTCAGGTTCGCTCCGACAATTAATCCGCCGCTGGATGATGTCTGGAGAGCCCGTGATGAGTACAAATCTAAAAAACGCCGCCAATTTGAGTGAATCCGCCCAGGTCGATTCCGGATCGGTGCAGCCGTTTACCCGCTCGCAAAAAATTTACGTCGAGGGCTCACGCCCGGACATCCGCGTGCCGATGCGCGAAGTTCACCTGGACGTGACGCCGACTGACTTCGGCGGCGAAATCAACGCGCCGGTGACCGTGTACGACACGTCCGGCCCGTACACCGACCCCAATGTCGTCATCGACGTGCGCAAGGGCCTGGCCGACGTTCGCTCGCCATGGATCGACTCGCGCAATGACACCGAACGCCTGCCGGGCCTGAGTTCCAGCTTCGGCCAGCAACGCCTTGGCGATGCCGAGCTGACGCGCCTGCGTTTCGCCCATGTGCGCAATCCGCGCCGGGCCAAGGCGGGCGCCAACGTCAGCCAGATGCACTATGCGCGTCAGGGCATTATTACCGCCGAGATGGAATACGTCGCCATCCGCGAAAACATGAAATTGCAGGAAGCCCGCGCCGCCGGTCTGCTGACCCAGCAACACGCCGGTCACAGCTTCGGCGCCAGCGTGCCGAAGGAAATCACCGCCGAATTCGTCCGTGAAGAAATCGCCCGCGGTCGCGCGATTATCCCGGCCAACATCAACCACACCGAACTTGAGCCGATGATCATCGGTCGCAACTTCCTGGTGAAGATCAACGGCAACATCGGCAACAGCGCGCTGGGTTCTTCCATCGAAGAAGAAGTCGCCAAGCTGACCTGGGGCATTCGCTGGGGTTCGGACACGGTCATGGACTTGTCCACCGGCAAACACATTCACGAGACCCGCGAATGGATCATCCGTAACTCGCCGGTGCCAATCGGTACCGTGCCGATTTATCAGGCCCTGGAAAAAGTCGGCGGCGCGGCCGAAGACCTGACTTGGGAATTGTTCCGTGACACGCTGATCGAGCAAGCGGAGCAGGGCGTCGATTACTTCACCATCCACGCCGGCGTGCTGCTGCGCTACGTGCCGCTGACCGCCAAGCGCGTGACCGGCATCGTCAGCCGTGGTGGTTCGATCATGGCCAAGTGGTGCCTGGCGCATCACCAGGAAAACTTCCTCTACACGCATTTCGAAGACATCTGCGAAATCATGAAAGCCTACGACGTCAGCTTCTCGCTGGGCGATGGCTTGCGTCCGGGCTCGATTGCCGACGCCAACGACGCCGCGCAATTCGGCGAGCTGGAAACCCTCGGCGAGCTGACCAAGATCGCCTGGAAGCACGACGTGCAAACCATGATCGAAGGCCCAGGCCACGTGCCGATGCAGCTGATCAAAGAGAACATGGATAAGCAGCTGGAATGCTGTGACGAGGCGCCGTTCTACACCCTCGGCCCGCTGACCACCGACATCGCGCCGGGTTACGACCACATCACTTCGGGCATCGGTGCGGCGATGATCGGCTGGTTCGGTTGCGCCATGCTGTGCTACGTCACGCCGAAGGAACACTTGGGCCTGCCGAACAAGGATGACGTGAAGACCGGGATCATCACCTACAAGATCGCCGCTCACGCCGCCGACCTCGCCAAAGGCCATCCCGGCGCGCAGATTCGCGACAACGCCTTGAGCAAGGCGCGTTTTGAATTCCGTTGGGAAGACCAGTTCAACCTCGGCCTCGATCCGGATACCGCGCGCTCGTACCATGACGAAACCTTGCCCAAGGATTCGGCCAAGGTCGCGCACTTTTGCTCCATGTGCGGCCCGAAATTCTGCTCGATGAAAATCACCCAGGAAGTTCGCGAATACGCCGCCAACCAGCGGATTGAAACGGTGGATGCGGAGGTTGCCAAGGGTTTGGCGGAACAGGCTGAACGCTTCAAGCAGGAAGGTAGCCAGCTTTACAAGAAGGTTTGATTGTTCGAGGCATCGTTACCCGACCGTAGGACCGGCTTCAGCCGGGAGGGCGCCCTCCCGGCTGAAGCCGGTCCTACGGGATATCCGCATCTCTTTGAGATCACCCCATGAACACCCCCAGCACCTATTCACCCGATATCCCCGTTCCCCAAGGCAAGCGTGTCTTCGGTGGGCGTGATTTGTTTTCCCTGTGGTTCTCCCTCGGCATTGGCCTGATGGTTCTGCAAACCGGGGCCTTGCTGGCGCCGGGGTTGGGCATGTCGGGTTCGCTGCTGGCGATTTTCCTCGGCACGCTGGTCGGCGTTTTGCTGCTCGCGGCGGTTGGCGTCATTGGCAGCGACACCGGTTTGTCGTCCATGGCCGCACTCAAGCTCAGCCTGGGCAGCAAAGGCGCGTCGTTGCCGGCAGTCCTGAACCTGCTGCAATTGGTGGGTTGGGGCTCGTTTGAAATCATCGTCATGCGCGACGCAGCGAGTCTGCTCGGTGCACGAGCTTTCGGTGAAGGCGCTTTGCTGACCAACCCGCTGTTGTGGACGCTGGTTTTCGGCGCACTGGCCACGTTGCTCGCGGTCAGCGGTCCGTTGACGTTTGTGCGGCAGATCTTGCGCAAATGGGGCATCTGGCTATTGCTGGCGGCGTGCCTGTGGCTGACCTGGAACCTGGTCACCAAGGCTGATCTGTCCGCGCTCTGGTCCCGAGCCGGGGATGGTTCGCTGCCGTTTGCGGTCGGCTTTGATATCGCTATCGCCATGCCATTGTCGTGGCTGCCGCTGATTGCTGACTATTCACGCTTCGGCAAGCGCGCGAAAAACGTGTTTGGCGGGACGGCGCTGGGCTTCTTTATCGGTAACTTCTGGCTGATGAGCCTGGGCGTTGCATACACCCTGGCGTTCGCGCCAAGTGGTGAAGTCAATGCGCTGCTGCTGGCGTTGGCCGGGGCTGGCCTGGGGATTCCGCTGTTGCTGATTCTGCTCGACGAGTCGGAAAACGCTTTTGCCGATATTCACTCGGCGGCGGTATCCAGCGGGATGTTGGTGCGCTTGAAAGTTGAACACCTGGCCTTGGCCATTGGCGTGATCTGCACGCTGATCGCCTGTTTCGCACCGCTGGCGCAGTACCAGAACTTCCTGTTGCTGATCGGCTCGGTGTTCGCGCCGCTGTTCGGCGTGGTGCTGGTGGATCACTTTATTCTGCGGGGGCGCAGCAGTCAGGTCGCAACAGTCGGGTTTCGCTGGCTGACGCTTCTGGCCTGGCTGGGCGGGATCAGCACCTATCACTTGCTGGCCAATCTGTATCCGGACATCGGCGCAACACTGCCAGCGATCATCGTCGCTGGCGTGCTGCAATTGCTGTTGGGGAAAACCCTCAACCGCGGCCGGGGAACAGTTCCGGTTTGAGGATGCCATTGAGCTGCGGATAAGGAATCTTCAGCTCGATGTGGCCCATGGAATAGGGCGCGATGGTCGTCACCGGATACTTGAGGATCATCGCGCCATAGGTCAGGGCAATGTTCGGCGTCTTCTTGAACGGCCAGGTTTTGATGAACTCAGGGTCTTCGTTCATTTTGGTCGAGACCAGCCAGCCCTGGTGCGACAGCTCGGCTTTCTGCCAGAAGTCGCTTTCCTTGCCGGGGATGATCATGTCGGCAAGGGTCAACACGCGTTGTTGTGGACGCGAATAGTTGATGAACGCGCGACCCGGCTCGCCGTGGGCGCCGCCACCATCGAGATAACTCGAGAGCTCGATCACCACGATACCGTCATGCTGCTCACGTACCTTGGCCTGCAGATAGCTGGCATTGCGGCCTTCGGTTTCGCGCAGGTATTGCTCCTGATACGCCTTGAGCGTCGGCGCCACGGGTGCGCTTGAATCGGTGCGCGTCAGTTGCAGCAGGGTTTTCTGCACGATTGCATCGAGTTTCGGCTCGTCGGCGAAATGTACGGTATCGATGTTGACCAGCGGACAATCGGCCGTGGTGCAGCCCGGCTTGATCAGCTCGGAAGCGTCGCGCTGGACTTGCAGCGGGGCACGGTAGTTAGGTTGGAACAGACTCTGGCAAGCGCCCAGCATCAAGGCCAGGCAAGCCAGTGAAGCGATCCTCAGTAACGACATGTTGATCCTTTGCGGTGGCAATTAAGGCGGTTACGTTGTTCGTATGCAGGCTGCTTGGACTGCAAACAGGGCCATCGGTTCGCCGCTTGGCGGATTAGAGTTCGTTTCGCTATCGCCCGTCTACCCTGCATATTCGAGGGGGCTGCGACGCGGCTTGTGTTGAAACGGCATCAGACTCTAGGATGGCACGAAGCCAAAGATTGCCTTAAGCGAGAACTGTATGACTGAATCGACCCGATCAACCCCGACGGCTTACGAAATTACCCAGCGCGATAACTGCTTCCAGGGATTCTACAAACTGGACAAGCTGTTCCTTCGCCATGAGCTGTTCGCCGGCGGGATGAGCAAGCAGATCAGTCGCGAGCTTTTCGTGCGCCACGACGCTGTTTGCGTACTGCCATACGACGCCAAACGCGACGAAGTGGTCTTGATCGAGCAGTTCCGGGTAGGTGCCGCGGAGAAGACCGGCAATCCGTGGCTGATCGAATTGGTGGCAGGTCTGATCGACAAGGCCGAGGAACCGGAAGAGGTTGCCCACCGCGAAGCAGAAGAGGAAGCTGGACTTGTGTTCAGTGCGTTGTGGCCCATCACCAAATATTTTCCTTCGCCCGGCGGCAGCGATGAATTCGTTCATCTTTACCTGGGACGTTGCGAAAGTGAGGGCGCCGGGGGATTGCACGGACTGGAGGAGGAAGGTGAAGATATCCGCGTGACGGTCTGGGCATTGGACGATGCGCTGCAAGCCGTACGCGACGGCACTATCAAGAACGCTTCGACGATCATTGCCTTGCAATGGTTGGCGTTGAATCGCATAGAAGTCAGGGGGTTATGGTCGTGAATCTTGTGCGCGAGCGCTATCGAGTTGATCTGGTGGGCCTGCAAGCGGCCTGCGAGGCCAACTATGCGCGCTTGATGCGATTGCTGCCGGACATGCGTAACGAGCAACGCTCGCGACGCGTGGCCGTGACGCAGGGCGATCAGATGCTGGGCGTGCTGGCGGTTGAAGTGCTGCTCGATTGCCCGTACACCACCACGCTGCAGGTGCGCCAGGAACACAGCCTGCCGTGGCTGCCGGTGCCCAAACTGGAAGTCCAGGTCTATCACGACGCCCGCATGGCCGAAGTCATCGGCGCCGAACATGCGCGCCGCTTTCGTGGCATCTACCCGTACCCCAACGCCGACATGCACCAGCCCGACGAAAAGGCCCAGCTCAATCTGTTCCTCGGTGAATGGCTGAGTCATTGCCTGGCGTGCGGTCATGAGTTTGAAGCGGTGCGCTGATCGATCTCGACACATTTGTGAGCCAGGCCCGTCTTGCGGGTTTACCCGCCTTCATCATCGCCACATAATCGCGCTGAATCCGCTCAAGGAGACGGCCTTTGCCGCGTCCACCCGATAACAGTTCTTCGGTGCTGATGGTCCAGTTGTCCGACAGCCATTTGTTCGCCTCGGCGGACGGCACGTTGCTGGGCATGAAAACCCGTGACAGTCTGCAAAAGGTCATCGAGCAGGTGTTGGCCGAGCAGCCGCAGGTTGATCTGGTGGTTGCCAGTGGTGATGTCTCGCAAGACGGCAGCGTTGAGTCCTACGAAGCGTTTCGGCAGTTGAGTGGGCAGATTGACGCTGTTAAACGCTGGTTTCCCGGCAATCACGATGAATCCCTGGGAATGCAGCAGGCGGCGCAAGACAGTGATTTGCTCGACCCCATCATCGATATCGGCAACTGGCGCATCACGTTGCTGGATTCGTCGGTGCCCGGTTCGGTGCCGGGTTTTCTCCAGGACAGCCAATTGCAGTTGCTGGCGCAGTCGTTGCGCGCTGCGCCCGAGCGGCATCATCTGATTTGCCTGCACCATAATCCGGTGCCCATCGGTTGTGCGTGGATGGACCCCATTGGTTTGCGCAATCCAGACGCGCTGTTTGCGGTGCTTGAGGGTTTCCCGCAAGTACGAGCGGTGCTCTGGGGCCATGTGCATCAGGAATACGATCAGCTGCGCGGTGATATTCGCTTGCTCGCCTCGCCATCGACCTGCATCCAGTTCGCGCCGGGCAGCGCGGACTTCAAGGTCGATACCGCCGCGCCGGGTTACCGCTGGTTGCGTCTGCATGATGATGGGCGGCTTGAAACCGGGGTTTCCCGGGTAGTTGGCATGCAATTCGAGGTGGATTACGGTGGCGACGGTTATTGAGATTTCACCTGGAAACACCTGCGCACGAGTCTTCTGACGCTAGTCCCTGTAAACTGCGCGGCTTTGCACGGCTCAGTGTTCCAAGAGGGGACGACGTGAACAGCGAAAAACCCACACTGTTGTACATCCACGGCCTGAACAGCTCGGCTCAGTCGAAGAAAGCCAGCCAATTGATCGCCTTGATGCAGTCACTTGGCTTGAGCGAGCAATTGCACGTGCCGGAACTGCATCACCATCCGCGCCAAGCCATGCTCCAGCTCGAATCTGCAGTTGAGACGCTGGGTCGGCCGCTGCTGGTCGGCAGCTCGCTCGGCGGCTACTATGCGACTCACCTGGCGCAGCGCCATGGATTGAAGGCGGTGCTGATCAATCCGGCGGTCAATCCGCACCAGTTATTCGACGGATTTGTCGGCACTCAGCAGAATCTTTACACCGGCGAAACCTGGGAATTGACTCACGATCACGTTGTGGCCCTGAGCGAACTGGAAGTCCCGGCGCCTCAAGACCCGCAGCGTTTTCAGGTCTGGCTGCAAACCGGCGATGAAACCCTGGATTACCGCCGCGCCGAAACGTTTTATCGTGCTTGCGCCCTGCGCATTCAGGCCGGCGGCGACCACAGTTACCAGGGTTTCGCCGCACAATTGCCCGCGCTGTTGAGTTTTGCCGGGTTCGCGCCTGAACTGTTGCAGGCGATTGATGTTTCGAAGTTGTAGTCAAGTACATGTATTCACTTGCAGGAGCGATTCATTCGCGAATGAATTCGCTCCTGCAAGCAGAAAAATGAAGCTCTGTAATCCCACGAACATCTGATGACGAGACCCCATGGCCACTCCCAGCGCTAGCTCTTATAACGCCGACGCCATCGAAGTCCTCTCGGGCCTCGACCCGGTTCGCAAGCGGCCGGGCATGTACACGGACACATCGCGGCCGAACCACCTTGCCCAGGAAGTCATCGACAACAGCGTCGACGAAGCCCTTGCCGGTCATGCGAAGTCGGTGCAGGTCATCCTGCACGCCGACAATTCCCTGGAAGTGTCCGATGACGGACGCGGCATGCCGGTGGACATTCACCCGGAAGAAGGCGTGTCCGGTGTCGAGCTGATCCTGACCAAGCTTCACGCGGGCGGCAAATTCTCCAACAAGAATTACCAGTTCTCCGGCGGCCTGCACGGCGTGGGTATTTCGGTGGTCAACGCGCTGTCGACCCTGGTCAAGGTGCGGGTCAAGCGCGACGGCAACGAATACGAAATGACCTTCGCCGACGGCTATAAAGCCTCGGAACTGGCGGTCGTCGGCACCGTTGGCAAGCGCAATACCGGCACCAGCGTGTACTTTGCGCCGGACCCGAAGTATTTCGATACCCCGAAATTCTCGGTCAGCCGCCTCAAGCATGTGCTCAAGGCCAAGGCCGTATTGTGTCCCGGCCTGCTGGTCAGCTTCGAAGACAAGGCCTCCGGCGAGAAAGTCGAGTGGCACTACGAAGATGGCCTGCGCTCGTACCTGCAGGATTCGGTCAGCGATTTCCTGCGCCTGCCGGACGAGCCATTCTGCGGCAGTTTCGCCGGTAACAAAGAGGCTATCGACTGGGCGCTGCTGTGGTTGCCGGAAGGTGGCGACAGCGTGCAGGAAAGCTACGTCAACCTGATCCCGACCCAACAAGGCGGCACCCACGTCAACGGTTTGCGTCAGGGCCTGCTGGATGCGATGCGCGATTTCTGCGAATACCGCAACTTGCTGCCGCGTGGCGTGAAACTCGCTCCGGAAGACGTCTGGGAACGCATTGCCTTCGTTCTGTCGATGAAAATGCAGGAGCCGCAATTCTCCGGCCAGACCAAAGAGCGCCTGTCTTCCCGTGAAGCGGCGGCATTTGTGTCCGGTGTGGTCAAGGATGCGTTCAGCTTGTGGCTCAATGCCAACTCCGAGCTGGGCGTGCAACTGGCCGAGCTGGCGATCAACAACGCCGGTCGTCGCCTCAAGGCCAGCAAGAAAGTCGAGCGCAAGCGCATTACCCAGGGTCCGGCGTTGCCGGGCAAGCTGGCGGACTGCGCCGGGCAAGACCCGATGCGTTCCGAGCTGTTCCTAGTGGAAGGTGATTCTGCGGGCGGTTCGGCCAAGCAGGCGCGGGACAAGGAATTTCAGGCAATCCTGCCGTTGCGCGGCAAGATCCTCAACACCTGGGAAGTCGACGGCGGCGAAGTGCTCGCCAGTCAGGAAGTGCACAACATTGCGGTTGCCATTGGTGTCGATCCGGGCGCGGCGGACATCAGTCAGTTGCGTTATGGCAAGGTCTGTATCCTCGCCGACGCCGACTCCGACGGCCTGCACATTGCGACGCTGCTCTGCGCGCTGTTCGTCCAGCATTTCCGGCCGCTGGTAGATGCTGGCCATGTGTACGTGGCCATGCCGCCGCTGTATCGCATCGATCTGGGCAAGGACATTTATTACGCCCTGGATGAAGCCGAGCGTGACGGGATTCTCGATCGTCTGGTCGCCGAAAAGAAACGCGGCAAGCCACAGGTCACGCGATTCAAAGGCCTGGGTGAAATGAACCCGCCGCAGCTGCGCGAAACCACCATGGACCCGAACACTCGACGTCTGGTGCAGCTGACGCTGGATGATTTCGAGGCGACCTCGGAAATGATGGACATGCTGCTGGCCAAGAAACGCGCCGGTGATCGCAAGTCCTGGCTGGAATCCAAAGGCAACCTGGCCGAGGTTCTGACTTGATGCGAGGCTGGCTCGCCGGTCTGTTGCTGATGGTTGCTGTACCGGCTTTGGCAGTCCAGCCGGAAGAGCTGACACTGGTTTCCGAGCACCCGGTCGATGGCATGGTCGGCGGTAATCTGTCCGGTCTGGCTTCCTGTGGCGGCCAGTTGTGGACGGTTTCCGACCGCGATGATGACGTGCTGTACAGCCTGGATATCGCCGCTACCGTCTGGAAAGCGCAGGCCAATGCGCTGCAGATCCCGCCGGTTCCCGAAAGCTATTTGCCGGGCACGTTGCAGTCGATGGCCAAGGTGTCTGCACTGGTTCGTGGTGGCAGCCTGGACTTTGAAGGCGTGACCTGTGATGCAGCGGGCAATCGTTATCTGGTCAGCGAAGCCTTCGCGTTGGTCCTCAAGGTGCCGGCACAAGGTGCGCCGGTCTGGCTGGATTTGCCCGCCGCAGTGGTGGAGCAGGCTCGCGCCAAAGGCATGTTGCAGCACTTCAACGGTATTTTTGAAGGCATTGCGGTCAATCCGGCCGGAGACCGGCTATGGCTGGCTGCCGAGCGCGAGCAGCGCGGTTTGCTGGTGGTAAGCCGGGAAAACGACTCCTGGCAGTGCAAGGGCAGCTGCGTATTGCGCACCGAACCGGGGAAAGACGTGCTGCCAACGCAAGTGGGCGGCAAAGTGGTGTCCCGGGATTTTTCCGATCTGTCGTTGTTCGACGACAAGCTGTACGCGCTGGAACGCTCGGCCTATCGCATTTGTCGACGCACGCTGGAAACCGGCAAAACCGAGCGCTGCTGGTCGTTTGCCAGGGAAGCGTTGCGGCCTGATCGTCTTTATAGTCAAAGTTATGGCCTGACCGAGGCGCTGGTGGTTGATGAAACCGGGGCGTGGGTCGGCACCGATAACAATTTTGGCGAGCGCGCCGATGGCGAGAAGCGCCCGGTTGTATGGCGTTTCGCAGCCCCCAAAGGCGGCTGGAGTGAGAAATGATGAGTCAACCGCCGCCCGGCAAGCGCGCGGGCAAGGTGTTGATGTTGCTGGCGTGGGGCGCCGGGATGTTTCTGGCGACCCGTTATTTTGGCGAGTGGGAGCAGCGTCAGGAAAACCCTAACGCGGTGGTCACCTCGCAACACGGTAGCGGTTATATAGAAGTGCAGCTGGTGGGCAACCGACAGGGGCACTTCGTCAGCACGGGCAAGATCAATGGTCGAACCGTGCAGTTTTTGCTGGATACCGGCGCCACGGACGTGGCAATTCCGGGCAAGGTGGCGGACATCTTGCAGCTGCCGCGAGGTGTGCCGTTGGTGGTGAGTACCGCAAACGGGCGTACCGAAGGCTTTCGAACTTCGCTGGAACGCCTGCAAATCGGCGATATCGTCCTGCACAATGTGCGCGCCCTGGTGGTGCCCGGGCTGGACGGTGAGCAAGTGCTGCTGGGCATGAGCGCTATGAAACAACTTGAATTCACCCAGCGCGGCGGCAACATGCTGCTGCGCCAGACGACGAAATAATGAGGCCCGCATGAGCGACATCCTTGCAGACAGCTTAGATGGCGTAGAACGCCGATCACTGGCTGACTTCACCGAACAGGCCTACCTCAACTATTCCATGTACGTGATCATGGACCGTGCCTTGCCGCACATCGGCGACGGCCTCAAGCCTGTGCAACGGCGCATCATCTACGCCATGAGCGAGCTGGGCCTGGACGCTGACTCCAAGCACAAAAAGTCAGCGCGTACCGTCGGTGACGTGCTCGGCAAGTTCCACCCGCACGGCGACTCAGCCTGCTACGAAGCCATGGTCCTGATGGCGCAGCCGTTCAGCTATCGCTACACGCTGGTGGACGGGCAGGGCAACTGGGGTGCGCCGGATGATCCCAAGTCATTCGCGGCCATGCGTTACACCGAAGCACGGCTGTCGCGTTATTCCGAAGTGTTGCTCAGCGAACTGGGCCAGGGCACGGCGGACTGGGTGCCGAACTTTGACGGCACGCTGAACGAACCTGCGGTGTTGCCGGCACGTTTGCCGAATATCCTGCTCAACGGCACCACCGGCATCGCGGTCGGCATGGCCACCGACGTGCCGCCGCACAACCTGCGCGAAGTGGCCACGGCCTGCGTGCGTTTGCTGGATGAACCCAAGGCGACGGTCGCCGAGCTGTGCGAACACATCCTCGGCCCGGATTACCCGACCGAAGCGGAAATCATCACGCCCCGCGCCGATCTGCTGAAGATGTACGAAACCGGCAAAGGCTCGGTGCGCATGCGCGCCGTCTACCACATTGAAGATGGCGATATTGTCGTCACCTCGCTGCCGCATCAGGTGTCCGGCGCCAAGGTCATCGAGCAGATTGCCGGGCTGATGCAGGCCAAACCGTCCAAGGCGCCACAGGTCGCCGACCTGCGTGACGAGTCGGACCACGAGAATCCGTGCCGCCTGGTGATCATCCCGGTCAACAGCCGGGTCGACCATGACGCGTTGATGCAGCACCTGTTTGCGACGACCGATCTGGAGTCCAGCTACCGGGTCAACATCAACATCATTGGTCTGGACGGCAAGCCGCAGCTGAAAAACCTGCGCGCCTTGCTGGTGGAATGGCTGGAATTCCGCACCAATACCGTTCGCCGCCGCTTGCAGTTCCGTCTCGATAAAGTGGATCGTCGTCTGCATCTGTTGGACGGTTTGCTCATCGCTTACCTGAATCTGGATGAAGTGATTCATATCATCCGCACGGAAGAGCATCCGCGCGCCAGATTGATCGAACGCTTCGAACTCAGCGAAATCCAGGCCGATTACATTCTGGATACGCGCTTGCGTCAGTTGGCGCGCCTCGAAGAAATGAAGCTGCGCAACGAACAGGACGAGCTGAACAAGGAGCGCGCCAAGCTCATGGCTTTGCTGGGCAGCGAAGCCAAGCTCAAGAAGCTGGTGCGCACCGAGCTGATCAAGGACGCCGAAACCTATGGCGACGACCGCCGCTCACCCATTGTCGAGCGTGCCGAAGCCAAGGCGCTGACCGAACACGATCTGCTGCCCAACGAGAAAGTGACTGTTGTTCTGTCGGAAAAAGGCTGGGTCCGCTCGGCCAAAGGTCACGACATTGACGCAACCGGGCTTTCCTACAAGGCGGGAGATGGTTTCATGACCGCCGCTGCGGGCCGTTCCAATCAATACGCGGTGTTTATCGACTCAACCGGGCGCAGCTATTCCCTTGCGGCCCACACGCTGCCGTCGGCGCGCGGCCAGGGCGAACCCTTGACCGGCAAGCTCCAGCCGCCGCCGGGCGCGACCTTCGAATGCGTATTGCTGCCTGAAGATGACGCGCTGTACGTGATCGCCTCGGATGCCGGCTATGGCTTCGTGGTCAAAGGTGAAGACCTGCAAGCCAAGAACAAGGCGGGCAAGGCGCTGTTGAGTCTGCCTGCCGGGGCCAAAGTGATTCTGCCGCGCGCAGTGCCGGACCGTGAACAGAACTGGCTGGCGGCGGTGACCACCGAAGGGCGGCTGCTGATCTTCAAGATCAGTGATTTGCCGCAGCTGGGCAAAGGCAAGGGCAACAAGATCATCGGCATTCCGGGAGATCGGGTGGCGAGTCGTGAAGAGTACGTGACCGATCTGGCGGTGATCCCGCAAGGGGCGACATTGGTCCTGCAAGCGGGCAAGCGGACGCTGTCGCTCAAGCCTGACGACCTCGAACATTACAAGGGCGAGCGCGGTCGGCGGGGTAATAAGTTGCCTAGGGGCTTCCAGCGCGTCGATGCGCTGTTGGTGGAAAACGTCGGATAATGGCGGTTTAGAGCTATTAGTCTTCGTTTTGCCATGAAGATCGCCGCATAATCGCTGGAGTCATAGCGCATATTCACGGATGATATGACGTCTTATGGCGTCGGCGTGGCTGAATGCCTTCATGATTTGTGAGTATTTACACTGTGGTTCGCCTCGCGGCTGCCACCTGGATGGGACGATGAATCTTCTACGCCTTCCCGTTGTTTTGTTGATGACCAGCGTTTTGGGTCTGGCTGGTTGCAGTGTGCATCAGCCGACTGCGCTTTATCAGTTGGACAGTGGCACACCTGGGCAGCCTACCCGCACAGGGTTGGCTGTTTTATTGGGTCCGGTAACCGTGGCCGATTACCTGCAACGCGAAACGCTGTTGCAGCGTCAGCCGGATGGCAGCCTGACTGCTTCCGAAGAAGGACGCTGGGCTGGCAGCCTGTCTTCGGACATTGATCAGCTTCTGCTGCGTCAATTGGCCTGGAAACTGGACAGCCAGCGCGTAGTGCTCGCGCCGGCAGTCACTGATTTCACGCCTGACGTGCAAGTGGTGCTTTCTATCACTCGCCTGGATTCCGGTGCCAAACAGCCTGCAATCCTTGATGCACAATGGCGCCTGCTGGATCGCAAGGGTCAGGTACGCGACAGTCGTATTGTCCATCTGCAAGAACTGCATGCCGGAACCTCGGCCGATCAGGTTCGAGCCCAGGGTGTCCTGTTGCAGCGTCTGGCCGATCAGCTGAGCTCGGCGGTCAAGCCGATCTCCTGGCAGCCGGTCGAACAGCCAAAGAAAGCCCCGGTTGCTCGCGCCAAAGAGCCGGAGAAACCCAAGATGCCGATGGCACTGCCGATCCGTACCGATCTGGAAGTGTTCCGCTTCTGATCGACAGAATCAAAAAAGCCCGCAGCGATGCGGGCTTTTTTTTGTGTTCGGATTGGCGTCGATCCGTAGGAGCGGCTTTAGCCGCGAAATACGTTCTCCCGGCTGAAGCCGGTCCTACAGCGTTACGGCACAGCCGTCATTCCAATCAAGCCTTGCGCGTCTCGTGCATGCGCGCGAGTTGGCGTTCAAGCATGGATGGATAGGGCTCCATCAGGCGCTCGACGCAACATGCGCCTTCCGGGCTGGCGATTGGGCGGATACGCGCACGTTGGCGGATCAGCGCGTCGTCGTTGATC
This sequence comes from Pseudomonas syringae, assembly GCF_001698815.1. Taxonomy (GTDB): domain Bacteria; phylum Pseudomonadota; class Gammaproteobacteria; order Pseudomonadales; family Pseudomonadaceae; genus Aquipseudomonas; species Aquipseudomonas syringae_A. The sequence goes on along the minus strand of NZ_LGSI01000047.1, from coordinate 77,244 downwards.
TTGCGCTCGACCAGCAGCAGGTTACGGCTGTGCTGGGAAAGGGCCAGGGCATCCTGCGCCGTTTCGGTGAGCAGCAGATCGATCTGGCTCAGGCCGGACAGACCTTCGCCCAGCGTCAGACCCAATTGCAATTGCAGGGTGATGCCGCTGTCGGCGACTTCGATCTGCAAGGCATGGCTCAACGCACGCAGCAATTCGCCGCAGCAAATGGCGTTGGTCAGGTAGTCGTCGCCGCTTTCTTCGCTGTGGAACAGCATCAGGGTGCTGCCATCGTTGAGCGTATGCAGTTCGCCTTCATACAGCGACGAGGCTTGATCCAGGCAATCGCGATAACGTTGCAGCAAATCAGTCAGGCGTGCGCGAGGCAGACGACGCAGTTGATCCTGGGAGCCGAGTTGCACGGCGAGCACGGCGCTCGGTTGCGGTGTGCTCGGTGCGACCGGTGCCTTGCTGACGACAGGTGCCGGGCTGGCGTTGTCGCGCAGATCAGCGAACGGATCGTCTTCATCCTCTTCATCTTCGTCGGCAACCAGTCGACGCTGCACGGGCGGAGCCGGCAAGCGTGGCTTGGGTGCTTCATCGAAGCCTGGCTCGCGCGCGTTGCGCCCCTTGAACGCCGGCTCGGCTTCTTCTTCCTGCTCCAGATACGGATCGTCGCCTTCGTCGTCGACATATTCCGGCTCGGGTTCAGGTTCGGGCTCCGGCATCGGCGGGGCAAACGATGTCTGCAGCTGACGGGCCAGATCACCGATTTCGTCCTGCCGCTCCACCGCTGGGGTGTACGGATCGATATCGCGCAGCCAGACGCGCAATTGCAGCAGCGGCGTGGAAATGTGTCGACCCAGGCGCAAGCTCAATGCCAGGGCCAGCGCGAGCAGAATCCCGGCCAGAATGCCCATGCTTTGCAGGCTGATGGTCATCGGCTGCTGGAACTGGCTCATGTCCAGGCTGATCCGCAGGTGCCCAGCCATCACATCCTGGAAGGTGATCTTGATTTCATACAGGCCTTCGGCTTCGCCCAGCAGCCCGTTTTTCGGACGCTGACCGGCTTCGGCAAGGATGCGGTTGTCCACGCTGTAAATGGCGGCATGGGCTACAAGCGGGTTCTTCACCAGATTGCCGAGCAGCACGTTGAGGCTGAGGATGTCGTTGGACACCAGCAGTTCAGTGGCTGACGTTGCGGTCTGCGTGGTGAGTGCCTGGCCAAGTGCGTCGGCCTGCTCATGCATGGCCTGCTTGAATTGCAAACCCATCACGCCCGCATAAATCACCAGCGCCAAGGCGACGAGGATCACGTTATGGCTGGCAATGCGCAAAGCAATCGGAACACGGCGATGGCGCAGTGCACGGAAGATAAGCAGGAAGAAATTATCGGTTTTAACTGGCGTGGGCCGGTTCACAGAGCACGGCTCTTTCGGTGAAGTTGCCGCGCAGTATAACGACCGACCCAGTAGCGGCAAAGCGCTGCCTGTGCCCGATGGTCACTGAAATTGGTTAGAATGCGGTTTTTTTCCACTGCTGGGGTGCGTCTTGCGCGAAATCGTCCTGATTAACATCACAGGTGTTGACCGTCCGGGTCTCACTGCCGCCATCACTGGCGTGCTCGCGCAAGGCGGGGTGAACATCCTCGATATCGGTCAGGCGGTGATCCACGACACCTTGTCGTTCGGCATCCTGGTCGAAATTCCCGGAACCGAGCAAGGTTCTTCAGTGCTCAAGGACATTCTGTTCACGGCTTATAAGCTCGATCAGCAGGTGCGCTTCACGGCGGTATCCGAAGAGGATTACCAGCACTGGGTCGACGGGCAGGGCAAGTCGCGGCACATCGTGACGCTGCTGACCCGCAAGGTCACCGCCGAGCAGTTGCAGCGCGTCAGTTCCATCACCGCCAAATATGGGCTGAACATCGACCAGATCGATCGCCTGTCCGGACGCATGCCGCTGGACACCCCCGCCGACAAGGGCAAGGGCTGCATCGAGTTTTCCGTGCGAGGTGAGCCGGCAGATCCCAAGGCGATGCAGGCGGAATTCCTCAGCGTGGCCCAGGCCCTGAATGTCGATATCGCGTTCCAGCAGGACTCGCTGTTTCGGCGCAACCGGCGTCTGGCAGTGTTCGACATGGATTCGACGCTGATCGAAGCCGAAGTCATCGACGAGCTGGCCAAGGCCCACGGTGTAGGTGAACTGGTTTCGGAAATCACCGAGCGCGCCATGCGCGGCGAACTGGATTTCCGCGCCAGCTTCAAGGAGCGCCTGGCGCTGCTCAAAGGGCTGGATGTCAGTGTGCTGGATGAAATCGGCGCATCGTTGCGTCTGACCGAAGGCGCTGAAACCCTGTTCGCAGAACTCAAGCGCCTGGGTTACAAGACGGCGATTCTTTCCGGCGGCTTCACCTATTTCGCCAAACAGCTGCAAGCGAAGCTGGGCATTGATTACGTGTTCGCCAACGAGCTGGAAGTGGTGGATGGCAAATGCACCGGCAATGCCATCGAGCCGATTGTCGACGCACAGCGTAAAGCGGACCTGCTGCGTGAGCTTGCGCTCAAGGAAGGCTTGAGCCTGGAGCAGACCATTGCCGTGGGCGACGGCGCCAATGACTTGCCGATGCTGGCAATCGCCGGCCTGGGCGTGGCATTCCGCGCCAAGCCGTTGGTCAAGCAGTCAGCCAAACAGGCGATCTCGACGCTGGGCCTGGACGGGATTCTGTACCTGCTGGGTTTCCGTGATCGGGATGGGCGTAACTGAGTGATGGATATCTTGTGGGAGCGAGCTTGCTCGCGAAGCCTTCGCGAGCAAGCTCGCTCCCACAGTTGTTCTAGTCCAGTGTTATAGCGACGACCACAACGAATCGAATTCCTGGTCCGCCTTGGGCTGGTCGCTGCCGGTTTCCTTGGGCGCTTCGAAGGTTTCGTATTCGAACTGGTTGTAGCTGCCGCTGCTGGCGCGTCGGTTGTTGAGGACGCCGCCGCGTTCTTCGCCGCCGATGTTGATCATCACGCTGTTGCCTTCCTGGAAAGGCAGGCGCGGAGCCAGGATTGTCGCTGGCTGCTCGATGGCCCGCACTTCCGGTAGCAGCAACGAACGCATGTAAGGGCTGTTCTGTCCGGGCCTGATCATCTGCAGGCCGCAGGGTTGCGCGAATGGCGCGATCAACTCGATCCCCATCTGCGTGCCGCCGCTGCGCACTTGTCGCACCCAGCGCACAACCGCAATGCTCCAGCCCTGACAGGCGTCGTCCTGAATGCCGACCAGTTCGCCGGCCTGCAACTGCGGCGGCACTTCCTTGGGCCACGCCAGGCAATATCCGCCGGGGCTGTGATTGACAATGTGCAGGTCGTGGGTCGTAAAGGTCTGCTGGGCATTGGACGCCGCTTCGCCGCCTTCGGCCTCGCTTTGCTGGTACTGGATTTCTTCGAAGGGCAGCAGCACCGCCGAGGTGTTGCCACGCTGGGTATCGAACGCGCTGGCCCAGGGATCGTCCGGCTTGTCGCCGACCAGTTCCATCTTGAATTGCGCGGCCTGACTGATGATCGGCAATTGCAGCATTTCACTGAATGAGCGCTGGCCGCCGAGGTAATAGTGCAGTGCGCTCATGCCGATGCACAGATTCAGCGTGCCTTGGCCCGGCGTGCGCTGAAACGTGCGCTCGGCCACGTCACCCCAGGCCGCCGCCAGATGTTGCAACAAATCGGTGGTGACGCCATGGGGAATCAGCAGCGGCAATTGCGAGCGCAGTTCGGCAGGTGTTTCCAGATAGCGATTGATCATCGCCGCCAGCGCCTGGGTATGCATGCCCACCAGCTGCGGGATCTGTTGTTCGGTGAACAGCGAGGTATAGAGCGGCGGCTTGTCCTGGTCGGTCGCAAGTGCGAACAGGCTGTTGTCGTCGGCCGGAAGTTGCAGGCGGACCAGCGAACTCCACGAATCCAGCACTTCGGCGAGACGCCCGATATTGAGCTGACGCATCTGGTTGCAGCGTGAACAACCCATCAACAAGGCAACGATGTAGGTCTGTTCGACGGTCAGGGTCTTGACGTTGTGAGCCAGTTCATCGTTCACCGCAACCAGATGCAACTGGTGTTGGCGAGCGATCTGATAAATCTTGTGCATCTCCAGCCACAGACCTTCCTGAACTGGACAGTACAACTGGTTGGCGCGAATCAACGGACCGTTAAGGCAATGCAGCGCCCGTTGCAATGCGGTGCTCAGCAGCGGGATGCGGTCTTTGGTCAGGCGCGCAGCCACGCGGTGGATGATCAGCTTGTAGCCCACGGCGAGGTGGTTTTGCAGAGCCTGGCAAAGATTGGCGACCTTGCGCGGGCGCTCGTCGAGAACGATGGCCTGATTGAGGAAGTGCCGCTCCAGGTGCTTGCAGACGAAGTACACCTCGGGCCGCAGCAGCTCAAGCATTTGCAGGCGATTGTCGCTGGGGGTGAGTAACTGGTTGAGTTCGCTGAGCCCTTGATAGAGCTGGCGCGCCATTTCGCCCAGGTTGGCTTTGGGCAGGGTAGAGATCCAGCGTTTCAGGTCGCGAGGGTTTGTTTCACAGAATGTCAGGCTCGACTGCGTCGGCGTGGGCACACGCAACAACACGGGGAGGCTTGAAATACTCATGTGACAGGCAAACTCCAACTGCTTACTGGCCCGAACGGCTGCATTCGATTCACGCGTTAATAGCATCTACTCGTTGAAAGTCGTGCAATCTGCGTCAATAAAACGCGAAGTTTTCTACAGCGCCGATGCCGTGACTTTAACAGCATCGGCCTGTGGTCGCAGCCCGTGTTGTACAAATGCGAAGGAAGGCAGAGTCGCTTCCATTCGCCACTGTTCAGCACGGGCTGTACTTTGTGCTCAGAGCGTTACAGGCGACGCGAGCATTTCACCCATTTTGACGGGTGAGCCCGCGGCCAGTTCCTCAGCCCATTTAATCTGGTTGGGTCCGAACAGAACGATGGCGGTGGAGCCCAGTTTGAAGCGGCCCAGTTCGGCACCTTTCTCCAGATGGATCGGCGCCCGGGCGGCTTCGTCGTAGCGGAAGGTTTTCAGCTCGCGCTTTGGCGGAGTGACCAGCCCAGCCCAGACGGTTTCGATGGACGCCACGATCATGGCGCCGACCAGTACTACGGCCATCGGACCGCGCTCGGTGTCGAACAGGCAGACCACGCGTTCATTGCGGGCGAACAGTTCCGGCACGTTCTCGGCAGTGGTCTGGTTGACCGAAAAAATCCGCCCAGGCACATAAACCATCTCGCGCAGGGTTCCCGCCAATGGCATGTGGACCCGGTGATAATCCTTCGGCGACAGGTAAACCGTCGCGAACTCGCCGCCCATGAACGGCGCTGACAGGCTGGCGTCGCCGCCCAACAGTTCAAGCACGCTGAAGCTGTGGCCTTTGGCCTGGAAGATCCGGCCGTGATCGATCGGGCCTAGCTGGCTGATCGCGCCATCGGCCGGGCAGAGAATCGCGCCCGGCGTGACGTCCAGCGGGCGAGCGTCGGGTTTCAATGCGCGGGTAAAGAACGCGTTGAAGTGCTCATAAGCGGTGAGGTCTTCCACCAGCGCCAGGGACATATCCACCTGATAACGACGGGCGAACCATGCGGTGAAGGCGTTCTTGAACCAGCGTACCCGGCATTCGGCAACGCAGCCGGCCAGACGGGACAGCAAGTGGTGCGGCAATAAATACTGGCTGAAGATAAACAGACGCTTTTTCATCAAAATTCCTAAAACGATAAAGGTGTGCTGAACGTAATGTTACAAGTCGGCCTGCTGTCAGCGTTCGACTGGTGTGTCCGGATGGTTGCCCCATTCACCCCAGGAGCCGGCATAGCCTTTGACTCGCGGGTAACCCAGCGCCTTGGCCACCAGATAGGTGAAGCCGGAGCGATGGTGGGTCTGGCAATGGGTAATCACTTCCTTGTCGGCGGTGATGCCCAGGCTGTCGAGGATTTCGGCGATGTCTTCGCGGATGCGCAGATTGCGCGCCGGGTCCATGCCTGCGGTCCATTCGAAGTTGACTGCGCCGGGGATGTGCCCGGCTTTGGCGGCCAGGACCTTTTCCCCTGAGTATTCGGTAGGGCCGCGGGCATCCCAGATGGCCAGATCGGCAGCGCCGAGGCGGCTTTGCAGGTATTCGCGGGTGGCGGTGGGTTCACTGTTCAGCGTCAGGGACACCGGCTGGCTGGCAGATGGCGGGACGTCGGTGGAGAGCTGCAGGCCTTCAGCCTGCCAGGCAAGAAGTCCGCCATCCACGTAGTGATACTGATGGTGGCCGATAACATCCAGTAACCAAATAAATCGCCCTGCCCAACCGCCGCCTTCGTCGTCATAGACCACGTAGACCGCGTTCGGGTTATGGCCCAGCTCGCCAAACAGCGCTTCGAGTTGCGCTTGCGCCGGCAACAGGCCGGGGGCAGGAGGCTGGCCCAGTTGCGTGCGCTTGGGATCGACAAATCGTGCGCCAGGGATGTGTCCGGCGTCATACCGGGCGCTGCTGGTCAGATCTACCAGAATCAGCTCCGGCGCGTCGAGGCGTGCCAGCAGGTCGCTGGGCTCGATGACCAGCGGCAGGCTAGAGAAGACGGACATGTGCAGCCTCCAATATCGGAAAAAGAGGCGAATTGTAGCCCAGCTGTCAGGCTTTGCGACCACTAAAGCTGGTCATCGCCCGCTCGATGCATTGACAGGTTTTTCCGAAAGCTTGTACGGATATCTCCGAAAGCGGCCCGCCGCCCTGGTCGGCGAACACCAGCATCACCACTTTGCCGTTGCTGCTCAGGGAGCGAATCAACCAATGCTTGCCCTTGAACAGGCCTCTGATGCTGCCCGGCAGCAACGCTGAGAACTGATCGATGTTGGCGGGCGTCATGCGCAGTTGAGTGGGTTGCGCGAGCAAACGCTGCAACACCGTGCTTTCTTTTATGTACAGCACGGTTTCTGCGGCTTCCTTCTGCAATCCACCGATCTGGTGAACCCGCAGCATGGTTGCCGTCTTGTCCGTCATCATCAGCATGACCCGTTGCATGCCGCAGGACAGCAAGGCGTCACGCGAAGACGTGGTCAAGTGCATGGCGTTATTGAACGGGCTCGGCTCGATCAGCAGCTCGGCACAGTGTTTGCGCCAGTCTTGCAGGGCTTCGGCAGAGGGCGGCGGGGCGGGCAGCATGCCGCGATGGACCCGGCGAGTGTCCCACGGCCAGAGCAGCGCTTCGGCTGGATGCCATATTCCCGCAGCGGCGTGATGGCGGGCACTGCTGGCGGCGTTCTGATGCACCTGTTGTTGAACGGCATCCAGCGGTTGTTGCAGATACAGACTGGTCAGCAGCTCCCAGCGCAGGCAATGCGGGCTGTCCCAGGCCTGCTGGGCCGCGAGCGCCAGACCGTTGCCCAGCAACACCGTATTGGCTGGCTGATTCAACCAGCGATGCAAATGAGGGTCGGCGTCCATGAGTTGTTGCTGGAGCAGCGGGTCGTCATTGTTGCGGGCGATGCGCATGGCTTTTACCAGCTGACGCCGTTCGCTGATCAGCAGGCGATAACCCAGTGTCACCCACAGCGGCAGATGCCAAAGCTCGGCCATGGCGACGCACAGCTCCAGCAGGCTGACGCCAAACAATTGCTTTTCCACGACGCGAGAAGACTCGCCTTGATGGATGACGCGCATTTCCCATTCATCAAGCAGCTTGGGATACGTCAGCGCCATCGGCCACAAAGGCGAGAGAAACAGCAGGCTGCCCAGGTGAATATCCTGCCAGAGCCGCGCCAGACGTCCGGCGAACAGACCACTGGCCTGCTGCGTAGCGTGTTGGCTGACCAGCAGCAGTTGGCGAAACGCAGCGGGAATTTCATCTGCTTCCAGCGTCGGCAGGCGATTGAGCAGCACTTCCGTGCGTGCCAGGCCGAGACGATTGATTGCCACCTCAAGACTTTCTGCCGGCTCTGCCAGTTTGTTGGTGTGGTGATTGGCCTCGCGCATGACGCTGAGCACCAGCGCCGGGCTGTCCTGGACCATGTCGGCGATATCACGCAGCGAACGGCGGCTGTCGTTAAGCGCGGAACGGACGCGTTTGTGATTGGCCGCAGGCACGGGCAGCGCAACGCTATCGAGCTGCTTGATCCAGGCGTCGAGGGTCTTGGGAGCAGGTAGCGGTGTCGAGGTATCTGGAGGCATGCATCAGGCCTGTACGACTGGATATTTTAGGCAGTATGGACTGCGAAACTTCAGGGTAGGACATCAGGTTGCGGGCCGCCGTTCAAGGCTCGGCTGGCTTTTCCTCATAGTGGCCTATAGTCTGGCCCACATATGCCGATAAGTAGAAGAAGAGTTTCACGAACTTCCGCAACATGTCCCTGAATCCGACTTGGTAAGTAGTTCCTACCTATGGCTAAAATTATCGGCATCATTGTCGTTTTCGCGAGCGTGCTCGGCGGATACGTTCTGTCTCACGGCAAGATTGCAGCACTGATCCAGCCTTTCGAGGTCCTGATCATCGGTGGCGCGGCATTGGGCGCGTTCCTGCAGGCCAACCCCGGCTACATGACCATGCACGTGATGAAGAAGTCGCTGAAGATGTTCAGCACGCGCTTCACTCACGCGTATTACCTCGAAGTCCTTGGCCTGGTGTACGAAATCCTCAACAAGAGCCGCCGCGAAGGCATGATGGCGATTGAAGGGGATATCGAGGATGCGTCGGCCAGCCCGATCTTCGCCAAATACCCGGGCGTGCTCAAAGACGAGCGAATGACGGCGTACATCTGTGATTACCTGCGCATCATGTCCTCGGGCAACATGGCTCCCCATGAGCTGGAAGGCCTGTTCGACATGGAACTGCAAAGCATCAAGGAAGAACTCGGGCATCCATCCCACGCCATTACCGGCATCGCCGACGGTATGCCCGGCTTCGGTATCGTCGCGGCAGTACTCGGTATCGTGGTGACCATGGCCTCGCTGGGTGACGGCGACAAGGCAGCCATCGGTAACCACGTGGGCGCGGCCCTCGTCGGTACGTTCTTCGGTATTCTCGCGGCCTACGGCTTTTTCGGCCCGCTGGCCACATCCCTGGCCCACGATGCCAAGGAAGAGCTGAACGTCTACGAAGCCATCAAGGCATCGCTGGTGGCTTCGGCGTCTGGCATGCCGCCGTCGCTGGCCGTCGAGTTTGGTCGCAAAGTCCTGTATCCCGCGCATCGGCCCAGCTTCAGCGAGCTGGAGCAAGCGGTTCGCGGTCGTTAAGTCATGGAAAATAATCAGCCGATAATCATCAAGCGCGTCAAGCGCTATGAAGGCGGACACCACGGCGGGGCATGGAAAATCGCCTTCGCCGACTTTGCTACCGCGATGATGGCGTTCTTCCTGGTGCTGTGGCTGATGTCATCGGCCACACCCGAGCAGTTGCTGGCCATTGCCGGTTACTTCAAGGATCCGGTGGGGTTTTCCGACAGCGGTTCGCCCTACGTGATTGATCTGGGTGGTTCGCCGGAGATGTCGCCGGACCAGACCCTGAACCCCGAGATCAAATCCACGCCGACCCCGGACAGCGTTCCCATCGAGTCCGACTCGGCAGAAGCCAAGGCTGAAGCGGTCGAGCAGGAACGTCTGGAGATGCTCCTGCAAGAACTGCAGAACAAGATCAACGAAAACCCGGAACTGCAGAAATTCAAGGATCAGATCCATTTCGAGATTACGCAGGACGGTTTGCGCATCCAGATCACGGATGCGGACAACCGGCCGATGTTCGATTCGGGCAGTGCGCGTCTCAAGCCGTATTTCGAAGACATTCTGCTGGCAATGGCCGACACCATCAAAGCGGTGCCGAACAAGATCAGCATCAGTGGTCACACCGACGCCAAGCCTTTCGTGGGCAATGGCGATTACGGTAACTGGGAATTGTCGGCCAACCGTGCCAACGCGGCGCGTCGAGCGCTGATCGCGGGCACGTATCCGGAAAACCAGGTCGCCCGGGTCGTGGGTTATGCATCATCTGCGTTGTATGACCGCAACCAGCCGTTCAATCCGGTGAACCGCAGGATCGATATCGTGGTGATGACCAAAAAGGCACAGCAGCGTATTGAAGGTACGCACGGCGTGGGCGATGGCAATACCACTCCGAAACCGGCCGCGCCCGCAGCGCCGCCCGGAGCGTCGAACAAACCACCACCCGATCCGCAGGCGTACGCCCAGCCTCATGAACTTCGGCAGAAGCTGAATATCTTCGAGGATGGCACGCTGAAGATGGATGAGACGAAGAACTAGCGGCAAACAAAAAGCCCGGACTCAAACGAATCCGGGCTTTTTTGTTTCAAGCCGTAGGAGGGGATTTATCCCCGAATAGGGCATTCCAGACGCAGAATAATCATCTGCTGCACCGACGCCTTCGGGGATAAATCCCCTCCTACAATGGTCATGCTCGTCATTACCGAATCAATAACTGTTTTCCGGCAAGCTGGCGATGATCGAGCGATAGCTGTTCATACGTTGCTGCTGCACGCGACCTTCTTCGAGGGCGATGATCAATGCGCAACCAGGTTCGCGGTCATGCTTGCAGTCGCGGAAGCGGCAGTGGCCGATCAGCTCGTGGAACTCGATAAAGCCCGCTTCCACATCGGCACGGCTAACGTGACCGAGGCCGAATTCACGAATCCCTGGGGAGTCGATCAGTTCGCCGCCACCCGGGAAGTGGAACAAGCGTGCCGTGGTGGTGGTGTGCGTGCCTTGGCCGGACCACTCGGACAATGGACCGACGCGGGTGTCGACTTCCGGCAGCAGGCTGTTGACCAGCGAAGACTTGCCGACGCCGGACTGGCCGACAAACACGCTGATGTGCCCATCGAGCTGGGTTTGCAGTTGTTGCATGCCATCGCCTTGATGCGCCGACACTTCCAGCACCGGATAGCCCAGCGTGCGGTAAACCGCCAACAGCGCATTCAGTGCAGGTGCGTTCTGCTCGTCGATCAGATCAAATTTGTTCAGCAGCAACAGCGGACGAATCCCGGCGTGCTCGGCTGCGACCAGATAACGGTCGATCAGGTTTGCATGGGGTTCAGGTGCTGGCGCAAACACAATCACGATCAGATCGACGTTGGCGGCAACCGGCTTGAGTTGCCCACGGCTGTCCGGTCGACATAGCTCGGTGGTGCGCGGCAACTGGGCGACGATAACGCCGATGCCCTGATTGCCGGCGCGCCAGACGACGCGGTCGCCCGTAACCAGTGCGGGCAGGTTGGCGCGCAAATGGCAGCGGAACACTTGTCCGCTCAGATCGCCTTCCTGGGCTTCGACTTCGACCTGAATACCAAAGTGAGCGATCACCAGGCCGGTCTGCTCAGGGCCAAGATCGCCGCCCTCAAGGGTTTCCAGGGTCAGTGACTCACGTTTGGCGACGCGGGCAGCGCGCTCGCCCTGGATCTTTTCGATGCGCCAGTTCTGACGACGATTGAGTTGGCGTTTGGCCATGGGTGTTCCGAGTAGATAAAGCAGCTGATTAGATAAAACGCGATGAAGTCTAGCATGCCGGGGTGAGCTAAACTGCGCGCCTACGCTGAGGAGTCGACATATGCAAAACAAGCAGAACCTGATCTGGATCGATCTGGAAATGACCGGTCTGGACCCAGACACCGACGTCATCATTGAAATGGCCACCATTATCACTGACAGCCAGCTCAATACCTTGGCTGAAGGCCCGGTCATCGCCATCCATCAGAGCGACGAGACGCTGGCCAAAATGGACGAGTGGAATACGCGTCAGCATGGCGGTTCGGGCCTGACTCAGCGGGTTCGCGAGAGCACCATCAGCATGGCTCAAGCCGAAGCCGAGACGCTTGAGTTCATCAAGCTCTGGGTGCCGGAGCGCAGCTCGCCGATCTGCGGCAACAGTATTTGCCAGGATCGCCGCTTCCTTTATCGCCACATGTCTGCCCTGGAAAACTACTTTCACTACCGCAACCTTGACGTTTCAACCCTTAAGGAGCTGGCCGCGCGCTGGTCGCCTGAGCTGAAATTCAAGAAAGGCAGCACGCATCTGGCCCTGGACGACATTCGTGAATCCATCGCCGAACTGCGCTTCTATCGCGAACATTTCATCAAGGCGTAAAGCGCAGGAGGGCAACCGATTCGGCGTTGCCCTCTTTTGGTACACTGCGCGGCTTTGTCGCAAAGGACTGCCGCCATGTTGCTGATGCTCTATCTGATTGCCATTACTGCTGAAGCCATGACCGGCGCGCTCTCGGCAGGCCGACGTGGCATGGACTGGTTCGGCGTGGTGCTGATCGCTTGCGTGACGGCATTGGGCGGCGGTTCGGTGCGCGATGTACTGCTCGGGCACTACCCGCTGACCTGGGTGAAAAACCCGGAATACCTGATCCTGACCAGCGTTGCGGCCTTGCTGACGATTTTCATCGCGCCGCTGATGCGCCATTTGCGCTCGTTGTTTCTGGTGCTCGATGCGCTGGGCTTGGTGGCCTTCACCCTGATCGGCTGCATGACCGCACTGGAAACCGGCAACGGCATGCTGGTCGCGTCGGTGTGCGGTGTGATTACCGGCGTGTTCGGCGGCATCTTGCGCGACATTTTCTGCAACGACATCCCGCTGGTGTTCCGTCGCGAGCTATACGCCAGCGTGTCTTTCCTGGCCGCGTGGTGCTTCCTGTTGTGCCAGCACTTCCAGTTGCCGTCCGATCAGAGCGTGCTGATCACTCTGTTTGGCGGCTTGCTGCTGCGGCTGCTGGCGATTCGCTTCAATTGGAACATGCCGAAGTTTGTCTACAAGGATGAGCATTAGGGCACCGGTATCGTTGGAGCGAGGCTTGCCCGCGAAGGCGTCATTTCAGGCGACAAATATGTCGACGGAAATTCCGATTCGCGGGCAAGCCTCGCTCCAACAGATCAAAAGCTCAGTAACCATGCTGCTTCAGCGCCCACTCCACATGCTCGCGCACCAGTTCCGACGGATATTCCCGGCGGGCTTCCAGTGCCTGCAATACCGGAATCGTTGATGGCGCGTTGCCCAGGCCGACCGCCAGATTGCGCAACCAGCGTTCATAACCCGCGCGCCGGAGCGGCGAGCCTTCGGTGTTGCTGAGAAATTTTTCTTCATCCCACATGAACAGCTCGGCCAGCCCGGCGTTGTCCAGGTTGTGGCGGGGCTGAAAGTCGCTCTGGTCCGTAGGGCGGGCGAAGCGGTTCCACGGGCAGACGATCTGGCAGTCATCGCAGCCGAACACCCGATTGCCGATCAGCGGCCGCAGCTCTTCCGGGATTGCCGTCTTCAATTCAATAGTCAGGTAGGAAATGCAGCGTCGGGCATCCAGCACGTACGGCCCAACGAAAGCAGCGGTGGGGCAAATGTCCAGGCACGCCGTGCAGCGCCCGCAGTGTTCGGTTGAGTGGGGCGGATCAACCGGCAGCGGCAGATCGACAAACAGCTCGCTGAGGAAGAAAAAGCTGCCGGCCTTGCGATTCAGCACCAGGGTGTTCTTGCCGATCCAGCCCAGCCCGGCCTGTTCGGCAATGGCTTTTTCCAGGACCGGCGCGCTGTCGACGAAGGCGCGAAAGCCAAACGGGCCGATGTCTTTCTGAATGCGTTCGGCCAGTTGCTGCACGCGCTTGCGGATCAGCTTGTGGTAATCGCGCCCCAACGCATAGCGCGACACGTAGGCTTTTTCCGGTTCTGCCAGACGCTGGGTCATTTCGGTATCGCCGGGGAGATAATCCATGCGCAGCGAAACCACGCGCAGCGTTCCGGGCACTAACTCGTCCGGGTGCGAACGTTTGCTGCCGTGCGCTGCCATATAGTCCATCTCGCCGTGATAGCCCGCGTCGAGCCAGCGCTGCAGATGCTGCTCATGCTCGGCAAGGTCCAGCCCGGAAATACCGACCTGCTGAAAACCCAGCTCGCGGCCCCACTCCTTGATCGACTGGGCAAGGGTGGTCAAATCGGCAGTGTTGAGTGGATCTACAGTAATAGCAGGCATGCGCAGAGAGAAACCGGGCGGAGGTGCGTATAATTCTGCCAGACATCGGAGCCCAGAGACGCATGGTCGACACTAAACCGCAATTACCGGACGCGCTGTATGACGCTGCACAGGTCCGCGACCTCGATGCCCGGCTGATTTCCGCCGGTACGCCGGGCATGGAATTGATGCAGCGCGCCGCCCACGCCACTTGGCGTGCGGTGCGTCGGCGCTGGCCGGATGCGGGCACATTGACCGTGCTGGCCGGACGCGGCAACAACGCCGGGGATGGCTATCTGATTGCGTCATTGGCGCTCAAGGCTGGCTGGCAGGTTCAAGTGTTGGCGGTCGGCGATGTTGGCGCGCTGGCTGGCGATGCGGCTGCAGCCCATGCTGAAGCCGTCTCGCATGGCGTGCAGGTCGAGCCGTGGGCCGGGCAACCGTTGACCGGCATCGTGCTGGATGCGCTGCTCGGTACCGGATTGAGCGGTGATGTGCGTCAGCCCTATCTTGAAGCCATCGAAGCCATCAATGCCTGTAGCGCACCGGTTGCCGCCGTGGATATTCCGTCCGGGCTCAGCGCTGATACCGGGCGAATCCTCGGGATTGCCGTACGCGCCGACCTGACGGTGACCTTCATTGGTCTGAAACTGGGGCTTTTTACTGGCGATGCGGCGGATCTGGTTGGTGAGCTGGTATTCGATGATCTACAGGCCGACCCGGCTATTGTCGCGCAGTTGCCGACCAGCGCCACTCGCCTGAACAGCTCGAACCTGCCGCACCTCGCGCCACGTCCGCGCACTGCTCATAAAGGTCAGTACGGTCGGGTCCTGGTGATCGGCGGTGACCACGGTTTTGGCGGCGCGGCGCTGTTATCGGCAGAAAGCGCTCTGCGCAGCGGCGCGGGCATGGTCACGCTGGCGACCCGCGCCGAGCATGTTCCCGCTGCTTTGGCGCGTTTCCCCGAGGTTATGAGCGCGGGCATCAGTTCTGCCAATCAACTGCGCGCCTTGATCGAACCGGCCAGCGTGCTGGTGATCGGTCCTGGCCTGGGCAAGGCCAGTTGGGGGCGCAGTCTGCTGTCGGCGGCTGCCAGCGCCGATCTGCCGCAAGTCTGGGATGCCGATGCGCTCAATCAATTGGCCGAAGGTCTGGCGAGTTTGCCGATAGACAGCATCATCACCCCGCATCCCGGCGAAGCCGCGCGATTGCTGGGCATCAGCACCAAGGACGTTCAGGCGGATCGCCCCGCAGCTGCGCGCGCGCTGGCAAAAAAATTCAATTCAGTATGTGTCCTCAAAGGCACCGGCAGCCTGATCGCGGATACCGATGGCACGCTAGCCTTATGTGATCGCGGCCATCCCGCCATGGCGACTGGTGGGCTGGGCGACGTGCTGGCCGGACTGATCGGCGCGCTGATGGCGCAAAAAATGAAACCGTTCGACGCGGCATGCCTTGGCGTATGGCTGCACGCCAGTGCTGGCGAACAGGTCGGCAAGATCGGCCGTGGGCTGGCGGCCAGTGATGTCATCCCAGCCATTCGTCTGTTATTGGAGGAGCAACAACCGTGTCTGCACTAACGCTGAACGTCGCAGGCGAAGAGGCCATGACCGATCTCGGAACGCGCATTGCCAAGGTCACGCAAGGTGTTGGCCTGATCTTTCTGGAAGGTGATCTGGGCGCCGGAAAAACCACGCTGTCGCGGGGCATCATTCGTGGTTTGGGGCATGTGGGGGCGGTCAAAAGTCCTACCTTCACGCTGGTTGAACCCTACGAAATCGGTTCGATCCGCGCGTTCCATTTCGACCTCTATCGGCTGGTCGATCCAGAGGAGCTGGAGTACCTGGGGATACGCGATTACTTCGAAGACGATGCGCTTTGTCTGATCGAATGGCCCCAGCGCGGTGCAGGCTTTTTGCCAAAGCCTGACCTGACCATTACCATTGGCGCGCATGCGGAAGGTCGATCCCTGACTTTGAGCCCCGGTGGCTCGCGTGGCGAGACCTGGTGTGCCGCTTTGGCTTTGGAATTCAAATAGATATGGGGTTAGGTATGCGCATGCGCGCGCTGGTTACTGTAGTGGGTCTGCTATTGACGGCCTTGTCTGTCAATGCGCTGGCCGAAACACAAGTACGAAGTGTCCGCTTATGGCGCGCACCGGATAACACACGACTGGTTTTCGATCTTTCCGGTCCTGTTCAACACAGCGTTTTTACCCTGACTTCCCCTGATCGTCTGGTGATCGACATCAATGGAGCGACCCTCGGTGGCCCGCTCAACGTCCCCATGGCCAACACGCCAATCACCAGCATGCGCTCGGCGCAACGCACACCCACTGATTTACGGGTGGTCATCGACCTCAAGAAAGCGGTGACACCCAAAAGCTTCACCCTCGCGCCCAACCAGCAGTATGGCAACCGTCTGGTGGTCGACCTGTTTGACGAAGCGTCGGACGCCAATCCTGCGCCTATCGTGGCCGAATCAGCTGCCAACACCGCGCCTGCGGTCCCGATCAGCCCGGCAAAACCTGCAATCAAGCTGACACCGGTGCCGAACGGCAAGCGCGACATCGTGGTGGTGATTGATGCCGGCCACGGTGGCGAAGACCCTGGCGCCTCGGGCGGCGCCGGGCAGAAAGAGAAAAACGTGGTGTTGTCCATCGCCAAGGAATTACAACGTCAGATCAGCGCCGAAAAAGGCTACCGGGCTGAACTGACCCGCACCGGCGACTACTTCATTCCGCTGCGCAAACGTACCGAGATCGCGCGGGCCAAGGGCGCGGACCTGTTCGTGTCGATTCACGCGGATGCCGCGCCTTCTTCGGCGGCGTTCGGCGCCTCGGTGTTTGCCTTGTCCGAACGAGGTGCAACCTCTGAAACCGCGCGTTGGCTGGCCGACAGTGAAAACCGTTCCGACTTGATCGGCGGCGCTGGCGCAGTGAGTCTGGACGACAAGGACCGCATGCTGGCGGGCGTATTGCTCGACCTGTCCATGACCGCTTCGTTGTCATCGAGCCTTAATGTCGGGCAGAAAGTGCTGACCAATATCGGGCGCGTCACCTCGCTGCACAAGGCGCGGGTCGAGCAGGCGGGCTTCATGGTGCTCAAGTCGCCGGACATTCCGTCGATTCTGGTGGAAACCGGCTTTATCTCTAACACCGCTGAAGCCGCCAAGCTTTCCGGTTCGCCGCATCAGCAGGCGCTGGCGCGTTCGATCAGCTCCGGGGTTCGGCAGTTCTTCCAGCAGAATCCGCCACAAGGCACTTACATTGCCTGGTTGCGCGACAACGGCAAGCTGGCCCAAGGCCCGCGCAATCACGTGGTTCGGGCAGGTGAAACCATGGCCATGCTGGCGGCGCGCTACGATATGAGTACCGGCGCGCTGCGCAATGCCAATGGTTTGAGTTCTGATGAGTTGCGAATCGGCCAGAATCTGAAAATCCCGAACTCAGAGGTAGCCACGCAGCCATGACCGACCTTCTCGTCGACAGCATTGAAACGGACGTCAGCACCGATACCGCCAACGTCTCGCTCAGCGCTGCGCGCATCGAACTGCTCAGTCCGCGACTGGCTAACCAGATCGCTGCGGGCGAAGTGGTCGAGCGACCGGCTTCAGTCATCAAGGAGCTGCTGGAAAACAGTCTGGACTCCGGCGCCAAACGCATTGATGTCGATGTTGAACAGGCCGGGATCAAGCTGCTGCGGGTGCGTGACGATGGCAGCGGGATTTCTTCCGACGATCTGCCGTTAGCCCTGGCCCGGCATGCGACCAGCAAGATTCGTGACCTGGAAGACCTTGAGCGGGTAATGAGCCTCGGTTTTCGCGGCGAAGCGCTGGCGTCGATCAGTTCGGTCGCCCGCCTGACCCTGACCTCGCGCACCCGTGATGCCGATCAAGCCTGGCAAGTGGAAACCGAAGGCCGCGACATGGCCTCGCGAGTACAGCCTGCGGCGCATCCGGTGGGCACCTCGGTTGAAGTCCGGGACCTGTTTTTCAACACCCCGGCGCGGCGCAAGTTTCTCAAGGCCGAGAAAACCGAATTCGATCACCTGCAGGAAGTCATCAAACGCATGGCGCTGGCCCGTTTCGACGTGGCTTTCCACCTGCGCCACAACGGCAAGACGATTCTCAGTCTGCACGAAGCCCATGATGACAACGCCCGGGCCAGACGCGTCGCAGCGATCTGCGGCCCAGGTTTTCTGGAGCAGGCACTGCCTATCGAGATCGAGCGCAACGGTTTGCACTTGTGGGGCTGGGTTGGTCTGCCGACGTTCTCGCGCAGCCAGGCGGATCTGCAATATTTCTACGTGAATGGCCGCGCGGTGCGCGACAAACTGGTGGCCCACGCGGTGCGTCAGGCGTATCGCGATGTGCTGTTCAATGGCCGCCATCCGACCTTCGTGCTGTTTTTCGAAGTGGATCCGGCGGTCGTCGACGTCAACGTGCACCCGACCAAGCACGAAGTGCGCTTCCGTGACGGGCGCATGGTCCATGACTTTTTGTATGGCACCTTGCATCGCGCCTTGGGTGATGTGCGCCCGGAAGATCAAGTGTCCGGCTCCGCGCCTGTCACCGCCATCGAGCGTCCGACTGGCCCGGAAGCCGGCGAATTCGGCCCTCAGGGCGAAATGCGCCTGGCCAATAATCTGCTGGAACAGCCGCAAGGCGAGCCCTATGCGCGACCGGCCGGTTCCGGGGCGGGCGCGGGTTATCAATATCAGTACACGCCACGGCCTGGCGCAACCTTGCCCGCCGCCGAAGCGCAAAGCGCGTATCGCGAGTTTTTCGCGCCACTGCCGGGCGCAGCAGCTGTCTCACTGCCGGAAACCCAGGGCGATATCCCGCCGTTGGGCTATGCGCTGGCGCAGCTCAAGGGGATTTATATCCTTGCCGAGAACGCGCTTGGCCTGGTGCTGGTGGATATGCATGCGGCCCACGAGCGAATCATGTACGAACGCCTGAAGATCGCCATGGCCAGCGAAGGCTTGAGCGGGCAGCCATTGCTGGTCCCGGAATCCATCGCCGTCAGCCAGCGCGAAGCGGATTGTGCCGAAGAACATATCGAGACGTTCCAGCGCCTGGGCTTCGAATTGCAGCGTCTTGGCCCGGAAACCCTGGCGATCCGGCAAATTCCTGCACTACTCAAGCAAGCCGAAGCCAATCGGCTGGTCAGCGACGTGTTGGCGGATTTGATGGAATACGGCACCAGCGACCGTGTTCAGGCACACATGAACGAGCTGCTGGGTACCATGGCCTGTCATGGCGCGATTCGCGCCAATCGGCGTCTGGCGATCCCGGAAATGAACGGTCTGCTGCGTGACATGGAAAACACCGAGCGCAGCGGTCAATGCAACCACGGTCGGCCGACGTGGACCCAAATGGGTCTGGACGATCTGGACAAACTCTTTTTGCGCGGTCGTTGAATGAGCGCTTTACCTCCCGCCATCTTTCTCATGGGCCCCACGGCCTCGGGCAAGACTGATCTGGCTATCGAACTCAGCAAGATCCTGCCTTGCGAGCTGATCAGTGTCGACTCGGCACTGGTCTATCGCGGCATGGACATTGGCACGGCCAAGCCATCAAAAGCACAATTGGCCGAGTTTCCCCATCGTCTGGTGGATATTCTCGACCCGGCGCAAAGCTATTCGGCAGCGGATTTTCGTACCGATGCACTGGCGGCCATGGCGGAAATCACCGCACGGGGAAATATTCCTTTGCTGGTGGGTGGCACGATGTTGTATTTCAAGGCTCTGATGGACGGGCTGGCTGATATGCCAGCGGCCGATGCCGAGGTCAGGGCGCAACTTGAAGCCCGGGCAGCGGTCCATGGTTGGCAGGCGTTGCATGATGATCTGGCGGCTGTCGACCCGGTGTCAGCGGCGCGAATCCATCCCAATGATCCGCAACGGTTGATACGCGCGCTGGAAGTTTATCGGGTCAGCGGTTTGAGCATGACTGCACTCCGCGAGCAACAAACTGCGCAAAGTACCGACGCAGCGGCTTCGGGACGTCGGCAATTGCCCTATACTGTCGCGAACCTGGCTATTGCTCCGGCAGATCGCAAGGTGTTGCATGACCGTATTGCGTTACGTTTTTCACACATGCTGGACCAGGGATTTCTGGATGAGGTGCTGGCATTGCGTTCACGAGGCGACCTGCATTCGGGGTTGCCATCGATCAGAGCCGTTGGTTATCGCCAGGTCTGGGATCATCTGGATGGAAAACTGACATGGTCTGAAATGCAGGAGCGGGGCATCATTGCCACGCGTCAACTGGCCAAACGGCAGTTCACCTGGTTGCGCAGTTGGGAAGATTTACACTGGTTGGACAGCCTGGCTTGCGACAATCTGCCACGTGCCTTGAAATACCTGGGCTCGGTCTCCATATTGAGCTGAGTCCTTGTAATAGCCGTCTATCCTTGGGGGGTGGCGGTAAAGCCCATTGAATTCGAATTATTATTGATCCTTAAAGGAGTGCGGCACATGTCAAAAGGGCATTCGCTACAAGACCCTTACCTGAACACTTTACGTAAAGAAAAGGTTGGGGTTTCGATCTATCTGGTAAACGGTATCAAGCTGCAAGGCACGATCGAGTCTTTCGACCAGTTCGTTATTTTGCTGAAAAACACTGTCAGCCAAATGGTTTACAAGCACGCCATCTCTACCGTTGTACCGGTTCGTCCCATTCGTCTGCCTAGCGCCGCCGAATCCGAACAGGGCGACGCTGAGCCAGGTAACGCCTGATAGGAGTCTGCTTTGTTCTTTGAGCGCCACAGTGGTGGTGAGCGGGCAATCCTCGTTCACTTGGATGGTCAGGACCCTGAGGCGCGCGAAGATCCGCAGGAGTTTCAGGAGTTGGCCATATCGGCTGGCGCCGATACCGTCGCGTTCGTTAACGTGCCGCGTCATCGGCCATCGGCCAAATATCTGATTGGCAGCGGCAAGGTCGAAGAACTTCGCGACCAGGTCAAAGCCGAAAAAATAGATATCGTCATCTTCAATCACATCCTCACGCCCAGTCAGGAGCGCAACCTCGAGAAAGTCTTCGAGTGTCGCGTGCTTGATCGCACGGGATTGATCCTGGATATCTTCGCGCAGCGCGCGCGCACTCATGAAGGCAAGTTGCAAGTCGAGCTGGCACAGCTCGAGCACATGAGTACGCGACTGGTTCGCGGCTGGACTCACCTTGAGCGACAGGGCGGCGGCATTGGCATGCGCGGTCCGGGTGAAACCCAGCTGGAAACCGACCGCCGTCTGCTGCGGGTGCGTCTGCGGCAAATCAAGAGTCGTCTGGAAAAGGTCCGCAGCCAGCGTGAGCAGGCTCGTCGCGGGCGCAAGCGCGCCGACATACCTTCGGTTTCACTGGTGGGCTATACCAACGCCGGCAAATCGACGCTGTTCAATGCGGTCACCGATTCCGACGTATTCGCCGCCGACCAACTGTTCGCCACGCTCGATCCGACCCTGCGCCGTCTGCAACTCGACGACCTGGGGCCAATCGTGCTGGCCGATACCGTGGGCTTCATTCGCCACTTGCCACACAAGCTGGTCGAAGCGTTTCGCGCAACCCTCGAAGAATCAAGCAACTCCGATCTGCTGCTGCACGTCATCGATTCCCATGAACCTGAGCGCATGGCGCAGATTGAACAGGTGATGGCGGTGCTGGGAGAGATCGGGGCCGAGGGCTTGCCGATACTTGAGGTGTATAACAAACTCGATCTGCTCGAAGGGGTTGAACCCCAGATACAGCGCGATGCCGATGGCAAACCGCAACGTGTCTGGTTGTCTGCCCGTGACGGTCGTGGGCTGGACCTGCTCAAACAGGCCGTAGCCGAACTGCTGGGTGACGATTTGTTTGTCGGCACCTTGCGCTTGCCTCAGCGTTTTGCTCGACTGCGCGCTCAATTCTTCGAATTGGGTGCAGTACAAAGCGAAGAGCATGACGATGAAGGCGGCAGCTTGTTAGCCGTACGTTTGCCGCGAGTTGAATTCAATCGCCTGGTGAGTCGCGAAGGACTGCAGCCGCTGGAATTCATCGAGCAACACACTTTGCAATAAAAGCGTGGGAAAGCCGTTGTACGGGTTTCCCGGGCATTCTGTAGCATTGGTCGGCGCGCCGTGGGCGCGTCTTTGCTTTATCAGATGGAGAGCGCTATGGCTTGGAATGAGCCGGGTGGCAACTCGAATAATCAGGATCCTTGGGGTGGTAAGCGCAAGAATGGCGACCGCAAGGGGCCACCGGATCTCGACGAGGCCTTCCGTAAGCTGCAGGAAAGCCTGAATGGGTTGTTCGGTGGTAAGAAACGTACTGGTGGTGACGGCGGTGGCGGTAGTTCACGCAAGGGTGGTGGCTTAGGCCTGCTCGGCATCGGCCTGGTCGTGCTTGTCGCGATCTGGCTCTACAGCGCTATCTACGTCGTGGATGAGCAGGAGCAGGCTGTCGTGCTGCGTTTCGGCCAATACTACGAAACCGTAGGGTCGGGCCTGAACATCTACTTCCCGCCGTTCGATCGCAAGTACATGGAAAACGTGACTCGCGAACGTGCCTACAGCAAGCAAGGCCAGATGCTGACCGAAGACGAGAACATCGTCGAAGTGCCGCTGACGGTGCAGTACAAGATCTCCAATCTGCGTGATTTCGTATTGAACGTCGACCAGCCTGAAGTCAGCCTGCAACACGCTACAGAAAGCGCCTTGCGCCATGTCGTGGGTTCCACGGCGATGGATCAGGTGCTCACTGAAGGTCGTGAGCTGATGGCCAGTG
The DNA here is from genome assembly GCF_001698815.1 of Pseudomonas syringae. Taxonomy (GTDB): domain Bacteria; phylum Pseudomonadota; class Gammaproteobacteria; order Pseudomonadales; family Pseudomonadaceae; genus Aquipseudomonas; species Aquipseudomonas syringae_A. The sequence goes on along the minus strand of NZ_LGSI01000047.1, from coordinate 54,534 downwards.
AAATCAAGGAACGCCTGCAACGCTTCCTCGACACGTATCGCACCGGTATCACGGTCACTCAGGTGAACGTGCAAAGTGCTGCTGCGCCGCGTGAAGTTCAGGAAGCCTTTGATGACGTGATCCGCGCCCGTGAAGACGAGCAACGTGCACGTAACCAGGCTGAAACCTACGCCAACGGTGTAATCCCGGAAGCCCGTGGTCAGGCCCAGCGTATTCTTGAAGACGCCAACGGTTACCGTGATGAAGTGGTTTCGCGCGCCAAGGGTGAAGCAGACCGCTTTACCAAGCTGGTCGCCGAGTACCGCAAGGCACCGGAAGTTACCCGCGAGCGTCTGTATCTGGACACCATGCAGGAACTGTTCACCAACACCAGCAAGGTTCTCGTAACCGGCGACAAGGGGCAGAACAATCTGCTTTACCTGCCGCTGGACAAGATGATCGAGAGTGGTCGTAACGGCACTGCCCCGACTACCGGTGCAGCCGCAGCAGCAACTGACGTTGGCACCCGTGCCACCGAGTTGCAGCAGCGCGATGTGCGTACAAGGGAGAGTCGCTGATGAGCAATAAATCGCTGATCGCCCTGATTGTTTGTGTAGTGCTGGCGGTGGTTGCCTGGAACAGTCTCTACATCGTGTCCCAGACCGAACGGGCAGTCATGCTCCAATTCGGGCGGGTGGTTCAGGCTGATGTACAGCCGGGCCTGCACGTGAAGATTCCTTACGTTAACCAGGTGCGCAAGTTCGACGGTCGCCTGCTGACGCTGGATGCTCCAACGCAACGCTTCCTGACCCTGGAAAAGAAAGCGGTCATGGTTGATGCCTACGCCAAATGGCGGGTCAAGGACGCGGAGCGCTTCTACACGGCGACTTCCGGCTTGAAGCAGATCGCTGATGAGCGTCTGTCCCGTCGTCTGGAATCCGGTCTGCGCGACCAGTTCGGCAAGCGCACCCTGCACGAAGCTGTGTCGGGTGAACGTGATGCGCTGATGGCTGACATCACTGCATCGCTCAATGCGATGGCAACCAAGGAGCTGGGCATCGAAGTCATCGACGTCCGGGTCAAGGCCATCGACCTGCCGAAGGAAGTGAACCGCAGCGTGTTCGAGCGTATGAGCACCGAGCGTGAACGTGAAGCCCGCGAACATCGCGCCAAGGGTAACGAGCTGGCTGAAGGCATTCGTGCCGACGCTGATCGTCAACGTCGCGTGTTGCTGGCAGAAGCCTATCGTGAGTCTGAAGAGGCTCGTGGTGATGGTGATGCCCAGGCCTCCTCGATCTACTCCAAGGCTTACGGCCAGGATCAGGAGTTCTACGCGTTCTACCGTAGCCTGCGTGCCTACCGTGAAAGCTTCGCGAGCAAAAGCGACGTGATGGTTCTGGATCCAAATAGCGATTTCTTCCGCTATCTGCAAAAATCCAAGCCGTGATTCACGCGTGACTCGAAAGCTCCGCCGGGCGGCAAAACCGTCTGGCGGGGTGATCACTCGGTAAAACGTGTGTATGATGCGGCAGCCGGGAAATTCCCGGCTTTTTTGCGTCTGCACGATTGATTGGTCGCAGCCCGCAGATCCGCGAGGACTGCTTGCGGCAAGATTTTTCGAGGACAGTGGTCCGCAAGGCCATTCTCGGGCGCTCGTCGTGCCCGCAAGAATGACTGCAGGACTTGACCACTGTCTGCTTTACTCAAGGCTCGCCCCATGGCTTGCCGCCCGGATCATAGGGGAATGGCGTAATGGCAACGGTTGACCGCTGGCTGCTACCAGATGGCATCGAAGAAGTACTGCCACCGGAAGCGGCGCGTATAGAAGTAGCGCGCCGTCAGGTGTTGGATCTGTTCCAGAGCTGGGGCTATGAATTCGTAGTCACCCCTCATATCGAATACCTCGAATCCCTGCTCACTGGTGCAGGCTCGGACCTGGATCTGCGCACCTTCAAGGTGATCGATCCGCAGTCGGGTCGGCAGATGGGTTTTCGTGCCGACATCACGCCGCAAGTGGCGCGCATCGATGCGCACACACTGCGTCGCGAAGGTCCAAGCCGTCTGTGCTACGCCGGCAGCGTGCTGCATGCGCAACCGCGTGCCCTGTCATCTTCGCGCAGCCCGATCCAGTTGGGTGCGGAGCTGTATGGCGATGCGAGCCCGAGCAGCGACGTCGAAGTGATCAGCCTGATGCTGGCCATGTTGCAGCTGGCCGATGTGCCGGATGTGCATATGGACCTGGGCCATGTCGGTATCTATCGTGGTCTGGCGCGTGCCGCTGGTTTGTCCGGCGAAGTCGAGCAGCAGCTGTTCGACGCGCTGCAGCGCAAGGCCATCGACGAAGTGATTGTCCTGACTGAAAACCTGCCGAGCGATCTGGCGACCATGCTGCGTGCGCTGGTCGACTTGTGCGGCGGTCGTGAAGTGTTGGCAGCGGCGCGTGATCGGCTGGCCAACGCGCCTGCGCCGGTGCTCGCCGCCCTCGATGATCTGTTGACGATTGCCGAGCGCCTCGCTGCCCGCTTCCCTGAGCTACCGTTGTATTTCGATCTGGGCGAATTGCGTGGCTATCACTACCACACCGGTGTGGTGTTCGCGGTGTTCGTTCCGGGTGTCGGTCAATCGATCGCCCAAGGCGGTCGCTACGATGATATCGGTGCGGATTTCGGCCGGGCTCGTCCCGCGACCGGCTTCTCCACGGATCTGAAAACCCTGGTGACACTGGGTCGCGCAGAAATCCAGTTGCCGACCGGCGGCATCTGGATGCCGGACAGCACCGATGCAGCGCTCTGGCAGCAAGTCTGTCAGCTGCGCAGCGAAGGTCAGCGTGTGGTTCAGGGTTTGCCTGGACAGCAGGCCAGTGCAGCGCGTGAGGCCGATTGTGATCGGCAATTGATTCAGCATGGCGAGCATTGGCAGGTAGTGCCGCTGGCCTCTTGAGTTTCCCTGCCGGCCGCCGCCGGCACCAAGTTTGCGTGAATGAGGACAAGTGTTATGGGTAAGAATGTCGTAGTCCTGGGCACCCAATGGGGTGATGAGGGCAAAGGCAAGATCGTTGATCTGCTGACCGAACATGCTACCGCCGTGGTGCGTTACCAGGGTGGCCACAACGCCGGTCACACCCTTGTGATCGATGGCGAAAAAACCGTATTGCACCTGATTCCGTCCGGTGTCTTGCGCGAAGGCGTGCAGTGCCTGATCGGTAACGGTGTGGTGGTTGCGCCTGATGCGCTCATGCGTGAAATCATCAAGCTGGAAGAGAAAGGCATTCCGGTGCGTGAGCGCCTGCGCATCAGCCCGTCCTGCCCGCTGATTCTGTCGTATCACGTGGCGCTGGATCAGGCCCGTGAAAAAGCCCGTGGCGAACTGAAGATCGGTACCACCGGTCGCGGTATCGGCCCGGCTTACGAAGATAAGGTTGCACGTCGCGGTCTGCGCATCGGTGATCTGTTCCATCGTGAGCGCTTCGCGGCCAAGCTCGGCGAGCTGCTCGACTATCACAACTTCGTGCTGGTCAATTACTACAAAGAACCGGCAATCGACTTCCAGAAGACTCTCGACGAGTGCATGGAATACGCCGAGCTGCTCAAGCCATTGATGCTGGACGTGACTGCTGCGCTGCACGACATGCGTCGCGCTGGCAAAGACATCATGTTCGAAGGCGCCCAAGGCTCGTTGCTGGATATCGACCACGGTACTTATCCGTACGTCACCAGCTCCAACACCACGGCTGGCGGCATCGCCACCGGTTCTGGTTTTGGCCCGATGTACCTGGATTACATCCTCGGTATCACCAAGGCCTACACCACGCGCGTCGGTTCGGGTCCTTTCCCGACTGAGCTGTTCGACGACATCGGCGCGTTCCTGGCCAAGCGTGGCCATGAATTTGGCGCGACCACCGGCCGTGCTCGCCGTTGTGGCTGGTTCGATGCGGTCATCCTGCGTCGCGCTATCGAAATCAACAGCATCTCCGGCATCTGCCTGACCAAGCTCGACGTGCTCGACGGTCTCGAAACCATCAATATCTGCATTGGTTACGAGAACGAAAACGGTGCGGTAATCGACGCTCCAACCGACTCCGACAGCTACATCGGCCTCAAGCCAGTATACGAGCAAGTGCCGGGCTGGTCGGAATCGACTCTGGGTGCCAAGACCCTGGAAGAGCTGCCTGCCAACGCACGCGCTTACATCAAGCGTCTGGAAGAGCTGGTTGGCGCGCCAATCGACATTATTTCGACGGGCCCTGATCGCAACGAAACCATCGTTCTGCGTCACCCGTTCGACTGATAAGTCGTTGAAACATAACAAAGGGCCGCTTATGCGGCCCTTTGTTATTTTGGCTGTGACCCAAGTCACAAACACGGCACGGTGATTGCTGTAGAAAACCTCAGAAGCGGTGCCATCATTTCAATGGCGCCGGTGGTGGAGGGATTCCCCCGTGTCAGCTGTCCTCTCGTTATTGCGCAGTCGCTTGCTTCGGCCTGTATTCATTGCCCTTGGTATCGCACTTTTGGTGCAGGTGCTGGTTGCCGTTGCTCTTACCCGGAGCACTGTCACCGCGCTTGAGGCTGATCTGGATAAACGCCTGGGTGTAGATTCGCAACACTTGTCCTCCGAACTGGAGCAGGCAAGTCGCGAAGTAACCTCAAGCCTGGATGCATTGGCCTCCAGTACCCGTCAACGCCTGAGCGTCGGCCTCGCTGCACGTCTGAAAGATGAGCAGGCGCAATTGCGCCGCACGCTGGAAAAGGATCTTCAGGATTCCGCAACTGATATGGCTGAGCTGTTGGCGGCGGTTGCTCCCCGTGCAATGTGGGATGGCGATACGCCCACACTGTCGGAATTTGCTCGTCGTGCCCAGCGCAATCCCAATGTCCTGTTCGTCGTGTATGACGATGCAGCGGGCGAGCACCTCACGCGCTATCTGAATCGCGAAAACCCGCTGATCAAGGCCTTGCTGGACAAGGGCGAAGGCGAGCGGGCCATGGATAAAGTGCTGAACGCAGCGAAGAACGATGCGTCGGTGTACTACGTCGAAGCCTCCATCAGCCCTAACGGCGTGGAAATCGGCAAGGTGCGCATGGGCGTGTCCACTGCCACTGTCGAAGAGAATCTCGTTGCGCTGGACAAGCGCTTCGCAACCTTGATTACCAGTGGCGAGCAATTGGTGTCCGACAGTCTGGGTGGCGCAGCCAAGGAAAGCTCGGCGGCGTTGCGCAGTCGTCTGGGTTCGGCGCAGGCCGCGGCCTCGGCCATGAGCGCCAATACCACTTCGGCAGTCCAGGAGGCGGCAGAAACCCTGCGCTGGCGGATCGGCATGGGCCTGGCGTTGGTCGGCCTTGGTGTGTTGCTTCTGTTGGCTGTGGTGCTGGGTCGTCGGGTCGTCAGCAAACTGCTGCTGTTGATCGCTGCGCTGGATGATCTGGCGGCGGGCGAGGGTGATCTGACCAAGCGCGTCAAACTCGACAGCAACGATGAAATCGGCGACATGGCGGCGGCGGTCAATCGCTTCGTCGCCAAGTTGCAGCCGATCGTTCGTGAGGCGGGCGATGTGGCACAGCGCACGGGGGTGGAAATCAACGCCATGAGCCTGCGCAATGCCGGCGCAGATGCAGCGGCGGAGCTGCAGCGCGACGAAGTGGCGGCAAGTCTGAAGGCATTGGCGCAAATGGCTGACGAGGCGCAATCGGAAAGTCATGCGATGCAGGCGGCGTTGAAGCAAGTGGTGGATATTCGCCAGGCCACCGACGAAAACACCCGCACCTCCAATCAGGTTGGCGGTTTGATTGAGGCGTTGGCGGGGCAGGTGGACACCGGTGCGAAAGTCATCGAGCGTCTGGCGCAGCAAAGCCAGCAGATCGAAGTGGTGCTGACGGTGATCCACGGGATTGCCGAGCAAACCAATCTATTGGCCTTGAACGCGGCCATCGAAGCGGCCCGCGCTGGTGAGACCGGACGCGGCTTTGCGGTGGTGGCCGACGAAGTGCGGGCATTGGCCAGCAAGACGCAAAGCTCGACCGGTGACATTCAGGAGCACATCGTCGCCTTGCAGCGTGGTGCCAAGGAAGCGGTAGCCGCGATTGGTGTGGCGGGGCGTCAGGCCAAGGAGGGGCTCGCTGTGCTGCGTGACAGCGCGAAGTCGCAGCAGATCGTGCAGGAGTCGGTCGAGCAGGTGCATGCGGCGATTGGTCTGGCCACTCAGGCAGCGGCGCATCAGGCTGAGGGCGCGCAAGCCGTACGTGGGCGTGTGGAGGTGATTCATGCCCAGGCCCAGCGGGCGGCTCAGGTCGTGGTGGAAACCACGGCGAGCGGCAAGGTGCTCGACAAACTGGCGGCGCAGTTGAAGGCGAGTCTGGGGCAGTTCAGGGCGTAGGGGAGGTGGGTCGGCCTCGTTGGAGCGAGGCTTGCCCGCGAACCGGTTGCCGCGGTGTAACTGATGGATTGTGTTGTCGTCCTTCGCGGGCAAGTCGGATCTCCGCGCGCTCGCTCCAACAGCCAGAAAGCACAAAACCGAGCACAAGGCTCGGTTTTGTTTGAATTGGTGCCCAGAAGAAGACTCGAACTTCCACGACCTTGCGGTCACCAGCACCTGAAGCTGGCGTGTCTACCAATTTCACCATCTGGGCAGTATCAGCAGCAATGTTCGCCGTTGATGGGGCGCACTATACGGAGGGTGTTTTAATCTGTAAACCCCTGTTTTGGTTTTAATAAATGCTTTTCCCGCTTCTGGAAATAAAAAGCAGTAAACCAAAACCCTGAAATGCAAAAACCCGCTTTCGCGGGTTTTTGTGAGGCTCAGAAGATTGCTGTAATCTCTGACTCTGAATTGGTGCCCAGAAGAAGACTCGAACTTCCACGACCTTGCGGTCACCAGCACCTGAAGCTGGCGTGTCTACCAATTTCACCATCTGGGCAGTACCGAATACGTCACCGTATCGATGGCGCGCACTATACGGAGCGGGTTTTTAACTGTAAAGCCCCTGTTGTCGAAAAATCGTAAAAAATCTGCAGGTGGCGCTTTTTACCCTCTGTCAGTGGCTTTCTAGCGCTGTCTGAGTCTGAAATTTCCCGTTTCAATACGCGTATGCCAAACTAACCGCATATAGACAAGGTGAAAACTCTCTAATGGCCGATTGGCAGTCCCTCGATCCCGAGGCCGCTCGTGAAGCGGAAAAATATGAAAACCCTATTCCCAGCCGTGAGCTGATTCTCAAACATCTGGCTGACCGTGGTTCGCCAGCGAGTCGCGAGCAGCTGGTTGAAGAATTCGGTCTCACTACTGAAGATCAGTTCGAAGCCCTGCGCCGCCGCTTGCGCGCCATGGAGCGCGATGCGCAACTGATCTACACCCGCCGTGGCACGTATGCGCCAGTGGACAAGCTGGATCTGATCCTGGGTCGCATCAGCGGCCACCGTGATGGCTTCGGCTTCCTGATCCCTGATGATGGCACCGACGACCTGTTCATGAGCCCGGCGCAGATGCGTCTGGTGTTTGACGGTGACCGCGCATTGGCGCGGGTATCGGGTCTGGATCGTCGCGGCCGCCGCGAAGGTGTGATCGTCGAAGTGATCTCCCGTGCTCACGAAACCGTGGTGGGTCGCTATTTCGAAGAGAGCGGCATCGGCTTCGTGATTCCGGACAACCCGAAGATCCAGCAGGAAGTGCTGGTGACGCCGGGCCGCAACAACAATGCCCAGATCGGTCAGTTCGTCGAAGTGAAGATCACTCACTGGCCGACGCCGCGCTTCCAGCCGCAAGGTGACATCGTTGAAGTGGTGGGCAATTACATGGCGCCCGGCATGGAAATTGATGTCGCGCTGCGTACTTACGACATTCCCCACGTCTGGCCGGAAGCTGTCCTCAAGGAAGCGGCCAAGCTCAAGCCTGAAGTCGAAGACAAGGACAAAGAGAACCGCGTCGACCTGCGCCATCTGCCGTTCGTCACCATTGACGGCGAAGATGCGCGCGACTTCGACGATGCGGTCTTCTGCGAAGCCAAACCGGGCAAGCTGCGCTTGTTCTCCGGTGGCTGGAAGCTCTACGTGGCCATCGCCGATGTGTCGAGCTACGTGAAGATCGGTTCGGCGCTGGATGCAGAATCGCAAGTGCGCGGCAACTCGGTGTACTTCCCTGAGCGCGTTGTACCGATGCTGCCTGAGCAGCTGTCCAACGGCTTGTGCTCGCTGAATCCGCATGTTGATCGTCTGGCCATGGTCTGCGAAATGACCATCTCCAAGACTGGCGAAATGACCGACTACGTGTTCTACGAAGCGGTCATTCACTCCCATGCGCGCCTGACCTACAACAAGGTCAGCTCGATGCTGGAACAGCCGAAAACCACGGAAGCGCGTCAGCTTCGTGGCGAATACCCTGACGTGTTGCCACACCTCAAGCAGCTGTATGCGCTGTACAAGGTATTGCTGGCGGCGCGTCATGTCCGGGGTGCGATTGACTTCGAAACCCAGGAAACCCGGATCATCTTCGGCACCGAACGCAAGATCGCCGAGATTCGTCCGACGACCCGCAACGATGCGCACAAGCTGATCGAGGAATGCATGCTGGCCGCCAACGTGGCCACCGCCGAATTCCTCAAGAAGCATGAGATTCCTGCGCTGTATCGCGTCCACGATGGTCCGCCGCCGGAGCGTCTGGAAAAACTTCGTGCCTTCCTCGGCGAGCTGGGCCTGTCGCTGCACAAGGGCAAGGATGGTCCTTCACCGAAGGATTATCAGGCGTTGCTGGAAACCGTTCGCGGTCGTCCGGACTATCACCTGATCCAGACCGTCATGCTGCGTTCCCTGAGTCAGGCGGTTTACAGCTCGGACAACCACGGTCACTTCGGTCTGAATTACGAGGCGTACACGCACTTCACCTCGCCGATCCGTCGTTACCCTGACTTGCTCACGCACCGCGCAATCCGCAGCGTGATTCGCTCCAAGCAAGATACGCCACACGTGCGTCGCGCCGGTGCGATGACTATTCCGAAGGCGCGCATCTATCCGTACGACGAAGCTGCGCTGGAGCAGTTGGGCGAACAATGCTCAATGAGCGAGCGTCGTGCCGATGAAGCCACTCGTGACGTCGTAAACTGGCTCAAATGCGAGTTCATGAAGGATCGCGTGGGTGAGTCGTTCCCTGGCGTGATCACTGCGGTGACAGGCTTCGGCCTGTTCGTCGAACTGACGGATATCTACGTTGAAGGTCTGGTGCACGTCACGGCGCTGCCGGGCGATTACTACCACTTCGACCCTGTGCATCACCGCCTGGCGGGCGAGCGCACCGGCCGCAGCTTCCGTCTTGGCGATACCGTCGAAGTGCGGGTCATGCGCGTCGATCTTGACGAACGCAAGATCGACTTCGAAATGGCCGAGAAGACGATTACCGCACCGATTGGTCGCAAACGTCGCGGCAGTACCGAAACCACGCCAGCGCCTGCTGAAAAGCAGTCCGCCGCTCCGTCCAAGGCCGCGAGCAAACGTCCGGTCAAGGCTAAAGCCAAGGCTGAGTCCGAAGCTTATCGCCCAAGCGATGCCGCCGCGAAAAACGCCGAAGTGCGCAAAAGTCGTGAATTGAAGCAGGCCTTGTTGGCAGAAGCGAAAGGCGGTAGCAAGGCATCGTCGGGAAAGTCGAGTAACTCGGGCTCTGCTCCGAGTCATTCTGCCCCGGGTGGTTCCGGCAAGCCGGCGAAATCCGGCAAACACCGTAAAGGCCCGCCAAAAGCGGGTTCTGCTCCGGCTGCGAAAAGCGGCGGAGTGCGTAAACCTAAGGCCAAGTCATGAGTCAGCTGGAAAAAATCTACGGCGTACATGCCGTAGAAGCGTTGTTGCGTCATCACCCGAAGCGGGTTAAGCAAGTCTGGCTGGCTGAAGGTCGCAACGATCCTCGTGTTCAGGTTTTGCTGGAGCTGGCGAATCAGAATCGGGTATCTGTCGGTCAGGCAGAACGTCGCGAAATGGACGTCTGGGTCGAAGGCGTGCACCAGGGCGTTGTCGCTGAAGTCAGTCCGAGCCAGGTCTGGGGTGAAGCGATGCTCGACGAGCTGCTGGATCGCACCGAAGGCGCACCGCTGATTCTGGTACTCGACGGCGTGACCGATCCACACAACCTTGGCGCTTGCCTGCGTACTGCCGATGCGGCCGGTGCACTGGCGGTGCTGGTGCCAAAGGACAAGTCGGCAACCTTGACGCCGGTCGTGCGAAAAGTCGCTTGCGGCGCTGCGGAAGTGATTCCCCTGGTCGCCGTCACCAACCTGGCGCGCACCCTGGAAAAACTCCAGCAGCGTGGGCTCTGGGTTGTCGGTACGGCGGGGGAGGCTGAGCAAGAGTTGTATCAGCAGGATCTCACCGGTCCGACCATCCTGATCATGGGTGCCGAAGGTAAAGGCATGCGCCGCCTGACACGCGAGCACTGCGATTACCTGGTGCGCCTGCCGATGGCGGGCAGCGTCAGCAGCCTGAACGTTTCGGTGGCGACCGGCGTTTGCCTGTTTGAAGCGATGCGTCAGCGCAGCGTGAAAGCGGCCAGCAAAAAAGCCTGATTCACCGATACGCCTTGTGGGAGCGAGCTTGCTCGCGAAGACCCTGGTTCAGCTTCCGGATATTTTTGGAGGTGCTGGCCTCTTCGCGAGCAAGCTCGCTCCCACAGTCGGTTCTGGGGGTGGATGGCATCTGTTCAAATATTCACCAATTGCCTTGCGCCCCCGCATCCCCTTCTCTACAATTGCGCCCCTTGCTGTCACGGCAGGCGCTCATGTGCCTGACCCTGAGCAAGACTAACAGTGTCATTCACTCCTTGTCTGACCGCTTTTGAGGCGGCAGGCTACAACCCGTAAGGAGCATTCATGCGTCATTACGAAATCATCTTTTTGGTCCACCCGGATCAAAGCGAGCAAGTCGGCGGCATGGTTGAGCGTTATACCAAGCTGATCGAAGAAGACGGCGGCAAAATCCACCGTCTGGAAGATTGGGGCCGTCGTCAACTGGCCTATGCAATCAACAATGTTCACAAGGCTCACTACGTGATGCTGAACGTTGAATGCACCGGTAAGGCCTTGGCTGAACTGGAAGACAACTTCCGTTACAACGATGCCGTGATCCGTAACCTGGTCATCCGTCGCGACGAAGCCGTAACTGGTCAGTCCGAGATGCTCAAGGCCGAAGAAAACCGCAGCGAGCGCCGTGAGCGTCGTGACCGTCCTGAGCACTCCGACAGCGCCGATGGCGATGATGGTGACAACAGCGACGCCAGCGATAACGCTGACGAGTAATCCACGGACCTTTTGAGGAGCCAATTACATGGCACGTTTCTTCCGTCGTCGTAAATTCTGCCGCTTCACCGCTGAAGACGTGAAGGAGATCGATTACAAAGATCTCAACACGCTGAAAGCATACGTATCCGAGACCGGCAAAATCGTTCCAAGCCGTATCACTGGTACAAAAGCACGTTATCAGCGTCAGCTGGCCACCGCTATCAAGCGTGCCCGCTTCCTGGCCCTGCTGGCCTACACCGACAGCCACGGCCGCTGAGACCGGGCAGTCGACATAAGTAGTAAGGGATAGACGCATGCGCGCCATGGCTGAATTCATCATGCGCGGCCGCGTGCAGGCCACTCTCGTAGTGGTTGGTTGTGCGGCATTGCCGTTGTTGTTCTGGTTGAGTGCTGCTGCAGGTTGCCTTGTGCTTCTGCGGCGCGGGTTCAGAGACGCTTTTGGCGTCCTGGCCTGGGCTCTGCTGCCGGCCTTGGTCTGGTGGTATCTCGGTGAACCTCGCACCTTTATGGTGTTGGCAGGTTCGCTGGGGTTGGCGATGGTTCTTCGCGCCAGCGAGTCATGGGTCCGCACGCTGCTGGCCAGCGTGGCACTGGGTCTGTTGTATGCAGTGATTCTGGGCGCGGTTTTCCGCGAACCCATCGAGGCGATGTCGCAGGAGTTGCAGAAACACCTGCCGGCGATGCTCTCGGGTCTCTACGATCAGATGTCCGTAGAGGAGCGAGCGCGCCTGGGATCATTGATTGCACCAGTCCTGAATGGCCTGATAGCGGCCTTGTTGCAAATCGTCAGTGTGCTGAGCCTGATTATCGGGCGCTACTGGCAAGCGTTGTTGTACAACCCTGGAGGTTTCGGGCGCGAGTTTCGCGCGGTGAGACTCCCGCTGGTATCAGCGTTGATGCTGCTGGTGTGCATGCTTGTAGGACCGAATTTCGGTTCGCAGGCGGCGATGTTGACACCGTTGTGCAGCGTACCGCTGGTATTCGCCGGGCTGGCCCTGATGCACGGGTTGGTGGCTGAAAAGCGACTGGCCAAATTCTGGCTGGTGGGGATGTACATAACGCTGCTGGTGTTCATGCAGCTGATCTATCCGTTGCTCGTGGTGTTAGCCATTGTCGACAGCCTGATTGATTTTCGCGGACGCCTGGCGTCGAAAGACGCCGGTAATGGCCCTGCGAACGGTGAAGGTTAAAAGTTAAGAGGATTTTCACATGCAACTGATCCTTCTGGAAAAAGTCGCCAACCTGGGCAACCTGGGCGACAAAGTGAATGTTAAGGCCGGTTACGGTCGTAACTATCTGCTGCCATACGGTAAAGCTACCGCCGCGACCGCTGCCAACATTGCAGCGTTCGAAGAGCGTCGTGCCGAGCTGGAAAAACTGGCTGCAGACAAAAAAGCTTCTGCCGAAACTCGCGCTGCCCAACTGGCTGAGCTGGAAGTGACTATCACTGCCACCGCCGGTGACGAAGGCAAGCTGTTCGGTTCGATCGGCACCCACGACATCGCTGATGCACTGACCGCCTCTGGCGTTGAAGTTGCAAAAAGCGAAGTTCGTCTGCCGAACGGCACTATCCGCAACGTTGGCGAATTCGACGTAGCCGTGCACCTGCACAGCGACGTAGAAGCAACCGTACGCGTTGTTGTGGTAGCTGCTTAAGCAGTACGTGATCATCTGGCGACTTGCTCGCTAGAGGATTAACATCGGGCACGACCTGTTTTCAGGTCGTGCCCTTTGTCTTTCTGTACCCTGGTTGTTTCACAACCCCTGATTCTGAGTGGTCATGAACGATATCTCCGCACCTGAGCAATACGATCTGCAAACCGCCGCCCTGAAGGTGCCGCCGCATTCCATCGAGGCCGAACAGGCAGTACTCGGTGGCTTGATGCTGGACAACAACGCCTGGGAACGCGTGCTCGATCAAGTATCGGATGGCGATTTCTACCGACATGACCACCGTTTGATCTTCCGGGCCATTGCGCGTCTGGCCGATCAGAACATGCCCATCGACGTGGTCACCTTGGCCGAACAGCTGGACAAGGAAGGTCAGACTTCCCAGGTCGGCGGTCTGGGTTACCTCAGTGAACTGGCGAAAAACATTCCGTCGGTCGCCAACATCAAGGCATATGCCCAGATCGTTCGCGAGCGGGCGACCTTGCGTCAGCTGATCAGCATCAGCACGGAAATCGCCGACAGCGCCTTCAACCCGGAAGGCCGCAACGCCGCCGAGATTCTTGATGAGGCCGAGCGGCAGATCTTCCAGATCGCCGAAGCGCGGCCGAAGACGGGCGGCCCGGTCAGCGTTACCGACCTGTTGACCAAGGCCATCGACCGCATCGATACCCTGTTCAATACCGATAACGCCATTACTGGCCTGTCCACCGGTTACACCGATCTGGACGGCATGACCAGCGGCCTGCAGCCGTCCGACCTGGTGATCGTCGCCGGTCGTCCGTCGATGGGTAAAACCACCTTCGCCATGAACCTCGTGGAAAACGCGGTGCTGCGCAGCGACAAGGCGGTTCTGGTCTACTCGCTGGAGATGCCAGGCGAATCGCTGATCATGCGTATGCTTTCGTCGCTGGGCCGCATCGACCAGACCAAGGTCCGCGCCGGTCGCCTGGAAGACGACGATTGGCCGCGCCTGACTTCGGCGGTCAATCTGCTCAATGATCGCAAGTTGTTCATCGACGATACGGCGGGCATCAGCCCTTCGGAAATGCGCGCGCGTACCCGCCGATTGGTGCGTGAGCACGGCGACATCGCGCTGATCATGATCGACTACCTGCAATTGATGCAGATTCCAGGTTCCGGTGGCGATAACCGCACCAACGAGATTTCCGAGATTTCCCGCTCGTTGAAAGCCCTGGCCAAGGAATTCAACTGCCCGGTGGTTGCGCTCTCGCAGCTCAACCGTTCCCTGGAGCAGCGCCCGAACAAGCGCCCGATCAACTCCGACTTGCGGGAGTCCGGAGCGATCGAGCAGGATGCCGACGTCATCATGTTCGTGTACCGGGACGAGGTGTACCACCCGGAAACCGAGCACAAGGGCATCGCCGAAATCATCATCGGCAAGCAGCGTAACGGCCCGATCGGCACAACGCGCCTGGCGTTCATCGGCAAGTACACGCGTTTCGAAAACCTCGCGCCGGGCAGCTATAACTTCGACGACGAGTAATGTTCGTTGTCTGACAGAGATGACCATTCTCTGTGGACTAATGTGGGACCGGCTTTAGCCGGGAAGACGTATTTCCGGCTAAAGCCGGTCCCACAGGCAAGCTGTTCCCTGTCTTCAATTTCCGACCACCACCGTCGGACTTGATCAAATTTTGTGCTATATTCCGCGACCGCGATTTTTATCAACGCGAATCGCCTTCCTGCACACCAACACCGGTCATCGACATGCAAGCAGCCAAGCCGTTATTTGACTATCCCAAGTACTGGGCCGAATGTTTCGGGCCAGCGCCTTTCCTGCCGATGAGCCGGGAAGAAATGGATCAACTTGGCTGGGATTCCTGCGACATCATCATCGTCACCGGTGATGCGTACGTGGATCACCCGTCTTTTGGCATGGCGATCATTGGCCGGCTGCTGGAGTCGCAAGGCTTCCGCGTCGGGATCATCGCCCAGCCGAACTGGCAGTCCAAAGACGACTTCATGAAGCTCGGCGAGCCGAATCTGTTCTTCGGCGTTGCTGCGGGCAACATGGACTCGATGATCAACCGCTACACCGCGGACAAGAAAATCCGCTCCGACGACGCTTACACGCCGGGCGGCATGGCCGGCAAACGTCCGGACCGCGCGAGCCTGGTTTACAGCCAGCGCTGCAAGGAAGCCTACAAGCATGTGCCGATCGTGCTCGGCGGCATCGAGGCTTCGCTGCGCCGCATCGCGCATTACGATTACTGGCAGGACAAGGTTCGCAACTCGATCCTGATCGACGCCTGCGCCGATATCCTGCTCTACGGCAACGCCGAGCGGGCCATTGTCGAAGTCGCCCAGCGTCTGTCCTACGGGCACAAGATCGAAGACATCACCGATGTGCGCGGCACTGCGTTCATTCGTCGTGACACGCCGAAAGACTGGTACGAAGTCGATTCCACGCGTATCGACCGTCCGGGCAAGGTCGACAAGATCATCAACCCGTACGTCAATACCCAAGACACCCAGGCCTGCGCCATCGAGCAGGAAAAGGGGCCGGTGGAAGATCCGAACGAAGCCAAGGTCGTGCAGATCCTGGCCAGCCCACGCATGACGCGCGACAAGACCGTCATTCGTTTGCCGTCCATGGAAAAAGTTCGTGCCGACTCGGTGCTCTATGCTCACGCGAACCGCGTGCTGCACCTTGAAACCAATCCGGGCAACGCTCGCGCACTGGTTCAGAAACATGGCGAAGTTGACGTGTGGTTCAACCCGCCACCGATTCCGATGACCACTGAAGAAATGGATTACGTGTTCGGCATGCCTTACGCACGTGTCCCGCATCCTGTGTACGGCAAGGAAAAGATCCCGGCCTACGACATGATTCGCTTCTCGGTGAACATCATGCGTGGCTGCTTCGGTGGCTGTACCTTCTGCTCGATCACCGAGCACGAAGGCCGCATCATCCAGAACCGTTCCGAAGAGTCGATCATTCGCGAAATCGAAGAAATTCGCGACAAGGTTCCAGGCTTTACCGGCGTCATTTCCGACTTGGGTGGCCCGACCGCGAATATGTATCGCATCGCCTGCAAGAGCCCGGAAATCGAATCCGCGTGCCGCAAGCCGTCCTGCGTGTTCCCAGGGATTTGCCCAAACCTGAACACCGATCACTCGGCGCTGATTCAGCTGTACCGCAGCGCCCGTGCGTTGCCGGGTGTGAAGAAAATCCTGATTGCTTCCGGCCTGCGCTATGACCTCGCGGTCGAGTCGCCGGAATACGTCAAGGAACTGGTGACCCACCACGTGGGTGGCTACCTGAAGATCGCCCCGGAACACACCGAGGAAGGTCCGCTCAACCAGATGATGAAGCCGGGCATTGGCAGCTATGACAAGTTCAAGCGCATGTTCGAGAAGTACACCAAGGAAGCGGGCAAGGAGCAGTACCTGATTCCTTACTTCATCGCGGCCCACCCGGGCACCACCGATGAAGACATGATGAACCTCGCCTTGTGGCTCAAGGGCAACGGTTTCCGCGCCGATCAGGTGCAGGCGTTCTATCCGTCGCCAATGGCGACCGCGACCGCCATGTATCACTCCGGCAAGAACCCGCTGCGCAAAGTGACCTACAAGAGCGATGCGGTGACCATCGTCAAGAGTGAGGATCAGCGTCGGTTGCACAAGGCGTTCCTGCGTTATCACGATCCGAAGGGCTGGCCGACACTGCGCGAAGCATTGATCCGCATGGGCCGTGCCGACCTGATCGGTTCGGGCAAGGATCAGCTGATTCCGGCCCATCAGCCAGCCACAGAGGGTTATCAGAGCGCACGTCGCAAGAACTCGACGCCAGCCGGCAGTCATAAGGTCGCTAGCCCTAAAGCGGCCAAGACCACGCTGATCCAGACGCAGCATACCGGCCTGCCGCCGCGCGCCAGCGATGGCAGCAAGCCGTGGGACAAACGCGAAGAAGCCAAGGCGGCCGCGATGGTCCGCAACAAACAAGCGGCCAAGGATCGCGTTGACGCGGCCAAGGGCAAAGGCCCGAAACCGCCGAAGCGCAAGCCGGCTGTTCCGCGCTGATAGTGTTTGCCTGAAATGCATAACGCCAACCTCCGGGTTGGCGTTATGCATTTCAGCGTTCTGATTTTTATGTCCTGACGGCGACAGGTCAGCAGACGCTGACAGAGAACTAAGACATTTCACACGCGCGTCTGCTCCATTCCGAAATCCACCAAGGCGATGAATCCCTATCCTCGTTTTCTTCATTGAAAGCGCGAGTGCTGTCAGCAGCCTAAGTCAGGGAGAGTCGCCGTGGTCATCATTAACAGTCATAACAATCCAGTGATAACTCAGCCGGTTGCCACCAGTGCGGGCGGTAAACCGCAGGCTTCAGCACCCGCGACTGCTGAAAAACCCCCTACTGGCCAAACTCCTTCCCACAGCTCTGTTTCATTGTTGGCCCGCCAGCTCGGCGCAGCTGCGGCGCGCGCGCAGACAAGGGATGCAGCGCTTGACCCGCAATCCCTTGGCCAAAAAGCGTCGCAGGTTTTAACCGAGCTATCGGGTAGCGTCGGCGGCGTGGACAGTCGCTCGTTTGAAGGTATGCCTCGGGATCAGCTTGCGCTGATTACCTATGCTGAGCACGGCGAGTTCACTGTTGAAGAGCGTGTGTCAGCCTGGCAGGAAACCGCCAGACAGGAGCAGCTCTGGCGCCAGAGTGCGGCTACGCGGGCGTTGGACGAGTACGGCTCGACGGGAAAAATGACTGGATTCTTCGGCGAGGCGCTTGCTCACTTCAAGTCTCTTCCCGTTATCGAGCAAGCTCAGTATCCGACCGGTTACGCGGATGATCTCTTGAGCAAAATCGCTCTCGATTCAAGCGATACGCCGGTCATCTATGCACAGGCGGCGAGCCCAATGGAGATTGTCCGAGGACTGCTGCCTGAAGCGGCGTTTGCCCGGGTGTCCAAGTCGGATGAGTCAACGACCGTTGCGCGTTCTTCCCAAGCTGACTTTTCTATCGTTAACAGCAGCACCAATGACCGTGGCCGCCAGATAATGCTGGATCGCTTGTACGGCGGGCGTGAGCCTCCATTCATGGACGGTGCGGAAGGTATGATGTTCAAGAACATCGGTCGTAGCAGCCTGGAGTACCTCACGAAACAGGATAGGCAACTGCTCTCTGATATCTATGCCTATGTTCAGGATAAAAACGTTGATATGACTTACGTTGATACCCTCGCTGGGGATCTTGGCGACTACAGGCAGTGTGATAATGGCCGTATTGTGGGGACCTTCAATAGTGGCCATCAATATAACAGTCAAGGTTGGCAGTTGAGCGTCGATTTTACTGAAAAAGACTCTGCCACCGCATCCCGAATGCTGCAAGGCTCGGCAATAGCCAGTACTCGACTTGATCAAGGGTTCTTGAGATATACCTTGGATCCGGGGCACGCATTGGGTAATTGGGTGGATTTCGATTTTCTGGAGCATGTCGTGACTAGGTTTTCTGCTGAGGCCCATACGGCTACTTCTCTGGACAATCAGTTCTCTACTTATGTATGGAAAAATAATAATTACGTGATGACAACGTCAAGTACGGTAAGAATCCAACGACCCGATCCGGATTTCATCACTGAAAATGGAGTGACGCGCCTCACTGAAAAGGGGCGAGCCCTTGGTTATACGCTGGAAGAATTTACCGGAGAGGCGGTTCGCCCGCACCTTGAACTGGTACGAGCCAAAAGCGGACTGGAGATACTACGACAATGGTCCGGCAATGAGCGCCATCCCGGAGTGTCGGGCCGGCTTGTCAGTCTATGGGAGCGGCTTGGGAAAATGTAGGCCGGGCATTCATTCTTTGCTGGTAAGGGCTCAAGAGTTTCTATCCGGCATACATATGTATGTCGTACCGATCAAGCGGTTGATTAAGCTGCGGGTCATCAACCACAAAAATAAGGAATGACCTATGAAAAAAACACTAGCGATCACCGTTGCCCTTTTATCCGCGAATAGTTTTGCCGCAGATAACACCATTAGTAAGTCGGCAGTGCCGACTCGAATTGTAGTTGCTAAAGAAGGTGTGGGTCTGGGGCAGTTTTCAATGATGAGTTTTGACTTTCCAAGCTCACATCGTTTTGCTCCGAAGAAGCTCAAGAGTGTCAGTTGGAGGACGACCTATTATCCTGACAACATGAATGAAAGGGTTCAGATTTGCTACACCAAACCTGCTGGGTCTGGTTATGATGACTGTCGTGAAATTTCGCCGAATTCTTCCGGTGATACGGACGATTTCAATAAGTATAGTTTTGATAAATATGCGAGATTCACTTTTCGACATATGGTCAAAGGCGGGAAAAACCAAGGTGCCCCCGCAGGTGAAGACTCAATTGTCGTTCACTACAGTTATTAATAGGCGCTGTAAGCTGTATTAGATTTTCGCTCCTTACCGGATCCGTAGGACCGGATTTATCCGGGAGTGCGCCTGGGCAGACGTCAGATCTGCTACGCCTGGCAAATTTCTCGCGAATGAATTCGCTCCTACGGGTCGCTCCCGGTCTGGCACACTTGAAAAATTCACTCCGCCCGCTCTTTTTCTGTGCAACGCTTGCACCGCAGGGCAGAGTGAGCGCTTTAATGGTGCTTTGGTCTGCCGTTGTCTCGCGCAACCGCCGTATTTGCCCGGATGGCATAAGTCTTGCGCGGTTGCATTACCGTCCAGGCTCGCAGGAGGCACGCCGTGTCGATTCATATTGCCTTGCACCACGTCACGCATTACCGCTACGACCGAGCGGTGGAACTGGGGCCGCAGATTGTTCGCCTGCGTCCGGCAGCTCATAGTCGCACCCGGGTTTTGTCCTATTCCCTGAAAGTCTTGCCTGAAAACCACTTCATCAATTGGCAGCAAGACCCTCAAGGCAACTATCTGGCGCGTCTGGTGTTCCCGGAGAAAACCAGCGAGTTGCGGGTTGAAGTCGATCTGGTCGCCGAAATGGCGGTGTTCAACCCATTCGACTTCTTTCTTGAGCCTTACGCCGAGAAGATCCCGTTCTTCTATGCCAGCGACGAGCAGCGCGAACTTGCGCCCTATCTGGAAACGCTGCCGCTGACGCCGAGATTCGCCGCGTATCTGGCGAGCATCGACCGCACGCCATTGCCCGCGATCGACTTTCTGGTCGGCCTGAACCAGCGCCTGAGCCAGGACATCGATTACCTGATTCGCATGGAACCCGGCGTGCAAACCCCGGAGTTCACCCTTGAGAACGCTTCCGGCTCCTGCCGCGACTCGGCGTGGTTGCTGGTGCAACTGCTGCGTCATCTGGGTATGGCGGCGCGTTTCGTCTCGGGTTACCTGATCCAGCTCAAGGCCGACGTCGAAGCCCTCGACGGGCCGTCCGGCACCGATGTGGATTTCACCGACCTGCACGCCTGGTGCGAGGTGTATCTGCCCGGCGCCGGTTGGGTCGGGCTGGATGCCACGTCCGGGCTGTTTGCCGGTGAAGGCCATATTCCGTTGGCGTGCAGCCCGGAGCCTTCTTCCGCCGCGCCGATCAGCGGCCTGGTCGAACCGTGCGAAACCGAGTTCATGCACGAAATGTCCGTGGAGCGCATCTGGGAAGCGCCGCGCGTCACCAAGCCTTACAGCGAAGAGCAATGGCTGGCGATTCAGGCCCTCGGGCGGCAGATCGACAGCGATCTGGTTCGCGAGGATGTGCGCCTGACCATGGGCGGCGAGCCGACGTTCGTGTCCATTGATGATCGCGACGGCGATGAGTGGAACACCGCTGCGCTGGGCCCGAAAAAACGCGAGCTGTCCGCCGAGCTGTTCCAGCGCATGCGCAAACATTACGCGCCGCTGGGCATCGTGCATTTTGGCCAGGGCAAATGGTATCCGGGCGAGCAACTGCCGCGCTGGTCGCTGAACTGTTTCTGGCGCAAGGACGGTCAGCCGGTCTGGCACAACAACGCCTTGATCGCCGATGAAAGCCAGGATTACGGCGCGACCGGTGAACTGGCGGGCCGCTTCCTGGCCAGCGTCGCCGAGCGCCTGAAGCTGCCGGAACGCTTTGTGTTCCCGGCCTACGAAGACAATTTCTATTACCTGTGGCGCGAAGGTGCGCTGCCGGTCAACGTCAGCGCCGAGGATTCCCGGCTCGGTGACGAGCTGGAGCGTGCGCGGTTGCGCAAAGTCTTCGCCCAAGGCCTGGACAAGATCATCGGTCAGGTCCTGCCATTGGCGCGCAATGCCGCCGGGGACCGCTGGCAGAGCGGTCGCTGGTACCTGCGCGACAACCATTGCCGCTTGGTGCCGGGTGATTCGGCGCTGGGTTATCGTCTGCCGCTGGCTTCCCAGCCGTGGGTCAAGGCGGCGGAATATCCGTTTATCCATCCCACCGATCACAACCAGGATTTCCCTGAGTTGCCGGACAGCGCGCAGGTGCAGTCGCAACTCAGCGGCCTGAGCGAGCAACCGGACGCCAACGCCGAACGCATACCGAAGATCGACGAGTCCGCCGATTGGCTGACGCGCACCGCGCTGTGTGCCGAAGCGCGGGACGGACGACTGTACGTGTTCATGCCACCTTTGGAGAAGCTTGAAGATTACCTGGAACTGGTCGCCGCAGTCGAGGCCAGCGCCGAAGAGCTGCGTTGCCCGATATTGCTGGAAGGCTATGAGCCGCCCAGCGATCCGCGTCTGGCCAACTTTCGCATCACGCCGGATCCGGGCGTCATCGAAGTCAACGTGCAGCCGTCCGCCACCTGGGACGAGCTGGTCGAGCGCACCGAGTTTCTCTACGAACAAGCGCGTCTGACGCGCCTGACCACCGAGAAATTCATGATCGACGGGCGTCACACCGGCACTGGTGGCGGCAACCACTTTGTCATGGGCGGCGCCACGCCAGCCGACTCGCCGTTCCTGCGGCGTCCGGATGTGCTGCGCAGCCTGCTCAGTTACTGGCACAACCATCCATCGCTGTCGTACCTGTTTTCCGGGCTGTTCATTGGCCCAACGTCCCAGGCGCCACGGGTCGACGAAGCACGCAACGATTCGCTGTACGAGATGGAAATCGCCTTTGCGCAGATGCCGAAACCGGGCGAGGAAGTCGCGCCGTGGCTGGTGGATCGCCTGCTGCGTAACCTGCTGATCGATGTCACGGGTAACACGCACCGCGCCGAATTCTGCGTCGATAAACTGTATTCCCCCGATGGCGCAACCGGCCGACTGGGACTGCTGGAGCTGCGCGCCTTCGAAATGCCGCCCCACGCACGCATGAGCCTGGCTCAGCAACTGCTGTTGCGCGCCCTGGTCGCGCGCTTCTGGCGCGAGCCTTACGCGCCGGCCAAGCTGGCGCGCTGGGGCACGCAGCTGCATGATCGCTTCATGCTGCCGCACTTCATTGAGCAAGACTTTGCCGACGTCATCGTCGAGCTGAACAGTGCAGGTTATCCGCTGCGGGCCGAATGGTTCGCGGCGCATCTGGAGTTCCGCTTCCCGAAAGTCGGCGATTACGCGGTAAGCGGTATCGAACTGGAGCTGCGTCAGGCGCTGGAGCCTTGGCATGTGCTGGGTGAAGAAGGCGCGGCGGGCGGTGCGGTGCGTTATGTGGATTCGTCCCTTGAACGCCTGCAGGTGAAAATCAACGGCCTGCCGCCGCAGCGTTATCTGCTGACCTGTAATGGCATTCCGGTGCCTTTGCAGCCAACCGGTCGCGTTGGTGAGTTCGTCGCAGGCGTGCGTTATCGCGCCTGGCAACCGGCCAATTGCCTGCAACCGACGATTCCGGTGCATGCGCCGCTGGTTTTCGACCTGGTTGATACATGGATGCAGCGCTCACTGGGCGGCTGCGAGTATCATGTCGCGCATCCTGGTGGTCGCAACTACGAAACCTTGCCGGTCAACGCCAACGAAGCGGAAAGCCGGCGCCTGGCGCGATTCTTCAGGATCGGCCACACCCCCGGCAAACTGGAAGTGCCGCTGCTGACCATCAATGACGAACTGCCCATGACGCTGGATATGCGTCTGCACTAAAAGTGTTAATGCCCGCACGGTAACCTGCCGATGACTATAGTCGTCGGCATGTTGCGTGCCTGCGCTAATCTGAATTCTTTAGTCTCTGCCGAGCCTTCCATGCCTGACTTGCTTGACCGCTACCCGCTTTCTGCGGGTACTTATCATGAAATGCTTGAGCCCGACGGAGCCGTGCGCCCGCATTGGCAGCGTTTATATGAGCATTTGCAACGCAGTACCCCCGCGCAACTGATCCAGCGTCAGGCGCTGTTGGCTCGGCAAATCCAGGAAAACGGCGTCACCTACAACGTCTATGCCGACCCCAAAGGCGCGGACCGGCCGTGGGAGTTGGACCTTCTACCGCACTTGATCCCCGCTGATGAATGGCAACACGTCGCCGCCGGCATCGCCCAGCGTGCGCGACTGCTCAATGCGGTGCTGGCTGATCTTTACGGTCCGCAAACCCTGATCGCCAACGGCCTGCTGCCTGCCGAACTGGTGTTTGGGCACAACAATTTTCTCTGGCCGTGCCAAGGCGTGTTGCCACCGGAAGGCACTTTCCTGCACATGTACGCCGTGGATCTGGCGCGCACGCCGGACGGACGCTGGTGGGTAACGGCCGACCGTACTCAGGCGCCGTCGGGTGCGGGTTATGCGCTGGAAAACCGCCAGATCGTTTCCAGGGCGTTCCCGGAAACCTACCGCGACTTGCAGGTTCAGCACCTCTCGGGGTTCTTCCGCGCCTTGCAGGACACCCTTGCTCGGCAGGCGCCGTCCTCCAGCAGCGAAGCGCCGCTGGTGGTGGTGCTGACGCCCGGCCGTTTCAACGAAAGCTATTTCGAGCATTTGTATCTGGCGCGCCAGCTGGGTTATCCACTGGTCGAAGGCGGCGACCTCACGGTGCGCGATGCCACGGTTTATCTGAAAACCCTGAGCGGTTTGCGGCGGGTCCACGCGATCATGCGCCGCCTGGACGATGACTTCTGCGATCCACTGGAGCTGCGCACCGATTCGGCGCTGGGCGTGCCTGGCTTGCTCGAAGCGGTTCGTCAGGGCCGGGTATTGGTCGCCAACGCACTGGGCAGCGGCGTGCTGGAGTCGCCGGGGCTGTTGGGTTTTCTGCCGAAAATCTGTCAGCACCTGTTTGGCGAAGAACTGATTCTGCCTTCGGTGGCGACCTGGTGGTGCGGCGAACCGCCGGTGCTGGCCCAGGCGCTGGAAAAAATGTCCGAGCTGCTGATCAAGCCAGCCTTTCCATCGCAAAGCTTTTCGCCGGTATTCGGCCGCGATCTGAGCGAAGCGCAGCGCAAGGCGTTGGCGGTGCGCATGCAGGCGCGTCCTTACGCTTACGTGGCTCAGGAATTGGCGCAGCTGTCCCACGCGCCGATCTGGCAGCCGGATGGCGAACACCTGCAACCGCGGGCCATCGGCATGCGCGTCTACGCCGTGGCCAGCGCCGACGGTTATCGCGTGCTGCCGGGCGGCCTGACCCGTGTTGCGGCTGAAGCTGACGCCGATGTGGTGTCGATGCAACGGGGTGGCGCGAGCAAGGACACTTGGGTGCTGGGCGACCGCTCCAACGGCGGCGAACCCTGGAAAAGCCAACGCACCCTTGGCGTGCATGACCTGATTCGCCGCGATCCATATTTGCCGTCGCGGGTCGTGGAAAACCTGTTCTGGTTCGGCCGCTATTGCGAGCGATGTGATGACAGCGCGCGATTGCTGCGCATCATCCTCGCGCGTTACGTCGACGGCGACGATCCGGTCGCCCTTGAGGCCGCTGTGGCGCTGGGCGAAAGCCTCGGCCTGCTGCCCGACGAAGAGGATGGCGGCGAACTGCACGAACGCTTGCTGGCCGCCTTGCTGGGCGACGATTGGCCATTCAGCCTGCGTTCCAACCTGCAACGCTTGCAGTGGGCCGCTTCGCAGGTGCGCGGCAAGCTTTCCCGAGAAAACTGGCAGGCGCTGGTCGAGCTGCAACGCGAAGCCATGAGCCTGGAAAGCGAGGAGCCGGATTTAGGCGAGTTGCTGGATTTCCTCAACCGTCTGGTGATGTCCCTGGCGGCGCTGTCCGGCTTTGCGCTGGATGACATGACCCGTGACGAAGGCTGGCGCTTCCTGATGATGGGGCGGCGGATCGAGCGCTTGAAGTTCCTCAGCATTAGCCTGGCGGCGTTCCTGCGCGGTGTCGCGGTGTCCGATCAGGCCGGGCTGGAGTGGTTGTTGGAGCTGGGTAACAGCAGCATCACGTATCGCTCGCGTTATCTGGCTGTGCCGCAATTGATTCCGGTACTCGACCTGTTGCTGCTCGACGACCAGAACCCCCACGCCGTGTTGTTCCAGCTCAAGCTGGTCTCGCGCTCATTGAATCGTTTGAACGAAGACTTCGGCGCGCCACGGGATGCGAGTCTTGGAACCCTGGTGCGGCGTCTGTCGAGTTTCGATCTCGGCACGCTGGAGAATCCGTTGTTCGGCGAAAGCAGTGTGGATGCGGTACTCGAAGGGCTGGCTGATCTGCTGCTCAGCATTGGCGAGGCCAGCGGGCAAGTGTCGGATCGACTGGCCTTGCGCCATTTCGCCCATGTCGATGATGTCAGCCAGCGCACGGTGTCCGTCTGATGAGTGCTCATTACCAAATCCTCCACGATACTCATTACAAGTACGACAGCCCGGTTTCCCTGGCGCAGCAGCTTGCGCATCTGTGGCCGCGCCGCAGTCCGTGGCAGCGCTGCACTGAACAGCAATTGCTGATCAGCCCGATCCCTACGGTCCGTCGCGACGAGCTCGATGTGTTCGGCAATCCGCTGACCCGCCTGGCGTTCGAGCGGCCGCACGATGAATTGCAGGTCAACGCGCGCCTGCGCGTGGAAGTGCTGCGGCGGCCGCATCTGGACTTCCATCAGTCGCCCGCCTGGGACCTGACCCGCAACGGCATGACCTACAACGCCAAGCCGATGTCGGCGGACATTCTTGAAGCCTGTCGTTATCGCTTCGAGTCGCCTTACGTGCACCTCAAGCAATCATTCGCTGACTTCTCCGCCGTGTGTTTCCCGCTGGGCGCGCCATTGATGCTGTGCGTGCAGGCCTTGATGGAGAAAATCTTCCGCGAATTCACCTTCGACGATGAAGCCACGCAAGTCGCGACCCCACTGGTGGAAGTGCTGGAAAGCCGTCGCGGCGTCTGTCAGGACTTCGCCCACCTGATGCTCGCGTGTCTGCGTTCGCGCGGATTGTCGGCGCGTTATGTGAGTGGCTATCTGCTGACCCAGCCACCGCCGGGCCAGCCACGCTTGATCGGCGCGGATGCGTCCCATGCGTGGGTTTCGGTGTTTTGTCCGGTGCTGGGCTGGGTCGATTTCGATCCGACCAACAACGTACAGCCGGCGCTGGAGCACATCAGTCTGGCGTGGGGGAGGGATTTTTCCGATGTGTCGCCGTTGCGCGGGGTCATTCTGGGCGGCGGCGTCCATGACCCGGAAGTGCGGGTGACGGTGATGCCAATCAGCGGTTGAGTTCAGGCGGGGAAGTGGGGCGCCTGGGTCTGCCGCGTTGGCGGCAGACTTGGGCCTGGCGTGTTCGAATGAACATGCCTGTGATGATCAGTTGGCTGGCTTGTCTTCAGCAGTGATGTGCTCGGATTCCGGCGCTTCGTCGGCAGGCTCTTGGCCTTCAACGGTTTCGCCTTCAGCGCCAGTTTCGGCCAGAGCAGCGTTCTTCTTCTGCAGCTTTTCCTCTTTCTTCTGCTCTTTTGCCAGATCTCTCTGACGTTTGGCGAAGGAATAGTTAGGTTTAGCCATGGGCGATCCTCTGTTTAGGCGGGAAATGCCGCCATTCTGCCTGAGAACGGCAGCCGGCACACGGCGTTGTGCACCCAGCGGTACAAAGTGCGCCGCCAGCGGGGTCCTAAATCGTGTTTTTTTCGCCGCTTAAAGTAACTCGGCAGGGGAATGCGCTGTGCAGCCGCCACTGGCGCCACACGCATAAGCGGCGAAGACACTATAAAACAGACTCGAAAGTAGCATGGCGATTTGCTCCTGCAAAAGTAACGATGGGCCATCCTCGCTCGTTTTACAGAGCCTGACTGTTAGATTGTCTTGATGAGGCCGATAGATGGCGTCTGGACATGAGTTACGCGTGACGCAGGTCATTGGAACTTGCTGCTATATAAGGCAATCTTTACAGAAATATACAGAACACCTGCCTTGGAGATTCACCATGATTCGCAAGCTTGTTGCCGCCTCGCTGTTGACCCTGGTTAGTGGCCATCTATTGGCAGCTGAATGCAGCGTTACCGTCGACTCTACCGATCAGATGTCCTTCAACACCAAAGCCATCGAAATCGACAAAAGCTGCAAGACCTTCACCGTCAACCTCGAACACTCCGGCAGCTTGCCGAAAGCCGTCATGGGCCATAACTGGGTGTTGAGCAAAGAAGCAGACGCGCAGCCGATTGCCACCGACGGTCTGAGCGCTGGCATCGACAAGAATTACCTGAAGGAAGGCGACGCTCGCGTGATCGCTCACACCAAAGTGATCGGCGCTGGCGAAAAAGACTCGGTGACCTTCGACGTGTCGAAGCTCGACGCGGCTGAGAAGTACCAGTTCTTCTGCTCGTTCCCAGGCCACATCAGCATGATGAAAGGTTCTGTGACGCTTAAGTAACCACTAAGCCAAACCGGTGCAGACTGGGTAGGAGGGGACTTGTCCCCGATGGCTGATGGGCCAGCATCATTTAGCCTGACCCAACCCGGTATCTGCGCCAACGCTTCCCGGACAAGTCCGGTCCTACCTGGTCGGTACAAACCTGTGGGAGCGGATTTATCCGCGAAGGCGTCAAGCCTGACATCTAGTTGTGTCAGGTAACTGTTTGGCGATCAAGCCGACCTCTTCCCGGATAAATCCGGTCCCACGGGTTTACATTCTCAGCTTTTCGACGCGGTCATCTTGAAGATGCCCTGGGCATTGCTGCTGTCGAAATTCAGGTCGATGCGGCCCGTGTCCGGGTCGTTCTTGCGCTGAATGAACTCCACAAAAGATCCCGGTACCTGGTGCTCCTGCAAGCGGCCATCGGCATCGATCAGGCCGCGTTTGACCGTGCAGGCTCGGTAAGCGGTCTGCATCACGCGACCGGAAGTCGAGACTTCGACGGTGGCTTTCATCGGGCGCTCGATACGGTTCTGTTCAGCCACCACGGCTTCCAGATCCACCACGCGATCGGTCAGGTGATTGAAGCTGTTGCCCTCGGTGGCAATCCAGGCCATTTCCGCGCTTTCGCTCAGCAATTGCTGATAGTCGGCGTGCTGCACGACGCCGTGCTGGCGGTCGAACGCCTGATACAGCGCGGGTAACAGTTCGCCAGCTTCTTGCAGGCTGCAATGTCGGGTCAGGCGCAAGCGCTGGAGGATGCTCAGGTGTTGGGCTTGCAGCGGATCGCGACTGGAGCTGACCACGCGGGTCACGGCGCTCTGGAAGGTTTCACTGAAGCGGCCGGGGTGCAGTTCGGAGACGAAGAATTGCGCGATGTCTTCCGGCAAGTCCTGCTGGCGATAAGCCCAGCCGGTCATGTTGAGTTTGGTCAGCGGGTAGGTGCGCACATCGGTGAAGCCCAGCGGCTCCAGCAAGCGGATAAAGGCTTGGCGTCCACGAGGCAGCTCACCGTTTTCCGGCCAGTCCACAGTCCGAATGGCGCCGTGATCGAACACCACTTTACGGCCTTGCGCGACTTGCTCGTCCACATACTGGCGACCGGCTGGCACCGCTCCCACCAGTTTATGCAGCAGGCACAGATTCAGCGCTTCGGCCAGCCAGGCGCGATGCAGCGCTGTCTCGCCCCAGGCGAACGTGTGCAGACCTGCGGGGACTTCAACGTGGCGTTCCAGCCAGTCGGCGGCAGGTTGGCCAACGGTGCGAGCGACGAGAGAGAAGAGACCTTCGAACGAGGACATGGGCGGCGGCTCTGACTGTGAAAGTTAGGCCCCTATCTAAGCCCCAATGCCCAAACCCGACAAGCGAAAAAAAACGACGGGGTCATTCCGTTTTCTATTGCCGGGTATCCATCGGCGCGGACTGGTAGGAGGGGACTTGTCCCCGAAGGCAATCGGTCAGGCAACAAAATAACGAGATTATGCCGCCTGAAAGGACGCCTTCGGGGACAAGTCCCCTCCTACGATCACAGCGGGCACTTCAAGGCGCGTACGGCAATTCCCGCTTGTGCTGGGTTTTGCGGTACGTATCACAGATGATCTTGAATGCCTCTTCGCGCACCGGCTCGCCATGCAGGAAGGCGTCGATCTCGGCGTAGGTCACGCCATGGGAAGCTTCATCCGGTTTGCCGGGTACGAGGTCTTCCAGGTCGGCAGTCGGAATTTTCTCGACCAGAGATTCCGGCGCGCCGAAATGACGCGCAATCGCGCGGACCTGGTTTTTCACCAGCCCGCTGAGCGGTGCCAGGTCGCAAGCGCCATCGCCAAACTTGGTGAAGAAACCCATAACTGCTTCGGCCGCATGATCGGTGCCGATGACCAGCCCCTGATGCGCGCCAGCGATGGTGTATTGAGCGACCATGCGCATGCGCGCCTTGGTGTTGCCGACGACGAAGTCCACCGCGCTGGCGTGCTGGCCTTCAAACGCTTTGATCTCGGTCGCCAGGGCCTTGACTGCCGGGCCGATATTCACGGTGTGCCGCTCATCCGGCTTGATGAAATCCACTGAAGCCTGGGCTTCGTGCTCGTCGTGCTGCACCAGATAAGGCAGGCGCACCGCGATGAACCGATAGCTGTCGTCGCCGGTGCTGCTGCGCAGCTCTTCGACGGCGCGCTGGGCGAGCAAGCCAGCGGTGAGGGAATCAACCCCGCCGCTGATGCCCAGCACCAGGGTCTTGAGCCGCGAGTTCTGCAGGCAATCCTGAATGAACACGATGCGCCGGGCGACTTCCGCCTGCAGCGCGTTGTCGTCGGCGAAAGGGGGTTGCACCTTCAGTTGTTCAGCGATCTGGAGTTGTACGCCTTGCATGATTCACTCCTTGGTAGGTTAAGAACGGCGATTCGAGTGCGAAAAAACTAAGCGGGTACTTTGAACACGTGTCGCAGATAAGCGACGAAATTCGGGTCTTTGCACTGGGTCTTGCCGGGCTCATCGGAAATTTTCGCCACTGGCTGACCCGCGCAGGCAGTCATTTTCAGCACAATGCTCATGGGTTCGACGCCGGGAATGTCGGCAGTCAGGTTCGTGCCAATCCCAAAGCTGACATTGATGCGACCACGCAAAGCGCGAAATATTTCCAGCGCCTTGGGTAAAGTCAGCCCGTCCGAGAACACCAGCGTCTTGGTCATCGGGTCGATGCCGATTTTCTGGTAATGAGTGATGCATTTTTCGGCCCACTTCACCGGATCGCCCGAATCATGACGCAAGCCATCGAACAGCTTGGCGAAGTACAGATCGAAATCCCGCAGGAAAGCGTCGGTGGTGATGCAATCGGTCAGGGCGATGCCCAGCAAGCCACGGTATTCATGCACCCAGCAATCGAGCGCGGCAATCTGGCTGTCGATCAGCCTCGGCCCCAATTGTTGATGGGCCATGATCCATTCATGGGCCATGGTGCCCAACGGCTTGAGGTCCAGCTTGCGTGCCAGATCCACGTTGCTGGTGCCGACGAACTGACCGGGGAAATCGCGCTTGAGCACGCTGACCACTTCTTCCTGCACACGATAGGAAAAACGTCGACGCGTGCCGAAGTCGGCGACTTTCAGTGCGGCCAGCTCATCGGGCTGGGCATTGGCGGTCAGCCAGTCGAACTTGCGGTGTAGCTGATCCGTGGCCTGACGGAGCAGAATCTGTGGATGGCGATGACGATTGCGCACTTCGCTGACAATCGCCAGCACCGGCACTTCGAAGAGAATCACGTGCAGCCACGGCCCTTGCAGGCGAATGCACAGCTGATCGTCTTCGATGCTGCATTTGATGTAGCGGGTATTGAAGCGGAACAGACCGAGGAACCTCAGGAAGTCCGGCTTCATGAAGTTGATGCGCTCCAGGAAACCCAATTCTTCGGCACCCAGGGACAACTCACACAGATGCTCGACCTGCTGCTGGATTTCGCCCAGATAAGGCCGCAGATCCTCGCCATTGCGGCAGCGAAACTCCCACTCGACATCGACGTTGGGGTAGTTATGCAGGACGGCCTGCATCATGGACAGCTTGTACAGATCGGTGTCGAGCAAGTTTTGCACGATGCGATTGGAGAATGCGCTCTCGCTCATTGGGTCGCTCCAGCAGGACCGGCCGCCACACGCGGCCAAAACGAATCTGAATCAGTGTTGGTTGACGATGGCGGACATAATGCCAGCCGAGGCTGGCCAGGGGCAGTTTTCTTTGGTTAGCAGGCGCATGCACATGTAGGAGGGGACTTGTCCCCGAAAGCGTCGGATCGGCCGACATCATTTCGACTGACACCAATCCGGTGCCTGCGCCAATGTCTTCCCGGACAAGTCCGGTCCTACCTGATCTGTGCAAGTCGGTAGGAGGGACTTGTCCCCGAGGCGGTCGTTCAGGAGGCATTAATTTCTGGACAGTCCCGCAGACCAATCCACCGCGTTCGGGGACAAGTCCCCTCCTGCCGGCTCGCGTTGATTCACCCCAACTGCTCCTGCATCCACTCGACGAAATCCCGGATCTTCGGCACTTCGGCGGCGTGTTCGGGGTAGGCCATGTAATAGGCGTCGGTGCTCGGCAGCGCGTATTGCCAAGGGATGACCAGTTTGCCGTCGGCCAGCTCTTCTTCCACCAGAAAGCGCGGCAGCAGCGCGACGCCGCAGCCGACCTGTGCGGCGCGGATGCACATATAGAAGGTTTCGAAGCGCGGCCCGTGATAGCTGTGTTCGGTGTGATAACCCTGGCTTTCGAACCAGTCGTGCCAGCCTTGCGGGCGCGATGCGCTTTGCAGCAGCACTAGGTCGGTCAGTTGTGTCGGGTCGCTGAATGGCTGGTCCGGCAGGCAGCTTGGCGCACAGACCGGGATCAGTTCTTCGCCGAACAACTTCAGGCTTTCCGCGCCGGGTCGTGCGCCCTGGCCGAAATAGAACGCCAGGTCGCAGCGGCTTTGCGCCAGATCATCGGTTTCCTGTTCGTTGACCAGATCCAGATGGATGTGCGGATGCCGCAGTCGCCAGCCCTTGAGGCGCGGCACCAGCCAGCGAGCACCGAAGGTTGGCGGCGTCGAAACGCGCAGCACCTCGGTTTCGCCGCCATAGGAGCGCAGGAACAGCGTGGACATTTCCACCTGGCTGAGGATCTTGCGGACTTCTCCCAGATACAGCGCGCCGGCCGGAGTCAGTTGCAAGCGGCGGCGGACCCGGCGAAACAGCAAGTGCTGCACCAGTTCTTCCAGCTGTGCCACTTGCTTGCTGACCGCACTTTGCGTCAGGTTCATCTCTTCGGCAGCGCGAGTGAAGCTCAGGTGTCGGGTCACGGCCTCGAAGCATTGCAGGGCGGTAATCGACGGTAAGTGGCGTTTGTTCAGCATGTTCGGGCCTTTTTGCCTGTTCCGGTGCTCAGCATGAATAAACGGAATGATATCTCGCCTAATGGTCGTTTGTTGAGGCGCGTATACCCAGCTATTACTAGAGGCTGAGGATTTACCCGTATTTTCAGCATTCCCGAAATCAGGAGAGAACATGCTTACCGACTTGCTAACCCGTCTCGGTGTCGACCCCGCGCTTTATCAGAAGGGCGATAAGCCTGTTCACACCCCCATCGACGGCAGCCGCATCGGCGCTGTGAACTGGGAAGGTGCTGCTGAAGTCGAGCAACAAATCAGCCGTGCCGACGCGGCTTTTGATGCCTGGCGCAAGGTTCCGGCGCCGCGCCGTGGCGAGCTGATCCGTCTGTTTGGCGAAGCGCTGCGCAAACACAAGGCTGATCTGGGCGAGCTGGTTTCCTGGGAAGCCGGCAAGATTACTCAGGAAGGCCTGGGCGAAGTGCAGGAAATGATCGACATCTGCGACTTCGCGGTCGGTCTGTCCCGCCAGCTGTACGGTTTGACTATCGCCTCCGAGCGTCCGGGCCACCACATGCGTGAAACCTGGCACCCGCTGGGCGTGGTCGGCGTGATCAGCGCGTTCAACTTCCCGGTTGCGGTCTGGGCCTGGAACACCACGCTGGCGCTGGTCTGTGGTAACTCGGTGCTGTGGAAACCTTCGGAAAAAACCCCGTTGACCGGTCTGGCTTGCCAGGCATTGTTCGACAACGTTGCCAAGGATTTCGCCGACGCTCCGGCGTATCTGGCTCAGGTAATCATTGGCGGCCGTGCTGCTGGCGAAGCGCTGGTGGATGATCCACGCGTGGCCCTGATCAGCGCCACCGGCAGCACCCGCATGGGCCGTGAAGTCGCGCCGAAAGTCGCCGCACGTTTTGCCCGCAGCATTCTGGAACTGGGCGGCAACAACGCGATGATCCTCAGCCCGAGCGCTGACCTGGATCTGGCCGTGCGCGCCATTCTGTTCAGCGCTGTAGGTACTGCCGGCCAGCGTTGCACCAGCCTGCGGCGCCTGATTGCCCATGAATCGGTGAAGGCCGAGATCGTCGCGCGTCTGAAAACAGCTTACGAGAAAATCCGCATCGGTCACCCGCTGGAAGGCAACCTGATCGGCCCGCTGATCGACAAGCAGAGCTTCGAAAACATGCAGGACGCGCTGGAGCAGGCGTTGAGCGAAGGCGGCAAGGTCTTCGGCGGCAAGCGTCAGCTGGAAGATAAATTCCCCAACGCTTACTACGTTTCTCCGTCCATCGTGGAAATGCCTGAGCAGAGCGATGTGGTCTGCACCGAAACCTTCGCGCCGATTCTGTACGTCGTCGGCTACGAAGATTTCAACGAAGCACTGCGCCTGAACAACGCGGTACCGCAAGGCCTGTCGTCGTGCATCTTTACCACTGACGTGCGCGAAGCCGAGCAGTTCATGTCGGCGCTGGGCAGCGACTGTGGCATCGCCAACGTCAACATCGGCCCGAGCGGCGCAGAAATCGGCGGCGCATTCGGCGGCGAGAAAGAAACCGGTGGCGGCCGTGAATCCGGCTCCGATTCATGGCGCGCCTACATGCGCCGCCAGACCGCGACCGTCAACTACTCGCTGGAACTGCCGTTGGCGCAAGGGATTACCTTCGATTGATGTGATGCGATATGCCTGACGTACCGCGTCGACTGATTCGCGGGCAAGCCTCGCTCCAACGGATGTAGCTGTAGGAGCGAGGCTTGCCCGCGAAGGTGTCGGATCGGGCGACGTATTTCCGAGATCTGAATCAAAGTTTCCGGGGTTTTGCGATGCCGCTACGCGAAGAATGTCTGTGGGAAACGCTGACGCCCCAACGCCCCGAAGCCAAGGCGTTGCGGGGTGAATTGACGGTCGATGTGTGCGTCATTGGCGCAGGCATCACCGGTTTGTCGGCAGCGATTCACTTGCTCGAACAAGGCAAGCGGGTTGCCGTGCTGGAAGCCCATCGCACCGGCCATGGTGGCTCCGGGCGCAATGTGGGTTTGGTAAACGCTGGCTTGTGGATCCCGCCGGATGACATCGAAGCTGGTTTTGGCGAAGCCATTGGCAGCCAGTTGAACCAGATGCTCGGCGCAGCGCCAGCGCTGGTGTTCAGCCTGATCGACAAATACGGCATTGATTGTCAGCTGCGCCGCGAAGGCACGTTGCACATGGCACATAACGCCAGCGGTGCGGCTGATCTGCGCAGTCGTGAGCAGCAATGGAAGCGTCGCGGCGCGCCGGTGGAGCTGTTGACCGGCAAGGCCTGTGAAGAAGCCACCGGCACCACGAAAATCACTGCGGCTCTGCTGGATCGTCGCGCCGGCACCTTTAATCCGATGGCGTACACCAGCGGGCTGGCGTCGGCGGTGGGTCGTCTGGGTGGTCAATTGTTTGATCATTCACCGGTCACCCGTCTTGAACGGCAGGGCGATAAATGGTGCGTCGTCACCGAGCATGGCGCGGTGCTGGCCGAGAAGGTGGTAATCGCCTCCAACGCTTACACCGAAGGCCAATGGACCGAACTGCGGCGCAGTTTCTTCCCCGGTTATTACTATCAGGTGGCGTCAACGCCAATGAGCGACGAGGCGGCGCAGCAAGTGCTGCCGTTTGGTCAGGGTTCGTGGGACACGCGCCAGGTGCTGAGCAGCATTCGCCGCGATGCCGATGGTCGCCTGTTGCTGGGCAGTCTGGGCAATGGCAATCAAAAGCCGGGCTGGTTCCTGAAGGCATGGGCGGATCGTGTGCAACAGCACTATTACCCGTACCTGAAAAATGTGGAATGGGAGTGCACCTGGACTGGCTGCATCTCGTTTACGCCCGATCATCTGTTACGGATGTTCGAACCTGCCCCAGGTCTGGTCGCTGTGACAGGTTACAACGGTCGCGGGAATACAACCGGCACCGTGGTCGGCAAAGCCTTTGCCGATTACCTGTGCAGCGGCGATTCCAAAGTGCTGCCAATCCCGTTTACGCCCATGGTGCCGTTGGCGGGTGCCGGGCTGCGCAGCGCGTTATATGAAGCGGGATTCTTCCTGTATCACGCCGGCCAGTGCCTGCGTGTCGTGATCTGACCAAAAACCGCTGCTTTATCAGGCGCTTTGCTCTTAATCCACTAACCTCAAATGGTGCGTCTCGTAGCGCGAGCGCACCTACGGTGTGCACTTCGGTGACGCAAGCTGTTACAGCAAGGTTGTACGTGGCTTATTGGACGGGTTGCTAGTTTTGTTTGCTTGGGTTGCTCTTTTTTTCATGGGGGTTGCACCTGGTGCGTCCTAGACGGTTGCACGCCCTGCAACGAAGGCTCTAAACGAACGACTTTCAACAAATCCATGAGTTTTTGCAGAATAAAAAACGAATGGCACGCCACTTGCTCAGAGCAATCTCTGTAGTCGCAGTGCTAATCAAAAAAAACCTCAGGAGCACCACTCATGTCGCAGACGTTTTACAGGAAAGGCTTTCTGGCAATCGCAGTTGCTACTGCATTGGGCGTGTCTTCGTTTGCTCAGGCTGATATCAAGATCGGCGTTGCTGGCCCGATGACCGGCGCCAACGCGTCGTTTGGCGAGCAATACATGAAAGGCGCTCAAGCGGCTGCTGACGCCATTAACGCTGCGGGCGGGATCAACGGCGAGAAAATCGCGTTGACGGCGTATGACGACGCCTGCGAACCGAAACAAGCCGTTGCCGTCGCCAACAAGGCAGCTTCGGACAAAGTGGCTGGCGTGGTCGGTCACTTCTGCTCCTCTTCGACAATTCCAGCTTCGGAAGTGTATGACGAGGCAGGCATCATCGCGATTACTCCTGGTTCCACCAACCCGACTGTCACCGAGCGCGGCCTGGGCGCCATGTTCCGCATGTGTGGCCGTGATGACCAGCAAGGCATCGTTGCGGGCAACTACATCGTCGACGTGCTCAAGGGCAAGAAAATCGCGGTCATCAACGACAAGGACACCTACGGCAAAGGCCTGGCTGACGCTACCGCCAAGCAGCTGACCAGTCGTGGCGTCAAGCCGGTGCTGGAAGAAGGCCTGACCCGTGGCGAGAAAGACTTCAGCGCCCTGGTGACCAAAATCCGTTCCGTTGGCGCTGACGTTGTTTACTTCGGCGGCCTGCACCCGGAAGCCGGTCCTCTGGTTCGTCAGATGCGTGAGCAAGGCTTGAAAGACGTCAAGTTCATGTCCGATGACGGTATCGTGACTGACGAACTGGTGACCACCGCCGGTGGTGCGCAGTACGTTGATGGCGTGTACATGACCTTCGGTGCCGACCCGCGCATGCTGCCTGACAGCAAGGCCGTTGTTGATCAGTTCCGCAAATCCGGTTACGAGCCTGAAGGCTACACGCTGTATGCCTACGCTTCGGTTCAGGCTCTGGCGGCTGGCTTTAATGGCGCCAAATCCAACAAAGGCGAAGATGCAGCCAAGTTTTTGAAAGCGCATCCTGTGAAAACCGTCATGGGCGAGAAAACCTGGGATGCCAAAGGCGACCTGAAGGTTTCCGACTACGTGGTTTACCAGTGGGACAAAGACGGCAAATACCATCAGCTCGAAAAGCAGAAGTGAGATAGACGCATAGCCGCACTAGCGTTTCAGGACGCCGGTTCGTCTTCGTAATGGGGCGTGGATTTCGCGCCCCTTGAGTTCTTCTGTTGCCACATGATGTCGGCCCGGTGCACCTCACGAGGGAGTATTCGGGCCGAATTCAAATGGCCTTTCAAGATTCGTGAGCGTGCGTGATGGATGGTATTTTCCTGCAGCAAATGATCAACGGTCTGACCCTCGGGTCGGTTTACGGATTGATCGCCATCGGTTACACGATGGTTTACGGCATCATCGGCATGATCAACTTCGCCCACGGCGACGTTTACATGATTTCCGCTTACCTGGCCGCCATCGGCCTGGCAGTCTTGTCTTTCTTCGGGGTTGAGTCCTTCCCGTTCCTTATTCTGGGTACGCTGATCTTCACCATAGTGGTGACGGGCGTGTACGGCTTTGTCATTGAGCGGGTGGCGTACAAACCGCTGCGCAACTCGACCCGACTGGCACCGCTGATCAGTGCGATTGGTATTTCCCTGATCCTGCAAAACTACGCGCAGATCGCCCAGGGGCCGCGCCAGCAAGGCGTGCCGACACTCCTGGAAGGCGCGTGGCGTTTTGAGATTGGCAGCGGCTTCGTTCAGATCACCTACACCAAAATCTTCATCCTGATTGCCGCATTCGTCGGCATGGGCGTGCTGACCTACATCATCAAGTACACCAAACTGGGCCGGATGTGCCGCGCGACCCAACAGGATCGCAAAATGGCATCGATCCTCGGCATCAACACCGACCGGGTGATTTCCTATGTGTTCATCATCGGCGCGGCCATGGCGGCACTGGCCGGTGTACTGATCACCATGAACTACGGCACGTTTGACTTCTATGCTGGCTTTATTATCGGCATCAAGGCGTTTACCGCTGCGGTATTGGGTGGCATTGGCTCGCTGCCGGGGGCGATGCTCGGCGGGTTGATCCTGGGGGTTGCCGAGTCGCAGTTCTCCGGTCTGATCAATTCCGACTACAAAGACGTATTCAGTTTCGGCCTGCTGGTGGTGATCCTGATTTTCCGTCCTCAAGGCCTGTTGGGTCGCCCACTCGTGGCGAAGGTATAACTATGTCTGCTCCTACAAAACCCATCGATATCAAACAAAGCCTGATCGACGCCGTCATTGCCGGACTGCTGGCACTCATCGTCTTCGGCCCGATTGTGGGCGTGGTGCTCGATGGTTACGGCTTCAATCTGCAACCCACGCGAGTGGCTGTCCTGGTTGGCGTGGTGATGGTCGGTCGTCTGCTGTTGAGCCTGTTCATGCAGACCCCGAAAGGCGTGATCATCGCGCAGAGCTTCGAAAGCTCTAGCTCTGGCGTGCATGTGTTGGCGCCGGACTACAAGTCGCGTCTGCGCTACATCATTCCGGCGATGGTGGTTATTGCCATCGTCTTCCCGGTGTTTGCGGACAAGTACGTGCTGACTGTGGTCATTCTCGGTCTGATCTATGTGTTGCTGGGCCTTGGCCTGAACATCGTGGTCGGCCTGGCGGGTCTGCTCGACCTGGGTTACGTGGCGTTCTATGCCATCGGCGCTTATGGGCTGGCATTGGGTTATCAATACCTCGGGCTGGGTTTCTGGTCGGCGCTGCCTTTGGCGGCGATTGCGGCAGCATTGGCCGGCTGTATCCTCGGCTTCCCGGTGTTGCGCATGCACGGTGACTATCTGGCCATCGTGACCCTGGGTTTCGGCGAGATCATTCGTCTAGTGCTGAACAACTGGCTGTCGTTCACCGGTGGACCCAATGGCGTAGCGGTGCCTTCGCCGACCTTCTTCGGCCTGGAGTTCGGACGCCGTGCCAAAGAGGGCGGGGTGCCGATTCATGAGTTCTTCGGCTTCGATTACAACCCGGACCTGAAATTCATCTTCATCTATGCGGTGCTGTTCCTCGTCGTGCTGGCGGTGCTGTATATCAAACATCGCCTGACTCGCATGCCGGTCGGTCGCGCCTGGGAAGCCCTGCGTGAAGATGAGATCGCCTGCCGCGCCATGGGTCTGAACCACGTATTGGTCAAACTTTCTGCATTCACCATCGGAGCTTCCACTGCGGGTCTGGCGGGTGTGTTTTTTGCCAGTTATCAAGGGTTCATCAACCCGACTTCGTTCACCTTCTTCGAATCGGCCTTGATCCTCGCCATCGTCGTACTGGGTGGCATGGGCTCGACGGTCGGCGTGGTCATCGCAGCCTTTGTATTGACTGTTGCTCCCGAGCTGCTGCGCAGCTTTGCTGAATACCGCGTCCTGCTGTTCGGGATCCTGATGGTGTTGATGATGATCTGGCGCCCACGCGGCCTGATCCGCATCAGCCGTACCGGCGTTCGCCCACGCAAGGGTGTGTTGGTTGATCCCAATGCCACTGCGAAACAGGGAGTTACGCCATGAGCAGCGAAATCATTCTCTCTGTCGAACATCTGATGATGCACTTCGGCGGTATCAAGGCGCTCAGCGATGTCAGCATCAAGGTCCGCAAAAACTCGATCTTCGCCCTGATCGGCCCCAACGGTGCGGGCAAGACCACGGTGTTCAACTGCCTGACCGGTTTCTATAAAGCCACCGGTGGGCGCATCGAGTTGCATACGCGCGGAACATCGACCAACGTCATCAAGCTGCTGGGCGAACCCTTCCGGGCTACGGACTTTGTCTCGCCGAAAAGCTTCCTCAGCCGCGTGTACTACAAGATGTTCGGCGGCACCCATCTGGTGAACCGCGCCGGGCTGGCGCGAACCTTTCAGAACATTCGCCTGTTCAAGGAAATGTCGGTGCTGGAAAACCTGCTGGTCGCCCAGCACATGTGGGTCAACCGCAGCATGCTGGCCGGCATCCTCAACACCAAGGGTTATCGCAAGGCCGAAGAAGACGCCATCAACACCGCGTTCTACTGGCTGGAAGTGGTGGATCTGGTGGATTGCGCCAATCGTCTGGCCGGTGAATTGTCTTACGGCCAGCAGCGCCGTCTGGAAATCGCCAGGGCCATGTGCACGCGGCCGCAGGTTATCTGCCTCGACGAACCGGCCGCGGGCCTCAATCCGCAGGAAACCGAAGCCTTGAGCGGCATGATCCGCTTGCTGCGCGACGAACACGACATGACGATCGTGCTGATCGAGCACGACATGGGCATGGTCATGGGGATTTCCGACGATATTGTGGTGCTCGACCACGGCAACGTGATTGCCGCCGGTGGGCCGGAACAGATCCGCAATGATCCGAAAGTGATCGCCGCGTACCTGGGCGCTGATGAAGAGGAGTTGGTATGAGTAAGCCGATCCTCGAATTGAAAGAGATCGATGTGTTTTACGGGCCTATCCAGGCGCTGAAAAAAGTCTCGCTGCACATCAACGAAGGCGAAACCGTGAGTCTGATCGGCTCCAACGGCGCGGGCAAATCCACGCTGTTGATGTCGATCTTCGGCCAGCCGCGTGCCGCCAGCGGGCAGATCGTCTATCAAGGCACCGATATCACCCACAAGTCGTCGCACTACATCGCGTCCAACGGCATCGCGCAGTCGCCGGAAGGACGGCGGGTATTCCCTGACATGTCGGTGGAAGAAAACCTGATGATGGGCACCATCCCGATTGGCGACAAACACTCGGCTGAAGACATGCAGCGCATGTTCGAGTTGTTCCCGCGTCTCAAGGAGCGCCGCAACCAGCGTGCCATGACCATGTCCGGCGGCGAGCAGCAAATGCTCGCCATCGCCCGCGCCCTGATGAGCCGGCCAAAACTGCTGCTGCTCGATGAACCGAGCCTGGGTCTGGCGCCGATCATCGTCAAACAGATCTTCTCGACCCTGCGCGAGCTGGCGGCTACCGGCATGACCATCTTCCTCGTCGAGCAGAACGCCAACCACGCGTTGAGACTGTCTGACCGGGCCTACGTGATGG
Organism: Pseudomonas syringae; assembly: GCF_001698815.1. Taxonomy (GTDB): domain Bacteria; phylum Pseudomonadota; class Gammaproteobacteria; order Pseudomonadales; family Pseudomonadaceae; genus Aquipseudomonas; species Aquipseudomonas syringae_A. Next base: position 13,646 of record NZ_LGSI01000047.1, on the reverse strand, counting down.
TCAACGGCGAAATCCGCCTGACCGGTACCGGCAAGGAGTTGCTGGTCAACGAAGAGGTCAGGAACGCTTATCTGGGCGGGCATTGATCGCTTGATACCGGTGTGAACCAAAAAGAGGCTTCGGCCTCTTTTTTCGTTGGAGCGAGCGGGCGGCGTTCCGACTTACCCGCGAATCAGGCACCTCGGTGAGTTTGACCTACCGCGTTATCGTTCTTCGCGGGCAAGCCTCGCTCCAACGGATTCAGGAGGCTAATTACGCTTCCCGCCAATTGTGGAAAACATTTTTGACGCGCCACTAAACTGCGACATAAAGCCGCTGCAAATAGTTGTTTTGTCACGCTTTTGACTTGTTCAGGTTTACTGTGGAGGTGCCTGTGAATAACGTGGGAGTAGCTGGCTGAAGCCCTTTGTTTATAAGGGTTGTAGCGATGCGGTCAAATTTTGATCAGCGGTTTTTTTCAGTTCCGTTGCCGGGGTTTGTCAACGTTTTAAAGACTGGTTTTTCATACAGCTTTTATATCCGCCAAGCCTGTGGATAAGTCTGTGGGCAAGCATTGGAAATAGTCGGCAAAGTGCCGGTTGGTCTGGCTCGCAGCAACCATTGGAAATCTATCCGGGTGATCTTGTTTCACGGCCTTTACAGATGCCAGCCGCGACGTCAAGGGAAAAACGCCGTCTTTCGTCCTGCAGGCCGCGCAATGCCTCGCTTGTACTGTTTTGTACTTACTCCCAAAGACTGTGGGTCTGGCTGTGGATAACGTGGGTAAAACTGCGTGCAGGCCATATGGGGATTGGCTCGGCTCTTGCTGGTTGTTTTTTGTACAGCTCGATGAATGTTTTATCCACAGACTTGCCCGTAACCGGTCTGGGCGGGCATTCTGCTGGCCTTGTTCGATTTAACGCTTCCAAGGGGCAGCATTGCCTCGTGCCACTTCAGGAGAACGAAATGACTTCCACTGTGTTCATTACCGGGGCGACTTCCGGATTTGGCGAAGCCTGTGCGCGCCGTTTTGCCGAAGCCGGATGGTCGCTGATATTGACCGGTCGCCGTGAAGAGCGCCTCAACGCCCTGAGCGCCGAATTGTCCAAACAGACCAAGGTGCACACGCTGGTGCTGGACGTGCGTGATCGTGCCGCCATGGAGGCCGCTATTGAGGGGCTGCCTGCCGAGTTCGCCAAGATCACCGGACTGATCAACAACGCCGGTCTGGCGCTGGGCATCGATCCTGCGCCCAAATGCGATCTGGACGATTGGGACACCATGATCGACACCAACATCAAGGGTCTGGTCTACAGCACGCGTTTACTGCTGCCACGCCTGATTGCTCATGGTCGCGGGGCGAGCATCGTTAACCTGGGTTCGGTTGCGGGCAACTATCCGTATCCGGGCGGCAACGTCTACGGCGGCACCAAGGCATTTGTCGGTCAGTTCTCGCTGAACCTGCGCAACGACCTGATCGGCACGGGCGTGCGGGTGACCAATCTGGAACCGGGCCTGTGCGAGAGCGAATTCTCGCTGGTGCGTTTCGGTGGTGATCAGAGCAAGTACGACGCCACTTATGCTGGCGCCGAGCCGATTCAGCCGCAGGACATCGCCGACACGATCTTCTGGATCATGAACACCCCGGCGCACGTGAACATCAACAGCCTTGAGCTGATGCCGGTAAGCCAGACCTGGGCCGGGTTTGCGATTGATCGTAATCGCGGCTGATTCCCAACGCCAAGGTCACCGTAGGGCTGGCTTTAGCCGGGAGAATATTCTCGCGGCTAAAGCCGCTCCTACGATCTATTGGTCGATTCGATCAGCCCCGAAAATACTCCGCCAAGCCGATATAACAGGTCGCCAGGTGATAAGGCGTGGTCGACGGCATGTCGCTGCGGCTCACCTGGCCAGCGCTGTCCAGGCATTCATTCCAGCCGCTGGCGTGCAGAAAGCGCGTTTGCAGCGCGCGCAACTCGCGACCTAACGCCGCTTCACTGTCAGGCCGCAACGCCAGCGCCCGCAGGTATTCCGCTTGCGCCCAGATGCGCTGGGTGCCGTCGCGAACCTTGCCGTCTACTTCCAGCATCGCCACTACTGCGCCAGTCTGCGGGTCGACGCCTTGTGCTTCGGCATGGGCGAAAGCCTGGGTCAACGACGTGTGCAGCGGGCTGCCACGCAGGCGTGAAGAAGAATCCAGCAGGAAGAACCATTCGAACTGATGACCGGGCTCGTACCAGTTATCCACAGCGCCCAGCGGTTTTTCCAGCAGTACCCCATGGACGTTGTCCACGAAGCGCTCCTGCATGCCGCGCACCAGATCATCCAGTGCGCCGTCCGTGGCTGCATCCTCACGCACGGCAAGGGTCGCGAGGAAGGCTTCAGCCAGGTGCATGAGCGGATTTTGTAGCGGGCCGGTGTTCAGCGACGTCCAGTCTTCGTCGAGCATCGCTTCGTACAAACCGGTGCCGTCGGCGAAACGCTCGGCCACGACGCTCAGCGCCGCATTGAAGACTGACTCGACCAGCGGTTCACGGACCTTGGCCCAATAATGCGCGCAGGCAAAAATGATGAACGCGTGGCTGTAGAGATCCTTGCGGCGGTCCAGCGGCGCGCCTTGCGGGTCGATGCTGTAGAACCAGCCACCATTTTCGGCATCGTGGAAATGACTTTGCAGCGAGCGAAACAACGCCGCAGCGCGGCCCGCCGCTTCAGGCACCGACGGATGATCGATCAGGCTGGAAAACACGAACAACTGCCGGGCGCAGGCCATGGCTCGGTAGCGCTTTGGCGGCAATGGGCGATGCTCGGCGTCCACGGCTTCGTAGGGCAACGCCAGATCTGCACTCCAGCCCGGACCCAGCCAGAGCGGCACGATCACGCGCAGGAAATGCGCCTCAAGGGCAGCGAAAACTGCGTTCGAGTCGGAGTGGGAGGCGGAGCTGGCAACATCGGGCATCGGCTGGCGTCACGGCAAGGGCGAATTGCGCGACATGGTAGCAGGCGTGAGGTAAAGCGGGGAGGCGTACTGGATCGGACGCGAGTTCTGTAGGAGGGAATTTATTCCCGAATAGGCCGGCGCAGACGCTGATATTTCAGGGCGTCAGCACCGGCCCCTTCCCGGATGAATCCGGTCCCACGGATCCTGAGTCTTGTACTCAGGCAGCCAACAACCACACACCCGCAGCAGCCGAGAGTGCACCGGCAACACGCACCAACGGCGCAGCGGCGGTTGGCAGGAAGCGCACGGCGGCGTAACCGGCGGCATGCAACGCAGCGGTGGCGGCAACGAAGCCAGTCGCATAAGCCCAAGGGCTGGACATTTCCGGCAACTCAAGGCCGTGAGCGACGCCGTGGAACAGCGCGAACAATGCAGTAGCGCCAACGGCCATGAACAACGGCGGACGCACCGCCAGCGCAACGGCCAGGCCCAAGGCCAATACCGAGGCGGCAATCCCGCTTTCCAGCGCCGGCAGGTCAAGGCCTTCAAAACCCAGCAAGCCGCCGATCAGCATGGTGCCGACGAAGGTGCATGGCAGTGCCCAACGTGCCGCGCCTTTTTGCTGCGCGGCCCACAGACCCACCGCGATCATCGCCAGCAAGTGATCCAGACCGCCGATGGGGTGGTTGATGCCCGCGACCAGGCCATTATCGCCATGCCCAGGGTGAGCGAAGGCCAGGGCCGGAACCAGCAACAGGGCGAGGGCGCCGAAGGCTTTTGTGTATTTCATTGAAAGGCTTCCTTGATGAAGTGGATTCACGCAGCTTCGGTCAGCAGACCCTGGCGTTCGATAAAGGCGATGATCTGTTCCAGACCCACGCCGGTTTTCTGGTTACTGAAGACGAACGGCTTTTCGCCACGCATCTTTTTCGTGTCGCGGTCCATCATCTCCAGCGACGCGCCAACCAGCGGTGCGAGGTCGATCTTGTTGATCACCAGAAGGTCGGATTTGCAGATGCCGGGGCCGCCTTTGCGCGGCAGCTTGTCGCCAGCCGAAACGTCGATCACGTAAATGGTCAGGTCCGACAGTTCCGGGCTGAACGTCGCCGAAAGGTTGTCGCCACCGGATTCGACGATGATCAGATCCAGGCCTGGAAAGCGTCGGTTCAACTGATCCACTGCTTCCAGATTGATCGAGGCGTCTTCACGAATCGCCGTATGCGGGCAGCCGCCGGTTTCCACGCCGATGATTCGCTCGGGCGCCAGGGCTTCGTTGCGCACCAGAAAGTCAGCGTCTTCGCGGGTGTAGATATCGTTGGTGACGACCGCCAGGTTGTAACGCTCGCGCAGGGCCAGGCACAACGCCAGAGTCAGGGCCGTCTTGCCGGACCCGACCGGGCCACCGATGCCGACGCGCAGAGGTTGGCTGTTCATTGAGTTCTCCGTTGAGCTCTATTGCGTAAGCTCTGTGATGTAAAAGGTCAGGACCGAAACAGTCGGCTGTATTGACGCTCGTGGGCCATGCTTGCCAGCGCCACGCCAAACGGCGCGCTGCCGATGTGCTGTAAATCAACGTGGGTGGCTTGTTGTTGCGCCTGTTGCAGCAAGGGCAGCAACTCGCTGGTCAGGCGCTGCGCGGCTTGCTGGCCCAGTGGCAAGGTCTTCATCAGCACTGCCAGCTGGTTTTCCAGCCAGCTCCAGAGCCAGGCGGCCAGCGCATCTTGCGGGCTGATCTGCCAGGCGCGTGCGGCCAGCGCCCAACCGAGCGCCAGATGAGGTTCTTCAGTCTGTTCCAGAAATTTCCGGGCGGGCCGGTCCAACTCAGGCAAGCCGTTGAGCAATTGCTGCAAGGAGTAGCCCATCTGCCGGCTTTCCTGATGCAGCTCGCGGGTTTCTCGGCTGGCGCGATGTTCGTGGCTCAATTGCAGCAACTGGCACCAGTCGTTTTCGGCGGCAGCGTTGCAGTGGGCGAGCAGCAGCGGCGCTTCGAAGCGGGCGAGGTTGAGCAGCAATTGGTCGCCGATCCAGCGGCGAGCGCTGGGGGAATCCTTGACCAATGCCTGTTCCACGGCCATTTCCAGACCTTGGGAGTAGCTGTAGCCGCCAATCGGCAATTGCGGACTGGCCAGACGCAGCAGCGCCCAGGCACTGTTCACGTGCGCACGCCAAATTGGTGCAGACGCGGTGGATAGTTGAAGTCTTCTTCGCCCGCGCGGGAATGGTGATGACCGCCGCCGTAAGCGCCGTGTTCGGGCGAGAACGGCGCTTCAATGGCTTCAGTGGTGGCGCCCAGTTGATCGAGCATCGCTTTGAGCACGTAGTCGTCGAGCAGGCGCAGCCAGCCGTCACCCACTTGCAGCGCCACGTGCCGGTTACCCAAATGGTAAGCCGCGCGGGTCAGCTCGAAGGCGCTGCTGCAGGTCACGTGCATCAGTTGTTCCGGGCGGGCGCAGACGCGAACGATGCGGCCATCCTCGGCTTGCAGGCACTCGCCATCACGCAACGGCGGTTGCCCGCGCTCAAGGAACAGCCCGACGTCTTCACCTTCGGCACTGAAGCAGCGCAGGCGGCTTTTGCTGCGCGCTTCGAAATTCAAATGCAGCTCTGCGGCCCATTCGGCTTGAGGTTCGATTCTGCGATGAATCACCAGCATCAGGAAGCTTCCCGCTAATTACGATGCTTCAAAGCAGAGCAAGGGGCTTGCCAACAGTGCATGACGTGGGAAATTGCTTACAGACAGGAGGCATCATTAAGGCCGGGGTGGCTTTGGTGATGTATTTTGGTGCGCGTTTTTAACTGCGCTCATTAATGGTGCGCTTCGACGTAGGGCCGGCTTTAGCCGGGAGAAGGCCTTCGATGCGGACAGAGGCTCTCGCGGCTGAAGCCGCTCCTACGTCAGAAAGGTTTCACTCGGTACTCCCCAACCCCTTCCAGTGCCGCGCGCCAATGAAGATAAAGCGCAGTTGCTGGGTGATTTTGGCTTGCGGGGTCAAGTGCGGAGCCAGGGTTGCGGCCGGCGGGTCGATGAGTTCCGGCAGCATGGCGAAAACGCTTTTGACCACCAGATCGGAGATCACCGACAAGGAAGCCGGGTCCAGATGCTGCCATTTGGGCATTTTGCCGAGATCCGCCGCGAGGTCGGCGCTGATGCCTTCGCGCAGTGCGCCCAGGGCCTGTCTAACCAGCTGCGAGCCGCCGTATTGTTCACGCGCCAGAAACAGAAACTGTGAGGGTTTGGCGGCCACGACGTCGAGGAAGATTCGCACCGACGCATCAATGATGCCCCCCAGGACCATTTCGTTGTGCCGCACCAGGCGGATGGTCTCCCGGAAGGTCTGGCCGACTTCGCTGACCAGCGCCAGGCCCAGTTGGTCCATGTCATCGAAGTGCCGATAAAACCCGGTGGGTACGATTCCGGCCGTGCGTGCGACTTCCCGCAGGCTCAGGCTGCCAAAGCCGCGCCCGCTTTCCATCAAGCTGCGAGCGGCATCGAGCAGGGCGTGTCGGGTTTGTTGTTTCTGTTCGGCGCGGGGCAACATGGGGCGGGCTGAATTCTGCAAAGGGACGGTTCGGCACTTTAACAAATGCGCTGATCAGGCGTGAACGCGAATTCAATAAAGATCGGTAGGAGGGGACTTGTCCCCGAAAGGCGTCAGCTCAGGCGGCGTTGATTTTCTGATTACCTCGGTGCCCGATCGATTGCATTCGGGGACAAGTCCCCTCCTACCAAGTTTTTTAAGCTTCAAACCCGCTGATACTGCTGGACCAGACGCTCGGGGCCATGTTCGGCAACGCGCTGGTATTGCTGAATCAGGCGCGGAGTGTCCTGCGCCACAGTCTTGTACACGGCTTGGGATTCCATCTTCGCTTCACCGGACGCGGGCTGCTCGGCCGCAGGCATGGCAAAAGCATTGGCGGCCAGAAGCGAAAAGGTCAGGGTGAGCAACAGTGGGCGTTTCATGATGAGGTGTCTCGGGTTGGGTACGGCGCTAATATGCCGCTCCGGTAGTCCAGAGAGAACTTCATACGGCTAATGGTGGTAATCATTAAAAATGATTTAGCCCACCGAGGCGGCTTTTTGTAGAACCGAATCAAACCCTCACGACTTTTATCAGTCGAACAGCAAAGTCGTACGCAATGCGCCCGTGAGGGTGGTTGTCATCTGGAGAGTCGTGCAATGACGCGCAGTCGTAAAATTTTCGCCTGGACCGGTGTTGTCCTGTTATTGGTCCTGGCTGTATTGGTCATTGTGATCGCCACGTTCGACTGGAACCGCATCAAGCCAACCCTCAACGAAAAAGTCAGTGAAGCGCTGCATCGCCCGTTCGCCATCAACGGCAATCTGGCGGTGCTGTGGGCGCGTGAGCCGGAGCAGGGTGGCTGGCGCGCGTGGGTGCCTTGGCCACATTTCGTCGCCGAAGACCTGAGCCTGGGTAATCCTGAATGGTCGAAAACCCCGCAAATGGTCACCTTGAAGCGCGTCGAATTCCGTCTGGCGCCGTTGCCGCTGCTTTGGCAAAACGTAGTGATCCCGCGTATCGACCTGACCGGGCCGGACGCGAAGCTTGAGCGCCTGGCCGATGGCCGCGCCAACTGGACGTTCGACCTGCCCAAGTCCGAGCCGAACGCGGAACCCTCGAAATGGGTGCTGGACATCGGCGCGATCAAGTTCGACAAGGGCCTGGTCAGCTTCAACGACCAGACCTTGAAGACTCAAGTGGATGTGGTCATCGATCCACTGGGCAAGCCCATTCCGTTCAGCGACATCGTCGGCAGCGGCGAAGCGAAAAAAGCCCAGGACAAAGGCATTACGCCGCAGGATTACGCGTTTGGCCTCAGCTATAAAGGCCAGTATCACGGCCAGAAACTCAACGGCACCGGTAAAGTCGGCGGCCTGCTGGCGCTCAAGGATGCCGCGCAACCGTTCCCGGTGCAGGCCGATGTGCAGATTGGCGACACCCACGCGGTGGTTGCCGGCACGTTGACGGATCCGCAGAATCTCGGTGCGCTGGACCTGCGCCTGAAGCTGTCCGGCAGCAGCCTCGGCAATCTGTATCCGCTGACCGGCGTGACCTTGCCCGATTCGCCGGCGTACGCCACTGACGGTCATCTGATCGCGAAACTGCACGATCCGGCGGGCGCGAATTTCCGCTACGAAAGCTTCAACGGCAAGATCGGCAATAGCGACATTCATGGCGATCTCGGCTTCGTTGCCAGCCAGCCGCGGCCGAAACTGACCGGCGCGCTGGTTTCCAATCAATTGCTGTTCACCGACCTGGCGCCGCTGATTGGTGCGGACTCAAACGCCGCGCAGAAAAAACGCGGCGGCGACAGCAAGCAGCCAGCAGGCAAAGTGCTGCCCGTCGAGGAGTTCCAGACGGATCGCTGGCGTGCCATGGACGCCGACGTCGAGTTCACCGGCAAGAAAATCGTACAGAGCCCGGACCTGCCCTTTACGGACCTGTACGCCCATGTTGTTCTGGATGATGGCCAGCTCAGCCTGCAACCCCTGCGTTTCGGCGTCGCGGGCGGCAAGCTCGATGCCGATGTGCGTCTCGATGGCCGGAATCAGCCATTGCAAGGCCGGGCCAAAGTCTCGGCGCGCAAACTCAAGCTCAAGCAGCTGTTCCCGACCTTTGAACCGATGAAGACCAGTTTCGGTGAATTGAACGGTGATGCGGATATCGGCGGCCGGGGCAATTCCATCGCGGCCCTGTTGGGCAGCGCCAACGGTGACCTGAAGATGCTGGTCAACGACGGCGCCATCAGCCGCAGCCTGATGGAAATCGCCGGGCTTAACGTGGGCAACTACGTGGTCGGCAAGTTGTTTGGCGACCAGGACGTGAAGATCAATTGCGCGGCGTCGGACATGGGTATCAAGGACGGCCTGCTGAGCACGCGGTTGTTTGTCTTCGATACCGAGAACGCGATCATCTATATCGATGGCACGGCGAACTTCAAGACCGAGCAACTGGACATGGCAATCAAGCCGGAATCCAAGGGCTTCCGGGTCTTTTCGCTGCGTTCACCGTTGTACGTGCGCGGTCCGTTTGCCAAACCGAGCGCCGGCGTGCAAACCGGCCCGCTGTTGCTGCGTGGTGCTGGCATGGTGTTGCTCGGCGCAGCGATAGGGCCTGCGGCAGGCTTGCTGGCGCTGGTGGCACCCAGCAGCGGCGACGTACCCAACCAATGCACGCCGTTGCTGGAGCAGATGCGCGCAGGCAAGGCGCCGAAGACGGTGCAGTAAGGACTGAGCGAATCCGTAGGACCGGCTTCAGCCGGGAGAAGGTCCTCCCGGCTGAAGCCGGTCCTACGGATTGCGCATAACGGTTACAAAAATTACAGGTCTTTCAAAATATCCGCCATGTCATCGGCGTGCTCTTCTTCCTGGGCGAGGATGGTTTCGAAGATGCGACGTGTGGTCGGATCCTGTTCGCCGATGTACTGAATGATTTCGCGATAGCTGTCGATGGCGATACGTTCGGCCACCAGGTCTTCGTAAACCATTTCCTTGAGCGTATTACCGGCTACGTACTGAGCGTGGGAATTCTTCGACAGCAGGTCGGGATTGAATTCCGGCTCGCCGCCCAGTTGCACAATGCGTTCAGCCAGCAGATCGGCGTGTTCGGCTTCCTGCTCGGCGTGTTCCAGAAACTCGGCCGCAGCGGTCGCCGCTTTCAGGCCGGTCGCCATGTAGTAGTGACGTTTGTAGCGCAGGACGCAGACCAGTTCGGTGGCCAGTGACTCGTTGAGCAGACGCAGGACGGTTTCCCGGTCGGCGCTGTAGCCTTCGGTCACGGCGCCGTTTTCCACGTTCAGGCGCGCGCGTTGGCGCAGGGTGCTGACATCAGATAGTTGCTGTGAATCGTTCATCTTGAATCTCCAAAGGCTAATCCGGTTATCCGTCTCGCTCTTGATGCGTCAGTGGGTAAAGCGGTTGCTGACGCCCGGCAGGATCGGTCATAGGTTGTGAGTCGCCCGTGGAGCAAAAAGTTTTATGCCAAAAACTATTACGACAATTGGCAAAGATTAACGAAACGAGCCTGACGCGCTGCGGTCCCAGTTTTGAGACGAAAAATTACTGGAGATTCACAATGCTTAAGTTCCTGGGCAGTACCATCGGTATCATCTTTCTGATTGGCCTGGTCGTGGTTATCGCCTTGTTCAAGCTGGTTTTCTAAGCGCGCCACCCTACGCGACGCAAGAAAAAGCCCGACGCTTCTGCCGTCGGGCTTTTTCGTTTCGTGCTGCTTACATCACATCGCGCGTTCGTTGGCTTCGCGCTGTTCGCAGGTCATGAAACCTTTGTTATCCACACGGCCGTTCGCGTCGAAGCTGACGTGGAACACCTGCTCATGCCCGTCTTTGTTGAGCACGTAGTTGTTGCACATGCCCGGATGGACCTTGCGCTGCACGCGTGTGGATGGCGTGCCGCCAATGGTCAGGACTTGAGTCTGGGTCATGCCATTTTCGACTTGCTTGACCAGCGGCTGGTCGCGATAGGTCACGAAATCCACAGGGTTTTGCGGCGTTGTGTTGGCGCAACCGGTCACTGCTGCCAGTACAAACATTGCCGCCAGGCTCTTTTTCAACATGAAAGTCACTCCAGATGACTGAGCCATTGTTGGCCCGTTGCAGCTTTGAGCATTCGAGATGGGCGAGAGTTCGATTATTTGATGGCCTTCAGGCATTACACAGCGGAAATGACTGCCTGTCATATAGCCGCGCCAGTCTGGGCCTGCTCTTTGGGCAATTGCCGCTATGGTTCAAGCATTCAACCGTCGATTGCACGAGGAGGCTATTCATGACGCAAAAACAGGCGACGCGTTATCCGCTGGTGTTGGTCCCCGGTTTGCTGGGCTTTGTGCGACTGGTGTTCTATTCGTATTGGTACGGCATTGTCAGGGCTTTACGTCGCGACGGGTCAACGGTGATTCCGGTCATGGTCTCGGCGGTCAATTCATCTGAAGTCCGGGGCGAGCAGTTGATCGAGCGGATCAGGGAAATCCTCAAGGAGACCGGGGCCGAGAAGGTCAATCTGTTCGGCCATAGCCAGGGCGCACTGACCATTCGCTACGTCGCCGCCAAGCATCCCGAGCTGGTGGCGTCGGTGACTTCCGTCGCCGGCCCGAATCACGGCTCGGAATTGGCCGACTTCCTGGAGAAGAATTTTCCGGCCGGAACCCTGCGCGGTCTGTTGCTCAACGCTGCGATACGACTGACTGTGTGGATCATGGCATTGCTGGACACCGGCTATCGCGGCACCCGTTTGCCCACCGATGTCGATGCCGCGCACCACTCGCTGACCAGCGACGGCGTGGCGCTGTTCAATAGCCAGTATCCGCAAGGGTTACCGGAAACCTGGGGCGGGCAGGGCGCAGAACTGGTCAACGGCGTGCGCTATTACTCGTGGTCCGGGACTATCCAGAAAGGGTTGAGTGACAGGGGTGGCAATCGAATTGATGGCACCAATGTAACCTGTCGAATATTCGCTCGCACGTTCACAAAAGAGCGAGGTCAATGTGATGGCATGGTCGGGCGCTTCAGTTCCCATCTGGGCACTGTCATTGGGGATAACTACCCCCTCGACCATTTTGACATCGTCAACCAGACCTTCGGGCTGGTCGGTAAGGGTGTTGATCCCGTTGGGTTGTTTGTTGAACATGCCGCGCGCCTCAAGGCCGCCGGTCTTTAGCTCGTTTTGAGCCGTGGTTCGTAGTCTGCCGATCAAAGAGGTCGGCAATGGAGTGATGCGATGAGCGACAAAGAGCACTATGAAATCGAATACACCCTGGCGGGTGAGCACCATGTGGATGTGATCGAGGACCTGGATGTCCCGATCATTGAGGTGGTCCATGAGCTGGCGCTCAAGCACCATGTCGCTCTGGAAGATGACCTGCATGATATCAGTGACACCTACAACGGAATGCCCCACGCCTTGGGCATCACCGACGTATCGATTCACAGTGTCGAGAGCGAGGAGTCGGCGGGCGCCTCCTGATGGATGCTGTTTAGTTGATGCAACGTTGTTCTCCCGTCGTCACGGGAGGACAACGTTACAGTCACATTCGGTTGACTACACTGCCAGACAGGACGTACTCATCAGTGCGCCAGTCCGGAGAGAAGATCGATGAAATTCCTGCGTGTCCCTTTATTGCTCATGAGCCTGCTGATGTGTGCCCAGGGTTTTGCGGCCACTGCCCAGCAAAACAAAATGACCACCTGCAACGCGGACGCCTCGGCGAAAACGCTCAAGGGTGATGAGCGCAAAGCGTTCATGAGTACATGTCTGAAGGCTTCCCCGCCTTCTACCCAGCAAGAAAAAATGAAAACCTGCAACGCAACCGCCGGCACTCAGGCGCTCAAGGGCGATGCGCGCAAGGCCTTCATGAGTGATTGTCTCAAGAAGAAATAAATTTCCTGCGCCCCGTGCGCGGAAAATGCTTATTCAGTGCGATAAATCCTGTGGTTGCGGACTATGCTGTCGGCCGCAATCACAGCGATGAGCCGTCAGGCCCTCGGATCACTGGTCCTCGACTCAGAACGCTGGCAGACTGCCTCCCTCTTTGCGCCGCTGTTTTGAGGCTATATGCCAACGTTTTCTGCACGACAAATTTTGTTGGCCAGCTGGATTCTGGTATTCGGCGGCCTGCTGATGGTATTACCGTTCAAACTCTTGCCGAGTCTGCTCGCCGGGCTGCTGGTTTACGAACTGGTCAACATGCTCACGCCCCAGCTGCAAAGGCTCATCGCCGGTCCGCGCGCGCGCTGGGTTGCGGTGGCATTGCTCGGCACGCTGGTGGTCAGCGTACTGGCGCTGATCTTTGCCGGTGCGATCAGCTTCGTCCTGCACGAAGCCGAAAACCCCGGCGCCTCATTGGACAAGTTCATGGTGCTGGTGGATCGGGCGCGCGGCCAGTTGCCGCCGTTCATCGACAGCTATCTACCGGCCAGTGCGGCGGAGTTCCGGGTTTCCCTGGGCGAATGGATCCAGAAGCACGTGGGCGAATTGCAGATGCTCGGCAAAGGCGCCGCGCACATGTTCGTGACCTTGCTGATCGGCATGGTGCTGGGCGCGATCATTGCCCTGCAGCAGATCTCTGATGTGCACACCCGCAAGCCGCTGGCCGCCGCGCTGTTCAATCGCTTGAGCCTGCTGAGCCGCGCGTTTCGCAATATTGTCTTCGCCCAGATCAAGATTTCCCTGCTGAACACGGCGTTCACCTCGATCTTTCTCGCGGTAGTCCTGCCGTTGTGCGGCATTCACCTGCCGCTGACCAAAACCCTGATCATCCTGACCTTCCTGCTTGGCCTGCTGCCAGTAGTGGGCAACCTGATGTCCAACACGCTGATCTTCATCGTCGGCATGTCGCTGTCGATCTGGGTGGCGATGGCCGCGCTGGGTTACTTGATCGTGATCCACAAGGTCGAGTATTTCCTCAACGCACGCATCGTTGGCGGGCAGATCAATGCCAAATCGTGGGAATTGCTCATGGCGATGCTGATCTTCGAAGCCGCGTTCGGCCTGCCCGGCGTGGTGGCGGGGCCGATTTATTACGCGTACCTGAAGAGCGAGTTGCAGAAGGAAGGGTTGGTCTGACTATACACAACCGGTAGGAGGGGACTTGTCCCCGAAGAGGTCGGTGTGAACGCCGAAGATGTTCCTCTGCAGATCCTCCGCCTTCCCGGACAAGTCCGGTCCTACCGAGCAACACAGAATCCGGTA
>NZ_LGSI01000007.1 GCF_001698815.1 Pseudomonas syringae | reverse complement strand
GTAGGACCGGACTTGTCCGGGAAGACGTCGGGTCTGTCGAGGAAGATCCTCGGCGTTCACACCGGCCTTTTCGGGGACAAGTCTTCTCCTACCGGGTTGAGTGTTGCTCGGTAGGAGCGAACTTGTTCGCGAGGCAATGTTCCTGATGACACAGGTCTATGGCTTCGCCAACAAGTTGGCTCCTACAAAGGCCAGTTCGGCTTGAGTTATCCTCCCGGCACCAACCGCAACGTCCCTTCGGTATGCCCCGCCACATCCCCTTCGCTCAAATACTGCTGCACATAGCCGCCGTTGATGTAGGTCTGTGCCTGATCCGAATAATGCTTGTCGAACGGCACGCCGCTCTGCCCGACCGGGTTGATACCCACGCTGTGCGCCGGGTCGGCGAAGTCGATGATGCGTCGGGTCGAAGGGCCATAAGTCACCGGCCATGGCGCCGGGCCGATGCGGGCTGACAAGTTATTGGGCACCTCATGAGTGCCGGGCGCAGCAAACGGGCCGACATTCAGCAGTTGCCCCAACAGCGGTTGCGAACCCAGCGGATGTGCATGCGTCAGGGTATGCGCCTTGCCCCACAGCCATTCATCCGGGTTCACGCCATAAGTGGATTTCAGGTGTGAAACGCTGGCGTGCCAGGCGACCTTCACGGTGTTGGCGCGGCTCTCCGGCGCTGGGGAATTGCGATTGTTCCACCATGGCGAGTGGGCGTCAGCGGCTACACGTGGCAAAGCGGCATCGATGACCCGCGTCGACAGCAAGGTTTCGAACAACCCATCGCCCAGTTCGTCATGAAAGATTTCTTCGGTGAGATCAAACAGGAACTGGTTGAACAACGTTGCGCCTACCGAATCCAGGGAATAGTCGCCTTTCCAGCTGGCCAGCCGTTCCACCAAGGCCTTTTCTTCCGGATCGCTGATGATGCTGCGCAATACCGGAATCAATGGCGTGAGAATGCGCGAGGCGTACTCGGTCTGCGTGCCCAATTGCAGCTTCTTGCTGCTGTCCACATCCCACTTCACCGCCGAATCGCTCAGCTGCCGATTGAGCTGCTGACCACGGTCGGCGAGATTGTAGTAGCCGGGGATCGACATACCCGTGGGTGAAGTCGGCTGGAAGTTGGCGGACACGATGTAGCCGCGAGCCGGGTTCTCTTCCTGCGGGTTGGCGCTGAACGGGTAAAAGCCCAGTTTGTCGGCCTGCTCAGTGCTGCCATCCAGAATGTAGTTGGGGTTGACGCCTTCCGGGCGAATCGGCAATTGCGCCGCCGCCCACCAGCCGATATCGCCCTTGGCGTTGGCCCAGACGATGTTCAGCCCCGGCGACTGGATCTTCTCGGCAGCGGCACGCATTTTTTCCAGGGTGTCGGCGCGATTGGCTTCAT
The DNA here is from genome assembly GCF_001698815.1 of Pseudomonas syringae. Taxonomy (GTDB): domain Bacteria; phylum Pseudomonadota; class Gammaproteobacteria; order Pseudomonadales; family Pseudomonadaceae; genus Aquipseudomonas; species Aquipseudomonas syringae_A. The sequence goes on along the minus strand of NZ_LGSI01000007.1, from coordinate 49,127 downwards.
AAAAGCCTTCGAGGATCGGGTTCTCCGATTCAAGGAATGACCACCACATGGCAATCGGCGTCTTGCCCGCCGTCGCACCCAGCACGTCATTGACGATCGGGCCGTGGGGCGAGCTGCGCAGCGTGATCGTCACCGGCTGTTCGCCCTTGACCGCAATCTGCTGCTGGCTGCTGGTCATCTCGATCCATTGGCCGTGGTACCAGACTTGATTGGGGTTTTCGGGATTGGTCTTTTCGGCGATCAAATCCAGGTCGTCGTTCTGGAACATGGTCAGGCTCCAGCCGAAATCCATGTTGTTGCCCAGCGATGCGAACGGGTTGAGCGCCTGATGGTGGCCGTACAGCTCAAAACCCGGCGCGGAGAGCTGCGCTTCGTACCACACCGCCGGAGCGGAGAAACGAATATGCGGATCGCCAGCCAAGAGCGGCTTGCCGCTTTGGGTGCGACTGCCGGAAACCGCCCAGGCATTGCTGCCTTCGAATTGCGGCAGACCGGCTTGTTCCAGCGCCTGATTGCTGAGGAATGCCAATTGGTTGAGGGAATTCCAGTCACTGTCAGCCAGTACCGGTGCCTGACCGAGTGCGCCTTGCGGCTGCCAGTCGAGGTCGAAGGCTTTCAGGTATTCAGGGCCGAGCTGATCGCGCACGTAAGTCAGCAAGGGTTCGGTACGAAACGCCGCCGCGAAGCTGTAGGCCATATAACCGCCGACGCTCAGCGTGTCTTCAGCCGTGAACGGTCGCTTGGGAATACCGAGTAAATCGAATTCCAGCGGTTTGGCGTGGCCGTCCTGATATTGATTGATGCCGTCCAGATAGGCTTGCAGGGCTTTCCAGGCGGGCGTGTTCTGGTCGTGGCGCGCTACATATTCATCGGCATGCTCGCGGATGCGCAGGCTGCGGAACAGTTTGTCGGTGTCCACCAGTTTCGGCCCAAGCACCTCGGCCAGCTCGCCACGGGCCAGGCGGCGCATCATTTCCATCTGGAACAACCGGTCCTGGGCATGTACATAACCCAGGGCGCGATACAGGTCGGCCTCGTTTTCGGCGCGGATATGCGGCACACCGCGCTCGTCATATCGCACGCTGACCGGTGCTTGCAGATGGGCGAGCGCGATTTCGCCGTCGCGCACTGGCTGTTTGAGGTGGATGAACCAGGCACCGCCGCCTGCAACGATGGCAATGATGAAAACAAGAATAGTCAGACTGCGTTTCATCCAGCTTCTCTATGAATAATTGGGCGGGTGCGAGCTCGGTGGGAGCAAGCTTGCTTGCGAAGACCGTATGTCAGACAACAGAAATGTGCCTAATGTACTGACCTCTTCGCGAGCAAGCTCGCTCCCACAGGTTTTTTCATGGCAACCACGGGCAATAACACCCCACCGCCATGGTGTGTGTGGCATCCACCGGGCGACCGGCGCTCAGGGCTTGCAGGATCGGCTCGATAAAACTGTTGCTGGAATTGCAGGTCAGCCCTTCGCTGTACGGCCCGAAATAGGCGAGCTTGCCGTCCCGATCCCAGATGGCAACCGCCGGGCTGGCGGTGATTTGCTCGGCACCGGGCAAAGTGCTCAATGGCTTGATCGCGCTCAGGTTTTCCGGCAATTGGCCGTGGCTGCCGGGTCTTTGCACTGAATAGAAATCCACGCCGTGGTCGCCGCCGAAGCGCTCGATCAATTCCCCAAGATGTTGCTGATTGCCGACATTGCACGGGCATGCCGGGTCCCAGAAGTGCACCAGCCTGATTCGCCCCGTCCCGGCTAGCTCGGCGGGCAGGCGTAGCGCGTCGCCGGCGAACAGCGCGGTCTGATCGCTGAAGGGGCGCAAGTAACGTCCCTGAAACCAGTCGTACGCCGCCCACAGCCCGGCTACGCAAACCAGCGCGAGCAACCAGCTGAACAACGTGTTGCGGCGGATAAGTTTCATGTCAGACGCTTCTGTTTGAGGTGGCGTAGCTTGCCACGCCAAGGGATACAGATGAATATCGGTGCAGCGCATTTCGCCATGCTTTTTGTTCTGGGATTTTCATGACCGCCGCGTTCGACCCCAATTCCCTGCGTGCCAGCCTGCAACCGTTGAGCGCGATGCAGCCGCTGTCAGTCGAGGGCCTCGCCTACCAGCGCTTTTACAGCCTTGCCGAACTCGGCCCGAAAGGCCCGACGCGCAGTTGGTTGGGGCGGATGGACGTGGCAGGTTATGAAATCGTCGGTCAGGTCTGGCTTCCCGAGCAGCCGGTGGCGACGCTGTTCCTGCTGCACGGTTTTTATGACCACATGGGCCTGTTCTCGCATGTGATCGAGTGGGCGCTGAGCATGAACTTCGCAGTAATCGCCTGCGATCTGCCGGGCCATGGTTTGTCCGGCGGCCCGCGCGCCAGCATCAAGGATTTCGCGGAGTATCAGTTGGTGTTGCAACGCTTGTTCGCAGAAGCCTCCAGCTTGCAGTTGCCCCAGCCCTGGCATTTGTTCGGGCAAAGTACTGGCGGGGCGATTGTGATCGATCACTTGCTCAATCAGGGCGAGAAAAGCCCGGCCCAAGGCCAGGTGATCCTCCTCGCACCGCTGGTTCGCCCGCGCGCCTGGGGCTGGTCGAAACTCAGCTATTACCTGCTCAAACCCTTCGTCAAAGGCATCGCCCGACGCTTCAGCGAAAACTCCAATGCCCCGGCGTTCCTGCCATTTCTGCTGGCTGATCCGCTGCAACCTCAGCGCCTGCCCACCGCATGGGTCGGCGCCCTGGCGCGCTGGATCAAGCGCATCGAATCAGCACCGCGCAGCACCCGCAGCCCGATCATCATCCAGGGCGAAGCGGACATGACCGTTGACTGGAGTCACAACCTCGACGTGCTCAACAAAAAATTCAACCACCCGCAGATTCTGATGCTCAGCGAAGCCCGCCATCATCTGGCCAATGAGCTGCCGGAATTGCGTGCGCGGTATTTTGCTTCGATAGAGCAGAAGATGGGTCTGGCGGCTTCAAGCAGTCAGGTTTACTGACCCGGCGCCAGGCTCGAAGCGCTTTGCCCGACCGCCAGTCCCGCACGTATCGCGGCCAGTGCGGCCTGGTAATAGGCTTTGCCTTCGGGGGATTCGGCGAAGTTGGAGAATTCTTCCAGTTCCGGGTCGGACAGGTCGCGGTAGACGTACAGCAGGGTGTTGTTCATGTCTGCGGCGATTTGTGTCATCAGGCGTTCGCGCTGACCATCGAGCATGCTTTGGCCCTGGCCCTGCGCGCCGCCCATCAAGCCGGGAATCATCTGGCTCAGGCTGTCGGCCGCGACACCGGCAATCGCAAGACTGATTTCGGCGCCTGCTTCCTTGGCGGGCAAAGCCTGCGCAAGATGGCCGATCAACAGTTGGCGGGTAGCGTCGGCTTCGATATGCGGCAGGCCCTGGGCGTTTTTCGCCAGTTGATCGGCGCGGGTTGCGGTCAGCTCGGCGTTGACGATTTTCATGCCCAGTGGCGATTGAAAGAACTGCAGGGCAGGGTTGGGATCGCGCAGGGTTTCGCGCAAGCGCTTTTCGGCGCGCTGATCCATGGCCTGCGGGCCGAAGCGCTGATTGCTGTTATTGACCAGCGCCTGATAGACCGCTGGCGGCAGGCTATTGCGATATCGCTGTTGGGCTGCTTTGAGGGCATCGTTGAAATGTGCGCGTTGTTCTGGCCAACCGGCGACCTTGTATAACTGGTCATAGCTGTCTGCCCAAGCGGGCAATGTGCAGAACATCAACAGCAAAACAAACAAACGGCGCATAGGGACTCCTGTCGGCAGGTCGCTATTCTCCGGGTGCTGGCGGGGATTTGTCGAGTTATGACTTCCCTTGCCACGTGAAAATTAATTGAGTTGGCAATCCCTTCATCGCCGGTACTGTTGGATTTGCGGGCATATGGATACTATGCGCGATGCGAATTGCCCCTGATCACCCGTTGCTGCTGCGAATCGTTGACGACCTGGCTGCCCACGGCTGGTCGCAGCAGAATATTTTCCTGCCCGAAACATTGACCCGCGAGCTGGCCGGCGAGTGCCGCAAGCGCGCCGCCGAGGGCGAACTGGCTCCGGCTGGCGTGGGTCGCGGACCCTTCCAGGAGGTGCGCGAAGGTATTCGTGGTGATCATATCCAGTGGCTCGAAGCCGGGCAGGTCGACGTCTGCGACCGCTATCTGGAACTGATGGACAGCCTGCGTCTGGCGCTCAATCGCGGCCTGTTTCTCGGCCTCGAAGACTACGAAAGTCATTTCGCGCTGTACCCGCCCGGCGCTTTCTATCGCAAGCACGTCGACCGTTTTCGCGACGATGACCGGCGCATGGTTTCAGCTGTTCTTTATCTGAATCAGGCCTGGTTGCCCGAACATGGCGGCCAGCTGCGCATGTATCTCAAAAATGAGGTGCAAGATGAAATGCAATACGACGTGCAGCCAACCGGCGGATGTCTGGTGGTCTTCCTGTCCGGTGAAATCCCTCACGAAGTCATGCCTTCGACCCGCGAGCGGCTATCGTTGACCGGATGGTTCCGGCGCCGGGGCAACGAGCCGTTCTGACCGGCGCCGAGACGAATGGCGTGGCTTTGCCTTGGTCATACCGGCTGATCGGGCTAGAATGCTCGCCCCTAAAATGATGGCTGCACTCGCGCATGCACATTCAGTTGAACGGCGAACCCCTTGAACTGCCGGATGGCGAAACCGTCCTGGCACTGCTGACCCGCCTTGACCTTGCCGGGCGTCGCGTCGCAGTCGAGCTGAACCTGGATATCGTGCCGCGCAGCCAGCATGTGTCCACGGTCTTGAGCGACGGCGATCAGGTCGAAGTGGTCCACGCCATCGGCGGCGGCTAGCCCCCGGCACGCAGTGATTTCAATCTGCTAGAAACCTTCCAAGAGGATTTCCCATGAGCAACGTTCGCAGCGACAAGCCGTTCACCCTGGCCGGTCGGACTTTCGAGTCGCGCCTGCTGGTCGGTACCGGCAAGTACGTCGATATGGAACAAACCCGTCTGGCTATCGAAGCTTCGGGCGCCGAGATCGTCACGGTCGCGGTGCGCCGGACCAATCTGGGCCAGAATCCGGGCGAGCCGAACCTGCTGGATATCCTGCCGCCGGACCGCTACACCATCCTGCCGAACACCGCCGGCTGCTTCGACGCCATCGAGGCCGTGCGCACCTGCCGCCTGGCCCGTGAGCTGCTCGACGGCAAGAATCTGGTCAAGCTCGAAGTGCTGGCCGACCAGAAAACCCTGTTCCCTAACGTGATCGAAACCCTCAAGGCCGCCGAAGTGCTGGTCAAGGAAGGCTTCGACGTGATGGTCTACACCAGCGATGACCCGATCATTGCCCGGCAACTGGCGGAAATCGGCTGCATCGCGATCATGCCTCTGGCGGGTTTGATCGGCAGCGGCCTGGGGATCTGCAATCCGTACAACCTGCAGATCATCCTCGAAGAAACCAAAGTGCCGGTGCTGGTCGATGCTGGTGTCGGCACCGCATCCGATGCCACCATCGCCATGGAACTGGGCTGCGAAGCGGTGCTGATGAACTCGGCCATCGCTCACGCGCAGGACCCGATCCTGATGGGCGCCGCCATGAAACACGCCGTCATTGCTGGCCGTATGGCCTACCTTGCCGGGCGCATGCCGAAAAAACTCTATGCCAGCGCTTCCTCGCCGCTGGATGGTTTGATCCGGTAGGACTCCTACCGTAGGACCGGCTCTAGCCGGGAGGGCGTCATTCTGATCAAGGAATTTCGTCGGATGTATTGGCCCTCTCCCGGCTAAAGCCGGTCCTACGGTCAAATAGATAATGTGTCGTTTGATATAGAGCTCGTTGATGACTGATTCGCACGTTCCACCCGAGTCGCCTGTTGCAGAAGAGGGCGCAGAACGCCAACACCGGCGCATCAAGAGTTTCGTGATGCGCGCCGGACGCATGACTGAAGGCCAGCAACGTGGCCTGGATCAAGGTCGCCCGTTGTTCGTTCTGCCGCTGACCGATGCGCCGGTCGACTACAATCAGGTGTTTGGCCGCTCTGCGCCGCGCACCCTGGAAATCGGCTTCGGCATGGGCCATTCCCTGCTGGAGATGGCGGCGGCTGCGCCGGACCAGGATTTCATCGGCGTCGAAGTGCACAATCCGGGCGTCGGCGCGCTGCTCAATGGCGTGCTGACTCAAGGCCTGACCAACGTGCGGGTCTACGATTGCGACGCGATCGAAGTGCTCAACCGCTGCATCGCCGACAACAGCCTCGATCGGCTGATGCTGTTTTTCCCCGATCCATGGCACAAGAGCCGTCACCACAAGCGCCGCATCGTGCAGCCTGAATTTGCCGAACTGGTGCGCAGCAAGCTCAAGGTTGGCGGTGTGCTGCACATGGCCACCGATTGGGAACCCTATGCCGAGTTCATGCTGGAAGTGATGAACGTCGCACCGGGCTATCGCAACCTCGCCGAAGACGGCAAATGCGTCCCGCGCCCAACCGAACGCCCGATCACCAAGTTCGAACGCCGTGGCGAACGTCTGGGGCATGGGGTTTGGGATTTGAAGTTTGAGAAGCTGAATTAAGGCCCGTCGCCTGACCTGTAGGACCGGCTTCAGCCGGGAGGGCGTCATTTCGGATAATGAAATGCCGCGACTGTGCTGGCCTCCTCCCGGCTGAAGCCGGTCCTACGGGAGCGGTAACTCTTGCTTCACTTCCTGTCCGCAACAACCCCGATCAACACCAGCACCACCACCAACACCGGCGCCAGGCTGTAGTTGTTGAACTGGCTTAGCCCGCGAATCACCCACGGCGTGGCATAGATCAGCGCGGCGCCGCTACCGAGGGTGACCAGCAATGCCATGAGCGGGATGCGCAATGCGCCTGCGAAGCTGCTGATGCGTTGTTCGACCCAGCCCTTGAAGTCAGCGCCAAACAACACCAGCAAACAGCCCACCAGCGCCAGCGCGATTTCCGAAAGGTTGCTGCGGCTCCAGCGGGAGGCAGTGGCGAGCAGGTCGAAGATGAAATCCATGCAGGGTCCTTAGATTAAAAAGTATTGCAGCAAGTCATTGAGAAACAGCTGGCCTTGGGGCGTGGCGACCAGTCGTGTCGGATCAGCCAGCAGCAGGCCACGTTGTTCGGCTTGCTGACGGGCGCTGGCCAGTGAATCGAGGCTTAGACCGGTGCGCTGGCGAAATAACGCAGCGTCGACACCATTTGTCAGGCGCAGCGCATTCATCAGGAATTCGAACGGCAATTCTTCGACGCTGAGCAGCTTTTCTCCGGCCTTGAATGGCTTGGCCGGGTTGAGGTAATCCTTTGGCAGTCGGGTTTTCCAGGTACGCACGATGCGCCCGTCCGGATGGCTGAGCTTGCCGTGAGCGCCGGCGCCAATGCCGATGAAGTCGCCAAAACTCCAGTAATTGAGGTTATGCCGCGCCGGTCTGCCAGGTTGTGCGTAGGCCGAGACTTCGTATTGCGCGTAACCGTTTTCGGCGAGCAGCAGTTGCCCGGCTTCCTGGATGTCCCAAAGAATGTCGTCTTCGGGCAGCACGGGCGGCTGGTTCCAGAACACGGTGTTCGGCTCCAGCGTCAGTTGATACCAGGACAAATGCGTCGGGCCCAGATCAATGGCCTGTTGCAGATCGCCCAAGGCATCGCTTTGCGACTGATCCGGCAGGCCGTGCATCAAGTCCATGTTGAAGTTATCGAAACCAGCCTGACGCGCCATGTCGGCGGCGCGAATTGCTTCGTCGCCGTTGTGAATCCGCCCCAGCGCTTTTAGTTTGGCTTCCTGAAAGCTCTGGATGCCGATGGACAGCCGATTGATCCCCAGCCCGCGATAGGCGCTGAACTTGACCTGCTCGAACGTGCCTGGATTGGCTTCCAGAGTGATTTCGATGTCGCTGGCGAAGCGAATGCGCTGTTCGACGCCCTTGAGCAAGCGGCCCAGTGCCTCGGCGCTGAACAGGCTCGGCGTGCCGCCGCCGAAGAAAATCGAGCTCAATTCCCTGCCGTGCACATTGGGCAGGTCCAGATCCAGGTCGGCCAGCAGCGCGTCGATGTATTCGGCTTCCGGCAGCACCGGGCTGGCGGTGTGGGAATTGAAGTCGCAATACGGGCATTTGCGCACGCACCACGGAATATGGATATACAGCGACAACGGCGGCAGTTGCGGCAGCGCTGCTCGCGGGCCGGTCGAGGAAAAACCGGTTTCACCGAGAAACAGCGGTTGGGCGGGTGAGTCGTGGGTCATTTCAAACTCAAGCGCTGGCGCAGAATGGCCATGGCGCGGGCGCGATGGCTTAGCTGGTTTTTCTCGGCGGGACTCAGTTCGGCGCTGGAGCAATTGCGCTCCGGCACCCAGAACAGCGGATCGTAACCGAAACCATGCGCGCCACTCGCAGCAGTCAGAATGCGCCCATGCCACAGCCCTTCGCACAGAATCGGCAGCGGATCATCAGCGTGACGGACCAAGGCCAGCACACACACGAACTGCGCGCCGCGTTGCTCTTCGGGCACGTCATTGAGCACGTCCAGCAATTTGGCGTTGTTCGCCGCGTCGCCCTGGCCGTCGGCATAACGCGCCGAATAAATCCCCGGCGCGCCGCCCAGATAATCCACCGCCAGCCCCGAATCGTCCGCCAGGGCGGGCATTCCGGAAATACGCGCAGCGTTACGCGCCTTGAGGATCGCGTTCTCGACAAACGACAGGCCGGTTTCTTCCGGCTCGACCTGACTGAATTCGCCAATCGAGCGAAGTTGCACGCTGTCGCCGAGCATGGCCTGAAGTTCTTTGAGTTTGCCGGCGTTGTGGCTGGCCAATACGAGCTGCGGAAAAGTCATTTGTCGCCTGAGTAGATGTCTTGGTTGAAGCTGAACGAGTGTGCGTCGTCGTTACCGGCCTTCACGTTGACCGTGAAGGTGTAGGTTGCTGACGGACCCGGATCAAGAGCGAACTGCGCGATGTAGTAGACCGCGCCCTTGTCATTGATCTGCTTGAAGGTGAGGTTTTTTTCCCGACCGGTCAGGTCTTTCACGTTGCCGGTGACATTGGCGGGAATGGTCTTGCCGGCCTTGGCCGCAGCGATGTTCAGCACGCCCTGATCCTTGCTGCGAATCAGGCCGGTGGCTTCGGCGATGGCGGGTTGCAGGACGCTGGACCCGAACGCGTTGTAGTGCACGGTCAGCTCACCGAATTGTTCCTGGCGCTCGGGCTTGGCGTAGTCGGCGGCCATCAGCGGCAAGGCCAGGCACAAGGTGCATAAAAAGACAGCTAGGCGGCGCATGATCATTCTCCTGTCATGAAGTGACTCAAATCGCAATCTGGTGCTCTTGCAGGCCCGGACTGCTGACCCGATAGATGCCAATCTCACCTAACAGGTTAGGCCATAGCTTACTGGCCCAACCGTGTCGATGCAGTTGATCTACCGCAAGCCGATCAATGACGCGCGCGTGGCGGCCCCGGCACAGGTCTTCGAAGTCTTCGAAGGTGCAGAAGTGGATATTGGGTGTGTTGTACCAGGTGTAAGGCAGGAAGTCCGACACCGGCATGCGGCCCTTGGTCGCCAGATACCAGCGGCATCGCCAGTGACCGAAGTTGGGGAAAGTGATGATGCACTGGCGGCCGACGCGGAGCATTTCGTCGAGGATCTTGTCCGGGTAGCTCACCGCTTGCAGCGCCTGGGTCATGACCACGACGTCAAAACTGTTACTGGCGAAGTTGCCCAGGCCCTTGTCCAGATCCTGCTCGATGACATTGACGCCCTTGCCCACGCAGCGGGCGATGTTATCGGCGTCGTTTTCCAGGCCGTAGCCGGTGACTTGCTTGTTGTCTCGCAGCCAGGCCAGCAGTTCGCCGTCGCCGCAACCGAGGTCGAGCACCCGGCTGCCCGCAGGGATCCATTCTTGGATGATTTCCAGGTCAGCTCTCATGGCTTCCTCAAAGTGCAATGCGGTTCATGTAGCTGGAGAAAGCCTGCAAGTAGCGCGGGATCGGGATCAGGAAGGCGTCGTGGCCCTGGGGCGCGTCGATTTCCAGGTAGCAGACGTTCTTCTTCGCCGCCATCAGTGCGTCCACCAGTTCCCGGGAGCGGGCCGGGGAAAAGCGCCAGTCAGTGGTGAACGAAATCACGCAGAACTCGGCGGTAACGTTGGCCAGCGTCGCCGCCAGATTGTCGTTGAACGCGCCGGCCGGGTCGAAGTAGTCCAGCGCCTTGGTCATCAGCAGGTAAGTGTTGGCATCGAAACGCCCGGAGAACTCCTCACCCTGATAACGCAGATAGCTTTCGACCTTGAACTCGACGCTGTGAAAGTCGTAGTTGAGCTTCTCGCTCTTGAGACCACGGCCGAATTTCTCGCCCATGGAATCGTCGGACAGATACGTGATGTGGCCGACCATACGCGCCAGCATCAGGCCGCGCTTGGGGATCACGCCAAATTCCTGGAAGTCGCCGCCATGGAATTCCGGGTCGGAGAGGATTGCCTGCCGCGCCACTTCGTTGAAGGCGATGTTCTGCGCCGACAGCTTGGGTGCCGAAGCAATGGCCAGACAATGGCGCACGCGATTGGGGTAAGTCATGGTCCATTGCAGCGCCTGCATGCCGCCCAGGCTGCCGCCGACCACTGCCGCCCATTGCTCGACGCCGAGCAGATCAGCCAGACGCGCCTGGCTGTGAACCCAGTCCTCGACGGTCAACACCGGGAAATTCGCGCCGAACGGCTTGCCGGTTTCCGGATCGATGCTGCTCGGGCCGGTGGAGCCGTTGCAGCCGCCCAGGTTGTTCAGGCTGACCACGAAGAAGCGGTTGGTGTCGATGGGCTTGCCGGGACCGATGCAGCTGTCCCACCAGCCGGGCTTGCGCTCGTCGACGCTATTGAAACCCGCCGCGTGGTGATGACCGGACAAGGCGTGGCACACCAGCACGGCATTGCTGCGCGCGGCATTGAGTTCGCCATAGGTTTCGTAAATCAGGTCGTAGGCAGGCAAGGAACGACCACAGGCCAGGGCCAGAGGCTCGCTGAAATGCGCCAGTTGCGGCGTGACTAGACCGACAGAATCTTCGGGAAAGACCGTGGACATCGACCCTGCTCTCGCTTAAATGAGGCGTAAGTCTAAAGACCGACGGGGGGAGGGGCAACCAAGGAATAATTCGGGCATCGGCGGCTCACTCGCATTCTCCGTAGGACCGGCTTCAGCCGGGAGGGCATTATCTCAGACGATAGATGTACATCGTCTGCATTGACGCCCTCCCGGCTAAAGCCGGTCCTACGCAGTTGTGCAGGTCAGATCAACAAACGCAGCACATCCGGCATCATGCTCATGGCAGCCAGGTTGTTGATGACCAACATGTCCAGCAGCTTGAGGACCATGAACGCCAGGATCGGCGAAATATCCAGGCCGCCCAGGTTAGGCAGGATCTTGCGCAGCGGGGCCAGCATCGGTTCGCAGATCTGGTTGACCATTTCCGCGCCAGGGTTGTGGCTGGCCGGGGCGACCCAGGACAGAATCACGCTGATGATCAGGGCGAAGAAGAAAATCTTCAGGAACAACGCGGTCACGCCAATGATTGCCCAGATCAGCAAATGCACCGGATCACCGGTGGTGCCATAAGCCAGCAACAGCGTCAGGGCCATCAGGATCAGCTGCACGATGATCGCCAGCACCAGCGACGACATATCCAGGCCGAACAGGCTGGGAATGATCCGGCGCAGCGGCTTGAGCAGCGGTTGGGTGGCGCGCACCGCGAACTGGCTCAGCGGGTTGTAGAAGTCCGCCCGCACCAGTTGCAGCACGAAGCGCAGCAAAATGATCAGCAGGTACAAGCTGCCGATGGTTTGCAGGATGTAGATTGCAGCGGTGTTCAGTCCGATCATCGGTTCTGTTCCTCAAAGGCCTGGAAAATCACTTGCCCAACTGTTCGGCCATCTCTGCCGAGCGCTGTGCGGCGGCAGTGAGTGCGGTTTCGACCAGAGCTTCGAAGCCTCCGGCCTGGAATGATTTGATTGCAGCTTCTGTAGTGCCCGCAGGCGAGGTTACCCGACGACGCAGCTCGGCAGCGTCAACATCGCTGCCAGTGGCCATCAGCGCGGCGCCCAGCGCAGTTTGCAGTGTCAGTTGCGAGGCGACTTCCTGCGGCAGGCCCAGTTTCACGCCCGCCGCCGTCATGGCTTCGATCAGCAGAAAGAAGTACGCCGGGCCGCTGCCCGACACCGCCGTCACTGCATCCAGCTGCTGTTCTTCATCGAGCCACAGTGCAATGCCCACTGCCGACAGCAACTGCTCGGCCTGTTCACGTTGTGCCTGGCTCACCAAAGCCGTGGCGTACAAACCGCTGACGCCCTGACGCAACAGCGCCGGGGTGTTGGGCATGCAGCGCACGATAGGTTGCTCGCCCAGCCATTGGGCCATGCTCGCGCAGGTGATCCCGGCGGCGATGGACACCACTAGTTGATGGGGCTTGAGGCTTGGACGCAAGGCTTCGCAGACGGCTTTCATCATCTGCGGCTTGACCGCGATCAGCACCACATCCGCGCCTTCAATGGCTTCGGCGTTGTCGGCGACTACCACGATGCCATGTTCAGCTGCGATTTTGCCGCGCTGTTCGGCGCCGGGATCACTGGCGCGAATCGAGTCGGCTTCCACGCCCTGGGCGCGCAGTCCGCCGATCAGGCTGGCGGCCATGTTGCCGGCGCCGATAAAGGCAATACGAGTCTTGCTCATGTCGGATTCCTTGAGAGGGGAAGGTTATGGCTGGCCGTAATCACGGGCGCCAAAAAGGGCAGTACCGATCCGCACCCAGGTCGCGCCTTGTGCAATGGCGGCCTCCAGGTCGTGGCTCATGCCCATGGAAAGGGTGTCGAGTGGCAGATTCAACTGCTCCTGCAGCGAACGTACCGCGGCAAAGGCAGCGTTTTGTTCTGCACTGTCTTCGGTTGGTTCAGGAATGGCCATCAAACCGCGCAGCTTCAGGCGCGGCAAGGCGCTGATCGCGGCGGCCAGCGCCGGTAAATCAGCGGGCGAGCAGCCGGACTTGCTGGCTTCGCCACTGACATTGACCTGAATGCAGATATTGAGCTGCGGCAAGTCCACAGGACGTTGCTCAGACAGACGTTGTGCGATTTTCAAACGATCCACTGAATGCACCCAGGCGAAGTTCTCGGCAATAGCGCGAGTCTTGTTCGACTGAATGGGGCCGATGAAATGCCAACACAAGGGCAGGTCGGCCAATTCGAGCTGTTTGCTCAGGGCTTCCTGCAAATAGTTTTCGCCAAAGTCGCGCAACCCCGCCGCATAGGCTTCGCGCAAGGCGCTGGCCGGCTTGGTCTTGCTGACCGCGAGCAGGCCGATGGCAGCAGGATCGCGTTGGGCGGCAAGGGCGGCTGCGTTAATTCGTGCGCCGAGCGTTGAAATGTTCGCTGCTATCGTGGACATTGATTTGCGCCAGCAGGGCTAAAGTCTGCGGCATTCTATGTGATTGAGGAGCTGTATGGATATTACCGAGCTGCTGGCCTTCAGTGCCAAGCAAGGCGCATCGGACTTGCATCTCTCTGCTGGCCTGCCGCCGATGATCCGGGTCGATGGCGATGTGCGGCGGATCAACCTGCCCGCCCTGAGCGCCAAAGAGGTCCAGGAGCTGATCTACGACATCATGAACGACAAGCAACGGCAGAACTTCGAAGAGCTTCTGGAGACCGACTTTTCCTTCGAAGTGCCGGGCGTGGCGCGCTTTCGGGTCAACGCGTTCAACCATAATCGTGGCGCGGGCGCAGTGTTCCGGACCATTCCTTCGAAGATCCTGAGCATGGAAGATCTCGGGATGGGAGAAGTGTTTCGCAAGATTACCGACGTGCCGCGCGGCCTGGTTCTGGTCACCGGGCCGACCGGTTCCGGCAAGTCGACGACCCTCGCAGCGATGGTCGATTACCTGAACTGCAACAAGCATCACCACATCCTGACCATCGAAGACCCGATCGAATTCGTTCACGAGTCCAAGAAGTGTCTGGTCAACCAACGCGAAGTGCATCGCGATACGCTTGGCTTCTCGGAGGCCTTGCGCTCGGCGCTGCGTGAAGACCCGGACGTGATTCTGGTGGGCGAGCTGCGCGACCTGGAAACCATTCGCCTGGCGCTGACGGCGGCGGAAACCGGTCACCTGGTGTTCGGCACGCTGCACACCACGTCCGCTGCGAAGACCATCGACCGGATCGTCGACGTGTTTCCGGCGCAGGAAAAATCCATGATTCGTTCGATGTTGTCCGAATCGCTGCATGCCGTGGTGTCGCAAACCCTGCTGAAGAAGGTGGGCGGCGGGCGGATTGCCGCGCACGAAATCATGATGGGCACGCCGGCGATCAGGAACCTGATTCGCGAGGACAAGGTCGCGCAGATGTACTCAGCGATTCAGACTGGAGGTTCGCTGGGCATGCAGACGCTGGATATGTGCATGAAGGATCTGGTCACCCGCGGCCTGGTTACCCGCGACAGCGCGCGGGAAAAAGCCAAGGTGCCGGATAATTTCTGATCGAGCGATTGTGGCGATGGATCTGTAGGAGCGAATTCATTCGCGAGAAGGTCGACGCATCTCTGTTGTCAGACACGACGCCCTCCCGGATGAATCCGGTCCTACAAGGTCACGCTACGCCAATCAGCGCTGAACGATACGCAGCGGTTCTTTCTGCTTAGGCAGGACGCGCTTGGCGACCATGTAGTGGCTGTCCCAATACGGCTTTTTCAGCGTATCGACAGTCACGGCCTTGCCACGGCGCGGGGCGTGGACGAAGCGGTCGTTGCCCAGATAAATGGCGACGTGGTTGACCTTGCGGCTCTTGATGTTGAAGAACAGCAGGTCGCCGGGCTTCAAATCCTTGCGATCGACTTTCTGCCCGTGGCCTTCGGCCATGGCGTTGGACGTGCGCGGCAGATTGACTTCACTGACGCCGTTGAACGCGTATTTGACCAGGCCGCTGCAATCCAGACCTTTGCCGGCGGTGGTGCCGCCCCAACGGTAAGGTGTGCCGACAGCGCTGAGCGCGCGGCTGACCACCGAGTTGCTTTGTTTGGCGTTGGGCGCCATCACTGCAACACTGCTGATCTTCTTCGAATTCTTGAGGGCGGCTGAACGAATAGCTGCCTTGGTGCTGCGTTCTCTTGGAGAAATGACCGGCGCAGGCTCGGTGCGGTTGGTTGCGAGGGTTGGCGAAGAGTGACTTTTCGCCGTGTAGCCAGAGAAGCTCGCAGGTAAGGATTGCTCACGATTGGTGGCATGAGCGGCCAGGGGCAATAATAGGCAGATGGTTAGCCATGACTTGAAAAATGGACGCATTCGGCAGGGCTCTTGTGGGTAAGCGCGCAACTTTATAACAGCTTTTTGTGAATTTCTGACCCCATTTGTCGATTCAATTACGGCCCCACCGTTGCGATTTATGCGACAAACTGTCTCAAAAAGCGCTCCAATCCCTTTAGTTACAAGGGTTTGCCCGATCGACAGGAGGTTCCCGCCATACGTCGGATGGACACACAAAAGTCACAGACTTTACGAATATTTTTTTCTATCAATCCAAATGAGGGCACCAATGAACACCTATCGGCATGACCAACAACCTCAAGACACTCACAGCAAGGTAATGGGCTATTTGCTCTGGATCGTCGGCTTTACAGGCTCGCATCGCTTCTACTATGGCAAGCCGGTCACCGGTACGATCTGGTTCTTTACTCTCGGTCTGCTGGGCATCGGCTGGCTGATCGACGTGTTCCTGATTCCGGCAATGGATCGCGAAGCCGACCTGCGTTTCACTGCCGGCTCGACGGACTACAGCCTCTCCTGGATCTTGCTGACCTTCCTTGGCGTGTTCGGCGTGCATCGCATGTACATGGGCAAGTGGATAACCGGGCTTATCTACTTATGCACGGGCGGGCTGTTTCTGGTGGGCGTGCTGTATGACTTCTGGACGCTGAACGACCAGATCTCGATAAAAAACGCCCAGCGCGGGTGAGTGATTGCGGGGTCTTTGACATTCGCCGTCGTTCGGGGGGCGAACCAGGGACCGGTAGGAGGGGACTTGTCCCCGAAGACGGCAGCCCAGGCGGCGGCGTTATCTGGGATGTTTGGTTGCCTGGCAAATCGCTTTCGGGGACAAGTCCCCTCCTACATGTGAAACATGGATGGCGATATTAAACATCCAATTGGGTTTGCATCCGTATTTAAATCAGCGTAAACCGAAAATTGTGATTCCCCATGGATGAAATTGCTCTTTGGAAAAGAGCAGGGCATCACATCTCAAATTTTCGAACAAGGACGCTGTTATGGAAAACATTAATACGTATCCGCGTTATGCGGGACAACTGGACCCGGAATTTACCCAACAGCCGGAGATTCCTGGCTGGGTAGATATTTTGCGAGCGCTGGGTTGGCCGGTAGGTCGGGATCTGTTCTTTTCTTCAGTTGCCCCGACGCCTGATGGTCATCTATATGCGTGCGGCTATTTCGCCGAAACAGTCAGCCACCCGGTGGAATATTTTATCGTCCGGCTGCAAGGCGATGGCCAAAGAGATACCGCATTTGGCAGCGACGGAGTTATCAGGGGCACATTCCCGATCAACTTCAAGATGATCATCCCGACCAGACTCGTAGTGCAAGATGACGGCAAGATCCTCATGCAAGCGTTGGGTTATGCCGGCAATCCGGAGTTGCCTGATCCGGTTCTGCTGGTGGCGCGGTTCCTCGCGACCGGTGCGGCGGATGTCGAATTCGGTGAGCAAGGGTTGATGAGGAAGGACTTGCCGCCTGGCAAACCGGGTTTCCTCGCGTCCTTTGTCGGCGATCTGCAGCAGTTGCCGGATGGGCGGATTTTTGCCAGCGCAACCGGCGTGCGAGTGACTGCACAGGGCCCGATGGAAAGCGCAATTGTCTACCGGTTGACCGCTCAGGGCGAGCTGGACGGGTCGTTCAATGGTAATGGCATCAAGGATTTTGCCCCGCCAGGTGCATCGTTGCGGGTCAGCGGTTTCGTGGTCCAGCCTGATGGCAAAGTGGTGCTCGCCGGACAGGTGACCCATGAAGGCTGCAGCTCAGCCAGCGGCATGTTTGTTCGCCTGGATGAGGCGGGACAGCTGGACGAAACCTTCGGCCCGCTGGGTACGGGTTTTTTCGAGTTTTCCCTGGATGATTACCACCTGCACATCAACGCCATCGCGATGAGTCCAGATGGCTCGCTGGTGGGCGTTGGTGTCGCGTCGGCGGTTATTGCGGATCAAGGTTTGATTGATCAGGGATTTATCATCGGTATTACCGCTGAAGGTTTATCCGATGTTGGCTTTAATAATGGAACACTGTTGTTGACGCCGATCAATGAGCGTTATTCGGTAGAGTGGGTTTCGGCGGAATTTCAACGTGATGGGAAGTTGTTGGTGGCGGGACGTTCAAAATGTGTGGTTTCTATCTATGACACTTATATCTACGTGGCGCGATTTAACAGTGATGGTGCGCCGGATATAAATTTTGGTGACTCTGGAATTGGACGAGTTGAAACGCCGGTGGGTGGTTTCAATGATATTCCGCTCGAAATGCGCCAACAGGAAGATGGCAGGATACTCGTAGGCGTCAATGCCAACAGTTTTCGCAAGGGAACCTTGTTGCGTTATTTAAATGACTAAACAGTAATCCGTAACTCGTAGGAGATCGACCCTCGTTAAGGGTACTGCAATTACGTGTAGGACCGGCTTTAGCCGGGAGAGCGCGCTCCCGGCTAAAGCCGGTCCTACACGTTGTCGCATCAACCGGTATAACTAATCCGCCCATCCACCAGGGTGTACCGCACCGCGCCCGGCAGGCAATGGCCGAGGAACGGGCAGTTTTCGCCTTTGGACAACCACTTCTCGCCCGCGACTGTTGATGCCGCTGGATCGAACAGCACGATATCCGCTGCCGATCCCGCACTCAGTTGCCCAGCAGGCAGGCGCAATGCCGCCGCCGGGCCGGTGCTCAGGCGGGCTATCAGCGTTGGCAAATCCAGCAAGCCGTCTTCCACCAGCGTCAGCGCCAATGGCAGCAGCAATTCCACGCTACTGATCCCCGGTTCAGTTGCCGCGAATGGCGCCAGCTTGGCATCGCGTTCGTGGGGCTGGTGATGGCTGGAGATCGCCTGGATCACCCCGGATTTAACCGCCTCGCGCAGGCCATCGCGATCCGCGCGGCTGCGCAGCGGCGGTTGCACGTGATACAGGCTGGAGAAATCGATCAAGGCTTCGTCGGTCAGGATCAGTTGATACAACGCCACATCCGCCGTGACTTTCAGGCCGCGTGCCTGTGCCTGGGCGATCAACGCCGCACCACGGGCACTGGTCAGCTGGCTGAAATGCGCGCGTACGCCGCTTTGCTCGACCAGCAACAAGTCGCGAGCCAGGGCCACGGTTTCAGCGGTTTCCGGAATCCCGGCCAGACCGAGGAAGCTGGCCGTCGGGCCTTCGTGGGCCAGGCCGCCTTCGGCCAGGTCGCGGTCCTGGGAGTTGAAAATGACTGTCAGGTCGAACGTTGCTGCATATTCCAGCGCACGGCACAGCGTGCGCGTGTTGCGGAAGCTCTCCAGACCGTTGCCGAACGCCACGCAGCCCACGTCGCGCAAGGCGACCAGTTCCGCCAGTTGCTCGCCTTCCAGGCCTTTGCTCAGGGCGCCGATCGGGAACACCTTGGCGTGCCCGGCTTCGCGTGCGCGGTCGAGGATCAGCTCGGCTACCGCTGAAGTGTCCAGAATCGGTTTGGTGCGTGGCGGACAGCACAGGCTGGTCACGCCGCCCGCTGCTGCGGCGCGGGTTTCGCTGGCAATCGTGCCCTTGCGGCTGTAACCCGGCTCGCGCAGGGCAACGTTAAGGTCGACCAGGCCTGGCGCGGCGATCAAGCCGGTGGCGTCGATGGTGTGTACCGGTTCAAAACCGGCCGGAGCCGCGCCAATGGCGAGCACCTTGCACGCTTCGATGTGCAGGTCGGTGACTTGATCCAGGCCGCTGGTTGGGTCGATGACGCGAGCGCCGAGAATACTGAGCTTCACTGGGCGTTCTCCTGCTCGAATTGGCGTTGCGCGGTCTGGCCGCTCATGGCCATGGACAATACGGCCATGCGCACGGCAATGCCGTAGGTAACCTGGTTGAGAATGACCGAATGCGCACCGTCGGCGACGGCTGATTCGATTTCCACGCCGCGATTGATCGGGCCTGGGTGCATGACGATGGCGTCGGGTTTGGCGCCGGCCAACCGTGCAGTGGTCAGGCCGAACAGGCGATAGAACTCGCCTTCGCTGGGCAGCAAACCGCCCTGCATGCGTTCACGTTGCAGGCGCAGCATGATCACCACGTCGACATCCTTCAGGCCTTCATCCAGGTCGGTGTAAACCTTGACGCCATATTGCTCGATGCCAATCGGCAGCAGGGTTTTCGGGCCGATGACGCGGATGTCCGGGCAACCCAGCGCCTTGAGGGCGATCATGTTCGAGCGCGCCACGCGCGAGTGCAGGATGTCACCGACGATGGCCACCGAGAGGTTCTCGAAGCCGCCTTTGTGGCGGCGAATGGTCAGCATGTCGAGCATGCCCTGAGTCGGGTGCGCGTGACGGCCGTCGCCACCGTTGATGATCGCCACTTCCGGCGACACATGCTCGGCAATGAAATGCGCAGCGCCGGAGTCGCCGTGGCGCACGACAAACATGTCAGCCGCCATCGCTTCCAGGTTACGCAACGTGTCGAACAGCGTCTCGCCCTTGCTGGTGGACGAGGTTGAGACGTTCAGGGTGATAACGTCGGCAGACAAGCGCTGGGCGGCCAGTTCAAAGGTGGTGCGGGTGCGCGTGGAGTTCTCGAAGAACACGTTGCACACGGTCTTGCCGCGCAATAACGGGACTTTTTTCACCGCTCGCGCACCGACTTCCAGAAAGGAGTCCGCCGTGTCGAGGATTTCGGTGAGCAACTCGCGAGGCAAGCCGTCGAGGGAGAGGAAGTGGCGCAGCTGACCCTGATGGTTGAGCTGCAGCGGGCGCTTGGCGTGGAGAGGCGTCATCGCAAAGGACTCTTAAAAAAGGGCGGCTAAAGGGCAGCGGAGGCGGTGGAAAGGTTTTGCATTTCGAGGCCCAGCGGCTCGGGGCCGGTCAGCTTCACGCGTTCGTGATCGGCCAGCGACAGGGTTGCGCCGACTACATTCGGACGAATCGGCAACTCGCCAGCATCCAGATCCAGCAGGCAGACCAGCGTCACGCTGGCCGGGCGACCGTAATCGAACAGCTCGTTGAGTGCGGCGCGAATGGTGCGGCCACTCATCAACACGTCGTCGATCAGCACCAGATGCTGGCCTTCGATCTCAAATGGCAGCTCTGAAGGGCGCACTTGCGGGTGCAGGCCGTTCTGGCTGAAGTCGTCGCGGTAGAACGACACGTCCAGCGTGCCCAGCGCCGCTTCGCTGCCCAGCGCCTTGAGCAGCGCTTGCGCCACCCAGACGCCGCCAGTGCGGATACCGATGAAGCGCGGCTCGGCAATGCCGCGCTTGAGCAGATGAGCGTTCAGATCAGCGGCCATATGGCTGATCAGTTCGGCAGGGTTGGGCAGGTTCATGAAAGTGCTCCTTGAAGGGCCCGAGTTTCATGCGCGCGGCGCTGCTCAGGCTGAAACGGGAATTTCGGGTGTCGCGGTGCCGCACATGAAGACGTTGTACAGCCTGAACATGTCAGACATTGAACAGTTCGGAATTGGCATCGAGCCAGCCTTGCAGCAGCAGCGCAGCGGCGATGGCATCCACCGGATTGTCCTTGTAGCTGCCGCGTTGTCCGCCGCGACTCATGCGCTCGCCCTTGGCTTCAAAGGTGGTCAGGCGTTCGTCGTGGGTATACACGGGCAGGTTGAAGCGGCCGTTGAGGCGGCGGGAGAATTTTTCCGCCTTGGCGCTCATCTCGCTGGGCGTGCCGTCCATGTTCAGCGGCAAGCCGACGACGATTGCGTCCGGCTTCCATTCCTTGATCAACGCTTCGATCTGGCTCCAGTCCGGCACGCCTTGCTGTGCCTTGAGGGTGCAGAGTTCGCGGGCCTGGCCGGTAATCACCTGGCCCACGGCAACGCCGATCTGTTTGGTGCCGTAATCAAAACCCAGTAGAAGACGCAATGCGGCCATCAGGCGTGGCCCGCCTGGCTGGTCAGCAGGCTGAGGTTGACGCCCAGGCGTTTGGCAGCGGCATTGAGGCGCTGCTCGCTTTCCATTTCAAACAGGATGGCCGGGTCGAAAGGGCAGGTCAGCCAGGCATTGTCGGCGACTTCGGCTTCCAGTTGCCCGGCTTCCCAGCCGGCGTAGCCAAGGGTGATCACATTTTGATCAGGGCCGTAGCCGTCGGCGATGGAAAACAGCACGTCTTGCGAGGTGGACAGCGAAAGGCCGCCCAGCTCGACGGTGGCCTGGAAGATCGGCCCGCTGGGATGCAGGACGAAGCCCCGGTCAGTCTGCACCGGACCGCCGGTATGAATGGCGATGTCCGCGCAGCGCTTGGGTGCGGGAACGTCGGGACGCAATTGTTCAAGAATGTCTGCAAGCGTGAGGCTTTGCGGACGATTGATCACCAGACCCATGGCGCCATTGGCGTTGTGCTCGACGATGTAGGTCAGCGTCTGCGCAAAGTTCGGGTCCACCATATGGGGCATGGCGATCAGGAATTGATGCTTGAGATAACCGGCGGATACGTTTTTCATGAGCCCTAGTGTGGCGCTGCGCGGCAGGCATGACAACTGGCGTTTGCCCCAGTGCCGCGCGTGGATAAATACAGGTCAGTTACTGGAAAGCTTGTCACCCCTGGCGAATTTCCAGGTGCGGATGATCTCAAGTCGATCGATGTCGGCAAGATCGCCGGTGAACGGCGCAAATGGCGCCGCGAGCCGCACGATGCGTTGTGCGGCCTGATCCAGCAAAGGCTGCCCGGAAGACTCCAGCACCAGCACTTCGTACAGTGAACCATCACGATTGATCGAGACCATCAGGCGCAAATTGCCATAAATCTGCTGGCGTCGAGCTTCTTCGGGGTAATTCAGGTTGCCGACCCGCTCGACTTTCTTGCGCCAGTCGTCTTTGTACCAGGCGCCCTTGTCGCGCATGGTCGAGGCGGCACTCAGGCGGTGAATCTTCGGCCGTTTGGCGTACAGCTGTTGTTCGTTGGACAGTTCGGCTTCGAGGCTGGCGATTTCGCTGCTCAGCTCGGCGCTGTCGAATGTCGGGGCTTTCTTGGGTGCAGGGTCAGGCTTGACCTCTTCGCGCTTGGCGACGGTCTTCTGCGGCGTTGGCGCCTTGGTGGCAACCACGGTTTTCTGGGCTTCCTGCTTGACCACAGGCTTGCTGGCCGGTGGCGGCGTCACTTTGTTGATCTTGGTGTCCTGAAACGGCGCGATTTCCGTGGTCTTGGGGATTTCGGCCTTGTCCAGAGTGCCGCTGCCCTGCTGGTCGTCCTGAGCGAGAAAATCCGCCTGTTTCGGCTTGGTTTCGCTTTTGAAGGTCGCGAGGGTGATTTCCAGCGTCTGGCTGATCTGCTCGGGTTTGACGTAGGTGAAGCCCACGCCAAGGATCACCGCGAGGTGGATCAACGCCGCAATCATCAGGGTAAACCCCAGACGATCAGCGGGTCGCACGCCAGCTCGGGAGAGTTCGTAAGGGAGGTCGTTGTCGGCCAGGGATGTCATCAGCGGTTCAGCGTCTCTTCAGGTATCGCAAGGCGCGCATCATAACCCCGTTGGAGCGAGGCTTGCCCGCGAATCGGCCGTAGGAGCGACCGTAGGAGCGACTTTAGTCGCGAAGGCATCAATTGCCCTCCCGGCTAAAGCCGGTCCTACACCAAGCCTCGCTCCCACAAGAGTTACCGAGCCTTTAATTTCTTCTCGATCACATCCATCAACATCCCGCCAATGTCCGTGCCGAAGGCGTTGTCAATTTCCCGGATGCAGGTCGGGCTGGTGACGTTGATTTCGGTCAGATGCTCACCGATGACGTCCAGACCGACGAAGATCAAGCCTTTTTCACGCAAGGTCGGGCCGATCTGTTCAGCGATCCAGCGATCCTTGTCAGTCAACGGCCGCGCTTCGCCACGGCCGCCCGCAGCCAGGTTGCCACGGGTTTCGCCCGCTGCCGGGATGCGCGCCAGGCAATACGGCACCGGTTCGCCATCAATCATCAGGATGCGCTTGTCGCCGTCCTTGATTGCCGGCAAATAGCCTTGCGCCATGATTTGTTGGGTGCCATGGGCCGTCAGGGTTTCCAGGATCACCGACAGGTTCGGATCGCCCGCGCGATGGCGGAAGATCGAAGCGCCGCCCATGCCGTCCAGCGGCTTGAGGATCACATCGCCATGTTGCTCGGCAAAACCGCGCAGGATGTCCGCGCGACGGCTGACGAGAGTCGGCGGCGTCAGGGTCGGGAACAGCGTGGCGAAGAGTTTTTCGTTGCAGTCACGCAGGCTTTGCGGCTTGTTGACGATCAGCACGCCGGCGGTTTCCGCTTGTTCCAGCAGATACGTGGCGTAAACGAATTCCATGTCGAACGGCGGATCCTTGCGCATCAGGATCACATCCAACTCGTCCAGGCCGATATCTTCCTCGGCGTCCAGTTCGAACCACTTGGCCGGGTCGGCGAACACTTTCAGCGGCTTGACCCGTGCGCGGGCCTGACCGGCGTTCTGATACAGATCCTGCTGTTCCATATAGAACAGCGACCAACCCCGCGCCTGGGCGGCAAGCAGCATGGCCAGTGAGCTGTCCTTTTTATAGGAGATGCGCTCAATGGGGTCCATGACAATCCCTAGGCGAACGCTCATGGGCAAATATCCTCTGATCGATAACGGCCGCGACGGCCTTGAAATAGGCGTCAGGGTGGCGCTCTGCATGCTCCGGGTCAAGAGGCAGGCGCGTGGCGGCGGGCTTTATGGATTGAGGGTGAGGAGTGTGCTAAAAAGGCACGGCGCTCGGACCATCGGTCGTTTAGCAACCCCAGTGCCGGAAAGGACGCGAAAAATATTCGCCGCGGCGAGGGAAGAGCAGATATGGAACAGCATCCAGCAGCATTGAAAGTCATGGTCATTGACGATTCGAAGACCATTCGCCGCACCGCCGAGACGCTGTTGAAGAACGTCGGCTGTGAGGTCATTACCGCAATCGATGGCTTCGACGCGTTGGCCAAGATTGCTGATAACCATCCACGCATCATTTTCGTCGACATCATGATGCCGCGCCTGGATGGCTATCAGACCTGTGCCCTGATCAAGAATAACCGCGCGTTCAAGTCGACGCCGGTGATCATGCTTTCGTCCAAGGACGGTCTGTTTGACAAGGCGAAGGGTCGAATCGTGGGCTCGGACCAGTTTTTGACCAAGCCGTTTAGCAAGGAAGAACTGCTCAATGCGATCAAGGCGCATGTGCCGGGGTTCGTTGCGGTAGAACAACAGATATCGTGATGCCCGCCCCAATGGACGCGGGCATCCATCCTTATGGGGAACACCATGGCTCGAATCCTGATCGTCGATGACTCGCCGACCGAAATGTACAAACTGACCGGCATGCTGGAGAAGCATGGCCATGAAGTCCTCAAGGCTGAAAACGGCGCGGACGGCGTGGCGCTTGCCCGTCAGGAAAAACCGGATGCGGTGTTGATGGACATCGTCATGCCCGGCCTCAACGGCTTTCAGGCGACGCGCCAGCTGACCAAGGATGCCGACACCAGCATGATCCCGGTGATCATGATCACCACCAAGGATCAGGAAACCGACAAGGTCTGGGGCAAGCGCCAGGGCGCGCGGGATTACCTGACCAAGCCGGTGGATGAAGAAACCCTGATGAAAACCCTGAACGCGGTACTGGCCGGCTGATTGCCGGTTTGTCATGGCTGAGTCCCAAACTGCTTTCCAGTTGCTGTTCGATATCGACCAGCGCTGCCGTTCGCTCGCCGCCGATTTGCCTTCCCAGGAAGCCCGGCAGCAGGAATGGAGCGGCATCGGCTTTCGCATGGGCGGCCGCTGTTACGTGGCGCCCATGGGCGAAATCGGCGAAATCCTGCATGAGCCGCGCTACGCGGCATTGCCTGGTGTGAAGCCTTGGGTGCGCGGCATCGCCAATCTGCGCGGACGGCTGCTGCCCATCATGGACCTGTGTAGTTTTTTTGGTCACGAGTTGTCGCAAGTGCGCAGGCAGCGCCGGGTATTGGTGGTGGAACATCAGGACGTGTTCGCCGGTTTGATCGTCGACGAGGTGCTTGGCCTGCAGCATTTCAGCCAGCTGAGCCTGATGCCGCCGCAGCCGGGTGAGCTCGACAGCGTCATCGCGCCATACATTCGCGGCCAGTTTCTGCGCGAGCAAGCCTGGCTGGTTTTCAGCCCTTGGGCGCTGGCGCAGTCTCCAGGTTTCATGGACGTGGCTTCATAGGCATCCCGGCAGGCCGGTAATCCTGGCGTCTTGTTGTGCGGATGAACAATCGCAGTTGGTCCAGGCGGGGGCCTGATTAATGAGTAAGACAGGCAGATCATTACAAGGCGCGCGTAGCCGTTCGCAGATCATTGTGTTGTTCGTCGCGCTGATCATTTCCATCATGTTGCTGTTCGTCAATTTCGCCTATCTCAACACTCAGTCGAATTACGATAAGCAGTACATCGGGCATGCTGGCGAGCTGCGCGTGCTGTCCCAGCGGATTGCCAAGAACGCCACCGAAGCCGCCGCCGGTAAAGCTGCCGCGTTCAAATTGCTGGCCGACGCGCGCAACGATTTCGACATGCGCTGGGGTTTTCTCAGAAAGGGCGACAAAGCCACCGGCTTGCCGCCCGCGCCTCACGAAGTGCGCGACGAGCTGCAAGCAGTGCAGAACGACTGGGAAACCCTGCGCAAGAGCACGGATGTGATCCTCGCCAGCGAGCAGACCGTGCTCTCGTTGCACCAGGTCGCCGCGACCCTGGCCGAAACCATCCCGCAATTGCAGGTCGAGTACGACAAAGTCGTCGAAATCCTGCTGCAAAGCCACGCGCCGGCCAGCCAGATTGCGCTGGCCCAGCGTCAGTCGCTGCTGGCTGAACGGATTCTCGGTTCGGTCAACAAGGTCCTGTCTGGCGATGACACCGCCGTGCAGGCCGCCGACTCGTTTGGTCGCGATGCCAGCCAGTTTGGCCGGGTGCTGAGCGGCATGCTCGAAGGCAATGCGACCTTGAAGATCACCCAGGTCGAAGATCGTGACGCCCGGACAAGGCTGGCGGAGATTTCCGAGCTGTTCGAGTTCGTCTCCGGTTCCGTGGATGAGATTCTCGAAACATCGCCGGAGTTGTTCCAGGTTCGTGAGTCGTCCGGCAAGATCTTCAGCACCTCGCAGACCCTGCTGGATGAATCATCGGTGCTGGCCAACAGCCTTGAGCATCTGGCCAATATGCGTTCGGCCAACACCGTCGTCGGTTACCTGCTTGGCCTGCTGGCCTTGACCTCGATTATCCTGATCGGCCTGGTGATGGTCCGCGAAACCAACCGTCAGCTACGGGAAACCGCCGAGAAAAACGAGCGTAACCAGACCGCGATCATGCGCCTGCTCGATGAGATCGAGAATCTGGCCGATGGCGATCTGACCGTTGCCGCCACGGTGACCGAAGATTTCACCGGGGCCATTGCCGACTCCATCAATTATTCCGTCGACCAGCTGCGCGAACTGGTTGCAACCATCAACCTGACGGCCGAGCAGGTCTTCGGCGCGGTCAAGGACACGCAAACCACCGCGACCCAGCTGGCGGCCGCTTCCGAACATCAGGCGTTGCAGATCGCGGCAGCGTCCAACGCGATCAATGACATGGCGGTTTCCATCGATCAGGTTTCCGCCAACGCGCTGGAATCTTCATCGGTGGCCGAACGCTCGGTGACCATCGCCAACAAGGGCAACGAAGTGGTGCACAACACCATTTATGGCATGGACACCATTCGCGAGCAGATTCAGGACACTTCCAAGCGTATCAAGCGTCTCGGCGAGTCTTCCCAGGAGATCGGCGATATTGTCAGTCTGATCGATGATATTGCCGATCAGACCAATATCCTCGCCCTGAACGCCGCGATCCAGGCGTCCATGGCCGGTGATGCTGGCCGTGGTTTCGCGGTGGTTGCCGATGAAGTGCAGCGTCTGGCCGAGCGTTCGTCCTCGGCGACCAAACAGATCGAAACCCTGGTGCGGGCCATTCAGAACGACACCAACGAAGCAGTCATCTCCATGGAGCAGACCACCACTGAAGTGGTGCGTGGCGCGCGACTGGCGCAGGATGCCGGGGTTGCTCTGGAAGAAATCGAAGGCGTTTCGAAAATTCTCGCCGCGTTGATCGAAAGCATCACCAAGGCTGCGCAACAACAGGCCGTGCTGGGACAACAGCTGTCCCAGACCATGACAGTGATCCAGCAAACCACATCGCAAACCACTTCGGGTACGGCGGCCACGGCACGCAGCATGGGCAATCTGGCGAAAATGGCCAGCGAGATGCGTCGCTCGGTATCCGGGTTCACCTTGCCGTCCTCGAAAGACCGCGGCTAAATAAACGAACGACTTTGCTATGAGCAATGGTTGAGGGGATTGGAGTCGTCATGGCTGATCGGCACGACTATGTGGCGCTGGAGTGGGTAAAGGGCGAAATCGCCGAAACACTTAAGCAGGCCCGCCAGGCCCTGGAACTGTTTGTCGCCGACCCGGCGCAGACGGAGGCGATGGACGCTTGTCTGGATGGTGTGCATCAGGTCCACGGCAGCCTGCAGATGATCGAGTTCTACGGTGCGGCCCTGCTCGCCGAAGAAATCGAGCAGCTGGCGCTGGCTTTGCAGCAGGATCGCGTCGCCCAGCGGGCCGAAGCCGTGCAACTGCTGACGCAGGCGTTGACTCAACTGCCGGTGTATCTGGACCGCATTCATTCAGCGCGCCGCGATCTGCCGTTGGTGGTTTTGCCGCTGCTCAACGATCTGCGCAGCGCTCGTGGCGAAAGCCTGCTCTCGGAAACCAGCCTGTTCGCTCCGCAACTGGTCAGCGTGCCGCCGCTTGGCGCGCAGGCCTTGGCGCAGCGTGACAGCGCCGAGCTGCCGAGCCTGCTGCGCAAATTGCGCCAGACGTTGCAAACCGCGTTGGTCGGCCTGCTGCGTGAGCAGGATGTGCAGGTGCAGCTTGGCTACATGGGCAAGGTCTTCGCCCGCCTCGAACTGTTGTGCAACGACGCACCGCTGGGGCCGCTGTGGCAGATTGCTTCGGCGTTGGTGGAAACCATGGTCAACGGCAACTTCACCAACAGCCCGGCCTTGCGCAGCCTGCTCAAGGACGCCGACAAAGAACTCAAACGCCTGCTGGATCAAGGCATCGAAGCCATCAATCAGCCGGCGCCGGACGAACTGCTCAAAAGTTTGCTGTTTTATATCGCCAAATCCGACAGCCAGGCGCCGCGCATGCTCGATCTGAAAGACCAATACGGCCTGGATCAGGCCTTGCCCGACACGTCGCTGGCCGATCAGCAGAGCGCCAACGTTGGCGGACCGGATCGGGACGCGATGCGCTCGGTGATCATGGCGTTGTGCGAAGAACTGGTGCGGGTCAAGGAACGGCTGGATGTCTTCGTGCGCGGCGACCGCCTGCACGTCAGCGAACTCAATGCGCTGCTGCCGCCGTTGCGTCAGGTGGCCGATACCTTGGCGGTGTTGGGTTTCGGCCAACCGCGCAAGGTCATCATTGATCAGCTGAGCGTCGTGCAAGGCCTGGCTCAGGGCCAGCGCGAGCCCAGCGACGCGGCGCTGATGGATGTGGCAGGCGCACTGCTTTACGTCGAGGCAACGCTGGCGGGCATGATCGGCACCGTGGAACAAGCGCGTCGTGAAGACAGCCGCCTGCCCACCACCGACCTGACGCAGATTCATCAGCTGGTGATTCGCGAAGCCCGGGTCGGTTTGCAGCAGGCCAAGGACGTGATCATCGATTACATCGACGGCGAATGGGATCGACAGCGACTCGAACCCTTGTCCGCGCTGTTGGTGCAAGTGCGTGGCGCGCTGGCGATGATCCCGCTGGCGCGTGCCGCCAGCCTGTTGGCGGCGTGCAACGAATACATCCTGGAACACTTGCTGGTCGACGAGAATCGACCCGCCTGGACCCAGCTCGACAGCCTGGCCGATACCCTGACCGGCATCGAGTATTACCTGGAACGCATGGGCGAAGACCCCGAAGCGCCGGGCGAGCAGGTGCTCGATATGGCGCAGGAAAGCCTCGCGCTGCTGGGCTATTCACCCACGCCCGATGCCATGGAAGTACCGCTGCTGGATGAAGTCATCAGCCAGGACGAAATCCTTGAGCTGCAAGCGCGACAGGCGCTGGTCAGCCCGACGCAAACCATCGCCGACGTGCTGGCCAGCCCGGTTTCCGCAGTCAATCCGCCCGCGCGCAATATGCCCACCAGCTTGTTGCCGCCGCCCGCCGATGAAGAGGGCGTCGACGACGAGTTGCTGGAAGTCTTCCTCGAAGAAACCGAAGAAGTGCTGGCGGCCCTGCAGGAATACCTGCCGCGCTGGTTTGCCTCAATCGATAACGGCAACTCGAATGGCGATCCTGGCAATGCAAGCGCGCTGACCGAAATACGCCGCGCGTTCCACACCCTCAAGGGCAGCGGGCGCATGGTGCGGGCGTTGATTCTCGGCGAGCTGGCGTGGTCGGTGGAAAACCTGCTCAACCGGATTCTGGAAAGCAACGTCAAACCCGATCAACACGTGCAGCAACTGCTGACTGAAGTTCTGGCGCTACTGCCGCAGGTGATTCGCGACTTTGCTGACAATGCCCAACGCCAGCGTGACGATGTCGACCTGTTGGCCGCACGCGCCCACGCCTTGGCCAAGGGCAAAGGGCCGCTGAGCTTCGAAGCTGACGCCGCTGAAACGGACAATGAGGCGCTCGATCCGCAACTGCTGGAGATTTTCCGTCAGGAAGCCCGCAGCCATCTGGACAACCTGCAACGTTTTCTCGATAACGCCGCCGACGATCCATCGCCGCCCATCACCGATGAGTTGCTGCGCGCCTTGCACACGCTCAAAGGCAGCGCCTACATGGCCGGCGTGGTGCCGATTGCCGAGCTGGCCAGCCCGCTTGACCAGCTGGCCCGGGAATTCAAGGCCAACCTCATCGCGCTGGGCCAGGCTGAACTCGATCTGCTGCGCAGCGCTGAGCCGCTGTTTCACCACGGCCTGGAGCAACTGGGCAGCGAGCCGCTGAAACCGATTCCTGGCGCGGACAGCCTGATCGAAGCGGCCCTTGCGCTGCTCAATGAGCGTCTGGCCGAAGCACTCAGCGCGTCCAGCAACGGTTTGCGGATCAAACACAATCCGCAGTTGATCGCCACCTTCCTCGCCGAAGGCATGGACATCCTGCTCGACGCCGAAAGCCTGTTGCAGCGTTGGCGCCAGCACCCCGGCGAGCGGCAGGAACTCAGCGCCTTGCTCGACGAATTGACCACTCTCGGTCACGGCGCACACATGGCGGATCTGCCGCAAGTCGATGAACTGTGCGAAGCCTTGCTCGACCTCTACGGCGCTGTGGAAGAAAGCAGCCTGGCGGTCAGCGAGTTGTTTTTCGATGAGGCCGAACACGCGCACGAAGCGTTGATCAACATGCTTGATCAAGTCGCCGCCGGGCAGGAAGTCGAGGCGCGTCCCGAGCGCGTGCTGGCTTTGCGCGATCTGCTGGATCAGGCGCTGGACCCCGGTGCCATGGGTCTGATCAAAAGTCATGACGGCGGCACGTCGAGCATCACCGATCTGCACGCCGTCACTGAACAACTGAACACCGCGCTGTCGGTTGAAGAACGCAGCGATGCACGTTATGACTTCTCCGGCCTGGACGAGGAAATCGTCGAGATCTTCCTCGAAGAAGCTGTGGATATTCTCGACAGCGCCGGGCAAGCCCTGCAACGCTGGCTCGACGACCCGGAAAACGCCCTTCCGCTGTCTTCCCTGCAACGGGATCTGCACACCCTCAAGGGTGGTGCGCGGATGGCGGAAATCAGCACTGTCGGCGACCTCGCCCATGAGCTGGAAGCCTTGTACGAAGGCCTGATCGACCGCCGTTACAGTTATTCCCCGGAAATGGCCGAGCTGCTGGTCAGCAGCCACGACCAGCTGGCGCTGATGCTGGAACAACTGCAAAAGCAGCAACCCCTGGCTGATCCGGCCGCCTTGATCGAAGCAATCAGCGTCCTGCGCCTGGGCAATGTCCCGGCGCCGCTGCCAATCCATGAGGCCCCATCAGTCGCGGTCGCCGAAGAGCGCGATCCCGAGCTGCTGGAAATTTTCCTCGAAGAAGGTTTCGACATCAGCGAAAGCTCTGCCGCGTCGCTGGCGCGTTGGCAGGCTGATCCCACCAACATGCTGGAAGTGGAAAACCTGCTGCGCGATCTGCACACCCTCAAGGGCGGCGCGCGCATGGTGGAAATCGTCCCCATCGGCGATCTGGCCCATGAAATGGAATCGCTGTACGAAGGGCTGTCCGCCGGGCAACTGCGCTCTGACCCGTTGATCATGAGCCTGTTGCAAAGCGGTCACGATCTGCTGGCCGACATGCTCGATGCCGTGCGCGCCGACAAACCCTTGCCCAGTGCAGCGCTGCTGATCGACAGCATTCGCAAGCACGCCAACCCCGACACATCGCCTGAACCCTTACCCGATGCGGTGCAGGCACCGCCCGAACTGTTCGTGACCCCGCTGCCGACTTCCGGCGCGGAAACCGACACCGAGCGTTCAGCGCCGGAAATGGTCAAGGTCGCCGCCGAGGAGCTGGAAAACCTGGTGAATCTGGCGGGAGAAACCTCGATCTTTCGCGGGCGCATCGAACAGCAGGTCACAGACGCTCAAGCGGCACTGGCGGAAATGGCAACGACCATCGAACGGATGCGCGACCAGCTGCGCCGTCTGGATGTCGAAACCCAGGGCAGCCTGCTCAGCCGCGAACAAGTGCAAGCCGAGCGCCTGGGTTATGAAGATTTCGACCCGCTGGAAATGGACCGCCATTCGCAGCTGCAACAACTGTCGCGGGCGCTGTTCGAGTCCGCGTCGGACTTGATGGACCTCAAGGAAACCCTCGACGCTCGTGGCAACGACGCACAAACCTTGTTGCTGCAACAGGCGCGGGTCAATACCGATTTGCAGGAAGGGCTGATGCGCACGCGCATGGTGCCGTTCGAACGACTGATGCCACGGCTCAAACGCATCGTTCGCCAGGTCTCCGGCGAGCTGCACAAAAAAGTCCGCTTCGATGTGGGCGACGCAGAAGGTGAGATGGACCGCAGCGTGCTCGAACGCATGGTCGCGCCCCTGGAACACATGCTGCGCAATGCCATCGACCATGGCCTGGAAACGACCGAAAAGCGCCTGGCCGATGGCAAGCCGGAGTACGGCACCATTAGCCTGAGCCTTAACCATGAAGGCGGCGATATCGTCATCCAGATGCATGACGATGGCGCCGGCATTGACCTGGACGCCGTGCGGCGCAAGGCGCGCAAACGCGGCATGATCGCTGCTGACGCGCAGCCCGGCGACTACGAAACGTTGCAGTTCATCCTTCAACCGGGTTTTTCCACGGCCGAGACCATCACCCAGATTTCCGGACGCGGCGTCGGCATGGACGTGGTTCACGCCGAGGTCAGGCAACTGGGCGGCACCATGTCGATTCAGTCGACCTCCGGGCAAGGCACCCAGTTCAGCATCCGCCTGCCATTCTCGGTGTCGGTCAACCGCGCACTGATGGTGCAGTGTGGTGAAGAGCAATACGCGGTGCCGCTCAATACCGTCGAAGGCATCGTGCGGGTCCTGCCCGGCGAGCTGGAAGCGTGTTACCAGTCGATCCCGCCGCGTTACCAATACGGCGAGCGCGTCTACGAGCTGCGTTACCTGGGCGAACTGCTCAACTACGGCCAGCCGCCCAAACTCATTGGCCAGACCCAACCGCTGCCGGTGCTGCTGGTGCATGTGCATGACCAATGGGTTGCGGTGCAAGTCGATGCGCTGGCCGGCTCGCGGGAAATTGTTGTGAAAAGCCTCGGTCCGCAATTCGCAGGCGTGCAAGGGATTTCCGGCGCGACCATTCTTGGCGACGGCAGTGTGGTGCTGATTCTCGACCTGCTCGCGCATATCCGCGCCTTGCATGGCCGTTTGCAGTCCCGGCGCAATTCCGGCCTGAGCACCCCGGCCTATAGCGAAATCGAACCCGCTCGACGTTTGCTGGTGATGGTGGTGGATGACTCCGTCACTGTGCGCAAGGTCACCAGCCGGCTGCTGGAGCGCAATGGCATGACCGTGCTGACCGCCAAGGACGGGGTCGACGCCATGGCGCTGCTCAAGGACCACACGCCGGACATCATGCTGCTGGATATCGAAATGCCGCGTATGGACGGCTTCGAAGTGGCGATCAATATCCGCAACGACGAGCGACTCAAGGACCTGCCGATCATCATGATCACTTCGCGCTCCGGCCAGAAACACCGCGACCGCGCTATGGCCAGCGGCGTCAACGATTACCTGAGCAAGCCTTATCAGGAATCTGTTCTGCTCGACAGCATCGCCCACTGGAGCCAGATCAATGCCTAGCGCCGCCAATTCCAGCCAGCTGGCAACCCTGACCGGCTTGATCCTGCCCTTGAGCGACCGCAACCTGGTCCTGCCCAACGTCGCCGTGGCCGAGCTGATCGACTACCAGGACAGCTGCGCCGATCTCGATGCACCCGAATGGTATCTGGGGTCGATCAGTTGGCGTCAACGCACATTGCCGTTGCTCAGTTTCGAAGCTGCCTGCGGGGGCCGCACCCGCGTTGGCGGCCGCGCGCGCATCGTCGTACTCAACGCCCTGGGCGATCACGATGACCTCAAATTCATTGCCCTGCTGATCCAGGGCATTCCCCGCTCCTGCAAACTCGACAGCCAACTCAGCTACGTCGACGTGCCCCTGGCTGAACTGGAACTGGCCGCCGTGCAAGTTGGCGAAACCCTGGCGCGGATTCCCGATCTGGTCGGGCTGGAACAGTGGGTGGTGGAGGCGGGGTTGGTTTAGCCATCGCAGCCGTACCGACATCTTTGCGAGGTGCGGTTGGCGCTATTTCCCGTAGTGAAAGCGGCAAGCAATCACCGTGAGCGTGGCATTTTCGTAGGCGTAGACAAGGCGGTGCTCCTTGTCGACCCGGCGGGACCAGTAACCCGTGAGGTCACCCTTGAGCGGCTCTGGCCTGCCCAAGCCTTTGAACGGTTCACGCAAGCATGCCTCAATCAGTTCGTTAATGGCCGCATGCTTCTCGGAGTCGTGCTTGCTCCAGTGCTGATAATCCTCCCAACCATACGGAAGAAAGGAGACCGCCACATTATTCCGTGCCTTGAGCTTGTTCTTCTGTTTCTGTTTCGCTGACATTCAGGGAAATCTCTTTTGTGACAGCTTTCCCGGCTTTGTGCTGAGCGATAGACCGGCGCAGGCGCTTGGCGTTTGACTCGGTACCTAACAGGTACATGGTTTCGGCCATGGAGTTGTAATCTTCCAGCGAAAGAATGACGACATGGTCGCCACGTTGGCGCGTGATGACAGTGGGCTCATGGTCCCGACACACATCGTCCATCGTCTGTTTCAAGCCGGCACGAGCTTGGCTAAATGTAATCACGTGCATCGTCTGGTTTCCTTCCTGAGGGCTTCTCAGGTCCCATGCTGGGTTCAGAGTGTCCCCCGCAATGGCGCGCAGGGCCCTGTAATGCTCCGCCATATGGAATGTGGGGTTTGGCCCAAACGAATCCGGTATGACGGCATTGAATTGAAGGCTTGCATGGTACAGAACTTTGTACCTTGTTCAAAGAGAGGCCGGGCTTGCGGTACTGCATGGTCTAGCGGGAAGTTGAAGGCGGTCATCACGGAATCCAAAACACTGACTGGGGGGAAATTTAGCGGTTTTCGACCTGCCGATGCGGTGGATATGTACTACCTGCGATCAAGGCAATGGTTCAGGTGATCGAATAAGTGACTGCCTACAAGGTTTAAGGACAAAGCCCGCATTCGACCATTTAGATATTTAATACCCTGCAGTCTCCTCGCATTTAAGGATCAAATGCCCATGCCGAACTCTTCTCCCTCCATTGTTCTTGAGCGTTTCACCGAGAAGCACGCCGAGGCTGTGGCCGCGCTTTATAACGTTCCCGCCGTCGCCCGGCAGGTTCTGCAAATGCCTTTTCAATCCGTTGATCTATGGCGCAAGCGGGCGGAGCCCGATAACGAACGACGGGTGAGTCTGGTGGCCATACAAGCGGGCGCGGTCGTGGCGCAGGGTTCACTGGAGCAGTTTTCCCGCATCCGCCGAAGTCATTGCGGCGCAGTCGGCATGGCCGTCGCGCTGGAATGGCAAGGTCAAGGCATCGGACGGCAATTGCTTACCGGGTTGCTGGACGTGGCTGATAACTGGATGAAACTGCGCCGCGTGGAGCTCAGCGTATACGCCGACAATCAGGCGGCAATCGCGCTTTATCGCAAGCTCGGCTTCGAGGATGAAGGGCTGCTGCGCGATTATGCGATTCGCGACGGTCAATTCACCGACGCGCTGACCATGGCCCGATTGAGGTGAGAGCTGACTTCGAGGCCGCAAACCGGCTTTTGTTGGAGCGAGGCTTGCCCGCGAACCGATGTCTCAGTCGATAGATTTATTGCCTGAAACGATGCATTCGCGGGCAAGCCTCGCTCCAACGGGCCCGGTGTCAGGAGCGCAATGTGCATCCGTGAGCCGATTAATTTTCCTATTCGGCTCATGCACCCGCTATCAAATCTCGCTGTAATCGACGACCACGCTGCCGCGATTTTCAGACAGGCTCAACACACCTCGGTAACCTGATCTCCACCATAAATCCACCTTCGGCCATGTTGTGGGCGGCGATGTGGCCGTTGTGCATTTCAATCGCGCGCTGGGCGATGGCAAGGCCGAGGCCGAAGCCGTTGGTGGTGTCGTCGAGGCCGCGTTCGAAGGGGTGAAAGATGCTCCGCAGACGGCCGGTTTCGACACCTGGTCCCTGGTCGATGATTTTCACCGTCAGCGTATTTTCCTGCGGGTCGACCTCGGCGGATATCAGCACTTCGGTGCCATCACGGGCGTAACGCACCGCGTTGCGGATGACATTCTCGAACGCGCGATAAAGCAGCTCGCCATTGACGTGGCTGACGAAGGGCCGTTGCGCTTCAAGCGACACCCGGCAGCGCTTGGCGCTGGCTTCGAACTGGGCGTCTTCGGTGATGGCCGCCAGCAGCTCGACGACGTCCAGCTGTTCGCGCTCGACGCTGTCCGGTCTGGCCTGCACGCGGGCGAGGGTCAGCAACTCCTCGATAAGCGTGTCGATGCGTTCCGATTCGCGTTCGATGCGCCCCAGCATTTCGTGTCGCGCCGGGTCCTGATTGAGCAGGCCGATGGCTGCGTGCATGCGCGTCAGAGGCGAGCGCAGTTCGTGGGAGATGTCGTGCAACAGTTGTTGCTGGGATTCGACAAGCACTTTCAGCTGGTTGGCCATGGTGTCGCAATCACTGGCCAGATCGACGATTTCATCCCGGCGATTGCCCATCAACGGCTTGATCCTTGTCTCGAACTGACCTTTGGCCAGGCAACTCATGGCGCGGCGCAGATGCGCCAGCGGACGCAGCAGATACCAGGTCAGCAACCAACTGAACAGCGCACTCATGACGGTGCCGATCAGTAATGGCGTGAAACCGAATGGCCGTTGTTGAAGGTCATTACTCGCCGCTACCGACGATCTGAGCAGCACGGCGTTACCATTCTTGCTGATCAGGTGCTTTTCGAATTGCGCGTGGGAAACATCGGTACCGCCCAGCAGCGCGCCTCGGCTGTCATACAGCCCGACCTCCTGCCTGGGGTGCAATTGCCAGGTGCTGAGTAGCTGAGCACCAGCGGTTTCGCCGAATTGCTCGACCATGCGCGCCTCGCTGGCCAGCATCGCTCGCACCTCAGGATCGCCCGGTCCGAAGCTGCTGAGCATGAGGATGCCCAACCCCACCAGAAACGTCAGGCTGGTTGCCATCCAGAACGCCAGGAATAACTTCCAGAACAAACGGCCCGGCTTCATTCGGCGATCAACAGGTAACCGAGCCCGCGAACGCTTTGAATCCAGGCGAGGGAATCTTCCCGCGGTCCCAGTTTCTGGCGAATGCTGCTGATGTGCACGTCAATGCTGCGGTCATAGCGCTTCAACGGTCGACCCAGAGCACTGAGGGACAATTGCTGTTTGCTGACCACCTGCCCGGCGTGACGTGCCAGCTCTTCCAGCAGGCTGAATTCAGTGCCGGTCAGTTCCAGTTTTTCATCGTGCCAGTGCGCCTGTCGCTTGCCCGGCCACAGCGTCAGGGCGCCGGTGCTGAGCACTTCGCGCAGGTTAGTCGGGCCATTGTTTGGCTGGACCCGGCGCATGATGGCGCGCAGGCGGGCGACCAGTTCGCCGGGTGAACTGGGTTTGGGTACGTAATCGTCGGCGCCCAGTTCCAGGCCGGAAATCCGGTCAATATTGTCGCCGCGCGCGGTCAGCAGCATTACCGGCACCTGGCTTTTGGTCCGAATGCGCCTGAGCACCTCAATGCCGGAAATCCTCGGCAGCATGACGTCCAGCACCACGATGGCGTATTTGCCGGACAGCGCCTCGATTTCACCCTCTTCGCCGGTATGCACAGCAGTGGCGTAAAAGCCTTCGCAGGCCATGTACTGGCTGAGCATGCCGGTCAATTCCTGATCGTCGTCGACGAGAAGTACGCAGGTCATGGCGGGCTCTTGAATGGTTTCAAAATAGTATCGGCGCGTGCTGGCCCGGTGTCATCTCGACAGGCAAATCTTTACCTAACTTCACACTCCGTTAACCGCACCGAACTTGCGACACTTTTATGCTGCACGCCCTCCAGTCCGGGCCGCTCGACTGCACCCGTGCTGTTTGTCGTTGTATTCCTGGAAAGGGTTTGATGATTCGTTCGCGCCAGTTGTTCTCACTTTTGCTGCTGCTTAACGCTACGCTCGCGCATGCGGAGTTATTCAAGATCGCCGATATCCGCATCAACGGTCTGCAGCGCGTATCTGCCGGCAGCGTGTTCGGCGCGCTGCCGCTGAACGTTGGCGATGAGGTGGACGATCACAGCCTTGTCGAGCCAACGCGCGCGCTGTTCAAGACCGGATTCTTTCAGGACATCCAGCTGGGCCGCGACGGCAATGTGCTGGTGGTGACGGTGGTGGAGCGCCCGACACTGTCCTCCATCGAAATCACCGGCAACAAGGCCATTTCCACCGAAGACCTGATGAAAGGCCTGAAGCAGTCGGGCCTGGCCGAAGGCGAAATCTTCCAGCGTGCAACCCTTGAAGGCGTGCGCAACGAATTGCAGCGCCAGTACGTCGCACAAGGTCGGTATACCGCTTCCGTTGATGCGCAGGTGATCCCGCAGCCGCGCAATCGCGTCGGTCTGAAAATCGATATCGATGAAGGCAGCGTCGCAGCCATCAAGCACATCAACATCGTCGGCAACAGCGTCTTTGCCGATGAAGACTTGATCGGCCTGTTCGAACTCAAGACCACCAACTGGCTGTCGTTCTTCAAGAACGACGACAAGTACGCCCGGGAAAAACTCTCCGGTGACCTCGAACGCCTGCGCTCTTATTATCTGGATCGCGGCTACATCAACATGGATATCGCCTCGACTCAGGTTTCGATGTCGCCCGACAAAAAAAGCGTCTTCATCACCGTCAACATCAATGAAGGTGAGAAATACAGCGTCAAGTCGGTGAAGCTCAGCGGTGATTTGAAGGTGCCGGAAGACCAGGTCAAATCGCTGCTGCTGGTCAAGCCGGGGCAGGTGTTCTCGCGCAAGGTCATGACCAGTACGTCCGAGTTGATCACCCGCCGGCTGGGCAACGATGGCTACACCTTTGCCAACGTCAACGGCGTGCCGACCCCAAATGACAAGGACCGCACTGTCGATATCACGTTCGTCGTCGATCCCGGCAAACGCGCCTACGTGAACCGCATCAACTATCGCGGCAACACCAAGACCGCCGACAACGTGTTGCGCCGCGAGATGCGCCAGATCGAAGGCGGCTGGGCGTCGACTTACCTGATCGATCAGTCCAAGACGCGCCTGGACCGGCTGGGCTTCTTCAAGGAAGTAAACGTCGAAACCCCGGCCGTGCCAGGCACCGATGACCAGATCGACGTCAACTACAGCGTGGTGGAACAGGCTTCCGGCTCGATCACGGCCAGCGTCGGTTTTGCCCAGAGCTCCGGCTTGATTCTCGGCGGTTCCATCAGCCAGACGAACTTTCTCGGCACCGGCAACTACGCCAGCATCGGCCTGACGCGCTCGGAATATCAGAGCAAATACAACTTCGGTTTTACCAATCCCTACTTCACGCCCAATGGCGTCAGCCTGGGTTACAACGTTTTCTATAGCGACACCGACTACAGCAAGTATTACGACGATGGGGTTTCCTACTACGCCCTCAACAGCTTCGGCGCGGGCGTCAGCCTGGGTTATCCGATCAACGAAACGTCGCGCATTACCTACGGCCTGACCGTGCAGCACGACACCCTCGATCCGGGTACTTACAGCGCCGATGAAATCTACGACTTCATCGAGCGTGAGGGCGGCGAGTTCACCAACTTCAAAGCCAGCATGGGCTGGTCGGAGTCCACCTTGAACAAAGGCGTGCTGGCCACTCGTGGTCATTCGCAAAACCTGACGTT
This sequence comes from Pseudomonas syringae, assembly GCF_001698815.1. GTDB lineage: Bacteria > Pseudomonadota > Gammaproteobacteria > Pseudomonadales > Pseudomonadaceae > Aquipseudomonas > Aquipseudomonas syringae_A. Next base: position 9,401 of record NZ_LGSI01000007.1, on the reverse strand, counting down.
CATGGCCACCGTGCCTGGCAGCGACCTGATGTTCTACAAGATCGACTACACCGGCCAAACATTCCTGCCGGTCAGTAACGCCACTTCTGTGCGCCTGCACACCAAACTGGGTTATGGCGGCGGCTACGGTTCCACCGATGGCCTGCCGTTCTATGAAAACTACACGGCAGGTGGCCAGGACACGGTCCGTGGTTTTGAAAGCGGCACGCTGGGCCCGCGTAACACGGCGGCCACCGGCAACTACTCCAGCCAAGGCCAGGAATACTATTCGGACCGTGATACCGAAGCCCTCGGCGGCAACATTCTGATTACCGGCGGTGCGGAATACCTGTTCCCGATGCCCTTCGTCAAAGACCAGAAGGCACTGCGAACTTCGCTGTTCTGGGACTTCGGCACCGTCTATTCCAGCAAGTGTTATCTGGCGACCACGCAGAATTGCGACGGCGTAAGCCTCGATCAGATGGCTGCCTCCATCGGTATCGGCGCGACATGGTATTCGCCGTTGGGGCCTTTGAGTTTCAGCCTCGCCCTGCCTGTGAAAAAACCGGACGACTCCGAAGCCCAGGTCTTCCAGTTCTCCCTTGGCCAGACCTTTTAACTCCATGATCGCGTCTGCCCGGAGAATCGGATGAACAAACACCCGCACCAAAGCAGGCCGACGAACCTGGCCTTGATCGAGGAAATGCCCATCGAAGTGATGGACGCGTTGCAGGACAAACTGCGTGAATTCCTCGGCGAATACTTCACGGTCGTGCTTGCCGGCAGCGGCGGTCGACAGGAATCAACCCACTATCACCTGCAGATCTATTACAAGAACACCGAAATGTGCGTTGAAACCCAAGGCGCGGTGCAAGCCGATTACATCGAGCAAATCTTCAACGTCGCTCGCCAGATGAAAGCCATGATGAGCAACACCGCGACCCTCAACCGCATGAGCGGCAGCGGCGACGTGCGCTTGTTGTGCTGGATCAGCGATGCGGCCTGTACGCCAAAGGTCGACGGCAAGGCCAATAAACTGCGCCATCGCAAGAGGAGTTTTCAGGTGCGGGTGGGGTAGCCGGCCTGTCAATCATTTGAATTGGAATGAATTCCGTAGAGCCTCATGTTCGCGTGAAGGTTGATCGCCCACGGAAAATTATTCCCGTTCATTCGGTGTGCCCAGGTCCGTTGGAGCGAGGCTTTATCCGGGAAAGCTTCGCGGGCAAGCCTCGCTCCAACGAAATCAGGTCTTGAGCCGATTGCTATACATCCGCCACTCCGCGAGCGAGTTGTATTTCATCGTGCGGGCGATTGTGGGGTAGCGAAAACCCCGCAAAACCCGTTGGAGCGAGGCTTGCCCGCGAATGGGTCGGTTCAGCCACCCTATATGTATCGGTTGTCGCGACATCTTCGGGAATGAATTCCCTCCCACGATGAATTCTCGATCTCTTGTGAGACCGGATTTATCCGGGAAAGCTTCGCGGGCAAGCCTCGCTCCAACGAAATCAGGTCTTGAGCCGATTGCTATACATCCGACACTCCGCGAGCGAGTTGTATTTCATCTTGCGAGCGATTGTGGGGTAGCGAATACACCGCAAAACCCGTTGGAGCGAGGCTTGCCCGCGAATACGCCGGTTCAGCCACCCTATATGTATCGGTTGTCGCGACGTCCTCGGGAATGAACTCCCTCCCACGATGAATTCCCGATCTCTTGTGGGACCGGATTTATCCGGGAAAGCTTCGCGGGCAAGCCTCGCTCCGACGGGGTTGTTTATTACTCCAACCGTAACGATTCCACCGTTTGCTTGATTGATGCCCGACACCCTTCGCTCCTAAGGTGACCCACGACAGCGAATTCGTGGAGTGACCATGACAACAATAACGAACCCCGACGCGCGCTGGTCGCGTCGTCGCAGTGAAAAACAGCGGCGGCTCGAACAGGTGCGACATCTTGCCGATGGTGTGGTGTTGCCGACTGACCAGATCGTCGCGGCGCTGGAAGCCTTGATGATGCCGGGCGACCGCGTGGTGCTGGAAGGCAACAACCAGAAACAGGCGGACTTCCTTTCCCGCTCGCTGGCCAAGGTTGACCCGGCCAAGCTGCACGACCTGCACATGATCATGCCCAGCGTCGGCCGTTCCGAGCATCTGGATCTGTTCGAGCGCGGCATCGCCCGCAAGCTCGATTTCTCTTTCGCCGGTACGCAAAGCCTGCGCATCAGCCAGTTGCTGGAAGACGGCCTGCTGGAAATCGGCGCGATTCATACCTACATCGAGCTGTATTCTCGGCTGGTGGTCGACCTGATCCCCAATGTCGTGTTGTCGGCCGGTTTCATGGCCGACCGCGCGGGCAATATCTACACCGGGCCGAGCACCGAAGACACGCCCGCGCTGATCGAACCCGCCGCCTTCAGCGATGGCATCGTCATCGTCCAGGTCAATCAGCTGGTGGATGACGTCAGCGAGCTGCCTCGGGTCGATATTCCCGGCTCCTGGGTCGATTTCGTAGTGGTCGCCGACAAGCCGTTCTACATCGAGCCTTTATTCACCCGCGACCCGCGCCACATCAAGCCGGTGCATGTGCTGATGGCGATGATGGCGATACGCGGCATCTACGAAAAACACAACGTTCAGTCCCTGAACCACGGCATTGGTTTCAATACCGCCGCCATCGAGCTGATCCTGCCGACCTATGGTGAATCCCTCGGCTTGAAGGGCAAGATCTGCCGCAACTGGACCCTCAATCCGCATCCGACGCTGATCCCGGCCATCGAAAGTGGCTGGGTGGAAAGCGTGCATTGTTTCGGCACCGAATTGGGCATGGAAAATTACATCGCCGCGCGGCCGGATGTGTTCTTCACCGGCCGCGATGGCTCCCTGCGTTCCAACCGCATGATGTGCCAGCTGGCCGGGCAATACGCCGTGGACCTGTTCATCGGCGCGACGTTGCAGGTCGATGGCGACGGGCATTCCTCCACCGTGACGCGCGGACGTCTCGCCGGATTCGGTGGTGCGCCGAACATGGGCCACGATCCTCATGGCCGCCGCCATCCGACGCCCGCCTGGCTGGACATGCGCCAGCAAAGCGGCGATGGCCCGGAAGCTTATCTTGAACGCGGCAAAAAGCTCGTCGTACAGATGGTCGAAACCTTCCAGGAAGGCGGTAAACCCACGTTCGTCGAAACCCTCGATGCCGTGGAAGTGGCGAAGAAAAGCGGCATGCCGCTGGCGCCGATCATGATTTACGGCGATGACGTCACCCACCTGCTCACCGAGGAAGGCATCGCCTATCTATACAAGGCGCGCAGCCTGGAAGAACGCCAGGCGATGATCGCCGCCGTCGCTGGCGTCACCGTGATCGGCCTGCGCCACAACCCCAAAGACACCGCGCGCATGCGTCGCGAAGGCTTGATTGCCTTGCCCGAAGACCTGGGAATTCGCCGCACCGACGCCAGCCGCGAATTGCTCGCGGCCAAAAGCATCGGCGATCTGGTCCAGTGGTCCGGCGGGCTGTACAACCCGCCCGCCAAATTCAGGAGCTGGTAATGAGCGCACTCGCCCGCAAAACCGAATCTGAGCGGCTGTCGCTCGCCGATCACCTGGCGGATCTCGCCGTGGAAGCGTTGATCGACGAAGCCGACTTGTCACCCAAACCCGCGCTGGTGGACCGACGCGGCAGCGGCGCCCACAGCGATTTGCACTTGGGTTTGATGCACGCATCGGCGTTGTCGCTGTGGCCCGCGTTCAAGGAAATGGCCGAAGCCGCCATGGAGTTTGGCGTCATTGATCAACCCCTGCGCGAAGCCTTGGGGCGCATTGGCCGTGAAGGCGAAGCCGCCATGCTGCACACCACCGAAGGCGTGAACACACATCGCGGCGCAATCTGGGCCTTGGGTTTGCTGGTGACCGCTGCGGCACTGGAACCGGAAAACTGCAGCGCCGCGAGCCTGAGCTTGCGCGCTGCCAAATTGGCGCTGATCGACGATCGCCATGTCATTGCCCAAGCCAGCCACGGCCAACAGGTTGCCCGTCGTTACGGCGCCATGGGCGCGAAAGAACAGGCGCAACTGGGCTTTCCGGCGGTCATGCAATTCGGTCTGCCACAACTGCAACGCAGCCGCATCACAGGCCATGGCGAGCAAAACGCGCGACTCGATGCCTTGCTGGCGATCATGACCACCTTGAGCGACACCTGCGTGCTGTATCGCGCAGGCACCGCAGGGCTGAACGCCATGCAACACGGCGCACAGCGGGTGCTGGACGCCGGTGGCAGCGCGAGCCTCGCTGGTCGGCGCTGCCTGCACGAACTGGATCAGCAATTGTTGCAGCTCAACGCATCGCCCGGTGGCGCGGCTGATTTGCTCGCCGCCTGCCTGTTCATAGATAGCCTGGAGCCAGCGCTCGGCCATCCATCGAGGAGTGTTTGATCATGGAAACCCTGTCTTTTGAATTCCCCGCCGGTCAGCCGCCCATGAGTCGCGCGCTGGTGGGTTGTGTCGGTTCGGGTGATCTGGAAGTGCTGCTGGAACCCGGTGTGCCGGGCAAGTTGTCGATCAATGTGGTGACCTCGGTGAACGGCGCTTCGGCCCGTTGGCAGCATTTGTTTCAGCGCATGTTCGACGGCCAGACGCCGCCCGCGATGACCATCGATATTCACGACTTCGGCGCCACACCGGGTGTGGTGCGCCTGCGTCTGGAACAAGGTTTCGAGGAGGTCGGCCATGACTGATGTCGCGCGTTTGTTGAGTCAACACAGCTTCATCGAACTGGGCGCTCGGCAGCGGGCGCAGGCTCTGCTCGATCCGGGCAGCTTCCGCGAGTTGGTCGGCCCGTTCGAGCGCCTGATGTCGCCCTGGCTGATCAAGCAAGGCATCGTCGCCCAGGCCGATGATGGCGTGATCGTCGCCAAAGGCACCGTTGCCGGTTTGCCAGTGGTGATTGCCGCCATCGAAGGTGCGTTTCAGGGCGGCAGCATGGGCGAAGTCGGCGGCGCGAAGATGGCTGGCGCTTTGGAACTGGCCGCTGAAGACAACCGCAACGGCATCCCCACCGCAGCGATCCTGCTGCTGGAAACCGGCGGCGTGCGCTTGCAGGAAGCCAATCTCGGATTGGCCGCAATTGCCGAGATTCACGCGGCGATTGTCGACCTGCGTCAGTACCAGCCGGTGGTTGGCGTGGTGGCGGGCAGCGTGGGTTGTTTTGGCGGCATGTCCATCGCAGCGGGTTTGTGCAGTTATCTGCTGGTGACGCAGGAAGCACGACTGGGCCTGAACGGCCCGCAGGTCATCGAACAGGAAGCCGGGATCGAAGAATACGATTCTCGCGACCGGCCCTTCATCTGGAGCCTGACCGGAGGCGAGCAGCGCTTTGCCAGTCACCTGGTGGACGGTTTCGCTGCCGACGACGTGCAGGACATTCGCGCCCAAGTGACCGACTGGATCAAGCAAGGCGTGCCGACTGAAAATCGCAGCGGCCAGCACGAGCTGTTTTTGCAGCGACTGGCGCGGCTGGACACTCAAGCGCAGATCGACCCGTTGACCGTGCGCGATCTGTATCAAGGAGCCCAATCATGAGCGCTTCCTCACGTGGCTTGAACTGGTTCAAGGCGCTCAGCGCCAACGCCGCCGAAGTGGTGGGCTTGCCGCATTCGATCAAGGCCGCCGATGGTGTGCTGGGTGATCAGCCTGTGCGTTTTCTGGCCGTGGTGGCCGACGCCGAGAATCGCTTCCCTCGGGCGCGCAGCGGCGAAGTCGGCCTGCTGGAAGGCTGGGGCCTGGCCAAGGCCGTGGATTTTGCCATCGAACTGGATCGCGACAACGAACACAAACGCGCGCTGATCGCCATCGTCGATGTGCCGAGTCAGGCTTACGGTCGACGCGAAGAAGCGCTGGGCATTCATCAAGCGCTGGCGGGCGCAGTGGACAGTTATGCCCGCGCGCGTCTGGCCGGGCATCCGGTGATTGGCCTACTGGTGGGCAAAGCCATGTCGGGTGCGTTTCTGGCCCACGGTTATCAGGCCAACCGGCTGATTGCCCTGCGCGATCCGGGCGTCATGGTGCATGCCATGGGCAAGGAGTCCGCCGCACGCGTCACCTTGCGCAGCGTCGAGGAGCTGGAAAAACTCGCCGCGAGCATTCCGCCCATGGCCTACGACATCGAGAACTTCGCCAGTCTCGGCCTGCTCTGGGAAACCTTGTCGGTGAGCCAGATCGAACAGCCCACCGCGCAGGATTTGACTCAGGTTCAGGACGTGCTGAGCAGCGCCATCAAAGACGTGCAAGCCACCGGCAGCGACTTGCGCAGCCGCCTCGGCGCGAGCAATCGCCAGGCGTCGAGCAAGGTCCGCGAACTGCTGCGGGCGCAGTGGTAAATGAACGCTGAACGGACGGTGCTGGCCCATGATTTGTTGTGGGGCATGCCCGTGTCCGCGCTGCCGGACGACGCGCCGGATTGGGTGATCGAAGCTGTGCGCTTCGGGCATCCGGTTGTGGTGCGCCGGGCATCGGCTGAGGTTGGGCAAGTTGCCGTAGGCGTGCGCGGGCCACGTCGCGAGCAGCGTTATGCGACGTTCATGGCGCTGGCTGATGTGCAGCGTTGCGTGCGGCCTGAGCAACTGACAGATGCGCTCGGCGAAAACGATTGGCCCGCGTTGCAGGCCTTGGCGCAGATCCGCCCGGTGATGAACGCCTTGGGCCTGATCTGGGGCGTCAGCGGCAGTGCCGGATTCGAACTGGCCAGCGGCGTTGCTGCATTGCACGAGCACAGCGATCTGGACTTGATTCTGCGCACGCCGGACTTCGTCAGTCGTCGTTGGGCTGCGGAGTTGGTGCAACGGCTGGATGTCGCGCTGTGCCGCATCGACGTGCAATTGCAAACGCCGCTCGGTGCCATAGCGCTGCGAGAATGGGCGGGCGCATCGCGTCAGGTGTTGCTCAAATCTGCCAGTGGTGCCGAGTTGGTGGCTCAGCCTTGGCCACTGGAAGAGGTGTGCTCATGAGCAGCCTTTGGGTGTTTCCTGGCCAGGGCGCGCAACAGACCGGCATGTTGCAGCAGTTGCCCGACCTGCCAGCCGTGCGCCACTGTTTGAGCCAGGCCAGCGCCGCACTGGATGAAGACATTTTACTGCTCGACTCAGAGCTGGCGCTGCAATCGACCCGCGCCGTTCAGCTGTGCCTGTTGATCGCTGGCGTGGCATACGCCCGGTTGTTACAGGCGCAAGGCTGCACGCCGGATTATCTGGCCGGATTGTCCATAGGCGCTTATCCGGCAGCGGTGATTGCAGGCTCGTTGGCGTTCGAGGATGCCGTACGGCTCGTCGCGTTAAGGGGCCAGTTGATGCAGGACGCCTATCCCGAAGGCTACGGCATGACTGCGATCATCGGCCTGGATCAAAACACTGTCGAATCATTGATCGCCGAGGTTCACAGCGCCGCGACGCCGGTTTATCTGGCCAACCTCAATGCCGACAATCAATTCGTGATTGCCGGCAGCGTCGAGGCCATGGCGTCGGTGGCGCAGCGGGCCAAAGCCAGCGGCGCGGCAGCGGCCAAGCGTCTGGCGGTGAGCGTGCCGTCCCATTGCACGCTGCTCGAACAACCGGCACAAACCCTGGCGGCGGCGTTGGCTGACATCACGGTCAACGCGCCCCAAATTCGTTATCTCAGCGGCACTACTGCGCGGCCGATTCTGAGCGCCGACAAGCTGCGTGATGATCTGGCCTTCAACATGTGCCGGATCATCGACTGGCGCAGCACCGTGCAGACCGCGTACGAGCGCGGCGTGCGCCTGCACATCGAATTACCGCCGGGCACCGTGTTGACGGGGCTGGCGCGCAAAGTGTTCGAACAAGGCACGGCAATCGCCTTTCAAGGCGCGCGTCTGGACAGTCTGGTCGCGCTGTCGCGTGAGGAGGGCCGCCGCAACCCATAGAGCCCAGCGCTGTTTCGAAGGACAAAAACAACAACTTCGTCAGGCAAACTTAGAGGAATAACAATAATGATTATCTACGGTGTGGCATTGCTGGCTATTTGCACCCTCGCGGGGGTGATTCTCGGTGACCTGCTCGGCGTGCTGCTGGGCGTCAAATCCAATGTGGGCGGCGTCGGGATCGCCATGATCCTGTTGATCTTCGCGCGTCTGTATATGCAAAAACGTGGCGGCATGACCAAGGAATGCGAACTCGGCGTCGGCTTCTGGGGCGCGATGTACATTCCGGTGGTGGTGGCGATGGCCGCGCAACAGAACGTCGTCACGGCGTTGAAAGGTGGCCCGGTTGCCGTACTGGCGGCGGTGGCTTCAGTGGTGATCTGCGGTTGCACGATTGCCGTGATCAGCCGCACCAACAAAGGCGAACCGCTGCCTGACGAAGAACCGCTGATTATTCCTGGCGTTACTCCAACCCCAGCGGCGACTCCAACTCCAGTCGGGGGGCGTTGATATGTGGGAAATCATTGATAAAGGCTTGATCAATAACGGGCTGGTCACGGCGTTCGCTTTCGTCGGCGCGGTGATGTGGATATCGGTCGTGATCTCCAAACGCCTGACCTTCGGCCGTATTCACGGCTCGGCCATCGCGATCGTCATCGGGCTGATTCTCGCCTGGGTTGGCGGCACCATGACCGGCGGCCAGAAAGGCTTGGCGGACATCACGCTGTTCTCCGGTATCGGCCTGATGGGCGGCGCGATGCTGCGGGACTTTGCCATCGTCGCCACGGCGTTCGAAGTGCAGGCCACCGAAGCGCGCAAGGCCGGAATGATCGGCGTGATTGCCTTGCTGTTGGGCACGATTCTGCCGTTCATTGTCGGCGCGAGCATCGCTTGGGCGTTCGGCTATCGCGACGCGATCAGCATGACCACGATTGGTGCGGGCGCAGTGACTTATATCGTCGGCCCGGTCACCGGTGCGGCGCTGGGCGCAACCTCGGATGTTGTCGCGTTGTCGATTGCCACCGGCTTGATCAAGGCGATTCTGGTGATGGTCGGCACGCCAATGGCCGCGCGCTGGATGGGCCTGGACAATCCGCGTTCGGCAATGGTCTTCGGCGGCCTGGCCGGCACCGTCAGCGGCGTGACCGCAGGCCTGGCGGCAACCGACCGACGCCTGGTGCCATACGGCGCACTGACCGCGACCTTCCACACCGGATTGGGTTGCCTGCTCGGGCCTTCGTTGTTGTATTTCATCGTCAGGGCGATTGTGGGGTAGCGAAAACCCCGGAGCCCCCGTTGGAGCGAGGCTTGCCCGCGAATGATTGTGCACGGTATGACTGATGCTCCGCGTCGACCGGTTCGCGGGCAAGCCTCGCTCCAACGAAATTAGCGGGCGAGTCGATTGCTGTTCCGCGAGCGGGCTGTGATTCATCGTGCGGGCGATTGTGGGGTAGCGAAAACCCCGTAGCCCCCGTTGGAGCGAGGCTTGCCCGCGA
>NZ_LGSI01000037.1 GCF_001698815.1 Pseudomonas syringae | reverse complement strand
CCAATCACTACGTGTGGCGACTGGCCTGACACCTTCGCGGGCAAGCCTCGCTCCAACGGATCGGATCGTTGTTGAAAGCGCGCCTTACAAAATCACCCACATAAAAAAACGGCGCCGCTCTCGAAGGAGCGGCGCCGTTTGGTCAGGCAATTACTTGGCAGTGAGCGCCGAGTAGCTGTTCATCAGGTTGCGGTAGTTCGGGATACGTGGCGACAGCAGGTTGGCCAGGCCTTCCATGTCGTTGCGCCAGTCGACCTGCAGCTCGCAAGCGACCGAGAACCAGTTGACGAGCTGAGCGCCAGCGGCGGTCATGCGCGCCCAGGAGGCTTGCTGCACGGTTTCATTGAAGGTGCCGGAAGCGTCAGTCACGACGAACACTTCAAACCCTTCAGCCAGTGCCGACAATGTCGGGAAGGTCACGCAGACGTCGGTCACAACACCCGCGATGATCAGTTGCTTGCGGCCGGTGGCTTTTACCGCCTTGACGAAATCTTCGTTGTCCCAGGCATTGATCTGGCCTGGGCGCGGGATGTACGGCGCGTCCGGGAACAGTTCCTTGAGTTCTGGAACCATCGGGCCATTCGGACCGTTTTCGAAGCTGGTGGTCAGGATGGTCGGCAGTTTGAAGAACTTGGCGACGTCGGCGAGGGCCAGAACGTTGTTCTTGAACTCGTTGGGCTGGAAATCCTGAACCAGGGAGATCAGGCCCGTCTGGTGATCCACCAGCAGAACAACTGCGTCGTCTTTGTTGAGGCGCTTGTAGGGGGTGCTCATGGTTGACTCCTTTGAGATTTACGGTTGTCTGGTAATCAGAATGCGAAACACGAACAGCCAAACGCACCCCAGAATCCCTGGAAGTCGCTGACCGGGACGCTGGACATACGAGCGCGCTCGTGGCTGTGGGAATGCACGGTGCACGGGCCCGCGCACTGGTGAACCTGGGCCAGCATCGGCGAGTTCTGGCGCCAGTGGCCAGGCACTTTGACCACCGGCGACCAGTCGGGCAGCACAGGTACGCTGGGCGGTGCGAGCTTTTCGAAATCGCCGCTGCCGTACACCACCTTGCCGTCCACTACGGTCAGCACCGACTCGATCCACTTGATGGATTCCTCGTCGACGCTGAAATAGTCCGCCGACAAGGCCACCAGATCGGCCAGCTGACCGACCTTGATCATGCCCTTCTTGCCCTGCTCGGACGAAAACCAGGCGCTGCCATGGGTGAAGAGCTCAAGCGCGATGTCGCGGGACAGGCCTTCCGGATACAGCTCCAGCCCGCCAACGGTGCGGCCGCTGACCATCCAGTACAGGGAAGTCCAAGGGTTGTAGCTCGACACTCGAGTGGCGTCGGTGCCGGCGCCGACGGGTACGCCTTCGGCCAGCATGCGCTTGATTGGCGGCGTGTATTCGGCAGCCTTGGCCCCGTAACGCTCGACGAAATACTCGCCCTGGAAGGCCATCCGGTCCTGAATCGCGATACCGCCACCCAAAGCCCGAACGCGTTCGATATTTTTCGGTGTGATGGTTTCGCAGTGGTCGAAGAACCACGGCAGACCGTTGAACGGAATGTCGCGGTTGACCTTCTCGAATACGTCGAGCATGCGCGTGATGGATTCGTCGTAAGTGGCGTGCAGGCGGAACGGCCAGCGATGCTCAACCAGATGGCGCACCACAGGTTCCAGGTCCTGCTCCATGCCGGCCGGCAAATCCGGCCGAGGCTCGAGGAAGTCCTCGAAGTCAGCGGCGGAGAAGGCCAGCATTTCCCCGGCACCGTTATGGCGCAGGAAGTCGTCGCCCTGATGCAGCTGAACGGTGTTGGTCCAGTTCTTGAAGTCGGTGAGTTCTTCCTTCGGCTTCTGGGTGAACAGGTTGTAGGCGATACGTACGGTCAGCTGCTTTTCTTTAGCGAGTTCTTCGATGACGGCGTAGTCATCCGGGTAGTTCTGGAAACCACCGCCCGCATCAATGGCGCTGGTCACACCCAGGCGATTGAGTTCGCGCATGAACTGACGCGTCGAGTTGACCTGGTATTCCAGCGGCAGCTTCGGCCCTTTCGCCAGGGTCGAGTACAGAATCATCGCGTTAGGCTTGGCCACCAGCATGCCGGTTGGATCGCCATTGGAATCGCGCACGATCTCGCCACCCGGCGGATTCGGTGTGTTGCGGGTGTAACCGGCGACACGCAGCGCGGCACGGTTGAGCAAGGCGCGGTCATAAAGGTGCAGCACAAATACCGGTGTATCTGGCGCGGCCTGGTTGAGTTCTTCAAGGGTCGGCATGCGTTTTTCGGCGAACTGGAATTCGTTCCAGCCGCCCACCACACGCACCCATTGCGGCGTCGGTGTGCGGTCGGCCTGATCCTTGAGCATGCGCAAGGCATCGGCCAACGACGGCACGCCTTCCCAGCGCAGTTCGAGGTTGTAGTTCAGCCCGCCACGGATCAGGTGCAAGTGCGAGTCGTTGAGGCCCGGGATCACCGTGCGTTTTTGCAGATCGATCACCTGCGTCGCGCTGCCGCGCAGCGCCATCACTTCAGCTTCGCTGCCCACGGCGACGAAACTGCCGCCGCTGATGGCCACCGCACTGGCGGTTGGCTTTTCACGGTCGACGGTATGGAATTGTCCGTTGTACAGAATCAGCTCGACGTTCATAGCGGTTCCTTCGACAGAGGATTGAGAAGCACCGGCATAACCGGCAAAAGGCAAAGAGGGAAACAGCGCGGCTGCGGCACTGAGCAGCGTGCCCTTGGCGACGAAGCGCCGTCGCTCCAGATCGGTTTTGTCGTCGCTCATGGCGTTACTCCACGGGTTTGTTTTCCGGAGCAGCATTCAGCCATGGCGCGAACAGGCGCGTTGCTGCGGGCATCAGGAGGTAGACCACCAGCAGGACGATGGTCACGGTGACCAGTGCGGTGCTCACGACGTAGTTGGCGAGAAACGGACTCAAGGTAAACACCGGATGCCAGACCAACGGAATCAGCAAGGTCAGCGGGCAGATCACCAGGAAGGTCACGCACGCCTGCTTCCAGCGTGGCGGCGGCGATTTCGACGTTTCCGTGGTAGGTGTGAACCAGAATTCGTTGAGCGGATTGACCTCGGTGTGATCGCCGTCGGCGAGCATCGGCTGGGCTTCTGCCACCAACCGGCTGCGTTCGTCGGAATCCAGCCAGCTCTGCATGGCGTCGGTGGAGTGAAAACGCAGCACGCAGGTAAACAGCTGCAGACCGTCGGCCTTGCTGCGGATTACATCCACGCCGAGATGCCCCGGATAGCTGCCGGCAATCGACACGATGCGCCGCAGCCAGGCTTCATAATCGGCCTCAAGCCCGGCCTTGATCCGGTGCTTGATGACCAGGGTGACCACTTCGTTGAACACTGGCTGGCTGACCACAGCCGCCTCGGCGGTAAAAAGTGAAGGTGCATCAGACATAACGTACCGCTCCGCTAAAACGTGCGTTGAGTGCCAACCGTCCCGGCCCGGCCATAAACACAGTAGTAAAGATGATCAGCAGCAGCCAGCCGAACTGCCCCTCTTCCAGGCTCCATTGCGGATGGACGACCAGCAGGGCCACCAGCAGCACGACGATGATGGGCAGGCATGACAGGCGCACGAACAGTCCGGCGGCGATGAAAATCGGGCACACCACTTCGGCGAAGATCGCCAGGATCAAGGTCAGGCTTGCGCCCATGTGAAAGGGATCTTCGATAAGCGACAGCTGCGCCTGGAAGTTGAGCAGCTTGGGCAGCCCGTGAACGATCAAGAGGAACGCGGCGGCGCTGATCCGCAGAAACAGCAGACCAATATCCTGAGCGTTTTTTTCCAGTGTCGAATTATTCATGGCGCCACCAACAAATGGGGGAATGGCCAGACCACGATTCGCGTGTCCTAGCCAACTCTGCATTTGATAGTGCCCATCGAGGCGCGTTAAAAATTGAATGGTTGTGCTTTCTTTGCCGAACAGCCCTTAGGGGCTAGGGCGCGACGTCCAGTGCCTGGGACATGAACTGGCTGATCCGCGCGCGCAGCCAACGCTCGGCCGGATCGTTGTCGTGCACCCCGCTCCAGACCATCGACAGCTCGGCTTCGTTGATCGGAAATGGTGGGTCGTCAGCGCGCAGGGCGCAGCCTTCAACCAGCGCGCAGGCCGCGTAATCGGGAACCGTGGCGATCAGCTCGGTGCCCGCCAGCAATGCCCGCAGTCCGTTGAATTGCGGGACCGCCAGCACCACCTTGCGCGCCCGCCCGACCTTGGCCAGATCCAGGTCGATGTTGCCGCTCAAGTCGCCCGAGAACGACACCATCGCATGGGGTCGTGCGCAATATTCGTCGAGGGTCAACGGCCCGGGGCGGGAGTCGCCACGCAGCACTTTGCAGCCGATATCGCGGAGTTTCTTGCGCTTGGCGTTGGCTGGCAGGTCAGTGGTGTAGCTGACGCCTACCGAGATTTCCCCGGAAGCCAACAAGGCTGGCAGCAACAGGTAGTTGGCCCGTCGCACCACCACAATGATGCCCGGCGCTTCCTCGCGCAGCTGCGTCAATAGCGGCGGCAGCAAACCAAACTCGGCGTCATCGGACAGCCCGATGCGAAACACGTCGGTACTGGTAGATGGGTCGAAATCCTTGGCCCGGCTGACGGCTCCGGAAATGGTGTCCAGTGCGGGCTGGATTTCCTTGAGAATGTCCAGGGCCCTTGCAGTTGGTTCCATGCCCCGGCCATTGCGCAACAGCAGCGGATCATCGAACAGATCCCGCAGCCGCGCCAATGCCGCGCTCACCGCAGGCTGGCCCATGAACAGTTTCTCCGCGACCCGGGTCAGGTTTCGCTCGAACATCAAGGCTTCAAAGATCACCAGCAAGTTGAGGTCAACACGGCGCAGGTCATTGCGATTCATGAAATGGGTCCAGAACGAAGGAAAATGAAAAGGCAGCCAGGCTTATCTGCTGCTCAAGTAAGCATTGCCGATGGGGGCTTGCCTTGTACGCGCGTGCTTTTGATTCGCATAAATGCCCCGTCATTCTGTAGGACCGGCTTTAGCCGGGAGAACGCCCTCCCGGCTAAAGCCGGTCCTACAGAATGACGGGGCAAGCCTCAGCTCTAGCACCCGCAGACAATTTTGCGCACAGCCCGTCAATTCATGCCACCCCGTTCCTGTCAGATTGAGCCGCGCTTGCCGGACATTCGGGTCAGCGTAGTCGCTTCACTCAAAAGGGCATGAATATGCGCAACCGATTTACCCTGCTGACTTCCCTGGCGCTGCTGGCATCAGGTCAGGCTTTGGCTGTCCATGCCGAAGCACAACATGGCTTTCTTGAGGATTCGACCCTCAATCTGTTATCGCGAAACTTCTTCCTGCAAAACGATTACCGCACCGGGCATGAGCAGAAGAACTACAAGCAGGAGTGGGCACAAGGCTTTATTGCCAATCTCAAATCCGGCTTTACCCAGGGCGAGATTGGCGTTGGCCTTGATGCCCACGGCTTCTATGGCTTGAAGCTGGACAGCGGGCGCGGGCGTTCTGGTACCGGGTTGCTGCCACTGGACAGCCAGGGCCGCGCCGAAGATGACTATGCCAGCGCGGGTGCTGCGCTCAAGCTCAAGTATTCACAGACCACCCTGAAATTCGGCGAAATGGAAGTCGAAACGCCGGTGTTCGATACGGCCGACAAGCGTTTGCAGCCGGAATACGCCACCGGATTCTTCCTCGACAGCCAGGAAGTTCAGGGCGTAAGACTGGTGGCCGGGCACTTCACGGCGTTCAAGAATCAGGATGCCTCGACGACTCACGGTGACTTCGACGGTTACGGTGCCAGTACGCGCAACGCCAGCATCAGCCTGGCCGGAATCGAACTGTCGGGCGACGGTCCGCTGGGCGGTTCACTGTATGCGTCGCAGCTCTCGAACACCTGGCGCCAGTACTACGGCAACCTGCACTTTACCCGGCAGCTGTCCGCAGACAGCTCGTTGCTGCTGGACAGCAACCTGTACCGAACGCTGGACACCGGCAACGCCGACGCGGGCTCGATCAACAATACCGCGTACAGTTTGTCGGCCAAATATCGTCTGGGCAGTCAGGCGCTCACCTTCGGCTATCAGAAGATCGACGGCGACACACCGTTCGATTTCGTCGGCGGCGATTCGATTTACCTGGCCAACTCAATCAAATATGCCGACTTCAATGGCGCGCACGAGCAGTCTTATCAGGTTCGCTATGACCTGAACTTCGCAACGCTCGGTGTTCCGGGCCTCAAGTTCATGACCCGCTATGTGACCGGTCGGCAGATCGACGGGACCAGGGCCCAGCAAAGCGGCGCCTACAATCCGTTCGACTCCGACATTGATCGCTACGTGCCGATTCAAGGCAAGGGCGGCCGCCACTGGGAACGCGATATCGACCTGAAATACGTGGTGCAATCCGGCCCCGCCAAAGACCTGTCGCTGGACATTTCCCATGTATCCCACCGAGGCAATACCGCTCAGGCGGGCGACGATATCGATCGGTTATATCTGGTGGTTGAATACCCGCTGGACCTGCTCAAGTAATCAGCCCGCGCGACGGCTGGCGACCGGCAGTGACCGGCGCCAGCTGAACGGGGTCAGGCCGATGACGCGGGTAAACACCCGAGTGAAGTGCGATTGATCGGCAAAGCCACAGTCCAGGCTGATCCGGGAAATGGTCAGCTGCGTTTCAGTGAGCAGGCGCTTGGCCTTATCCAGACGCATCTGCAAGAACCAGTCGCGGGGCGAGACACCGGTATTCTTCTTGAAAGCCCGGGAGAAATGGCTGCGCGACAACGAGCACTCGCTGGCGATCTGGGCGATGGACAAGCCGCGATCCATATGGCTGGCCATCATTTCCTTAGCGCGCCGTTCCTGCCAGGGCGACAAGGCTATTTTTTCGCAGGGCGTTCTTTCGTTCTTGAGCGTCTCGCACGGTGCGGGCTTTTCGAAGTGCGTGGACAGATGCGAACACAGCACCAGCATGGCCCGATCCACCGAATCCTCGACCTCACCCTGCCGATTGCGCAGCGCTGGCAATAACGAGCAGATCAATTGATAAGCCAGTGGCTCAATGCCGGAGGAAGCCGGCTCAGCTGATTCAAGCAAGCTGATGCGCCGAGCGTCTGCCTCGTTGCGCGACCACGACTTGATCAGCTCATCCAGGGCAGACGAAAGCCGCGCCAGCGTTTGCGGCGATGGGGTCTGGGCGGCGGCAGAGGATTCGATCTGACGTAAGGGCGATGGGCTGACGGTATTCATTTCAGACTCTCCTGATCAAAAGGGGTTGGTCAGGTTCCGAGTCTGGAGTTGGCAGTCCTTAAAGTCCTTCTCCGGACATTAATCGTTCTGAAGCAGGCTATGGCGCTCGGTTATGGGGCGATCAGCGGCTGTCCGGTTAAGAACATTTCAGGTTGGCGCCAAGGACTTGAGCGAACTGGCGGCCTACTGTTGGCCTTCTCATTTTGTTCTCGAATCTCAGGAGAAACTCATGCCCACGATTACTACCGCCGACGGCACGCAGCTTTATTACAAGGACTGGGGCACCGGCCAGCCGATTATCCTCAGTCATGGCTGGCCGCTGAACGCCGACATGTGGGAATACCAGATGAACTTCCTGGCCGCGAACGGCTTTCGGGTGATTGCCCCCGACCGTCGCGGCTTCGGGCGTTCCAGCCAGCCATGGCAGGGTTATGACTACGATACCTTCGCTGATGATTTGCACGCGCTGATCACAACGCTGGATCTGACTGACATCGTGCTGGTGGGCTTCTCCATGGGCGGCGGCGAAGTGGCACGTTACATCGGCCGCCACGGCACCCGGCGTATCGCCAAAGCGGTACTCGTCAGCGCGGTCACCCCGCTGATGATTCGTCGCGAGGACCATCCCGAAGGCATGGACCCGGCGATCTTCGACGGCATCCGCGCCGGGCTGCTCAATGACCGCGCAGGCTTCCTCGACGCGTTCGGGCCGATCTTCACCGGCAGCGACCAGCCGGGTTCCTCAGTCGGCAAACCGATGCTGGACTGGACTCAGTTCATGGCCTTGCAAGGCGGCATGAAGGGCACGCTGGATTGCGTTGCAGCGTTTTCCGAGACGGATTTCCGTTCCGACCTGGCGCGCTTCGACGTGCCGACGCTGGTCATCCATGGTGATGGCGATGCCGTGGTCAACATCGACGTGACCGGCAAGGCCGCAGCGGCACTGGTCGAGGGCGCCGAACTCAAGGTCTACCCTGGCGCACCTCATGCGGTGTACTTCACCCACAAGGATCAGCTGAATCAGGATTTGCTGAACTTCGCCCAGGCCCGCTGAACCCGCGACCTTGACCCGTCGCCGCGACGGGTCACAGGTCCGTGAAACGGACGACCGTGAGGTATGCACGTGAGGGACGACAATAACAATGACATCGCCAGCATTCGATTGCCGGACAGCCCTATGGCTCAGGCGGCTGTCGAACTGATCCGCGATGCGCACTCAACGCTGATGCTCAACCACTCGAAACGGGTGTTCCTGTTCGCCACCTTGATCGGCGAGCAACGCCAGGTCCCGTTCGATGAAGAATTACTTTATGTCGGTGCGCTGTTCCACCGCGTGGGCCTGACAGCACGGTATCGACGCTCGCAAAACCGCTTCGAAATCGATGGTGCCACTGCCGCACGGGAGTTTCTCAAGGGTTTCGGCTGCTCCCATGACGATGCCCAGGAAGTCTGGGACGCCATTGCCCTGCACAGCACTCCAGGCATTCCGGAACACAAATCCCACCTCGTCGCGCTGATCGCTGCCGGTGTCGATACCGACCTGTACGGACGGCATCGCAATGCGATAAGCCCTGCGGAATTGACGCAAATCCTTCAGGCCTTCCCCCGCGAACCGGGCTTCAACGCCAAGTTGCTCAATGCCATGGCCGCGGGCCTCAAGCATCGTCCACACACCGCCTTTGGCACCGTGAACGCCGATGTTCTCGAACGCCTCGATAAACAATACAAGCGGGCTAATTTCTGCACCCTGCTGCTGGAAACGCGCTGGCCGTTTGAATAATGGCCCTTGCAATTCGTTGTAGCGAGGCTTGCCCGCGAATCGATTTACCAATCACTACGTGTGGCGACTGGCCTGACGCCTTCGCGGGCAAGCCTCGCTCCCACGATATTGATGATTGTTCGGACGACGCCCTACACCGGCAGGGTAAACACAAAAACCGTTCCCCTGCCGCGTCCGGCAAACGCATAAAGCCCGCCGTCATGGGACTCGATGATGGATTTGCAGATTGCCAGGCCCATACCCATGCCTTTTTCCTTGGTCGTGTAAAAGGCGTCGAACACGCGCTCGAGATTCTCCTCGTTGATCCCGGCGCCATTGTCCTGGACGCTGACCACCACATAGTCACTGCCCACCGTATCGCAACTGATCGACAGGTGACGGGGGCCGTCATGGACGTCGCTCATGGCCTCCATCGCGTTCATGATCAAGTTGAGAATGACCTGCTGCAGCTGCACCGCGTCCCCTTCGATGCTCAGCTGCGGCCCGCTGCTTTGTCGGATCAGCAGCACCTGCCGGTGCTCGATTTCACTGGCGGTGAGCTGCACGACCCGGCGAATCACTTCGTTGATTTGCAATGGCTGTCGAGTGGACGGCGTCTGGCGGGCCAGTGATTGCAAGGCCCGCACGATGTCGGCCGCGCGCTTGCTGTCGTTGACGATGTCGCCCAACCCCGCAAGGGCTTCGGCAACCACCGGCGATTCCCGCTTGAGCCAGCGCACACTGGCACTGGCATTGGTGATGATGGACGCCAGAGGCTGATTGATTTCATGGGCAATGGACGCTGCCAATTCGCCCATGATCGTCGCCTGCGACACCGTGGCCAATTCCGCTCGTGCGTGGCGCAGCGCTGCTTCGGTGGTGCGGCGTTCCGTGATATCGCTGGCGACACCGACAAAGACATCTTTATCGTCACTGTCCGGCTCGCCCAGTAATTCCAGGTGGCGGATGCTGCCGTCCGGCATCACCAGACGAAACTCATGCTGGAAGGCGCTGCTGGTGCGCACCGCTCGGCTGAGCATCGCGCTAAACGCGCTCAGGTCCTCGGGATGGACGAGTCGCTCCAGCTCGTGCAGTGAAGGCGGCGTCGCCGCAACCGACAGTCCCCAGACCGCAAACAACTGATCGGACCAGACTGACTCATCCCTGCCAGCATGCCAGCGAAAACTCCCGGAATGACCGATGCGCTGGCCCAGCGCCAGGGAAGCCTGACTGGTGCGCAAGGCCGACTCGATCGCCCGGCGCCGGGTGTTTTCTTCGACCAGCTCAGCGTACAACCGGGCGGTTTCCAGAGAGATCGCCGCCTGTCCGGCCAGCAGTTCCAGGACCGTGGTGCGATTGGAAGTGAATACGCCTGGCGCGAGGTTGTTTTCCAGATAAAGCACGCCGATAACCTGGCCCTGTTTGACCAACGGCAGGCATAACACCGAGCGCGCCTGGCGTTGGTGAAAATAAGGATCATCGACAAAGTCACTGGCTTGCATGGCATCGTCCAGCACCACTGATTGCCGGGTACGCATGACGGTGTACAGCAGAGACAACGGCAAATGCTGCGCCGACGGCACTGACACCGTCAGATCGATCTCGATGCCGCTGTCCTGCGCCCGGCCTCGGGCAGAAATCTGCGGCTGATCCTGTTTGACCAGCAGCAACAGCGCCTGCTGTGCGCCAGCGTGAATGATCGTGTTAGTCAGCAGCGTACCAATCAGCCGGTCCAGGACAATTTCCTCGGACAAGGCTTGAGACGCTTTCATTACCGAGACCAGATCCAGCGTGTCCTGCCCGCCGGAAATGCTGATCGAAGGACGGGACACCGAAGCCTGCTCGCGCAGAAAACCGGCACGGGCTTCCAGGTTGGCGACCTTGCCATGCGCGCCCCAGCGCTGATAGCAATCCCGGGCACTGCGCATATGGCTGCGCGCCGAGGTGAACAATCCACGGGTGTGATGGAATTCGGCGGCCAGTTCATGGGCCAACGCCTGCACATGCACGAAGCCGGCATTGGCCGCTGCGGTGATCGACAGCTCATACAGGTCCAGCGCGTTGAGCGTATCCCCGGCCACTCGGGCCATTTCCGCTTCGACCAGTAACGCCTTGTCCCGGAATACCTGCGGATTGAGCGCCGCCCATTGGTTGAGCTTGTCCAGATGAGGCGCCATGGCCGCCAGAATCCGGGCAGAATCCAGCGTACGGTCGCGCCCGCTGGCGAGGTTGAGGGCGCTGAAAAAATGCAATTCGAGCAAATGCACATGCGCTGGCGTCGACCAGGCCAATGCTTCGGCTTTTGCCAGGCAGTGGGTTGCACCGGTGAAATCGCGGTACAGATAGTTGGAAATACCTTCGAAAAGCCACCACCAGAAGGCTACCGGCGTCATGGCACTGTCGCGACCGGCACAATCCTGGGGCGCGCTGGGCGCCAGACGTGCAACCGGCCCTACGCGTAATGCCGCGACAAAGCGCGCCTGAGTCTGCAACACGGCTTCAACGTCGCGAAAGCGCGCGCGCCGGGAGAACTCCAGGCCGTTGTCGACTTCCTCCTGCACGCGCTCCAGGTATTCACCCATGACCAGCAGGTCGGAGACGATGTGGTTGCAGGCATAACAACTCATGCTCAGATTGCCGGCGGTGTGACTGCTGGCAAATGCGGTGCGGGCGTAACCCAGGCAATGGCTCAGCGGCTGAGTCCAGACGCTGACCTGATCAAGTGCAACCAGCACCATGCTTTCGGCACCGTCATAGCCGTGGCGCTTGACCAACTCATGTGCCAGCTGGGCGTACTGCGCCCCTTCCTGATAAAGCCCTTGTCGCTGCGCAAGCACCACACCAAACCAGGCGAATCCTGACGCCGATGCGGCACAGATTCCGTAGTCGAGGGATAGCTCCGCCATCTCGCAGGCGACGACGAACAGCACATCCTGATCAGTAAAGGACGCCGGGGCGATCATGCTGGCGAGCATACCCACGGCGGCCTCGAACGACGCGTCCTGCATCACCGGCAGATCGATCAGCGACGCGATTGACCGGTTTCCAAGCGTTTGCAGCAGGAGTTGATAACGTTGCTCAATTTCCTCTCGGTCGGTCTGCGGGGCAATCTGGATGCCGAACATCCGCAGCCCTTCCAGCGCCGTGGTGATGGCTTCGCGGTAACAGGACGAGAGGACCTGCAACTCGACCTTGAGCATGTAGATCGCCGCGCGCTGCACCACGGAATCGATGTGCTCCAGTAACTCGGCGAGAACGCGGCTGGCCGGCTCGAACTGCGCATCGAGAATCAGGCACTGCGCCTGAAGCAAACCGGCCTCGTAGCTGATCGCTGCGTGTTGCTGCCAGCGTTGCAGACGGGTCAACGACCTGACGGTTGCCAGGTAACCCAGCGCAGACTGAATCGCCGCAGCCTTCATTGCCTGCCGCGCAGCGCGCAACAACAGGTCGCTGAACAGCTCGACCTCGGCGGCGTCCGGCTCGTCGGGCCGCACCCGCTGCAAGTGCGAGGCAATTTCGAAAATCTGGTCGGTGCGCCCTTCCCCGTGCAGGTCCGCAAGGAGAATCCGGGCGATTCGCGCATGTTCGGCGGGCCGCATCGCAGGTGGCGTCAGGCGGTACGCTGATTCCTGGACACGGTCGTGATAAAAGGCAAAGCCATGGCGGCTCTCGGTCAACAGCCCGGCCTGCACAGCGATCGCCAGGTGGCGACGCAAAGACTTCTCTACAGTGCTGCTGATTCGCGCCAGCGTCTGGATATCGACAGAGGATCCGATACACGCCATCTGCCCCAGCAACGTACGAGTCTGGGACGGCAAACGAGCCATTCGCGCCACCATCAGATCAATCACGTTATCGGCGCAACGATGGCTATCGATGGCGTCCAGATTCCAGGTCCAGCTCGCTTTGGTACGGTCCATGACAATCAGCTGTTCATCGAACAGGGTGCGTAACAACTGGCCGATGAAGAACGGATTGCCGCTGGTTTTTGCATGAATCACCCTGGCCAGCAGCATGCTTGCGGCCGGCTCACATTCCAGTGCCTGCCCGACCCACTGGCAAACATCGTCCAGGCACAGGGTCGATACCCTGATTTCGGTCAAGCGCGTCGGGCTCTCGCGCAGCGCCGCCAGGAAGTCTGAGAACATCGGCATTTGCTGGACCTCGACGTCCCGATAGGCACCGATCAACAGAATGCTTCGATAATGACCGGCGCTGAACGAAGCAATAAAGGCCAACGTCGCATCGTCCAGCCATTGCAGGTCATCGAAAAACAGGATCAGCGGGCGTTGTGGGCTGGCGAAGCTGTTCAGGAAGCGATGCAAGACCAGGTTGAACAGGTTCTGGGTGTCATTGGCGGGAAGATCGGCCAAGGGCGCCTGCGGTCCGAGGATCAATTCGATTTCCGGTACAAGATTGGCGATCAACCGGCCGTGACCACCGAGCGCAGCCAATAATTGCTCGCGCCAGCGTTCGAGCTCGTCGCCGCTCTCACCGACCACCCGCATGATCAATGAACGCAGGGCCTGGGCCAGCGAGGCATAAGGCGCGTTATATTGCGCCTGGTCGAATTTCCCTGAGGCAAACAGCACCCGATTCAGCGCCAGATCCTGCTGGAGCTGGCGAACCAGGGTGGTTTTGCCGGTGCCTGAAGAACCCGAGAGCAGCACCATTTCACAGCTGCTGGTATGGCTGACTCTGGAAAACACCGCATGCAGCGCCTGCAGCTCCTCGCAGCGGGCAATCAATCCCCTGCGCTCGTTGCCTTGGGGTAAATCACGCTGCAGGGCCGGCTCGAACGCGGCGATGTGCTGAAACTCGCTCCATTGCGCCAGGCATTCGCGCAAATCCATTTCCAGCCTGAAGGCAGTTTGATAACGGTCGGCGGGGTTCTTGGCGATCAGCTTGAGAATCAGCTGGGCCAACGGCATGGGAATGGAATCGCGAAATTGTCGTGGCGACGGTGGTTGCCTGGCCACGTGGCAGTACACCCACTCCACCGCGTCGCTGGCTTCAAACGGCAACTGGCCGGTCAGCCATTCATAGAAGGTCATGCCCAAGGAATACAGATCGCTGCGTTCATCGGCCTGACGATCCACTCGCCGCGCCTGTTCCGGCGACATATACGCCAGTGTGCCGCAGATCGAGTCCGAGACGCTGTGCGGGCCGCCAGGCTGTCGCTCGACCGTCACGCCAAATCCGGTCAGGCGCACGAAACCGTCGTCACCCTGAATGAAATTGCTGGGTTTGATATCACGGTGCAGTAGACCGTTGCCGTGAGCCTGACTAAGGGCGTGTGCGGCGCCAATGGCCAGCCGCAGGAACAGGCTGATCGACAGGCTGCCGTCCGCCACTTCGTGCAGGGATTTGCCACCTGGATCGTTGGCGACCAGCAGCGGGCCGTCCGGCGTGTGCAGGACCGCCAGCGGCATCAAGGCCCAACCGGGATCCAGCCGAGGCGCGATTGAAAATTCATGTTCGATGCGGCGAAAGCCACTTTCGACCAGTCGGGCCGAGCAGCGCGCAATCAGCCAGGTGGGTGAACAGCCAGGCACATGCACCCGGTAATGATCGATCTCGCCGTCGGCATACAGCTGTTCCCAGGAAAGCAGCGCCAGCCATTGCAGGCTGAAACCTTCTGGTTGCTGGTCAGGGAGGCCCCGCATACTCAACGTTGGCTCTGCTCTGATGCCACTCATAACGGGTCCTTACATGCTTAAACTACCTTCTCAAGTGCCTGCTTTATCGATTCAAGCAACGCTTCCTCGGAAAATGGCTTGTGCAGGAAACCCAGGGCGCCCGCATCGCGCGTGCGCCGCACGGTGACTTCATCGTCATGTGCGGACATGCAGCAAACGCCAACTGTTTTGCGCGCAGCTTTCAATCGCTCAAGCACTTCCAACCCTTGCATGCCTTTCATCTTAAGATCGAGCAATACGCAGTGCGCTTCGTCGCTTGCGGATGAAGCCAGGAACTCTTCCCCCGAAGCAAAGCCCACAGTGCGATAACCCAAAGACTTGAGAAGATTGCCAAGGCCATTTCGCACGGAAGCGTCGTCATCAACAACGCAGATGAGGATCATAGGCTGAACTTCATGACAGGAAAAGTAATTAGAGGACAATACGCTCTTGATTCAAAGATAGGGATTGTCTCTATGTATAATTGTGCTGTTTTAATCAATTCACGGGAGCCACTTGTTCCCACATCTTGACCAGCTCAATCAAAGTTCGCGCATTCATTTTTGTCATTATGTGCCGTTTATGCACTTTGGCGGTTATTTCGCTGGTGCCCAACTCGTGGGCAACCTGCTTGTTCATCTTGCCGGTCACCAGTTGTGCCATCACCTCTCGCTCGCGGGGCGTCAGGGTTTCAAAACGGCGCCGGATGCTTTCGACCTGAACGCGCTCGATCAGCCCGCGCTCATCGTATTCGAGCGCCTGGCGGACCACTTCGAGCAACTGATCCGGCTCGAAGGGTTTGGTCAGAAATTCGTGGGCGCCGGCCTTGATGGCTTTGACCGACATCGGAATGGTGCCGAAACCGGTCATGAAAATAATCGGGAAACGATGCCCGCGGCGCAGCAGCTCCTCTTGCACGTCAAAACCGCTGGCGGCGGCAATATTGACGTCCAGCAACAAACAGGTGGGTTGCTCGGCGAACGCCTGCTCCAGAAACTCGTCAGCCGTCGCAAAGCACTGGGCGCTGAGGTCGGCCGAGCTCAAGAGTCGAGTCAGTGAAGAGCGAATCGAGCTCTCATCGTCGACCACATAAACCATGGATGTCGCAGGCATAAACAGTAATCCGGGAACTTGGTGCTACTGGCTGGTCGCCAGGACGCGTTGATGGTTACGGTGAAACTGATCCAGTTCCTGCTCCACGTGGGTCGCGCGCAAGGTGCTCAGCGAAGCCTGCGGTGCGCTGATTGCCAGCAGTTCGATGCGTTGCCCTGATGAACGCGTCGATGTTGCCGTGCCCGGTGCCTGTTTGAGCCTTTGCACGAGACAGGTCCGGGTCGCGCCCAACAGGCGGTAGAACTTGAACGGTCCTTCGGCCAGCACTGCCAGCAGGGATTTGAGCGCCAGACCGACAATCGCGTCCATGACCTGCGCTCTGGAAATATCCAGGGACTGCGCGACCTCGCAAGCCTGATCCAGGGTAAACCGCCCGTCAAGCACAGTGATCCGCCCCAGCACCTGACGTTCGTCGTGGGTGAGCAGGCGGTAACTCCAATCCACCGAAGCCTGCAAGGTCTGATGCCGCTCCGGCGCGCTGCGTAAACCACCGGCCAACAAGTGCAGGTCGTCCCGCAGGCTGGCGAGAAGCTCATAAAGCCCCAGTGCCGACGCCCGGGCAGCCGCCATTTCCAGGGCCAACGGGATGCCGTCGAGGGTACGGCAGACCTGCGCAACCAGCTCGACGCTTTGGTCATCGAGATTGTCGCTGGCATCGCTCGGAAAGCAGGAGTCCAGTGCGCGCAATCGGGTCAGAAACAGCTGTGCGGCATCGCTGCGCAAGATGTGCGCTCGATCGGTGCCCGGCTCCGGTACGTCCAGGGGCGCGACATTCATGCTGCGTTCCCCATTGATACGCAAGGCTTCACGGCTGGTAGCAAGGATTTTCAGGGTCGGGCAGCGCTGGGCAAGATGCGCGCACAAGGTTGCCACGGCTTCGATCAAATGCTCGCAGTTGTCGAGGACCAGCAAAGGCTCTACCTCGTTGAGGCGGCCGACCACCACGTCGAGCATCGACTGCCCCTGAACGCCATCGACATCCAACGCACAGGCCAATGCGTCGATAACCCGCTCGGAGCAATTAAGTTGCCCCAGCGCGACAAAACACACCGGCAGCGATTGCGTCCGGGACAGCCGATGAGCAACTGCCACTGCCAGCGATGTCTTGCCGATGCCGCCTGAGCCGGTCAGGGTCAGCAACGAAGCGCTTTCCAGGGCCTGACACGCATCGTCCAGCGCCGTTACCCGACCAATCAGCGCAACGTCATGGGGCAAATTGCTCTTTCGCAGCATCGGACAGCCGAATGGACTGGACAGGACACTTTCGTCAACGCCTGCACTGGCCGGAGAGTTCTGCGACAGATCTTCATCGCCGCTGATCAGCATGTAGCCGCGACCCGCAATGGTGCGAATCAGGTCGCGGTCGGTTCCCAGCGCCTTGCGCAGGGCGGAAATGTGAACCTGCAGATTGTTTTCTTCGACAACGGTTTCGGGCCAGACTTTTTGCAGAATCTCGTCCTTGGTCACCAGACGACCAGGACGATTGATCAACAGCTCCAGAATATCGAACGCCCGCGCACCAATGCGCAGCGCCGTTCCACACTTGAATACTTCTCTTAGTTCCAGAGATACATGGGCTTGACCGAGACTAATCATTCTATTCACGCTGTCCTTAGGGTGGCGGTGATTTTCTGCCGCAACACGGCAGTGCCCTGGGGATCGATCGCTATCAAATGGCATTCATCACTGACGGTAAACCCTATATAACCCGGTAAATCCAACGCCCGATATTATCTATAGGGATAGTCCAGGTAAATACCCGAATATCACGAAGTTTGAACTGCGCACAATAATACAATTAAATAGCGGTTTAACTTGAAGTACTAGCTATGCGCCACAAACGCTTTTTATATCCGCCAGCGCGGCGAACCAACCGTTGCACCGCCCGGAGTGCGCTTTATGCAATGCTCTGTTGCGCAGGCGACGGATTCTCCAACCCGATACGTTCGCCTAATGTGCGTTCCATACCGGTTCCAGGCGGAACTGCCCTCATCACAGACATGAGCCAACGTGCATGACCCAATCGAGCGTTACACCGCTGCATGCCTCGCAGCACACCCTGACCCGCGGCCTGGTGCTGTTGTTTGCGTTTTGCTGCGGGGCCATTGTGTCCAATATTTATTACGCGCAACCCATCGTTGAACTCATTGCGCCGGACGTGGGTCTATCGGCCCATAGCGCCAGCCTGATCGTCTCCCTGACCCAGATCGGTTACGCCCTGGGGTTGCTGTTTCTGGTACCGCTGGCCGACCTGCTGGAAAACCGCAAGCTGATGATCGGCACCGCCGTCATTGCCACCGGCAGCCTGTTCGCCGCCAGCATGAGCCAGCACCCCAACGGTTTCCTGATGATCTCGTTGTTGATCGGTTTCAGCTCGGTGTCGGTGCAGATGCTGATCCCGCTGGCCGCGCATCTGGCCCCGGAAGAAACCCGCGGTCAGGTCGTCGGCAATATCATGGGCGGCCTGTTGCTGGGCATTCTGCTTGCACGTCCGGTTTCCAGCCTGATCGCCGATCACTTTGGCTGGCGTGCGGTATTCATGAGCGCTTCAGTGGTCATGCTGGCGATCATTGTCTTGCTGGCGTTGACCATCCCGAAACGTGCGCCCGATCACAAGGCGAGCTACGGCCAACTGCTTGGCTCATTGATCACTCTGCTGCGCAAGCATTCGGTGTTGCGTCAGCGCTCGCTGTATCAAGGCCTGCTGTTCGCCGCGTTCAGTCTGTTCTGGACCGCTGCGCCTATCGAGCTTTCGCGCCACTTCGGCTTGTCGCAAACACAAATCGCCCTGTTTGCGCTGGTCGGTGCCATTGGTGCCATCGCGGCGCCAATTGCCGGTCGACTGGCCGATGCCGGGCATACCCGACGCGCTTCACTGGTGGCTCTGACGCTGGCACCGATTGCGCTGCTGATTGGCCTGACGCAACCCGGCTACACCGTCATTGGTCTGGCGGTTACTGGCGTGCTGCTGGATTTCGCGGTGCAGCTGAATATGGTGCTCGGCCAGCGCGCCGTCTACGCGCTGGACCCCGCCAGCCGTGGCCGCTTGAACGCGCTCTACATGACCAGCATTTTTATCGGCGGTGCCGTGGGTTCGGCGGTGGCCAGCAGTCTTTATGAACAAGCCGGCTGGCACGGCGTAGCGCTGCTCGGCGCTGGATTGCCGCTGATTGCACTGGGGGTGTTTTTGCTGAGCGGGCGCCGAGAAAGAATCGCGGCCTGATCCCCAGCCTCAATTCAATAAAACGATTGCTCCGCGCTGCCGGGCCCGCCAGACGCTGGGGCTGGCCCCAACCAGACGAGTGAATACTCGCGTCAGATGCGGCTGATCGGAAAAGCCGCATTGCCCGGCAATCACCGCTAATGGCAGCTGCGGTTGCGCCTGGAGCAGTTCCTTGGCCTTCTCGACACGCATTTGCAGCAACCAGGTGTGTGGGGCGACGCCGGTAGCTTGCTTGAACGCCCGGGAAAAGTGACTGCGCGACAATGAGCATTCCTGGGCAACACGCTCCACGGACAAATCCTTGCCCAGGTTGCCGGCAATCATTTCCTTGGCCAGGCGCTCCTGGCGAGGGGTCAGCGTGGTGGTGAATTTGCCAGCAGTCGAGGCAACCCGTCCGTAGTGCTGAATCGAATGCGCGCACATCGCCAACAAGATGTGATCGATGAACAATTGATTGGCCTGATCTGGATGCTGCAACGCGGGCAGCATGGCCTGGGCCAAGTGATAGAGCGCCGGGTCCTGAACGCCTTGCTCGTAACGGAAACCGTCGATTTTGCGCCCGTTGTTCTCTGCCTGGATCTCATCCAGGGTTTGTCGGGGAATGTTGAAGCGCAGATTGTCATACGAGGCGCGATGCTGGCAGCGCAGCTCATCACCCATGAACGGCAGAGACACGCTGCCTTGTCGATAACCGCCGGAGTAACTCAAACGTCGCCCGCGCCACAACCGGTGCTCGGCAAAATCCTCCAGCTGGACGATGATCGAAAAGGCATCGGCGCAAGGGATATCAATGATTTTGTCGGGGTCGGGACAGGCGTGAACCACCCGCGTGGCAGCGAATTTTTCGCTATTCAGATGAGCAATCGCGGGGGCGTTCACAGCGTTTATCTATCCATCGGTTAATCGCTGCGGCCTACTGTAGCGCCAAACCAGTGAGGCCGCGAGCGTCCGGGATAAACGCTATTTGATCAGCGGCACGTGCGCGGCGCGCTGGTAAGGGCCGTATTCGATCGGCACCCATTGGAAATGCTTGTCGACGGCGGCGATGTGGCCAATGCCTGGAAACGGCAGATGCGCCGCCGCTACCCAGATGCCCTTGGCCGCTGCCGAGCTGAACACCTGCTCGCGACTGGCCTTGGCTTGCCGGGCATTGACGTCAAAGCCGATGGTCACTTCCGGATGGTCGAACTGCACGGCCAGGTTATGCACCAAATCGCCCATGAACAGGATGCTTTGCCCTGCCGAGCTGAACAGGTACGTGGTGCTGCCGGGGGTGTGACCGGCTTCGAGCGTCGTCTGCACTTCAGGCACCGGCGAGGTTCCCGGCGTGAAGGTCTTGAACCGGCCCGCTGCGATATAGGGCGCCGTGGATTGCTGCGCAATCTTGAAATAGCCCTTGGCGCTGGCCGGGACGCGATCAATGGCGGTCGGGTCCAGCCAGTAATCCGCCTCAGGCTTGGCGGCATAGACGGTGGCGTTAGCGAAGATTGCCTTTTGCTGGCTATCAACCAGACCGCACACATGATCCAGATGCAGATGGGTAAGCAGGATGGTGTCCACCTGCGCCGGTTCATACCCCGCTGCCTTGATATTCGCCAAAAGGAAACCCGCCGTCTCGCCGATGCACGCGCCTGCGCCGGTATCGACCAGGATCAGGTGTTTGCCGGTATTGATCAGGAACGCGTTGAATGCCGTCTGCACGCCAGGGGTATCAATGGAGCGACGCGCCAGCAGCGCGCGAATCTGCCCTGGGCTCAAGCCCTTGAGCAAGTCCGGCGACAAATCGTTGTAGCCGTCAAACAGCGCCGTCACTTCGTAATCGCCCACCGCAAGACGGTGATAACCCGGCACCTGGGTCTTCTGTTGCGCTGGCGGCTGGGCAAGCGCCAGTCCGGAAGTCGACGCAAGGGCCGATGCAAGGATCAGCGCAAGCCCCCGCAGGATGGGTGAAGTGGACAGACGCATGAGTACCTCTCAAACATAACGGACTGGAATGGGTCCGCATGATGCGAGGAACGTGAGGGCGACGGATTGAACGCTTGTGCTGGCTTTGCTGTTGCAGCACAAAGCGACGAACATAATCCTGAATCACACCCACAGGCTGAACACGGTCATCCTGTAGGACCGGATTTATCCGGGAAGACGTCGGTGCAGTCAGCGAAACAGTCGGAGCCTGTCCCGGCCTCTTCGCGAATAAATTCGCTCCCACGATTTATCACTCAGCGACTCAACGCCGGACACTCGGTCAATGCTTCCTTGAGAAATTCGATCAGCGCCTGCACCGGCCGCGCGCCCTGGCGATGCTGCGGATACACCGCCGACAAGGCCAGCGGCGGCGTGCGGAACGTATCCAGAATCCGGACCAGCCGCCCCTCCTCAAGCGCCGCGCCGACAATGAACAGCGGCAGGTAGGTGATGCCCAGGCCGGCAATCGCTGCATCACGCAAAAGCTCGCCGTTATTGGCGCGCATTCGGCCGCACAGGCTCACGGCGACAGGTTTGCCCTGGCGTTCGAACCGCCATTGCACCTGACGGCTATGGCCATAAGGCAGGCAGTCATGGCCTTTTAACGCTTCAGGTTCGGTCGGTTCGCCACGCCGCTCCAGATAATCCGGGCTGCAGCAATACACCCGCTCGATGTGCGCGATGTGCCGACCGATCAAGGTTGAATCCTCCAGCACCCCGATGCGCAGCGCCAGATCATAGCCTTCGCCCAGCAAGTCCACGGAGCGGTCACTGAGGTCCACTTCCACCGAGACCTCCGGGTAACGCTGAAGAAAAACCGGCAGCAGCCGGCCAAGATGCTCAATGGCAAAGGACAACGGCGCGGTCAGGCGAATGGTGCCGCGCGGCTGGTTGTTCTGCCCGGCGATGCTTTGTTCGGCCTGCTCCACGTCGGCCAGCAGCCTCAGCGCCGATTCGTAGTACGCCTGCCCCAACGGCGTGACATCCAACCGCCGTGTGGAGCGATTGAGCAGGCGCACGCCCAGCCGTTCTTCAAGCTGCATCAAGCGCCGGCTGACGAACTGTTTGGACAACCCCAATTGATCGGCGGCGGCCGTGAAACTTCCGGAATCCATCACCTGAGTAAAGATTCGCATGTCTTCGAATGGGTTCATTGTCGCTCACCGGTTGACAGTCAAACACTTTCTACCAGCTTTATCGCCTTCCTGCACAGCATTAATCTGGCCATCACGGTCATCTCTCGCGCCAAGGAATTCGCCCATGCTCGCTTTCATTCAAACCTACCCGCTGGCGTGCAGCGTCTTCCTGATCCTCGTCGATCTGGCGAGCTGGCACGCGGTGCCGTATCAGCACCGGCTGCCGAAAGTCGCCGCGCGGCTGGGCTTGTTCCTGTTGTACAGCGTGGTGATCATCAGCGCCGGCCTCAGCCCACTGGATACCGCGCCGTGGGAAGACGACAGCGCCCGGCATCTGGCAGCGACCGCCCTGGAAATCATCTGGTGGATTTTCGCCTCGCGGACCCTCACCGAAGTACTCGGCCTGTTGCTGATGCAGCGCATCGGGCACAGCGGACGTTTGTTGCAGGAAGTGATCGGCGCCGTGATTTTCCTGATCGGCATCGTTGCCGCCGCGGGCTACGTGCTGCAACTCCCCGTCAAAGGCCTGCTCGCCACCTCCGGCGCCATGGCGATCATCGTCGGCCTGGCCCTGCAAAGTACTTTGAGCGATGTGTTTTCCGGCATCGTCCTCAACACCACCAAACCCTATCAGGTAGACGATTCGATCAGCATCGACGGTGTGGAAGGTAAAGTCGTCGACATCGATTGGCGCGCCACGCATTTGCTGACCGGCACCGGCAGCACTGCCGTTATCCCCAACTCTGTAGCGGCCAAGGCCAAGATCGTCAACCTCAGTCGTCCCAAGGATATGTTCGGCGTCTCGATCAACATCATGGTTTCGCCGCATATCCGCCCGCGTCGCGTGCTGGATGCGCTGGACCGTGCCTTGCAGGGCAGCAGCGCCCTGCTGCCCTTCCCCAAGGCCCGTGCCGTGGTCAAGGAAGCCAGCCCGACCACCATCGAATACACGCTGACCGGCTACATCCAGAATCTGGATAAAAAGGCTGATGTGCGCAACCTGCTGTTCGACCTGGCCTATCGTCATCTGGAAGCGGCGGGCATTGCCTGGCAATCGGACGTGACGGTCGAGCCGGTGTCCCGGGCTCGCACCTTGCTCGATGAAGTCAAAGTCCTGCGCGCGCTGAACAGCGAAGAGAAAAACCATCTGGCCCAGAACATGTCTTCACGGGAGTATGCCGCCGGGCAGGTGATTCTGGAGAAGGACGAGATCGCCGACAGCCTGCTGGTGATCGCTACCGGTGTGGTCTCGGCGACTGTTGCCGATGGTCAGGACTACCTCGAAGCCGGGCGCATGGGCCCCAGCGAAGTGATGGGCGAACAAGGCGTGCTCAACGACGCCCCGTCCGAAGCGCGTTTTACCGCCCTCACCTCGTGCGTGGTCTACCGTATCGATAAGGCAACGGCTCGGGAAACCATGGAGCAGGAAGGGCAAATCAAGAACGCCTTGAAAAAGCTCCAGGCGGTTCGCCAACACAGCAGCCAGTCGCTGCTGACCGAAAAACCGGCGGCGATCAAAAAAGGCAGCTTCCTGGGCTGGCTGCAGAAGCGCTGATCAATTGGCCGGGGCCTGGAACACCGCGCGCAAGCCTCCTGTCGGCAGGTTTTCCAGGCGGATCTGCCCGCCCAAACGCTGGGCAATGGTTTGCACGATGGTCAGCCCCAGACCAACGCCCTGATCGTTACCCCGACTGTAGAAGCGCTCGAACAAACGTTCACGCTCCGCTTCATCGATGCCGGGACCTTGATCCTCGACGCTGAGCGAAAACGTCCGGTCATCGAAGCTCAAGCCAATCCTGACCTGGCCGCCCTCGGGTGAAAAGTTCACCGCGTTGGTCACCAGGTTATGCAGCGCGATGTTGATCAATCCTGGATCGGTCTGGACGAAATGTGACTCTTCACTGCAATCGAATGACAACTCAAGTCCTCGACTCAGCACCCAGTGAGTCAATTGCACCAGGCTCTCGCGTACTGCCTCCACCAGATCGATGGACGCCATGGGCGTAGCGCTGGCTTGTGGTTCCAGGCGTGCAATGGTCAACAGTTGATTCACCAGTCGGGTGGTGCGATCCACACCGATGATCAGATAACCCAGGGATTCTTGACGCTGCTCCTCGTTGCGCGCTTCCAGAACGTTTTGCGCATGGACCCTGAGCACCGCCAGCGGGGTACGCATTTCGTGGGCGGCGTCGGCGATAAAACGGCGTTCGCGGTGCAAGACGTCCTGGATCTGGCCGAGCAATCGGTTCAATGCCGCCTGCATCGGCTCCAGCTCACTGGGCAGCGGTGCCAGTCGCAGCGGCTCAAGCGACCCTGGGTTGCGAGCGCGCAGGGTCTTGGCCAGATCAGCCAGAGGTTTGAGTCCCCAGCCAATCGCCAGCCAGATCACCGCGACCAGCAACAGACTGCCGATCAGATTCGGGCCCAGGGTGTGCCGCACAATCCGGTGGACCAGATCGGTGCGCACATCGTCCCGCTCGCCAACCCAGATACGCATGCCGTTCTGGCTATCGTCGAGAACGAAGGCACGCCAGCCGTGACCGGTCAGATCCGTCACATCGCTGAAGCCCGCTGTCTGCGGCACTTGAACGAAGGTCGGTGCGCTGGCGGTATGCACCAGCAACTTGCCACCGTGGTCCCACACCTGAAAGGCAATCTTGCTTTCGTAAGGATGGCCATCAACTCTGGGTTCAGCCTGTCCCAGCGCCGTATTGAAGGCTTGATACAGCTGACTTTGTTCGGTGCGGGCCAGAGGCATCCTCATCACGCCCTGCAACAGCCGTGCGTTCTGAGCCAACTGCGCGTCGTACACCTCGGCAATCTCATGGTTGCTGTCATGCACGTTGAACACGCTCAGGATCAGCAAACCCACCAAAAGCAAGCCAATGATCAGCGTCAGGGTACGCCGCCGTATCGAGTTCAACGCTGCTCCTCCACCAGGTAGCCAACGCCGCGAATGGTGCGGATCAGATCGCTGGAGAACTTTTTGCGCAGGTGATGGATATGCACTTCCAGCGTGTTGCTCTCGGCCTCTTCGTTCCAGCCATACAACAGCTGTATCAGACGATCGCGTGTCAGCACCCGGCCTGGCGGTGACAGCAATTCATGCAGCAACTGGTATTCCTTGGGAGTCAGCAATACCGCCTGATCGTGATAGGTGACCTGTTGGGTGCCGGGGTCCAGCGTAATGCCCGCGTGTTCGATCAAAGCCCGCGCCCTGCCCGCGCTGCGCCGCAACAACGCCCGCAAACGCGCCTTCAGCTCAGACAGGTCAAAGGGTTTGATCAAGTAATCGTCAGCGCCGGCATCAAGTCCGGCGATACGGTCTTCAGTGGCATCACGCGCGGTGAGGATCAGCACCGGCAGGCCTGAGCCGCTCTGTCGCAGACGTCGCAGGACTTCCAGCCCGTCGAGTTTCGGCAGGCCCAGATCAAGGATCGCCAGGTCAAAGCTTTCGCTGAGCAGTGAATGCAGGGCGCTGGCGCCATCCTTGAGCCAATCGACGGTGTAGCCTTCACGGCTCAATGCCTGATGAATCCCCTCCCCCAACGCGACATCGTCTTCAATGAGCAGCAAACGCATGGAGGCTCCGTTTTATTTAAGTTTCTTTTCGACATCGGCCAGCAACTGCCCTATTTCCTGACGTCGGCCAGCATCGGCCTTTTCCCGGCCAGGACGTGGCGCGGCCTGTAGCGCTCTGTTGAGCTCATCCCTGGCCTGAGCATAGTGGCCTTGTCGGTACAAATGGTCACCCCAAAAATACAACGGATCGATACCGTCCGGATTGAGCTTCAGGCCCTGCTCCAGCAATTGCCCGGCCTTGTCGGCATCGCCAAACCCGAGAGGCCATCCCGGTACCCGATCATAAAGTGCTGCCAGGCTGATGTAGGCTGATCCTTGCAGCGCCTTGGGGTCCAGAGACAGCGCTTTTTCCAGATCAGCCTTGGCTTGCTTGACCTTGCTCAGCGCACCCAGACCACCCTGGGCTCCCGCCCAACTGCTGGTGACGATACCCGACCAGATCCAGGCTTCGGCCGCCTGGGGGCGCGCTTGCACAAAGGATGATGTTTGCGCGGCAAGCTTTTCGAAAGCGTCGGGTCGCTGTGGCGCGGGAACTTCGTACTGCACATGCGCCCATTCCTGCTGGATGGCGGCCAGACGTTGCTGGTCGGGAGCGTCCAGTGCCCACAGCGGCAGACTCAGCAACCCGCAAGCAAGCCCGATGATGATCGTTTTCATGGTTTGGTTTTCTCGTTGGCAGGAACGTGACTGAGGCGTCGAATCAGTGGTAGATGCTTGCGCAAACCTCGGTCGACGAGGCTGGGCAGGATGCTGTTGAGGCCGATGAAAAACCGCTCCGGCCAGCCCAGATACAGTTCGCGACGATCGCCGGCGATGGCATGCACCACCGCTTGGGCGACCTGCCGGGGATCATCGACATTGGCGTTGAGCGCATCGTTCAAGGCCTGCGCAGCACCGCTGTTCATTGATGTCCGGGTGGCACGAGGGGCGACGTAAAGCACGCTGATCCGTGTGTCTGCCAACTCTCGGCGCAATGCCTCGGTAAACCCGCGCAAAGCGAACTTGCTGGCGCAATAAGTGGCATAGCCGGCATAGCCAATTGACCCGTATGTCGATCCCACGTTGACCACCGTGGCGCTGCTGGCTTTGTTGAGCAGCGGCAGCAGCAGCTGAGTCAGGCGTATCGGCGCATGTACATTTACGGCCAGCATCGAGCTGATCGCGCTTTCATCCAACTGTTCAAGCATGGCGAAATGGTTGGTCCCCGCCGCATTGATGAGCAGGTTGACGCCGTGCAGCGTCCGCGCCGACGTCACCACGCGCTGGCGTCCCTCCTCCGTGGTCAGATCTGCCTCGATCCAACGTAGCAAATGGGGGTATTGCTCCAGCAGTGGCAGCAAAGGTTCCTTGTGCCGAGAAACCGCAAGCACTTCGCAGCCGCTGGCACACAGCGCCTCGGCAATCGCAAGTCCGATGCCGCCGCTGGCACCCGTCAGTACGACCTTGGCTTCAGAGAGACGCATGCGCTGCATCCTTCAAAGGTGCTGCGACCTCTGCGCCCGGCAGCTCACGGAACATGTCGGTGTAAAGGCGGTAGACGACTTTTGAGGCATGGATGACAGCAGCCTGATCAGCCGGGTCGTCCAGTTGGTCCATCAGTCGGCGATAGGTTTGCATGTGCTCGATATCCAGGCTGCCGTGGGAACTGAGGTAGCTGAAGGCCGTTTCCGGCAGCTGCAGCTGGTCACGGATGCTGCCGGCGGCATGTGTCGCCAGCGCGATGCTGGTGCCTTCCAACACGTTGACCATGCCGAACAGGCCGACCGGATTGTCCCGGGCTATCAGGTCGTAGAGGTACGCAACCATCAGTTCGATGGGCAATTGCGGCCGGCCGGCGCTGACGGCATCGGCGTTGCCACCGCACGCCGCGATGTCATTGAGAATCCATTTTTCGTGCCCGTACTCGTCGTCGATGTATTCACATACTGCTGCGCGCAGCCATTCCAGACGCTGGGGCAAGCGCGCACCACAAGCCATCATCAGCGGTACGGTGTGCCGCACGTGGTAATAGGCCTGGGTGAGAAACGCCCGGTAGCTTTCCAGGCTGACGTCGCCCATCAGGGCCTTGCGAATAAGCGGCAGGTTGAACAACGTGTCGCGTTCCTGACGGGTCGCATGCTGGAGCGTGTCGAAAAAACTCATGATGGGGATTCCTCACTTTGAATCGATGCAGAAAATAAATGCCCGTAGCGTCCGAGAATGGCTTCCCGGCGCGGACGGCCATTGGCGGTAGCCATGCCGTTGGCGGTGCTGAATGGCTGTTCGAGCCGGGTCCAGTCGTGAACCCTGGCGTAATCGGGCAACGCTTGATTGGCGCGCTCGACAGCCTCGGCAAGCTGCACATCAGTACAGTCCGCGCTGACGGGCCAGAGCAGTGCGTGATTGCGCGGCGACGCCTCGCCATACACGAACGCCTGGGCGATCCGGTTGTTTTGGGTCAGTTCGGCCTCGACCCATTCCGGATTGACGTTGCGGCCAAAACTGGTCACGAATTGATGTTTCTTGCGGCCCTTGAGATAGAGATATCCCTCGGCGTCGAACTCGCCCAGGTCACCGCTGGGCCACCACGTTGGTGCAGGGGTTGGATCGCCGAGATAACCCAGCATGGGCGATCCGCCGATCAGCACCTCGCCGTCTTCGGCCAGACGCACCTGAACATGGGGCAATGGTTTGCCAACGCTACCCAGACGTTGTGCGCCGGGCTGATTCAAGGCCACGACAGAGGCGCATT
The DNA here is from genome assembly GCF_001698815.1 of Pseudomonas syringae. GTDB lineage: Bacteria > Pseudomonadota > Gammaproteobacteria > Pseudomonadales > Pseudomonadaceae > Aquipseudomonas > Aquipseudomonas syringae_A. The sequence goes on along the minus strand of NZ_LGSI01000037.1, from coordinate 157,008 downwards.
CGGAAAGACCATACCCTTCAAAAACCGCCAGGCCGACACGTTGCGCCCGCACTAACAATTCACTGCTGACCCTTGCCCCGCCAACAGCTGCAAAGCGCAGCATTGACGCATCGAAAGCCCCCATCTCGCACGCGCTGACCAGCATCAGCAACAGCTGCGGAACCAGAATCAGGCTTTCAGGGCGGCGCCGCTGCAGGCATTCGAGCATGCGTGGCACGTCGACGCCGCTGGCGCCCTGGATGCCCAGGGTAGTCTGGCTGGGCAGGCTCAGGGTCGCGCCGGCATACAGCGCCGCATAGCAACCTACGTTTTCCAGCAGGATCGCCAGGGGAAGGATGGCCAGATGGTGCGAAGGCGCAGCATCGAGGCTCGCCTCATGCAGCTGCCTGGCGACCGCCAGCATACTCTCGGCACTCAGGCACACGCCTTTCGGCGTGCCGGTGGTGCCGGAGGTGAACGTGAGTTTCGCCGTGCCTTGGGGCATGGCATTGGTCTGCGCTTGAACATGAAACCAGAACTCCCCTGAGCGCTTGTACCCGGCGCCAGTCAATTCAGGCGCCAATGCTTCATCGGCGATCACCAGTCCGACCTGACTTTGCTGCAGGCAATGCAAACGTTGCCCTGCACTGAAGAAAGGCGGCAGCGTGACGCAGGTCAACCCTTCAAAAAGGACCGCCAGATCCCAAAGCAATGCCTGTGGGCCGTTGTCCAGGGCCAGGCCAATGGTCTTGACCTCCGAGGCGCGCAACAATTGTTGGCGAAACTCGACTTCGGTATACAGGGCGGCGTAGTCCAGGCGCAGGTCGTCACCCCACAGCGCCACCGTCTCCGGTTGCGTTGAGGCGTAGTTACGCAGCCGGGTCTTGAACGCGTTCAGCTCAGGCGACATTGCAGGTTTGCTCCAGTGTCAGGGGCAAGCCGAATCGTTCGAACAACCCCATCTTGCTCAGGTGGATGAAGCCCGCCCGGATATCGCCGACATGCACGCTGGGTTGCGTTTCGTAATAGGTACCCCACGCATGACGATCGTCGCCCAGCCGTAGCGGGTCCGCCGCACACAGTGTGACCGGGCGCAAACCCAGCCGGGTGAAACTGTTGACCAGACTGGAATTGCCGGTGAAGGCCACCCACTCAAAACCACCCATGGCTAACAACCAGGTCACGGTAATGATGCTCAAACGTGCGCTGCCCAGATTGCTGGCGGCCAGATTTCCGACTTCGACGATACCCTCACGATCCACCGGCCGCCCTGCACGCGCAAAAACAAGCTGCTCGATCGGCTCATCCAGATAATGCTCAAGGAACAATGGACCCGTAACGGCCCGGCGAACCCCAGCGACAGCAAAAAGACTGCTGTGACGGTCACTCAGGCCGAATAGTTCAGGCATGAAGTGGCTGATCCGGGCGCCATAAGCCTGGTGGAAACACTCATGAATGAAGGCTTCCAGATCCTGGCGCGACGCATCGCCGGACAGCGAACGCGTCAGTTCCAGACCGGGTGTACCGGCAGTGCCGAACCGCAGTGGCAAATGAATGTTCCAGTCGAAACCTGACATAGGGCGCTCCCCCCTTGAGTAAGTGGGTGGAGTATCGACAGCGATTCTTAACGGAATCTGAAGGTGAGCAAGGTGCGATATTTCTGAACTTCAACGTCTCTTCAGACTGCCTTAAGCCAAGACCGGCAGAGTCGCGATCTGCTATCGAACTTGCCATCACGAGGTCCCACATGAACTCAACCAACGCGCCACAACGCTATGCAACGCTTTCGATTGCGATGCACTGGCTGATGCTGTTTCTATTTGTCGGTGTTTACGCCTGCATCGAGCTCAAGGGCCTGATGCCCCGAGGCAGTGCGGCCAGGAGTCTCTCGCTCGGCTTGCACGCCTTATTCGGTCTGGCTATCTTCGTCATGGTCTGGATCCGCCTGCTGGGGCGCATCATGCCGGCCCCGGCCATTGCACCGCGCCCGCCACGCTGGCAAACCGGCGTGTCACATTTGATGCATCTGGCACTGTATGGCCTGATGATCGCCACGCCGGTTTTCGCCTGGTTGATGCTGAGTGCTCAGGGTAAACCTGTGCCGTATTTCGGCTTCATGCTGCCGGCTCCGATCAGTATCGACCCGACCATGGCGCAGCAGATGAAGGAGTGGCACGAACTGCTGGGCAATGCCGGTTATTGGCTGATCGGGCTGCACGCCGCAGCCGGCCTGTTTCACCATTACTGGATTGGCGATAACACGCTCAAACGCATGCTGCCGGCACGCCTCATCGAAAAAAAACCGGATCACGCGTAAGCTTCGGTTCACCACGGCTCAGGTCCTGAAAACTGAGTTCTCAGGACTCTCGCCAGAACCGCCCATGTCCAATTCGCGACAGCACATTCAAACCTCCCTGCAGATTTTTCTGATTTTCCTGCGTCTGGGGCTCACTTCTTTTGGTGGCCCCATCGCTCATCTTGGGTATTTTCGCGCCGAGTTCGTCACCCGTCGGCAATGGCTGTCCGAGCGCAGCTATGCGGATCTGGTCGCCCTCTGTCAATTCTTGCCGGGGCCGGCGAGCAGTCAGGTGGGGATTGCGCTGGGAATGTCTCGTGGCGGTTATGTTGGCGCACTGGCCGCCTGGACAGGATTCACCCTGCCCTCGGCTATCGTGCTGATGCTGTTTGCCATGGGTTTGTCCGGCCTCGGCGAGGCTGTTTCGCCTGGCGCCTTGCATGGCCTGAAAGTGGTCGCCGTGGCGGTGGTCGCCCAAGCGGTGTGGAGCATGGGCCGCACGCTGTGCCCGGATGCGCCGCGCATCGTGTTGATGCTCCTCGCTGCTGCTGGCGCCCTGCTGCTGCCAGGCATATGGACGCAGATCAGCGTGATCGCCCTTGCCGGAATTGCTGGCGTGCTGCTGCTCGAACCCGGCGAAGTGAGCAATCATCAGCCGCTTGAGGTACGCATCAGCCGCCGTGCCGGATTCCTCTGGCTAATGCTGTTCGGCATCCTGCTGGCGGGCTTGCCGATGATGGCCGAATTGCTGCCCTGGCACACGCTGGCATTGGTGGATGCCTTCTACCGGGCAGGCTCATTGGTGTTTGGCGGCGGGCATGTGGTCTTGCCACTGTTGCAAGCGGAGGTAGTGCCGACCGGTTGGGTCGATAATCAGGCGTTTCTCGCCGGCTACGGCGCAGCCCAGGCCATGCCCGGGCCGCTGTTCACCTTTGCTGCGTTTCTCGGAGCGTCGCTGCAGGGTCAGCCATCGGGTTTCAGCGGTGGCCTGATTTGCCTGCTGGCAATCTTTGCGCCGGCTTTTCTACTGGTGTTTGGCGCGCTGCCGTTCTGGGGCGCGCTGCAACGTAATCGACGCATGCAGACCGCGCTCAGCGGCATCAATGCCGCTGTGGTGGGCCTGTTGCTGGCCGCGCTGTATCACCCAGTATGGACCGGCGCCATCTTCGGTCTACAGGATATCGCCCTGGCGCTGCTGGCCATGGTTGCCCTGATGTACTGGAAGCTGCCGCCGTGGCTGGTGGTGGTCGCCAGCGCGTTGATCGGTTGGCTGTTGGTCTGGTGATCAGACGCCTTAACAACTACCCTGTCCACTTTCTTACGCAACGGGAGCAACAGTCATGATCAAGAAAATCGGTCCGACTCCAATCCTGCCCAGACACCGCGCCTCTTGCCACTGCGGCGCGGTGGTTCTGGAGCTTGACCTGCCCGATGGCATCGTCGACCCCCGCCGCTGCGATTGCTCGATGTGCAGACGACGAGGCGCAATAGTCGCGACCGTTGCGCTGGAGGGTGTCCATATCGTCCAGGGCCAAAGTCAGCTGAAGTTGTACCAGTTCAATACCCGCACCGCGCAACATTACTTCTGTGGTAATTGCGGGATTTATACCCATCATCAACGCCGCTCCAATCCGGACCAATACGGTTATAACGTTGGTTGCCTGGAAGGTGTCAATCCTTATGACCTGGGCCAGGTCCCGATCAGTAACGGCGCCAATCATCCTGCCGATCGCCAACCCGTCGACGAAGAGGCATGTTCAGATGATGTATAAAGTCGGCTACTTATGCAGGTTCAATAAGAACCGAAACTATCGACCAGACTTTTAGCGCCGATGGATATACCCTCCCTGGCCGCTGACAAGGAACCGAATGTGGAGCTTATATCGTAAGTCCTGGGATATTGTCGGGTCACGTAGGACTCCAGAAGGCGTGACGTGGAAGCGTTATAGATTTCCACCGCGTAGCTGACCGAACCGGAAAATGTGCCCTTGCGGTCTCGCGCAGCCTGAACCAGGTTGTAGGAGCCCATGCCGATGTCGAACCTGGAAAACGTCGCCAGGACGGGCGTGGTCGTCTCGGCCCCGGTCAAGGTCAGGCGGATCCTGAGGGTGTCCGGCCCAGGCTTGGCGGCAAAGCGAAAGCGTTGTCCCAGCGCCTCGGAAAACTCAGTCGTCATAAAGTTGGCCAACGTCCTTTTATCGTTGACTGTCATGTCTGCAAACTGACCATCAGCCCCGGAGTAAATAACCACCGGCTCGAGCATTACGTTTTTGTATCTGCTCCAGTCCACTTTACTGGTGTACTGGAATGGAATACGTCCCGACGTATCCTCCTTGTTCAGCCGCATTTCCCGCGACGATTCAATTCCGGAATAAGGAAAAGGCTCTTGCGTCGCGCAGCCTCCGATTGCTAATACCAACAATAGAAATACGCCTGCTTTTGGCTCTGCACTGCACATACTCTTTCCTCTCGTCTATAACACTCGGGATCGCCATCACGGCTTATAACGGGCGTGCGGATACACCGCCCTGTTTATTGGGCTTGCATAAGAACCGGCTGAAAATTGTTGATAGACCCATAACGCGCTAGGGAAAGTTATTTCCCTGCATACCAAACATTAACTTCCATAGACTCAAACAAAGAATGTGGACTGCTGAAAACAGTGAACAGACATCGTTTGATCCAGCATGAAACCTGCCATCGATCAAAACCGTACCAACGTGTATACTTTTAGCCGTTCCGATGACGCTCGTCAACACTAAAATGTACACACTCGTCTACTTTTGGAGAAGCAATGAAGGTCCGTACTGAAACTCGCCGTACTGCCATCGTGGAAACTGCTGCCGGCGTGTTCCTTGATCTGGGGTACGAAGGCGCGTCGATGAAAGAGGTCTCGATACGCCTGGGTGGTTCCAAAGCCACGCTCTACGGCTACTTCTCCTCCAAGGAAGCCCTGTTCATTGCGGTGGTCCAGATGTATGCCACCTCGAGTTTGTATAACGCCGTTGCTGACCTTGCAGCAGATCCCGGGATCAGCGTCAGCCTGGAACAGTCGCTGCTGCAATTCGGGCGGAGCATGCTGAAAATCGTGATGAACGACTCCACCGCGATCAAGGTTTACCGGATGGTTCTGGCCGAGTCAGGGCGTTCCGACATTGGCACGCTGTTCTACGAATCAGGACCCAGCCAAAGCATCGAGGCACTGTCAACGCTCATGTCCGCCTCCGTTGAAAATGGCGTACTGAGAAAGGGTAATCCGCGAGTTCTCGCCAAACAGTTCCTCTCGCTGCTGACTTGCGAAGTTGATGAGCGTCTGTTTCAGCAGGATCCGAAACCCATGACGCTGGCGCAGATTGACGAGCTGGTGGCGGCAGCAGTCGACATGTTTCTCCGGGGCGCGCTGCCACGTTGAAGGCCTGGGATCACCCGTCATCAGTGCTCTCGCCGCATACGTGCATGCTCACTCAAACGGCTCTTCGCCCTCAAGTTTGGTACGGTGCATCATGCGTCCGCAGGCCGGATCGTAGGCTTCCGCGCGGTGCATCGTGCCCGTGTTGTCCCAGATAACCAGATCCCCCGCGTGCCAGCGATGGCTATAGCTGAATGGCTCAGACGTCGCCCACTCGCGCAGACCGATGATGATTTGCGCACTTTGCGCAGGGGTGACGCCAATCACGTGCTGTGATGTGCAGCCCAGGATCAGCGACTTGCGCCCAGACCGGTGTTTCCACACCAGCGGCAATTCCTTCTCGCCAATCGCCTGCATCGCGGTCAGCCTGGTCAGGCTGGGTTCCGGATCGTAATAAAGCAGCGATGCCCAGGGTGCGTGCACCACACGCAGCGTCTCGTAACGTTCCTTGTCGGCAGCAGACAACGCCTCATAGGCCGCGTAGGTATTACAGAAACCGGTGTTCCCGCCCCAGGTCGCCGGCACCTTGCAGGACAACAGTGAAGCAAGGATAGGTGACTCGTTTCGGGTGCCGTCGATATGCCAATAGAGCGATCCCTTGAGAAACTCCGCACCCGCCGGATTTTCCTTCACGTCCAGAGTGATCTTGGTGATCCCCTGACCATCGCTGGCTTCCGGAGCAAAGGTACCCAGGGTTTGAGTGAAGGCGATTTGCTCGGCATCCGTGAACTGAATGGCCGGAAAGACCAGCACGCCCCGTTGCTCCAGCAAATCGCGTATTTCACCGGCAAACTCACCGCAGAGCAGATCTTCCTTGCCGTTGAAAATATGGGTGCCGATACAGCCTTTGATGGGTTTGTGGGAAAGACGAGCGTTAGAAGCGGTTTTCATCACTGCACTCCTCCATATGTGTACACTAAAGTACACTTTTGAAAGATCCAACACAAGCACGTCCGAATGAAAGGTTCGACGACCTTGAAGCCGCCCACTGGCTGACCAAAGCCCACCCGGAAAAAAGCGTTACCATGTTTTTTTTGCCAGAGTCGCAGCCATGGATCTGAAACAGCTCGAATGTTTTGTACGGGTGGCCGAATTCGGAAGTTTCACCAAGGCCGCCGCCGTATTGAACATTTCTCAGCCGGTCGTCAGTCGTCAGGTTCGCCAGCTTGAGGTTGAGCTGCAGGAGCATCTGCTTTTGCGCAATGGGCGCGGCGTTTTGCTGACCGCTTCCGGCCAGCGCCTGTTCGATCACGGCAAAGGCATCCTGCGTCAGGTGCAAGTGGCTCGTGAAGATCTGCGCGAACAACGCGACACGCTGTCCGGCAAGGTCGTGGTCGGCCTTCCCCCGAGTATTTCACGACGCCACACCGTGGCGGTGGTCACGGCTTTTCGGGAGCGCTTCCCGCACTGCATTCTGGGCATCAAGGAAGGGCTGACTCATTCGATGCGCGAATGGCTGCTGCTGGGTCGACTGGATTTCGCGCTGCTCTTCAATCCGGGCCACAGCGCGCAGCTGCAATATGAACATATTCACTCCGAGCCGCTGATGCTAATAGGCAGCCAGCACTCGGACCTCCCCGCCCAGGTCGCGATGAAGGATCTGGAGCGCTACCCGTTGATCACACCCAGTGAACCGCACTCCATTCGCCGGCTGATCGAGACCGAAGCGTCGCGCCATGAGGTGCATCTGGACGTGTGCCTTGAAGTGGACAGCATCCCGTCGCTGCTGGAGCTGATCAATCTCGACATGGGCTATGGCGTGCTGTTTCGCTCGGCCCTGGCCAATAACAACGGCCAGCTGGAAGGTTTGAAAGCGGCACAGATCGTTTCGCCTTCCATCCAGACTCATTTGTTCATCGCCACCTTTGAACAACGTCCGCTGTCGCGCCTGGCAGCGCAGACCATGCAGTTGGTTCGTGAAATCTGCATAGCATGAAGAGATGTATGCGAAATCAGCATAACTGCTAGAGCCTGGGTCCGGTTGTTGTATCGCAGAGGGGCGGCCACCATGGGTCATCACTTGCGTAAACAACGACCCAAAAAGGACACGCGATGAAAACCTGCCTCGCACCCGATGCCCACCCGACCAAACCGCAACAACCGCTCCCCGCTGGCGCCTGGGACGCCCACTGCCACGTGTTCGGCCCGGCCGCCGTTTTCCCGTACGCCGAAGACCGCAGCTACACCCCGCCCGACGCACCTTTCGAGACCTTGCGCGCCTTGCACGATCAGCTGGGAATCAGTCGCGGCGTCATCGTCCAGGCCAGCTGCCATGGCAATGACAACCGCGCGATGCTGGACGCCATCGCACGCAGCGAAGGGCGCTATCGAGGCGTCGCGATTGTGGATGGCAGTGAGACCGACGAACAGCTCGCCGAGATGGACGCGGGCGGTGTTCGAGGCGTGCGGTTCAACTTCGTTGCGCATCTGGGTGGCGCGCCGGATCTTGAAGTGTTTGACACCACGGTGGATCGTCTGGCCGACTTCGGCTGGCACGTTGTCCTGCATCTGGACGCACAAGACATCCTGACTTACGCCGACAGGCTGGCGCGCATACCGGTGCCCTTCATCATTGATCACATGGGCCGGGTCAAAGCCGGGAGCGGCATCGAACAGGCATCGTTCCTGGCCTTGCAGCAATTGATGGAAAACCCGCTGGCATGGGTCAAAGTGTGCGGCTCGGAGCGCGTATCCGCAGGTCGCCGGCCATTCGATGATGCCATTCCCTTTGCCCAGCGCCTGATTGAGCTAGCGCCGGATCGCGTCCTGTGGGGCACGGACTGGCCGCATCCGAATATCAGCCAGGACATGCCCAACGATGGCGAACTGGTGGACCTGATGTTCGGCTTTTGTCGCGATCCACTGCTGCGGCAAAAACTGCTGGTCGATAACCCGATGAGGTTATACGGACGCTAAGCGCAGCAAAACCTGTCATACCTCCAAAAATAAGACATTCAAGTGAGTGAAACGCCATGAATCCCAGTCCTGCATCCGCTCAGGTCGACATAACGACGCCCGTCAAGGTCAAGGCCAGGCAGCCGTTTTACAAGGCGATGTACTTTCAGGTCCTCCTGGGGATTATCGCAGGGATCGCCGTCGGCCACTTCTGGCCGACCTTTGCAGCTGACCTCAAGCCCCTGGGCGATGCGTTCATCAAGCTGATCAAGATGATCATCGGGCCGGTGGTGTTCTGCACCGTCGTCAGCGGCATCGCCGGGATGCGGGACCTGAAAAAGGTGGGTCGGGTCGGCGGTAAGGCGCTGCTGTACTTTGAGGTAATCTCGACCCTTTCGCTGATCATCGGTCTGATCGGCGGCCACCTGTTCAACCCCGGTGGCGGCTTCAACGTGGACGTGAACAGCCTTGATGCCTCGGCAGTCACCGGCTTCGCCGAGAAGGCCAAGCACATGAACATGGTCGAATTCCTCATGGGGATCATTCCGTCGACCTTCGTCCAGGCATTTGCCGAAGGCAACGTGTTGTGCATCCTGCTGGTATCAGTGCTGTTCGGCTGTGCCCTGTCCGGCCTGGGCGAAAAAGGCAAGCCGGTCTACGACATCATCGAAGGCCTGTCCGGTGTGTTCTTTCGCATCGTGCACATCATCGCCAAGCTCTCGGCCATCGGTGCATTCGGTGCCATTGCGTTCACCGTGGGCACTTACGGCGTCGGCGCCCTGTTGCCGCTCATGAAGCTGGTGGGCAGTTTCTATCTGCTCTGCGTTCTGTTCGTGGTGCTCATTCTGGGCGGCGTGGCGAGAGTCTGCGGCTTCAGCATCCTGCGCTTTATCTCGTACATCAAAGAGGAACTGCTGGTGGTGCTCGGCACCAGTTCTTCTGAAGTGGTGCTGCCGCAAATCATGGAAAAAATGGAACGCCTGGGCTGCTCCAAACCTGTGGTCGGGCTGGTGATCCCGACCGGTTATTCGTTCAATCTGGACGGCACCAATATCTACCTGACGATGTCGGTGCTGTTCATCGCCCAGGCATTGAATATCGACCTCTCGCTGTCACAACAACTGACCCTGGTGATCGTCGCCATGCTCACCTCCAAAGGTGCCAGCGGCGTGTCCGGCGCGGCCTTTGTCATGCTGACCAGCACATTGATGGTCGTGCCGCTGGTACCTGTCGCCGGCATGGTCTTGATTCTGGGCATCCACCGTTTCATGGGAACGGGCCTGGCGATGACTAACCTGGTCGGTAACGGTGTCGCCGCGCTGGTTGTTTCAGCATGGGAAAAAGAGCTGGACCGCGACATGCTTGCCCGGGAGCTGGGCACCAAGCCGTAACGCGTCAAACCTGTCGACACCAACAACTCTAAAAGTCCCCCTGTTCGGCCCCGGCCGAGCAGCGACTCTCTGCGTCAGGAAAACAATAAAAATGAACCGCACTCTGTATACCGTTTTGCTTGCACCTGCAGTTTTCTCCGTTGAAGCCGCACTGGCAGACGGTTTCATTGCCGACAGCAAGCTTCGCCTGGAAGCCCGCAACTTTTACTACAACGGCGACTTTCGCGATGGCGCTGGCGCTTCCAAAAGAGAGGAATGGGCGCAAGGCTTTCTGCTCAACTATGAATCCGGATACACCCAGGGCTTGATCGGCTTTGGCGCAGATGCATTGATCTTCGCGGGCTACCAGCTGGATTCCAGCCCGGACCGTTCGGGCAGCGGCCTGTTGCCCAAACGCGCTTCCGGGGAAGCTGCGCCGGAATACTCGAAGGCCGGATACGGCGCCAAACTCAAGCTATCCAAAACCTCATTGCGCTACGGCATGTCGCTGCCCAAGGTCCCGGTATTGCAATACAACAACAGCCGATTGCTTCCCCAGACGTTCCAGGGCTGGCAGATCAACTCCACGGACGTAGAGCGCCTGACGCTCAATCTGGCTCGGTTCGACAAAACCATCACGCCCGACTCCACTGACTTGCGGGATATCGCGATTGCGGTGAAGGACGGGCGTTATCGTGCCACGGGCATTGGCGGCGACTACCGTTATGGCGGCGGTACTTACCAGCTGACGCCCGAGTTGAGTGCCACTTATTACGTCGGCGAACTTGATGATGTCTACCGTCAACAATATTTCGGCCTGGTACACAACGGCCGTGTCGGCAACGGCACTTTGACCACTGATCTGCGCGCCTTCACAGCCTCCGATGTCGGTGCGGCAAAGGCTGGCGAGGTTGATAACCGGGCGTACGCCGCAGCGCTCAGCTACAGCTTTGACTCCGGGCACAGCGTGATGGCGGCCTGGCAGCTCATGGCTGGCGATACCGGCTTTCCCTATATCAACAACCCCTACCTGCCCAACTACGTCCAATATCACGACTTCGGCAGCGCCGGCGAACGCAGCCTGCAGCTGCGCTACGGGTACGATTTCGCCGCGTTGGGCATCCCGGGGTTGAGTGTTTTCACGGCCTACATCAAAGGTGATCACTTGAAGAAAGTCGGCACCGAGAACGAATGGGAACGCGATATAGACGTGAACTATGCCTTTCAGGGCCAGCTCAAGGGTTTCTCGGTGAGAGTGCGCAATGCGACTTATCGCAGTGATGACGCAAGAAACATGGATGAAACGCGCCTGATCGCAAGCTATCTGTTTACCTCGTTCTGAAGGTTACGCCGGGGGACGTCGCCATCCATTGACCCTTCGCAAGATGTCGGTCATGAGAAAAGCGTAGGCTAGCGGCTTCCTTCCGCGCTCAAGGCCAATGCAATGCCCCCTGCTCTATCAGGACTATCAGGAACTCTCCCGGCTAAATCCGAGCGTCTGCATATCGGTTTCGTCATCGCCTGGCTGTTTTGCGCGTTGTTCTACTTTGTGCAATACGCACTGCGGTCGGCCCCCGGCGTGATGATGCCGGAACTGACCTCGGCGTTTGGCCGCGATGTGGTGGCCGTCAGCGCTTTGGTCGGGCTTTATTACTACACCTATTCGATTTTCTCGATCATTGCCGGTGCTGCACTGGATCGGCTGGGCGCCAAGTACGTGATCCCCGCCGGCATTCTGCTGGTTGCCATTGGTGCGGCATTGTTCGGCTTGGGCGAGCTGCAGATTGCGCAAGTCGGTCGGCTGTTGCAGGGCGCGGGCTCGGCATGCGCCTTCATCGGCGCGGTGTACCTGGCAACCCATGGTTTCCCGCCGCGCTATCTGGCAACCGCAGTCGGCTTCACCCAGTGCTTCGGCATGCTCGGTGGTTTTGCCGGGCAGTTCGCCGTGGCACCGATCATTCACGGCACGATTGCCTGGCAGCAGTTCTGGTTTATCGCCGCCGGTTGCCTGTTGCTCATCGCCATTCTGGTGCTGTGCATGACGCCCAAAGGCCACGATCCACGCCCCGCCGACAGCACACATTCGTTGGGATCGGTGTTCACCCCGTACAAAAAAGTCCTGAGCAACCCTCAGTCATATTTGTGCGATTTTACCGCCGGGCTGCTGTTCTTGCCTACCACCATCGGCGACATGATCTGGGGCGTGCCGTTCTTGCGTGACGGTCTGGCGGTGGGCTACACCGAAGCGGTGAATCGCAGCAGCATGATCCCGCTGGGCTGGGTTATCGGTTGCCCGTTACTGGGCTATATTTCCGACCAGCTCGGTCGACGCAAACCGGTGTTGATCGGCGGCGCGCTGCTGATGCTGATCGCCAGCGCGGCCATCGTCTATTTGCCCGCAGGTATCGCACCGCCGTACATGTTCGGCCTGCTGCTGGGCATCGGCTCGGGGGCAGCGATGATTCCTTATTCGATCATCAAGGAGGTCAACCCGGACAACGTCAAAGGCAGCGCCACCGGCGCCATCAACTTTCTGGTGTTCACCTTCAGTGCCTTGCTCACGCCGGTGTTCGGTTATCTGCTGGCACGCCTGGCGGCGGGTAATCCGCTGACCTTGCCGGTGTTCCAACAAGCCGGTGCCTGGCTGCTGGGCGGCATCGTGCTGGCCATTGTGCTGGCGATATTCCTTATTGAAACCGGCCCCAAGGGCAAGTCACGCACAGTGCCCGCTTGAACGTCATCGCCTCCATGCCGACGCACTCTCAGGATCAACACTCATGACCAGCTCCATGCCCTTCCCGACCAACGATCTGGAACGCATCCAGAACCGCGCCTTCGACGAGATTTTGCTCGGCGAGTCGGCCTCATTACAGCGCACGTTAACCGCGCAGGATATTCAGCTGTTTGCCCTCGTCTCGGGCGATGTGAACCCGCTGTATGTCGATCCGGATTTTGCCGCGACGACCCACTTCAACACGGTTTTCGCCCACGGCATGTGGGGCGGCGCGTTGATTTCCGCGTTGATTGGCACGCGGTTGCCGGGGCCGGGCTCGGTGTCGCTGGGGCAAACCCTGAAGTTTCTCGCCCCGGTGCGCATCGGCGATACCCTGACCGTTTCGGTCACCGTAACGGCCCGGGATGAAGCGCGGCATCTGTTGACGCTGGCCTGCAGCGGCATCAATCAGGAAGGCGTCGTGGTCCTTGAAGGCGAATCCCTGGTGCATGCGGCCAGCGAGCACATCGACGTGCATCGGGTCAGCCTGCCGGGCATTGAGCTGCGGCACAGCGCCGACGGCCTGAATCGCCTGCTGGAAGCCTGCCAGACCCTGGAGCCGATTCGCATCGCGGTGGTGCATCCGTGCGATGAAGTGAGTTTCGAGGCCGCGCTCGATGCCCGGGATGCCGGCTTGATCGAGCCCGTTTTGATCGGCCCACGCGACAAGCTGCAAGCCCTGGCCGCCAAGGGCAATCATGACCTTGCGGGCCTCACCATCGAAGACGTACCCCACAGCCATGCCGCCGCCGTGCGCGGTGCCGAAATGGCCCGCGATGGCCAGGTCGAGGCCTTGATGAAAGGCAGCCTGCACACCGACGAATTGATGTCCGCGGTGGTGCCATCGGCCGCGCAGCTGCGCACCAAACGGCGTATCACCCACTGTTTCGTGATGCAGACGCCCTTCTATCCCCGGCCATTCATCATCACCGATGCGGCAATCAACATCGTTCCGGCGCTGGCCGACAAGGTGGACATCGTGCGCAATGCCATCGACCTGGCGCACATCCTGGGCGTCAGCAATCCCCATGTGGCGATCCTTGCCGCCGTGGAAACCGTCAACGCCAACATGCCGGCAACCCTGGATGCCGCTGCGCTGTGCAAGATGGCGGATCGCGGTCAGATTACTGGCGCGGTGCTCGACGGGCCGCTGGCGTTCGACAATGCCATCTCCCTGGCGGCAGCGCGGATCAAGGGCATCCACTCGCCGGTGTCTGGCAAGGCGGACATTCTGGTGGTGCCGGATCTGGAAAGCGGCAACATGCTCGCCAAGCAGCTGGAGTACCTGGGCGGTGCGGCCAGCGCGGGCATCGTGCTTGGCGCCAAGGTGCCGATCGTCCTCACCAGCCGCGCGGATTCACGGGAAGCGCGTATCGCCTCGTGCGCAATCGCCGTGCTGGTCGCCCATCACTATCGGGTAACGCCGCCATGAACAATCCCGCCAACAATGCTGTGATTCTGGTCCTCAATGCCGGCTCCTCGAGTATCAAGTTTGCACTGTTCGACGCCGCCTCCGGCCAGCTCGCCCGCTCCCCGCTGTGGGGCGGCAAGGTCGAGGGCATCACCGGACCAGATCCGGTGATCAGCGAGAACGGCAGCCAGGACCAGCCATTGGCGTTGGGCAAGGATCAGCCGTATCACGATGCGCTGGGGCACATTCGCCAGCGGGTCATGGCGCAGTTGGGCGGCCGAACCCTGCGGGCGATTGCCCATCGGGTGGTGCATGGCGGGATCAAATACGCCAACCCGGTATTGATCGACGCGCAAGTGCTGGCCGATCTGAAAAGCTATATTCCGCTGGCGCCACTGCATCAACCCTTTGCCCTGGAAGCCATAGAAACCCTGCTGCAAACCCGCCCGGATCTGCCGCAAGTGGTCTGTTTTGATACCGCCTTCCACCAGACCTTGCCGGATGTCGAGAAGATCCTGCCGCTGCCTTGGTCGGCCTGGGAAAACGGCCTGCGCCGCTACGGGTTTCACGGGCTTTCCTATTGCTACCAATCCATTGCCCTTGCCGAGCGCTATGGGGACCAGGCCCGTGGCCGGACGCTGGTTGCGCATCTGGGCAGCGGTGCCAGCCTGTGCGGCATGCGGGATCTGAAAAGCGTCGCCACCACCATGGGCTTTTCCGCGCTGGACGGCCTGATGATGGGCACCCGCTGCGGCGCCATGGACCCCGGCGCGGTGATTTTCCTCATGGAAATCTGGAAGCTCAGCCTGGAAAAGGTCAGCCACATTCTCTATCACGAGTCAGGGCTGCTGGGGGTTTCCGGCATCTCCAGCGACCCGCGCGCGTTGCTCGCCGTCGAAGCCGATGAACCTCGCGCAGCCATGGCGCTTGCGCTGTACCTGCGCCGCTTCATTCACGAAGCCGGGGCGCTGGTAGCGGCATTGGGCGGCCTGGACATGCTGGTGTTCACCGCCGGCATCGGCGAACACAACGCCGCGATTCGCTCACGCATGTGCGCGGGGCTGCAGTATCTGGGCGTCGAACTTGATGAAACCGCCAACCAGGCGAACGCGCCGGTCATCTCAACGCCCGCCAGCAAGGTCAAGGTGGTGGTCGAGCCGACCAATGAAGAATGGGTCGTCGCGCTGGAGGCTTATCGGTTGACCGAATCGTCCAACTGATTCACCACGGCGCAACCGTAGCCACCTGTAGGAGGGGACTTGTCCCCGATGACGTCCGATCAGGCAACCGGATGTCTGCGCCGACCTCTTCCCGGACAAGTCCGGTCCTACCTGATTCGGTGTTTGCCGCAATCAGGGCTTTCCATCCAGATCCGCAATCAGCGCCTTGTTGAACTGCGCCGGCTCTTCCATCTGTGGCGCGTGGCCCATGCCGGGGAATTCCAGCAATTTTGCACCGGGGATCATTTGCGCGACCTGTTTGCCCAGCACTTTGTAATTACCGATTTTTGCCTTCACCTCAGGCGGGGCAATATCGCTACCGATCGCAGTGGTGTCGGCGTCACCGATCATCAACAGGGTTGGCACCTGAAGTTTGGCGAATTCATAGAACACAGGCTGGGTGAAAATCATGTCGTAGATCAGCGCGGAGTTCCACGCCACCGCTTCATGACCCGGACCTTTGTTCAGGCCCGCGAGCATGTCCACCCACTTGTCGAATTCAGGTTTCCAGCGCCCGGCGTAATAGGTGCTCTGTTCGTACTTGCGAATACCGTCGGCGCTGAGCTTCAGTTCACGCTCATACCACTGATCGACGCTGCGATACGGCACGCCCAGTGCTTTCCAGTCTTCCAGGCCAATCGGATTGACCAGCACCAGCTTCTCGGTCTGCTGCGGGTACATCAATGCATAACGCGTGGCGAGCATCCCGCCGGTGGAATGGCCCACCACGGCGGCCTTGTCGATGCCCAGTTTCGCCAGCAACGCGTGGGTATTGGTCGACAATTGCTGGAAGCTGTACTGGTAATGCTCAGGTTTGCTTGAGGTACAGAAACCGATCTGGTCCGGCGCCACCACGCGATAGCCCACCTCGCTCAGGGCCTTGATGCTGTCTTCCCAGGTCGCGCCGCAAAAATTCTTGCCGTGCATGAGCACCACGGTGTGACCGTTGGCCTTGCCCTTGGCCGCGACATCCATGTAGCCCATTTCCAGACTTTTGCCCTGAGACTGGAATTCGAATTTACTCAGCGCATAAGGATATTTGAACCCTTCCAGCTGTTTGCCGTAACCCGGCGTGTCGGCCATAGCCCCACAAGGCAAAGCGGCGGCCAGCATGAAGCCGGCGATTGTTGCAGCGCGCATAGAGATTCTCCTGGCAGATAAATTCGAACCGCGACGCCACAGGGCGCAACGCTCGTTGCGGTCGGAACCCTGTGGATGTGCAAGACCACTGCACAGGTGGCGGCAGGAAGTAGACACCCGGTACTGCCAGGGATTCGCCAGCCTTGCCGATTTGTTAGCGCTGCCAGGCGATCAACCCTATTTCCAGGGGCACATTCAACCCCGCCGAGGCATCTGCGATCACTCGTGCGGTGTACGCCTGCTCCGGGCGATCATCGGGGACTTCTACACTGTAGGTGTACAAACCATCGCGCCTACCAGCCGTATCGACGCGCAAATCCCAAGCCTTGGCCGGGGCGCCATTGATGCCTTCGGCGTACAGCTGCACCCGCAGAAAAACCGGTGAGAGCCCCGCCAGATCCATTTGCAAGGTCACCCGGTAACGTCCGGGCTGACGCGACACCTGTTGTTCCAGGAAGCGAATCCCCGACCAATGCCGGTGCATGTGTTCACAGCCATCATTGAGCTGAATGGCCAGCCGATTATCCAGGGCCGAACGCGCCCGGTAGGCAATCGCGGCCGGCAGGTAATAACGCTCGGTGTACTCGCGCACGGCCCGATCGGCTGAATAGTGCGTTGCCAGGCTGCCCATGCTGGCCCGCATGCGCCTGATCCATTCCCTGGGCAACCCCTGCCCGTCGCGCTCATAAAACGCCGGAATAACCTGCTGTTCCAGCACTTCATAGAGCTGCGTCGCATCGACAATGTCATGGGTTTCATCGTGCTCGGCACCGTCACCGATGCCCCAGCCCACTTCATCGGTGCAAGCCTCGGCCCACCAGCCATCCAGTTGCGAAAGATTCAGTCCGCCATTGGCCAGGATTTTCATGCCGCTGGTGCCGCTGGCCTCCCACGGACGGCGCGGCGTGTTGACCCACACGTCGACCCCCTGCACCAGGTTGCGCGCCACACGCATGTCATAGTCATCAAGAAACGCCACCCGGCCCTGCACGTCCGGCCGGGCGATGAATGCCTGCCAGGCAGCGATCAACTGCTGACCCTGCTGATCGGCGGGATGCGCCTTGCCAGCAATCAGCAACTGCACCGGACGGCTGGGATGATTGAGAATACGCAGCAGTCGATCCGGGTCTTGCAGCAGCAGATTGGGGCGCTTGTAGCTGGCGAAGCGTCGGGCAAAACCCAGGGTCAGAACGTCGGGATCGAACAGATTGCCGATGGACTCGATCACCGCCAGCGATGCACCGTGCACCGCCGCACTGCGGGCCAGATGCGTACGCACGAACTGGATCAGCCAGCTGCGCGCCCGGCCGCGAAAGTCCCAGAGTTGTGCGTCATCGACCTGCTTGAAGAATTCAGCGACACGGGGCTCGCTGAAGCCCCGCCAAGGCAGCATTTCACCATGCAGGGCTTGCCAGTATTCTTCCGATTCACGGGAAATCCAGGTGGGATGATGCACGCCGTTGGTGACATGGCCGATAGGCACCGAAGGGGTAGGCCAGCGTGGAAACAGGTTCTGAAAGATATGCCGGCTGGTGGCGCCATGAAGTTTGCTGACCCCATTGATCGCGCCGCAGCAACGCGCAGCCAGGTAGGCCATATTGAACGGTTCCTGTGCGTCGTCGGCGTTTTGACGCCCTAGGGCAAGGATCGCCGAAACAGGCTGGTCCAGCTCCTGCTGGATATAACGCTCCAGATATTTGTCGATGAGTTGCGCGGGGAAGCAGTCAAAACCGGCCTTGACCGGCGTATGCGTGGTGAACAGATTACCGGCACGGGTGGCCGTCAAGGCTACGCTGAAACTGACGCGTTGCGCCTGCATGTAACTGCGCACTCGCTCCAGTACCGCGAACGCGGCATGCCCATCGTTCAAATGCAGGACATCCGGCACGTAGCCGGCAGCCTCCAGCAAGCGCCAGCCACCAATGCCAAGAACGATCTCCTGACGCAGGCGCATCTCCAGATCGCCGCCATACAGCTGGCTGGTGATCAGGCGCACTGGCGGTGGGTTGGCCGGGTCGTTGCTGTCCAGCAGCAGCAATCGATTACCGCCCACTGTCGCCCGCCAACCCCGCAGCCATACCGTCAGACCGGGCAACTCGAATGCCAGGCGCAACAGGCTGCCATCAGGACGTAACAGCGGTTCGACCGGCAGTTGCCGAGTGTCATTGACTGGATACAGCGGTTGTTGCGCTCCATCCGGACCGATTTCCTGACGAAAATATCCGTGTTGCCAGAGCATGCCCACCGCCACCACCGGCACCCCCAGATCGCTCGCAGCCTTGAGTTGATCCCCCGCAACATTGCCCAGCCCGCCGGAATAAATCGGCAACGCCTCGCTGAGCATGTATTCCATGGAAAAGTACGCCACGCAGCCCAGATGACTGGCCTGTTTGTGATCGTCGAACCAGGAAGGCCGGGCCAATATCTCTGCATGCGAGCGCGCAATGTGCGCGACCCGTCCATGGAAGTGATTTTCCGCAAGCAGCACGGCAATACGCTGCGAGGACACTGAATTGAGCACCAGGCACGGATTATGGGTCAGCTCCCATAACGCGTTGTCCAGGCTGCGCCAGATGTCATCGTTCAGACTTGACCAGCGGATTGACTGGTCGAAAGCCAATTGGCGAAGCGTTTCGAAGCTCGGATCGTGCCAGGTGCTGTGCGGCATTGAATATCCTCCGGATCAAGCGTCAGTGAAGGTTTGCCCCCGGGTATGCCCTTTGGCCAACGGCGGCGGGCTGTCGGACTCGCTGAAGTCGTCCGTCCAGCGCCAGTTGCGGATCTCCGGCAAGTCCTCGAAATGTTCGCGAATGTAGGCGTGATGCGCGCGCAGCTGGCCTTCGAGATAGCTGATCGCATCCTGGCTTTGCAGCCGCAGACGCGGTACGTGGCTCAGCGCATCCAGCGCCAGTTGATAACGGCTCATGCTGTTGAGCACCACCATGTCGAATGGCGTGGTAGTGGTGCCTTGATCGGAGAAGCCGCGCACGTGAAAACGCGCCTCGTTGGCCCGGCCATGGACCATGGAATGGATCACCCAGGTCGAGCCGTGGAAGGCGAACATCACCGGTGCTTCCCGGGTGAACAGCGCCTCGAAGGAGACGTGATCCATGCCATGCGGACGCTGTTGCGGACTGCTCAGCGTGCCCAGATCAACCACGTTGACCAGACGCACGCGAATGCCCGGCACATGCTTTTGCAGTAGCCAGGCAGCAGCGACGGCTTCGGTGGTCGGCACGTCCCCGGCGCAGCCCAGCACCACATCCGGCTCGCCGTCGTCGTTGCTGGCGAACTTCCAGATCGAAGCGCCCTGGGAGCAATGCTTGAGCGCGGCCTGGAAATCCAGCCATTGAAAGTCCGGCTGCTTGCCGCACGTCACCACGTTCACGTAACTGCGACTGCGCAGGCAGTGATCGAACACGTTGACCAGACAGTTGGAATCCGGCGGATAGTAGATACGCACCACATCCGAACGGCGCTGCAGGACGTTATCGACAAAACCGGTGGACTGGTGACTGAAACCGTTGTGGTCGTTGCGCCAGGCGTGACTGGTGAGCAGCACGTTGAGCGAAGCCAGCGGCCGGCGCCATGGAAACTCCCGGCTTTGCTGCAACCATTTGGCGTGCTGGGTGACCATGGAATCCACCACCTGGGCGAACGCTTCATAGGTCGACCACATGCCGTGGCGCCCGGTCAGCAGATAGCCTTCCAGCCAGCCTTCGCACAAATGCTCGCTGAGCACTTCCATCACCCGGCCGTCAGCGGCGATGTGCTCATCGATGCTCAACAGCGGCCCGGCAGCGGTCCGGTTGGTGGCTTCAAAGACCGCGTTGAGACGATTGGAATTGGTTTCATCAGGCCCGAACACGCGGAAATTGTCCGGGTTGGCGCGAATCACGTCGCGCAGGTATTCCCCGAGCTTGCGCGGCGCTTCGGCAATCACCTGGCCGGGGCCAGGCACTTCCAGCCCGTAGTTGGCAAAATCCGGCAAGTCCAGCGCGGTCAGCACCCGCCCACCGTTGACGTGGGGCACCGCGCCCATGCGCAGCGCAAGCGGCGGATTCAGCGCCTTGAGGTCCGCAACCAGCGCGCCCGCCTCGTCAAACAGCGTCTGCGGCGAATAACTGCGCATCCAGGCTTCCAGCTGAACCAGGTGCGCAGGGTTCTGAATCACATTGGCCAGCGGCACCTGATGCGCGCGAAAGGTGCCCTCGACCGGCAGATCATCGACAACTTTCGGGCCGGTCCAGCCTTTGGGGCTACGCAGGATGATCATCGGCCAGCGCGCGCGGGCCACGTCGCCGTACTGTCGGGCACGTTGCTGGATGTCACGGATATCCCCATAGCAACTGTCCAGTGCAGCAGCGAAACGTTGATGCATGCCCGGCAAATCGTCTCCGGCAACGATGATCGGCTCGTAACCACGTCCTCTATACAAGGCGATCAAGTCGTTGTCGTCGGTGCGCGCCTCAACCGTCGGGCCGGAAATCTTGTAGCCATTTAGGTGCAGGATCGGCAACACCGCGCCGTCACGCAGCGGGTTGAGGAAGCGAATACTTTTCCAGCTGCCTTCCAGCGGGCAGGTCTCAGCCTCGCCGTCGCCGATCACGCACGCCACCAGCAGATCCGGGTTATCGAACGCCGCACCAAACGCGTGGACCAGCGAATAGCCCAGCTCGCCGCCTTCATGCAAAGAGTTGGGCGTATGCGGCCCGCAATGACTGGGAATCCCGCCCGGCGTGGAGAAGCTGCGGAAGAAACGCAGCATGCCGTTGGCGTCCGGCGTGATATCGGAATGCACATCGCTGTAGGTACCTTCCAGCCACGCGCACGCGTTGAGGGTCGGCCCGCCATGACCGGGGCCGGAAATGTACACCACCTCGACATGCCGTTCGCTGATCAGCCGGTTCAAGTGCACGTAGATAAAGTTCTGCCCGGCAGACGTGCCCCAATGCCCCAGCAGACGAGGCTTGATGTGCTGGGCCGTCAACGGCTCGCGCAACAGGGCGTTGGCCTTGAGGTAGATCTGGCCGACGCACAGGTAATTGGCGGCATTCCAGTAGCGATGCATTCGCTGGAGCAACTCGTCGCTCAGCGGGCCGGTACTGTCGGGGGAAGCGTTGAGGGTGGTTGACGCGGGCGCTTGGTCAGCGCTGGAGAGCAGTGGATTGAAGGTATACATGACGGCTCCAGAGGATCGTTGTAAAGGCTTCGAATGCCAGGGCAAAGGTGCAGCGTAGACGGCTCAGCCCGATTGGGCCGGATTGGTCCGGTAGCAGGCGACGAACAGCCGATGACAGCAACGCCAACCGACCGCTAATTCAGTGATTTACGCAAACGTGACAGGGCGACGAAAAAGAACACACTGCCAATCACCAGCAGCGCGAGCAGTTGCGGCCAGATGATCGACAGCGAAGCCCCACGAAACAGGATTGCCTGGCTCAGCTCGACGAAATGCGTGGTCGGCGCCACCAGCATGATGTTCTGCACCGCCACGGGCATGCTTTCCCTGGGCGTCACGCCGCCAGAGAGAATCTGCAGCGGGATCAACGTCAGGATGATCAGCAGCCCCAACTGCGGCATGGAACGCGCCAGCGTGCCGTAGAAAATCCCGATGGAGGTGGTCGCGAACAAGTGCAGGGCCGCGCCACCCAGAAACAGCAAGAAAGAACCATGCAGTGGCACCTGCAGCCATTTTTCGACGACAAAAAACATCGACAGCGCCGCTGCCGCCAGCACCACCAGCGCCATGGACCAGACCTTGGCGATCATGATCTCCAGCGGTGTAATGGGCATCACCAGCAAGTGTTCAATGGTCCCGTGCTCACGCTCACGAATCAGCGCAGCGCCGGTGAGAATGATCGACAGCATGGTGATCTGGTTGATCACCTCGTTAATGGCGCCGAACCAGGTGGAAACCAGGTTCGGGTTGAATTCCATGTGCACCACGGCCGTGACCTCCTCCACCGTGGCGCTGCGATAGTGTTTGAGAAATTCAGCGACTTCTGTGCCGATGATTTGCTGTATGTGACCGGCTCCAGTGAACGCCTGGCTGATCTGGGTCGCATCAACGTTGACCTGAAGGGTTGGCTGGCGGCCGGCGAGCAAGTCTTGCTGAAAGCGCGCTGGAATATTCAGGGTGAACGTGTAGATCCCGGCGTCCATGCCCCGATCAATCTGGGCGAAATCGATCGGCACCGGCTTGAGAAAGTACGGCATCTGAAACGCATTGATAATCCGGTTCGAGGCTTGGGACTGATCCTCGTCGATCACGCCCATGGTGGCGCGATGGGGCGACTCGGGAACCTTGGTGGCCGCAGCATAGATACCCAGGGTGAACGAAAAAACGATCAACAGCAGCAACGCTGGATCGTGATACAGACTGCGCAGTTCCTTGATGCCCAGTTGCAGGATGTTGGAGAGGTTGGACATTTCAGACCTCCTGCTTCTTGAGGCCGGCGGCGCTGAGCAACGTCAGAACCGGAATGGCGATCAGCAAAGGAATGAAATAGGCATACAGGTCCGCCAGCCCCAACCCCTTGGAAAACACTCCGCGGCTGATGGTCAGGAAGTGGCTGGTCGGATAGATGTTGCCCACCAGCGCACCGATGCCCTCCAGGGACGAAACCGGGTCAAGCAGCCCGGAAAACTGGGTCGCAGGCAACAAGGTAATGATCGCCGTGCCGAAAATCGCCGCGATCTGACTGGAGAGAATCGACGACATGAGCAGGCCCATGCCAGTGGCGCAGATGATGTACAGCAAGGCGCCGATGATCAGGGTGGCAAGGCTGCCCTTCACGGCAATGTCAAAGACCAGCAGCGCCAGCACCAACAGGATGAAGAAATTGATCATTCCCAACGCGATGTAGGTCAGTTGCTTGCCCAGCAGGAACTCCAGGCGCGTTACCGGTGTGACGTACAGGTTGGTGATCGAGCCCAGTTCCTTTTCCCGTACCACGCCCAGCGCAGTGAGCATGGCCGGAATCAGCATCAGCAACAGCGGAATTACCGCTGGCACCATCGCCGGCAGGCTTTGCACATCCGGGTTGTAGCGATAGCGCAAGGCGATATCAACGGGGCTGCTTTGCGCCGTGCCGGTGGTTTCCAGTAATCGTTGCTGCAAATAGCTCGCATGAATGCCAGCCACGTAGCCTTTGATGGTTTCCGCTCGGGTCGGCATGGCGCCGTCCACCCAGAAACCCACCTGCGGATGGCTGCCGCGTTTCAAGTCACGACCGAAACCGGGAGGGATCTCCACCGCCAGGCTGATATCTGCGCTACGCAAGCGTTGATCCAGCTCATCGTAGTCATGCAGCGCCTGTTTCTCTATGAAGTAGCGCGAGCCCGAGAGATTGAGCATGTACTCCTGACTCGCGCCAGTCTGGTCTCGATCGAGTACGGCATAGCGCAGGTTCTCGACGTCCAGGTTGATGCCGTAGCCCATGATCAGCATCAACAGACCGGTACCGAGCAGTGCGAGCGTCGCGCGAAACGGATCGCGGCGCAGTTCCATGGCTTCGCGGCGGCTGTAGCTGAACAGGCGCTGCCAGCTGAACCCCGAACGCGGCAGGGTTTTCGCGGTGACGCCTGACTGCGCCGAAGTGTCCGGCATACCGGGGGCCGCCCGTGTATCGGCGACATCTTCCAGGTAGGCAATGAATGTCGCTTCCAGCGTCGGCAGGCCGCGTTTGCTCATCAAGGCTTGAGGGGTGCCGCTGTCCAGGACGCGGCCGGCGTGCATCATCGATATCCGGTCGCAACGCAGCGCTTCGTTCATGAAATGCGTGGAGATGAAGATCGTCACGCCCTCCTCCCGGGACAACTGAATCAGCAATTCCCAGAAGTTGTCCCGAGCGACCGGGTCCACGCCGGAAGTGGGCTCATCGAGGATCAACACCTCCGGTTTGTGAATCACCGCGACTGCCAGCGACAACCGCTGCCGCACGCCCAATGGCAAATCATTGGGCAGGCTGTCGGTGACTGACGTCAGGTCAAAACGCTCAAGCATTTCCTTGATGCGCGGCCCCTGTTGCTCTTTGGGCAGATGGAACAACCGGGCGTGCAGCACCAGATTCTGTAAGACAGTCAATTCGCCGTACAGAGAAAATCCTTGGGACATGTAGCCCACCCGGCGGCGGGTCTCGATGTCCTTGGGGTTTACTTCCTGACCGAACAGCAGCGCCTTGCCCTCACTGGCAGGCTGCAAACCGGTGAGCATTTTCATGGTCGTGGATTTGCCACAGCCATTGGAGCCGAGAAAACCGAAAATCTCGCCGCGCTCAATGCGGAAATCCACGTGATCGACGGCGACGAAATCCCCGAAACGACAGGTCAGGCCATGGGCTTCAATGGCCACTGCTGCGGCGTCTTCGGTTTTGCGTGGAGGGATCACCAGTGTTTGGTGGCCGCGACGTTTCTCTTCCGGGAGCAAGGCAACGAACGCCTGCTCCAGATTCTCGCTGTGCGTACGTTGCAACAGTTCAGCGGGCGCTCCGGTGTCCAAGACCTTGCCCGCGTCCATTACGATCAACCAGTCAAAGCGCTGGGCTTCGTCCATGTACGCCGTGGAAACCAGCACACTCATGCCCGGCCGGTTGTTGCGAATCCGTGCGATCAGCTCCCAGAACTGATTGCGCGCCAAGGGATCGACGCCGGTGGTGGGCTCATCGAGTATGAGCAAGTCCGGGTCGTGAATCAGCGCACAACACAGGCCGAGCTTCTGCTTCATGCCTCCGGACAGCTTGCCCGCCGGGCGATCGGTAAACCCGTCCAGGCCCGTACTGCGCACCAGATCGTCAATACGGCGGTTGCGTTCCGCTTCGTCCTGGCCGAACAACCGCCCGAAAAAATCCAGGTTCTCGAACACGGTCAGGGTCGGGTACAGATTTTTGCCCAAACCCTGCGGCATATAGGCGATGCGCGGGCAAACCTGGCGCCGATGCGCCGCGCTGGACATATCGCCGCCCAGCACCTGCAAGCTGCCCTGCTGCAGTTTGCGCGCGCCGGAAATCAGCGCCAGCAGGCTCGATTTTCCCACCCCGTCAGGGCCGATTACCCCCACCATGCAATCAGCGGGAATCTGCAGCGCCACGTTATCCAGAGCGGCCTGCTTGCCATAGCGCAAACCGATTCCGGAAAGCTCCACGACGTTAAGCCCAGGCGCCGTCATTGCGGCACGTTGATCTGAAGATCGGCCGGCCATTGCGCATTGGCATCAAGTTTGAGCCAGGCCACACCAGGCAAACCGGTCTTGACCTGGTTGAGGTGTTTCTCCAGAAGTTTGCGATCGATCCGCGCCTTGACCCGGAACATCAGTTTTTCCCGCTCACTGGTGGTTTCCACGGTCTTGGGCGTGAACTGCGCGACGCTGGCGACATAACTGACTTGTGCCGGGATCACATACTGTGGCGCAGCGTCCAGAATCACCCGCACATCCGAACCCAGAGCGACACGTCCCGCCTGACCCGTGGGCAAGAAGAACGTCAGGTAGACATCATTCAGGTCCACCAGATTCAGGACTTTGCCGCCGGCCGCCAACACCTCGCCAGGCTGGGCAACCCGATACTGCACACGGGCCACGCGATCGGTCTTGAGTTGGCTGTCGGTGATGTCGGCCTGCAAGCGATCAACGCCGGCCTGAAGTGCTTCAACCGACGACTGCGCCTCGATCACCTGCGATTTTGCGGCAATGATTGCTGCCTTCGCCGACCAGACCTGTGCCCGAGCCGATGCGACTGCCGCCTGCTTGCTCTGCTGTACCGCCAGGTCATCGTCCAGTTGCTGGCGGGCCACGGCGTTGTACTTGATCAACTGATCGGTGCGGCCATAGCGCTTCTGCGCAGCAGTCAACTCGGCGATACGCTGGTTGACCTCAGCTTCGGCGGCATTCTTTTCGTTTTCGCGCTGTTCAACCACCGCCTCAGCGGTCAGCACCGCGTTGTCGGCCTGCCGAACCTGAGCCTGAGCCTGTTTAAGTTGCGCATCCAGCACCTGCACATCCATGGTGGCAATGACCTGTCCGGGCTGAACGAAGTCGCCTTCATCCACTGCGATGGTCAATATCCGCCCGGCCAGCTTGGTGGCGACATCGATTTCAGTGGCCTCGATGCGCCCGTTGCCACTGGCGAAACCCTCCCCCAACCCGCTGGGCCGCAGCGCCACCCACATCCAGATTCCCAAACCGACAATGATGACGCAGCCCAACGCGTACTTTATCCACTGCTTCTTGAATTCAACGTGCATCCACTTTTCCTTAGTGCTCGATGGACAACGGACGTCCGTGAACCGGTTAATCACTGTGGCTGAGGCGGGTTGAATACCGGTTTAAGAAGACAACACCACCTTGATGGCCTTCTCCTTGGCGGCATTGCCGAAGACCTCGTAGGCTTGAATGATGTCTCCAAGTTCGAAGCGGTGCGTGATGAGCTTGCCGGGCTCGATCTTCCCGGCCTGGACGGTCTTCATCAGCATCGGCGTGGTGTTGGTATTGACCAGGCCTGTGGAGATATTGATGTTCTGGATCCAGAGTTTTTCCAGATGCAACTCGACACTCTTGCCATGCACGCCCACGTTGGCGATATGTCCGCCCGGGGCAATGATTTGCTGACAGGTATCAAACGACGCGGGGATGCCCACGGCTTCGATGGCGACGTCGGCGCCGATGCCATCGGTCAGTTCAAAGATCCGGGCGACCACATCGTCCTGGCCGGGATTGAGCGCATGGGTTGCGCCAAACTGCATGGCCACCTCCAGACGGTTAGCATCGATATCGACCATGATCACCATGCCGGGCGAGTAAAACTGCGCCGTCAGCAGCGCCGCCATGCCGATCGGACCGGCACCGACAATGACCACTGCATCGCCGGGTTTGACCTTGCCCGACAGCACACCGATTTCGAAACCGGTGGGCAGGATATCGCTCAACATCACCAGCGCCTGTTCATCGGCACCTGCGGGAATCGGATACAGGCTGTTGTCCGCGTGAGGGATGCGTACCTGTTCAGCCTGGGTACCATCGATCAAGTGGCCGAGAATCCAGCCGCCATCGGCGCAATGGGAATAAAGCTGACGCTTGCAGTTGGGGCAACTGCCGCACGAGGTGACACAGGAGATCAGCACGTGATCGCCCTTTTTGAAATTGCGCACGGCGGAACCGACTTCCTCGATCACGCCTACGCCTTCATGCCCGAGGGTTCGCCCCTGAGTTACAGCAGGTACGTCGCCCTTGAGGATATGCAAGTCAGTGCCACAAATCGTGGTGTGCAGGATGCGCACTACCGCGTCAGTGGGCTTTTCAATGACAGGATCGGTTTTATCGACCCAGGATTTTTCACCAGGCCCTTGGTAGACGAGAGCTTTCACGAATATCACTCCTTCCATCAAGACGGACATTAGGGATATCGCTCACTCGTGACGGCTCAGACACTGAGACCACGGAAACCTGAGCAAACCTGACCGCCGATGCAGCGCTACGCGCGACACAGCAATCAATGCACACTGATGTA
Source organism: Pseudomonas syringae (assembly GCF_001698815.1). Classification (GTDB taxonomy): domain Bacteria; phylum Pseudomonadota; class Gammaproteobacteria; order Pseudomonadales; family Pseudomonadaceae; genus Aquipseudomonas; species Aquipseudomonas syringae_A. The sequence continues at coordinate 129,011 of NZ_LGSI01000037.1, read as the reverse complement.
TAGCAGCACCTGTCCGACCCTGACATGATCTGGATCAGTCATTGCGTCAATGATTTCTCCAGATCGTGGCTGGCGAGCGTCTCGTCCTCAAGGCGCTCACCCAGCCGTCAGGCACTCCGAATCACAGGATGTCCAGCGGATAGGACACAATCACCCGGTGTTCATCGCTGTCACGTTGGGTAGTGACTTCAGTGCGCAACGAGGCGTGGCGCAATTGGACATTGAGTTTTTTCAGAGGACCGGATTGCACCACATAGCTGACGGTCAGGTTGCGTTCCCACTCCTTTGTATCGCCTGTTGGCGTACGAATGTTCGAACCACTTTCGTACATACCCAAAAAGCTCAGGCCAGGAATGCCGACTTGCGCAAAGTCGTAGCCATAACGGACCTGCCAGGTGCTTTCACCGGCACGCTGGAATTTGCCGATCATCGACTCGGTCATGAAATAAGCGGTGGATCCATCACCCTGGTTCAGCCAGACCGCATCGCTGTCGCCGCTGACCTGCTGGAAACCGGCACCAATGGTGTGACCGCTAACCATATAGGTGAAAAAGGCGCTCGACAGCCGGCTGTCAACCTTGCCCTTGGTTACACCATTACCGTAATAACCCAAGGTGTAGAACGCTGGATCATTGCCATTGGCGCCGTCTGATTTGTTGTCGAAGTAACGCAGATCAGAACGCAAAGTACCAGGCCCTACTGGCAGGTCATATTTCAGACCCAGAAAACTCTGCTTATAAAAATCTTCCAGGTTGCCGTAGTAGTACTGCAGCAACAAGTCTTTGGTCGGCTTGTAGTCCACGCCGCCGTAGTAAAACTTGTTAACGAACTCACCGGTAACTGCATTGTTAGCGCCGGGAATCGACATGCCCATCTGGTTACTTGATCCACGACCTTTTACATGTTCCAACTGACCCAGGGTAAACGTGAAGTTGTCGATGTCTCTGGATTGAACCTGCCCCCCATTGAACGTCTGTTGCAACATACGATCGGTGGACATTACCACTGGCAGCATCGGGACCAGCGTACCGTAACGAAACTCTGTCTTGGAGATCAGGGCTTTGGCCGTCAGCCCAACGCTGCCGAACTCATCCACGGCACGCCCGTCGCTGTCCGTCGGGAAAATATTGCCGTTGAATGCGGTGCTCGTCGGGTTGTAATGACGACCTTTACCGGAATCCAGGCGAATACCCAGCATACCGAGAGCGTCAACACCAAAACCTACAGCCCCTTGGGTATAACCGGAGCGGAAATCGAAAATGAACCCCTGCCCCCACTCTTGCGTGTAGTTTGGATCTGCCGCACCACTTCGGTTATCTGCATTACTAAAGAAGTTTCTAGCCAGAATACTGGCCTTGCTGTCTTCCACGAAACCAGCACTGAATGCCTGCTGGACCATGACCATGCCGCAAATACCAGCTACCACACGCGGTGAACGATTGAGGAGCTCCATCGGAATATCCTTTACTGTCAGTTAGAGTTGTAAGCAGTGCGGAATTGGGCAGTTAAGTCTTATTATTTTGGGGAGCAACGAGTGTCGGGAGAGTGACCAGTCTTACCGGAGGTAAGCGATATAAAACCAACAGTGCAATAACGCCGAGGCCGGCGCACATCAACAGGCCTACGCCCACTGAATTAGCCAACGCTCCACGGGCCAGCTCCAGCAACGAATGAGTTTCGGCTGTATCGACAACCGTCGATGTCAGCAAAATCTGTGGATCGATGTAACGAGCAATCGCACGTTCATGCCCTTGTGCCAAAAAGGCCTGACTCAGCTGGGAGACGTACAACAGATTGACCAAAACCCCCATCGCCGCAGTGCCCAGCAACCCACCCACCAGCCGCAGCGATTGGGTCAGCGCCGTGGCAATACCCAGAAACTGCCGTTCGGCCAAGGTCTGGGTAAATACCGTCAGGTTGAGCAGGATGAAACCCAAACCCACACCCGCCAGCAAAATCAGCAGCAACAAGGTGTGAAACGACGCGCCACGACCTGCGATGGCCAGACCGGCACAAGCCAGCAGCAGCGCCAGAAAACCTGCCAGTGGCAACAGGTTCGGGTTGCTCAGTCGGGTCACGATGCGGCTGTTGACAATAGCGCCCAAGGTGATGCTCAGCGCCAGAGGGGTGATCAACAAACCGGCGTCTTGCGGCGAATACCCATAACTGCCCTGCAACAGCAGCGGCAGGTAAAACAACAGCGTGAACATGATCGCCCCGGCCAGCATCGACAGCACAAACAGGATGCGCAGGCTGGACATGGCGAACATCGCCGGCGGCAAAAGCGCCGAGTCGCAACGACGCTCCCAGTGCCATAACGCCAATACCGCTGTGACGCAAATCAAGCCCAGCGCCGCGCTGAGCACTGTGCTCGAATGGCCCATCCACTCCGCGCCCAATTGCAGGCTGCCCAACGCCACGGCGATCAACAGTGCGCCTGGCCAGTCGAGGCGGATGCCGGTCACCTGCACCGGCCGGTAATGAGGCAGGTAACGCCAGGCGAAAAACAGCGCCAGGCAACCCAGCGGCAGATTCAGGTAGAACACTGAACGCCAGCCATAGGCTCCAGTGAGGTATCCCCCCAGGCCAGGACCGATAGCATTGACCACGCTGAACAAAGCACTGAGCATCATCTGCCAGCGCAGCCGTTGCCGGGTGTCCGGAAACAACTCGGGAATGCAGGCGAACGCGGTGCCGATAAGCATTCCGCCACCGACACCTTGCAATGCGCGGCCGACGACCAGTACCCACATGTCATTGGCCAGGGCACACACCAGTGACGCCAAAGTGAACACGATGGTTGCGGCCACCACAAACGGCTTGCGACCGTAGTAATCACCCAGCCGACCGAATACCGGAATGGTCACGATTGAAGTCAACAGATAACCCGTGGCGACCCAGGCATAGAGCTCAAACCCTTGCAGTTCGGCCACGATGCTTGGCAAGGCATTGCCAATCACCGTTTGGTCAAGAGCCGACAGCATCAGCACCAGCGAGATGCCGAGCATTGCCAGCAACGCCTGCCTGAAGCTCAACGCACTCGCCTGAGTCGTCATGACCAACGCCTCAGCCCAAGGCCGCAACAGCGGTGGCGATTCGGCTGCAACCCTGTTCAAGGGTTTCCAGAGCGGTAGCAATCGACATGCGGAAGAACGGCGCCAGGCCGTAGGCCGTACCCGCGACCACGGCCACGCCCTGACTTTCCAGCAGATACATCACGACATCCGTGTCGGTCGCAAGGATGTGCCCGGCCGGCGTACGTTTGCCAATCAATGCACCGCAGTTCACATACAGATAAAACGCGCCATCGGGTTTCAGACAGCTCAGTCCTTCAATGCCGTTGATCAGGTCCAGGCAACGGTCGCGGCGCTGCTGGTAGATCACGACGCTTTCTTTGACAAACGATTGATCGCCGCTCAAGGCAGCAAGCGCTGCGGCCTGGCCCACTGAGCTCGCATTGCTGGTCGATTGCGACTGCAACGTCGCCATGGCATTGATCAAGTCCGCCGGGCCTGCAGCGTAGCCAATACGCCAGCCGGTCATGGCATAGGTCTTGGAAACGCCATTGATGACCAACACGCGGTCGCGGAGAGCAGGCTCGACACCAAGAATGTGGCCGTTATCGGCACCTTCAAAGCGAATATGCTCGTAGATGTCGTCGGTCATGACCAGGACATGGGGAAACTCCAGCAACACGTCAGCCAACAGCCTCAGTTCATCCACGCTGTAACTGGCGCCGGTCGGATTGCTCGGTGAATTGAGCAGCAACCAGCGGGTCCGCTCGGTAATCGCGCCGCGCAGCTGTTCTGCGGTCAGCTTGAAGCCGTTCTCTTCCGGGCAGGGGATGGTCACCGGCTCGCCTTCGCAAGCCAGCACCATGTCCGGGTATGAAACCCAGTAAGGCGCGGGGATCAGCACCTCATCACCTGCGCCCAAAGTTGAGGCGAATGCATTGAAAATCGCGCTCTTCGCCCCGCAGGTCACCACGACCTGAGCAGCCGAGTACTCCAGATCATTTTCCCGCGCCAGCTTGGCCACGATAGCCTGACGCAGCTCCAGCGTGCCGGCGTTCGAGGTATAGCGAGTTTCGCCGCGCTCGATAGCGGCACAGGCGGCCTGACGGATGTGCTGCGGCGTATCAAAATCGGGCTCACCTACTACCAGATTGATGATCGACTTGCCCTGGCGCCGCAGTTCAATGGCACGGTCGGCGGCGGCACTGCTCGGCGAAGGTTTGATGCGTTGCACGCGGGCGGCGATGCGGGAGGCGTTCAAGGTCGTAATCCTCGGAGGTGACATTCGAGGCACTACGTTACGAGTCGCTATCCTCAAGCAGATAAGACAGTTTCGTTCTGGGCTAATAGGAAGTCCTTATGACAGCCTACCGAACACCGGCGCACCAAAATGGAACACATCAGGATTTACTGCGCCTCCTCAAAGCAAAATCCGCAGCGGCACCTCTGGTCATAGCAAAGGCTTATAGCTCAATAGCTGAGCGTTCAAACCTGTAGCGCTTCATGGCCTGCCTTTTGCTAAACCCGTCTGGATGCCATTTCATCCATGAGTCCTGTCTTTTGAATCTTCGCCGCCTGAAGTACTTCGTAAAAATCGTCGATATCGGCAGCCTGACTCAGGCCGCCGATGTCTTGCATATTGCCCAACCGGCCCTTAGCCAACAGTTGGCGACTCTGGAAGCCGAACTGCATCAGCAATTGTTGATTCGTACCAAGCGCGGCGTGACGCCCACCGAAGCGGGCAAGGTTCTCTATGGCCATGCCCAACACATATTGCGTCAGTGCGAACAGGCCATCAGCGACGTCAACGACACCGGCCATGCCCTGTCCGGTCAAGTATCGGTGGGCCTTGCACCGGGCACCGCAGCGTCGACCTTGTCGCTGCCGCTATTGCGGCGGGTTCGCGAGCGCTACCCGGGGATCCTGCTTTACCTCAACGAGAACTTTGGCACCACCCTCAGCGAACTGATCATGAACGGGCGCATGGACATGGCGGTTCTGTACGGCGGGCGTGAAGTCCATGGCCTGAGTTTTGTGCCGCTGCTGAGGGAAAACCTGTATCTGGTCAGCGCCGAAGCTCACCTGAGCGAGCGGGATGAAATATCCCTTGCCGAGCTGGCGCCCATGGCAATGCTCCTGCCGCGCCCTTACAACATCATGCGCAAGCTGGTGGACGAAGCTTTCGTCAGCATCGGTCTGAGCGCCAATGTGGTGGCCGAGGTGGAATCATCTGCGACCCTTACCGCAGCCGTTGCTGAGCGCTTCGGTTCAACCATCCTCCCCGAATCAGCTGCCAGAGTGCTGATGGCCGCCACCGGTGCGCGCATGCTGCATATTGTCGAACCTGGCATCCAAGCGCCGCTGGCCCTGTGCCTGTCCGGTCATTTGCCGCTGTCGGTCCCGGCCCAGGCGGTCAAGGCAATCCTTCTGGAGCTGGTCGCAGAGATGCGCAACCAGACCGTTTCCGCGTCATAAGCGAGCCTTATCACCCCAAAGCCAAACCGTCTTGGCGGTCCCGGACAGCCCTCGTTAGATTGAACTCCATTCAATACGACACGCTGCAAAGGTGAAGCAAGGGTATGGACCAAGAACGCATCAAGGCACTGATCGATTTGCTGGCTGAGTCCGACCTGATCGAACTGAGCCTGACAGAAGGCGACAGCACGATACGTCTGTTCAAAGAGGGCACTACTGCTGTGGCGCGAGCGCCATCGCTGCCCGCCAATGCGCAGCCAGGTCTGGCAACGAACACACCAACGCCGCCCGCCAAACCGGTCGTGCCCGCAACCGCTGACAATGCGGTCAAAGCCAGCCTCTATGGCGTCCTGCATCTGACTCCTGCGGCGGGCGAAGCGCCCTTTGTCACAGTCGGCGACAACGTAGAGGCCGGTCAGACACTGGCAATTATCGAAGCGATGAAAATGTTCCATCCGCTCAAGGCCCCGCATTCAGGTGTCGTGGAAGCGATTCTGGCCACCGGGGGCACTGAGGTCGAAGCAGGCCAACCCTTGTTCCGTCTCGGTTGATCACGACCCGAACTCTTTAGGTGCATCCAAATGTTCGAAAAAGTGCTGATCGCCAACCGTGGCGAAATTGCCTTGCGTATCCAGCGCGCCTGCCGTGGCCTGGGCTTGAAAACCGTGGTGGTTTATTCCGAAGCCGATCGTCACGCACAATACGTATTACAAGCCGATGAGGCGATTTGCATTGGACCTGCCGCCCCCACTCAAAGCTATTTGAACCAAGCCGCGCTGCTCTTCGCTGCAGAAATCAGCGGCGCCCAGGCAATCCATCCCGGTTACGGTTTTCTTTCCGAAAGTGCTGGCTTTGCCGAACGTATCGAGCATGCCGGCCTGACATTCATTGGCCCCAGCGCTGCCTGTATTCGCACCATGGGCGACAAAGTCGCTGCCAAACGTGCCATGCGCGAAGCCGGTGTACCTTGCGTTCCCGGCCCTGATTCCAGCATGTCCAGCGATCCCCAAGCCATCCTGGCGGTGGCGCAGGAAATCGGTTACCCGGTAATCGTCAAGGCGGCGGGCGGTGGCGGCGGGCGCGGTATGCGCGTGGTCCAGCGCGAAGCAGACCTGTTGGACGCGATCGCCCTGACCCGTGAAGAGGCCCGCCTGGCGTTCGGCAACCCGGAGCTCTATATCGAGAAATTCCTTGGTCACCCGCGACACGTTGAAATTCAGGTCCTGTGCGACGCGTTCGGCAACGCCGTGTGGCTGGGCAGTCGCGACTGCTCGTTGCAGCGCCGCCATCAGAAAGTGCTGGAAGAAGCGCCCGCGCCCGGCATTGATCCGCAACTGATCGCCCATGTCGGAGAGCGGTGCGTCAAGGCTTGCCAGCAGATCGCCTACCGGGGCGTCGGCACCTTCGAGTTTCTCTTTGAAGACGGTCAGTTCTTCTTCATTGAAATGAACACCCGCCTGCAGGTAGAGCACCCCGTGACCGAAATGACGACCGGCATCGACATTGTTCAACAGCAACTGCGCATGGCCCGAGGCGAACGTCTTGAGTTGCGCCAGAGCGACATCGTTGCCAACGGCCATTCCCTGGAATGCCGGATCAATGCCGAGGACTCGCTGACCTTCATGCCGACTCCGGGCCAGATCACCCGCTGGGAAGTGCCGGGCGGCTTTGGTGTGCGGGTCGATTCCCATGTCACTACCGGCTACCGGGTGCCGCCTTATTACGACTCAATGATCGCCAAGGTCATCAGCCACGGCGCCACTCGTGAAGAAGCCATGGCACGTATGCGCCTGGCGTTGAGTGAACTCTACGTGGAGGGTATTTCCACCAACATCGCCTTGCACCGCGAGATTCTGCAAGACCCGGATTTTTGCCACGGTGGCGTTGACATTCACCATCTGGAGCACTGGCTGCAGCAACGGAGCACCCAATGAGCATCTCCCCTGCGGACCCGAGTCCGACCATCAGTCTGTTGGGCACCACGGCCCTGCTTTTTGAGGCGCCAGGCAGCCTGGACCTGGCCCCGCAACAGCGCCTCTGGGCGATGGCCCGAGTGACCGTGCAATGGCCGGAAATTCGCGAATCTGTGCCGGGCATGAATAACCTGATGTTGACGTTCACCCGTGCGCCGAGGGAGCTCGGCGCACTGACCCGACGCCTGCTGGAAACCTGGGAAGCCTGCGAACCCTTGCCACTGGAGGGCCGCATCATCGAGTTGCCGGTGACTTACGGCGGCGAACACGGGCCACACATGAATGACGTGATTGCCCACACCGGGCTGGATATCGAGACTATTGCTCACCTGCACAGCGAGCCGCTTTATCCGGTGTACGCCTTGGGTAGCCATCCGGGTTACTGCTATCTGGGAGGCATGAATGCGCGTATCGCGACACCGAGGCGCCAGGTTCCGGTGATCAGCATAGGCGCCGGTTCAGTGTCTATCGGTGGCGTGCAGACCGGGGTTTCGGCGTCCGCCGGTCCCAGCGGCTGGAACACCATCGGCCGTACCGAAATGGTCTTCTTCGACCCGGAACAATCCCCTCCGGCGCTCCTGCAGCCGGGTGATCTGCTGCGCTTTCGCATCGAGAGGATCATTCGATGATCGAGATTCTATCCGCCACGGCCCTGGCCACCGTTCAGGATCTGGGCCGAATCGGCAGCCTGGGTTATGGGGTGGGCACTTCAGGTGCAATGGACGCGCTGGCCGTTGTGACCGGCAATATAATGCTGGGCAATGACGATGCTGCAGCGGCTATCGAGATTCCGGTATTTCCCTTCCAGGTACGCCTGCTGGCGGACTGTGCCTTTGCGGTGACTGGCGCAGCCTGCGCATCGAATCTGGACGGCAGCGCATTCCCGCCGAACTGGGTCATGCAAGGTCACAAAGGCCAGATCCTGACCATCGACCGCCCTGCTTCGGGCTGCCGAGCCTATCTGTGCCTGGCAGGCGGGATCGACGTGCCGCTGGTACTCGGCTCACGCAGCACCCAGTTGCGCGGTGAGTTTGGCGGTTTCCAGGGCCGCGCCTTGCAGCAAGGTGATCAACTGGGCGCCTGCAAGCCGGGATTACTCGCCGGGCCGACGGATTTCGGCGTGCTGGGTGCCGCTCGGGCGCTGCCTCTGGCCGTGCATGACATCCCCGCCATTCGTGTGTTGCCCGCCGCCGAGTATCTGGGTTTTACCGCCGACTCCCGAGCGTCGTTCTGGGCCGGGGACTGGAAAATCACCGCCCAGAGCAATCGCTACGGCTATCGCCTCGCCGGCACGCCGATCCTGCCTGAGCGCGCCATGGAGGTTCGCTCCCACGGCATCGTGCCGGGCGTCATTCAGGTGCCCCATGGCGGCCAGCCCATTATCCAGATGCGTGATGCTCAACCCAGCGGCGGCTACCCGAAATTCGGCACAGTGATCGAGGCCGACCTGTGGCGCCTGGGTCAGGCCGCCATTGGCAGCCGGGTGCGCTTTATCGAATGCAGTTATGACCAGGCGCTGGACGCCCTTGAACACAACCTGCGCTATCTCGCCGAAACACGGCGTCTTGTGGCCCTGCATGGCCTGGCCCGGCGTTGAGGATACTGACAATGAATATTGAAGAAATTCGCCAGCTGGCGGCGGACCTGCAACAGGCAGGCCTCTGCGGCGCAGAAATCGAGAAACCGGGATTCAAGCTGACCCTCAAGCTAGGCATTGCCCACGCCCCCTCTTCGGCAGCTCCCGATCCGGCAAACCCGGAAGCCGGGCCTGTCTCAAGCCTGCTCGACATCAAGGCAACTTCGTTGGGACGGTTTCTGGATGCACACCCCGACGACAACATAGTGCTCGCGCCCATGGGCAGCGACGTGGTGGTGGGACAATTGGTGGCACTCCTGGCAATCGGCTCGCTGCTGCTTGCGGTACGCAGCCAGCACGCCGGAAAGGTCTGCCGCCTGCTCGTACCCAGCGGCACCGCCGTGGGTTACGGCCAGACGCTGATCAGTCTTTGTCCTGTTGAAGCCGGAGTAATGCTGCCATGAAGATCGATCTGAATGCGGACCTGGGTGAAGGTTTCGGTGCCTGGCGCATGGGCGAGGATGAGGCGTTGATGGAGATCATTTCCTCGGCCAACGTCGCGTGCGGCTTTCATGCCGGCGACCCATTGATCATGAATAACACTGCACGCATGGCCAAAGCCAAAGGCATCGATCTGGGCGCCCATGTGGGTTTCCCCGACCTGCAGGGTTTCGGCCGACGTCAGATGAATATCGACATCGCCGAGCTATGCACGTATGTGACTTACCAGTTGGGGGCTTTGGCGGCTATTGCCAAAGTCGCCGGGCATCGCATGACGCACATGAGCTTTCATGGCGCCCTGGGCAACATGGCCGCCGCTGATATCGAGCTGGCAACGCCGCTGATTCGGACCGTGGCCGCCTTTGACCCGGCAATTATCATCAGCTCCTCAAGCAGCAGGGCCATCGAAAGCGCTGCCGCCCTGTGCAATTTGCGGGTCGCTACCACGTTTCTGGCCGACCGCGCTTACGGCGACGATTGCCTGCTGGTGCCACGCAAAATCGCCAACTCGGTGATAAAGGACCCAACGACCGTATTGCAGCGGGTCCGTCAGTTACTTGAAGACAGCACTGTGACGAGCATCAGCGGCAAGGTGATCAAGGTCAACGCCTGTTCAATATTGCTCCACGGCGACACACCAGGCGCGGTTGAACTGGCTCGCACCGTGCATCGCGAAATCGAAACTGCGGGGGGGCAAATCGTGCCGGTCTCACAGCTGATGGCCTGAGCCGGCCGCTCTGGGTCAACGTCATAAGAGACCCTTATAGCCACACAGCCATTCCGTCTTGGTCGCCAGGGTTTACGCTGGATAGAGTCGGTACATTAGCTAAACACAACCGTATTGATCGCTCACATGCCAGGCGTGTGAACCAATGGATTCAGGGGTAACCGCAATGCCATTTTCCGATTACAAAACCGCACTGGTCACTGGCGCTTCTTCCGGCATCGGCGCAGCCGTGGTCGAGCGTCTTTGTCAGGAAGGTATCGAAGTTCATGCCATTGCCCGCAGCGCCGACAAACTTGCTGATCTGGCCGCACGCACCGGCTGTATTGCCCACGCTATCGACGTTACCGATCTGCCCGCACTGACCGCCCTGTTCGGTCAATACAGCTTCGATATTCTAGTCAACAACGCCGGGGTGGATCGTCCGGGCTCGATCCTTGCGGCAGATGCCGAGGGCATCGATTTTCTGATCGATGTCAACCTGCGCGCCGTGCTGCATCTGGCGCGTCTGGCATTGCCAGGCATGGTCGAACGCGACAGTGGCCACATCATCAATATCAGCTCCATTGCTGCGGCCTATAACTTTGGCGGTAACTCGACCTATCACGCCACCAAGGCCGCCGTGAGCATGCTTTCCCGCCAACTGCGTATCGATGCCTTCGGCAAACGCGTACGGGTTACTGAAATCTGCCCTGGCCGCGTTGCCACTGACATCTTCGCCCATGTCCACGGCGATTCCGAAGAAACCTACAAGCGCTTCGTCGAGGGCTTCGAGTTGCCGGTGGCCGCGGACATCGCCAATGCCATCGCCTTCGCCATTGCCGCTCCGGTCGCCGTCAACATCGGTCATATGGAAATCACTCCGACCCTGCAAGTCCCCGGTGGCCTGTCGACCGTCCGCCCGCAGGATTACCACGGCTGAACCTGCCAGCGCTGCGCCGTTGCACTGCGAACAGAACGGACTCATCCGTCGATGCGCTCCTTGGCCAGGCCAATGTCTGGCACTTTTTCTGCCCCTACCCAATGCTGATAGGGATTGACCATGAAGCATGACTTCGATTTAGCCCCGATCCTGCAAGGTGAATACGCCGAACTGATCGTCAAGGGCATCGAAATGACCTTGCAACTGGCGCTGCTCGCCTGGTGCCTGGCCATGGCACTGGCGCTCGTTCTGGTGACCGTGCGCCTGACCGGCAACAAATACGCGAACCGCATCGTTGCGGCCTATGTTTCCTACCACCGCAACGTGCCGACACTGGTGCAACTGATGCTGTGGTATTTCGGTATCCCAACACTGCTGTCCACCTCGACGCAGATCTGGCTGGCCAATTACAACACTGAATACCTGTTCTCGATCATCGCCCTGGGCCTGTGTCAGGCGGCCTATTTCAGTGAAGACATCCGCAGTGGCCTGCGGGCCATTCCGGTCGGTCAAACCGAGGCTTCGCGAGCGCTGGGCATGGGCTATGTGCGTTCAATGCGCTACGTGATCCTGCCCCAGGGCGTGCGCAACTCTCTGCCGTCGTTGATCAACCACACCGTGCTCTTGTTCAAGAACACCAGTCTGGCCATGGCTATCGGAGTGATGGAGCTGACATATGCAACGCGAGAAGTCGAGAACTACACCTTCCGAACCTTCGAATCCTTTCTGGTTGCCTCAGTGGTGTACCTGGCCATTTCGCTGCTGCTGATGGGGCTCGGCGCCCTGCTGGCCAAGCGGTTCAACAAAGCCCTGGCGAGGTAAGCGAGCATGTTCGATATCTTCAAGATCCTCCAGGAAAACTGGACACTGTTCCTGATCGGCCAATACCCTCACGGTCCATTGGGTGGGCTGGCAAGTACGCTGATTCTGGCGGTACTGGCCTTGTTGCTGGCCTTTCCGTTCGGCCTGCTGCTGGCTGTCGCTAGAATCTCGCCGTGGAAAGCGCTGCGCTATTGCGCGACGGTCTGGGTGTATGTGCTGCGTGGAATTCCGCTGCTCATGGTGATCTTCTGGACCTACTTTCTGGTCCCCTTGCTCATCGGCCACAACATCACCGGGTTCACCACCATGCTCTGCACCCTGGTGATCTACCAGAGCGCGTATCTGTGCGAAATCATTCGCGGCAGCATCCAGGCATTGCCGAGCGGCCAATACGAAGCATCCCGCGCCTTGGGCATGAGCTACCTGCGCACCACCACCTGGGTCATCCTGCCCCAGGCGCTTTACAACGCCTTGCCCAGCCTGCTGAGCCAGTTCATATCCATCATCAAGGAAACGTCTCTGGGCTATGTGATCAACGTTCAGGAAGTGACGTTCGCCGCCAATCAGGTCAACAACCAACTGCTGACCAAGCCGTTTCAGGTGTTCTTCATCCTTGCGGTCATTTATTACCTGCTGTGTTTCGCCCTGACCCATCTGGCCGACTGGCTGGAGCGGCGCATTGCCCGCAAGCGTCTGGGTACCGTAACCGCTGCCGCCGTCGACAGCCCTTTGCTGCCCCCTATTAATTGAACAGGGCTGACTCATGCGTCCAATGATCATGTTTTCCAACGTCAACAAGTGGTACGGCGAGTACCAGGCCTTGACCAATCTCACGGCCCAGGTGAATACCGGTGAAGTGGTGGTGCTGTGCGGCCCTTCAGGCTCCGGCAAGTCGACGCTGATCCGCACGGTCAATCGCCTGGAAGACATCCAGGAAGGCCAGATTCTGTTCGACGGCCAGGATGTAAATGGCACCGACGCCAATGTGAACCGGCTGCGTAGCCGGGTCGGTTTTGTATTCCAGAGCTTTAACCTGTTTCCGCACCTGTCGGTGCTGGACAACATCATCCTGTCACCCACCAAGACCTTGGGACTGAAGGGTTCGGCCGCCAAACAACGGGCCATGGAACTGCTGGAGCGCGTCGGCCTGGCGCACAAGGCTGGCGCCTACCCCGCGCAATTATCCGGCGGCCAGCAGCAACGCGTGGCCATTGCCCGGGCCTTGGCCATGGAGCCGCCGGTGATGCTGTTCGACGAACCCACCAGTGCCCTGGACCCGGAAATGGTCGGTGAAGTCCTGAGTGTCATGAAAGGTCTGGCCAAAGACGGCATGACCATGATGTGCGTGACCCATGAAATGAACTTCGCCCGTGAAGTCGCCGACACCATCTGGTTCATGGATGCCGGACAGATTCTGGAAAAAAGCGACCCAGAGAGCTTTTTCAGTCAGCCCCAACACCCGCGCGCCCAGCGTTTTATCGCGGACTTGCGTGCGCATTGATTTTCTAACTGCCGTTGGATCCGGTCTTACCCAAACTTACTTTTTCTGGAGCATTCCCATGCGTATCAAGCATTTGTTCGCCGTCGTAGCACTCAGTCCCCTGGCAGCCACCCTCGCCCACGCCGATCAGCTGAGCGACATCATGACCAGGCAGTCGTTGAGCTGCGGCGTGTATGCCGATGTTCCGCCGTTCTCCGCGCCGGACCCGAAAACCCGCGAGCTGGTGGGCATGGACGTCGATCTGTGTACTGCGCTGGCCAAGAAGCTGGGGGTCAAGCTGGAGCTCAAGCCAATGTCGGTGGAAGCCAGGATTCCGGAAGTAAAAATGGGCCGCGTCGATGTGCTCTTCGCCAATCTGGCGTACACCAAAACCCGCGCCGACCAGATCCAGTTCAGCGACCCGTACTACATTGCCAAGGAAACCCTGGTGGTCCACGCCGCCAACGCCGACAAGGACAAGGCTTTCTTCAAGGACAAACGCATCAGCTCTACCAAGGGCTCAACTTCCGAACAGTCGATCCGTATCGCTGGCGCAACTCCGGTAACCTTCCAGGACACCGGTTCTGCCTACATGGCACTGCAACAGAACAAGGTTGTCGGGCTGGTGACCAACACCATGACCGCGATCAAACTGGTCAATCAGGCCAAGGCATCGGGTCTTGAGCTGGCTATCGTCAAAGAGCCAATGGCCCTGGAACCCATTGGTGCCGGTATGCGCAAAGACGAACCGGCGTTCCTGGCCAAGGTCAATGAATCCCTCAAGGCAATGGACGATGCTGGCGAGATCGACGCCATCTGGGAACGCTGGATTGGCCCCAATACCGAATACAAGATGGTCCGTGAGGACAAGGTACAAAGCCTGAGCGCGCTGAAGTTCGACCCGCTGCCTTGATGGTTCGGGGATAGCCTGATCGTTCATGGGAGCGAGGCGCGCCCGCGAAGGCTTCGTTTCAGGCGATAGATAAAGTCGACTGAAAATCCGGTTCGCGGGCAAGCCTCGCTCCTACAAATTGGCAATCCTCGTTCGCGAAGTGGCTTCCCTGACACTGAAAGTCGCAAGCCCAACCATAGAGTCAGGCCGGTATGCGGCCTGATTGTTCATCAGCGATATCCACGCGCCTGCAAGTCAAACAGCGTGGCATAGCGCCCGCCCGCAGCCACCAGGCTGGCGTGGTCGCCGCGTTCCAGGACGCGTCCTTGGTCCAGTACCACGATGTGATCGGCATTACGCACGCTGGAAAAACGGTGGGAAATCAGCAGCGTCATCCTGCCCTTCGCGTACTCGCGAAAATGCTCGAACACCGCCGCCTCCGCGCCAGCGTCAAGGGCTGCGGTGGGTTCGTCGAGGATCAGAATGTCCGCATTGCGGCGCATGTAGGCCCGGGACAGGGCGATCTTCTGCCATTGCCCGCCGGACAGCTCCTGGCCACCGGCAAACCAGCGGCCCAGTTGCGTTGCGTAGCCCTTGTCCAGCCGCTCGATGAACTCTGCCGCCATGCCCTGGCTGGCAGCATCACGCCAGCGCTGCTCTTCGCCGAAAGCGTCGATATCACCGACGCCGAGGTTCTCGCCGACGATGAACTGGTAGCGAATGTAGTCCTGGAAGATCACGCCGATACGCCGCCGCAAAGCATCTTCATTCCAGTCGTTGAGATCGCTGCCATCAAGCAGTATGCGCCCTTGATTCGGTCGATACAGACGGGTCAACAGCTTGATCAGCGTGGTCTTGCCGGAGCCGTTCTCGCCCACCAGCGCAACGCTGCGACCGGGCGCCAGATGCAGGTCTATGTTTTCCAGGGTCGTATGGCTGGAACCCGGATAAGTAAAGCTCACTCCCTCAAAGCGCAGGCCATCGCCGGGCAAGGTACCTTCGGTCACGCCGCCGACTTCCACGGTGACGGGTTGCCCGAGGTATTCATACAGATCGGCCAGATAAAGGCCGTCCTCGTAAAGCCCGCTGATGGCGCTCAGGCTGCTGCTCACCGCGCCTTGCCCTTGCTTGAACAGCACCAGATACATGGTCATCTGCCCCAGCGTGATCAGACCATGCACCGCGTCCACCACCACCCACGCATAAGCGAGATAAAACGCCGCAGTGCCGAGCAAACCCAACAGGAATCCCCAACCGTCGCGGCGCAGGGTCAGGCGGCGGTCTTCGGCATACAACCGCGCGAACGTGTCGCGATAACGCTGCAGCAACAAGGGACCGAAGCCGAACAGCTTGACCTCCTTGATGTAGGTCTCATGGGAAAGCAGCGTTTCGATGTAATTCTGCTGACGGCTTTCCGGGGCCCGGCGAGTAAACAAGCGGAAGGCATCGCCGGAAAAATGCGCTTCGGCGAAAAACACCGGCAACGCACCCAGCACCAGAATCAGCAGAGCCCAGGGCGAAAAATGCACCAGCAACACAGCAAAGCTGATCAGGGAAATCAGATTCTGGGTCAGGCCCAGGGATTTGGTCACCAACGCCAGCGGCCGGGTCGAGGCCTCGCGGCGCACCCGCACCAGCTTGTCGTAGAACTCCGAGTCCTCGAACTGACTGAGTGACAGGGTTTGCGCCTTTTCCAGAATCAACGTATTGACCTGCTGTCCCAACTGCACGCGTAGCAACGACTGCTGGACCGACAAGGCCCGCTGAGTGCCGGCCAGCAAGCCCAACACGCCCGCCTCCATCAGCACATAACGCAACACCGGCCAGAGCGGCGCGTTGCCGGTGTCGGCATGCAGTTGCATGGCCGCGACCACCGCATCAACGATGCGCTGCCCCAAAAAAGCGGCCAGCGCCGGCAGCACGCCCGCCAGCAAAGTGGCGACCACCAGCCCCAACGACAAGCCCCGGGAAGTGACCCAGACCAATCCCAGCGCACGGCGTGCCTGATCGAAAAATGCGGCGAAACGGCTGACAACGGGCATGCGCGGGAAGGCTCTCGGACAAAAAACGATGGGATGAACGTCTATCGAACCCGGCGCAACGCAGAGGTTCAGCGGCTAAACTGGGACATCATAAGGCCGTCGCCGAATACCACACTCGATAAATCTCTGTCTGCTGGAAGGTGTGCCATGAACGACTTCTACAATCTGCAACGCTTCGTTGACGCACAGGCACCCGTTTTCGAGCAAGTGCTGGCTGAATTGCGCGAGGGCAGAAAGAGGAGCCACTGGATGTGGTTCGTCTTCCCGCAGATCAGCGGGCTGGGCCGTAGCGAGACGGCCAGATTTTACGCCATCACCTGCCTTAAAGAAGCGCAGGCCTATCTGCAACACCCGGTATTGGGGCCGCGTCTGGAACTCTGCGCGCAGATCATCGAGCCTCAGGTGCAATGGACCGCGCGGCAGATTTTCGGCTCGCCGGACGACATGAAACTGCACTCCAGCATGACGCTGTTCGCCGTGGCAGACCCTCAACGCCGCATCTTTCAGAATGTGCTGGATACCTTCTTCGATGGCGTGCCGGATCCATCAACCGTGGACAAGCTCAACGTTTGATCCCGCGACCTTTGGGCTGAAAAAAAAACACCAAGGGAACTGGCTGTATGCCACCAATGTCATAGCGCTATCACAACAGAGATAGCAAGGTTATGGCGAGTGGCCGACATTTTGAGATTCGATACGTTTTCAGAGGGGAACGAAGAATCTTCATTCAGCCTGATTCGACGATGAGTGACTCCGATGCCTGGTTTTACGCTTGCCTGCATGCACGAATTGGTGTGCAACATAATCTGTCGAGCCTGCGTACGGAGCTGGAAGCGTTGCAACAACACGCCGAGCGCGCGCAACTCAAGTTGGTCGAATGGGAAGAGTTGCCCTAGCCTTTAGTCCCCGTCGCAACCTTTTGCATACAACGTTCGCGCCGATCATCGACTCGCTGGGCAAACCAGGCCGTGGTGAGATTGCGCGTAATCTTCGGACTTTGCAGCGTGATGCCCGGCAAGATCGCCCTAGGCAGTGATTTACCCGCCGCAGCGTCGGCCAGCGCAAATACCCGCTCATACAGTTTGGTGTCTTCGAACTCCAGCGTATCGCCCTGCTTGAGCTGACTGAAGATCGCCGAGTTATTCATGTCCAGACGCTTGCTCAACGCACGTATCGCCAGTTCGGTGGAACTGGGTGACGTCGAGTCGTAGCGGATCAAGTCGCCATCCAGCGCCAGCTTGATTCCCGTCGCCTGACTCACCGCACTCTGAAATGCCGCATTGCGACTGGCGTACCAACCGGCGTTGAAGTCGGCAAACCGGTACAACGGCGCGGGGTAGTTGGCCGGATAGCCCAGCAAATGGGCGATGCCGAAATACATGCCGCCGCGCCGACTGAATACTTCCTGACGAATCGTCCCGGCCACCGGATACGGATAGCTTTTCGCCTGTTTTTCGGCGAACGCGATGCTCACTTGCATCGGCCCGCCGGTGTGTACCGGATTGAAGTTGCCGAACAGGGTTTGCCCCATGGGCACCATGCCGATGAAGTCATCAAAAATGGCGCTGAGCTGTTTCTCGGTGCGCGCTGCATCCAGCCGCGCGGCATAGGATTTACCGTCAGGCGAACGAATCTGCAAGGCCGTCCGAATCAGCACGCCGGGAATGTGCAGACGCGCGGCGCGGCGGTCGATCTCGGTGCGAGCGATCTTCCCCAGCCCCGGCACCGGCGGATCCACCTGAAAGGTTGATTCCTGCTCGGCCACGGCCAGCACCGAACATAAATTCTGGGTCGTCGGTGCGATGTCCTGCGCAGTAAACGCAGCCTGGATATCCACCGCCCAGGCCTCGCGCTCAGGAACCTTGGCCGGCATCAGGCGCAAAATTTGTGCACGGATTTGTCCGGGCGTCAGCTCTGGACCTTCCTGGCTGCGCTGGGTGCCGCAAGCGCTGAGCAACAGTGCGGCGGCCAATGCAAGCAGCGGCTTGGCAGGCTTGCACGGCGATTCGAAAAAAAACGGGATTGATCGATTCAGGTACATGCGTTCCCTGGCTTGCTGGTGAGCGTGCCGTCAGCCGCAGAGTTGGCTGACGTGAACCCAGTAGACCAGCGCCGGAGCGGGAATGCTCGGGAATATATTTCTGGAGGGAGCTGCGCCTCAGAACACCGACCACTCAATGCGCTCGCTGAGCTTCTCCAGCGCCGCCATGCCTGCCAGGGAATTGCCGGCGGGATTGAGTTCCGGCGACCAGACGCACACCGAAAACCGCCCCGGCACCACCGCCACGATACCGCCGCCGACGCCGCTCTTGCCTGGCAGGCCGACACGATAGGCGAAGTTACCCGCTTCGTCGTACAACCCGCTGGTGGCCATGATCGAGTTGAGTTGCTTGGTCTGCCGGGAGGTAAGAATCTGCTGGCCGCTGTGTACGCAAAATCCCTGGTTGGCGAGAAAGCCAAAAGCCCGCGCCAGATCGACGCAACTCATGCTCATCGCGCAGTGGTGAAAATAGCTGCGCAACACGTCTTCCACGTCGTTATGGAAGTTGTCGAACGACTTCATCAAATACGCCGCTGCGGCATTGCGCGAACGGTGCTGGTACTCGGACTCAGCAACTTTCGAATCGGAGATTACCTCCGGGTTGCCGCATAGCCGCCGCACGAAGTCGCGCAATGACAACGAAGGCGCGGCGAAGCGGCCCTGGTTGATGTCGCAGATCACCAAAGCTCCGGCATTGATAAACGGGTTGCGCGGCCTGCCCCGCTCGAATTCCAGCTGCACCAGGGAATTGAACGGCTGACCGGACGGCTCATGGCCCAACCGCTGCCAGATGTCTTCGCCCGAGTGGCCGATGGCCTGCACCAGGCTGAATACTTTGGAAATACTCTGAATCGAGAAGCGCGTCGTGGCATCCCCGGCATAATGCAATTCGCCATCATTGCTGTAGACCGCGATACCCAACTGATCCGGAGCAACATCACCCAATGCCGGGATGTAGTTGGCGACTTTGCCCTGACCGATCAGCGGCCGTACTTCATCGAGTATCTCGTTCAACAGCTTTTGCATGGGTGCGCTCATTGTTTTTGGGACCGCAAGCTAGACGACCAACGGTCGCGGCGCATCACACCGGCAGTTGCGGAAAATATCGACCGGTTCGCTCGACTCCTTTTGCCCGAACACCTGCTAGGCTCGATCTGTACTCAATCGAGAGGGCATTCTCGTGACAGCAAAAATCATGCAAATCACACCCTGCTCAGGGTGGAACTTCATTCACAAGGACGGCCATTCCGGCAAGCTCTACATTCATCCGGTCGCCGCCTGGGCGTTACTGGACGACGGCGAAGTGGTAGGGATGATTTCCGGCGACAGCCGCGAGCCAATGACGCCGGGCAAGACCGCAACGCTGGTCCAGCCACCGGCGGTGGGCGGCTACTACGCACCGGTGGAATCCTGACGCTGGTGCAATCGGGCTGAACTTTCGTTGTCGGCAAAACCTCCCATTCACAAGAGCGCATGGCAGACCGTGCGTTCCTGACTTTCATGAGTAGAGGAAAACCGACAATGACAGCCCAACTGCAAGGCAAAAACGTTCTGTTCATCACTGCCAATTCCGGAATCGAGCGCGACGAGTTGCTCAAGCCGCTGGAGGCATTGCGCAGCTATGGCGCCAAGGCGACTCATGCATCCATCGAAGGCGGCACTGCGCAGACGTTCATGCAGGACACCGAAAAAGATCGCACCGTGGAGTCGGACAGCAAACTCTCTGGCCTTGCCGCCAGTGACTTTGACGCGCTGGTGATTCCGGGTGGTACGGTCAACGCCGACACGCTGCGTCAGGACAAGGACGCCCAGCGTCTGGTCAGTGAATTCGCGAAAGCCGGAAAGATCGTCGCAGCCATTTGCCACGGGCCCTGGCTGCTGATTGATGCCGGCGTCATTGAAGGCAAGACGCTGACGTCATACCCGAGCCTGCGCACTGACCTGATCAATGCCAAGGCGGCGAACTGGGTCGATGCACAGGTCAAACAGTGCGGGGCCAATGGCTGGACCTTGATCACATCGCGTAATCCGGACGATATCCCGGCGTTCAACGAAGCCATCGCGGCGGCGTTGCAAGAAGCTTAGGCGCGAAGTCCGTTGGAGCGAGGCTTGCCCACGAACATGTCGGCACTGCCCATAGTTTCTGTAGTGGTTAAAGCTCGCTTCCACAGGATGCGTGCGTACATATCCATTGCTTCGGTAACGGCTACTTAGGGTTGCGCCCTTACGGCGCGTCACTTTCGAAAAGCGCGAAAGTAACCAAAGCGCTCTTGCCCCACCACTCGGTCCCTCGCTTTGGCTCGGCATGCCCGTAATCCGACATTGATGTGGAGGGTCGCCGCAAAGGGCCATCCCTGGCCCAGTGCGGCTAAACCGGCGTCCTGCCGGTTTATCCTCCAAATCAACATCGGATTTCGGCCGGCGTGGTTTGACGGGGCGCTTAAGATCAAGATCAAGAACAAAGCCAAAGCGGCGTTGAATCTGTGTGGACCGCATCTCAACTGTAGGAGCGAATTTATTCGCGAGGCGTTCGTGGCGGCGACACAGATTTACGGCGTGAGCGATGGCCTTTTCCCGGATAAATCCGGTCCCACAGTGTTATCACCCTCACTCCACGCGCTTGACCGATATCACTTCGAAATACTTGAATTTTTCCTTGGCCGCTGCCTTCTTCGCTTCCTGCTCGGCATCGAAGGTGCTCAGGGTCTTGGCGTCGTACACGAACATCGTCTCTTCGCCTTCGAAGACCTTGGTGCAGCGCATGGTGACCCGAAGTGCGGGTGATACACGCTTGGCTTTCGGACGCACGGCTTCAGGCTTAACCTCGGCCTCAGGCGGCGCGATGATGAACTCGGGTTCAGGTTCCGGCGCAACGGTCGGTTCGAGGTCGAACTCGATTACCGGCTCAGGTTGCTCGGCGGGCTTGGCTGGCTCATCAAGGCCCAGCGCCCGGCGCATGTCTTCTTCAGTCAGTCCCATACTCATGTCACTTAATCTCTTTACTAAATAGCCGTGAGCGGAATGATCAACAGGACGGCGCAAGAAAACAAGCCAAGGATCGCCAGTGACAGGATAAAAGTGTAAATCGACCCTGAATATGCCGCCTTGGTCCCGGATGACGGCCATGAATCAACCTCCGGGCTATTGGCTCGTGACAACAGCGCCCTCGTCCACTAGATTAGGCGCCCCGAAAAGCTCAATGCCTTTCGCGCCTCAAACCCGGTTAACGAAATAGTGAAATTCAATGCCTGATTCCCATACAGAACACGCCGTGACCTCCTCCAAGCTCGCTTACGAAGATGCCATCAGCCTTTCCCAACACGTGCCTCAGGCCAAGATCATCAGCGAAATGGTGCTTGATACCTTCCAGAGCGCCAAGGAAAGCGATCAGATTCGTCAGCTACGAGCCGCAATTCGCCAAGCTCAGGACAGTCTTGACGACGACAAGGCCTACGAGTTGATGGGCGAACTCAAGCAGCTCAAGGACGCCGAGGCGTCCGACAGCGCGGCTCTGGCGGATTTGAGCACGCGGTTCTCTATCAGTCGCATCCTGTTCAGCTACAAGGATGACCCGGCGTTTCAGGAACTGGTGTATAGCCTGGCGCTCAAGGTGCTGAACCAGACCCATCAGGCCATCAGCAATCCGGGTACCGGCAAAAGCAAGGTCGCCCGGGCCAAGAAGGACGTCGAAGTGTTTTCCATCAGCAAGGATGGCATCACTGTCAGCCTGCCGATGCGTACGCCGCGCTCCCGGCCGAACGTCGACCGTGAAGCCTTCGAATTCCTGGGCTTCAGCTTTGTTGGCGAAGGCGACGAGGCGGAGCTGGAAAGCGAAACCTTCGTTGATAACGAAGGCAACGAGTTGCCGGTGACGCGCAAAAATATCATTACCGCCTTGCAGCAGCAGAAGGCGTTTGACGGTTACAGCATCGCCTGACCGTCCTGAAACGCAAAAGCCCGGTCGCGTGAACGGGCTTTTCTCAAGCCACCGAGTCATCAGACCCGGCGCACCACCAATTCCACCGCTGCAATCCGCTCCACGTCCCGATAGCCATCCTCGAGCAATTCTTCGCCGAAGACATCCGGATCAATCTCCCGATAGGTCCAGGCCCACGCTGGACCGGCAATATCATCTGCCACCGCAGCCAGGAACGGATCCGCGCCGTCGACCATTGCCACGCCGGTGTACAGCACCAACGCGCCACCCACCGCCAGCCGCGGCAAAGACTCGCGCAGGATTCGCACCGACAGATCAGCACCCAGCGCATCGCCACCGTGGCGATATGCCCGCTGGCGCGCGTCCTTCATGTAGGGCGGGTTGGCGATAATCAGATCGAACTCACCGTTCACGCCGCGCAGAATGTCACTCTCCAGGCATTCAACGTTGTCGATCCCGGCTACCTGGGCATTGACCTGGGCAAAGTGCAGCGCCTTGGGATTGATATCCACGGCGAACACTTGAGCGTGAGGCTGTGCGCGGGCGATCACCAGCGCGCCCGCGCCGCTGCCGCAGCCGATGTCCACGGCGCGCCTGATGGGCGTGAAAGTCCTGCTCAACTGGTCGCGAATCGACTGCGCGAAACGGTAGGTATCCGGGCCGAAGAACACCGAGTCCTCGTCCGTGGTCGGAAACGCCGAATGCGCCAGCGACAAATCTCCCAGGCTCGACCACCTGACGCGACTGATGAAGCCGCGCGCGTGGGCGGCAACAATACCGGCAGCCAGCAACTCGTTCAGTTCGTCGGCCGGCAACAACGTTTCCGGAAACGGCCGGCTCCAGCCGAACACATCCCGCAGCGAGGACGCCAGCTGATTGCCTGCGCGCGCGTTGACCCGTTGATGGGTCAGCGGCGTAGGCGTGATAAAGCGGTAACCGTCGGCAACGAGGCCTTGCCCGAGCTTCACCAGCGCGTCATGGGAAGAGCGCTGGAGCCGAATGTCCGACGTATCAATCGCAAAAGCCTGGTTGGCGTTCATGCTCGCTCTCCCGTCAGACGCTCAGCCATGGCTTCGACATAGCGTTTGGTCGCAAACAGTCCGGCGGGAGTCGCGTGCCTGGCGGGCGACATGCGCTCGATCAGGACCTGCATCTTCTGCGCCGCCGTGGCGTTGTTGAGATCGGCCAGCAAGCCGCTGACATCGGGATCGACATCTTCGAGCCGCGTGTGCTGGTCGGCCGTGCGCAGACCATCGTTGCGCGGCGCCGACCTGAAGCGTGCCCGGAATGCATCCGGAGTTCGCTTGCTGGAGGTCGACTGCACCGCAGTGGCTGACCAGTCGCCCGCGATCCAGTCATGCAGCACCTGCTTTTCATAAGCATTGAACACCCCGAACATGGCCGCACCCGCGCCTTCGATCAGCTGCCAGAAGCGACTTTCGGTCGGATCCTGATGGCGTTTTATCCAGCCGCGATTTTCCAGCACCGCAAGAAACTCCCCCATCTGGTCCGGCTCCGCCAGCCACTGGTTGACGGTCTTGCCATCCAGGCGGCAATAGTCCGAATGCATGTGCTGGCCAAAGGTGCGCTTGCGCTCCAACAGTGCGATCAATTCCTGCTCCAGATCAAACGCCTGGATCACGGCTGTGGTGCCAGCCCCCAATTCGTTGAGTCGGTAGCCGTTGGCAATGCGCTGATAGAAATCGTCGCGCTGCTCGCCCATGGGCAGCAAGGCCAGGACGCTTTGCGCCGCCTTGCGAGCGTGGCCGGTGCTGGCATTGTCGATGGTGATGTGCAGCGTGAAATAGTACGGATCGATACCCAGTTCGTTCAGCTCGAACGAGGTGATCAGCAAGTGCAACGGAAGTTGTTCATAGCCCAGGTTGTACCCGATCACCTCCGGCAGAAATTGCCTGGCCTGATTGCCCAGTGCCAACTGAATGGCCCCTTGCAGATAAGCTTCGTCATCGAGCCCGTCGCTTAGATCGCATTCCAGGTCCGCCAGAAGTTTCTGATACAGCGAAACGTGGTTCAGCGCCGCATCGCCATCGCCCAGTTCTTCGAGATAGGTGCGGATCAACCCATGAAACCGGTAATCGGCCCAATGCGGCAGCAACCCGTACAGCCATGCCCCATCGACCCGTTTGGTCGGCGCAACATGTTGCAGAAAATACATCGCGTGGGCCTTGTTGGTAAAAAACCGGCGCGGCGACCCGGCGCGACGTTGGTCCAGATACGCCGAATAGTGCTCGGCGACTTTGCCCACACCTTCCGCGATCCACTGCTCAAGGTGTTCAGGCTCGGCGGGCAGATGACAGGGCTGCATGTCGGCGAGTTGCAGCTGTTGGCGTAAAAAGGCCGCAGCCTGAGGATCATCCTGCAGCAACGGACTGTGCATCAGCGCGTCATAGGTCGCTTTGTAATAACTTTGCACAGTTCGATGAGGCTGAGAGAAAGCAGACTCTGTCGGCATTTGAAGAGAGGTCATAAATACTTCCTGGCAGTTCCTGATACAAGCAAGACATGCTCACGCGCAAATACTCACGCGAAAGCGCTTCTTTAAGTCGTTGTAAGAAGGAGTACTGGCCGTTTGGAAAATTCACCGCTCCTGGATGGGGTCCAGATGGATGGTCGAAGGCCATGCCGCCGACCATCCGAATACAAGGCTTATCCGTAGATAAACCATTCATTCGCAGACAACCTGCTTTTCAATGATCGAGTTCAGTCTTTGCCAGGGACAGCCTCTGATCAGTCATGACTGGACGCGAACATGCTGACCGCTTGCACGGCATCACTGGTCCCCGTGCGGATTTGCAGGATAACCGTCCCGGCCTGATCAGCGAGGCTGACGCCGCGTTGCGCGCCCTCCTGAGTGGCGTCCATGCTGGCGACCGCATCACGGGTTTCGGTCAGGATCATGCCGATCATCTCGGCAATCTCCGCCGTCGAGCGGCTGGTGCGCCCGGCCAGTTGCCGGACTTCATCGGCCACCACCGCAAACCCCCGGCCCTGATCTCCAGCCCTCGCAGCCTCGATGGCGGCGTTGAGGGCCAGCAAGTTGGTCTGATCGGCGATGCCGCGAATGGTGTTGACGATTGCCGTGATCTGCTCGGAGCGTTCACCCAGTTGGCCAACCAGTCGGGCCGAAGCGCCGATATTGTCGGCAATCTGGCGCATTTCCCGAGCGGTCTGCTGAATGACTTCGGCGCCGTGCTCGGCGACTTTTTCCGTCTCGGCGGAAATGTGGTAAGCGCGGGATGCGCCACGGGAATCGGACTCGAACTTTTCGACCCGATCACTGATGTCGCTGGCAAACTTTACGATCTTGTAGAGTTTGCCGTCCGCGTCATACACCGGATTGTAAGAGGCTTCCAGCCAGACCACGCGACCATTCTTCGCGAGTCGCTTGAATTGCCCGCTGAAAAACTCACCCGCATTCAGTCGACGCCAGAAGTCACTGTACTCGGCACTGTTGACCAGACTCGGCTCGCAGAACAGGCGGTGTTGCTTGCCCTTGAGTTCAGCCGCCCCATAACCCATCACTTTCAGGAAATTGTCATTGGCGACCAGAACATTACCGCTCAGATCAAACTCCACGACCGCCATGGCCCGATCAAGGGCGGCCAGTTTGCTACGGGTTTCGGCTTCCTGGCTCACCTTGGCGGTGATGTCCAGCGCGTACTTGACCACCTTCAACACCTGGCCCCGTTCATCCGTTACCGGGTTGTAGCTGGCCTCAAGCCAAATGTTCTGCCCCCGGCCGGTGACACGCTGGAAGGTACCCGAAACAAACTTGCCGGCCCTGAGCTGCGCCCAGAACTCGCTGTACTCCTTGCTGCGCGTCAGGGTCGGCAAACAAAAGTCCTGGTGGGACTTGCTCAGCAACTCATCCTCGCTATAGCCCATGGCTTTCAGAAAATTGTCGTTGGCGCGTAGCACTTTACCGGTCAGGTCGAACTCCACCACTGCCATCGAACGTTCAAGTGCCGCAATCAGTCCTTTGAACTCCACAACCTCGGCCGTCCTGGCTGCCAGTTCGTTTTTTAGAAGTTTATTGAACATGACGTACCCTCAGCGATAGCAAAAACCATTGAACTCTATGCTGACTATCGGCGGGTCATGGGCGAACTTAAGTGGATGGAAAAAGTTAAGAATTGACGTCAACTATAAGTTATTAGCCAGCTAACTACTTACAATGACTAAGTTACCGCGAGATAAGCGCTTATTGTGATTGTTAACAGATATCTACGCACTAGACAAGACTTGAAGCGGGGAGCATTACGTAGGACCGGCTTTAGCCGGGAGGGTGTTCTCCTGGTGGAAGCCGGTCCTACAGATCCTGTTAAGGCTTCCAGCTACCGCCTTCAACTATTACCGCTGAAGGATCGGTGCCGTCAGCCAGTTCCTTGCGCACGTACTGGTCGTAGAGCTTGAGCAGGTATTTCTCTTCGCCCAGTTTGGCAAGCTCCGCGTTGACCCAGTCGCGCAGTTCGATGTTGCCTTTCTTCACTGCCGGGGCGATCGGTGCTTCGTCGCCCAGCTTCTGTTCCAGCACGCGATAACCGGGGTTTTTCTTCGCCCAGCTGAACAACACCAGATTGTCCTGGGCATACGCATCACCGCGACCGTTGGCCAGGGCCTGAAGAGACTCGGAGTTCTTCTCGAACTTCAGCACCTTCCAGTCCGGGTGATTTTTCGTCAGCCAGATATCGGCCGTAGTGCCAGTGGTGACGATAGTGGTTTTGCTCGCCAGATCATCAAGGACTTTTACCGAACTGGCCTCAGGTACCAACGCCTGCACGGCAACGCGCAGATTCGGGTTGGTGAACTCCACCGCTTCGCGACGCTCCGGAGTCACGGTCATGTTGGCCAGAATCAGGTCGACCTTGTCGCTTTGCAGGAACGGGATACGGCTGGCCGGTTCAACCACCACAAACTCGATCTTCTTTTCATCGCCCAGCAAATCCTTGGCGAAGCGCTTGCCAAGATCAGTGTCGAACCCGACGTATTCACCCTGTTCGTTGACGAAGCCGAACGGCGGCTTGTCGCTGAACACGCCGACAATCAATTTGTCGCGTTTCTTGATGATGTCCAGATAGCTTGCCGCAGCGACAGGCTTGGCCTGCGCCGAGGGCTTGGGTTCTGCGGGTTTGTCGCAACCGGTCAACAGACCGAGGGCAATCAGAGGTACAACCAGGGCAGTTTTAAAACTCACGATGCTTTCCTTTTGGGCATGTTTTCTACGTAGGAAAACCTCTCCAGGAACTGCTGCGCTCGTGCGGTCTGCGGGGCGCTGAAGAAAGTTTCGGGGTCGTTCTGTTCCGCGATACGGCCGCGGTCCATGAACAGGATTCGATCCGCCACGGCACGGGCAAACGCCATTTCGTGTGTGACGATCAGCATGGTCATCCCGCCCTGGGCAAGATCGAGGATCACCTCCAGCACTTCCTTGACCATTTCCGGGTCGAGGGCGGCGGTGACTTCGTCGAAGAGCATGACTTTGGGGTTCATGCACAACGCCCGAACAATAGCGATGCGCTGTTGCTGGCCACCGGACAGTTCACGCGGGTAGACATCACGCTTGTCAGCCAGGCCAACCCGCGTCAACAACGCTTCGGCCTGTTGCCGGGCTTCCTTGGGCGCGCGCTTCTGCACCTGCACCGGGCCGAGCAGAATGTTGTCGAGCACCGTCATGTGCGGGAACAGGTGATAACTCTGGAAGACCATGCCGATTTGCTGGCGAACCTTGCGCCAGTCGGCATTGGCGGCCAGGTCCGTCCCGGCGAACCGCAGGTTGCCCGCGTGGCCCAATTCCAGGCCGTTGAGGCAGCGCAGCAAAGTGCTTTTACCGCAACCGCTGGGGCCAAGGATGACCAGCACTTCGCCTTCTGCGACCTGCAGGTCGATGTCCTGCAATACAGGTGTCGCGCCGAAATTCTTGCTGAATCCGGCCAGTTCGATCAATGCGCTCATGCGTGATTCCAGCGCCGTTCAAGCACGCGGGACGCGGCCGACAGCGGATAGCAGATGAAAAAGAAAAACAGGAACAGAAAGCCATAGATCAGCACCGATTCGTAGGTGCGCTCGATGATCTGCTGGCCCACCTTGGTGACGTCGATCACCCCGATCAGCACCGCCAGCGAGCTGGTCTTGATCAGCCGCGTGTAGACGTTGATAACCGGTGGCGTCAGGCGTTTGAGAGCCTGAGGCAACAGCACCCGACCGTAGAGCTGACGCAAGCCCAGTCCAATCGCCAGCCCGGCTTCGCGCTGGCCGCGCGGTATCGAACGCAGTCCGCCACGGACCACCTCGCCCACCTCGCTGGCGCCCCACAACGACAGGACCAGCACCGCGCACCAGAACGCCGGAATGCTCAGGCCAAGGAAGATCGGCAAGCCGAAGAAGAACAGGTACAGCCAGACCAATACCGGGATCGCGCGAAACAGCTCCAGATAAATGCGCAGCGGTATGTCGAACCAAGGTTTGCCAAGACTGCGCAGCACGCCGTAGACCAACCCGCCAAGGCTGCTAAACACAATTGCCAGCAGCGAAATACCCAACGTCCGCCCAGCACCAGTCAGCAGCTGCGGCGCCGACACCCACAACAAATCAAGACCCGAACTGGCCATGCTGGAGCCTCCTTTCCAGAACGCCCAGCAACAGCGACAGCGGCAGGAACAACAGCACGCACAGGCCGGTCATCACGGCGAGCATTTCGTAGGTTTTGTAATACAGCGCGATATAACTTTTGGCCGTGTAGAGGATTTCCGGAACAGCTACGGCCGAGACCACCGTGGTTTCCTTGAGCAGGAATACGAAGTTGGCGAACAGCGCCGGCAGGCTGAGAATGCCCGCCTGGGGCAAAATCACGTGCCGCAACAACTGCCAGCGGGACAAGCCGATGGACAGGCCCGATTCGATCTGCGCCTTGGGTACCGCCTCGATGCCGGCGCGCAGGATTTCGGTCAGGTATGCGCCGCCAAGGAAGGTCATCGCAATCACCGCCGAGGCAAAGCCGGAAACGCGAATCCCCAGCGTCGGCAAGGCGAAATAGATGAAGAACAGCTGAATCAGCAGCGGCGTATTGCGCGCCAGTTCCACATACAGCGGGACCAGTCGATGCAGCACCGGCACGCGAAACGTGGCGATGGCGGCGTTGAGTACCGCAACCAGCAACGAAGTCAGAATCGCGATCAAGCCGACCTGCAAGGTGACACCAACGGCTTTAAGAAAGGCAGGCAGCGTGGAAATGGCAAAGGCATAGTCGAAGGTCATGGGCGACCTTCGACAGCAGGGAAAGCAGGGGCGGGATACATCGTAAGTGGCCTTGAGCTATCTTGTAGCTATATATCCTAAGCTTTTGTTTTTATAAAATTTAATACCGAATAGATCTAAGCATAGAGCCAAGTCTTCCCGGCCTCATGCGCTGGAGCGGGATTGCACCTGCTGCTCTTGCAGATACAACTGCCCCGGAATATCCGCCAACAGACGCCGGGTATAGGCATGACCGGGAGACTGGAAAACATCGTGACAGCCGCCCTGCTCGACCACTTTGCCCGCGCGCATGACCACCACCTGATCGGAAATCTGCCGCACCACCGCCAGGTCGTGGGAAATGAACAGATAGCTCAGTCCCAGCCGTTGCTGTAACTGGGCAAGCAACGCCAGAATCTGCGTTTGCACTGAAGCGTCCAGCGCCGAAAGCGGTTCGTCCAATACCACCAGCTCCGGTTCAAGGGCCAGCGCTCGGGCGATGGCAACTCGCTGTCGCTGGCCGCCGGACAATTCACCCGGTCGGCTGTGCAGCAGACGCAGCGGCAACTCGACCTGTTCAAGCAGGTCCGCCGCGCGCCTCGTCCGTGATTCCCGGTCGCCCACGGCATAGGCTTGCAAGGGTTCGCTGATGATCTGCTCCAGGGTAAAACGCGGGTCAAGGGATGCGTAGGGATTCTGATACACCACCTGAATCCGTCTGCGTAATGGCTGCCAGTTCCGCCGTGAATAGCCGCTGATGTCCTGCCCATCGAACAGCACCCGCCCGGCATCAAGCTTTTCCAGACCCACTATCAGCCGCGCGGTGGTGGACTTGCCGGAACCAGACTCGCCCACCAGGCTGGTGGTGCCGTGGCGCATCACCGAAAACGACACATCGTCCACCGCCGCCGAACCCGGGTTACGCCAGGTCGAAAAGTCTTTGCCGAGGTGTTCGACTTGCAGCAGCGGCGATTGCAGCGCTACCACTGAATCGCGCCGCGATGCGACTGGCCGGGGTGCCGCACTCGCCAAGGTTGGAACTGCGCCCAACAACTGCTGCGTGTAGGCATGCTGCGGACGCTGGAAAATCTGCCGCGCTGCGCCGGTTTCGACAATCCGCCCGTTGTGCATGACGATCAGCCGGTCGGCGCGGTCCAGTGCCACGCCCAGATCGTGGGTGATCAACAGCACCGCCGTGCCCCGCTTGCGCGCCAGAGATTGCAGTTGATCGAGAATCTGCCGCTGCACGCCCACATCCAGCGCGCTGGTGGGTTCGTCAGCAATAATTACCGCCGGATTGTTGGCCAGTGCGATGGCAATCAGCACCCGTTGACGCATGCCGCCGGACAGCTGATGCGGAAAGCTGCGCCCTACCCGCTCGGGATTCTGTAAGCCGACGTCCGCCAGCAACGTCGCCGCCCGCGCCCGCGCTTCGGACTTGGGCACGCCGTGGACAGTCATGGCTTCGCACAACTGCGCACCGATGCGTTTTACCGGGTCCAGCGACATGCCCGGATCCTGCGGCACAAAGCCGAGTACCTTGCCGCGCAACGCCCGCCAGTGACGTTCGCTGGCGCGGATCTGCTCTACGCCGTTGAGCTTGATGCTGCCGCTTTCGATCTGCGCATTACCGGCCAACAACCCGACCAGCGCCGCAGCGGTGGTGGATTTGCCTGATCCGGACTCACCGACCACCGCGACGATTTCCCCGGCGAACAGCGAGAAGTTGATCCCGTCGACGCCTGGCACCCGACCTTCGCGGGTCCGATAACCAATGCTTAAGCCACTGATCTGCAAAACCGCGTTTTCCGGCGCACTCATGACTGATTTCCTTGTAAATCCTGTACCGCTCTGGCCAATTGGTTGGTCGCTAACACCACCGCTGCTACCACCAGCCCCGGCAATGTCGTGTACCACCAGGCCGCGACCATATAGTTGCGGCCTTCGGAGATCAGCAATCCCCACTCCGGTTGCGGCGGTGGCGCGCCGAAACCAAGGAAACTCAGCGCCGCGACCGACAAGACTGCGCTGCCAAATTCCAGTGCAGCCAGGGCCAGCACAGGTCCGGCGGCGTGAATCAGAATGTGCCGGCGAATGATCGTCCATGGCCCGACGCCGCAGGACACCGCTGCTTCGACGAACACCGCCGTGCGCCAGCGCAAGACCTCGCCCCTCACCAGGCGGGCGAACGTAGCCACCGATGAAAGCCCCACCGCCAAGGCAATATTCAGCGTGCCGAAGCCCAGCACGGTAATGATCGCCATGGCCAACAACAGCGAAGGAATCGCCATCAGCACTTCCACCACGCGCATCAGCAGCGCATCGGCCACGCCGCCGAAATAGCCGGCAATGATCCCCAGCACAATGCCCACCACCAAGGCAATTGCCACCGCCAGCGCCGTGGCCTGCAACGAAATGGCTGCGCCATGCACCGTGCGGCTATACAGATCGCGGCCCAGCTGATCTGTGCCAAACCAATGACTGGTACTCGGGCTCTGCAAGGCCTGGCTCGGTACTCCCAACAACGGATCGTAATGGCTGAACGCGCCGGGCCATAACGCCCAGGCCAACACCAGCAGCAGGACCAACAGACCCAACGGCAGCAGCGGCCGACGCCTTAACAGCGAAGCCAGTTTCGACCTTTGCCAATAGGCGCTGGTTGGCGGCGCAGCCAATGCGCTCGATGGCTGATTCAACACCTGGCTCATCGTCCTGCCCTCCCTTGTAAACGCGGATCAAGCAGCGGGTAAATCAGGTCGACCAGCAGATTGACGCTGATAAAGATCGCCGCCGCCAACACCACCACGCCCTGCACCAATGGAATGTCTTGGCCACTCACCGCTGCCTGAGCAAGCCGCCCCACGCCTTCCCGGGAAAACACTGTTTCAGTGACCACGGAACCGGCCAGCAGATTGCCAACGATTACCCCGGAAAGGCTCAGCAACGGAATCGCCGCATTATGCAGTTGATGAACAAACAGCAGGCGTCGCGGGCTCAGTCCCTTGGCAATCAACACATCGACAAACGGCTGCGCGCGCACCGCCGCCAGTGAGCGCGCCAGCACCTGGGCGATCACTGCCGCTGTGGGAATCGCCAGGGTCAGCGCCGGCAATATCAGTGAGCTAAAGCCCTGATTGCCCATGGCCGGAAACCAGTGCCAGGAGAACGAAAAACCTTGCAGCAGCAACAAGCCGATCCAGAAGGTCGGCAACGACACCGCCACCGCTGGCATGCCCAGTAACCCGTTGCGCAACCAGTCGCTGCGCACCAGGCTGGCGGTCAGCGCCAGGGCAATGCCGGCCAACAAAGCAAAACCGAGAGCCAGAAAGGTCAGCGCGGCAGTGGCTGGCAAAGCCTCGCTCAACGCCTTTATCACGGGTTCGCCGCTTTGTATCGAATGGCCTAAATCCAGATGCAGCGCGCGCCACAAGGCAATGCCGTATTGCACCGGCAGCGGCTGGTCGAGGTGATATTCGGCGCGCAGCGCGGCGATCTGCGCCAGATCCACCGCCGAGGGCTCGCCTTGCTGATTGAGCATGATGCTCACCGGATCACTGGGCAGCGCGTACAAAATCACAAACGACACACTGAACGCCGCCCATAACACCAGCAACGCTTGGCCGACCCGGTTCAACAGATAAGTCGCAGCCTGACGCAAAGGGAAACCGGGCGCGCGTAACACAAGGTCGGCATTGCCTGGATTCAGCGAACTGTCAGTCATGGGGTTTCCTCTTGAACATCGCATGAATGCTTTTTGTGGGAGCGAGCTTGCTCGCGAAAAGGTCAGCACATCCGGCGTATTGTTTGAACCTGGTATATCGCCTTCGCAAGCAAGCTTGCTCCCACGGGTATGGCGTTCGCGCTACCGCTGCAACCAGGTATCGAAATCGCGATGAAGCCTCGTGAATTGAAATGCTCGTTGGAGCGAGGCTTGCCCGCGAACCAGGCGCCTCGGTGACCCTGATCCACCGCGTCATCGTTCTTCGCGGGCAAGCCTCGCTCCCACAGATCCAAATCACCTACCGCTGCAACCAGGTATCGAAAAACTGCAGCCTCGATGAAGCTTCAAAGTGCAAGCCATGCACCTGTTTGCCATGGGCCAGCACCGTCACCAGTTCGATCAGCGGAATCGCGTGAGCCTCGCGCAGCAGGGTTTCACTGGCCTGATCCACCAGTTTCTGGCGTTGCGCGCTGTCCAGCGTTGCGGCCGACTGTTGCAGGATCTGATCAAGCGGGCCCGGATCGCGCCGGTTGTAGTTGCGTCCCGGCGATTGGTACACGGTGCGGATCACGTCAGGATCGGCGCGGGTCAGATTGAAAAACGTCAGGTGCATGTCGCCGCTGGCCTGCAACGCCGTGACTTGACTTATGGTGTATTTATTCAGGCGCAAATCCACGCCGACCAGCCGTAATTGCTGTTGAATCAGCTCCAGAATCGGCGTGCTTTGCCAATAATCCAAACGCAACGCCAGGCGTTTTCCGTCTCGCTCGCGAATACCGTCAGCGCCCACACGCCAGCCCGCTTCCTCAAGCAAACCTCGCGCGCCTTCCGGGTCGTAGGCCAGCAACGGCGACAGATCGCGGTAGAACGGCGTGCTGCTGGCCAGCAAGGCACTGGCCGGTTTCTGGAAACGGGAAATGATGCTGCGCAGCTGCTCGCGGTCGATGGCTTTGATCAATGCCTGACGCACCCGCACGTCGCTGTACAGCGGATCCGTTTCGTCCGGCGTCAGGTTGTAGACCACGCCGGGATTGGCGCGGGTCAGCAATGGCACGCCCTGGGTCTCCAGCACCTGCTCGTTTTGCGGAACCACACCGGTATCGACATCGATCTGCCCGGACAACAGGCTGCCCAGACGCACGCCGGATTCCGGCACGATGACGAATTCGATAGCGTCCAGCCAGGCCTTGCCTTTGTGGCTGGCCAGAGAGGAAGCCCAGGCGTAATCGTCACGTCGGGCCAGCGACACGCGCTGGTTGTGGACGAAAGACTTCAGCACAAACGGCCCGCTGCCGATCAGGTTGCCCTGGCAACGTTCACCCGGCGGCAACGCCAGGGTTGCTCCGGCCAGCACGCCCAGGCTCATGGTAGAGCTCGCCTGCAGAAATTGCGCATTGGGTCGCTGGAACTCGACGATAACCGTATGCGCGTCTGGCGTTTCAATGCTTTTGAGCCCGGCCAGATACGTCGAACCAAGGATCGAACGCGCCCCAAGGGTGACGATATTTTCGAAGTTGGCCTTTACGGCGCTGGCATCCAGCGCGCTGCCATCGCTGAAACTCACCCCTTGGCGCAGGTAAAACGTGAAGCGCCGCGAATCCGGGTCAACCTCCCAGCGGGTTGCCAGCCACGGCACGATTTCGCCGGTTTTCGGATCCTGATCGGTCAAAGAATCTGTGAGCTGACGCCCGACATTGAGCGCGGTGTTGTTGCCGGCCTGTTGCGGGTCAACGCAATTGGGATCGCCATCCAGCGCGACCTTGAGCGTCCCGCTGGACACCGGGCTCGCGGCAACCGTGGCCGACGCAGGTCCGTGGGAATCGCCGCAGCCGGTCAGCAGCAGCGCAGCCAGAAGCGGCAGCAGTTTCGCCGGGGGCATGTTCGCGGCGCGGGACAGCTTGATCGAAGCTTTCAATGTCATAAGCACAACTTTTGTCGGATCGGCAAAACGCGAAGCTATCGGCTTCGCGGCGCAGGATTGCGGGGCACAGGTCATCACTGTGATGAGGCGGCATGGCGGTTGGCGATGTAAGGCAGACCGAGATTTTCCCGCAGCGTCTGGCCTCGGTACTCGTGACGAAACAACCCGCGACGCTGCAATTCGGGAACCACGCCTTCGGCAAAATCGCTGATGCCTTCGTGCAGGCCGCTGAACATCACATTGAAACCATCGGCGGCACCGGCTTCGAACCATTGCTGGAAATCGTCGGCAATGCTTTGTGGCGTGCCGATGAGGATTCGATGCCCACCCGCCGTGAGCTTGTTGAACAGCTGGCGCACGGTCGGGCGCTCCCGGCGGATCAGGTCGAAGACCAGCTTCTGTCGACTTTTATGGGTGTTGGTATCGAAGGTTTCCGGCGGCAGCGGCACCACTTCGTCGAAGGGCAACTCCGACAGGTCAAAACCCAGGCTGGTGAAGCGCGAAATGGTGCGCAGGAACGACGTGGGGTCGAGCAACTCCTGCAAGCGGTCGTACTTAGCCTGGGCCTCCGCCTGGGTGCGGCCGACCACCGTCGAGACGCCCGGCAGCACTTTCAGGTGCTCGACATTGCGTCCCAGTTGCACAGCGCGTTGTTTGATCTCCGTGTAGAACGCCACGCCCTGCTCCACGGTGTGTTGTGCGGTAAAAATCAGTTCCCCCGCGCGCGCCGCCAAGGCGCGTCCGGCATCGGAAGAGCCGGCCTGGGCGATGACCGGATAGCCCTGAATCGGTCGCGCCGCATTGAGCGGGCCTTTGACCTGGAACGAACTACCGTGGTGATCGAGCACGTGCATCTTGTCGGTGTCGAGCCAGGTGCCGGACGCCTTGTCCTGCACAAACGCGTCGTCCTCCCAGCTGTCCCACAAACCGCTGACCACGTCGTAAAACTCTTCGGCGCGCTGATAACGGTCGGCATGTTGCACGTGGGCGTCGAGATTGAAGTTCTCGCCGCCGCCCAGGGACGTCACGAGATTCCAGCCCGCCCGACCGCCGCTCAGATGGTCGATGGAAGCAAACTTGCGGGCAATATTGTAAGGCTCGTTATAGGTCGTGCTGGCGGTGCCGATCAGGCCGATATGCTGCGTCACCAGCGCCAGTGCCGGGATCAGCACCAGCGGGTCCCAGCGCACACTGTTCGGTCCCCGCGCCAGCGCTTGTAAATCCAGCTCGACGTTAAGGCTGTCGTTGAAGAACAGCGCATGAAAGCGCGCTTTCTCAAGTGTTTCGGCGATCCAGCGGTAGTGGCCGAAATCCTTGAAGGAATCAGCCGCCGCCTGGGGATGACGCCAGGCGGAACCCATTATCCCGGCGCTGGGAATGAACGCGCCGAGGATGATCTGTGGTTTTGCAGTGCTCATACTCGTGCCCCTGTCAGAAGTTGTAACTTACTCGGGTGTACCAAAGGCCGCCGTAGGGATCGAACGGCGAGATGCTGCCGAACTTGGGGAAGCCGTTGATATCGCCATTGGGGTAGCCGTTGTTGTCGGCGCGCACGTCGAACAGGTTGTTCGCGCCGACCGCCACGCCGAGGCTGTCGGTCACGGCATAGGCCACTTCCAGATCGGTGATCCACTTCGCGCCGTAAGTCACGTCATAGGCCGGATTGGCGTCGCGGGCGATGACCTTGTCGTAGCGATTGAGCGAGGCATTGATGTCGAACTTGTCGATTTTCCAGTTGCCGCTGAGGATCAGTTTGGTCTTCGGGTTGGCCACGGTCAGATAGCCCTGGGCGACCCGGTCAAACAGCTCCAGGCCGCTGGACGCCAAGACGCCGGGCGTCGACTTGATGCTGTCCAGATCGGTCTTGTTGTAGTTGAACGCAACACCGTATTTGACGCTGCCGTAGCGGCCGTAATCGACCTTGTAGTCGGTGACCAGATCGACGCCGCGCGTGGTGGTGTCGGCGGCGTTGGTGAAGTATTTGACGCGATAACCCGGTTTCAGGCCTTGTTGCTGCAGAATCTGATTGACCCCGGATCCATACAGGAAACCGGTCAGGCCGATGCGATCCTTGATTTCGATCTGATAGGCATCGAGGGTCAGGTTGGCCTGGGGCAGCGGCTTGTAGGTGAAGCCGACGCTGATGTTGCGCGACTTCTCCGGCTCAAGATCACTGGCGCCCAGCGCCTTGGCCAGCGCCGAATCGACACGGGCAGTCTTGGCCTCGACGAACTGGGCGATACCGTTCACCAAGGTGTACTGGTTGGAGGTCTGCGCATAGGTCGACTGCGACAGGGAAGGCGCACGGAAGCCATTGCTCAAGGTGCCGCGAATGGCGAAAATCGGTGTGAAGTCATAGCGGGCCGACAGTTTTCCGCTGGCGGTATTGCCCGAATCATCGTCGTACTTCTCGAAGCGTCCGGCGATGCCCAGATACAGCTTCTCGGTGGGATTGATGCCCAGATCGACATAGGTCGCGTAGCTGTTGCGGCTGTTCTGTCCGGCATCTTCCGGGGTCAGGGTAATCGCACCTTGCGCGCCAACGGCAGCCGGCTGCCCGGCCAATGGCCCGCTGGGATAAACATAACCGCCGTTGAGATAGGAAAGCACATCGTCGGATTCGGTCTTGTAGCGCTCGTGACGGTGCTCGGCCCCCAGGGAAACCTGCAACGGTTTGGCCAGGCCGACTTCGAAGGCGCGGGTCAGGTCCAGGTTATTGGTCCACTGATCGAAGGTGTTGGTGTAGCTGTCGAAATGGGTCGGGCTGCTCGGGCCGAGGGACGCATTGAGGGTTTCGTCCGCGCCCGCCTGGCCCTTGTCGCGGCCGAAGGTCGAACTCAAATCCCAGCTCCAGTCCTTGACCAGGCCTTTGGCACCGGCGGCCACCTGATAGTCCACCTCTTCCAGGGTATAAAAAGGCGCGGTGCCGTTGGGGTAGATCTCCGGAATGATGTTGGTCGAATTAGGTCGCCGATAATTCTGCCCGCCTCGGGCATCGCGCTTGCTCAAGGTGGAAAAGGAATACAGCGTCAGGTCGTCATTGAGCGGCGCTTCAGCGTTGTAGCCAACGTTGATGGCCTTGATTTTCGGCAAACCGTTTTTCTGCAATTCGCGGTCGGTGGTCGCCTCGCGCGGGTCCGGCGAACCGTTGGCCTGGGGGTAATACAACGAACCGGTGGCGTCCCGGGAGCGAACGGCGGTCTGCTGGGATTTGGCATCCAGCGAAAGGTTGAAGAAGCCGTCATTGGGCAACGCAAAACCGGTGTTCAGCGACTGCTTGATGATGCCGCCGTCGCCTTTGTAATACTCGCCGTATTGCGTGCTGGCCGAGCCACCGTGATCGTTCTGCTTGAGGATGATATTGATCACCCCGGCGATGGCGTCCGAGCCGTATTGCGCCGATGCGCCATCGCGCAGCACCTCGATATGATCGATGGCGCTGATCGGGATCATGTCCAGATCCACCGGATTGGTGCCGTAAGCCGCCGTGGAATCCAGGTTGATCACTGCGCTGTTATGGCGGCGCTTGCCGTTGACCAGCACCAGCACATTGGAGCCGTTCAGCCCGCGCAGGCTGTACGGTCGGGCAATGCTGTCATTGGAGCTGCCCGAAGGTCGCTGACTGAATGACGGCAGGGTTTTTTCCAGCGCGCCACGCAGGCTGCCGGAACCGGTTTTTTCCAGTTGCTGGGCGCTGATCACGTCGATTGGCGCCGGGCTGCTGGTGACGGTGCGCGCTTCACTGCCGCGCGAGCCGGTGACGATGACGGTGTCCAACGTGTCGGTGTCGCTGGCGGCCAGCGCCAGAGTCGGCAGCAAGCTGAAACCGGCGAAAAACCAGGGCGCCCAAGGCAATGCGACAGAAGACGAAGGTGCTTTCATAGGGTTTGAGTGTCCAGAAATTGCGTGAAATCGGTTCGCCACAGCGGTCGCACATCGACCGGTTGGCGAATCAATCGATTTTCGAAAAAGGTGTCTGCAACTTTTTGCTGGTCGACAATCGCCTGCCCGGTGATCGGCCCGAGTCGCTGTGGCGTACCGCGCTGCCGCAGTTGCTTGAGGTACAGGTCTGCGGCGATTCCGGTGAGCTGTTCGTTACTCTGCGCCCAGGCCTCTGGATGCTTTTCCACCCAGGCCCAGGTGGCTTGTTCACGCCGCAGAAAATCGGCGACCTGCGCCTGGCGACTGGCGTCCTGCAAGACTTTTTGCGTGGTGGCGATAATCGTGTTGCCCACGTAATCGCTGACGTCCTGCAGTTGCGTGCCACCGGCCATTTCGGCCTGCAGGACGGAAATCCCGCCACCAATCAGCGCGTCCACATGCCCGCTGCGAAAGGCGATCAGGGATTCCTGCATCGGCATGGGAATCGGCTGCACATCCGCCAATGACAGCCCATGACGTTGCAACAGGCGCAGCAGGAAATAGTGGGTATTGGTGGCGCGCACATAGCTGATCTTCTTGCCCTTCAAATCGGCAACGCCATGAATCCCCGAGCCGTTTTTGATCACGATGCCGATGTCATGCACATCGCCGGGAATGGTCGCCACCAGCGCAATGGGCACCTTGGCGATGGACGCGAAAATCGGCGGGATCTCGCTCATCGACACGTAATCCAGGCTGTCGCTGTTCAACGCTTCAAGCACCAGATTGCCGCCGCCGATGTCCACCCACTCAATTGGATAAGGCGTGTCCAGTTGCCCGGCCAAGGCCATGAATGTGGCCGCCGAACCCTTGTAGCGCCAGACCCGCAACGCGGGTGTCGAAGCCCAGGCGCTGACCGGTGCCAGCAGTCCGCCGAGCAGCGCGCCCGCACTGGCGGCGAGCAGTTGACGTCGATTAAGCGCAACCATGACCCGCCGCCTACGCCAACAGATCTGGCTGGCGGGCGATGATTTCATCCCACAGCGGCTGGAAGTTGAGCCAGCTGAACAGTTCGTTGCGCGCCCTGCCCTCGGCGCTCGCGGGTTCCAGCTGGGGAATGATCGGTACCCCGGCGGCCCTGGCCAGCAAGTGCGAACGCGCCACGTCCTCGGCGAGAATGAAGCGCCAGGCCGCACTTTCCACCGTTTCGCCGACGGTCCACACGCCATGGTTCTGCCAGAACAACAAGTTGTTGCCAGCGAAACTGTCGACAAACGCGCCGGTAACGAGGTCGCGATCCTGCTCCGGTGTGCCGTCGGCTTTGCGCAGGTCATGGCGGCGGAAAATCGCCTGATCACCCACAAAAGCCCCGGCTTCAGCGGTGATCGGATCAAACAGCTGACCCAGCGATGACCAGGTGCGGCCATAAAACCCGTGCAAATGCGCGATGCCGACCACTTCGGGTCGCGCTTGCTGCAAACCGTAATGCAAGTCCAGGGCGCTGGTATTGAGCAGGCCTTCGCCCTCTACGACCTGGCCCTGGCTATCGACGCGCAGCAATTGCGAGACGCTGATCTGCGAGAACGGCACGCCAAGGGGATTGATCCAGTAGTGCTCGGTTTCGATGGGATCGCGCGCCGTGAAATGTCCGGCCAGGCCGACTTCAAAACCGTATTGCGCGAACAACCGATAGGCCGCCGCCAGACGCTGTTTGCGATGCAGGCGTTCTTGCAGCAAATCGTCGTGGCGTGGAACCGCGTCCAGGGTCAAACGATTGTTAGCGTGGGGCAGGCTGAAAATACTTTTGCTTGTCGTGCTTGTCGTGCTTGTCGTGCTTGAGGTGCTTGCATGGCTCATGCGGTCTACTCAA
Organism: Pseudomonas syringae; assembly: GCF_001698815.1. GTDB lineage: Bacteria > Pseudomonadota > Gammaproteobacteria > Pseudomonadales > Pseudomonadaceae > Aquipseudomonas > Aquipseudomonas syringae_A. The sequence goes on along the minus strand of NZ_LGSI01000037.1, from coordinate 87,985 downwards.
CCAGGGCTCGTGTTGCCGAGCTATTTTCTTGGGGCGAACGCCGTCGCTGCGCACCAGGCGCGGAAATCAAAACGGGTTCGTGATGAAGACTGTTCCGCGCCAGCAGCATTGGCTTGCCGGGCGCAGGAAGAACGGGAGTGGGGAATCAGGTTTTCATGGTGCAGGCCCTCGCATGGAGTTATTGCTCTCCTCCACCGTGCGAGGGGTCGGGTCGAGACATTCAGGATGTAACGCTGTAGGTCTGAAACGCGGCCTATTCAGCCGATGCTTAAGAACATAATCGATGTATTTGGCGGTGTGAAATTCTAATTAACGCTAAGCTAATATTAATTTAAGTTATTAGATTGATTATAGAACATGCTTATAAAGCATATACAGTTAAGCCCGGAGACCCCATCGAGCAGCGTTATTCTGCGTGCAGTCGCCCCCGCCATTCCTCCTCGCTGATCACTTCCTGGGTCATTTCGACGAACACTTTGGCCAGTGCGCTGGGGACTTTTTCGGTGGGAAGGATGGTAAAGCCAAAAAACGGGATCACGCAGGTCAACGGCCGAAAAATCAGGCCGGGCGGTGCGTCGAGCGTCGACAGCGGGTTGGCAATCGACACGCCCATGCCTTGGGCGACCAGGGCGCAAAGCGTCATGCTGTACGGGGTTTCGATGCTTAGCTGGCGGCCGACATCGGCACGCTCGAAGGCTTCGTCGATAAGGCGGCGGGTACGGTCGACGGCGGACAGCGAAATGAACGGCTCGCCACGCAAGTCTTCAAGACTGACTCGGTTTTTTGCTGCCAAGGCATGGCCGGTGGGCAGCACCGCAACGCCCGGTAGTTGATACAACTGTTGCGCATGCACATTGGGCGATTCGCCAATGCTCGACGCGTAGCCGATGTCGCAATAGCCCACTGAAGTCCAGCGGCGAACCGTGGCTTCGCTGCGCATTTCCAGCAGGATCGCCACTTGCGGGAAGCGTTTCTTGAAGCGTTTGATCACGCGCGGCAACAGGCCTGCGATTGCCGGAATCGCCGCGATGCGCAAACGGCCGGTGCCCGAAACGCGAATCTCATGGGCGGCCTGGTTGAGATACGCCAGCCCGCTGAAACTGTGCTCGACCTCCCGATAGAACGCCGATCCCTCATCGGTAGGCGTCAGGCGACTCGCGCCACGCACGAACAGCTTGAACTGCAAACGCTCCTCGAGCTCGGTCACCAGCCTGCTGATGCTGGGTTGCGAGGTGTGCAGTTCACGCGCGGCGGCAACCATGGTGCCAAACATCATGACCGCCCGAAATGCTTCGACCTGACGCAGATTCATGCCATAGACCTATATCAGCTGTGAATAGCACACTTGAATATAACAATTGGACTGGATTGCCAAGTCGATCAACACTGAAATCGTTCAGCACCTACCCCACTTGGTCGCCGCGGAGTACCTCATGACATATTCAGGTTTGAGCACCACCCTGACTGCTTGCGCTTTGGCGTTGGGCATTTCTTCGGTCAGCGCTGCAGAATTGCCCGCGCTGCCTCCGGAAATCGCAGCCAAGGGCGAACTCAAGGCAGGCGTGCGCTGTGACCAGCCACCGTTCGGTTTCAAGGATCAGAACGGCGGCTTTGCCGGTGTCGAAGTCGAGATCGCACGGCAAATCGCCGAGTACGCGTTTGGCTCCAAAGACAAAGCCATTCTCACTTGCGTCACGGCCGAGAGCCGCATCCCGCAGCTGATGGGCAACAAGGTCGACATGCTGGTGGCGACGCTGGGCATCACCCCGGAACGTGAACGTGTTGTGGCATTCAGCAAGCCCTATCGCTGGGACAGCAGCGACATTCTGGTCAAGAACGACAGCCCGGCGAAAACCATCGCCGACCTGGACGGCAAGACCGTCATCGCCCTCAAAGGCTCGACCCAGGCACGCTGGCTGGGCGAACACGCCAGCGGCGTGCAGCTGACCAATCTCAATAGCTCTTCGGAAGCCTTGATGGCGTTCCAGCAAGGCCGTGCCGACGGGTACGCCCACGACACCGCGACCCTGGTGATGATCGGCGCCCGTGACAAAAGCGTGCGGCGCATCGGCCAGCCGTATGGCATTTCCGAAGCCGCTATTGGCTTGCGCAAGAACGAAGCGGCGTGGCTGGCTTACGTCAACGCGGCACTGGCGCGCATGCAGGAACAGAACCTCTACAGCGGCTGGATCAAGGCCGTAGCGCCCGAAGGCACCGAGCAGTTCTACATCGATGGCTTCACCAAGCCGACTCCGGTCGCCAATCTGTAACGGCTGATCAACGCTGGGCAGAGGAACGCGTTTATGGATTTCGACATTCACTATCTGTTGCAACAGTGGCCTGCTTTGCTCAAAGGCGTCGGGGTCACGCTCAATGTCAGCCTGGTGGCGATTGCGCTGTCGCTGATCATTGGCCTGATTGGCGGCACCTTGCGCTATTTGCAGGTGCGCTGGGCCAGCCCGCTGATTGCCGGCTATGTCGAGTTCATCCGTAACACGCCGTTGCTCGGCCAGATGTTTTTTATCTATTACGGACTGCCGGGGCTGGGCGTGCCGGTTTCGCTGTACTGGTCCGGTGTGTTGACCCTGACGCTCTGGGCCGGCGCCTATCAGATTGAAAACTTCCGTGGCGGCCTTGCTTCGGTACCGACCGGCCTGCGGGAAGCGGCGACAGCCATGAGTCTCAATCGCTGGCAGTTCATGTGGCTGATCGCACGCCCCATCGCTCTGCGCACCAGCTTGCCTTCGCTGTTGAACACCACGGTTTCCCTGCTGAAAAACTCGGCCTTCCTGCAAGCCATCGGCCTCGCGGAATTGACCTATGTCGCGGTGAACAAGATCGCTTCGGACTTCCGCACCCTGGAAATGCTCGCCGCCATGTGCGTGTTGTATCTGGCGCTGGTCGGCGCTCTGGCGCTGGCTTCAGCCTGGCTCGAAGCGCGGCTGCACAAGCCGTATCGCACCTGAGGGCTGACCATGAACTTATTGATTAATAACGCGGGCTTTTTCCTGCAGGGTTTGCTGACCACTCTGGCGCTGGCTGGTGTGACGCTGGCCGGTTCGACCCTGATCGGCGTGCTGATCGGCGCCATGGCGAGTTCACGCTTCGCCCCGCTGCGCTGGCTGATGCGCGTGTACATCGAACTGCTGCGCGGCATCCCGCTGATCGTGAACATCTTCTTCGTGTTTTTCGGTGCGCCGCTGCTGGGGCTGGATTTCTCGCCCTTCACGGCGGTAACCCTGGGCCTGTCGTTGTGGGGCGGCGCCAATGCTGCCGAGCTGATGCGTGGCGCACTTAACGCGGTGCCGCTGCATCAGATCAACAGCGCGCGAGCCTTGGGCCTCAAGGGCTGGGAAGTTTTGCTGCTCATCAGCGGCCCGCAAGCCTTCAAACACGTACTGCCCGCCTATGTCGGCCTGCTGACGCTGCTGCTGCAATCCACCACGCTGGGCGCCATCGTCGGCGTCGGTGAATTCTTCCGGGTCGGCCAACTGGTGGTGGAACGCACGTCGATGATGGACGGCTACAACCCGGCGCCAGCGGTGTATGCGCTGATCCTGCTGGTGTACTTCCTGTTGTGTTCGGTGCTCACCGCACTGGGCCGACGCCTGGAACGCAAGCTCAAGCACGAACGCGTGGCGCTGGCCCCGACGCCAGAGAACACGCCCGCGCTGACGCCCAACTGACGCCTACAGGAAGCCTCCCATGTCCGAGACAACCCCTAACCTGCCCTTGCTGCGCCTGCGCGGTTTGCACAAGCGCTTCGGGACCCTCGAAGTGCTCAAGGGTATCGACCTCGATGTACAGCCGGGCAGCGTCATGGTCCTGATCGGGCCCAGCGGTTCGGGCAAGAGCACGCTGATCCGCATGCTCAACGGTTTGGTCCAGCCCGACCAGGGCACGCTGGAGCTGCGCGGTCAGAGCCTGAATATCCACAGCGAACGGGCGTGGCAAAAACTGCGTCTGGAAGTGGGCATGGTTTTTCAGGACTACACGCTGTTCCCGCACCTGAACGTGCTTGACAACATCACCTTGACGCCGGTGCGCCGCAAGCTCTGCTCCCTGGCCGAGGCGCAAGCCGACGCGCGCAAATTACTCGTCAAAGTCGGCCTGGAACACAAGGCCGATGCCTGGCCAAGCGAGCTGTCGGGTGGTCAGCAACAACGCGTGGCCATCGTCCGCGCCCTGGCCATGCGCCCCAAAGCGATGCTTTTCGACGAACCCACCTCGGCCCTCGACCCGGAAACCATCGGCGACGTGCTCAAGGTCATGCGCGATCTCGCCGACGAGGGCATGACCATGGTGGTGGTGACCCACGAAATGCGCTTCGCCCGTGAAGTCGCGGACCAGGTGGTGTTCATGGCGGGCGGCAAGGTGGTCGAGCAGGCCCCGCCGCAGGTCATGTTCACCGCCCCTGAGGACGCACGCACTCGTCAATTCCTGTCTTCTTTCATCACTGCCGGAAACTGAGCCATGCCTTCGATCTATTCATCCGACTTCAAAACCACGCCCTACTGGTGGGAGGCAGCCTCCCCGGAAACCCACAATGGCCCGCTGCCCGAGCGCGTCGAGATGCTGATTGTCGGCTCCGGCTTTTGCGGGATGTCGGCGGCTATCGAGCTGGCGCGGGGCGGCGTGCAAGTGCTGGTGATGGATGAACTGGCGATTGGCGCCGGCGGCAGCACGCGCACCGGCGGCATGGTCTCCAGCGGACAGAAGCTGGTGATCGGCGGCGCGGTCAAGGGCGTAGACGAGGCCCGCAAGGCGCGCTTGCTGAAAGACTCCCTGGCCTCGTTCGATTACCTGAAACGCTTTGTCGGCGAAGACCGGCTCGATGCCGATCTGGATATCAGCGGGCGCTTCTTCGGCGCGATCAGCCAGCGTCATTACGAACAGTTGTGCCGCGATGGCGAATTGCTGCGCACCCACACCGGCGTGACCGTTCACGAAATCCCCAAGGCACGCCAGGCCGAAGTCACCGCCACCGAGTTCTACAAGGGCGGCATCGTCATCGATGAGTACGGCGGCTTGCATGCGGGCAAGTATCACGCGGCGCTGCGCAAGCTCGCCACTGCCCTGGGCGTGAAGTTCGCCTCCCATGCGCGGCTGGAAAAAATCGACGAGCAAGGCCTCACCAAGCGCGTCGTCACCAGCCGAGGCACCTTGATTGCCAGGACGGTGTTCATCGCCACCAACGGCTACACCTCTGACGCGACACCTTACCTGGGCAAGCGGGTGATTCCGGTGCGCAGCTATCAGATCACCACCGAACCGGTGCCGACGGCGCTGATGGACGAAATCAACCCGCGCCGCCTGATGATCACCGACAGCCAGCGCGAAGTGATCTACACCCGGCCTTCCCCTGACGGCACACGGGTGATGTTCGGCGCGCGTCCGGGTGCGTTCGAAATGGACGAACGCGAGGCGGTGCCGCATCTTTACGCGAAGATGCTGAAGATCTGGCCGCAGCTGGAAGGCTATCAAGTTACTCATTGCTGGCATGGCCAGGTCGGCATGACCTTCGACAAGATCGCGCACATGGGCGAACACGACGGCAGCGAGCATGCCGTGGGCTGCAACGGCAATGGCGTCGCCCTGATGACCTATCTGGGTTATCAGTTCGCCCGCAAACACCTGGGTACGCTGCAGCAACCCTGCGAGTTCGACAATCCGCAGTTCCCCGGACACCTGCTGTACCAGGGCAAAGCGTGGTTCCTGCCCATCGTCAGCGGCTGGTATCGCGGCCTGGATTACCTGGATCGTCGCCGCAACTGACGTCCGCCACGACAGCCGGAGAATGCCGCCTATACTGCAAGCCACCTACCTCTGAGCCCGTCCCCCGGGCTCGGAGGCCTGCATTTCCAACAATAAAAGCAGAGGTGGAATATGGTCTGGCAGCAAATCTATGATCCGTTCGATAACCCGGTGCTCTCCACCATCATGGCCGCCGTGCCGGTGGTGGTGATGCTTGCAGCGCTGGCGTTCTTTCATATCAAGGCCCACATTGCGGCATTGCTGGCCCTGGCTTCGGCCCTGTTGATCGCGATCTTCGCATTTGGCATGCCCGCGACCATGGCAGGTTCCGCGGCGCTGTTCGGCGCCGCCAACGGCTTGCTCCCCATTGGCTGGATTGTTCTCAACATCATCTTTTTGCACCGTCTGACCACCGAAAACGGCTCGTTCAAGGTGCTGCAAGACTCCCTGGCACGCATCACCGATGATCGACGCCTGCAATTGCTGTTGATCGCCTTCTGCTTTGGGGCGTTCTTCGAAGGGGCTGCCGGTTTTGGGACGCCCGTTGCAGTGACCGGCGCAATCCTGATCGGCCTGGGGTTTTCGCCCCTTGCGGCGTCGGGCCTGGCGCTGATTGCCAATACCGCACCCGTTGCCTTCGGTGCCTTGGGCACACCGATCATCACCCTGGCCAAGGTGACCGGCCTGGATGAAATGGAACTGTCGATGATGGTCGGCCGCCAGCTGCCGTTTTTCTCGGTACTGGTGCCGTTCTGGCTGATCTGGGCGTTTGCCGGATGGCGCAAGATGCTGGAAATCTGGCCGGCGATCCTGGTTGCGGGCGTCAGCTTTGCCGTGCCGCAGTTCATCGTCTCCAACTACCACGGACCGATGCTGGTGGACGTGATCGCCGCATTGATTTCCATGGCTTGCCTGACCGGTTTTCTCCGGGTCTGGAAACCGGCCACGATCCATACCTCGGCCGCCTTGTCAGGACGCGTGGACAATTCGCGAATCGATGAAGATCCGGATGAAAAACCCACCGCCACCTTTGCCACCGACGCCAAGCCGGCAGTGATGCGCGCCTGGATGCCGTGGATCATTCTCACGGTGTTTGTCTTCGCCTGGGGCACGCAAAGCTTCAAGTCTATGTTCGACACTCGCCAGGCTATGAACGTGCAAACCGGTGCGGCCATGCTCGACCCGCAAGGCAAGCCGGTGCGCGAGGCCAATCCGTTCTTCTCGCCTGCCGTGACCTTCGGCACCCTGCATCAGCAAGTCGAAAAAGTCCCGCCTGTGGTGCCGCAGCCTAAAACCGAGGAAGCGGTGTACAAATTCAACTGGTTCACCAGCACCGGCAGCGGCATCCTGCTGGCGGCAATTCTCGGTGGACTGCTGATGGGCTATTCCATCCCGCAACTGGTCAAGCACTACCTGCGAACCATCTGGGTGGTGCGCTATTCGCTGATCACCATTGTGGCGATGCTCGCCCTGGGCTTCCTGACGCGGTATTCAGGGCTGGATGCGACCATGGGCCTGGCCTTCGCCGCAACCGGCATCTTTTATCCCATGTTCGGCACGCTGCTGGGCTGGCTCGGGGTTGCCCTGACCGGCTCGGACACCGCTTCGAACGTGCTGTTCGGCGGCTTGCAACGGGTCACTGCCGAACAACTGGGGCTCAGCCCGGTGCTGATGGCCGCTGCCAATAGTTCGGGAGGCGTGATGGGCAAGATGGTCGATGCGCAGTCCATCGTCGTCGCCTCCACCGCCACCCGCTGGTACGGCCATGAAGGGGAAATCCTGCGCTACGTGTTTTTCCACTCCATCGTGCTGGCGATTCTGGTCGGTGGGCTGGTGACCTTGCAGGCTTATGTCGCGCCATTCAGCGACATGGTGGTCGGCGGGCGCTGAGATACCGGCTGCACGCCTTGCTGATCCGGTCCGGTCGGCGAGGCGTGTGCAAGGCTCAGGGGTGGGCCACCATCGCTGTCGCCAATGCCGGGTCGCGGCCATATACATCCGGGACATACAGCAGCCGACCCTGGCTATCGACCTGGGCGGTCCAGTAGGTGATCAGGATCGGCACGGGTCTGGTCAGCCTGAATTCGTGAGTGATGCCGGTGGTCAGCAGCACTTCGGTACGCTCCCGATCCGCCGGGCTCAGGAGCATGTCGCGCAGGCGCAGTGGTTGCTCGACCCGCACGCAGCCGGAACTGAAGGCGCGTGGGCCTTTGCTGAACAGCGCCTGACTGGGCGTGTCGTGCAGGTACACCGAATAAGGGTTGGGAAAACGGATGACGATCCTGCCAAGTGGATTTTTCGGCCCGGCATCCTGTCGCAACAGGATATTGCCGGGATTGTCCCAGTCAATGTCTTCAGCCGTCAGCGGATTGCCGGCGAGGTCCAGCACTTGCAGATTGTGTTTGAGCAGGAAGCCATGATCGCGGCGGATTTCCGGCAATTTGTCTTCGCGCAGAATGGTCGGCGGGATCGTCCAGGTCGGGTTGAGCGTCAAGCGAGTGACCATGGACTTGAGCAGCGGGGTCTGGCGCTCGGCACGGCCGACCTGGGTGCGGGTTTGCCAAACCGGCACACCACCCTTGTAGACGCTCAGTTGGGCCGCCGCAACGTTGACCAGCACGCTGTCGGGTTCCAGATCCTGCGCAAGCCAGCGAAAACGTTCAAGGTTTATCCGCAGTTGTTCGCGGCGTGTCGCAGGGCTGACGTTCAGTTCATTCACCGTTCCCTGGCCGATGACACCATCGGATTGCAGCGAATGGTTGAGCTGAAAGCTTTTCACGGCATTCACCAATGCCGGGCTATAAGCGTTATCCGGGCCGGCAAACGGGCTGCTCAGATAGCCTTCGCTGAACAACCGCTGGGCCAGTTGAGGGATTCGCGCATCCTGCATGTCGGGACGCAACAAGGGGCCACTGTCGAGGGGCTTCCAGTTGAGCAACGCCAGTTGCCGCTGCTGGGCATACACGCGGCGCAGATTCTGGTACTGCTCCAGCATCGGACGCGCCTGGCGAAACGCGCCGGCCATGTCCTGCAAGCCGGGGCCGGCAATGGCCAAAACGTGTGAGGTGCGATCAAGCGAGATCTCACGGGAACGCCAAATTGGCTCGAACTGCGCTTGCAGCAACCGGCCGTAACGCAGGTCCTGCAAGGCTTGCAAGTAATGCTGGCTAGTATTGAGGTCGGCGCAGACTGAGTCAGTGGAAACCAGGTCGGCGGGTTTGGTGTAATCAGCCGGGTTGAGACCGTCGTCCGCCAGTTGCCGAAGCTCCGCCTCCAATAGCGACACGCGCCCTTGGACGGACCAGACCGGCGCGTAGCCCTGCTGCTGATAAAAGGCCTGCAAAAGACTGAGCGCCGGCATGTCCAGACGCGAAGCCAGAACAGGGCATTGCACTGGCAATTGGGTGAGCGCTGATTGCACCGGACTCTGCAGTTCGACGAGCCCGTCCTGGGCAATCGCGACCAATGGCGCAGCGAGCAGGCAGATGCTCAAGTAATATGCACGTTTTTTGACCAACTACTTCACTCCAATCCATGGCCGTCGACTTGACGGAATACCAACAGGAATCAAAAGCCGCCCACTGGCGAGGACTCCCTGAACATGCTGACCTTCATGCGCCGACTCTGTCTGGCAGCTATTACCCTATGCGCAACCTGCGGTCCAGCCCTCGCCGCCGGCGCCAATAATCAGATTCTTTACAGCAAGCTCACCCAAGCCGCTCCCGAACTCAACCCCACGGTACTGAAAAGTGCCCTGAATGCGGTGCAATGCGCAGTCAGCAGTGGTGATCGACAAGCCAAACATCTGGCCGTTATTGACTATTCCCAGCCCTCCACCGCTCGTCGGCTGTGGATCTTCGACCTCACCAAACGGACATTGGTGCTGCGCGACCTGGTGGCCCACGGGCAAAAGTCCGGTGAGAACTTCGCCACGCAGTTTTCCAATCGCATGGGCAGTTACCAGTCCAGCCTGGGATTGTTCCGCACTCAGGAAAGCTATGAAGGCAGCCACGGTTATTCACTGCGCATGGACGGTCTTGAACCGGGTTTCAATGATCGCGCCCGTGATCGAGACATCGTGATTCACGCCGCCGACTATGTGAACCCGTTGTGGAGCGAACGGCAGGGCCGGATCGGACGCAGCCAGGGCTGCCCGGCCGTGCGCCCGCAAGTGGCGCGTCAGGTGATCGACAAACTCAAGGATGGCCAATTCATGTTCGCCTGGTACCCCGACCAGCGCTGGCTGAAATCTTCGGCATACCTGAATTGCCAGTCACGGCAGATTGCAAGTCTGCCTGCAGCCAAGGGCGGTTAGCTCTTCCGTTGGAGCGAGGCTTGCCCGCGAATCAGGCGCGTCGGTGGATCAGACCCACCGCGTTACCGTTCTTCGCGGGCAAGCCTCGCGCCTACAAGTCCGGATGGGCGCCGACGTCCTACGGTTTGCTACGCCGCGGCCGTGACACCACCGACTCGATATTCTTGCGCCCGATCAGCTTCGGCGCTGCGGGCTGCTCGGGGGCCTGCTCGTCCGCCAGCCACTTGAACATCACCAGGCAATCCACCAGCCCCAACCGCGCGTGACGGTAAGCGCGTGGCAAGCGACCGACCACGTCAAAGCCGAGTTTTTGCCAGAGCGCAACCGCCACCTCATTGCTCGACACCACTGAATTGAACTGCATCGCCAAAAAGCCCGCTTCCGTCGCAACACGCTGGGAGTGTTCGCACATCAGGCGCGCGACGCCCTTGCCACGGGCGGCTTCGCTGACCATGTAGCCGCAATTGCAGACATGCTCGCCAGGACCGGCGGCGTTGGCCTTGAGGTAGTAACTGCCGAGCAACTCGCCATCTTCTTCGGCGACGAAGGTGTGCAACGGCAGCTCCAGCCACAGCTGCAACGCCTGCTCCCGGGTCGTTTCGGGGTCATAGGCGTAGGTTTCTTGCGCGCTGGCCACGGCGTGAAAAGTGGGCCAGAAGCGCTCGAAGTCTTCGGCAGTCATGGAGCGGATATGGATCATCAAAACAGCCTTGAAAGGTCAGTGAAGCGGCAATCTTCGGGATTCAGACTGCGGTTGGCAAGTCAGGCGCATGATTGCAGCTTCATCATGCGCACAAGCCCATGGGCAAATTCGATCCGGCCCCCTTATGATTGCTTCCATGACGACCCCTCTGCCGATCCGCCCACCCTGCCCGCCCGGCGCCTGCGATTGCGGGCGCGACTCGCTGCTGGAAACTCCGGGCGCGGACTTGCGCGTGCTGTTCCTGAATCGCACGGAAGAAAAGCGCCTGCTGGAGCGGCTGGAGAACCTGCAAAGCCTTGCCGACCTGCAGCGGTTGCAAGGCCGGATTTATGAGCAGTTGGGCGTACGCGTGCATATCGAGCCGGGCTTCAATGAAGTGCGCACCATGCGCGGCATTGGCATTACGCTGAGTGAACGGCCGGGTCTGTGCCGCAAGACCCGACAGTCGATTCCGGCCGCCATTCGCCGAGGGCTGGAAAAGCACCCGGAAATCGCCTACGAACTGCTCAACGCCAACGACCTGTTGCGTGATACCTGAACCTCAGCCCACCGAATGCACACCCTCGACGGTCGGCAGCGGTTCCGGTTTCGCCGCAGGCTCCTTGAGCAGCGTGAAATACGCCACCGCCGAGCACGCTGCAACCACTGCGCTGATGACGAACGCCGAGGAGAACGAGCCGCTCTGCTGCACACTGAATCCGGTCAGAATCGGTGCGATGGAACCCGCCAGATAGCCGCCGAAATTCTGGATCGAGCCGAACGATGCAACCCGCTCCGACGGCACGATGGTGTTGACGATCATCCACGCCGTGGCGCTGGAAATGTTGATGAAAAACATCGTCAGGCACAGCAGCACCACGCAGGCCACGACGTTGGTGGTGAACGCTACGATCAGGGTGAACAGCGCACCACCGAGCAAACCCATGATCACCATCAGCTTGCGGCTGGCGAGCACTTTCATGCCCCGGGCAACCAGCTTGTCGCATACCTTGCCGGCAACGATGGTGCCCAACGCGCCGAACAGATACGCCAGCGATACCACCCAGGCGGTGCGGTACAGGTCCAGGCCGTGCTCGCGTTCGAAGTAACCGGGCAACCAGGTCAGGTTGAGCCAGATCATGTAGATCACGCCCATGAAGCCGAGAAAAGCGCCCCAGGTGTTGCGGTCCTTGAACAACGCGGTCCAGCGCACTTTCGGCCCGGTACTTTGCTTGACTTGCGCGGGCACAGGCTCGGCGCGCCCTGTCTCGGCCATGTACTGCGCCTTGCTCTTGTAGAAGGCAAACCAGCAGGCGGCCAGTATCAGACCGATGATGCCGGTAAGCACAAACATGCCCCGCCAGCCCAGATGGACCATGAACAACGTCAGCAACGGCGGTGCAAGACACGGCCCGATGCAGGTCGAGGACCAGACCCAGCCGGTCGCCGTGCCGCGTTCCTTGGTGTCGAACCACTCCGACAGCGCTTTGGCCGCAGACGGAAACACCGGCGCTTCGCCAATCCCCAGCAACACCCGCAAACCCACCAGATGTCCATAACTGCTGAACAGGCCGAACGCCGCCTGGGCAATCGACCAGACAATCAGCGAGCCACCCAGCGCCAGCTTGCTGCCCAGACGATCGATCAAGGCGCCAAGGGGCAACTGCGAGAACGCGTAGGCGACGGAAAAGGCCGACAGCATGATGCCCATCTGCATCGGGCTGATGGCCAGGTCTTTCTGGATGGAGGTATTGGCGATTGACAGCGCACTGCGGTCCAGATAATTGACTACGCCAATCAGAAACAGGAACAGAATGGTCAGCGTCTTGTAGCTTTTTATTGTTCTCATGCGCGCCTCTGCTGAGCGGTTGACGCCCCTACCGTCGAGGTGGAGCGTCGGTCACTCTAGTAGGCCGATTGCCAGCTGCCCAATGACGAGATTCAATCAAACGATAACCAACGGTTATCAAGGTGTCTGGCGTGCGCTGCGCAGGGCATCTGCGCCCGCCAGCAGCTCTTCGATGAAGGCCTGGGCAGACCAGCCGGGCGTCTCGTTGCGCCGGGTAATGATCCCGTAATCCGCCAGCACCAAAGGGAACGGCAGCGCCAGGCGGGTCAGGCGGCCGGCCTGCATGTCCGGCCCGACCATGGATTCAGCGAGCATCGCCACCATCGGTGCGGTTTGCAGGAGTTGCAGCGTGGTCTGCATCGAGCTGGTCTCCACGGTGTTTTCCGGCGTCTGCATGCCTGCTTCGGCGAAAGCTCGTTCCAGTCGCGCGCGCATCGGTGTGCCAGCCGGATAAACGATCCACGGCCAGCTGCCGAGTTCGGCCAATGGCAATTCCCGCGCGCCGGCCAACGGATGCTGGCTGCCGGTGACCAGGCACAGCGGCTCGGGCGCCAGGGCCTGAAAGTCAAACAGTTTGCGATGGCTGTCCAGCGTGAACCGGGCAATGACCAGATCCAGTTGCTTGTGTTCGAGCATGCTCAGCAAATTGGCGCTGGTGCCTTCCAGCACGTCCAGGCTCAGCAATGGCCAGCGTTGCTTGATGCCGACAATCGCCGCCGGCAGCGCCACGGAAGTGGGCGCAAAGATGGTGCCGATCTTCAGCAAACCGTGCCCACCCTGACGCAGATGATTGACCTGGCCCACGAAATGCTCGGCATCGTTAAGGGCAATCTGCGCATAACGGGCAACATGGCTACCCAGATCGGTGGGCGACATGCTGCGCGGCAGACGCTGGAACACGTCAAAACCCAGCTGTTTTTCGACCTCACGGAGCATTTTGCTGACCGCCGGCTGGCTGATATTCATCGCTTGCGCGGTGGCGTGCATGTTCTGCGTACGGGCGAGCGTGTCAATCAACACCAGATGGCGAAACCGCAGCCAGTTACACAACTGTTTGAAGCCGACGTCAGCCATTCGATAACCTCCGGTTATTAAGCCTTGAGAATATCTCATTGGAGATTATCGGCAAGTCGCCCTAGGGTTATGTCCGGCGTATTTAATAACAACAATGGACATCCACCATGAACCTCGCCAATAAACGCGTTTTGATTACCGCTGCGGCACAAGGCATCGGCCGTGCTTCGGTCCTGGCTTTCCAGGAGGCTGGCGCCCAGGTGATCGCCACCGACCTGCACATTGAAGCGTTGCAGGACATCCCCGGCATCCAGGTGTTGCAACTGGACGTGACCCAGCCCTCGGCCATCGACGCCATCGCCCAACAGGTGGGCACGCTGGACGTGTTGTTCAACTGTGCCGGCTACGTGCACAGCGGTGCGTTGCTCGATTGCGACGAACAGGCCTGGCAGTTCTCCTTCGACCTCAACGTTACCGCCATGTACCGGATGATTCGCGCGTTCCTGCCCGGCATGCTTGCGGCGGGTGGTGGCAGCATCGTCAACATGGCCTCGGTGGCTTCCAGCGTGAAAGGCGTACCCAACCGTTTCGCCTACACCGCCAGCAAAGCCGCAGTGATCGGCCTGACCAAATCAGTGGCCACCGATTACGTCAGCAAAGGCATTCGCTGCAACGCCATCTGCCCCGGCACGGTCGACTCGCCTTCCCTGCGCCAACGTATTGCTGAACAGGCGCGCGCCCAAGGGCGTTCGGAAGCGGAGGTCTATCAGGCTTTTGTTGATCGCCAACCCATGGGCCGCATCGGCACGGCCGAAGAAATCGCCCGCCTGGCCCTGTATCTCGCCAGCGACGCCAGTGCCTACACTACCGGCGGCGTGCATGTCATCGATGGCGGCATGAGCGTCTGATCCTTTTTTCATCCATTCAGGAATCCTCTATGAAACTGCTACGCTATGGCGAGAAAGGCCAGGAAAAACCCGGCCTGCTGGACGCTCAAGGACAGATTCGCGATTTGTCGGCTCACATTGCTGATTTGACCGGCCAGGCTCTGGAACCTGCCAGCCTGGAAGCGCTGAGCAAGCTCGACGTGGCAAGCCTGCCTTTGGTAAGTGGCTCGCCACGCATCGGCGCTTGCGTCGGCCAGGTGGGCAAGTTCATCTGCATCGGCCTCAACTACGCCGATCACGCGGCAGAATCGAACATGCCGGTGCCCGACGAACCGGTGATTTTCAATAAATGGACCAGCGCCATCAACGGCCCGAACGATGACGTGCAGATCCCGCGTGGCTCGACCAAGACCGACTGGGAAGTCGAGTTGGGTGTGGTGATCGGCAAGGGCGGTCGCTACATCGACGAGAGCAACGCCATGGAACACGTGGCGGGCTATTGCGTCATCAACGACGTGTCCGAGCGCGAATGGCAGCTTGAGCGCGGCGGCACCTGGGACAAAGGCAAGGGTTTCGACACCTTCGGCCCTATCGGCCCATGGCTGGTGACCCGCGATGAGATCACCGACCCGCATCAACTCGATCTCTGGCTGGAAGTCGACGGGCATCGTTACCAGAACGGCAACACCCGCACGCTGGTGTTCCAGATTCCTGCGCTGATTGCCTACCTCAGCCGCTGCATGTCATTGCAGCCCGGTGACATCATTTCCACCGGCACGCCACCGGGCGTGGGTCTGGGCGTGAAACCCGAGCCGGTGTTCCTGCGCGCGGGCCAGGAAATGCGCCTGGGCATCGCCGGTCTCGGCGAACAGCGCCAACGCACGGTGCAGGCTGACTGACCGACCCTGTTCTGTTGGAGCGAGGCTTGCCCGCGAAGAACGATAACGCGGTGTGTCTGGCTCACCTACGCGCCTGATTCGCGGGCAAGCCTCGCTCCAACGAAATGGTTAGGTGTTTTTCATTCAACAATAAAAAAAGGAGTGACACATGCGGATCCTCATCACCGGCGGCACGGGTTTTATTGGCAAACAACTGGCCGAGCGTTTGCTGGCCCTGCACAGCCTGACGTTCGAAGGTCAGGCTCCACAGGTCATTGAGCGCATCGTGCTGTTCGACGCCTTTGCCGGCGAACACTTGCCCAACGACCCACGCATCGAACTGATCACCGGCGACATTGCCGACCCCGATGTGGTGGCGCGGGTCACCGATGGTGTGGATCTGGTGTGGCATCTGGCAGCGGTGGTCAGTTCGGCTGCCGAGGCTGATTTCGATCTGGGCATGCAGGTCAATCTGCACGGTCTGATGACGCTCCTGGAAACCCTGCGTAAACAGGGCAATACGCCACGATTGGTCTACGCCAGCGGCTTTGCGGTATTCGGCGGCAAGCTGCCGGAGGTCGTCAACGACGACACGGTGCTGACGCCGAAATCGTCTTATGGCATGCAAAAAGCGGTGGGCGAGTTGTTGGTCGCCGATTATGCCCGCAAGGGCTTTGTCGACGGGCGCGTATTGCGCCTGCCCACTGTCGCCGTGCGTCCCGGCAAGCCGAACAAGGCAGCCTCGACCTTCTTCAGTTCGATCATTCGCGAGCCGCTGGTGGGGCAAACCGCCGTCTGCCCGGTGCGACCGGACACTCAGGTTTATCTCACCTCGCCACGCCGGGTCATCGAGGCGATGTTGCACGCCATGCTGCTGTCACCCGAGACCTTGGGCGATGAACGCATCATTCCCCTGCCCGGCGTGACCACCACCGTCGCCGACATGGTTGCGGCCCTGCAGCGAGTGGCCGGTGCCGAGGTGGTCAAGCTGATTCGCTGGGAACCGGACGCCACCATTCAGCGCATCGTCGAAGGCTGGCCCAGCAAGGTCGATGCACCCCGCGCACGCGCCTTGGGCTTTAACGCCGACGCTGACTTCGACGCCATCATCCGCGCCCATATCGAGGACACCGCCGCTGGCTAGCGGTGACTGACGACTCACGCTTCTCCTATCGATAACAACAAAAATAATGAGGCTGTGCGACATGATCACACCACATCCCGATGTCTCGGACATCGAAAAACAGACCATCAAGCGCGTGACCCGGCGCTTGATTCCGTTTCTTATCCTCCTGTTCGTCGTAGCCTTCCTGGACCGTAACAACGTCGGCTTCGCGGCGTTACGCATGAACGAGGACATCGGCATCAGCCAGACCATTTACGGGCTGGGCGCGGGGATTTTCTTCCTCGGCTACTTCATGTTCGAAGTGCCGAGCAATATTTTGCTGCACCGCTACGGCGCGCGGGTGTGGATCGCGCGGATCATGGTCACCTGGGGGATTATTGCCGGGGCCATGGGTTTTCTACAGACCGCCGGACATTTCATCACCTTGCGCGTACTGCTCGGCATCGCCGAAGCGGGCTTTTTTCCCGGCGTGATTTACCTGCTGTCGCTGTGGTTCCCAGCGCGCTACCGAGCGCGGATGATCGCCTCGTTTTACCTGGGCGTACCCATTGCGCAAATCGTCGGCGCGCCGCTGTCGGTGGGCCTGATGCAACTGGGTGATACCTGGGGTTTTGTCGGCTGGCGCTTGATGTACATCGTCGAAGCCGTGCCGGCACTGATCCTCGGTGTGGTGTGCTTTTTCTACCTCACTGACCGCCCTGCCGATGCCCATTGGCTGACCGCCGAACAGCGTAACTGGTTGATCAAGACCCTCGATCAGGAAGAGCGCAACAAACCTCTGGTGGTCGGCGTGCAACCAACCAAGGGCCAGATGATTCGCAAGGCACTGGGCAGTCGTCAGGTGTGGATGCTGGCGCTGGTGTACTTCGGCATCACCTCGGGCTCCAACGCCATGAACTTCTTCCTGCCGACCGTGCTGGCGTCGTTCCGCGCCTCGTTCGGGTTGGAGATCGGCCTGATGCAGAACGGCCTGATCACCGCCGTCCCGTATGCCGTCGCTGCGGTGGCGATGATCTGGTGGAGCCGCCGCTCCGACCGCTTGCAGGAACGTCACTGGCACGCGGGCGGCGCTGCGATGCTCGCCGCTGCCTCCATTGCCCTGGCGCTGTTGATCAATCAACCGTGGATCATCGTCATCGGCTTCATCCTGCTGGCCATGGGCGTGTACAGCGCAATCAACGTGTTCTGGGCCGTGCCCGGGCAAGTGCTGACCGGCGTCGGCGCCGCAGCCGGGATTGGCTTGATCAACTCCATCGGTAACCTCAGCGGTTTCACCGGTCCTTACCTGACCGGGTTCCTGTTCAACGTGACCGGCAGCTACACGCCGGGCTTCTTGATCATTGCCGCGCTGGTCGGCGCCGGAGGCCTGGGCATGGTGTTGATGCCGCGCAATCCGGCGCCGCTGATTGATACGAAAAGCGCCCCCACTGACGCCTTGGGAGACAAGGCATGACCCGGCAAACCGTGGCCTTCATCGGCACCGGCATCATGGGCAAACCCATGGTCAGCAACCTGCTGCAGGCCGGTTATCCGGTACAGATCTGGAACCGCTCGGCTGCCAAGGCTGCGGAACTCGCGGCCCACGGCGCAAGCATTTTCGAGACTGCCGCGCAGGCAGCAGACGGCGCACAGGTGCTGGTCTGCATGCTCAGCGATGGCCCGACCTGTGACCAGATTCTGTTTGGCGAAGGCGGCGCCGCGCTGGCGCTGGCCGAAGGTGCGCTGGTGATCGTGATGAGTTCGATCCCTGTCGAAACCGCCGTCGAACACGCCCGCTTGTGTGCTGCACAAGGGCTGCGCTACCTCGACGCACCGGTGTCCGGCGGCGAACGCGGCGCCCGTGAAGCCAGCCTGGCAATCATGGTCGGCGGTGACGCAGCGGCATTCGAACAGGGCCGCGCGGTACTGGACGTCATGGGTCGTGCGGTGCATGTCGGCCCGGCCGGGACTGGTCAGCTGTCCAAACTGGTCAACCAATTGATCGTCGCCAGCACCATCGCCACCGTCGCCGAAGGGCTGTTGCTGGCTGAGCGTGGCGGGGCCGACCCGGCGAAAGTCCATCAAGCGCTGCTCGGCGGTTTCGTCGACTCGCCGATCTGGCGTCAGCATGGCCAACGCATGCTCGACAACGATTTCACCCCCGGCGGCGCTGCCAAATGGCAACTCAAGGACACTCACACCGCCCTCGCCCAGGCCCGAACCCTGGGCCTGACGCTGCCCGTGGCCAATCTGGTCGACGGACTGTTCCAGGCCATGGTCGAGGCCGGTGACGGCGAACTTGACCATGCCGGACTGATCCGTCAGCTACGCCGCCACAACCCATTGCCTGAATAACTTGCTGGAGCCTGCCATGACCGATCCAACCCTACGCCGCCTGCGCAGTCAGCAGTGGTTTGACGATCCGGCTCACGCCGATCTCACCGCGCTGTACGTGGAACGCTACATGAACCAGGGCCTGACTCGCGCCGAGCTGCAATCGGGGCGGCCGATCATCGGCATCGCCCAAACCGGCAGCGACCTGACACCCTGCAACCGCCATCACATCGAACTGGCCAAACGGGTCAAGGACGGCATTCGCGACGCGGGCGGCATCCCGATGGAATTCCCCGTGCACCCGATTGCCGAGCAGTCGCGTCGCCCCACCGCCGCACTGGACCGCAACCTCGCTTATCTGGGACTGGTGGAGGTGCTGCACGGCTATCCGCTGGATGGCGTGGTGCTCACCACCGGTTGTGACAAAACCACGCCAGCCTGCCTGATGGCCGCGGCGACCACCGATCTGCCGTCAATCGTGCTGTCCGGCGGGCCGATGCTCGACGGCTGGCACAAGGGCCAGCGCATCGGTTCAGGCACCGTGCTGTGGCATGCGCGCAATCTGCTCAGCGCGGGCGAAATCGACTACGAGGGCTTCATGACCCTGACTACCGCGTCGTCACCCTCGGTTGGCCACTGCAACACCATGGGCACGGCCCTGTCGATGAACGCCCTGGCCGAAGCGCTCGGGATGTCGTTACCGGGCTGCGCGAGCATTCCTGCGCCCTACCGCGAGCGCGGGCAGATGGCCTATGCCACAGGTCTGCGCATTGTCGATCTGGTTCGCGAAGACGTGCGTCCGTCACAGATCATGACCCACGCGGCGTTCGAGAACGCCATCGCCGTCGCCTCCGCGTTGGGCGCTTCCACCAACTGCCCACCGCACCTGATCGCCATCGCCCGCCACAGCGGCATCGACCTGTCACTGGAAGACTGGCAGCGGGTCGGAGAAGACGTGCCGCTGTTGGTCAATTGCATGCCTGCTGGCGAATATCTCGGTGAAGGCTTCCACCGCGCGGGCGGCGTACCCGCCGTGATGCATGAACTGGACAAGGTCGGCCGACTGCACCGTGATTGCCAATCGGTGAGTGGCAGAACCATGGGCGAGATCGTTGCAGATGCCGTGACTGGCGACCGCGACGTCATTCGTACCTGGGAAGACCCGCTCAAGCACCGCGCTGGTTTCATCGTCCTGAGCGGCAATTTTTTCGACAGCGCCATCATGAAGATGTCGGTGGTGGGCGAAGCGTTCCGCAGCACCTACCTCAGCGACCCGTTGCAACCCAACTGCTTCGAAGCGCGGGCCATCGTGTTCGAAGGGCCTGAAGACTATCAGGCACGGATCAACGACCCGACTCTGGACATCGATGAGCGCTGCATCCTGGTGATTCGCGGCTGCGGCACCGTTGGTTATCCCGGCAGCGCCGAAGTGGTGAACATGGCGCCGCCGTCCGCGCTGATCAAGGCCTGTATCGACTCGCTGCCGTGCCTGGGCGACGGTCGCCAGAGCGGCACTTCAGCCAGCCCGTCGATTCTCAACATGTCCCCGGAATCCGCCGTGGGTGGCGGCCTGTCGCTGCTGCGCACCGGTGACCGGCTACGCGTCGACCTCAATGCGCGCAGCGTCAATCTACTGGTGGACGACGCCGAACTGGACGTCCGTCGCCAGGAACCGCTGCCCGCCCTCGCCCCTTCGCAAACCCCATGGCAGGAACTCTACCGGCAACTGGTCGGCCAGCTGTCCACGGGCGGCTGTCTGGAACCGGCCACTCTGTACTGGCGCGTTATCCCGGAAAACGGCACCCCGCGCCATTCCCACTGAACCCAAGGATCAGCCTTATGCAAGCGCTGCAATTGACGATTGGAAATACCCTGCCCGACGATTGGCAACGCGCGACGCTGGTCGGTCGCGTGTGGCTGCCGGGCGAACTTGGCGGTCCGGCCGTGGTGGTGCTGCGTGACGGTGAAGTCATCGACTGCACCGCACGCTTCCCGACCCTGAGCCAGCTGCTGGACAACGAAGCCCCGCTGCAGGCGGTACGCGACGCCATTGGCACCTCGCTGGGCACAATAGAAGCGTTGCTGGCCAACAGCGGCGAGCTGCGCGATCCGGCGAAGCCCAGCCTGCTGGCACCGGCGGACCTGCAAGTCATCAAGGCCGCCGGTGTTACCTTCGCCGCCAGCATGATCGAACGGGTCATCGAGGAGAAAGCCGGCGGCGACGCGCAGCGTGCCGAGCAAATCCGTGGCCTGGTGCAGAACGTGATCGGCGACAACCTGCGTGACTTGCGCCCCGGCTCCCCGGAAGCCTTGCGCCTGAAACAGGTATTGATTGAGCAAAAAATGTGGTCGCAGTACCTGGAAGTCGGCATCGGCCCTGACGCGGAAATCTTCACCAAGGCGCCGCTCCTGGCCGCCGTGGGCAGCGGCAGCGCCATCGGGATTCATCCCGAGTCGAGCTGGAACAACCCGGAACCGGAAGTGGTGCTGGCCGTGGATAGCCGAGGCCGTATTCACGGTGCGACCCTGGGGAACGACGTCAACCTGCGCGACGTCGAAGGCCGCAGCGCGTTACTGCTGAGCAAGGCCAAGGACAACAACGCTTCCTGCGCATTGGGGCCGTTCATTCGCCTGTTCGACGAACATTTCAGCCTTGACGATGTGCGGCGCTGTGAAGTGGCCCTGCGGGTCGAAGGCAATGACGACTACGTGCTCAACGGCAGTAGTTCCATGAGTCAGATCAGCCGTGATCCGGCAGATCTCGCCGCGCAGACACTCAATGCCAACCACCAATACCCGGACGGCTTCGTGCTGTTTCTCGGCACACTCTTCGCCCCCACCGATGATCGCGACCTGCCAGGCCAGGGCTTTACTCACAAGGAAGGCGATCTGGTGAGCATTTCATCCGCGTCACTGGGCGCCCTGCACAACCGCGTGACCGGCAGCCATCAGGCACCGCCCTGGACGTTTGGGGTCGGCGCATTGATGAGAAATCTCGCGCAGCGTGGATTGCTGCGCTGAAACCACCCGGCAGTGCCGGGTGCAGGTAATCAGATATGTTTTAATGGCCGAACCCATTTATGTTTAAGGAAAGACATATGAAGCATCTGATACTTGCCCTGGCATTAGCGTTGCCGATGCTGGGTGGCTGCGCTGTATACAGCGAACGCGGCACCGGCGAAGGCCAGGGTTCAAGCAAAGTCGGGAAGATATCCTGCGACGCAACACCGGCCAACCAGCCAGGCTGCTACCAGAAAAGTTCGCCAGACTGGAAGTTTGGCAACTTCAGGTTTGGACTCGGGATTTAAATACCGGTCACGCAACGGTCAGGCGCATCAGGACGACGAGCCCTTGAAGTGTCACTGCAGGGTGATGCCAACCCACTACACACCTTTATCCGGCGCTTTGTCTGTGACGATGAGCTTGTCCAGGCCCCAGTCGCCGGGTACGTCCCAATCTTCGCCGAACAGCTCGGCCGGATGCATCGTCCGGTCGGAGCCATTGCCGCAGGCGAGGGATTTGGCCGGACAATACTGGTCGCATCCCCAACAGATCCGTTCGGGGTGCGAGGGGTTGGCGGGGAAGTTCTTGGCCATGCCGTTCTCCGTTCATCGAGAGGCGTACTCCCAACTTACAGCCTGGGTGCAACGTTATCCTTGATGGATATCAAGATATCGACATCGAGCAGCTGCCCTCGCCCCATCGCGATCCTGGGGCTAAGCTTGCAACTGCTGATCAGACTTGGAGACGTCGCTCATGCTCAATAAAAATCCTTTCCAAAATGCTGAGACACCCGACCATCCACCCCTGTCGACATGGGACGATCAAAACGCCGCACAGTCCATCGATGGCGAGGCGTTCACCGCCCCGCCCGCGTTGACCCACGCCGAACTGGTTCACTTGCGTGTCCGGGTCATTGCCCTGGAAAACCTGGTCATCGCGCTGCTGGCCGAAGGTTCGGAACGCCAGCTCGCCGTGGCCCGGGAAATGGCCGACTACATTTCCCCCAGACCCGGTTTTACCCAACATCCGTTGACCGTTCACGCGGCTGCACAGATGACCCACAGCGTCGAACGCGCCCAACGATTTCGCCAGCGTGACGAGCCAGCGGTTTAATCACACGAAACTTGATAACAATCATTATTATTCGCAGAAAAACTTCCTAGACTCGGGTTCCTACTCGTCAGTGCTCAGGAAGACATCATGCGTACCCACCTCTCACTCGCCCTGCTCCTGCTTGCACCTTTGGCTCACGCAAAGGAATACCCGATTGGAGAACCACAGCTGTGTCAGGGGCTGGAAGTCGGGGCGGTGTATCTGCAACCGATCGAGATGGCGCCGGCTGGCATGATGCGGGCCACGGCCGATTCGGATGTCCATCTGGAGGCCGACATTCGGGCCACCGCCGACAATCGGCAGGGCTTTCAGGAAGGCAGTTTCGTGCCTTACCTCAATGTCTCGTTCAACTTGAAAAAAGCCGGCGACCCGGACGAACTCAAGGGCGACTTCCATGCGATGGTCGCCAATGACGGCCCGCACTATGGCGACAACGTGAAGTTGCTGGGGCCGGGCAAATATCAACTGACCTTCACCGTCCTGCCACCCGCCGGTCACGGCTCCCTCGGACGTCATACCGATAAGGAAACCGGTGTAGCGCCCTGGTTCGAACGCTGCGAATTGCACTACGAATTCATCTACGCCGGGATTGGTAAAAAAGGCGGCTATTGAATGAAGCGCCTGCCTCTTGCCTGGCTGATGCTCGCCGGAGCCGTTGCGCCGTTGACCGCCCATGCCGAGCTACCGACCTACGAACTGATCCTGCGCGATGGCCACTTCACTCCCGCCTTGCTGGAGGTACCGGCCGGGCAGCGTTTCAAGATCGTCCTGAAAAACGATGGTCAAGGGCCGGCCGAGTTCGAGAGCACACCGCTGCGGGTTGAAAAAGTACTGTCGCCGGGCGTCACCACCTTCGTCGTCATTCACCCGCTGAGGCCCGGTCACTATCCCTTTTTCGACGAGTTCAATCCGCAACTGCCCGAGGGCGGCATCCTCGCCAAATAACCCGTCCACGCACGGAGTTTCCATGAATCAATCAATGTTCATCGTCTGGCGCGAAAGCGTCGAGGCGCTGCTGGTGATCGGCATTCTCCAGGCCTGGGCCAGCCAGCAAGGCCAAGGCAATCGGCTGGTCAAGTTCCTGTGGGGCGGTGTGATGCTGGGTTTGCTGCTCTCAGGCCTGCTCGCGGTGCTGATTCTGTTTGCCGGTGAGGCCATGAGCGGCTCGGCCAGTGAATGGTTCCAGGCCGCACTGGCGCTGATTGCCAGTCTGCTGATGGTGCAAATGGTGGGCTGGATGCATCACCACGGGCGCACGCTCAAACATGACTTGCGACGCCACGCCGATAGCCATCTGGCCCGGCGCGGCGGCCTTGGGCTGTTAGTGTTGGCGATGCTCGCCGTCAGCCGCGAAGGCAGCGAGACCGTGGTATTTCTCTACGGTGCCGGCGCGCGTTTGCGAGGCCCGGAGCTGGCCTTGTTCGCCGTCGGTGGCGCATTCGGACTGGTGCTGTCGGCGCTCACCATCGGCCTGTTACACAGCAGTCGCCGCTTCATTTCCTGGCAGCGCTTCTTTGCAATCAGCGAAATCATCCTGCTGATGCTTGGCGCGGCACTGCTGGTCAGCGGCAGCGAGCGCATCAACGGCCAACTATTGGCGCTCGATGTGCCGGAGTGGGTTTATAGCCTCGTTGGCGAGGCGCTTTGGGACAGCAGCGCTCTGTTGAGCGACAGCCATGGATTGGGCAGTTTTCTTGCCGGTTTTGCCGGTTATCGGGCAACCCCCAGTGGCATGACCTTGCTGGTGTGGGTCGGTTACTGGCTGGTCGTCGGCGGCTGGCTACGGCAACGGACTGCGGAAAACCTGCCATGCCCGACCTGAGCTGGCGCAATCGATGGCTGCAGCGCGTGGGGGACGGCATGCGCCGCCACGCGCGCCTCATTCGCGCCGTACAGTGGGTCGTCGTAGGTTTTTATGCGCTGCTGTTGGTGATCCCCGCCCTGTTGCCGCTACCCGACAGCCAGGCGCGGATGCTCGACAACCTGACCGTGTTCGCGCAGTTTTTGTTCTGGGGGCTCTGGTGGCCGTTCGTGCTGCTGTCGATGGTGTTGTTCGGGCGGCTCTGGTGCGGCGTTCTCTGCCCGGAAGGTTCCCTGAGTGAATGGGCCAGCCAGTACGGTAAAGGTCTGGGGGTGCCGCGCTGGTTGCGCTGGGGCGGCTGGCCAACCCTGGCGTTCTGCCTGACCACCCTCTATGGCCAGTTGATCAGCGTTTATGACTACCCGCAGGCAGCGTTGTTGATTCTTGGCGGTTCGACCGTCGCGGCGGTCGGCATCGGCCTGCTGTTTGCCCGGGGCAAACGGGTCTGGTGCCGTTACCTGTGCCCGGTCAGCGGGGTCTTCGCCCTGCTCGCCCGACTGGCACCTGTGCATTTTCAGGTCGATGAGCAGCGCTGGATCGAAAATGCCGCGCCACGCCTGCCGCCGCCCAATTGCGCGCCGCTCCTGGATATCCGTCGCCTGCGGGGCTCCAGTGATTGCCATGCCTGCGGCCGCTGCAGCGGACAACGCGGCGCGGTCCAACTGATCGCTCGTTCCAGCAACCAGGAGATTCTTCACGCGACGGCGCAGACGCTGTCCCGCTGGGATGCCCGGTTGCTGCTGTTTGGCGTGATCGGCCTGGCCATGGGTGCGTTTCAGTGGACCGTCAGCCCCTGGTTCATCACCCTCAAACAAACCCTCGCCCAATGGCTGGTGGAACACGATCAGCTCTGGGCGTTGCAGGATGACGCGCCGTGGTGGTTACTCACCCATTACCCGCTGCTCAACGACAGCTTCAGCTGGCTGGACGGTTTCAGCATTGTCGTTTATCTGAGCCTGAGTTCGATGCTCCTCGGCACCACGCTGCTGATCCTCCTGCAAGTGACGGCGCGACTGGCGAAGGACCCTGCACTGTATTGGCCTCTGGCGTTGACGCTCACACCCCTGGGTGGTGCAGGATTATTTCTCGGGCTGTCGGCCACGACAGTGAAATTGCTGCGCTATGAAGGTCTGTTGCTGGAGTGGGTCCAGCCAGCCCGCGCTTGTCTGTTGATGGCCGCGATGGGTTGGAGCCTGCTGTTGGGCTGCAAACGCCTGGACCGCGAAGGCATTGGCCTGGCTCGGCGCCTGTCTGGTGGCGTTTGCCTGTTGCTCGCCAACGGTCTGATCGGAGTGGGATGGTGGTTGCAATTCTGGGGTTGGGCCTGAGTCCCTCAACGCCCTGATCCAACCACCCATCCGGCCCTGCTCAGGCTGAACTAGACCTTGAAGCGCGCCACTGTCTGGTGCAGCGCCCCAGCCATCTGCGCCAGATCGAGGCCGGCGGTTTGCGTATGTCGCGCCCCCAGCAAGACCTGTTCAGACAAGTTGCGAATACCCATCAGGTTGCGATCCACCTCACGCGCGACCAATGCCTGTTCCTCCGTGGCGCTGGCAATCATCATGTTGCGCTCAGTGCCTTGGCGAACGCCGACGGCTTGATCCCGGCACTGTGCAGACCAATGCGAAAACCCATCGCCCGCACTTCGGCCATGGCGTCGGACAAGCTGTCTTGCAGGGTCGGCTCACCGCCGCTGAAGACCACCGCATCCAGCAGGCCCTGCCGACGCTGCAAAAAGCCCAGGACCTGGCGCCACTCCACTTCATCCGCGCCGCGCGGCGGGATCAACTGCGGGTTATGGCAGTAACGACAACGCCAGGCGCAACCCTGGCAAAACAGCACACAGGCGAGCTGTCCCGGATAGTCGATAGTGGTCAGGGGCACCATGCCCACGACCCGAAGCATTCGACTCATTGGCGCCCGGCCAGCGCCGCGCTTTCAGTGAAGTGCACCCGCTCGCGGTGCTCGGATTGTTTGCCTGGGTTGATCAATCTCGCTGAACCGCAGCACACGGCCGCCTTGTTCGGCAGCAAGTGTCTCGGCAGCCTGCTGACTGGAGAACGAAGCCAGCACCACGCCCATGGCCCCCTTGAGTCGAGTGCCGACCACATAGAAAGCATCCCTGGCATTGATCAGATGAGAATCAGTTGGAGCGTTCCATGAACTGCGGCCCATGTCGTGAACATACAGCCTGGCATCGCCAGGATGATTCTCCGGCTGCAACCACCAACCGATCATCTCCGCCATGGAGCAGAATTTCTTGACCCCGGAACGCTCGACCACTTCGCCCTTGGGCCCGGGGAAGCCGTCGATGATCATGCCGCAGACATGACACTCATCACTGGGATGAAACGCCACGGCAGCGTCGCTGTAGCTGGCTTTAGCGGGCTCGTCACAGGCCGCCAGCAGCACACAGATCATCAAGCCAGCCACCGCACGTGCCGTCGTCGAAAATAGAGTGTTGATCATCAGATGCTCCAAAACCAAAGTGTGAATTCATGTCACCCGGCGGCGGAACAGCAGCCAGGCCGAGCCCAACGGCACGGCAACCCACACCATCAGGCATAACCAGAGCATTGCGCCGGGCACCGGCAGATCGCTGCCCAGAGTCAGCACGCCTGCGGCATTGGTGCCGTTTGTGAAACCGGAGAGATTGATCAAGCGATAGATGTCGGCAGGATTGAGCAGCAATAACCAGGGCAGCACTTTCGGGTTGAACTGCCCTTCGCTGAGCACCAGCAATGCCAGCAGTGCCAGGTCGAACACCAGCACGAAGAAAAACCACACGCCCAACGCGAGCCCGGCCGCCGTGGATTTCTCGGCAGACACGCTGCTTAACGCATAGGCCAGTCCAAGAAAGCCCCACCCCAGTAGCGTCGACGACAACATGAATCGTCCAAACGCCCAGAGCAGCAGGTTCAGCTCAACGTCCTCCACCAGCAGGGCGATGGCCAGCATTGCGCAGCCGAATCCGATCAGCGTCGCCAGTGCGAGGATCAACCCGTGGCCAATAAATTTGCCGAGCAGGATGTGCCCGCGCCCGAGCAGATAGGTCAATAACAGCAGCAAGGTGCCGCTTTCGTCTTCGCCGACAATGGCGTCATAGGCCAACAGCAAGGCAATCAGCGGCATCAGGAAAGTCGCCAGACTGGCCAGACTGGCGATGGTGGCAGGCACCGAGGTAAATCCCAGTTGACCGGACGCCGCGGCCCCCAGCCAAGCGATACCGGTGGCCAATATCGCGAACAGCATGCTGATCGCCAACAACCAGCGGTTGCGCATGCCGTCGCTGAACTCCTTGCGGGCCATGTTCCAGATCGGGTTCATACGATCTCTCCGTTGGGGGTCGCACCCGCCCGCCCCATGTAGTAGCGGTAGATGTCTTCCAGGGACGGTGGGGTTATTTCCACGTCAGCCGGGTCGTCTTCATTGAGCAGTTGGCGCAACAGGTCAAGCTTGCTGCCATTGAGCGCGGCCACCTCAAGACCTTCCGCACCCCAGCGCTGGGTGACGTACCCGGCGTCGTTCCAGGATTCCTGCAACGGCCCGGCGCGCTTGAGCCCGTTAGCGCGAATCAGCGTCGGCAACCCGGCTTCCTCCCGCAGGTTGCGCAGACTGCCCAGCGCCAAAAGGCGCCCCTGGGTCAGAATCGCCGCGCGGTTGATGTGCGCCTCGACCCCCGGCAGTACGTGGGAACAGAGAATGATGCTGCTGCCCTGGCTGCGCAGACGATCGAGCAACCGATAGAGGTCTTGGGTGGCGATGGGATCAAGGCCGACCGTCGGCTCGTCGAGCAACAACAGGCGCGGTTCGCCGAGCAAGGCTTGCGCCAGTCCCAGGCGTTGGCGCATGCCCTTGGAGTAAGTCTTGACCCGGCGATGCGCCGCACCGGTCAAGCCAACTTCTTCCAGCAGCACGTCCACCTGAGCGGGCGCTGCCCCTTTGAGTCGCGCGAAATGGCGCAGGGTTTCCAGGCCCGTCAGCAGCGGGTGGTCAGGGTTTGGAGGGTGGATTTCATCAGCGGATGGCTGTCCAGTACGCCCGGCGATTTCACTACCGGAAAGGCCCGTTGCACGCCGCGCAGCAATTCGATCCCGGGGCTATTCATCAACAGTCGCACCTGCGGGTAGAGCCACAGCAGACGGTCGACGTTGTCGTTGGGTTATCACCATCAGCCGGACGCTCCAGGCGCGTCGGTTGCCATGTATCGAAGGCTGATGGATTGTCATGAATTCGCTGATTTCCAGGGTCTTGCGCTCATGTTAGGGTGCGTTGCGCAGCCTGCCCTTGATTGAAATCAACTCGATAAAATCCTTGCGACAGAGCGCCTCGCCACTTCAAACGGTGCGTGAAAACCGGCCTTTCTGCTCGCCGCCCAGATAGGCGTCAAAGGCCATCGCCGCGCTGCGCATCATCAGATGCCCGTGGGGCAACAGCACCAGCGAGTCGTCGTGAATCTGCAGCAATCCATCGCGAACATGCTCATCCAGTTGCGCCAGGGCATCGGCAAAATACTCGGTAAAGCAGAAGTCATGCAGCGCTTCAAATTTGTCGAAATCGATTCGGCCATGGCACATCAGATCGCTGATCACTTCACGGCGCAGCTGATCATCGGCGCTCAATCGATAACCCCGATGCACCGGCAGCAAGCCTTGATCGAGCCGGGCGTAATACTGTGAAAGCTCCTTGACGCTCTGGCTGTAGCTGTCGCCGACCTTGCCGATCGACGACACACCGAGACCGATCAGATCGCAATCGGCATGGGTTGAATAACCCTGGAAATTGCGCTGCAACGTGCCATTGGCCCGGGCCAACGCCAGCTCATCGTCCGGCAAGGCGAAGTGGTCCATGCCGATATAGACATAACCGGCCTCGGTCAGACGGCGGATGGTCAGTTCAAGCAACTCCAGCTTGCGCTCCGGCGGCGGCATGTCGGCCGGACGAATCAGCCGCTGCGCGCGCACCAGCTCCGGCAAATGGGCGTAGCTGTAGGCCGCAATCCGGTCCGGACGCAACGCGATGATCTTGCCGAGGGTGACATCGAAACTGCTCACGGTCTGCAAGGGCAGACCGTAGATAAGATCGACGCTGATCGATTTGAATCGCGCCTGGCGCGCCGCAGCGACCAGCGCGTAAATCTGCTCTTCGCTTTGCTGGCGATTGACCGCGGCCTGCACGTCCGGGTCAAAGTCTTGCACGCCAAAGCTCAGGCGATTGAAGCCCAGCTGGCGCAACGACTGAATCTGCTCAGCGCTGATGGTGCGAGGGTCGACTTCGATGGAAAACTCATGGTCATCGCTGTCATCCATGTCAAATGCCTGGTGCAGGCAATCCATCAGGTCAGCCAGCTGTTCGCTGGTCAGATAGGTCGGCGTGCCACCGCCCAGGTGCAGTTGCGTGAGTTTGCGCGAACGGTCGAACAGGGCGGCCTGCATGACGATTTCCCGCTTGAGGTAAGTCAGGTATTCGACGGCGCGGTGGGTTTTCTGGGTAATGATCTTGTTGCAGGCGCAGTAGTAACAAAGGCTCTTGCAGAACGGGATGTGGATATAGACCGACAGGGACTTGGGCACCGCCACCAGGTTGCTGTCGGAGGCGGCACATTGATAGTCATCGACAGCAAACGCCTGATGAAACTGCGGCGCAGTCGGGTAAGAGGTATAGCGCGGCCCCGGACGGTCATACTTTTCGACCAGGGCGCGATTGAAATTAAATGAAGTTGTCATGATCAATCCACTTGCATCGGGTTCATGCCTCGCAGCGCCAGCCGCGACTGGTTGGCAATTGATCCCTGTCCAGTTGCTGCTGATAGCGCTGCAGATCGTCGGTATTTTGCGTATATAAATTGTCGATCTGACTGATAGCGCCCAAACCCAAGCCGATATGGTCGCAATACCCGTGACGGGTAAATCCCTCATAATTGCGACGCAATCGGCCGCGCTCCTGAGCAATCGCCAGATCGTCATCGTGCCGGACAAACTGCCCCAGGCCGATGTGGTGATAACCAGCACCGATCAACTGGGTAAAACAGATGAGGCGCATGGCGCCTTTATCTTCCTGGCTGCACGCCGCCCGGAGTTTGTCTCCGGCCATTGGCCGATAGCGATGGGGTGGCTCGGCATAATCAAATACCAGCAGCCGGTCCGGCTCCAGTTCGATGATGGTTGTCAGTTTCAGCGCAAAACTTTCCGGTGTCTGCCAGGCATGGCCATAGCCCAGATCGACATTGATGGAGCGGTAGCCAAAAGTGCGAGCGGCATCGACCAGCGAATGGATTGGCGCCGGATTCTGGTAGCAAGCCCCCGACATCTCACTGTCAACGCCGATGTCCGGAACGCCGATGCTGACCTGATTGAAGCCCAGGTCACGCAGCACGCCCATGGTCGACCAATCGGTATGGTGCAGGTCCACTTCGATGCTGTAGTCACCAGACTCATGGCCGAGAAAATTGAAGCGGCGACGAAGGTGGCTCATCAGCCGCCGCAGGTGTGCAGTAGCCGGTGTGCGGCCCCCGAGATGAAACTGCTCGACCAGCTGTTCCGACCTGAGGTGACAACTGACGAGGTTGATTTCATGTTCCAGACACTGCAGATAGCGTTCGATACCACCGTGCTCGCCGGAGCTATCGCGCGAAGAACAAGAGAATGATTTCAGGTTGGCAGGCAGCTGCACATTCAGTGACAGCGGGCGGCCCCGCTTGCGGCTGACGCGCAGGGCACGCAGCAAATCCAGAGAGCCGATACCTGCGTGGAATTTTTCAGTGTCGACATGGCCGTTGGGATCGAGCACGCTTTGCTCACACCGAGCGTCAAGCCCGCTGGGATCGTGAAATAAATTGAGCATGACGGGTCTCCGAGACAGGCTGCGGACCACCAGTGTCGGGGTTTGGCGCCTTGTGCTCCTTGACTTGTATCAAGCATGAGCAAAGTGCTGGTTACGCAACGGACCTGCGGGAAAATCCGCTCACCAGGTCAGATAAAACATACCCTTGGCCAGCAGAACGATGACGACCATATGGCAGAACAGGCTGCCATGGATGAAATGCAGGAATCGAGCCTTCATCCGACCAGTTTTGAACAGCGCCATGGCGACCAGAAAATGCAGCAGTACGCTGACCGCGACGACGATCTTCACCATCAGCAATGTGCCAAACGATGAAGCCATTGGTGTCGCGAGGACAGGCAAATAACGCAGCCAGACCATCCCCAGCCCGGCACCGAACAACACCAGCAGAACCCATGGAATCAAGGCGCGGGCGCGACGACCGATGCCCTGTTCGACCAGCAGCATGACCTTGGCCGGCAGCTGTTTGCGGATGCTTTCCAGAAATAGGACTTCGAAAAACACCGTACCGATGAAAATCAGTGCGGCAAACAGATGCAAGGTGAGAAACAGCGGATAGAGCATGGGATTTTCGCTCTCGATACAGCAACACGATTCACTCACAGCGAGGAATCCACTCGCGCGTGCGCCTGACCGCCTGACCGCCTGAGTTCCTCTGCAGGATACAGAGCACACCGATCCAAGCGTTTGACGCCAATCAAGATAAAGGTCAGGACGCAGGACCGGGTCGTACAAAACACTGCTCCGTGACCCGCGCGCCCCATTGCTGTCCCTCTTGCTCCTGCACTAACCTGAAACCGAAGTCTTCATAAAGTTTGCGAGCGGCATCAAGGCCCTGGAACGTCCAGAGTCTCGTTGCACAAAAGCCGCTCTCGTCACAGAACTTCATCGCTTCAGCCAGCAAGCGCTTGCCTGCACCCTTGCCTCGCGCTGAGTCATCGAGAATGAAGCAGCGCAGAATCGCTTCGCCGCCCTCTCCTTCGCCGTCGATAGCGATAGAACCGACAATTCGCTGGCCATCCAGAGCTACCCAAACCTCGTTGCGTGGATTGTGCAAACGTCCCATCAGTTCAGCCATATCCGCTGCGACCAGACTTTCGAACGGCTGGCCAAAACTGGAATGCCTTGCGTAGTAATCGGCATGCATCTGCACGATGCGGCCGATTACCCCAGAACGGTAACCTCGGGCAATGCTCAACTGCGTCGGGGGCAGCTCGGTACCGCACCGATGCGCGTGCAGGGCGGCCGCATAGTGGGCGATGCCCTCACTCACCGTCTGTTGTTGCTCCTCGGTCAAGTGAGACACGGCCGCGTCTACCTGTTTCGTAGCGAACGCATCAATGGCTCGCAAAGTCTTTTTGCCCTGCTCAGTGAGCCGCAGCTTCTTGGAGCGCGCATCATCCTCATGTGGAATTTCTTCGATCTCGCCGCCCTCGATGAGCTTGCGGACCATCCGGCTGACGCTGGATTTTTCCAGGCCAAGAAGCTCAACAAGCTCGCCCGCCGTCAGC
Source organism: Pseudomonas syringae (assembly GCF_001698815.1). GTDB lineage: Bacteria > Pseudomonadota > Gammaproteobacteria > Pseudomonadales > Pseudomonadaceae > Aquipseudomonas > Aquipseudomonas syringae_A. The sequence continues at coordinate 54,836 of NZ_LGSI01000037.1, read as the reverse complement.
GTTTCCCGACTCCCGATCTCCACTATTGTGTGCACCGACGACGGCGGATAACCCGTCGCGGCCAGCGTGGCACGCATGAAGCCAAGCTCTCGCACCATGAGACGCGAGGCCGAACGGATTTGGTCGATCAGGCCCGATTGGGAATGGATCACGGGAAATACCTCAGACGATACGTACAGTTAGTTGTATTGCACAACTATCTATTCGTCAAATCAAGATGGGCCGTCGGCGAAAATATGGCCAGCTGCTTTACCAATGATGGCGTGGCGACTGGCCACGCGGCGCCCAACGCTGTCCTTCCCAATGCACAGGACGTGCTCAGGGGGCGAGTATTTCCTTGAGAAACTCTATAAACACATTGATGCGACTGGAACCGCGATGATTGGGCAGATACAGCGCATTGATGCAGGTACTTGCACTCCCAGGGTTGACCTCGTATTGCTCCAGCACGCGGGTCAGCCGACCTTTGCCAACGTCGTCACGCACCAGCCAATCGGCCAACAGAGTCACCCCGCCACCGGCCAGCGCCGCCTCGCGCAGAATGTCAGCATTGTTGCTCTGCAGCCGTCCCTGCACATTCACGCGAATGACTTCCTCATGGCCCTGGAACGTCCAATTCTGGTGTCCGGCGCGGTAATCGAAACGCAGGCACTGATGCTCCAACAGGTCACGCGGGTGTCGGGGCAGCCCGGTCCGCGTCAGGTATTCGGGGCTCGCCACCACCCAACGCTGGAAATCACCCAAACGCTTACTGACGATGTCATCACTGACGACCGATGAACCGAGACGTACCGACACATCGATTTGCTCGCTGAGCAGGTCAGTGACCTCGTCGCTCAGCGAGAGGCTGATCTCCAGGCCAGGATGGCGATCAAGCAATCGTCCCAGATGGGGAGCGATGATACGCCGGCCGAATTCCACCGGCACGCTGACCCGCAAACGCCCCTGGACTGCGCTACCACGGTCGGTAACCACGGCATCGGCTTCGTCGATGGCGTCGAGGATCGCCACTGCTTTTTCGAAATAGTTCTGCCCCGCTACCGTGACGCTCGTATTGCGTGTGGTGCGGTTAAGCAGGCTCGCGCCCAACTCGTTTTCCAGCGCCGCCACCTGCCGCGTCACTGACGAAGTGGAGATGCCGAGCTTGCGCGCCGCTGACGAATAACCACCACAGCGCACGGTTTCGACAAACATTTTCAGCGCCAGCAACTTATCCATAGACGGGTCCGAATTCGAGACGTAATGATAACGACGGTGCATTATCAGGCATCGGGTGTCTTGCAGGGATGTGCTCACCCGGTAGCGGCACCGGGATCAGCAACGATCCCGCCCCGCACCGAAGACTCGCGCGGCAACGGTGCCTCGGTCAAGGCAAGGTGGTCAGTGAGTCGATTGCGCAACCGGCTGCCGGCCCTGGAACGCCAGCGAAAAACAGAAAAAGATAGCCAAGGCAAACCCTGCCGGAAATAACCAGATGTTCTTCCAGTCATGGCCTGGCGCCAAGGCGTAATGATCGGTCACCTTCCCTGCCACCCAGAAGCCAATCAACATGCCCAACCCGTAGGTAGCCAGAGTGATCAGGCCCTGAGCCGAACTTCTGAAGCGCTCCGAGGCTTTGGCGTCCGTGTAGATCTGGCCCGAAACGAAGAAGAAGTCGTAGCAAATGCCGTGCAGCGCGATGCCGGTGAACAGCATGAACACCAGATCAGCATTGTTGCCGTAAGCGAACAACAGGTAGCGCAAGGCCCACGCCAGCATCCCTACCAAAAGCGCGATCTTGATGCCGAAACGCTGAATGAACAGTGGCAAAAGCAGCATGAACAGCACTTCGGAGACTTGACCGATGGCCATTTTCGCGGTGGGATTGGCCACGCCGATTTCCGCCAGAAACGGATTGGCGTTCTGATAATAAAACGCCAGCGGAATGCAGATCAGGATGGAGGCGATAAAGAACACCAGATAGCTGCGGTCTTTCAGCAAGCCCAAGGCGTCCAGCCCGAGCATTTGCTTGAGCCCACCGCTGCCCGATTCAGGCGGCAGTGGTGCGGTATTCGGCAATGTGAAGCTGTAGATACCCAGCGCGAGAGACGCAATCGCCGACATCAAAAAGGTATTGCGCAGCCCGCCGGAGGAAATCGCAGCCTGGGAGTCCCAGGCAAACACAAAACTGATCACCACGCCGGCCACAATCCAACCGATGGTGCCCCACACGCGTATGCGGGAAAACTCAAGGGCCGGGTCGCGCATCTGCCGGAACGCCACTGAATTCACCAACGCCAGGGTCGGCATGTAGATGATCATGTAAGCCAGGACAAACGGATAAAACGCGCTGAAGTCCGGCGCTCGATAGAGCTGGTACAACAACACGGCACCGATCAGATGCAGCACAGCGAGGATGCGCTCGGCATTGAAGAAACGGTCGGCGATCAGACCAATCACGAAAGGCGCGATGATCGCGCCCCAGGACTGTGTGGAGAACGCCATGCCGATCTGCCCGCCGCTGGCGCCCAGGTTACTGGCAAGGAATGTACCGAGGGTGACGAACCATCCACCCCAGATAAAGAACTGCAGGAACATCATTGCGCTCAATCGCGCGTTCATCGTGGTCATAACAGTCACCTTCTTATTGTTTTTTTTGGGGAGAGAGAGCCAGATAAGGCGCTATTCAGGCGTCGGGCAACCCCAGCAATCGTCGATTGAAAGCTTCGTCGGATGACACGCGGGCGAAATCGTCAAAGGCTTTTCGGGTCTTGCTGATCATGTGTTTCTCGATGAACGCCGCCCCTTCCGCTGCGCCCTGCGCGGAGTCCTTCAGGCAACACTCCCACTCCAGCACGGCCCAGCCAGTGAAGTCGTATCGGGTCAGTTTGCTGAAGATCGATTTGAAATCGATCTGGCCGTCGCCCAGAGAACGAAAGCGTCCCGGCCGCTCGACCCAGCCCTGATAACCGCCATAGACACCCGAACGAGCATCCGGCCGGAACTCGGCGTCCTTGACGTGGAACATGCGGATTCGCTCGTGGTAGCGATCGATGAAGCCGAGGTAGTCCATTTGCTGCAGGAGCAGGTGACTCGGGTCATAGAGGATGGCCGCGCGTGGATGATGATCGACCGCCTCCAGGAAACGCTCGAACGAGGCGCCGTCGTGCAGGTCTTCGCCAGGATGGATCTCGTAGCACAGGTCGACGCCAGCCTCCTCGAAGCAGTCAAGAATCGGCAGCCAGCGCTTGGCCAGCTCGGCAAAACCTTGCTCGACCAACCCGCTCGGCCGCTGCGGCCAAGGGTAGATATAGGGCCAGAGCAATGCGCCGGAAAATGTCGCGTGGGCTGTTAAACCCAGGCGTTGACTGGCACGCGCGGCGAGCTTCAACTGCTCGATGGCCCATTCGGTTCGTGCCTGGGGCTGACCGCGCAAATGGACCGGTGCGAAGTCATCGAACAACTGATCGAACGCCGGATGCACGGCCACCAGTTGACCTTGCAAGTGGGTCGACAACTCACTGATTTCCACGCCCGCGTGGGCGCAGACCGATTTCAGTTCGTCGCAGTAATCCTGGCTTTCGGCGGCGCGTTTCAGGTCGATGAACTGCTTGCCGAGGGTCGGCAGCTGGATGGCTTTGTATCCTTGCGCTGCCGCCCATTGGGCAATGTTGGCCAAGGTATCGAAAGGCGCTTCTGCGGACATGAACTGCGCGAGGAAAATCCCCGGACCGCGCATGCCGCTATAGGCTTGAGGAGTGTCGTTCATGCAAGTCTCCGGAGTCATGGGGTGCACGTCAGTTCGGTCCATTTCGCGTCGCCGCGATGGTTGGCGATGACGGCCTCGATAAAGGCCATACCACGCAGACCGACCGTGATTCCGGGGACGCCGGGGGCATCGTTACCCACGACGTCGCCGCGAATGGCGCTGGCAAGATCGCCGTACAGATTGGCCATGGCTTCGAGATAGCCTTCCGGGTGCCCGGCGGGCAAGCGCATGCGCTGGCTTGCTGCTGCGCACAACCAAGGCTGGCCCACACCGGAACGCAACACGCGCATTGGCTGATCGAGGGCGCGATGGATCAGGCTGGCGGGCTCTTCCTGACGCCATTCCAGTCCGCCCTTGTCACCATAAACACGGATTTTCAGCGGATTCTCTTCGCCTGCGCAGACCTGGCTGGCAATCAGCACGCCGCTGGCACCCTCGGCCATCTTGAACAACATCGAGGCGTCATCGTCCAGTTGTCGCCCGGCGATGTGCACGCCCAACAGGGCGCAGAGTTGCTGAATAGGTTGATCGGCGACGAACTCCGCCAGAGAAAAGGCGTGAGTGCCAATGTCACCAATGCACCCGCCCGCCCCGGACAGCTCGGGCTGATCACGCCAACCGGCCTGCTTGTTGCCTTGCCCCGCCACATCCTGGCTGAGCCAACCTTGGGGATATTCGACAATCACCTTGCGCACCGCGCCAATCACGCCGCTGCGCACCATCTCCCGCGCCTGCCAGACCATCGGGTAACCCAGATAGGTGTGGGCCAGGCCGTAGAGACGGTTGCTGCGCTCGACCACCTCTTTGAGGGCGAGCAATTCGGCCAGATTCAGCGCTGCGGGTTTCTCGCTGAACACATGGAAACCCGCACTCAGCGCCCGGCTGGCCACCGGCGCGTGCAAATGATTGGGGGTGACGATCACCACCAGTTCCATGCGCTGCTCGGCGGGCAACGCACGCTCGGCGTCGAGCATGTGCTGCCAGTCGCTGTAGCAGCGCGAAGCCGGCAAGCCGAGCGCCGTGCCAGTGTTCTGATTGTTTTGCGCATCGCGGCTGAACGCGCCGCAGACCAGCTCAAAACGCCCGTCGAGCCCGGCAGCCTGACGGTGGGCGCCGCCGATAAAGGCTCCCTCGCCTCCCCCGACGAATCCGATTCTTATTTTTGGCACTGCAACGTTCATCGAAATTCTTCTCTGTGTGTCTCTGTGTGAGGCGGTTTCCGGCTTGAAGACGATCCAGATGTAACCGGTTACATATGGATGGAAATCTAGTCCCGGTTGTACGAGGTGTCAAACCCCGGATTAAAATCCACAGACATTTCAGGGCACGCCCGACCTGCGGTAAGCTCGCCGACCGCGCTGTTCGATAACGAGGTGGTCTTGTCCAATATCCGTGAAGTAGCCCGGCTTGCCGGCGTTTCGGTGGCTACGGTGTCCAGAACACTGAAGTCGCCTGAGCGCGTGCTCCCCGATACCCGGGACAAGGTCAACGCTGCCGTGGAAAAGGCCGGTTACCGACCGAATCTGATGGCGGTGCAATTTCGCTCGCGCCGAACCGGCAACCTGGTGATTCTGGTACCGGCCATCGCCAATGTGTTTTTCGCCCGCGTGATCAGTGGCGCACAACAGGCTGCGCAAGCCGCCGGGTATCGGCTGCTGCTGTGCGACACTCAAGGCCGCGAGGAAATCGAACGAGAATTCGCCGAGCTGGTTTACGCCCATCAAGCCGATGGCGTGATCCAGTTGCGCGCCTATGACCCTTTTTCAGCCCCCTTCCCCACCGCCGAGTTGCCGCCCATCGTCAACGCCTGCGAGGTAATTCAAGGTGGCCGCCATCCGACGATCAGCCTCGATAACCGCGCCGCAGCCAGGGCAATGACCGAACATCTGATTGACCTGGGCCATCGTCGTATTGGCCTGATCAAGGGCCCGAAAAGCAGTCCGTTGACCCGTGATCGAGTGGCGGGCTATCAGGATGCATTGCAGCAGGCTGGAATCACCTCCGATCCCACTCTGATCTGTCACGGCGATTTCACTTTGCAGGCCGGTCTCGACGGCGCGGCAGCGATGCTCAAACTGCCCGAGCGCCCCACCGCGCTCTTTTGCGAGAACGACGAGATGGCCATCGGCGCGCTGAAACAAATCAAAAAACAGGGCTTGCGGGTTCCCGAGGATGTTTCATTGGTGGGGTTCGACGATATTCCCTTCGCTGCGTACTGCGACCCGCCGCTGACGACCATCGCCCAACCCGCCGAAGCCTTCGGCCAGAAAGCCGTTGAGATGCTGATCGCCTTGATTGAGAAGAAATCGCTTGCCCAGCGTCATGTGGTCCTGCCGTTTGAGTTGGCGTTGCGTAATAGCACGGCAGCACCGGCCGATCCGCAATCCTGACTGAGCCCACGACTTGCACGCCCGACCTGCAAAAGACCCGTGGCGCTAGACTTGCAACGCCACATCGGCCAGCTCGACACCGCACATTGCCGCCAGGACTTGCACCACCAGGATGTGATCCTCTCGCTGCGGCAGTCCGGAAACCGTGACGACACCAACGCAGTCACCACCCGTCAATTTCAACGGGAAGCTGCCGCCATGGCTGGCATAGTCACGCGGCGGCAACCCCATCGACACCTCCAGCGCGACACCCTCTTCCTCGGCTGACAAACCGACGCCGTAGGAACTGCGGCCCATCATTTCCACGACGTTTCTCTTGCGTCGTGCCCAGTCGGTATTTTCCGCAGCGGTACCTGGCATTGCGTAGAAAAAGACGGTTTCCCGACCGAGCCTGATTTCAATGGTGGTGAACACACCTGCTTCCTCGCAGGCGATTTTCAAACGTTGTCCCAGGTCCCACGCCGTGCTCTTGTCAAACGCTCGAAAGCGCAGCACCTGCTCCTGATACGCGATACGTTGAAGGTCTTCCTGGCGTTTCGGGTTCATCTGCTGAGCGCCTGTTCAAAATGGCTGACGTCGAAGGGATCTCATCGTATCAACAATCATGAGTGGCGAGCCGGTGTTGATTCAGGACTCTTCTCCAGAGGCATACTACAAGCGCCGTAACCCTACGATTAGCGCCTGAACCGTGCATGCACACTGAGCACAATTCATAAGCAAACTCAGTCTGTTGTGGAGCCGCGAGCGAGTATTCGTTGTTCTGGCGCGGGCCGGAGCTCGAATTGCTGCCCATGCTTGAAGAACTGGGCATTGGCTTCGTCCCGTTCAGTCCGCTTGGGGCCGGCTTTCTGACCGGCAAGATCAACGAGGACACCAGGTTCGACCCGACGGATTTTCGCAACCATGTCCCGCGTTTCTCCGCCGAGGCGCGCAGGGCCAACATGGCGCTGGTGGCAATTCTCAAGTCCGTCGCCAATCGCAAGGGTGCAACGCCAGCCCAGGTTGCCCTGGCGTGGCTGCTCGCCCGCAAACCCTGGATCGTCCCGATCCCCGGCACCACCAAACTGCACCGTCTGGAGGAAAACCTGGGCGCCATCGACCTGCAACTGACGGCACAGGACCTTGGTGTGATTGGCGAAGAGGTGTCGAAGATCAAGGTGCTGGGCGAACGCCTCCCCGAGGCAGCGCTGAAGATGACCGACCTCTGAGACTCTGAGATAGGAGGTGCTCCCGGCTGCGATTGTCGGGAGCGCGCCACCAAGGGTTTGGTTCGCTATTGATAAGCTGGCATCATTCAGGAACTTACAAGCCGGGTAGAAAATATGAATCGCCGTAAAAAGATCCAGCAGCTATTGAAGGCTCATGCCAAAAAGGCCAGTGCAAAACTGGCACCGGCAGGCAAGTCTAAATACGTCAGTAAAGCTGACCGTTTGAAACTGGCTGCTGAATCCAGCCACGACGAAATCATTTCCTGACCCTGCCGAGGGTGAGCACTGAGATGAGCCTGCAAGCGCTTGCCTGCAACCTCAGGCCCACCAACCTCTACAGCTCACTTGCGCACATTCTGGTACAGCATCAGCCGAGAAGCTTCGTGCATGCCGCGCGTCAGCTCGGACAGGCGCTTGAACTCTGTCGGGTTTTGCGCGGAGACGTCATCCAGCGGCGTCGGTGACGCCAGGTCGTGCAACGTTGGCGAGCTGCCATCATGCTGCATTTGCACCATGTAGTGTTGCGTGACACCGGCGATCAGCGGGAAGGTCCCTTCACGCAGGACCAGCGGCACCACGCGTTCACCTTCAGGCGCGGGCTGCTGAATGTCCCGGCCCAGGCCGCTGTTGCGGAACTCAAGGCCAGCCATGCCCGCAACCGTAGGCAGCAAATCCACCAGACCGACCGCTTCCTTGACATCGCGTACCCCAAGCAAAGCGGGCGCATGAATGATCATCGGCACCGCGTTGCTTTCCAGGCCCAGCTGCTCGTAAGCCGGCGCCAGGAACGGGATCTGCGCGATGCGCGTGTTGTGGTCGCCAAACAAAACAAAGATGGTGTTCTCGTAATAACCGCCTTTTTTGGCGATCTCCATCAAGCGCCCGATGTTGAAATCCAGCAGGCGCACGGCGTTGTACTGCTCGACACTGCGAGATCCTGCCGCCTGCACTTCAGCCAGGGTCGGATGCTTGACCTCAAACCCGTCGTTGGTTTTGGGAATCGTGAACGGACGGTGGTTGCCAGCCGTCTGCACATACGCAAAGAACGGCTTGTCCTTGGGCAGCGCTTGCAGAATCTGGTCGGTTTCCTTGAACAGGTCCAGATCTGAAATACCCCAGACATCCACCACCGGGGATTTCCAGTCGCGCTCCTCAAACAGACGCACGCCATCGATACTTTGCCGGATCAGGGCATTCATGTTCGCCCAGCCGGAATTGCCGCCAATGGTGTAGATCTTCTCGTAGCCAGTGAAGGCATTGATCAGTGTGTGCTGTCGGGTAATGAGCGGGTTACGCGTGGCCGTCTCCTGACGGGTGACGTCCGGCACACCGGAAATGCTCGCCCAGACGGTTTTTGCGGTGCCCGTCACCGGCACGTAAAAGTGCTCGAAGAACCAGCTTTGGCTGGCAAGTCGGTCAATGTTCGGCGTCGGGTTGATCGGGTTGCCGTACGCGCCGACCGCGCTCGTGCCCAAGGACTCAAGCATCACGAACATCACATTCGGTGGCCGGGCGCCCGCTACTTTGTAAGGTTGCGGCGCCTGATGCCGCACGAAGTCGAGCGTCTGCGCATCCGGCTTGTCGACGCCCAGATAGTTTGCCATCACTGCGTAGTGTTCGCGCACCTGTGCTTCGTCGTATCGAGACTGGCCGACCTTGATCGTGTCGTAGAGGAATATCACCGGATTCAGCCCCAGCGCAGCAATCTGGTTGTTGCCAGAGAAAAACGCATCGCTCCAACGCAGCGGCACCGGATTTTCAAGGTTCATGTTTTCGACGCGGCCCAGAATACCCACCAGCACCAGGACCACCATCACCACACCACCCCAGGTCGCGGACAATGGATGAATGATCCTGCGGGGACGGTCTAGAGTGATGCGTTCGAACCTCACCAGGGCCAGTGTCGTCAGCGCGACTGTCAGCAGCCAACCCAGGGAAATCCAGATAACCGGGTACGTTTGCCAGACCATGTCGCGGGAAATCTGCGCATCTTCGAGAAAACGCAGGACGGTGGCGTTGATTCGCACGCCCAGGTACGCGTAATGACCCAGGTCGATGATGTATACCAGCAGGATGACGCCCAGGACTACACACAAATAGCCTCGCGCCAGCCAGCGAAGCACACGGCTGCCGATCAGGTTCCAGCGAGGTATGTACGCCAGCACCGCCAACGGCAGCATGACCAGAATGGCCAGGCGCAGGTCGAAACGTAAGCCGATGCCCAGGGTTTCCATGACTGCACTTTGGTCACTCAAGGCTCGGGCGTCGAAACCGGAAAAGCCAAAGAAGAACACCATCCTCAGCACAGCGAACAGTGCAAATATTAGAGCTGTTGCGCCTAGCCAATAATGCAAGCGTCTCGCGTGCAACCAACCCATTCCTGCTCCCCTGTTAAAAAATGTCGTGAGTCTCAAATTGACTCGCCAGCAAGCGCCGAACCGCGCCGGCGTCTGAAGTTGCTGTACGCCCAGCGCGTGCCACGCAGCAGCAATGCCGAGCAGCAAAACAGACCGAGCAGCGGGTCAACCAGGTAGTCCCAGTAATTTTGCGAAGGCTTTATCCCGACGCTGAAAGCTAGCGTTGCACTGGCGAGCATCACCACGGCCAAGCCGTTGCGCAGGTAAAACAGGCCCAGCGTGAGCAATGCAAAAACCATGAGCATGGGGCGTGGGCTGTAGCCAAAACGATAAGGGTCCAGATAACTCAAACCCAGAGTTGCCGGGTACAGCACCAGCGCCATCGCGGCGAAGAGGATCAATACACCGGTAACAGAACGACGCGCGGGCGGCAGCAAATCCAACCTGCGCAAACAGCCCCACAGCATCAACACCATTGACGTGGTGGCAAGGTCATCGATGTAGCTGCGCAGATAAGTTGCCAATGACAAACCGTCCAGCACTATAAAACTGCATGCCAGCAGAGCGAACAGCAGGACAACGCGCAGGAGCTTGTTCAGGCCAAACGAAGGCAGCAACAGAAAGATGAGCATGGCGAAACTGACGTGCGCCTGCCACAGGTTGATCAATTGATACGCTCGGACAGCCATGCATCGTTGAAGGTGACGTGCTTGATGAAGGTGTTGTTCCAGGAATAAACCACGTGATACATCCCGTCGGGGCTGCGGATGAAATACGGATATTCATATTCAAATTCACACCCGCGCGTGGTGCACACCCGCGTGTCGAGATTGCTCAGGAACTTTGCCTCCAGCGGCAGACGCAGCGCGCCACTGGAGCCTCGAAACTGATCGCCGATGATTTCCTTGTAGGCATCGGGTGAAAACGGATTGCCCTCGGGATCGGGGGATTTGTCCAGGTCGCGTAGCGATCGCCAGTCAGCCATTTTTGCGTCGGTGCCATAAAGGCTCAGCTTGAAACGCCCGTCTCGCAGGTCGTTGAGCGCGACCAGCAGGCCGTGCTCGGGCGTGACAATGGCCGCCAGTGAAGAATTTGGATTGGACGGGGCAAGCGGATAAGGCTCACTCCAGGTTTGCCCGGCGTCTTCGGTGCGCGTTGCCAGCACACGGTGGTGGATGTTGCCGGCGTAACGAAGCAGCGCGATGCCCCGCTGTCCATCCAGCGGAACCACGGTGGGTTGCAGCGAGTTATTGCCGTGACTGATACGGAATTTGTCGATCACGTCGCCGTCGGCGCTGAGGTAAAGGTATTCAGCAAACTTGCCCAGAAACTCGTGGTAAACCGGCAAGCCAATGGAACCGTCCGCATGAAACACCGGGGCCGAGCGCACCAGCGTGCTGATGTTCAAGAAAGGCGAAGTGATCAGCTGACGCGGTTCGGACCACTGTCGACCGAAGTCGTCCGACACCATTACGTTGACGGCGCTGCCGGCCCAGCCGCCCATGGACACCGACACGTAGAACAGCCAAAGGCGGTTGTCCGGCGCCAGTGCGACCACCGGATTGCCCAGCTTGCGAATGTACTTTTGCGTACCGCGCTGGGTTGAATCCCGCGTCGCCAGCACCTGCTCGGCACCCCACTCGCCGGAGCCGGCGTCAAAGCGCGCAGAACGCACCTCTACGTCAGCCGCACCTTCGCGCGAGCCCGCAAACCAGACCGTCATCAGGCTGCCGTCCGGCAAGGCGGTGACCGCCGAGGAATGCACGAAATCCACCAGCCCGGACGAGGCGAAGCGGCTGGTGTAGATGGGCTTGGCAACCTGGCCTGCCACCGCCATCACCGGATTCATCAAGGCAAAGGAAGAGTGGATAGTGCCGGGGTGGGTGAACCACGCCGCCGCAAAGAGGCAGGTCAGCGCAAGGTAAACACCAAAGGCTGGAATACTGGGGAAGTTGATGGGCATAAGTGGATTTTGTGCATCTCGGAGCCCGAACAAGCGCCGTAACCTAACACTGGACGTTACAAACGTAGCGTTTAACTCGTCGTTTATATGTAAGCAATTGTTTGCGCCACGGGCCAGACGTGTCGCGACAGTCTTGAACGGGAGGTTTTTCGACAGCCGGTGAGTCAGGCTGACGACGATCAGCCGGGCCTTCTTGATCCGTATAGCGGCGTAAATGTGAGATTTTTTCGGACATGAAAAGCCCAACCTTTACCGATTGGGCTAAATCATTAAATTATATGGTCGGGACGGAGTAATTCGAATACTCGCCCCCTAGCATCCCACCTCCTTTTTCATACTTCTTGAAAGCTTCCAAAGTTTTACGCTGGATTTTTACAAGCGAGTATTTACTTGAGCTTCAGCGATGTTCTGCTCTACGAGAGTCCGGTGCTGTCCTCAGACTATAAGCACACGCCGAACGAGTCGATGACGTCTTTCCCAACTTACACCGCTGCTGAATCAGCGCCGTCGTCATAGGCTAGGTTCATGATTGATAATCAACGCAATCAAAGCTAATTTCCAGAAGTACGACTAATTGGCCGACAACAAATACACTATACAAAAAGCTGGCCACAAGTCGTGCTTTTAATTTTCCGAAATAATCCCATCCCATCCAAGAATCCAGCTCCGCGGAACAACAGTTGGCGTGCGACGCCTCGCGACACCCGCAGGAAGAAGTCCAGTCACTACCCCGCGCGCCTTCATCCTGCGTGATGGCCTGGCAACTCGGCGGCGATGCCGCGCTGATCGCCAACATCATCGCTATTCAGACGTTACTGGCGGCGTTCACCTTGCCGATATCTGTGGCGTTGGCGGTTGGAATGAAAGGGTGGTCGCTCTAACGATTCAAGCCTTTAATAGGCATCACCAGCGTCAATCGTGTTCCGCTATCACTGGATTCCAGTTGAATCTGCGCACCAATCGAATTGGCGCGACTCAACTGGTTGCTCAGCCCTTTGCCTTTGTGGCCCGACATCGGTTGTGCCGGGAACCCTTGCCCGTTGTCGGTCACAATCACTCTGACATGCTCGTCGTCGAACGATGTGGCGACGTAAATCACCGTGGCCTGGGTGTGCTTGATTATGTTGGAAAAGGCTTCCTGCAGGATACGCAGAATGTGCAAGGCGTTGCGCGGGTCGAGCCAGTCCAGCGCAGGAACGTTTTCGATGTCCCAGCGCAGGGCTATCCCGGCGCTCTCCAGACGAGGCGTCAAGCGGAATCGCAAGGTGGCCAGCAGCAGAAGCAGATCCGCTTCCACAGGCTCCATGGAGTCGATGGTCAACTTGAGGTCATCAATGCATGTTTTGAGGACATCGGCGAGCATAGCTGAGTCCAGCTCGCCCTTCTCTGCTGACAGTAAGGCGACCAACAGCGACGAGCCCATGCCGTCGTGCATATCCTGCATGAGGCGTTGGCGCTCACAACTGAGTATCTGCCGATGTTCAATCTCACGCAGGCGCTGATGGCTAAGTTCGAGTTCGTCTTCACGCTCTTGCAGGCGAAACGTAAGGCTTTCATTAAGTTGCAGGACGCTTTCGTTGGCCTGAATGTAGCGGCGAAACATGATGTGCATACAGATCAGGAAAGCACCGATATTGCTGTAAGGTCCCAGGTAGATGTTTTCAATGCTCAAGTAATTGTTTTGCAGAGCCCAGTCATGGCAACCGAAAAGCATCCCGATCACTGCCCAACCGCTAAGAATCAGGCCATCCCGGGAGCGCACACGCCAGGACTGATACAGGCCGCCACCGGCCACCATTGAACCGACCACTATCACCACCAGGTACGTCAGCGGTGCCAAGGCATAAGCATTGAGTAAACCCGACAGGGCCGGCAGGGTGAAAACCCCGACGCCAAAAGTCGTCAGGTAAACGGTCAGGTTTAGCCAGCGCTGAGGTCGCCGATGAAGATAATTGAGGAATAAATGCGTGACTACAACCATCCAGAACAAGGAGTTGATCGTTAGCCAGGTGAACCACTCCTCGGAAATAGGCAGTTTGTTTTCCCCAACATAGTAATGAAGTGTGCGGATAAACGAGGCGACCGAAATGAAGAAAAACAGCAGATACGAGGTTTCGCGACGCAGCCAGCACCAGACAAAAAAAGAAAACGTCCCGATGGCTAGAAACGCCGTGCTGCCCGCATAAGGCAAGCCCACCTGCATCATGTAGCGGACTCGATAACGCCAGTTCATACTGTCGCCACCCTCGACCCAGACGGAAGAAATACCGCCGCCGGAAAAGCGTGGTCGTTCGATCCGCAGCAGGATGACCTTGGGCACGTGGGCATTGCTGGTGGCTTCCAGGGGTATCAGTAGAGGAATATTCCAGCCATTCCAGTACACGTTGTCGCTGGACATATAAAGCAACCGGCCATCGGCGTAGACCGCCAACTTCCCATCTGTCTTCCAGCGCGGTAGATAGAGCGTGCGCAAATCACTGGTGGAGACCTGCGCTGGTACATGCAGGCGATACCAACTCACTATCGTAGGAGTTGTATGCGAGTCGTGACTGTCTTCAGACAGATCTAACTCACGGGGTAATGCGTGAGGTAACTCAACGGGTTGCCACTGACCCGAAAACAGTCGTTCGTCCACTTCATAAGGGGGCGCAGAGAATCCCTGACTTGGGGTGCTCAACAACTCGCCTGCCGTCAAATGCAGTGCCGTTTGCGCATGGGCAGTGGTCAGGCCAGCAATACCCGGTAGCCAGAACGTCAGCAATAGCGCGGCGATCCAACGCCTATTCATCTAGCAAGCCCTGACTACGGGCCTCATAGATGGCCTGAGTCTTGGAGCTGACTTCCAGCTTCTTGTACACCCGGCGTACGAATGTCAGCACAGTGTGCCGGGAAACCGACATCAGCCCTGCGATCTCTTCTGCCGTAAAACCCTTAGTAATGTATTGCAGCACTTGCTGTTCTCTTGCCGACAGGAGCGCACGGGGTTTGTCCGCAGCGACCGGTACCGACGGCGGCAGCTTTTCTTGCCCGCGAAAGCGCATGAGTATCTGGCGGGCAATTAACGGGCTAATGGGGCTGCCGCCCTGATGCAGGCTCCTGATTTCGGCAGCGACGCTGGCAGGCGTACTGTCCTTGAGCAAATAACCGGTCGCACCGGCCTCCAGAGACTGCATGACATGCAACTCATCACCGAACGCGGTGCTGACCATGATGTTGCAATCCGGCCATCGCGCATGTGCAGCGCGAATCACGTCGATGCCTGACCCGTCAGGCAAGCCCAGATCCACCAGCAGAACATCCGCAGAGGGTTGCTCCAGGGCCAGCAGACCTTCGGCGCAGTTTCCGGCCACGGTTACCAGCTCGATATCTGTTGCCGCTGCAAGGGTGTCGCGCAACGCCTGTTGAAAGATGACGTCGTCTTCTACCAAAACCACACGAATAGGCATGCTTTCGTTACGGGTATGCATGTTGATCCAGGAGAGTGGGTTTGGGGCAGCGATAATAACGCAGCCAACGCATTGGCACGTGAACATACACAGGGTTTTAAGCTCCGCCGTGTCGCTATAAGTGGGGACATACTTACCTTGCCATCTGCGTACGATTTGACCCGTCAGACGCAAACAGGACTCATAGTGCTGCGCCTGACAGCAAGCGCTTTACGTAGCCTTGGGAAAGAGGGTCTTTGCGTATTCGTTTATGGACAAGCGAGCCGACCACCAGGGTTATGGTGGTCGGAATAGCATCCCACCAGCGAGCATCAGGCTTGGATGTGGCTGTAGCCTTTTCGCTCAGCCGATTTAGCGTCGTTGCAGCTTAGGTCCAGGGGCTGCTTGCTCCGGAGCAAACAGCCCTGCATCCAACGGCTTCGGAGTCCAGCACCAGGCGATCTGAGTTGGAGGTTGGATGTTGGCGACGCCTTGCTGAGCCGTTGAGCCAAGAGCTGAAAGGCTTACATTCATGGCCGCTGCCTGAGCCTCCATTGCCATAAGTTTCTCATTGATTGCTTTGAGTCGCTCATCGATGACACCCAACTGCATTTGCAACTGGTCTGCCTGTGCGTACTTATTCAACAACACCTGCTCGCCTTCCTGGCGATAAGTCAATTGGATGCCGATCAGGTTTTCACTACCCATAAGATTGCGTTGGCTTGGAAAATCATCAGGGGTGAAAGTATGTTGGCCACCATTGAATAAACGCAGAAAGTCCACGAACGCCCGATCACCCGTCCAGTGCCGAGTGAGCTTGAAGTTCGCAAAGCTGATCTCCAGTGAAACATCCGAACAAGCCCCTGGCGCCCAGACAAAACTAGCGCTGGTAGGGAAGTTGAAGTTATCAAGCACTGTAGAACGGCCGCTGCACTGCAGCGTCAAACGCGTTTGCTGAGGCAAGGAGCGGGCGCTGATATTTACCTGGGATGGCGAGGCAGATAACTCCACCACCGCAGCGGTGGCCTGCAGCGTTGCAATGCTTTGCTTGAGTTCCGCCCGCTGCGCTGCGAGGGTTTTCTGCTCAGCCTCCAACGCCTGCTTGCTTTGTTGGTCAGTCGCCTGCTGGGTCTGACTTTGCCGTTGAGCGCTGACCAGATCGTTCTGCGCGTGCTGCATACGGCTGACATAAGCGTAGAAGGCGCCAGTCAGCGGAATCTGCACACCCAATGACTCCCGTCCGCTGTAACGCTGAACGTCACGCTGCACAAAGGTTTTTACCGGGCCATTCATGAACGCCGGCAGTTGACCGCGTTCGCCATACAGCAGTTCGTTGAGCATGACCGGATCGCGGACCCCCTCAATGGGGCTGAGCAACTGGCCGCTCCAGTCACTTTGCAGGCGACAGGCAGCCACTTCTGCAACGTAATGCAAGGAGAAGTCCAGTTGTCCGGTCACCAACGACCAGACCACATCTTCGCGCGGGTCCGGCCCCGTCAACGCCTGGATCAACGCTTTACGAATACTGTCGGCTTCCCACAGCGGCGCCGCTTTGACCGCAGGATCGGCACCAAAGCCCCAGGTATCAAGGGCAACCTGGAACGCTTGTGCGTCGTTTTTCTGTAAATCAGCCACTACACCCGCCATCAATTGCTGGAACCTGGCCAGCGCGCGGGCCTGAGTCAATTCATCGCGCAGACCATTGACGCCACTCTCGATGGAACCACCATTGACCATGCCTTTGAGCACATCACCGCCCAGCGCATTGGTCACCTTGAAATTACCCAACGCACCCGACTCGGTGTGCAAGTCATCATTGGCGGCCAGTTTGAGCAAGCGATCCATTGCCACCGTGCGACTTGCCCAGGGTGCCCGGTGTTCCAATGGAATCAGTGCAAACCGCTCGGCGCTGCGATGCAGCAAGCGGATAAACGGGTCTTTGGCGGTGCCGACCACACTCAGGGTCTGTTGCCAGTCGCTGCGGGTTTTCAAGCGGGTTTGCGCGCTCAGCAGGCTGCCTTTAATGAACGCGTACCAGGCATCCTGAGTATCGCTGCGGTACTGCTGAAGAAACTTGACCCTGCGGTCTTTCCATAACGCCTGATCACGGCTGGCACGACCCAACTCATCGATGAAGCCAAGAATTGCGCTATGGCCCTCAGATGTATAGGCACCGGAAATACTGAGATTTGGGGTATCCGTATCGGTCCAATATTCACTGAGCAGAATTGGCGGCAGATTGCCTTGCTGCTCGGCCCAGGCCGTTAACCAATCCAATGGCCGATTCTCCAGCCTCATGCTGTCCAGCTGCGCAAGCAAACCTGCGCGTTGCCCTTGCATCCAGGGGATGTCGGTGTCCCACTCCAGACAGTATCGATAGCTGTCACCAAGGGTTGCCATCTGACCTGCACTGATCTTTTCTTTGGAGCCATAGGTCTGGTTGAGAATACCCAGTTCGTTGCCTGGTACCGGCAAGCCCTCCATCGACTGATTATTCAGACGCGCGTCCAGTAGATTGATGCGCCGCACCAGAAATTCTGCGTAGGCCGCAATCAGGCGCGGATCACCCGTATTAAGTGCGTGGTTGAGGTTTTGCGAGATAAACCCGTCAAACACCGGTGTTCGTATTTCACGGCTGAAAAGCCCAACGTAGTCGGCACGATACCGCTGTATCAGCTCATCAATGTTGCTCGAGAACGGAAGCAGGCTTTGCCAGCCCTGCTGCTGTTCCCTGGACAGATTGAGCAACGCCAGGCGAAAGCGGCGCAAGGCATCCAGATCGGTTTCCAGGCCGCCGGCAAAGTCATTCTCGGCAGGTGGATCGTTGAGCGCCTGGGCGAGCACGGCCTCGGTATGACGATCGGCATAAATCATCAATGCACCAAAGCCAACACACAATGCCAGCCATGCAATGACGGCAGCATGGACGAGCAGGCGACGCCAGCGCCGCCAACTGTCGATGGGACGATATGCATAGCGTTGCGACGGCAGCAACTGATCGAACAAATCATGGCTGAACCAGCCTTCATGCTGCGCGGCACTGCCCTGCCCCTGAGCAGTCAGAAACAGCCCGCAAAGCAAAGGTGGTTCGCTATAAGGGTTGGCTGCAAAGGCTGGTAGCAGCAGTTTTTCCAGCCGTGGGCGCAAAGCACCAATGCGCTCCGGCAGGCTGAACGCATCGGCGTCGGGCAGGCCGCGCACGCCCAATTCGATGCGCAGGTCGAACAGGCGTCGACCAATACCGCCGAACATCTCGTCAAGAAAACTCGCTGCCGCGCTATCGCGTTGCTTGCTCAGCAAGCCGAACGGCTGCTCTCGCTGGGCCGGGGTCAACGCAGCGCCCCATTGAGTTAAACCAGGCACAGCTTCAGCGCCCGTGATGATGAAGTACACGGGCAGCCGTGCCCCGAAAACCTTGACCAGATCATCAAGGCGGCGCCGCAGGTCCTGCCCCTGCTCGGCCAGGCTTTCGTCGGAGCCGCTCAATAGCCGCGTGCTATCAATCACCAGCAGCAGGCCATTGAGGGGTTCGCGACGCCGCGAACGCAGCAACCAGTACAACAAACGCCGCCACTCGGGGCCCGCGTCACTGCTGCCCTGGGCCAGACGCCCGGCAGGATCAAGCACCACGCCGCGCTCCAGAAACCACCAATCAAGTGTTCCGGTGGGCGCTGGTTGCCCGTCACGATTATGAGGGTTTAACGCTGACGTCAGTCCGCTGTGCTGCAACAGGCTGCTTTTACCGCTACCACTTTCGCCCAGCATCAGGAACCAGGGCAGCGCGTACAGCGGCGCCCCCATTCGACCAAGGCGCGAGCCGCGCAACAACTGCACGCCGGCTTTCCAGTCCTGGTCCAGATTGGGGGCTTCCTCGCGGCGGCTTTGCGGCAGCTCGCTTTTCATCCGGGCGCGCAAACGCCAGGCATGCCAGCGGCGACCAATCCAGCGCGCAATCACGACGAACACGATAACGCCGACGAAGATGACGGGCACATACCACAACGGCCAGTCTTCGTAGAGCGCCAATGCCCACAGCCCCACGGCCAGAATCACCAGTGCCAGAACCCCAAGCAGGAAAATCCCGATTTTCTTCAACATCAGTGGGCCTCCAGAATGGCACTGACGTGTCGAGCGAGGGATATGTCCAGGCTGATGTACATCACCGACAAAATAACCAGAGGGACGCCCACCAACAGCGCCAGAGAAATTCCGGGCAGGCCACGCCGAACAATGCGTTTGCGCTTGGACAAATGTTCCTGAGGCTGCTCGAACAGGTAACTGGTGGCATCCAGCGGCACCATTTTGTTATCGAGAATGATCCGCTCCAGGCATAACCGGCGGTAGTGGTCCAGCTCACCACCGGGGCGCGTCGCGTAGCGCCCTTCAAAGCCACTCAACAAGGCCAGGCCGAAGACTTCCCGGGCACCGGCTGCCGCTTCCGGCAGCGCTTCCAGCCGCTGAAAGAACTCGACGCCGGCACGGCTGGTAGAAAAGTAATGGCGCTGTAAAGGCGCCCGCCGCCAGCCCGCAGAACCAAGCCACTCTTGAGACATGGCCGTTTCATCGATCCAGGCCACGATCGCAAACAGCGCCTCGCGCACTTCGGCCTCGGCAAAATGCAGTTCCCGGGCTCGATTCGCGGCACTGTCGAGCTGGGCGATCAACTGCGGCGATAAAGACTCCCAACTTTGCGCAGGGTTGGCGATGCCGGTTTTTGCGGCCTCGAAGATCGGCATCCAGCAGTCCGCCAGGCGAAGAGTCATCATGTACGCACCACTACCAGATCAATAATCAAATCAGCCGGTGGCTGAGGCAGGAAAAACGCCGCCTGGCGCTCACTCTGCAGCGTTTCCCAGCCATCGCTGAGTGTTTCCAGGCGGAAATACAAAGCGCCCGCCACACGGGGCAGACCTTGGGGCGGCACTTGCAGATAGATCAGCTCGACACCCGGCAACGCGCGATTGACTAGCCCTTCCATGGCACTGACAGCGCCCAGCTTGCCGTCCAGCGGCAGGCTCTCGGCCAGCCACACCGGATCGACCGCACTGCGCGCCACCAGGAAGTACCGATGACGGGGCCCAAAAAAGGCATCCGGCAATTCGGCCTGGTGCAATCCTTCACTCAGAGGCAGGCGCACCAGTAACTCCGAGCCGATGCTGATTTCATTGAGTTGCTGACCGATCAACGCCACCAGTGCGATGCTCGCAACACCCGCGTCCTCGTGTTTATAAGGCGGCACCAACTGCCGTCCATCCGGGGTTTCACCGAGCATGTCGCAGACATCGGAAAACAGGCTCAGCTCGCCCACCAATTGACGCAGTGTGCCGAACAGCTCCCACGGCGAAACCTGCGGCGTTTCCAGCAAGTGGGTCAATCGCGGGCCGTAACGATTGAGTACTGCCAAGGCCATCAGATGATTGATCTGGGCACCGTCGACGTCGCCGCGTCGCGATTCGCCCGGCTGCTTGTACACCGAGAGTTGCCGCGCGCGGCCAACCAATTCGTCGCGAACCTCGCGCAACGTTTGCATGAGCATCGGTGACGCGCCGAGATTCACCGAAGGCGGCACATAACGCTGAATCGGCCGCACGCGGTCGCCGTCCAGATCCAGACGCGCAATCGGCATCAACTCATAGGCGCTCAAATGCTCCAGCTCGTCTTCCCAGAACAGCCGCAGTACGTAGGACATGGCGCGAACCCGGGCTTCCGGGGAGTTGCCGAGCCGGTCGCCGATCACCTCGGGATCGGCTGCAACGATGAAGCGCGCTTCGGCCCGCGCGCCCTCGGCCAGCGTCTCGAAGACCTGGGCGTTGGCATCGCCCGGCAGCAAGCGACGCAGACCGACATACAACGTGCGCCCGCCACTGAACTCGCCTGGGTCCAGCGTGCGGGACTCCAGCACCGCATTGCCCGGATATTCGGCGAGCGTGCCCTCGGGGAAGCGAACCGACAATTGATCCAGCAGGCACTGCTTGGCAACCAGGGCAGGCTCGTTGATCTTCGATGAAATCAGGCCCCACGGGTAGGGATGATTGAGTTCGGTGGTGCGCGTCAGCCGGTACTCGATACGGGCGTCATTCTGTTGAAAATGCTGAGGCTGGAGGAACAAGCCCTGATGCCAATACAACAACTGATCAATATTCATAGGGCTCGCGTTCGCACAAAAGATTAAAAAGGATGACTGCACGACTCAAATCAAAAGGTCAGTCCGTGGCACCCGGCAGGCGCACTTCGCCTTCGCGTGGCTGTACGGGCTTGGGCATCGCGAGACGGCTTTCCTTACCGCGCAAAAGCGCGTCCGGGCCGACGAGCAGGTCAATCGCAATAGGTCGTGGCGCTGCGGTCCAGGTTTTGCTGAACCAGCCGGTGGAGGTAACGTCGACACCGATCTGATACAGCTTGGCGCTGCGTGTCGGGTCCAGGTGGGCGTAGCCTGCGGCAATGCCGACCATTTTCGCGCCCTCCAGGCGCGGCAGACTCAGCTGCCGGGTTTGCCCCGGCTCAATGAACAGGCGCGTCAAGCCAATCATCCCGGTCGGTGCGCTATTCATCAGGAGTAGGCTGCTTAACTGCTGGGAACTGCCGGTGTAGGCAGAAAACGCACTGATCTGGTCAAACTGGGTAATCACCACCATCAGGTTATGCGCCTGGCCGTCGTACTGGTTCAGGTCTTTGTCGGCGGTAAACGTCAGTTCGATGGCATTCTCGGCGTAGTCCCACTTGAGGTCGTTGAGGGCTTTCTGCTCGGGGGTGAGGTCCTGAGTGCTGCATGCGCTCAGCAGCGCGAAAGCCAGTGCGATGTATATCTTGCGAAGGCTCATTGCATCACCTCGACTGTCTCTTGGCTGCCCAGGTTAAAGACGCCAATGGTGTTGCTGGGCGTGCCGTTCTGAAGCGTCTGGCTGCTGACCATGACAGCAGGTTTACCGCCAACCATGACCTTTGTGCTGCCACTGCTGAAGGCCATTTCGCCCACGTTCACGCCGCTGATGAGGCCACCCTGATCGCCAGCCTCGTCGCCGCTGCTCTGCGTCACTTTGCTCATCTGATTCATCGCTGGCATGGCGGCCACCAGCACCTCATTCACCAGCCCGCCCGGGTCGGCCATGCTGGAATCCGCGATATTGGGATACGGCAGCGGGACGGGGCCCGCAGCTGTGGTGGTCTTACAAGTATCCGGTTGCGAGGCAGTCGCTTGGGCGCCGCCGTTATTGAGCATGAACATCGTGCACTCCTTAACCCAGCTTGATGCGTTTGGCATCAATGGCAACTGCCACTTCAGCGAACAGGTCCAGCGTTTCGCCCCGTACACTCCAGTCGCCATCGACACGCTGACGCAACGAACCTGCATGGGCGTCTTCATGGCCTTGCACCCGGCGGCGGCTGTCGCCGTATTGCGCGTCGTGCCGGGTGGCCTGCTGGCAATGGCGCTCGGCGTGCTCATTGCGTTCCTGCCAATGGCTATCGGCGCGGCCGCCATTGCTTGCGAGCAAGCGGATATCCAGCTCAACGTTGCGGCCCGTGAAAGTGGTGTTTTCGGCATCGACCATCAGCCCGCTACCGGCGTCGAGCACGACACCATCGCGCGCCTTGATGCTCAGCGAGCCAGCACCCACGTTCAGCTGCAAATCACCGGGCACACGAAGTTCAGTGGCCAGTGCCTGACTTCTTTCGAGCACCATGAGGATGTAGCCCTGATCACCCGACAGGGAAATCAATACGCAGTCCCCTACTGCCGGTTGCAAGAGGCAGCCCAACGCAGGTTTCAGCCAATAACGATGGCCCTCGGCGCTGACCACGCCAAAGCGTTCACCGTCGACGGCGTTGATGCGCGCATGGCGCACAGTGGCGGGTTGATCGAGAAACTGCAGAGCTTCATGCATAAAGGGAGCGCCTATAAAGTAGGTTGCCAGCGTTGTGCCGCGAGGCGCTCGCTGTCTTCGGGACGAATGGATTCGCGATTGGCTTCGCGCCAGTCACAGCCTTCAAGCTGCGCCCCATCGAAATTCGCGTTTGTAAGGTCGGCGGCAACGAAAGAAGCCTTGGCAGCCTGCAAGGCACGGCATTGGGCGTAACGCAGCGAAGCTCCGGTAAACACGCTGCGGGTGACATCCGCATCATTGAAATTGGCTTTTTCAAGACACGCGCCACCGAAGTCGGCGTTTGGCAGGGCTGCCTGACTGAAAATGGCTTTACGCAGGCTTGCGCCAGCAAACGTGATGCGGTCGGCCCTGCATTGATAAAAGGAGGTTGAGTCCGCCACGCACCGGCTAAAGTCAGCCGCCGCAAACGTCGACTGATCGAAGGCGCACTGCTCGAGAATGGCCGCGGAAAAAACTGCCGACTCAAAATGGCATTGGGTCAACCGGACCTGCTTCCAGGTAACCGCATGCGCATCGAGCTGTAGAAAAGTCGAAGTGTCCCACTGGCAGCGCTCGACCGCTGCGCCTGTCAGCGTCAGTGCGTCGAAAGTCGACTCCACAAAAGACACGCCAATCAGCCGTGCCTGGCTCAAGGTCAGCCCTGCTGCACCCGTGCGTAACCAACGCCCCCCGCTGATTTGCGCGCCGGCAAGGTTCGCCCGGTCAAGCGTGCAGTCGGTCAGCGTGACGCCATCAATCACGCAGTGAGTGAAATCAGCGTCGCTCAACTGACAATTGCGCCAATGACTGTTGGTCAGAGTGGCGCCAGCGAACTGCGCGCCACAGGCATCCACGTCCTCAAAACGAGCCTGGCTCAGGTCAAGGCCCCGGTAATCGCCGCCGGCCAACCGCACATTTCGAACAGGCTGCGACTCGCTCAGGCACAGGCGTAGCGCATCTGCACTCAACGAACTACCGACCATTGAAAAGCCCCCCACTTAACACTAAAACGTGCCGATTGACTGTACGCATCAGTCCATCCACTTAATGGTGTCGACTGCAATTTTCTTCTGAGGATTAGACGTATTTGAGAATAGTTTTTTGCCCGCAGCATAAGCTTTTCGCGCTGACTCTACTTTGTGACTTAAGCCTTTGATCGCCGACTGAGACTTGTAAAGATTTGTCGCCGCTACGCTCGGCATCTTGATCGTGGAACCCAACTGCCCTGTGGTGTTCTGCAATAACCCATGCTGAGTCTTTAATGAATATTCCATGGCTAAAGCACCATAACCCAAGAGCCGGTCGAGACTGAGAACACCCAACCCGAAGGGGCTGCCATATTTTAAGTTAAAGGTATCCACGGTCTTTTCCATGAGCGCGTCAGGGTCAAGTGTCAGCACGGCTTTGCCGTCAGTTGAGGTCAAAGACTCCAATACATTTATTGAAGCGTTCGTGGCGTACAACGAGGCAACAACAATGTCAGCCTTGACACCTGCATCACCTTCAACCAGCAAATCATCCTTGACCAGCAAACTACCGCCAATAACCACATCACCGTTGAGCAGAATAGGCGCCCCGATGGCTTCGATAACAATGCCTTTTTCAGTCATGGTGATTTTGTGCTTATTGCCAGAAATACTGGCTTTTACAATTCCAGCCACACTGTAGAATTCGCTCGTCACGTCGACCACTGTGGCATCCATTGCACTGATAATGGTGTCTACGGAGTGGCTGGTCGTATTGATTTGTATAGCGGTTGCATCTTCTTTTCGATACGTATCGTAAATGTAGGTACCTTTACCAATATTGACATTGGCTTTTTCACCACTGTAGCTGTAATAGATCGCAGACTGAAAATCGTCAAGCACTTCCTTGCGTGTACCAAAATTGGCACTGGTTTGGGTGGCAGCTGTATTCAGCTCGACCAAATATGGTGCCTTGCCCGACACTTTGGTATCGGCGTGCCCAAAGTGCGACGCCCCTACAAATGGAGTAAAGCCAGTAACGGCATTGGCGATCCCCCAACCGACACTGCTCCAGAGGTCCACCAGACTAAGACTCTTGCCAAGCCGGGTGGAAATATCAGGCCGGTTCGAGTCTGACGCTGTGGTGCTGGAGTTCCAGTCGGTAGTCGGTATCGTCCAAGGGGTGCCGCCCCACTTGGTGGTCAGCGCTATTTCGTCAGCAATCGTTGCGACCGGGGGTATGGGGCGTTTACCAATGCCTGTCGGCGAGCTGGCATCGACCAGCCCTTTGAAATCGTCGGGTGATTTTGCATAGAACGCGGTAGCGCTCGAGCCTGTTACCTCATCGGCGCCAATGCTCAAACTGTATATATCAGGTACCTGTTGTTTTAATGAACTTGAAGACAACTGCAAGTGATCCGCGGTGCGCAAGTTCACACCATTGACCTCACCCTGGCCGAACGTGAGCGATGATTGCCCCGCCGGTGAGCCCATTTTCATCAGCGGACCGGTCGGTACATCGTCCATGGCCAGGAAATGACCCAACGGGCTGGACAGCCCGCTCTGGGTTTTGTTGGTCTCGTTGACTTTATTTTTATTAACCGCATTCGGCACGCTGCCAATAATAATAGGCCGATCAGGATCGCCACCCAAAAACGACACCAACACTTCTGTGCCCGGTAATAGCGGCAGGTTCATACCGTGTTCAACACCGCTGGACATGGACGCCATGCGCACAAACGCAGAACATAACGTTCCACTTTTACTTGCACGAACAAACGGAAACCTGACTTTGTAGCAACCCTCACTGTTCAAATAAGGCGTATTGGCTGACTTCCAGTCGGCGAGCATAGTCTGCGAGCTCAACGTTTCTTTTGCCTGCGCGTTTGTCTGAGTGTCACCCGCCTTCGTGTAAACGCTTTTGGCTGTATCGGCGGCAGTCTTGAGTGTTGCTTCAGCCACTGCGGCTTGCGCCGCCACGCGTTTATATTCGGCAAGGTGGCTGGCATGGAGTTGAGGCGTTACACCGGGTTCATAACGCAGCTCATAGGTTGTTGCTTCGTCACGCTTACGCTTCGTGGTGGCACTTGCGACGGCAAGCTCGGCATCGGCCTTCTCAGAAGCCGCTTTAGCAATGCTCAATTCAGGTATCGAGGTGTTAAGGGTCTTCGCGGCCTGAGTCAGATCATCAACATCACCCGCAAGCCGTGATTCAGCGGTCAGGACTGCATCTTCTGCATCAATAAATGCACTGATAGGCGCACCAATGTAAGGCTTTGCCGTTTTACAGCTGTCCCGGTACTGAACATCACTGGGCAGGGCTATAAAGTGCGTTTCACTGTCGCCGTTACCTGCCTGGTAAGTATCGCCGGTGGGCAGCGGCTGGCTGCCACGGTGTTTGACTTCGATAATGAAATAAGTACCGGCGAGACCGGCCACCGCATCGACGCGCTCGCTAGTGAGATTATCTGCACCGGCAAACAAGGCGGTGGAAAACATCATCGTTGCGCCGACCCTCAACTCCGTGGCCCGGCCGCGCCCATGAAACTCGCTTTCCCGGCAACTCAGGGCTTGTGCGCGCAGGCCGGCCAACAGGTCGCCCGTTGCCACATCGGCAAAGTGTTCACCATACGCAATGTAGGTACTGTCAGGCGACGCGCCTCTTCTGGAGTCGCCCTGTACCATGACCATGCCAGTGACGATATTAGGATTGAAATCCTGTAAAACAACACGCTTGACCGGATGAGTCACACGCCTTTTGAAAGAGCGCAGTACTGCCTGAGTGACCGCCGTGGTGGTCGCATTCATGGGGAAGTAAGTGAGTGCGATGGGGCTTGATGGCCCCTGCCTGGCGATGTCGTTGCATAGCACCAACAACTCGCGATCTTTGCCCTGTTCGAAATAATAATAAACGCCGGCCTGCTCAAGGCGGCGGGAAAGAAAAGCAAAACTGCTTTCTTCAAACTGGCAGATAAACTCGGCTTCACCGACTGCTGCATTTTGGGTAAATGCCACGGTGTAATCGTAGTCGATACCAACCGTGTCCTGGGCGGGCTTGGCATGCAAGCCGACGTTACTCATGATGTCGGCGATCAACGCGGTCAATGAGGTTTTCAGCCACACATCCGAAAAGTGACACTGGCGCAGCAGCGCCATTTTTGGCTCGAGCACCACCCGGTAATACTGATAGGTTTCGTCACTTTCCAGCTGTTCTACTTCAGTCACGACGCCATGGTATTTGCTCTCGGCAGCCTGCGCGTCGTCACGCAAAATCAGCGTTGCCCTTTCACCCAGCATGCACTCGTAGAGCACTTGCTGTTCACAGGCCAAGCGGACTTCAAAACGATACGGTCGCGAAATGCCTTCCTCACCGTGCCAGTCGAGTACGACAAACGTGGGGTCGCCGCTGGCCACTGGCAATGCAGTAGAGGTGAAACTGCACAGGGACGAATCATTAGCGGGCATATTGAAATCCTTGCTCGTCGTCACAACGGACAACACTGACAAAAAGAAGAGAACCGGCGGGCTCAAGCATTTGCCAAGTCCTCGGTTAATCGGCAACGTGTCATCAACGCGCCCTCAAGGCGCGCGCCAAGCCCTCGCGCTCCTTCGCTGTTTACGCCGTGCAAGTTGCTGCCGCTCAAGTCGGCACCCTCGAGCCTGACCTTGCGCAAGCGGGCTTCGAACAGATTGGCACCGACCCATTGCGCCCGGCTCAGGTCACTGGAGCTGAGGTCCGCGCCACGAGCATCGACCCGGTAGGCATCGCTGTCGCTCAGGTTGCAACGCATCACCAGCGCCCTGGCCAGGCACGCATTACGCAGGCTGGCGCGACTGAGATTCGCGGCCTGCAAGCTGGCCTGCGTCAGATCGGCACCGTCCAGCCGTATTCCGGGAAGCTGGCAACCCGGCTCCACGCGCCAGTTCTGCAAATGGGCGTTGCTCAAATCGATGTCACTGCCGATAACATCCGACCAGTCGGCCTGATGCAGGTCGGCAGCGCGCAGGCTGACTGCATCCAGCTGGCAAGCGCGCATCTGGGTTTTGCCCAGTTGGCTATCAGCCAGCCCGGCACCGCTTAAATCGCAATCGCTCCAGCGCGCCCCGCTCCAATCAACGGCTTGCATCAGCGCCTTGTTGAAGCGGCACTGGGTAAAACTTCCGCGCATTGCTTTGCTCGCGCTTAAATCGGCTTGCGTGAAATCGCAGTCGGCGACGTAGGCATCCGCCAGGTTGAGCTGGGCGGCCTTGATACGTTGGAACACACAACGCTCCAGCATCGTGTTGGCAAAATCTGCCATGGCCAGATCGGCGTCGCTGAGGTCGCAGTCAGTCAGTTGGGCGCCGTTGAAATTGCTGCCGCCGAGGGCCGCGCCGTTGAGCTTGCAACCCTGCAACACGCAGTTGCCCAGGTTGACTGCAATGAGATTCATCCCGGACAGATCCAGTGCCACCAGCCGTACACCGTCCAGGGCCTGGCGGGCATCGCAGGCGGCTTGCAACAACTCCCGCGTCCAGGCAGGCTTTACCTCAGGAGGGACCGGCGCAAAAACAGCCGGATCGAGTGCCGCGGTGTCTTTCTGCAATTGGGCGAGTTCTGCTTCCAGCAGCGCCGTATGTTTCGCAAGATCAGCATTCGAGGCCTCCATCGAGGCTTGCAGGGCCGCCAATTCGGCACCGCTCATTGACTGATTGAGACTCAAAGAACCCGCAAGCTGCTGCGCGTGCAATTGCGCCAACACATCAGGCGGCATGCCCTCCAGCAGACGGTTCAACTCGGCCATCTGTTGTTCAAGACCTGCCTGCCACTGCGCCGTAGCGGCCTCAAGCGCTTCAATTCCTGTCTGATCGGCTAGCGGCGCGGCGGCGGGCGGAACGTGCTTCCCGGCCAACGGGTTAAGCTCAGTAGCAAGGCTTGCATGAGCACAATCCGTCCTTTGCTTCAGGGGTTCCACCAAGGTGACGAAATTAAGCTGGCCCGTGTCCATGTCCACAGCAGGCGTGGAGGCAGCCTGTGCTCCTAGCTTTTCCAGCTCCACGCCATAACTGGCATGCTGTTTACTGACTTCAGCCATCAACGCCGGCAGTTGCGCGCTTAAGGCTTGCGATGCGGCATGCGGGCCCGGCTCGAACGGCTCCGGGGTTGGCGATGCGCTCGATGCCTTGGCAGGTCGTTGCCGCCACAACTCAGCCTTCCAGTGCTCAGCTGTTCTGGCCTCTTCACCGAGGCGTTCGCACACAGCTGCCAATCCCGCCAGATCGTCGCCGTCGATATCCACAACATCGACCTCAACCCGATACAGCAGTAACAGGCGCTCTTCATCCGGAAACAGCCAGACCGTATCCAGATCAAGCGCCGTCTCTTCAATGACACCCGCATCGGTTGGGCCAAGTGCGTGCCGCTGGACAAACAAGCGCAACCGCAAGCCGGGCAGGCGCCCCGCTACCTGCGCTTGAGTCGGGTGCATGCCCTGCGCCAACCAGTTTTCATGGCCCGACCAATAGCCCTGCTGACATTGGTCCTGTGCCACTTCGTCGAACCAGCGTGGGTCGGTGTCCATCGGTACAAAGGGCGCCCGCAGCTTTTTCCATGCCTCGTCGCAAGTCCCTAAAAAGGCGCGGCGCTCACTTGATTGCGGCGCAAGTGGTAGAAAACTCGCCACCGGTGCACGCTCCCCTGGGGCACGCAATGGCGTCGCCGGACTCTCGATCTGCGGCAAAGCCAACCCGTCAGCCTGACCTGCGTCGAGTACATAGCCGATCCCATCTGGGTTGTCTTGGCTGCCCGCCCCGCCGTATGCCAGGCCTAACTCAAGCGGCAGAACAGTCAGCACACCGCTCGGTAGCGGACTCCAACCGAGCAAGCCCTTGTGCCACTGACGGGGCGGATGGACGTGCAGGATTTTATCCAGCTCACCCATCCGCACCCGAACTGCCATACCGTCTTGCTGTGTGACGTTCGCGGCGTAAGCACTTCCCTGAACGGCAAAGGTGCCCCGGCTTTTTTTCATGCCTCGGTCAAAGGGCTGTTTACCAAAGCGTTTGTTCAGCCAGGCTTGCGTTTCATTTGCGGGCACGATGTTTTGATCGGCACCGTAAAGCACCCCGACAGTAACGACCATGCAGGGACCGCGGTGCCCGCGATAACGGGAAACCGACAATGAGCTGACATGTTCATCGTTAAGATGCATCGCTGCGCTCGTCCAGTGCGACGCTGCTGATCACCCACTCGCCGCAGGTGTCCACGCCAACGTGCAGTTCGGCCAGTGGGCGCTGATCGGCAATCGCCCCTAGCAGTACATCCGACAGACGCGGCGTCAGGCTCTTGCGCAGGATGAAATCGATATTGCGCGCTCCGCTTTCCACTTCCGTGCAGCGAGCGGCAATGGCATCGGCGACTTCGTCAGCGAAAGTCAGACGCACTTTCGATGCGGCCAACAGGCGTTCGCTGAGTCGACCCAGTTTCAGCCGTACGATGCCAGCCAGTTGCTCGCCACCCAATGTGAAGAACGGCACGATCGTCATACGCGCCAACAGTGCTGGCTTGAAATGACGGGACAAGGTCGGCCGGATTTTTTCCGCCAGTGTGTCGGGGTCGGGACGCCCGTTGACGCACAGGTTCTGGATTTCTTCGGTAGCCAGGTTGCTGGTCAGCAGAACCACCGTGTTGGAGAAATCAATCTGCCGCCCTTCCCCGTCAGACAAACTGCCTTTGTCGAAGACCTGGTAGAAAATGTTCACCACATCCAGGTGCGCCTTTTCCACTTCATCAAGCAGCACCACTGAATACGGACGTTTGCGCACCGCCTCCGTCAGCATGCCGCCCTCGCCAAATCCAACGTAACCAGCAGGCGAACCCACCAGGCGGCTGACGGTGTGCTTTTCCTGATATTCGCTCATGTTGACTGAAATCATTGCTTGCTCACCGCCGAACAAGTGTTCGGCCACCGCCAACGCAGTTTCGGTCTTGCCAACGCCCGACGGGCCTACCAGCAAGAACACCCCCAATGGCTGTTGTGGATCGCGCAGCCCCGACTGTGCGGCCTTGAGGATTTCCGCAATCTGCTCGACCGCAGTGTCTTGCCCGCGAATGCGCGTCTTGATGTTGGCTGCCAGAGCCAGCACGCCACCTGCCGCATCACGCAAGACTTTGCCCAGCGGCACGCCGGTCCAGTCGGACACGACCTTGGCGATGGCGTCCGGATTGACCTCAGTGAACAGCAGTGGCTCGTCACCTTGCAGCGCGGCAAGCGACTGGCGAGCCTGCTCCAGCTCGGCCTGACGCTCTTCCAGCGAGGCCAGTGCGTGAGCCGTTTCGCCTTCGGCGGGCACGGGCATATCTTCTTCTTTCAGCGCCAGCTGTTTGCGGGCATCGAGCACACGCAACGCCGCTTGGCGCTCGGCGAGCCAACGGGTTTCCAGCGTTATACGACGGTCTTCAATCCCGGCTTTTTCATCGGCGATGTCAGCCAGGCGCTGCTCTTCCACCGGAAAGCCGTTGGCCTGGTCGCGCTCAAGTGCGGTCAGCTCCCGCCCCAACCCGGACAATTGACGCTCCATGCGCTCCAGATCAGCGGGCTTGATACCCAGCCCGATACGCACCCGGGCGCTGGCAGTGTCGAGCAGGTCCACGGCCTTGTCGGGCAGCAGGCGGCCAGTGATGTAACGATCCGACAACTCGGCCGCAGCCACGATTGCGTCGTCGCGTACACTCACGCCGTGGACTTTTTCGTAATGGCCCTTAAGGCCGCGCAGGATCAGCACAGCAGTCTTGACGCTCGGCTCATCCAGCTTGACCAGTTGGAAGCGACGCGCCAGGGCCGGGTCTTTTTCGAAGTACTTTTTGTACTCAGACCAGGTAGTGGCTGCGATGGTGCGCAGCTCGCCCCGGGCCAGGGCAGGCTTGAGCAGGTTAGCCGCATCGGACCCACCAGCGGCACCGCCAGCGCCGATCAGCATGTGCGCTTCATCGATAAACAGGATGACAGGGGTGGTAGACGCCTTAATCTCTTCAATGACCCCACGAAGGCGGTTTTCAAACTCGCCCTTGACGCTGGCACCCGCCTCCAGTGCACCAAGATCCAGGCTGAGCAGGCGGGTGTTCTTGAGGAAGTCGGGCACTTCGTTCTGGCTGATCAGCAACGCCAGCCCCTCCACCACTGCGGACTTGCCGACACCCGGCTCACCCACGGCTATCGGGTTGTTTTTACGACGACGAGCAAGGATGTCGATCATCTGACGAATTTCATCGTCGCGACCGAAAATCGGGTCAATGCGCCCCGCTGCAGCCTTGGCGGTGAGGTCCTCGCAAAACCGGGCGATGTTATCTTCAGCAGCCGGTGCAACACCGCCAGCGCTGGCAACAGTCGAGGACGCCGAGCCGATTTGCAGGCTGTCCAGCGGCCCCTCGCTGGAACCGGCCAGCAACTGAGCAAATTCGGCAGTCAAGGCATCAGTAGAAATCGGCTTGAGCATTTCGCCATAACGCGTACCGGCGGTGTAATAACCCAAACGGGAAACCAACGCCAACAGCAACGACCCACCACGAATACGACCGGTGCCAACCACCAGCGAGGCAATCAGCCAGGCATCCTGAATCCACTCGGTGAGCAGGCTGGCGAACACCGGTCGCCCTGGATTACCGTTCTTGAGTTGCGTCAGGCCATCATCGAGCAAGGCTCGCAAGCGCAACGGGTCGATTTCGAAACGAGTCAGAATACGTGTGGTGTCAGCATTAGGATCTTCCAGCAACTGACGCAGCATGTGCTCTACCGAAATCTCGTAATGGGTGCGCGCCAGGGTCAGGCCCGCCGCGTTCTCCAGGGCTTTGGTGCCATACACATTGAGCCGTGCGAACAGCGGTTTGAGTTCTACCTGAATCATTGCAGCGTCCTCGTTTCGGGTATCGAGCTGTTGCCAGCGGTTAACATGAATACAACGTCATCTTTTACGGTACGGTCGCCAAGCCAAGTGTCCAGCCCCAGACTTTGCCAGCCGTTACCCAACGTGGCGCAGTGCTGCTCTTGCGGGTCCAGACTCACGACCAACCGCAGGCGCAAAGGCGTCTGCATATAGAGGTGGGCCAATTTTTCGAGGCGGTTGTAAAGGGGCTGCCCCGGCAACAACAGGTTGAAGCGGGCCGCACTAATAGGCCCGACACGAATGTCCAGGGTGCCGCTGCGGTCCAGTATTTCCCGACCGAGCAGACTGTTTTCGCCCAGCACACCGCATTGCATTCCCAGGTAAGTGCGTGCTGGGCGATCAATGCGCAAACGCATCTCTACGCAGGGCACCACCTCGACAGGGTCGCCGCCGAGTGCCGCCCGAACCAGCTGTTGCAAACCCAGAGCAGAACGCGGGTACTGGTTGAACAAGCCGGCAAACCGGAGCAGTTCAAGGCTGTCGTCGCGGTGCGAAGGCCCAGCATCAGCAACCCCTATGAGCGCTTGTAAATGACGCAGGCTATTGAGCTCGCTGCGTTCGTTGATGCTGATCCAGACCCGATGCTTCTCCCATGCCCGAAACAGCAGCGGGTAAAGTGATGCGTGCAAGATGTCGATAAAGTCACGGCCGGCGGAATGCCCCTGCTGCTGCTCGTCTATCAGGTCTTCGGTGTAGAAAGTCGGAAGCGGTGAAGTCACCCCATACAAGCCAAAAAAATTCGCCTCTATGCGGTAGTGGCCCTGCTCGTCGAGTTCAATGCTTTCGAGATCGCGCTGCGGAAAACCCAGGCCCAGACGCGGCCGCACACGCACGCTGTCGGCAAACGCCTTTTCGTCAGTGAAGCGCATCCGTAACAGACGCAGTGCCTGAAAAAATGCGTAGTCACGCGTTTGGCTGAGCAGAGGGTCTGCTACAGCAGGCGCTGGTGCCCGATCTTCGCTGGCCATTTCAAGGTCTCGTGGTTAGCGCTGTCGTGCAGCGTAAAGGCGGTAAAGCTGTTGGCAGCCGCACAGCCAGCAAAAAACTCGTCGAGCACGCAGCCGAACATGTAGACATTGCCGGGGCTCAGGAAGTGATCGCCGCGGCAGTCCACCTGGATGACGCTGCCTTCAATGGGTAACCCGCGAATAAAACGACGTTCCTGAATGACCGTGACACGCTCAATGGATTCGATACGCTGGCGATTGGCGTTTTGAGCGGCGTCCGAGTCACCGGGCAGATACAGCGAAAGCAACCCGCACAAGTAATCGCGATCGGCCAGGCGAAAGTGGTTGGCATTGAGCTGGGAAAGCACTCGCCACAACAGCGTGTCGTCGAACTTTGGCGATTGCGCGCGCGTGACGCTGCGAATATTGGTGAACGTGGCTCGCGGCGGCGAACTGTCCGTGGGGTGGCTCAGATCGCCGAGGCGCAAGCTTTCTGGAAGTTGGCCATTGGTGCACAACAACCCGATAGAGAGCGTCATCTCTTCCTGCGCCTTGCCATTGTTGTAAGGCAGGCTCAGAAAATGCTCGTAGCCCTGAGCGTCAATATTTGAAGCACGAATGCGCAGCGTGAATGTTTCGCTTTGTGAGAATGAATTGAACGGCTGCAGCCTGCGCTCGCCCCCTGCGGCGGTGTAGCTGACCACTTTGAGCACCGAATGAATGCTCATGCTGCCTCGCTGGCTATGATCGACGGGCTGGACTCTGTAGTCCGGCTGCTTGTGATCGATGCGTAGCGGGTGAGCATCTTGTTGGAACAGATTGATGGCGGGGGTCACGCCGAGCATGAAACTGCTACCCGTCAGATCGGGAGTCCAGTCCGGCAAGTCATCAAACATCAGACGCACACTGAAGCGCCCCTGATTGCCACGATTGCGCCATTGTCTGAAGCCAGACAGTTCGACAAACAGAAACTTCTCTGGCAACGCAAAGTATTCCTGCACGCAGCGATAAGCTGGGTGAGCGTTTTCCGGGTACGGCAACAACGAGTTATGGGTGTCGAACCCCAGGCCGCGCAAGTGCCGGGATGGCAATACGGTAAGCGGCAGGCCCGGCGCGCTGATGCGAATTTCACGCAAATTGAGCTGCAACAATCTGAGCAACTTTCCGGCATCCGCAAGACCGTCACCCAGGTAAAAGCACAGACTGTCCGCTTCCCAGGCGTCTGGCCTGGCACAGGTAAAAGCAAACTCCAGCAGTATGCTGCGCTCTTTGCCGCTGCCCCCTTCCCATTGGGCAGACGTCAGCTGCAAAGGCTCCAGAGCCACCGGATAGGCACTGCGAAAAACCACGCGTTGACCATCAATCGGCACTGAAGCGACCTCACTGCCCGCCGGCACGTCCATGACTTCCTGCAAGGCAACGCCGGGTTTGTATTGGAGCAAGGTCATGCAAGGCAATGGTTGCAGGAAATGCGGATACAGCAACTGCGCCAATTCCTGAATGAACTCAGGAAACTCATCGTCGAGCCGTTGACGAACCATGCCGGTAAGAAACGCGAC
This sequence comes from Pseudomonas syringae, assembly GCF_001698815.1. Classification (GTDB taxonomy): domain Bacteria; phylum Pseudomonadota; class Gammaproteobacteria; order Pseudomonadales; family Pseudomonadaceae; genus Aquipseudomonas; species Aquipseudomonas syringae_A. The sequence goes on along the minus strand of NZ_LGSI01000037.1, from coordinate 19,490 downwards.
ACCCTCGAGCAGGCGCTCGACGTCGGGATCACTGGCCGAGTCCACTCCGAGCAGAGGGGCCAGCGCCGGGTTCTTGCGGGCAAACTCGTCCGCCAGCCGCCGCAGGTTGTTTAGCTCACTTTGGTAATGGCTGTTGAGCATAAATTAGGGCATCGCCAAAGATACCCGGCCGTCGGAGGAAACCCGCGTCGCCAGATGAATAGGAATGTACTGGTCATCAATCTCGACGAGGCCGTCCAGGCTGAAACTCAGCGACAGCACTTCCTGATGGCCCTCGCTGACTTGGATGCGGGGCGATTTCAGACGCGGCTCGTAGTGCGCGATCATGCGTGTCATGTTTTTAATGATCTGGCTGGTTTCGCCTGTGGCGAACGAACCGGCCAGATTGGTGAAATCCGGTACACCGAACTCAGGGTCAATCGGAACGCTACCCTGACGGGTATTGAGAATGCGCTGAAGATGTTCACGTATCGAAAGTGTCAGGACTTGCGCCTGCGTCAGCCGTGACCGCTCACTGTCAGTCTGAAGACCGACGATGCGTTCCAACAAACGTTTTTCTCTCACGGCGTTGTCTCCTCAAGTCCTGAAAACACCGCCCTGTTCAAGGGCGGCGCGACATATCGAAAAGCGTTGCTTACGCTTTTGGCGCCAACCACGAATCTTCGGCTTCGATGCCGTCCGGCACCCAGGTCCAAACGATTTTTTCGTAGGTAATGCCGATATCTTCCATGTGGCCCATCTGCTTGAACTCAGGGTTCAAGACGTTTGGCACCCACGTACGCGAAGAGACCAGCACCGCATTGCTCAAGGTGATGGTGTAGTACTTCTCTTCGGTTCCTTTAGGGGAGATGCGATAGAACTCAAGTACGACGGTCTTGAGTTGCTCGCCCGAGGTCAGGGCTTGCAGCAGTTTTGGCGAAGCCTTGTCGATCTCTTTGGTCAGGGTCATGCCCTGGTGAACACGCTTGCCTGCTGGAAGGCCGGTTTGCGGGTTCTTCGGGATGTCGATCAGATGCTCTACTGCCTGAACGAGAATCTTCGCTTCATGGCCGGCAACCGTACTGGAACCTTCAATCTTGCCTTGGTTATGGCCTTCGATACTCAAGTAGCATGGCATTGGCATAACAGGTACTCCGGGTTAATCAGTTAATTTTCAGGCGCTGACCAGAACCCCTGGCCCTGGATCGGCGCCTTGAACTCATTCAGGAAAGCCCCGAGGCAATGAACCTCGGCAGAACACGTTGATGGGCACCCTCAGGGCGCCCAGTCATTGCGAGAATCAGCTTTTGTCGAGCTTGCCCACCAGCGAAAGCGTGAAAGAGGCGCCCATGTACTTGAAGTGCGGGCGCACTTTCAAACCGACGCGGTACCAACCTGGATCGCCTTGGACGTCGCTTACGGTAATTTCGGCCTGACGCAGCGGACGACGGCTGCGCACGCCCGCTGCCGGGTTGTCCATATCCGCCACGTACTGGCGAATCCAGGTATTGAGTTCCGACTCCAGATCGCCACGCTCTTTCCAGGTGCCGATGTTTTCGCGCTGGATGACCTTGATGTAGTGAGCCAGGCGGCTGACCACGAAGATGTAAGGCAATTGGGTGCCGAGCTTGTAATTGAGCTCTGCTTCCTTGCCTTCTTTGTCGTTGCCGAAATACTTGGGCTTCTGGCAGGAGTTGGCCGAGAAGAACGCAGCGTTATCGGTGTTTTTGCGCATGGTCAGGGCGATGAAACCCTGTTCAGCCAATTCGAACTCGCGGCGCTCGGAGATAAGCACTTCGGTTGGAATCTTGGTCTGGGTTTCACCCATGGCTTCATAGTTGTAAACCGGCAGGTCACCGACGGTACCGCCACCCTGCGGGCCGATAACGTTGGCACACCAGCGATACTGGGCAAAGCTGTCGGACAAGCGGCTGGCGAACGCGAACGCAGCGTTACCCCAGAGGAAGTCCTTGTTGCCGCCACTGACGTTCTCGTTATAGCGAAAGGTCTTGGCTGGGATTGTGTCTTCGCCATAGGGCGTGCGCAGCAGGAAGTGCGGCAAGGTCAAACCAACAAACCGGGCATCGTCACTTTCACGGAACGCATTCCATTTGGTGAACTGCGGTCCTTCAAAGACCGCTTGCAAGTCCTTGAGGTTAGGCAGATCGGCAAAGCTGTCGATGCCGAAGAATTGCGGGCCGGCGGCGGCAATGAACGGCGTGTGAGACATTGCCGAAATGGCTGCAACCGATTGCAGCAGTTTCATGTCCTGCGGACCCGGATTGAACTCGTAGTTGCCGATTATCGAACCGAACGGTTGACCACCAAACTGACCGAACTCAGCGGTATAGACCGCTTTGTACAAGCCTGAGCGGGTAATTTCCGGAGCGTCTTCGAAATCCTCAAGGAGCTTCTCTTTGGAGACGCTGAGGATTTCCAGCTTATTGTTCTCGCGGAAATCGGTGCGGTCGACCAAAAACTTCAACGAACGCCACGAGGATTCCAGCTTCTGGAATTTTTCGTTGTGGATGATTGCGTCCACCTGACGGCAAAGCTTGGCGTCAAGGGTAGCAATCATGTCATCGATCAAACCGGCGCTGACTTTCTCGCTCTGCCGGGCAGGTTCGAGCAGTTCGCTGACGAACGCTTCGAGCCCTTGACGCGTAACCGCATACGCTTCGTCACCCGGCTTTACGCGGGTAGCTTCAACCAGTTGATCCAGCAACGAAACGGATTCAGCCGCTTGGCCGGTGTTGGCCGAGGCCTGACTTTTTTCTTCACTCATGGGTTATTCCTTGTCCTTAACGCCAAGTTCCGAAAGGAGGCGCTCGCGGGCACCGTCATCATTCATCAGGGCCTGAAGTTGTTTGCGGAACTCCGGCAGGTTGCCCATTGGGCCTTTCAAGGCTTTGAGCGAGTCACGCAAAGCGATGAGCTGTTGCAACTCCGGAACCTGGGAGACGATGGCATCAGGTTCGAAATCGCGAATGGACTGAAACGTCAGCGATACTGGAATCTGTTCATCGGCCGGGGCGTTCTCTGCCAGGCGATTGGGCACTGCCAACTGCAGGCTCAAGTTCTGACCCTTGAGCACATCCGTGAAGTTGTCTTTATCGACGCGAATCGGTTTAAGGTCCTCAACCGGCGTATCGTCATTACGCAAGGTAAAGTCGCCGATAACCAATTGCTTCAGCGGCAACTCAACCTGCTCTTGAGCGCCACCGGTGTCGGAGCTGTAAACAATATTGACGCGCTCTTTAGGCGCGACCGAACCTTCACTAGCCATTTAATCCCACTCCTGTTTACCGGGCACGCTCGACGCGGCCGTTGAATAACTCAAGGCACGAACATGTACATGCCTGTCGGGTGTTGCCTGTTACGCGATAGAACTCATTTCTGGGCTGGCAAGACGCCAGAAAGCAGGCAGATCCATTGCGGCCAACTGCTTCGCCCATGTCACTCTGGCCTCACCACCATCCTCACGGCTGATTGCCAGCTCTAAAAGGGGTCGCACCAGCTCGGGCTCCCAGCGGTCCAGCCCCTGCTCGTTTGCTTCTTGCAGCAGCACATCAACCGCAACGTGCAACTGGATACGTGGATCAAAGCGATGCAATAAAAGACATTGAGCGCAGCGCAACCGGAAGCGATCACGGCCTCCACTGACCTCACGCAGGTTGTCCTGTAGACGATTCATCGCGTCACTCAGCCGGCCATCGGCAGCCTCCTGCGCAGCCTCGTCAATCAACGCCTGTAATGCGTCGCCAGCAGTGGCGCGATTTACCGGAGCCAGTCCTGCGAGCCAGGCGCACGTGGCGCCGTCTGCGAACGGCCGACCGTCGGCGAATGCGAGTTCAGCCAATAGAGGAAGTCGAGCCAGGAAGTGGCGTGTCTCCAGCACAAGACTCGTAGCACCCGAGACGGCTGCGGAACCCAGCTTAAGCAGCGCCGCGTGGCTTGCGCGATTGAGGTCTAGCCAGAACGGAAAGGTATTCAACCTGCCTTCGCAAAATCGAATGACATCCAACGGCTCACCGACGCTTTGCAAACGGTTGAAGCTTTCCAGCTCTGAATCAGACGGCGGTGGCAAGCGGGTGACATTGCCTTGGGCGGGAGGCAATTGCGTAAGCGTTGTCCACGCCATCTGGCGATTCAGGCGGAACAGCAATGGCAATGTTGTTCGAGATTCAAGGCAAAACGTCACGAGAGGAGCAAGCGCGCCAAACACGCCACTCACTGCACTTTCAATCGCGTCATCAGTTTCCAGGCTACCCAGGTCTGGCGGTGATGCCAGAACAGGTGGAGCCTTTTTGGATGCTGCTGATACACCGGGCGACTGCCGGGTTGTTGCCGACGCAGGCGCAACTTCGCTTTCACTTGTGGCAGGCGGCTCAACCTGCTCAGGCTCAGACTCTGCGGCAACAAGCGGCGCGCTGGCGAGCACTGGTAACAATGACAGGCGTCGACTCAATACAAGGAAGTTAGGACCGTCGTCATCCTTGTCGCGCCAGAATCGGTCAATCGCCTGCCAGTCTTCCAGCAGGGCCTGTAAAAGAGCGCCTGGCATAGGCTCGAACGACTCGTCGACCTTCACGGTCAGCCAGTCAAGGAGCCATTGCGCCTGATTACGCCGAGCTCGTAGCCGAGTGACGGGCGGCGTCAAATCGTCCCAATACAGCTCGAGCATTTCGCGTAATACGTGGATGCCCATCGCCAGGCCGGGCAAACCGGTCGTACTGGTCCAGGCACACAATAGCCAGACAACAGCATTAAGGTCCTTGCCTTCGTCACGAATAACCCGTGCGCACGCATCAGCGACTTTGGGCCAGTCGACGCCTGAAGCGGAGTGAATATTGGTGAGTTTTTCCAGCTCGACCTGCGCGAGGACATACGCCTCACTTTCTCGAGGGTTGACGCCTGCGGGGTTAGTCGCACTGATCGCAAATGAACCCAACTCTTGGTTGAGACAACTCATCCGTCATTCCGCCACGTCGGTAGGCTTTGGCGACTTGGCTTTGAAGGCGAAGCACCTAGAGCTCAATTGAAGGGGTTATTACTGAGTAAGCGATGGTATTCAAATTGCCATCACTGCGTCTGTCCCCAGTTCTAGCGACAAAAATTGACCAACGAGGAACCTTGGCGAGGGTTAACGGTCACGCAATGGCGCTCAGGACGCCAGGGTGCTCGAATACATCAACGCGCACGCGTATGCCGCAGCGATCGCACGATAGGGATACAAGATCCTTGTAGCGGTTGAGCACGAATAAAAATTGCACTTTTTTGAACAGATGCGACCTGACGGGGGGGCGGGCTGGGCTGCGTCAATCGCGCACAAAATGATGATGCAGGGGTTCATCGCAGAGGCAGGAATGAAATGTTGGGATGGCCGATGGCTGAGCTGGTTCCCGATTACGTCTCCACGCTACCGTGCTTCCGGACCTTAAGGTCTGCTGTTTCAGCCGGGGCGGCAGTTACCGATGACTATCGGTACATTCATAAAAATGGCGCACTCATATGGCTGCACGCGACGTGGTCCCCGATAAAGGACGACTCCGGAAAAGTACAGTACATGAAGTGTCTGGCAACCGATGTCACAGATTCCTTTAATAAGGCTAGGGAAACGAAGCACTTATCAATGCCCTGCTGCGCTCCACCGCGATAATCGAGTTTGACCTCGGCGGAAATATCATCACCGCAAACGACGCGTTTCTAAATGTGATGGGCTACCAACTGGATCAAATAAAAAGCAAACATCACGGTATGTTTTGCGACCCTACCCGCCAAGTGGTTGGAGCTGTCGAACCCTTTACTCATCAGCTTTAAATGTGGGAAGAACCGAAGATGTCCATCAACACTGCAATCTCCAAGGCGCTACTGACTGCCGAAGAACGCTCAGCAATAGCGGAGATTGTAGCGACTACTAACATCTTGAGGCTGGGAACGCGCATGACAAGCATGCGTTTTGCTGGCATCGCGAAGTTTACGGAAACCGAATGGATTACGTGCTCTGTCTATGACCCTGATCATATAGGCATAGACGCGGGTGACACATTACCGATCGAAATTACTCTCAGCCGAGGATTCCACCCAGCGCCAGTGGTTTTGTAGGGGTAAAAACCACTGAAAATAAAAAGGGGTCGCGAGATAAAATCTCGCGACCCCTTGAATTATATGGTCGGGACGGAGTGATTCGAACACTCGACCCCTAGCACCCCATGCTGGGGACTGTAGCGACCTAACCTTTTGATTTAAAAAGGATACAACCCCTTTCAAGGGTGGCAAAACATCCGCTTTTTTGTGCTTATGCAAACGGTAATCCGTGGCCTCCAGCAGAGGTTTTGCGCTCCACCCTCCCCGGCGTCCTGCCGAAAATCAAACCTCCCTGCACCACCACGACTGCGCATACAGAACACCATCGATTTCCTCTAGGCCACTCAACGTGAAAGCGTTGGTCGCCATCCCTGATAGCCGGGCATCCAAGAGCGGCGGAAGCGGTACCGCATCGAGCGGCATGCCAGCCGGACGGATTTCAGCAATGTCACTCGTCTGGTTGAGCTGCTCGCACATCTGATTCCTGATGTTGATGTCGCCGCGAATGCCGACCGTCTGCCGGATAGACTTCCAATCTCGGGCTAAACCCTTCTCTCTCATGACTGTAATAAGGAAGTACATGACCCTCTCAATACTGGATAAATAAACAGCATCCATCCGAGCGGAAGTTTCATCAATTGGCCCCTGACGATTGGGGCCGCGCAACCAACGAGGTTGCCGCTGGTCTACGCTGATAGACCAGCGCGAGGATCGAACGATGTGCGGACGACTTTCCCAATACGACGGCATTCACGACTTTGTGGCAGCGCTGAGCATCCCCAACGCATTAATCAACTATGCCGACGACCAGCCTTTCGAACGCTATAACGCCTCTCCGACCACTCAGCTTGCCCTCTTTCACCAAGAAGGTCAGTTTCTGCGCGCTGACATGGTTCGCTGGGGCTGCCGCCCGCACTGGGCTAAAGACTGCATCGCGCCGATCAATGCTCGAGTTGAGAAAGTAGCTCATGGCCCATTCTTCAAAGCGATCTAGCCGCACCGAGCGATCATCGCGATCGACAACTGTTTGAGTGGGTTTATGAAGACCCAGCGGGAACTGAGTAAGCAGCCAGGGAATCAGTTGCTGCATAAAACGGACTTCAAACCACGGTTTTCATCCAGTCTCTCTCGAGCTTCCGGGAATGTTTGGCCAATACTCCGACGGCTTGGTTCATGTGCACACTTTCCGCCATCAAATCGGCCAGATGATTCTCGGATTTAGTGCCTGCCCCCCAGCACAGCGCCGAACTAAATCCGACCCCTTTGCCGCGCTTGCGAATTCCTGCATGGCAATCCAGCCAAGGCATGGCAGAAGGCCAGCAAGCAGGCTATTCTTGCCCCCCTTCACAGCCGATTTCCCCCTGTAACAAAAACCCATCACCCATAGTTTGTAAATGGAAGTCCTGATGAGCCTAAAAACCCTGGTTTTGATGACAGGTCTATTGCCCCAGACCTATATCGCCGAAATGCCCTTGCAATGCATCAGGAAAGCGGACCGATTTTTTTCCCGCGCACGGCACTTGGCAAAAAATAAACCTCTCCCCTATTCCCGTCTTCCCGAAATACTCAAACGCAAGGAGCATTGTCAATGGCATTGAATTATACGGATGCATCAGGAAACACTTGGGCTGTCGATAGCCGCGGCAATGTCAATCAGGCTAAAACGTCAGCACCCTCCTCCAATACTTTGGACAGCAGCTCCTTAAACCTTTACATCAGCGGATCAACTTCGGCTGCTTACCTGACATGGACATCCGCCAGCGCCACAGCCAATACACAGACTGTCACTGCGACAGATTCTGCCTCTGGCATTACTCTCACGCGCACTACCTACATCGGCGATGGTTTTGTCCGCACGCTGGAAGTCGTTAAAAACACCGGAATTGCCCCACAGTCAGTCAATCTTCAGCTGACGGACAATATCTATTACGATTCAAGGACTGTTGTGACCGCCACCAGCAGCGGTGACACCTTGCGCAATACCGCTGACGACTGGTTTGCCGTCGGTAGCACTAACACTTCCGATGCCAATCTTGTCCATGTAGTGTCGGGAGGTGCCGGTTCGCCAAGCACCACCAGTCAGAACTACAGCGCTGTTGATCAACCACAGAGCAGCTACAACCTGTCGCTTGGCGCTGGGGAAACCAAAGTTGTCATGCATTTCTATGCACTGGCGAACAATGCGGCCGGAGCACAGGCGATCGGCAGTTCGCTCGCGGGGCTGTCTAATAGCAACTACTTGACGGGCATGAGTTCGACCGAACTAAGCAGTCTTGTCAATTTCACCCAGGATATTTCCAGCAGCGTGACATCAGCGCTTGCGGCGCATCAGGCCAACCTCACACTGACCGGAACTTCCGCCATTAATGGTACCGGCAATGGGCGCGACAATATAATTACCGGCAACAGTGCGGCTAACACGCTCAGTGGCAATGATGGTAATGACACCCTCCTAGGTGGGGCTGGCAACGACGCCCTGATCGGCGGTAGCGGCAATGACACCCTGGATGGTGGCACGGGTGACGACCAGATGAATGGAGGTATCGGCAATGACCTCTATGTCGTCGATTCGGTTAGCGATAAGATCACCGAGAATGTCAATGAAGGCATCGATACCGTCAAGAGCAGTGTCAACTTCAGCATTGCCACGTTTCTGAATGTCGAAAACATCACGCTAACCGGCACGGCCCAGAACGCTACCGGTAATGCCAACGCCAACATATTGATCGGCAATGCTTCGAACAATGTGCTGGTCGGTGGTGATGGCAACGACACCCTCAAAGGTGAGGGCGGCGTCGATACACTGAATGGCGGCAACGGTAACGATGTCTATGTCGTCGATACCACGACCGATATCATTACGGATTCGGCCGGTACGGACCGGATAGAGTCGTCGGTAAATTTCAGTCTGGCTACTTATGCCACCATCGAGAACCTGACGCTGACCGGAACCGGCGCCATCAATGGCACCGGTAACAACCTCGCAAACACCATCGTGGGTAATGCCGCAGCCAACATCATTGATGGTGGTGCGGGAGCAGACCAGATGATCGGTGGTGCCGGCAACGACACCTACGTGGTGCGCGATAGTGCAGATGTCATAACCGAAGCCAGTACCGGTGGTACCGACACCGTTATCAGCTATCTGAATTACACGCTTGGCGCCACTCTGGAAAACCTGACACTGGCCGGTACCGCGTTAACCGGTACGGGCAACGCCGGCAACAACACGCTCTTGGGCAATGCCAGCAACAATATCCTGAACGGTCTGGCTGGCAACGACACCCTGAATGGTGGCGCCGGGATTGACACACTGAACGGAGGCGATGGCAACGACCTCTATATCGTCGACACCAATACCGATGTCATCACCGACACTTCAGGTGTTGATACCGTTCAAAGTACGGTCAGTTTTTCGCTCGAAACCCGCACGACCATCGAGAACCTGTCATTGATCGGCACCGGAGCCTTGAGCGCTACCGGCAATACCCTGAATAACCTGATCTCCGCCAACGTGGGTAACAGTACTATCAATGGTGGTAGCGGCAACGATACCGTCAGTTACGCCAGCGCCACTGCGGGTGTCACGGTGGCGGTCAATGGCGCCAGCCAGGCTACTAGCGGGTCAGGGATCGACACCCTGATCAACATTGAAAACCTGTCAGGCAGCAAATTTGGTGACAGCCTTACAGGTGACGGCAATGCCAATATCCTGCGTGGCGGTGATGGCAATGACATCCTCGTTGGCGGCGCAGGCAGTGACCAGCTCTTCGGTGATGCGGGCAATGATCGTTTAACCGACTCGATCGGCGATGACACGCTGAGCGGTGGTGCAGGCAACGATACCTACGTCGTTAGCGGCACCACTGGATCTATCCTGATTGAAGACACAAGCGGTATTGATACGCTGAACGCTTCGGGCGCTACTGGCGGTGTCACCATCGATCTCACGCCTGGCAGCACCAGCAACATCAATGGACGGATGGTGACGCTTTCCTCCGGAGGCACGGTAGACGTGCCACTCGACGTGCTCTTCCTCCAGGACGCCTCCGGCTCGTTTGGCGACGACGTTGCAAAAGTGAAGACTCTAGTGCCCCAAGTGGTATCCGCCCTGTCCTCGGTTCAGGCTGACAATCGTTTCGGCCTGGCCTCCTTCATCGACAAGGGCGAATACGTCTATCGCACTGATCTGGCAATGACCGCCAATCAGACCAGCCTGGTCAATGCACTCAATACGCTGACCATCGGCAGTGGCGGCGACTCGCCAGAGGCGCAAATCGAAGCGCTGATGCAGGCCGCCTTGCGCCAGACCGAACTCGGTTTTCGCGCCGAATCCTTCCGGGTTGCGGTAGTGATGACTGATGCTGACTATCACAAGGCAGGCGACACGTCTTACGTCGCCAATGACGGTGATGCGGTGCTGGAGCTCGAAGACTATCCGACGGTTGCACTGCTCAAAACCAAGCTGTTGGCCAGTGGAATCGTACCGGTTTTTGCAGTAACCGCCGGCAACGAAACCTATTACAACAACCTTGTCGATCAGCTTGGCTTCGGAACAGTCGTGACGTTGGCAGCGGACAGCTCCAATCTGGTTGATGCCTTGACTGATGGCATGACTCAGATTACCGAGGCACGGATCGAGAACGCCATAGGTAGTATCTACAACGATACCCTGATCGGTAATGGACTGGACAATCGCCTGGAAGGCCTAGCTGGCAACGATACCTACTACGTTCAGGACAGTGGGGACGTCGTGGTTGAAGCGAATCTGGGCGGAACCGATCTGGTCATCAGTTCAGGGAGCTACGCGCTGTCGGACAACGTTGAAAATCTGACGCTTTCCGGTACCGCGAACATCGACGCTACGGGTAACGCCCTGGACAACCAGCTCGTCGGCAATAGCGGTGCTAACGTCATTTCCGGCGGCGTCGGTGCTGACAGGATGCTGGGTGGTCGAGGCAACGACACCTACGTGGTTGATAATGCCGGCGATCAGGTGATCGAGTACTCCGGCGCCGGCAACGACACCATCAAGACCTCGATCAGTTATGGGCTGAGCGCCAATGTCGAGAATCTGGTCCTGACTGGCACGGCGGCCATCAATGGCACCGGCAATACCCTGGGCAACACACTGACCGGCAACTCCGTTGCCAACCTGCTTAATGGTGGTGCAGGCAACGACATACTTATTGGCGGTGCGGGCAACGATACGCTGACCGGTGGTGCAGGCAACGACACATTCATCTTCACTTCGCTGTCGGACATGGGAAAGACCGGTGCAAGCACTGACGTCATCACTGACTTCATCCGCGGGCAGGACAAAATCGATCTGGGGACACTGGATGCCATAACGAACACAAGCTACAACGAGGCTTTTTCGTTCATCGGCAATGCTGTTGCCTTTACCGGAGCCGGGCAACTGAGGTTTCAGGATGGTGTGCTGTACGGCAACACCGATACAAACAGCGAAACCGATTTCGCCATTAAGCTCATCGGCGTCACTATCCTGGCGGCTACAGACATCATTCTCTAACCTACCGCTTAAAGCCGTATCTACTTTGCGTTACTAGCAACCCCGACAAGCCTTGTTGCTTGTCGGGGTTTTCTCTCTGTTGATGCTCAACAGCAGGACTATCAATTTACCTTCCAGTAGCCTCCCGCACATATCCTTGCGAGCCGCGAGCGCAATCATTCCTTGGTCACGGCGTCATCACGGCACATCCTTGAAGAAGACGTGACGACCGAGCTTCAGCGTCTGCCTGGCCTTTGCCGCCCACACCGGTGGCGCGGACATGGTGGTCGCGTAGTAGTGCGTGGCCCCGCCGGTTGGATCTGGCACCTTTCCGGCCATCACATGGTCAGCAGCAATCTGCGTCTGGGCAAACTCTCGGAACGGAATCTGCTTCGCGCCGCTGAGGAATGGATAGTTCGGATCGTTCTTGTTCCAGCAACTGAACTGCCAGGGTTTCAAGCACACCCCGGCATAGCCCTCACCCCACCAGTCAGGCTTGCGATCGTGGTACAGGCCCATTTCAACCCGATTGCGAATGGTCAAGGCCGCGGCCACCATCCCATCCACATTTCGCCCTTAGCCTCGCCCAATATGCGTGTAGTACGTCTCGATCTTTTTGAGTTGCGGTCATGCTTTTCTGCGGACAGAAAGAAACCCGCTCAGTGGCAAGCTTAATTGAGATCGGCAGTGGTTAAACCTCAGCACTCCACAGGCGCTTCGGTACGTATCCAAATCCGAAAAACTACGCGATGATGGCGCATATGATGGCTCGGACTAATCAATGTGAATCGTAAAACCTCGAAAAAACTGAAAGGCGCAGCGGTAGTTGTGGTGCCCGCCTTGTTCTATTTGGCCGTTTTTGGGGTTGCGATCAAGGTGTTCATACTTTGTGCGTTGCTCGTGTATCTGTACTTTTTAATTTTTCACACCGGCCCAACTCTGCTAATGACAGCCGGGGGCTTATTAATGGGATTTCTGAAAAAGATCCCAGATCCTGTTGTGGCGGCAGTGCTCCTCACGGCGGGAATTTACTACTTCTTCCGCTGGATTCGCAGTCCCAGCAGCTCTCCGCTAAGCTCTGACCCGCTCTCCAGCGCGCAACTCAAGATCGAAGGACCAGTCGCTGAAAAAAATGAAGACGAGTCCGCCAAACTGAATTAACTTGTCTTGGTGGTCCGCAGCCACACCGGCTATAGAGTCCACCATGTCAAGGTGATCTCCGGCGCTGCGCCAACCACATGATTCATAACAGATTTATGGGCCGTTCGCCGTCACTCAAAAGGCGGCACAAGTGGCTATATGAATCAATAACTTAGCGTTGAGTTTTGCAACGCTGAACTCCCTCCCCGGCGTCCTGCCGACGAACACCAAACCTGTCATCGACACGATTTACTCTAAAAATCATGCGCTAAACTTACAGTCAGAGACAGGACGACTCTGGCCGGCCATACCTGGGTACGATTTTCGATTATGGCTCAGGCTGGCCGTCACTTCTGCACTGTAAATGCCGGATATCCTTCCACGATGCACTGCTAGACTTCAAGAAGACGGGCGGAATTGAAAAAGAAATTCCACCTTCCCACTATGTGCATTACCCATTTGGATCGAGATATGTCGACGATTGGCGCCAGGCTCAAACAGGAACGAACCCGCATAGGGCTCACACAGCAGGAACTGGGACGGGTCGGGGGCGTTGCAGCTAATGCTCAAGGCTTATATGAGAAAGGAAAAAGATCTCCACGCGCGGACTATTTGGCAAAGATATTAACCGCCGGTATTGATGTCGTTTATGTCCTGACTGGGAAACCTGTGCCGCCAACGGGAAAACCCGGAGCGGACGGTATATCGGATTCGTTCGACACTATCTTCGAGACCTACTTCGAGCAAACCGAACGGTTGGCTTCTCTTTCACAGGCAGGCAGCGAATGGGCGATTCGGCTTCATTCATTTTGTCAAAATCAGCTTGCGATTGTTGCGACTGTAAAATATCTCACTACGGTTGCTGAAGTTCAGGGCTACGACGATATTCCAGAACGTGTCTCCTATTCTTTAGAAGCACTCTTAAACAATGCTTTGATAGTCGCTGAGGCCATTGGTGACAACCAGGTAAAAAAACTCGGTTCGCACCGAGATGCTTCTGCATGAGATGTTACGCCTCTGCTGGGGGTTCGGTAACTGCGATGCATTGACTTCATACAACGCCTTCTCCTCTGGCATCCTGCCGTCACCACCAAACCATTTATCCGCTCGACTTTCGCATCACTCCCATCTAGCTAATGTTTATCTGTCAGGGACAGAGCTGCACAGGTTGTTAGCCGCTGGTGATTGCCCAAAGAAAAACGAGCACGATCCCAACCCAACCGATTGCTAACAGGGCCGGAAGGATTGAAACAAAGCGATCCATCAAAGCTCAGTCGCAATCGGACAGGGATGACGACAGATGCCCTATGGCGTTTTTATCGCCGGTGTCCAAGGAACGGTAATGTTCAAGCACCGTTCGTTCGGCCTCATCGAGGCTATCTGCAGCCGTAGGTGTGCGTTTGCCCAATACGACGTACAAGATATCGACGCCTCCTTTTGCGATGGCAGCCAGATAGTCGGCTTTAGGTACGCGCTTGCCACTCTCATAGTGACCCTGAGCGTTCGCCTCAACGCCGCCCAATGCCGCGAATCCTTGCTGACTGAGACCTGATTTTTTACGTTCCTCTCTTAGTCGATCGCCCATGCGGTCCATAGTGATTACTCCTCTTCCAATCTTCAACCATACGCCCATATCCTCCATATGAGTGACTTTATCTAGACGAAACACTCAAGAGCGATGAGCCGACGGTGGTCAGCGGCTTTCGCCGCGGGAACCTGTGCGCCTTATAGCTCGTGCCCGTTTTCAGCCCCAGCCTTCTATTTCCATTCCCTTACCTCGGCTGATGAAGCGTATGCGTCCGGCAAAGTCATCTAGCCTGCCCCGTAAAGCCAAGACATGGTGTGCACTTAAATTTAAGTGGACACCAGTTCTAGCCTTTTAAGCGGGTCTTTCATGCAGCCACAACGCCGTTCCTACTCCAAATCCTTCAAAGCCCAAGTCATTCAAGAGTGCTCCCAGCCCGGAGCTTCGATTGCCAATATCGCGCTGAGCCACAGCCTCAACGCTAATCTCGTCCATAAATGGATTCGAGTGCAACGCAGAAAACCATGGTGCTGCAACCTGCTTTCATTCCGCTGCCCTTGCAGCCTACCGGGGCAAGGTCGGAAGTCGCGTCATCGACTATTTGTCTCGAAATTCCACACCCACGCGGCACGGTCAAAGTGAATTGGCCGACCGACAGCGCTGCTGTCTGCGCGACCTTTCTGAGAGACCTGTTGCGATGATCCGCATTGATGCGATTTGGCTCGCTACCGAACCGATGGACATGCGCGCCGGCACCGACACTGCGCTGGCGCGGGTGGTAGCAGTGTTCGGTGCGGCGCAGCCGCACTGTGCTTATCTGTTTGCCAACCGCCGCGCCAATCGCGTGAAAGTGCTGGTGCATGACGGGCTGGGCATCTGGCTGGCGGCCCGCCGTTTGCATCAGGGCAAGTTCTTCTGGCCGAGTTCTCGGCACGGCTCTCAAATAGAATTGGGCGTCGAACAACTGCACGCCTTGGTGCTGGGTTTGCCTTGGCAACGAGTCGGGCCAGGCAGCGCGATTTCAATCGTATAACGCCTGCCATGACCAGCCAGGCCGTGCAATTGTCCGATGAGCCTATCGTCGGTTTTGGCCTGTTCTGGCAAAATCGGCGGCATGACTTCGCTTCCCAATCTCGACCAACTAAACCCTGAACAACTGCGCGCTCTGGCGGCGCAGTTGATGCAGCGTGTCGAGAGTCTCGATCAAAAAATCGAGACGATGGACAAGCAAATCCACCACCACAAAACGGTCAACGAGAAACTGGCTCACGAGATCGCGCAGCTCAAGCGCTTCAAGTTTGCCAAGCGCAGCGAGCAATTAAGCCCGGATCAAGCCAGCCTGCTCGATGACCTGATCGACACCGACATCGCGGCCATCGAAGCCGAGCTTGAGGCGCTGCAACCCGTTCCCGTTTCGACCGAGGCTCGGCAAAAACCTAAGCGCGCCGCCTTGCCGCCACAGTTTCCGCGCACCCTGATCCACCACGAACCCGACAACAGCCATTGCCAGTGCGGCTGCGCCCTCAAGCGCATCGGCGAGGATGTCAGCGAGAAACTCGACTACACGCCGGGCGTGTTCACCGTCGAGCGTCATATCCGTGGCAAGTGGGTCTGCGATCAGTGCGAAACACTGATCCAGGCACCGGTTCCGGCGCAGGTCATCGACAAAGGCATCCCGACCGCGGGGCTGCTGGCCCACGTCATGATCGCGAAGTTCGCCGACCATTTACCGCTCTATCGCCAGGAATCGATTTTTGGTCGAGCCGGTTTGACTATCGCGCGTTCGACCCTGGCGCAATGGGTCGGCAACTGTGGTGTTCAGTTGCAGCCGCTGGTCGATGCCCTGCGTGATGCTGTCCTCGAACATGGCGTGATCCATGCCGATCAAACGCCGGTGCAGATGCTCACTCCGGGCGCTAAAAAGACTCACCGAGCCTATGTCTGGGCCTACGCCACCAGCCAGTTCTCGGACTTGGCGGCGGTCGTTTACGACTTCAGCCCCAGCCGCGCCGGAGAACACGCCCGCAACTTCCTGCAAGACTGGAAGGGCAAGCTGGTCTGCGACGATTTTGGCGGCTACAAGGCCAGCTTTGAACTGGGTGTGACCGAGATCGGCTGCATGGCCCATGCGCGGCGCAAGTTTTTCGAGCTACACGCCACCAACAAGAGCCAGATCGCCGAGCAGGCCTTGCGCTACATCCAGTTGCTCTATGAAATCGAACGCGACGTCCGCGACTTGGAACCGGATTTACGCCTTCAAATACGCCAAGAAAAAGCCGTGCCGGTAATGGACGCCTTGCATGCCTGGATGATTGCCCAGCGCCAGCTCGTGCACGACGGCTCGGCTATTAGCAAGGCTCTGGATTACAGCCTCAAACGCTGGACGGCGCTGTCGCGCTATCTCGATGACGGGGCGGTGCCCATAGATAATAACTGGGCAGAAGTGCGACACGAAGTNGTGCGACACGAAGTCGCTTACAGAAGTTGTTCCCCTTTGAGGGAACCACCCGTGTCACCGGGTGAATCTAGAAGGCTGAATCAAGAGCGCCTTCGACAATGTGACGAGGCATCGCAAGGTGCTGGGTACTAATCGTGAGAGGCGTACCCTTCTGGCAGCCATGGCCGGACAAGGGCTAGATAGTCGGTATGGTGAACACATGTGAACCTGCGTAAAGATCGTTAAGTTAAACGAGCGGAAATGGCTTATACGCTCGAACCAAAAGGTAGCGGAGGTGGGAACAGCGTTTTTCTGCACGCGCGTTCGTGACCCACATGCCTCCCGGTCGATAGCAGGCACCTAACCCGACGTACTTCAGTAAGCGGAACGTGGAAATCCCGTATCGCTCCCCTCGGGGACAGCCATTTGCAAAAACGGCCCATGGCGGTGCGGGCGAAGGAACGAGGAAAAAGCGAACGCCATCCTGTAACGGGCTGGATAGAAGTTGAAACATCACTTCACGCGAAAGCGGGCAGACGTCCTCATGGTCTCTCTTCACACGAGAGTATGTAGAACCCTTTCAACGGAGGGAGGGCAAATGAACGCAGCAGCATTGGCGTGTGCACCTTCCGGCACGTCGTGGGACGGCATCAATTGGGCCGACGCTCAACGTCGAGTAAGAGGGCTGCAAGCGCGTATTGTGAAGGCTGTACAAGACGGCAGACATAACAAAGCGAGAGCCTTGCAATGGCTGCTGACTCACTCGTTTAGCGGCAAAGCATTGGCCGTGAAACGAGTGTCTGAAAACAAAGGCAAAAATACCCCTGGTGTAGACAAGGTCACTTGGAATACACCGAGGGCCAAGATCGGTGCGATTGCGTCGTTGAAGCGGCGAGGCTACTCGCCACTTCCGCTTCGGAGAGTTCTAATTCCGAAGAAAAACGGCAAGACAAGACCTCTCGGAATTCCTGCGATGAAATGCCGGGCCATGCAGGCGCTCCATTTGCTGGCTCTGGAACCGATAGCGGAAACCACCGCCGACCCGAACTCTTATGGATTCAGGCCGGAACGCTCAACTGCGGATGCCGCCGCACAGTGCTTTGGTGTGCTGTCACGAAAAGCAAACGCGGAATGGGTGTTAGAGGGCGATATTCAAGGCTGTTTCGACAATATCAGCCATGACTGGTTGATCGCCCACATCCCTATGGATAAAGCGATTTTGCAGACATGGCTCAAGGCCGGTTACGTCTACCAGAATGAGCTATTCCCCAGCCACGCCGGAACCCCGCAGGGAGGCATCATATCCCCGGTGTTGGCGAACATGACGCTGGATGGGTTGGAAACGATGCTGGCGAAGAGGTTTCCCAATGCAAAGTGGACAGCCCGAAAAATGCAGATGGTGCGTTATGCAGATGACTTCATCATCACTGGCTGTTCGAAAGAGTGGCTGGAGAGTGAAGTCAGGCCCGCCGTGGTTGAGTTTCTGGCAGAGCGTGGACTTGTACTCTCTCCGGAAAAAACCAAAATAACGCACATAGGGGACGGGTTCGACTTCCTCGGATGGAACTTGCGCAAGTACAACGGCAAGCTCCTGATCAAGCCATCGAAAGCGAACATCAGGGCCCACCTCGCCAAGCTCCGGGAAGTGATCAAGACCAACAAGGCGATCAAACAGGTCAATTTGATAGGGCTGCTCAACCCGATTTTGCGGGGATGGGCGAACTATCATAGCCACGTGGTCGCCAAGAAAGTCTTCAATCAGATAGACAGCGAAGTCTGGACAATGCTCTGGCGCTGGGCGGTGAGACGACATCCGCGCAAAGGAAAGCGGTGGGTCAAGGACAGGTATTTCAAAGTCCGAGGCTCGCGGCGATGGGTGTTCTCCACCGTTGAAAAATACGCAGACAGTAAGGCAAGGGAATACACCTTACTGAAGGAATCGGACACGCCGATAGTGCGGCACATCAAGATCAAGGCTGCTGCCAACCCGCATGACCCCAATTGGGATGAGTATTTCGAGTTCCGATGGGACAAGAAAATGCTCAAATCAACGAAGGGACGAGCGAAGCTTTATCGCGTCTGGCGACAGCAAGGCGGCCTATGTTCTGTTTGTCATAAGCCCGTTACCAAAGATACGCCGTGGCATAGTCGCCACATCGTAAAGTTGGCCGACGGGGGAACGGACGCCGCAGTCAATCTTGAGATCTATCACCTGCGTTGCCCCAGAGATCAGCAGTACGCCAATGTTAAAGAGGTATAACCGGGTACTTAACAGTGCCTTTGTAGAGGCTTGAGCCGTGTGCTGGGAAACTCGCATGCACGGTTCTTAGGGGGTTGGACGCGGGTAACCGCGTCTGACTACCCGACAACCAGATCAGGCCATGGGCTCTTGGGCGCAAGAACTGGCTCTTCGCAGGATCGCTACGCAGCGGAAAACGGGCTGCGGCGATCATGAGTTTGATCCACTCAGCGCGGCTAAATGGTCATGCCCCGTACGCCTATCTCAAGGATGTCCTGACGCGGCTACCGACGCAGCGGGCGAGTGAGATCGATGAGTTGCTGCCGCATAAGTGGAAATCGGTTTAATCAAGTAAAGCATGATGCCGACCATGGGCTCTTGGACGCAAGAATTGGGCCTTCACAAAATTGTGGCGCAGTGGCAACACCACGCCGGCGTTGCTGAACCTATTGCAGGCTCGGCCAAACTCATCGGTTACGCCCTAATAGTTATTTGAGGGACGTTCTGACGGGAATTTCGATGCAGCAATCAGGTGAGATCACCGAACTGTTTTCTCCTAAATGGCTGCTGG
>NZ_LGSI01000055.1 GCF_001698815.1 Pseudomonas syringae | reverse complement strand
CAATGAAGCCGGGGCAGACAGATCGAAATTGGCCCGGCTGGCCTCTTCGGGGACAAGTCCCCTCCTACGGGCTCGGCACAGATCTGGTAGGACCGGACTTGTCCGGGAAGCGGCACTCCTGACGACGGAAATGCAGTGAATATACCGGCCTCTTCCCGGATAAATCCGGTCCCACAGATCCTCATTGGTTCAGATCTTTCACACCATCAGCGGCGGTTCAAACGCCGTAATCGGCGGCAACGCCTCGTTCCACTTCACAATCTCCACCGAAGCAGTTTGCGCCGAGCAGCCCTGGGACAGGCTCGATGAGCCGATATCCGTGGTCACCACATTGGGATTGCCGTGTTTCTCCAGGCTGTTGGCCTGACCGTGCACCAATGGATCGAACCAGGCACCCGTGGCGATCTGCACCACGCCGGGCCGGATGCTATCCGAGACGATCACCCCCGCCAGAAAAGCCCCACGCGTGTTGAAGACCTTGACCACATCCCCATCAGAAATGCCTCGCGCCAAAGCGTCCTCGCGGTTCAGGGTCAGCGGCTCGCGCTGCTGGATCTTCGAGGCGCGGCTGTAGGCGCCATGATCGTACTGGCTGTGCAAGCGGGTCTTGGGCTGATTGGACAGCAGATGCAAAGGAAAGGACGGCTCCGCCTGACCCAACCATACCGGATGTCCAGGGCAATCGGCGTAGCCAAACCCGGCAATGCGCTCGGAGAAGATCTCGATCTTGCCGGATGGCGTTGGCAGCGGGTTGGCGTCGGGATCATCGCGAAAAGGCTTGAGCAATACCGTATCGGTTTCGGGATACGCAACTTCAAACAGCCCATCGCGCCAGAACTGATCGTAATCGGGCAACTCAACGCCAAAATCCTGCGCCCTGCCCCGGGATTCCTCATAAATGAAACGCAGCCAGCCAGACGCATCGCGGCCTTCGGTGAACGTATCGGCAAAGCCAAGCCGCCGTGCTACTTCGGCAAGAATCGAATAATCGTCACGGGACTCGCCCACCGGTTCGATGGCCTGCTGCATGGCGATCATGAAGCGATCCGATGCCGAACTGCCAATGTCGTTGCGCTCCAGCGCCGTGGTGGCCGGTAAGACGATATCGGCGTACTTGGCCTGAGCGGTCCAGAACTGTTCGTGGACGACAATGGTTTCCGGCTTTTGCCAGGCGTGCAGCAGGCGATTGAGGTCTTGATGGTGGTGAAAAATGTTGCCGCCCGCCCAATACACCAGACGAATATCCGGGTACTGGCGTTGCTGACCGTTGTAGTCGAACGCTGCGCCAGGATTGAGCAACATGTCGACCACGCGCGCCACCGGGATGAAATCCTTGACCGGATTCGCCCCTTGGGAAAAACGCGGCCCGGAAAACGCCTTGCGGCCGCTGCCGGTATTGTTCATGCAGCCGTAACCGAGCCCAAAACCAGCGCCCGGCAAACCGATCTGGCCGAGCAAGGCGGCCAGGGTCACGGTCATCCAGAACGGCTGCTCGCCGTGCACCGAGCGCTGCAATGAATAGGCAATGTTGATCATGGTGCGTTTGCTGGCCATTCGCCGCGCCAGTTCGCTGATCTGCGCGGCAGGAATATCGGTCAGCGCTGCGGCCCACTCCGGTGTTTTCGGCTGGCCGTCAGTCAAACCCAGCAGGTAATCACGGAAGCGTTCATAGCCGACGGTGTAGCGCAGAACGAAGGCTTCGTCATGCAAGCCTTCGCTGATCAGTACGTAGGACAACGCCATCATCAGCGCCGTGTCGCTGCCGGGGCGAACGGGCAGCCATTCAATCTGTTGCGGGCCTTGCAGGTCGTCGCGCAGCGGGCTGACGTTGACGAACTGCACGCCGGCTTTGGACATATCGTCCAGAGCGCTGGCGAGCAGATGATCACTGGCGCCACCGGGACTGGTCTGGGCGTTTTTCGCCGGCAGGCCACCAAAGGCGACGAACAGTTCGCAATGCTGGGCGAGATTCTTCCACGAGGTGTGCGCGGCCAGCAGCCAGTCCATATTGCCGACGATGTGCGGCATCAGCACCCGTCCGGCGCCCAGGCTGTAGCTGTCGACGCTGGCGACGTAACCACCAAAACCATTGAGGAAGCGATGCAGCTGGCTTTGCGCATGGTGAAAGCGCCCGGCACTGCCCCAACCGTAACTACCGCCGAAAATCGCCTGATTGCCATGGGCGGACTTGACCCTTTGCAGCTCTTTGGCCACCAGATCCAGCGCCACTTCCCAGCTGACTTCGACAAAAGGCTCCTGGCCGCGCAGCTCGGGGCTGCCACCTGATCCAGCCAGGAAGCTGCGCCGTACTGCGGGACGCATGATGCGGGTCGGTGAGGTCAGCGCGGCAGCGACCGAATCACCGATTGGCGAAGGGTCGCGATCCCACTCGACGGGCAGCAATGCCTCAAGCTTGCCGTCCACAACCTGCGGGCGATACGCCCCCCAATGCAGCGAGGTAAAACTCATGGCGCAGGTCTCCTGAAGACAGTGAACGCTAGGTCAATCAACGTGAGACTTGAGCCGCAGCTTCGCTTTTCAAGGCGGCGTTGAACGAGTCGTCGAACACATTGCCTGCCGGATAGGATTTAGTCAGCCCCGCGCCGTTGAAAAAATCGATGGTCTGTTGCGCTTCGGCAATGACTTGCGCCGTGATTGGCACCACCACGATCTGCGAGCGTTCGAACCAGCGCCGGGCAACTTCGGCATCCGCCTTGGTCAAGGCCGACCAGGCATTGGCGTAAGTGTCGGTATTTTGCGCGCTGCTAACCGACCACGCGCGGGCAGCCTGCAGGCGTTGGAGGAAATCGCTGATCTGGGCGCGCTTATCCTTGATCGCCCGTTCGTTGGCGACGATGAAACTCTGGGCCGGAATCAGGCCTTTGGCAGTGGCAATGACCCGCGCGCCCTGACGCTCTTGCTGCGTCACGTAAGGGTCCCACGTGGCGATGGCGTCCACTGAACCGCCATCCAGGGCATGGGAAGAATCCAGCGCGCTGAGGTAGCGGTAATCCACGGCATCACGAGGCACGCCCGCGCGATCCAGCGCGGTCAGCATCAGTTGCTGGCTGAACGAGCCTTTCCAGATTGCGACTTTCTTGCCGGCCAGATCGGCAACGGTCTTGATCGGCGAATCCTTGGCCACCACGATTGCCACACCATCCAGATTTTGTCGGGACACGCCGATCACTTTGATCGGCGCACCCAGCGCCCCCATGAACAACGCTGGCGCATCGCCCAGCAGGCCGACGTCCAGGCTGCCCACGTTCAACGCCTCGGCCACTGGCGAACCGGCGGTGAATTGTTTCCATTCCAGCGTGTAAGGCAGATCCTTGAGCACGCCGGCCGCTTCCATCACGGTTCGGGCGCTGTAGCTTTGATCGCCGACGATCAGGTCACTGGCCTGAACCGCCAGCGAGGTGGTCATGGCCAGGGCCAGACCAAGCAAAGTGGTTTTCTTTCGAAGCTTGAACGTGAGGGACAAACGGCTCTCCACAGGCTCATGCAGAGCCGGATCATAGGAATGAAGTCCGGGTCCGCGTGTACGGTAGCCGAGAGTCGGCCCAATCCTGAAGACAGGAATGGGCCGCGCGGCCAACCATAGCAGCTGCCAAGTTATTCCCTAAATTCATTTTTATTCTAGGTTTATATGCAAAAAGCTACCGAACATGCAGAGTTCGCGGCCTGAGTATCAACGGGACCGGTACAGACTGTGTGAAAACGTCACGAGCGATGACAAGACAAGGCAAAAACAGGCGAAAAAGCGGAGTCTAGGTGTTATAAATGAGCATTTTTCGCCTGTTTTTAACGCAGTATTGTCGAGCGCAGTAGTTTTCACACAGTCTGGGTAGGAGGGGACTTGTCCCCGAATGCAATGGTCCTGACAACGAAACCCAGAAGGTTAACGCTGCCTGAGCTACCGCCTTTCGGGGACAAGTCCCCTCCTATGTATGGACTCGCCCACACTTTCAACCTGCTTTTGAACACTGCTACCCGGTTGCATCTATGTATAAGGCCTGTTCGAGGAAGCATCATCGGCTTCTGGCCAACATTGGATAAGCTCGCGGTATGCCGATTACAGTAAGGCCTCAAAGGGCCAGTAGGAGGGCAGGCATCTATCCGCGACGGTCTGACCTGGGGTCAATGTTCTTCAGCAGCGGTTGAGGTGACTCAGCACCCCGGTGGCAGAACTCTGTCGATTAATGGCTCATCGTCGCCTCCTGGCAACCCGCTGGCTGGCGACGATAGGTCTGATCATTTTGCAGCAGCACCCAAACGATCCGCAGGTTGCGGTTGGCCAACCGTACCGCGGCTCCTTTTTGACCGTGGCG
>NZ_LGSI01000022.1 GCF_001698815.1 Pseudomonas syringae | reverse complement strand
CCCCGAAGAAGGCAACCTCAATCTGTCTGACTCGACGCCTTCCCGGACAAGTCCGGTCCTACCGGCCTGCGCCGACGCCTTCCCAGACTGGATCACAATCTGTGTAGGAGGGGACTTGACCCCGAAGAAGGCAACCTCAATCTGTCTGACCTGACTCATTGCCTGCGCTGACGCCTTCCCGGACAAGTCCGGTCCTACCGGGCTGCGCCGACGCCTTCCCGGACAAGTCCGGTCCTACCGGCCTGTGCAAAACCGGTAGGAGGGAGTGCCTACAGGAGAAATGTGATCTGTGTAGCGATCAACATCACCGCCGCCCCCACGCCCACCACCGCAAACAGCTGCTGCAATCGTGGCCCGGCGAGGTAGCGCGCAATCTGTCGCCCGCCGACAAGGCCGAGAACCGCGCCTGCCGCAAAGGGTGCGCCGACGGCCCAATGCATCACGCCGCTCAGGGTTGCGGTAAGCACGCTTCCCATGGAAACCAGGGCAATGACCGCCAATGAAGTGGCCACCACGCTTTTCATGTTCAGGTCGGTGTAGCGCGTCAGCGCCGGGATAATCACGAAGCCGCCGCCAACCCCCAGCAATCCGGATAGCAGGCCCGCCAGCATGCCGGTCAGCGTCAGCGCGCGCAGACACGGCATGGTCCAGCGCAGGCGACCTTGCAGCGGGTTCAGTACACAGGGCAGAAAACCCGGGCGCGTGGCCAATGGGCCGTGACGCAATTCGCAGCTGGCTTTGCGAAAAATCCGCACGCAGGCATACATCAGGACCGCCGAAAACAGCAGTGCCAGCGGTGCGTTCGGCAACTGATGGGCAAGCCACAAACCCAGTGGCGCGATGACAATGCCGATACTGGCGATATAACCCGCAGCGCGATAACGCACGATGCCTTCGCGCAAACCCAGAATCGCACCGACCGCCGACGCCAGGCCAACTGCCAGCAATCCCACGGGGGCGGCTTCGACAATCGACAGGCCAAGGCCAAACACCAGCAATGGCACCGCGAGAATGCCGCCACCGGCCCCGGTCAACGCCAATATCGCGCCGATCAATGTGCCCAGACCTGCGCCGAGCAGTTGATGTTCGTTCACTTTCCGGCCTTGAGCGGGTCAAGCTTCGGGCTGGCGAGCCATTCCCGACCGCGCAGCATGCCGCGCCAGTACAGCGGCGGCAGAATGCGTTCTTTCAGCCACCAGGCCAGACGCGTGGGTTTGCGGCCGTTGAGCAGCCAGTCCGGGAAACTCGGTGCCAGTTTGCCGCCATAGTTGAATTCGGCGAGGACGATCTTGCCGCGTTCCACGGTCAGCGGGCATGAGCCGTAACCGTCGTATTGCGCCAGTTGCTGCAAACGGCCCAGGGCACGCAATACGTTGTTAGCCACCACCGGCGCCTGCTTGCGGGCGGCCGCTGCGGTTTTCGCGTTGCTGGTGTTGGTCGCGTCGCCCAGGCCGTGGATGTTGGCAAAATGGCGATGTTGCAAGGTTGCCGGATCGACGTCGATCCAGCCTGCGGCGTCGGCCAAAGGGCTGGCGCGGATGAAGTCCGGTGCAGTCTGCGGCGGCACTACGTGCAACATGTCGAAGGTTTGCTCGACAGTTTCGCTGTTGCCCTCGGCGTCGGTGCGCACAAAAGTCGCCATTCGCCGAGGGCCGTCCACCGCGATCAGCTTGTGATTGAATTGCAAGTCGATGGCGTAGCGCTCGATGTACTTCATCAAGGCTGGCACATAGTCGGCCACACCAAACAGCACGCCGCCCGCATTGAAGAACTGAGTGTTGATGTGCCCCAGGCGGCCAGTTTTCAGCCAGTGATCGCAGGACAGATACATCGCCTTTTGCGGCGCGCCCGCGCATTTGATCGGCATGGGCGGCTGGGTGAACAGCGCCCGACCCTGCTTGAGGTTTTGCACCAGTTGCCAGGTGTAAGGCGCCAGGTCGTAGCGATAGTTGGACGTCACACCGTTTTTGCCCAGGGTTTCCTGAAGACCGGGAATCGCGGCCCAGTCGAGTTTCAGACCGGGGCAGACGATCAGCTGTTGATAACCGAGCATCTGCCCGGTCTGCAGCAGGATTCGATGGTGTTGCGGCTCGAATGCCGCGACGGCTTCCTTGATCCACCGCACGCCCTTGGGGATCAACGATTCCATGCTGCGCGCGGTGGTCTCAGGTTGAAAAATCCCCGCGCCGACCATGGTCCAGCCGGGCTGATAGTAGTGGGTGTCGGCCGGATCGATAATGGCGATATCCAGCGTCGCGTCCCGAGCCAG
The DNA here is from genome assembly GCF_001698815.1 of Pseudomonas syringae. Taxonomy (GTDB): domain Bacteria; phylum Pseudomonadota; class Gammaproteobacteria; order Pseudomonadales; family Pseudomonadaceae; genus Aquipseudomonas; species Aquipseudomonas syringae_A. The sequence continues at coordinate 56,119 of NZ_LGSI01000022.1, read as the reverse complement.
CAGGCTCGATGCTGTGGCAATACCAGCAGCGCCAGCGCCGACGATAAGGATTTGGTGGCGCACGTCATGTTGTTCTTGCATCGCAACAGCTCCAGAAGTGGATGCCCGGTTCAAAGGACGTTAAGCGGGATTTTCAGGTAGCTGATGCCGTTTTCTTCCGGCTCCGGAAGGTGGCCACAGCGCATGTTGATCTGCACCGAAGGCAGGATCAGCACGGGCATGTCCAGGGTTGCGTCGCGGGCTTCGCGCATCTTCACGAAGGCGTCTTCATCGATGCCTTCGTGGATGTGGATATTGTTGGCGCGCTGCTCGGCAACCGTGGTCATGTATTGCAGTTCGCGGCCGTTTGGCAGGTAGTCATGGCACATGAACAGTCGTGTGCTGGCCGGCAGGCTGAGGATTTTCTGAATCGAGCGATACAGCGTTCGGGCGTCGGCGCCGGGAAAGTCGCAGCGCGCGGTGCCGTAGTCGGGCATGAATAAAGTGTCGCCAACGAACGCCACGGTTTCGCCCGCCACTTCCACGAGGTAGGTCATGCACGCCGGAGTGTGGCCAGGGGTGTGCATCGCCCGTGCTTCAAGCGTGCCGATCTGGAATGACATGCCGTCGCCCAGCAGCACGTCGAACTGGCTGCCATCGCGCGCAAAACTGCCCGGCGCGTTGAACAGCGCACCGAACACTTTCTGCACCTGGGTGATATGGCTGCCGATAGCGATCTGCCCGTGCAGCTGGTCTTTCAGGTACGCGGCTGCGGAAAGATGATCAGCGTGTACATGGGTTTCGAGAATCCATTGCACCGAGGCTTGCAGCTCCCGAACACGGGCGATCAAGCGGTCGGCGGACTCGGTCCCGGTATGCCCGGACTTGGGGTCGTAATCCAGCACGCTGTCGATCAGCGCGCAGTGTTTGCTGCTCAGGTCCATGACCAGATAGCTGATGGTCGAGGTATGAGGATCGAACAGTGCTTCGATGTACAGGCGCTCGCGAATGATCATGGGGTCTCCAAAACGGTTGTTGAGGCTGGCGGGGTAGTGGGTTGGGTATTCCCGATACCTGCTGGCAACAAGGATTCTGGTAGGAGGGGACTCGTCCCCGAAAACGTCAGTTCAAGCGGCGTTGATTTTCGGATATCTCGTTGTCGGGCAAGTTGCATTCGGGTAATTGCATTCGGGGACAAGTCCCCTCCTACAAGTTACTCGATAAAGGTTACAACCCCGCCCGCCAGGGACTTCACCCGGGCCAGCGATTCGACGCGATAGCCTTGGGCGTCCAGTTCGGCGCGGCCGCCCTGGAACGACTTCTCGATCACGATGCCCAGCCCGGCAACCGTAGCGCCGGCTTGCTTGATGATCGAAATCAGCGCCTGGGATGCCTTACCGTTGGCCAGGAAGTCATCGATGATCAGCACGTTGTCATTGCTGTTCAGATGCCGTGGCGAAATGGCGACGGTGCTTTCAGTCTGCTTGGTGAACGAATACACCGTGGCCGACAGCAGGTTTTCCGTCAGCGTCAGGGATTGATGCTTGCGGGCGAAGATCACCGGTACGCCAAGGCGCAAGCCGGTCATGATCGCCGGAGCAATACCCGAGGCCTCAATGGTGACGATCTTGGTGATGCCCGAGTCGGCGAACAGCGTGGCGAATTCATCGCCGATCAGCTGCATCAGCGCAGGGTCGATCTGATGATTGAGAAACGCATCGACCTTCAACACCTGGTCGGACAATACGATGCCTTCTTCGCGAATTTTCTGGTGCAGTGCTTCCACGTCGGTTCCTCGGCTGCGCGAATGTGCGCAAAAAGTAATCAATTCTAGCGTTTGAGCATGGCACGAATATCGGCCAATGCCGTATTGCCGCGCACGGCCTTCACTTCGGTCGGTGTGTCGTCGTTGCCTTCCCAAGCCAGGTCGTCCGGGGGCAGTTCATCGAGGAAGCGGCTCGGCGAGCAATCAATGATTTCGCCGTATTGCTTACGCTTGGCAGCGAAGGTGAACGCCAGCGTCTGGCGCGCGCGGGTGATGCCCACGTAAGCCAGGCGGCGCTCTTCTTCGATGGTGTCGGCTTCGATGCTGGAACGGTGCGGGAGGATTTCCTCTTCCATGCCCATGATGAACACGTAAGGAAATTCCAGGCCCTTGGAAGCATGCAGGGTCATCATTTGCACACCTTCGGCGCCGTCTTCCTCTTCCTGCTGGCGTTCGAGCATGTCGCGCAGGACCAGCTTGCCGATGGCCTCCTCGATGGTCATGGTGCCTTCTTCGTCTTTCTCGAGGGTGTTTTTCAACGCCTCGATCAGGAACCAGACGTTGCCCATGCGGTAATCGGCGGCCTTGTCGCTGGAGCTGTTCTGCCGCAGCCAGTTTTCATAATCGATGTCCATGACCATGCTGCGCAGCGCGCCAATCGGATCGTCCTGGGCACATTGTTCGCGCACGCGGTCCATCCAGCGCTTGAAGCGCTGCAAACGGTCGGTGTAGCGGCTGTCCAGATGCTCGCCCAGGCCGATTTCGTCGGTGGCGTTGTACATCGAGATCTTGCGCTCGGTGGCGTAGTTGCCGAGTTTTTCCAGGGTCGTCGAGCCGATTTCCCGACGCGGCACGTTGATCACGCGCAGGAAGGCGTTGTCGTCATCCGGATTGACCAGCAAACGGAAATAGGCCATCAGGTCTTTTACTTCCTGACGTCCGAAAAAGCTGTTGCCGCCTGACAGACGATACGGCACCTGATGGTGCTGCAATTTCAGCTCGATCAGTTTCGCCTGATAGTTGCCGCGATACAGGATCGCAAAATCGCTGTAAGGCCGATCGGTGCGCAAGTGCAGGCTGAGGATTTCAACGGCCACGCGCTCGGCTTCGGCGTCTTCATTGCGGCAGCGGATCACGCGAATTTCATCGCCGTGACCCATTTCGCTCCACAATTGCTTTTCGAAGGCGTGGGGATTGTTGGAAATCAGCACGTTGGCGCAGCGCAGGATGCGGCTGGTGGAACGGTAGTTCTGCTCCAGCATCACCACTTTCAGCGACGGATAGTCGTCCTTGAGCAGCATCAGGTTTTCCGGCCGCGCGCCGCGCCAGGCATAGATCGACTGGTCGTCGTCGCCCACCACGGTGAACTGGTTGCGCATGCCGATCAGCAATTTCACCAGCAAATATTGGCTGGCGTTGGTGTCCTGGTATTCATCGACGAGCAAGTAACGAACCTTGTTCTGCCACTTTTCGAGAATGTCGGCGTGTTCCTGGAAGAGTTTCACCGGCAGCAGGATCAGGTCGTCGAAGTCCACCGCGTTGTACGCCTTGAGCGTGCGCTGATAGTGGGTGTAGACGATGGCGGCGGTCTGTTCCTTGGGATTGCGTGCGTTGGCCAGCGCTTCGGGCGGCAGGATCAGGTCGTTTTTCCACGAGCCGATCATGTTCTTGATTTCGTCGACCCCATCGTCGCCGGAATACTCTTTCTGCATGATGTCGGTCATCAGCGCTTTGACGTCGGTCTCGTCAAAGATCGAAAAACCCGGTTTGTAGCCCAGCCGCGTGTGCTCCTTGCGGATCACGTTTAGGCCCAGGTTGTGGAAGGTGGAAACGGTCAAGCCACGGCCTTCGCCAGCGCGCAGCAAGGTGCCGACCCGTTCCTTCATCTCCCGCGCCGCCTTGTTGGTAAAGGTCATGGCGACGATGTATTGGGCACGAATGCCGCAATTCTGGATCAGATGAGCAATCTTGCGCGTAATCACGCTGGTCTTGCCGGAGCCAGCGCCGGCGAGCACCAAAAGAGGGCCGCCGACGTAGTTCACGGCTTCTTGTTGCCGGGGATTGAGTCGGGACATAACAGGGAGAGGGTCACAAGCGAAATGGGCGGGCATTTTAACAGGCTGGGACGATTGTGCGGCCACCGTCCGCCCCTGTACTTGCACTAAATATCGCTGCGCTATCTAATCCTGTAATTTTTGTTACATTTGCGTACCAATGCGCTGTAAAGGCGCTGGTTTGGCCCCGCGTCTTTGGGCTTTGTTGCTCGTCCTTGACGAGCCTAGGGAGCTAGCTTGTCTACGCTTTTCCAACCCGTGCGACTGTTATTGCTGGCCCGAGAGCCGGAATGGCAAGCATTGCTTCGCGTTTGCCTGGTTCCACTCGATGGCATTGAATTGCTGTGTGTCGCCGACTGGAATGAAGTCAGCGAGCATCTTGTCGACCAGAGCAATACGGTGCTGCTGACCACGCCCGCGCTGCAACCTGCGCCGGGACGCTGCAGTTTGCCTGTGGTTATGCTGCTGGAGCAGGAACCGCCTGTCGGACCGGTCGGCGCTGTCGACTGGCTGGTACGCGGCAGCCTGACGACTGACACCGTGCGCCGCTGTCTGCGACATATCCGCGAAAAAGGCTTGCTGGAAGACACGCTGCAACGCCTGGCCGAACAGGACACGTTGACCGGCATCGCCAATCGCCAGGGTTTTCAGACGTTGCTGACCGCGCGTTTGCTGGAAAACGAAGGCCGCGGGCTGGCCCTTGGACATCTGGATCTGGACAACTTCCGCCGCGCCAACGATGCCCTAGGCCATCAGGCCGGCGATCGATTGATTCTGCAGGTTGTGGCGCGCCTGAAAAGCCAGCTAGAGGTTGGCGATCAGATCGCCCGCCTTGGCAGCGACGAATTTGCCTTGTTAATAGACACGCGGCGGGCGCCACGCCGCGCCGAGTGGATGGCCGAACGCATCACTGAAGCGCTGGCCGAGCCTTACTGGGTCGATGGCGAAAGCCTGCTGATCGGTTGCAGCCTGGGTATCGCCCACTCGCGCGCGCTGGCCGGCGCCGATCCGTTGATGTGGCATGCACACATCGCCATGCAACAGGCCAAGGGTGTTCAGGGCTGCACCTTTCATGTCTTCAACGAACGCATCAATCGCAATGCCCGCAGCCTCGCCGATCTGGAAAGTGAACTGCGTCGGGCGCTACGACGTGACGAGCTGGAGTTGCACTATCAACCCAGGCTTTGCCTGACCAGTGGGCGCATTGTCGGTCTGGAAGCGCTGGTGCGCTGGCGTCATCAGGAGCGTGGCCTGTTGCCGCCCAGCGAATTCGTGCCGCTGGCCGAGCAAAGTGGCTTGATCGTGCCGCTGGGCTACTGGGTGATTTCCCGTGCCCTGCGCGACATGCAGGCGCTGCGCGAACTCGGCATGCCGCCGCTGCACATGGCCATCAACCTGTCGTTCCGCCAGTTTCAGGACAACCAGTTGCTGGCGACGTTGAGCAGGTTGATCGCCGACCGTGGCGTCGATGCGCAATGGCTGGAGTTCGAGCTGACTGAAACCGCCGTCATGCGCCGCAGCGATCTGGTCAAGCACACCATGGACGCACTGGGCAGGCTCGGCGTGCGCTTTTCTCTGGATGACTTCGGCACCGGCTTTTCGTCTTTCGTACATCTGAACAGCCTGCCCATTGCGCTGCTCAAGATCGACCGGAGTTTCGTCGCCGAAATGGAGCAGCGCGAGGAGAACCGCAAGCTGGTCCACGCCATGATTAATCTGGCGCATAACCTGAGTCTGGAAGTGGTGGCCGAAGGCGTCGAAAACGTCGAACAACTGGCCTTGCTGCGCAGCTTCGGCTGCGATCAGGTGCAGGGCTACCTCATCAGCCGCCCGCTGGCGATGCAGGATCTGGTTGAGTTCCTGACCTTCGATCAAGGTGTTTCGCGGTCGTTGAGTAGTGTTTGATCGGGCAGGCAGTCAATGCAGCCCAGAGACCGGTAGGAGGGGACTTGTCCCCGAAGACAATTGCCCAGACAACGGGCAAATCCAGGCATGAGCGACCGAGCGGACATCTTCGGGGGACAAGTCCCTTCCTACCGAATACCGCAAGTAATTCACGCCACCACTGCCGCACCCGCTTCGCGCCGCAACAACCGCGAAGTCTTCCTTTCGAACGCGTAGGTCAGCGCCAGCGCCGAGCACAGCAAACCGAGCGCCAGGCCCCACCACACACCAACTGCGCCCTGATTCATATAGAAACCCAGAATCCACGCCGCAGGTGCCGCCACCAGCCAATAGCTGGCCAGCCCGATCAGGAAGGTGGTCTTGGCATCCTTGAAGCCGCGAATCGCGCCCATGGCGATAGTTTGCGTGCCATCAAGGATTTCGAACCAGGCGGCAATCGCCAGCAGTTTTACGGCCAGATCGACAATGTCGGCGAACGCCGGGTCGTTGATGTCCAGGAACAGCCCGATAATCGAATGCGGCGCCAGCCAGAACAGCACGCCGAACGCCAGCATCACGCTGCCGCCGAAAACAATGCCCGCACGTCCGGCAGTCCGCGCCAGCAACAAATTGCCCGCGCCGTAATGCTGACCGATGCGCATGGTCACGGCGTAGGAAATACCCACCGGAATCATGAACGCCATGGACACCGTTTGCAGCGCGATCTGGTGCGCGGCCATCTGCGTGCTGCCCATCGCGCCCATGCAGAACGCGGCAAAGGTGAACAACCCGACTTCCACCGCATACGTCCCGCCAATGGGCAGACCCAGACGCCACAGTTCCTTGAGATGACTGCGCGACAGCTGCCAAAACCCCTGAAGAATTGGATAGGGCGCGTAAGCCGGGTGCCGACGGATGTGCAGCGCGAGGATCAGCGCCATGGCGTTGGTGACAATTGCCGTGACCAGTCCAATGCCCATCAAACCCAGGTGCGGCAGCCCGAACAGGCCATGAATGAAGGCATAGTTGAGACCGAAGTTTGCAGCCGCGCCGCCCAGGCTGATGGCCATGACCGGACCGGCGCGACCCAGCGCACTGGTGAAGCCGCGCAGCGCCATGAAGGTCAGCAACCCCGGCAGCGCCAATGGCAAGGTGATCAAGAATTGACCGGCCATGTGGACGTTGGCTTCGGTCTGGCCGAACTGGCGAAGGATCGGCTCCAGGTTCCACAGCATCAACATGGCGATCAACGCCATGCCCCAGGCCAGCCAGACTCCGGCTTGAACCAGCTGGGCCGCGCCTTTGTTGTCGCCCGCGCCATGCCGAATCGCTACCAACGTGCCGACCGCCGCCATGACGCCCACGCAGAAAAACGAGATGAAGTTGTAACTGGCCGCGCCCAAACCGCCGCCCGCCAGCGCTTCGGGACCGAGCTGGCCCATCATCACGGTGTCAGTGAACACCATCAACATGTGCGCCATCTGTGAAGCGATCAGCGGCCCGGCCAGGCGCAGGATGATCCAGAGTTCTTTGATGGCAGGTTGTTGCATAGCGATGGTGCTCGAATTCGGGGGCATTTATGAGCGGCACATTCTCGGCAGTTAGCCGGTGATGCACAAAGGGATAAATCAGATCAGTTGCATGAGTAAAACTCATGCACGAGGATATACGCTAAAGTCAGTGCTCCCCGCAGTAGGAAAGATCTGAATGGCACGTAGTCTCGCTCCACTCTATGCGCTTCGTGCATTCGAAGCGGCCGCGCGACACAGCTCGTTTACCCGCGCGGCGGAAGAGTTATCCATCACGCAAAGTGCGGTCAGCCGGCACATTCGCACCCTCGAAGAGCATTTCGCCTGTCGATTGTTTCAACGCAAGGGTCGCAACCTGCAACTCACCGAGGCGGCGCGTACCTTGCTGCCTGGCGTGCGGGACGGTTTTTCGGCGCTGGAGCGGGCGTGCAGCACGTTGTTGAGCGACGAAGGCGTGCTGCGCATGAAGGCCCCGCCGACCCTGACCATGCGTTGGCTGCTGGCGCGGCTCAGCCGTTTTCGTCATTTGCAGGTCGGCAATGAAGTGCAGCTGACCAGCGCCTGGGTTGAAATCGACGTGGTGGATTTCAGCCAGGAACCCTTTGATTGCGCGGTCTTGCTCAGTCGCGGGCATTTTCCGGCGGATTGGGAAGCGATTTATCTGTTCCCTGAACTGCTGATTCCGGTCGGAGCACCGAGCTTGCTCGAAGAGCTGCCCTGGGACGTCGAACGCCTGGCCGCCGCCGAACTGCTGCATCCGACACTGGACCGGCGTGACTGGCGCACCTGGCTGGAACGCACCGGTTTGTCGACGCAGGTCTCACTCAAGGGCGGCCAGGTCTTCGATACGCTGGAACTGGGCATGATCGCCGCAGCGCGAGGTTATGGGGTGTCGATGGGCGATTTGCTGATGGTCGCCGAGGACGTGGCGCACGGTCGTATGAGCCTGCCGTGGCGCACCGCAGTGCACAGCGGCGAGGACTATTATCTGGTTTGGCCGCGCACGAGGCCCGGAACAGAGCGGCTGCGTCGACTGGGCGACTTTCTGCAAAGCGAAGTCCAGGCCATGGAGTTGCCGGACGTGGAAATTCTCAGGTAAATGATTCGCGGATTTCAGCTTCGCAATCGTTTGCTAAACCAACGGAAGCACTCAAGTATTCATTTGGGTGGCCGATGTTGAGGCATGGGAGTATTCGTACCAGAAGTACGGAAAAAGCCTAAAACTCAAATAGATAATTTGCTGAACAGTTCGGAATCCAAAGGTCCGAACTGTTCAGTCAGGAGCCCTTATGTCAAAGCCCCGCGCTCGAATTGCCTCGCAACTCGGTATAGCTCTGGCCGTTATTCTGGCGGTTGTCATCAGCGGCAGTACCGTTTTTGCGTTGCGTTCACTGGACTCTGCCAACCTCGTCATTCGTGAAGAGCATATGGGCAGTGAAGCGCGGTTGTTGGCGGATCAGCTCACCACCTTTCATAGCACCTTGCGTGACAGCACCCAGCGCTTGAGCGGGTTGTTTGAAAAACGCTTTGCCGGTGGCTTGACGGTGCAGGCCGACAAGCCGGTCACAGTGGCCGGGATCCAGACGCCAGGTTTGTATGAGGGCGCCACTGTCCTGAACAACGACTTCACCGAAGTTGATAGCTTCCGCCAGTTGACGGCCGGGGTGGCCACAGTATTCGTGCGCAGCGGCGACGAGTTCATCCGCATCAGCACTTCGCTGACCAAGCAGGACGGCACACGCGCCATTGGCACCCAGCTGGACCACAAGCATCCGGCTTACGATCGCTTGATGGGCGGGCAGAATTACATCGGCAAGGCGGTGTTGTTTGATCGCAATTACATGACGCAATACTCCCCGGTACGCGACAGCGGCGGCAAAGTCATTGCGGTGCTGTTTGTCGGCTTCGACTACACCGATGCGCAAAACGCTCAGTTCGAAAACCTGAGGAATTTCCGCATCGGCACAACAGGCTCATTGGCGCTGCTGGATGATCAAGGCCGCTGGCTGGTATCGCCGGCAGGCGTGAAAGCTCCGGAGCAGGCAGGTAAAACCGTCGCTGACGTCGTCAAGCTGCCGGGCAAGGGTCAGTTCTGGAACGACACCAGTCAGGATTTCTACAGCGTTGCCCAGCCGTTCAAGGACGGGCCATGGACGGTAATCGCCAGCATGCCGAAAGCTGAAATCAGCGCGGTGACCTGGAGCGTCGGCACGCAGCTGGCCATTGGCAGCCTGTTGGCCATGTTTATCGCGGTCGGTTCGGCGATCTGGCTGTTGCGCAGCAAACTGCAGCCGTTGTCCGATCTGGTGCGTCAGGCTGAAGCCTTGGGCGCCGGTGATTTGAGCGTGCGCCTGAACGTGTCCAGTCACGACGAAATCGGTCAGTTGGCGGGCAGCTTCAACAAGATGGGCGAAGCCTTGTCGACCATGGTTTCCCACATCCGCACTGCCGCTCAGCAAGTCAGCAGTCGCGCTCACGAGTTGTCCGGCCTGTCGGGCGGTGCGTATGAAGGCATGGAACAGCAGTCCGGCGAAATTACCAGCATGGCTGGCGCTGTCGAGGAGTTCAGCGCCACTTCCCTGAACATCGCCGACAATATGGGAAATACCGAACGTCTGGCCAGTGAAAATGCCCAGCAAACCCGTATCGGTCGCGCCTCGATGCAGGAAGCGTCCTTGTCCCTTGAGCAGATTGCTTCGTCGCTGAGCAGCACCGCGACGGTCATCGATACGCTGGGGCAGCGCTCCCAGGAAATCGGCAGCATCGTCGGCGTGATTACCTCGATTGCCGACCAGACCAACCTGCTGGCCCTCAACGCCGCAATCGAAGCAGCCCGAGCCGGTGAACAAGGCCGTGGTTTTGCGGTGGTGGCGGACGAGGTGCGCAGCCTGGCATCCAGGACGCGCAAGGCTACCGATGAAATCTCCGGCATGATCGCCAGCATTCAGCAGGAAACCGGCAACGCCATCAGCACGATGCAGCAGGGCAATGCGTTGATGCAGGAAGGTCTGTCACGCAACGCCAAGGTCGCTGCCGCGCTGGCGCAGATCGACGAGCAAAGCCGTTCCGCCGGTGAGCAGTTTGCCGCCATCACCACCGCGACCCAGGAACAAAGCAGCACCGCGACCTTGCTCAGCAGCAACCTGCAAAGCATCGCGATGGCCAACACCGAACAGCGCGAAGTGGTCTCGCATCTGGCAGTGACCGCCGAAGAACTGAATGCGCTGGCGGCAGAATTGCGCACTGAGGTTGATCGGTTTCGTTGATCAGTTAATCCTGTGGGAGCGAGCTTGCTCGCGAATAGATAGGTATGAAACATTGCCTTCGCGAGCAAGCTCGCTCCCACAAGGATCAAGTCGCCCGCACGCTCAATTACTCGAAGGCCGATACTGCAACGCCTCCGCGACATGACTGCGGTTGATCGCCTCGACCTGCTCCAGATCAGCCAGGGTGCGGGCGACTTTCAGCAAGCGGTGGGCGGCGCGCAGAGACAGCGTCAGTCGCTCGCATGCTGTTTCCAGCCAGGCTTCATCGGCAGCAGACAACCCACAATGCTGGCGCAAGCCGGGCAGATCGAGAAATGCATTGGCGCAACCCTGACGCCGCTGCTGACGTTCCCTGGCTTGCGCGACCCATTTGGCGGCGCTGGCGGTGTCGTCGCCTTGCTGCGGCGAAGGATTGAGCGACGTCGCTTCCCGCGCCACGGTCAGGTGCAGATCAATCCGGTCCAGCAGCGGGCCGGATAATTTGTTGCGATAACGCTGAATCTGCTCAGTAGAACAACGACAGCGACCGGTTGGCTCGCCCAGGTAGCCGCACGGACAGGGATTCATCGCCGCGACCAGCTGAAAACGCGCCGGAAAACGCACCCGATCCCGCGCCCGCGAAATCACGATATGCCCCGACTCTAGCAGCTCGCGAAGCACTTCCAGAACCCGACGGTCAAATTCCGGCAGCTCATCGAGAAACAGCACGCCATGGTGCGCCAGGGTAATTTCCCCCGGCCGCGGACGACTTCCGCCGCCCACTAACGCCGGGCCGGATGCCGAATGGTGCGGCTGACGGAACGGCCGCTGTGGCCAACTTGTCAGCGGAATCTGGCTGGCGACTGACTGAATCGCCGCGACCTCCAGCGCTTCATGCTCGTCCAGCGGTGGCAGCAAACCAGGCAGACGACTGGCGAGCAGGGTTTTACCTGTACCGGGCGGACCGCTGAATAGCAGGTTATGCGCGCCGGCTGCAGCGACGATCAGCGCGCGTTTGGCGGCGGTCTGGCCCTGGACTTCACTGAGGTCCGGGTAAGGTTTGGTCTGATGCAGAAGCCCGCTGGCCTGATAGGGCGCGATTGGCACCTGCCCGTTGAAATGGGCCACCAGCTCCAGCAAATGATTGGCGGCGATGACTCGCAAACCTGACGCCAGACACGCTTCTTCGGCGTTGACCGCAGGAATGATCAGCGTGCGCTCGGCAGCGCGGGCGGCCAACGCCGCTGGCAGCACCCCTTGAATCGGCCGGATCGCCCCCGACAACGCCAACTCGCCAAGGCACTCCACATCCAGCAACGCCGTAAGCGGCACTTGCCCATTTGCAGCCAGCAACCCCAAGGCAATCGCCAGATCAAAACGCCCGCCATCCTTGGGCAGATCCGCCGGGGCGAGATTCAGCGTGATGCGCCGATCAGGAAATTTCAGCCCGGAATTCAAAATCGCACTGCGCACGCGATCCTTGCTTTCCTTCACGGCACCTTCCGGCAATCCCACCAGCGTCAGCGCGGGCAGACCATTGGCCAAGTGCGCTTCAACCGTAACAGCAGGCGCCTCCACCCCGACCTGGGCGCGGCTGTGAACGATAGCGAGAGACATGGACTCTTCCTTGAGAATGCGATTTGCGCATCCTGCGCGATTGCGAAGCGTCGTGAGGGAATGAATGGATACAGGGTGTTAACGGCAGAGGAAGCCAGCAGCGCTGGGCGATAAAACGTGCGGGGCAGAAATGAGTTGGCCCCGCAGAGCGGGGCCATATTCTTACCTGAGCTCATCACCGTTTCAGAATCCCGGGAGTGGAGTTGTCAGGGCTGCCCGGCGAATATATTCGACCTGGACGGCATGGTCAAACCTGAAATCGGCCATCAAACAGGTGATAGCCAAGGCTTGCACGACTAGATGAAATATCCGTCACACCGTGAGGAAAAGGCTGAATTCGAGGTGTCCCCTGCGCTGGGTATTATCCGTGTCTTCTGTATCTGGGGGCTAATAGATCAGCGCCCAGAGAGCTCGCACAAAAGGAACAGCAGGATCGCGGCATAACGTAAAAAGGATTTTGACCGTCGATGATATGGCAGACACTGGAATCAAAGTTATCGACTCCCAGGATGGCTCGTTACTTACGCGGACATAGGGGGCATGAGTCGATAGCCGCACAAGCCTACGTCCACAATATGAGGATCGCTGAGGCATTGGTTTCGGTATTCCATATTCTGGAAGTTGCGCTACGCAACGGTATCCAAAAAGAAATGGCTCTTAACTATGGCCGTGAAGACTGGTATGAGGAGTGGCGTTGCTGCGGTGACGGCGCGCTTGAAAAGCTTTACGAGAAGATACGCGATGCAAAAGCAATCTTGATTCAACGACACGTTGCAGTCTCCCCGGACAATATCGTTGCAGAACTAAGCTTCGGATTCTGGACGGCTCTATTCAACAAAGCGACGACCAAGACTTTGTCAAAACCGTTGATGAAGGTCTTTTTCCATTGTCCCAAAGCTCTGCGTCAACCTGATCTGATCCGCAAGCGCCTTAACAATGGAAGAGTACTGCGCAACAGATGCTTCCATCACGAGCCCTTGCTATGGCAACCACTGTTGGTGCTGCACCGTGATATCTCGGAAATCATCCAGTGGATTGATCCGGTCTTGTTCGGTTGGATGCAAGCGCATGATCGGTTTCCACCAATACTTGCCGACTGGAAATGCTGGAAAGGTTCTCTCGTGTTCACGCCCCAATTCGCAACGACTTAAAACAGAGGGGCATAACATCAACCACGCGGCAACGGCAGCGCGGTGGTGTATTTGAGTTGTTCCATGGAAAAGCTCGACGTGATGGTCGACAGGCCTTCGGTGCTGCTGATGAGTTTTTTGTAGAAGCGGTCATAAGCGGCCATGTCGTGGACCACCAGGCGCAGCATGTAATCCCATTCGCCGGCCATCCGGTAGAACTCCATGACTTCCTCGAACTGCATGACGGTCTGGGCGAAGTGTTCGAGCCACTGGCTGTCGTGGCGTTGGGTTTTGAGTTGCACGAACACTGACAAGCCGAGGCCGAGTTTTTCCGCGTCGAGCAGCACCACCTTGGATTTGATGAAGCCCGCTTCTTCGAGCTTCTTCACGCGCTTCCAGCACGGTGTGGTCGAGAGGTTGACCGCTTCGGCCAGATCCTTGAGCGGCATGGACGCATCGCGCTGGAGCAGGGTCAGGATGTGCCGGTCAAAACTGTCCATTCTTCACTACCGATGTTCTGGAGAAATATTTTCTAGAGATTAGCTATCCAGGTAGCACGAAGGAAAATTATTTTCGCCGCGTATCAGTAAAATTTGCTCATTAACCCGCTTTTGAGCAGAGGCATAGCAGTGATGAGCGACTGGATTCGTACGGCCATGAAAAAGATTTCCAGCGATCAACAGCGGTCGGCGGATACGCACATGCTCAAACTGGATGTTCCCGCACTCAAAGATGTGGATATCTACATCAAGGATGAGAGCACGCACCCGAGTGGCAGTTTGAAGCACCGGCTGGCGCGTTCGTTGTTCCTGCATGCCATTTGCAGCGGCAAGGTTCGTGAGGGTACGCATGTGGTCGAGGCATCTTCGGGCAGCACGGCGGTGTCCGAAGCTTATTTTGCCAAGCTGCTGGGGCTGAGCTTTACGGCTGTGATGCCGCGCAATACGGCAAGCAAGAAAATCGAACAGGTGGAATTGCTCGGCGGCCGCTGTCATTTCGTCGAACGCGGGTGCGATGTGTACCCCGAGGCCGAGCGGCTGGCGAGCGCGGGCGATCGTCATTACATGGACCAGTTCACCTATGCGGAGCGCGCCACCGACTGGCGCGGCAATAACAATATTGCCGACAGCATCTTCGAGCAGTTGAGCGGCGAAGAGTATCCGGTGCCCGCCGCGATCGTGATGAGCGCCGGAACCGGCGGCACGTCGGCGACGATTGGGCGTTTCATCCGCTATAAGGGGCATGACACACGGCTGATCGTGGTGGACCCGGAGAATTCAGTCTTCTATGAGAGCTACCGAACGGGTGATACCTGCGTGACCAGCCAGCATGGCAGTCGCATTGAAGGCATCGGGCGGCCCAAGGTCGAGGCGTCGTTTCTGCCGGGTGTGATCGACGACATGATGCAGGTGCCTGACGCCGCGAGCATCGCCACGCTGGCCTGGCTGGAACGTCTGCTCGGTAAAAAGCCCGGCGGCTCGACCGGTACCAACGTCTGGGGCGCGCTGACGGTGGCGCTGCAGATGCAGGAGCAAGGTTTGAAAGGGTCAGTGGTGACGCTGATGTGCGACAGCGGCGAGCGTTATCTGGACACCTACTACGACCCACAATGGGTCGCGCGCACCATCGGTGATCTCGCGCCTTATACGCGCAAGCTGGAGCACTTGTTGGTGCCGGCCAGATAATCGATGAAGGGTAGATGCACTGTTTCGATACAGGGCAAACACCAATCCGTTGGAGCGAGGCTTGCCCGCGAATCAGGCACCTTGGTGGACCAGACCCACCGTGTAATCGTTCTTCGCGGGCAGCCTCGCTCCAACGGATGGTTACGGGTCAGGCGTCATTCTTTGGCGAAGCGTTCGCTTCCATCTCCGCAACCTTGGCTTCCAGCGCTTCCAGACGTGCCCGGGTGCGGGCGAGGACGGCCATCTGGCTGTCGAACTCCTCACGACTGACCAGATCCAGTTTGCTGAAGCCGCTTTGCAGCAGGGCTTTGAACTGGGTTTCAAATTCATTGCGCGGGATCGGCGTCTCGCCGTTGAACAAGCGCGAGGCGTGGCCGCTCAGGGCATCGAGGAAAGCTTTGGGCGCGAGCATGGTCAGGTTCCAGAATCAGATGGGCGGCAGTGTAGCACGCAGCGTCTATAGTCAATCCAGGTCGGGGATGCACGGTTATCGCGCATCGTGGCGTGCACGCGCGCACTGTAGTTGTGCGTTCCGCTCGTCTGGAAGGGGCCGGGGCTGGGCAATTGTGGGTCAAGGGCCTGTATTCAATGAAATATCACGAGATGGCAAGCTTTCTGCTTAGACGCTTATGACCCATGCACTGAGGCAGTCGCTATGACGAAGGCAGTGCGGCAGGCGGAGCGGGGATGTGTTTCGTCAGAAGCGGTTTCTGGGGTTGGTCGGGCCTCTATTTAAGGCGACCGACGCGTTACAAAGCCAGGCACTGCGCTTAGACTTGAGTCGGGTTTGTTTTCCTGGGGCAAGTCCACCAATTCGGGAGAAAGTTTCATGAAGCTAGTCACTGCAATCATTAAGCCGTTCAAGCTGGACGACGTGCGCGAGTCGCTGTCTGAAATCGGCGTGCAGGGCATCACCGTCACTGAAGTCAAAGGCTTCGGACGTCAGAAAGGCCACACCGAGCTGTATCGCGGTGCGGAATACGTAGTCGACTTCCTTCCCAAGGTGAAGATCGATGTAGCCATTGATGACAAGGATCTGGATCGGGTTATCGAGGCGATAACCAAAGCAGCCAACACCGGCAAGATTGGTGACGGCAAGATCTTCGTGGTCAATCTGGAACAGGCTATTCGCATCCGTACGGGCGAAACCGATACCGACGCAATCTAAGCCGCCAACCCCAACGCCCCAGGAGAAAACAATATGACTCTGCGTCAATTCGCAGGGCTAGGAGCCCTGTTGTCCCTCGTAACCCCTGGCCTTGCCATGGCGGCGGACGAAGTGGCAGCTCCAGTCCTCAACTCAGGCGACACCGCCTGGATGCTGACTTCGACAGCCTTGGTGCTGTTCATGACTATTCCCGGCCTCGCGCTGTTCTACGGCGGCATGGTTCGGTCGAAAAACATTCTTTCCGTGATGATGCAGTGTTTCGCTATCACTGGTTTGATCAGCATCCTGTGGGTCGTTTACGGCTACAGCATTGCGTTCGATACCACGGGTATGGAAGCTGGCGTCGTCAACTTCAACTCCTTCTTCGGTGGCATGGGTAAAGCGTTCCTCGCTGGCATCACGCCAGCCAGCATCACTGGCCCGGCTGCGTTGTTCCCTGAAGCGGTGTTCGTCACCTTTCAGATGACCTTTGCCATCATCACCCCGGCGTTGATCGTCGGCGCCTTCGCAGAGCGCATGAAGTTCTCCGCGATGCTGATCTTCATGGGCATCTGGTTCACTCTGGTCTATGCGCCAATCGCGCACATGGTCTGGGGCGGCGTCGGTGGTCTGTTGTGGGACTGGGGCGTCCTGGACTTCGCAGGCGGCACCGTGGTTCACATCAACGCGGGTGTGGCTGGTCTGGTTGCCTGTCTGGTACTGGGCAAGCGTAAAGGTTTCCCGACTACCCCGATGGCTCCGCACAACCTGGGTTACACCCTGGTCGGCGCGGCAATGCTCTGGGTAGGCTGGTTCGGCTTCAACGCCGGTTCCGCTGCTGCGGCCAACGGCACTGCCGGTATGGCGATGCTGGTTACCCAGATCGCTACCGCTGCCGCTGCTCTGGGCTGGATGTTCGCCGAGTGGCTGACCCACGGTAAGCCAAGTGCCCTGGGCATCGCTTCGGGTGTGGTTGCCGGTCTGGTTGCCGTTACTCCTGCCGCAGGTACTGTTGGCCCGATGGGCGCTCTGATCATCGGTCTGGCTGCAGGCGTGATCTGCTTCTTCTGCGCCACCAGCCTCAAGCGCAAGCTCGGCTACGACGACTCCCTGGATGCCTTCGGCGTGCACGGTATCGGCGGTATCGTCGGCGCGATCCTCACCGGTGTATTCGCAGCCCCTGCTCTGGGCGGCTTCGGCACCGTGACTGACATCGCGGCACAAGTCTGGATCCAGTGCAAAGGCGTCGGCTTCACGATCATCTACACCGCGATCGTGACCTTCATCATCCTCAAGGTGCTGGACGCGGTCATGGGCCTGCGCATCACCGAGGAAGAAGAAGCTGTCGGCCTCGACCTTGCGCAACACAACGAGCGTGGCTACAACTTGTAAGTCAGCGCCAAAAAAAATGCCCGGTTTGCCGGGCATTTTTTTGTCTGGCGTTTGTCGATAGAGGACATCGCGGATGTCTTACAGGAAAGCCGGTTTATTGCGCGCTTTGCTTTTTCTACCAGCGCGTTAGAATGCGCGCCGAACGTGCGGAGAACTGTATGTGGCAACAGACCAGGATTACCCTGCGGGCCAGGCCTCGTGGGTTCCATCTGGTGACCGACGAGATACTGGCAGGCTTGCCCGAGCTGCGCGGTTGTCGAGTGGGTCTGTTGCATTTGTGGCTGCAGCATACCTCGGCTTCGTTGACCATCAACGAGAACGCCGATCCGGCTGTGCGTCGCGACTTCGAACGCTATTTCAACCGTCTGGCACCTCAGGGCGTGGACGGCTTTGAACATGACGACGAAGGACCTGACGACCTGCCAGCGCACTTCAAGGCCAGTTTGCTAGGCTGCCAATTGACGTTGCCGGTAACGGCAGGGCGATTGGCGCTAGGCACCTGGCAAGGTGTTTATCTAGGTGAGCATCGCGATGTTGGCGGTGCTCGCAACGTCCTCGCCACCTTGCAAGGTGAGAAGGCGTGATCGCTGAGCTTCAGCGCTATGTTGAATTTTTTCCGGCCGCATTCGAAAACGGGCGCAGCTGGGCTATAACTAATCTGCTTTCGCAAGTCATGAGGTAGAACATGAGCGACGACGACAACGACGATCTGGTTGATGATCTGGAAGGTGAAGAGGACGGGGAGGAGCTTGTAGCTGCTGCCGAAGACGATGGCGCTGAAGTTGATGACAGCGTTGAACCTTCCGTCACTCCAGCCAAGGGAAAAGCCAAGGCTGCAGTCTCGGTTGATGAACTGCCTAGCGTGGAAGCCAAAAACAAAGAGCGTGATGCTCTGGCTCGTGCAATGGAAGAGTTCCTCGCCCGGGGCGGCAAGGTTCAGGAAGTGGAAGCCAACGTGGTCGCCGATCCTCCCAAGAAGCCCGACAACAAATACGGTAGCCGCCCGATCTAGGGTTTCGGTTGCCGCATGAAAAAAGCCCGCTGTCGCTGCGGGCTTTTTTTTGCGCGTTTATCTCGTTGGAGCGAGGCTTGCCCGCGAATCGGACGCCTCGGTAATGCAGGCACACCGCGTTATCGTTTATTTCGCGGGCAAGCCTCGCTCCAACGGGGTCAGCTCCAGCGCCGCAACACATCCGGCAATTGCGTCAGGCTGCTGATCTCGGCATCCGGCAGCTTTTCGGCTTCCCAGGGTTTGCCCTGCGGGTTGTACCAGATGGCGCGCATACCGGCTTGCTGGGCGCCCGCAATGTCATCGCCAGGGTGATCGCCGATATGCACGGCATGCGCCGGATCGGCGTTGCCGCGTTTGAGCGCTTCCAGAAACGGCGCAGGATCAGGCTTGCCGATGCCCAGATCCTCGGCACACAGCGCAAAGGCGAAATAATCCGCCAGCCCTAATCGGCGTACATCGGCATTGCCATTGGTGATGACGCCCAACGTGAACGTCTTGGCCAGAATCTCCAGCATCGGCTGCACTTCGGGAAAAATCTGCACCTGATGGCGGCCATGCAGGAAAACCTCGAAGCTCTTGTCGGCCAGATCCTGCGCCACGTCCTGCGCGTAGCCCGCGTCCTCCAGCGCATGAAACAAAACCCGACGTCGCAAGGCGCTGATGCGGTGTTTGAGGGTCGGATCAGCGTCCAGCAGGCGGGTGCGAATCTCCCACAGATGCTCGACGGGCACCGGGCCCAGCTTTGGCGCATTGGCGGCCAGCCAGTCGCGCAAGGTGGCCTCGGCGCCGACGATGGCCGGCGCGGTGTCCCACAGCGTGTCATCGAGATCGAAGGTGATCAGCTTAATCATGGTCAGAACCTTTGCGTTTGGCCCGAGGATGGGCGCTGTCGTACACCGTCGCCAGATGCTGGAAATCCAGGTGCGTATAGATCTGCGTGGTTTTGATATCGGCGTGGCCGAGCAGTTCTTGTACGGCGCGCAGATCCTGAGATGACTCCAGCAGATGGCTGGCAAAGGAGTGCCGCAGCATGTGCGGGTGCAGGTTTTGCCCCAGTTCGCGCTCGCCCACCAGTTTGACCCGCTTCTGAATCGCGCGCGGCCCCAGACGGCGGCCTTGCTGGCTGATGAAGACGGCGTCGTCTTCGGGATTGGCCAGGGCGCGCAAGGCAATCCAGGTTTGCAGCGCCTCGCGGGCCTTCTTGCCCACCGGCAGGACGCGGGTCTTGCTGCCTTTGCCGAGCACCTGAACCAGGCCTTCGCTGAGGTCCAGCTGCTCCATGTTCAAGCCGGTCAGCTCCGATAAGCGCAGGCCCGAAGAGTAGAACAGTTCCAGAATTGCCTGGTCGCGATGGGCCAGAAAGTCATCTTCAATAGCGCCATCCAGCAATTGCAGGGCGCGGTCGGTGTCCAGCGTCTTGGGCAGGCGGCGTTCGCCCTTGGGCGGCGACAGGCCATTTGCCGGGTCGTGCTCGCAGATGCCTTCGCGATTGAGGTAGTGGTAAAGCCCACGCACGGCGGATAACAGCCGCGAAAGGCTGCGCGACGACTGGCCTTGCTGGTGCTGGCGGGCGATCAGGCTGCGCAGGTGTTGAATATCCAGCGCCGCCCAACGGGTGATTTTTTCTTTGTCGCAGAAGGCGAGGACTTTATTCAGGTCCCGCCGATAGGCTTCGAGGGTGTGAGGCGAGACTTGGCGCTCACTGCGCAAGTGAGTGCAGTAAGCGTCCAGCTGCCGTTCCATTAGCGGACCGAGCGCAGCGCGTGAGTGAAGCGCGGCAGCAAACGTCCCAGCACGTCGGCGATGTAGTTGAGGAACAGGGTGCCGACCGAGCTTTTGTAATGCTGCGGATCACGACTGCCGATGGCCAGCACACCATGCAGGCCTAGGTGATTCAAGGTGACGATGGCCGTTGAGCCGACTTCCTTGCTTTGCTCGGCGCCGAACAGAAACGCCAACTCGTGTTCGCGCAACGCGCCGCACACGGTTTTTTCGCCGATCAGACCGCCAATGGCTTTTTGCGCCTCGGCAGCGGTGACCCAACGGCCGACCGGCATGGCGTTGTCGCTGAACAGGATCAGGCTGACGAAGGGCACCTGAAACTCCTGGCGCAGGCTGTCTTCCACGGCAATCACGATTTCTTCGAGGCTGGTGGCGTCCATCAAGGCGAGGTTCAGGCGGCGGGTCTTGTCGAACAGGCGGTCGTTGTCGCGGGCAACATCCATGAGCTGCGACAGGCGATGGCGCATCTCGATATTGCGCTCGCGCAGCAGCTTGAGCTGGCGTTCGACCAGCGAGACGGTGTCGCCGCGTTGATGCGGGATACGCATCGACACCAGCAGTTCGTCGTGCTCGGCGAAGAAATCCGGATGGTCGAGCAGGAAAGCGATGATCGCCTCTGCTTCAGTGTTTGGCGCAGCGTGATCGGCAGGCGATTCGCTGGGCGTGTCGGTTGAAGTCTGAGGCTTGTCGGTCATCGCATTTGCTCACTTATAGACGAACTTGGCCTTCATAAACCCGAACAGCGGGGCCGGTCATCATGACCGGGTGACCTGGGCCGGCCCATTCGATGGACAAGCGGCCACCCGGCAGGTCGATCAACAGCGGCGAATCCATCCAGCCCTGGCTGATGGCTGCAACGGCTGCGGCGCATGCTCCGGTGCCGCATGCCTGGGTTTCCCCGGCGCCGCGTTCCCAGACCCGCAACTGTGCGCGCTGACGATCCACGACATACAGGAAACCGACGTTCACTCGCGCGGGAAAGCGTGGGTGATGCTCGATTTTCGGCCCGAGTGTGTGCACCGGGGCATTGTTGATGTCGTCGACGCGCAGCACTGCGTGGGGATTACCCATCGACACCGCCGCCAGCTCGACGGTTTGTCCGTCTACATCAAGGCTGTAGCTCAAGGCCTGTTCCACAGCCTGAAACGGAATTTCTTCCGGGATCAGGCGCGGCGGCCCCATGTCGACGCTGATCTGGCCATCGTTGCGGATGTCCAGTTCGATAATCCCGCTTTTGGTCTCGACCTTGATCTGGCGCTTAGCGGTCAGGCGTTTATCCAGCACGAAACGGGCGAAACAGCGCGCACCGTTGCCGCACTGCTCGACCTCGGAGCCATCGGAGTTGAAGATCCGGTAACGGAAATCCACGTCCGGGTTGGTCGGGGTTTCCACCAGCAACAGCTGATCGAAGCCCACGCCGGTATGCCGATCGCCCCATTGCTTGGCGTGCTTGGGCAAAATATGCGCGTGCTGACTCACAAGGTCCAGAACCATGAAGTCGTTGCCCAGGCCGTGCATCTTGGTAAAACGCAGCAGCATGGGTTACTCCGGCAGCAGGCTTTCGCCGGCAAACAGCTCGGCCACGGTTTCCCGGCGGCGTACTTCGAAAGCTTGCGCGCCGTCGACCAGTACTTCAGCGGTGCGGCCACGGGTGTTGTAGTTCGAGCTCATTACAAAACCGTAGGCGCCTGCCGAATGCACGGCAAGCAGATCGCCTTCAGCCAGTGCCAGCTCGCGGCCTTTGGCCAGGAAGTCACCGGTTTCGCAGATCGGGCCGACGATGTCGTAGGTGCGCGGCGCAGTATCGCGCGGGCGAACCGCCGTGACGTCCATCCAGGCCTGATACAGCGCCGGGCGGATCAGGTCGTTCATCGCCGCGTCGACGATGGCGAAATCCTTGTGTTCGGTGTGCTTGAGGTACTCGACCTGGGTCAGCAGCACACCAGCGTTGGCGACGATGAAACGGCCGGGTTCGAAAACCAGCGACAGGTCGCGACCGTCCAGGCGTTCACGCACGGCCTTGATGTAGTCCGACGCCAGCGGCGGCTCTTCGTCGCGATAACGCACGCCGAGCCCGCCACCCAGATCGATATGACGCAAGTGGATGCCGCAATCACCGAGGCGATCAACCAGCGCGAGCAGGCGATCCAGCGCATCAATGAAGGGTTCCAGCGTGGTCAGTTGCGAACCGATATGGCAATCGACGCCGACCACTTCCAGATTCGGCAGCTGCGCGGCGCGGATGTACACGTCTTCGGCGTCCGCAATGGCGATGCCGAACTTGTTCTCTTTCAGACCGGTGGAAATGTACGGATGCGTGCCCGCATCGACGTCCGGATTGACGCGCAGGGAGATCGGCGCCCGCACATTCAGTTCAGCCGCAACGATCTGCAGGCGCTCAAGCTCGTCAGTGGATTCGACGTTGAAGCAATGCACGCCGACTTCCAGGGCGCGCCGCATGTCATCGCGGGTCTTGCCGACGCCGGAAAACACAATCTTGTCAGCCTGACCTCCAGCGGCCAGCACACGCTCCAGCTCGCCACGGGAAACAATGTCGAAACCGGCGCCGATACGCGCCAGGACATTGAGCACGCCCAGGTTGGAGTTGGCTTTGACGGCGAAACACACCAAATGCGGCATGCCGCTCAGCGCGTCGGCAAACGCGCGATATTGCGCTTCTATATGCGCACGGGAATAGACGTAGGTCGGCGTGCCGAAACGCTCGGCAATGGCAGACAACGCTACTCCCTCCGCGAACAGCTCACCGTCGCGGTAGTTGAAGGCGTCCATGTAATTCCCTTAAAGATGCTTATGCGATTGCGACTTGGCTTGTTCGTCTGGAGATTTGGTGTCATCAGGCAGATAAAGCGGGCCTTTTTGACCGCAGGCGGCAACAAGACAGGCGACCGCGACAAGCGCAGCAAGCGAAGAGATCAGGCGCTTCATGGCGAAATCCTTTGTAAAAGCATTAATTGCGCCCGAGTATACCGGCCACCCAGCGCCTTGCCTACGTGGCGGGCTTCCCGTCCGGCGGGGGTTTGACGCGGTTGGGCTATGTTTTGGCCTGGTGTGCGGATTATTGGCGTCTACCATGCTCGTTGAGCGGGTAAGCTTTGCATTTACGTTTAAGCGACCGTATCTTGCGTCGCTGCGCCGTCAGTAGACACTTTTCGAGGTTCACGTAATGAGTTTGACCGAAGCCCGTTTTCACGATCTGGTCGATGCCACCCAGCAATCGCTGGAAGATATTTTCGACGAGAGTGGTCTGGACGTTGATCTGGAAAACTCCGCTGGCGTGCTGACCGTCAAGTTCGAAAACGGCAGCCAACTGATTTTCAGTCGCCAGGAACCGTTGCGTCAGCTCTGGCTGGCCGCGCGTTCCGGCGGTTTTCACTTCGACTACGACGAAGAAGAAAAACGTTGGGTTTGCGACTCCAGCGACGAGCTGTTGAGCGAAATGCTGGCGCGCATCACCCTTGAACAGGCGAGCGTCAAGCTCGACTTCGACGAGATCTGATTGTGACGGATACGGCTACAACCGCACCGGTGCGTGCGCCGAAACCCTTGTTCAGCAACATCAGCCCGGCGGTGGCTTCCCCGTGCATCAGCCTGTGCCGCCTGGACGAGCAGAAAGTCTGCCTCGGTTGTTTTCGCCATGTCGAAGATATCCGCGAATGGCGCTCGGCCGACGACGAACGTCGCCGGCAAATTTGCGCTGGCGCCCAGGCGCGCCGCGCATTGTCTGACCCAAATCAAGCCGCCGAAGACTGAGGCTGGCCTGACCCGCCCGTCAGGTTGTGTATTTGTCCGTCTGTGTTAGTGTCCAGACATGCTTCATTCATCGAAGCTCGTCCTGAAACCCCGCCGAATCCGGTGGGGTTTTGTTTTATGTCGCGCAGAAATAAGGAGTCTGCCTCCATGAGCACCCCACCTTCCATCATCCTCACACGACTCGACGTGCAGCGCCTTGAGCAATTGATTGACGGCCTGGACGAAGACACGCCGGGCGTTGAAGCGCTGCAAGCCGAACTGGACCGCGCTGAACAAGTGGTTGGCCACGATGAAGTACCCGCAGGTGTTGTAACCATGAATTCGCGCGTGCATTGCCGCGAAGAGATCAGCCACAAGGATTACCACCTGACGCTGGTCTATCCGCAGGACGCCGGCGCCGAGGGCACTGTTTCCGTGCTCGCCCCGGTTGGTACGGCCTTGCTGGGCCTGCAAGTCGGCCAGCACATCGACTGGCCCGCGCCGGGCGGCAAAACCCTCAAGCTCACGTTACTGGCAGTGGAATATCAGCCGGAAGCGGCGGGCGAGTACGACCAGTAACATCGCGCCTCAAACGTCAATTCGGTAGGAGGGGCCGGGGTGGCGCTCCACCTTGTCCCCGAAGACGTCGATTCTGGTTTCCAGCTTCGGCGGGATGTACCGCCCTCATTCGCGGGCAAGCCTCGCTCCTGCAGACCGAGGCTTAATCCGCAAATTGCGACTCGATCAAACCCACCCATCATTCTTCTTGCGGCCACGGGTTAGCGCGGGAATGATAAGGCCGACCAGTAATCCGGCGCCGGCGATGCTGCCGCCGTAGACCATATAGCGCATCAGCACCTGTTTGTTCTCGTCGCCCAGCTTGGCCTGGGTACTGCGCAGTTCCGACTGGCTATCGACCAGTTGCGCGTTGAGGTCCTTGGTGCGGGCTTCGAGTTCGTCGATCAATTTCTTGCGGGTATCCAGCGTCTCCTGCATGCCTTGCACACGGGTCTTCCAGGTGTCGTCGATGTTCTTCAACTGGCTGGTCAGGTCCACCACTTGCTGGGACAGCTCCGGCAAGCGCTCGGTGGGGCTCGGCACGCTCTGCAAGTCGCTGCTTGGAATCCATACGGTGCCGCCGCCTTCGCTGCGGACCTGGCTGTAGTCGCCTTGGGTGTTGAGCAATTCGACTTTTTGTCCGGATTTCAGGGTGCCGACAATCCGGTAGCCATCGGTTGGGCCACTACGGACAAAGGTGTTGAGGCTGTCGCTGACCCAGCGTTCATTGGGTTTGGTTTCCGCGGCGTGGGTTGGGCCACACAGGGCGAGCAGACCGCCGAGCAAGCCGGCACCAACAATGGCGCGACGCGGCTGGTTCAGCAGTTGTGGGAGTCGAGAGAGGAATGCAGAAAGGTGACGAGACATAGACATTGTTATCTTCGATGAAAGGAAAAGATAAAGGCGCCGATGCACGGGCCGGTAAAGATGGGGCAACGATTTGCCAGGCATATCGCTGCTACTGCTGCGGAGTTTGGCGACGGGCTGACGCAAAGCTGAAGCCCGTTTGGGTTCTACGTCCGACACGCCATCCGTTTTATCCCCAAGTCACAGACAGTGGGAATGGTTTCAGGTTCATTACTGGACGCGAGGGGTGTAGGAATTCGGACTTGCGGTAGTCCCCGTTGAAGCGAACTTGTGTGGGAGCGAGCTTGCTCGCGAAGGGGCCTGAAACTCCGCCTCGCCAACAAGTTGGCTCCTACAAAATCTTTCTCATCCCCGCCCGCCATTGCAGCGGGCAGGGATTTATCAGCCGAATCAGCTATTAGGCAGCAACCGGCAAGTGATGCTCTTGATGTAGCGCGTTTCGGCGATTGCCGGGTGCACCGGGTGATCCGGGCCCTGGCTGCCGCGTTCCAGCAGCTGGATGTTGCGATCAAGATGGCGGGCGCTGGTCAGGAGGATGTTTTGCAGGTCATCTTCCGGCAAGTGCATCGAGCACGAAGCGCTGATCAGGATACCGTCCTTGCTGAGCAAACGCATGGCTTGCTCGTTCAGGCGGCGATACGCGCCTTCGCCGTTTTTCATGTCTTTCTTGCGTTTGATGAACGCCGGAGGATCGGTAATGATCACGTCGAAACGCTCTTCGCCTGCTTTCAGCTCTTTCAGCGCTTCGAATACATCGCCTTCGATGCAGGTCATTTTTTCCGCGAAGCCGTTCAACGCGGCGTTACGCTCCACGCCATCCAGGGCGAACGAGGATGCGTCGACGCAAGTCACGTCGCTGGCGCCGAACGCGGCCGCCTGAATCCCCCAGCCGCCGATGTAGCTGTACAAGTCCAGAACGCGTCTGCCTTTGACGTACGGCGCAATGCGCGCGCGATTCATGCGGTGGTCGTAGAACCAGCCGGTTTTCTGCCCGGCCATGACCGGCGCTTCGAATTTCACGCCGTTCTCTTCCAGCGCGACCCACTCCGGAACCAGGCCAAAGACGGTTTCGACATAGCGATTCAGGCCTTCGGCGTCGCGAGCAGCCGAGTCGTTCTTGAACAGGATGCCGCTTGGCTTGAGCACCTGTACCAGCGCAGCAATGACGTCGTCCTTGAGGTTTTCCATGGTGGCCGAAGCCAGCTGGACGACCAGGATGTCGCCAAAACGATCGACCACCAGACCCGGCAGCAGGTCGGAGTCACCGAAGACCAGGCGATAGAACGGCTTGTCGAACAGACGCTCACGCAACGACAGCGCGACGTTGATACGGTGCACCAGCAGCGATTTGTCCAGCGGCAACTTGATGTCGCGCGAAACCAGGCGTGCGCAGATCAGGTTGTTGGGGCTCATGGCCACGATGCCCAGCGGTTTGCCGCCAGCGGCTTCCAGCAGGGCTTGGTCGCCTGCGGCAAAGCCGTTCAGCGGGGTCGCGGCTACGTCGATTTCGTTGCTGTAGACCCACAGGTGACCGGCGCGCAGGCGACGGTCGGCGTTGGCTTTGAGGCGCAAGCTAGGCAGGGACATGACGTCGCTCCGGAAAAAAGAGCGGGATTATAGCGCGTCATGCCGTTCTGGGGCCGAGATCACCGTAATTAACCGGCTAGCGGTACTCCGGGCTTCGACGCTCACGTTTTGTAACTCATGAAATTTCTTTCACGCGGAGTGAGACTCAGACGCATTTAGTCATTGAATTGAATGCTTTGGCCGGGAAATACGCACGCTAGTGCGCATTCTTGACGCGTCCAACTTGTAAAGCTTATGAATCAGTGGTTATGGAATTGGAGGCCTCAGGGGTAGAATCCAGGTCTGCCCCCGAGTGCGTACCTATGTCCGAAGAGCTAACCCCCGAGCAAATCCAGCAGGCCTTGCAAGGCATCAGCGTGCCGCCGCAGCCGCAAATCATGGTGGATTTGCAGATGGAGCAGTACATGCCCGACCCGGATCTGGGCGTGATCTCCCGCCTGATCTCGCAGGACCCCGGTTTGTCAGGGGCGCTCCTGAAGATCGTCAATTCGCCGCATTACGGGCTGACCAACAAGATCGCCTCGATCCAGCGCGCCGTGAATCTGTTGGGCAGCCGCACTGTCATCAATCTGATCAACGCCCAGTCGATCAGGGGCGAGATGACTGACGAAACCATCGTGACTCTGAACCGTTTCTGGGATTCAGCGCAGGACGTGGCCAATACCAGTCTGACGCTGGCCAAGCGCATCGGCTCGCAAACCGTGGACGAAGCCTACGCGCTGGGTCTGTTTCATGATTGCGGTATTCCGCTGATGCTCAAGCGTTTTCCCAACTATATGGATGTACTTGAGCAAGGCTATGCCAATGCCAGCCCGACCACGCGGGTGGTGGACACTGAAAACGAGGCGTTGAATACCAACCATGCCGTGGTGGGTTATTTCACCGCCAAGTCCTGGCGTTTGCCGGAGCATGTCAGCAACGCGATTGCCAACCATCACAATGCGCTGGCGATTTTCCAGGATGATTCCGGGCGCAACGCGCCACTGAAGAATCTGCTGGCGGTATTGAAGATGGCCGAGCATATCTGCGCGTCCCACCGGGTGCTGGGCAATCAGAGCGAAGATCATGAATGGAATGCTATCGGGCATCTGATTCTGGATTACGTCGGTCTGTCCGATTACGATTTCGAAAACCTCAAAGAAAGCATTCGCGAACTGGCCGCACACTGACCGTGTGCTGACGGCCTTCCACCCGCGCTCCACCGAGTTGCCCATGCCTGAATTACCTGAAGTCGAAACCACCCGCCGAGGCATTGCGCCTCATCTGGAAGGTCAGCGGGTCAGCCGCGTCATCGTCCGTGATCGGCGCCTGCGCTGGCCGATCCCGGAAGACCTCGATGTGCGCCTGTCGGGTCAGAAAATCGTGCTGGTCGAGCGCCGCGCCAAATACCTGCTGATTCAGGCCGAAGTCGGCACGTTGATCAGCCATTTGGGCATGTCGGGCAATTTGCGTCTGGTTGAGGTCGGCTTGCCCGCGCTCAAGCATGAGCACGTCGATATCGAGCTGGAGTCCGGGCTGGCCCTGCGCTACACCGATCCGCGGCGTTTCGGGGCGATGCTCTGGAGTCTTGATCCGCTCAACCACGAACTGTTGATACGTCTCGGGCCGGAGCCGTTGACCGATCTGTTTGACGGCGAGCGCCTGTTTGAACGCTCCCGTGGCAAGACGATTGCCGTGAAGCCGTTCATCATGGATAACGCCGTGGTGGTTGGCGTCGGCAATATTTACGCGACGGAAGCGTTGTTCGCTGCGGGCATCGATCCGCGCCGGGAGGCCAAGAGTATTTCCAGGGCGCGTTATCTGGTGCTTGCCGTGGAAATCAAACGCATCCTGGCCCATGCCATCGAGCGTGGCGGCACGACGTTGCGCGACTTCACCGGCGGCGACGGCAAGCCGGGCTACTTCCAGCAGGAACTGTTCGCTTATGGTCGCGGCGACCAGCCCTGCAAGGTCTGTGGCACAACCCTGCGGGAGATCAAGCTGGGGCAGCGGGCGAGTGTGTATTGTCCGAAATGCCAGCGTTAGCGGATCGGCGCGCGATCTGTAGGAGGGGACTTGTCCCCGAAGCGGCCAGCCTGACCACCTCAATCTGCCAGCCCTGCTTCATTGCATGACCCGAAGCTTTCCCGGACAAGTCCGGTCCTACCTGATTTGGGTAGGCCGCTGACAGGGCGTGATCAACCCTCGCAACACTTGCGCCCCTTGCTTAAGCCCCATCGCTGTTTATAGTGAACGGCATCCCAATCCGCTGCGCCTGAAGGACCATGCCATGAAGCCGTTTCGTATTCTTGCCGCCACTCTGACGCTGCTCTTCGGATTGCAGGCGATGCCGGCGCTGGCGCAGCCGCCAGCTCAGGGTAGCGGCGATCCGGTCTACAGCATCCAGAATCCCCCGGCATTTGCCATGATCGGCGATCTGCTGATCGCTCGGCCCTTATTGATCGTCGCGACCGTCGTGGGTGCCGGGTTATTTGTCGTCGCGCTGCCGTTCACGGCAATGGGTGGCGGTATTGGCGATGCGGGCAAGGCGTTGGTCGTTGATCCGGGCAAAGCCGCGTTCGTGCGCTGCCTGGGCTGCACCGGCGACGGCTACAACAAGCGCGAATAACCTGGAAGTCAGGGCGAAACTTCCCAGACCCTCGGATCGAATTGCTGCGAAACCCCCAGCCCGCGAGGATCACTCGCGGCTTCGACCTTGCCGCTGTCCTTGTGCCAGAACACCACCTGCTGATTGCCATAGACATGCTTGATGTCCTTGAGCGTGTAGCCGCGCGCCTGCAGATCAATCATTTCCCCGGTGCTGAACGCGCCCGGTTCGTGTTCGACGACGTCAGGCAGATATTGATGGTGATAGCGCGGCACCGCAGGCCAGGTCGCGATGGGCTGGCCGTCCAGGTATTGCAGCATCGACAGCAATACCATGCTCGGGATTCGGCTGCCGCCGGGGGTACCGAAGGCGGTGAATTCAGTCGGACTTTCAATGAAGCTCGGGCTCATGCTCGACAGCGGCCGCTTGCCGGCCGCAATGGAGTTGGCCTGACTGCCCGCCAGCCCATAAGCATTGCTGCCTCGCGGGTCGGCGGCAAAGTCGTCCATCTCATCGTTCAAGACCACGCCTGTGCCCGGTGCTGTGAAGGCCGAACCAAACGGCAGGTTCACTGACAGCGTGGCCGCCACCGCGTTGCCGTCGCGGTCCAGCGTTGCGAAGTGCGTCGTGTGTTCACCCTCGCGCCATAGCGGCGATGGCCGCAGGCTGCTGCTGGGCGTGGCATCGCGCGGGGAGATGCTGCTGGCCATTTGCGTCAGGTATTCCCGGTCCAGCAAATGGCTGACGGGATTGGCGACAAAATCTGGATCGCCAAGCAAGCCCCGATCGCGATACGCGCGGCGCAGCACTTCCACCACGTAATGGGCACGCTGCACCTTGTCGGCGTCGCGCCACGGCAATTGCCCGAGCATTGTCAGGCTCTGGGCCAGGGCAATGCCGCCAGCCGAAGGTGGTGGTGCGCTGATCAGCTCGCGTTTATCGTCCAGCTTGAAGCGCAGCGGTTCGCGAGTGACAACCCGGTAGCGGTCCATGTCATCCAGGCACCAGATCCCGCCTGCCGCGCGTACACCGCTGATCAGCGATTGCGCGGTCAGCCCGTTATAGAAACCTTCGCGGCCACGATCCGCCAGGCGGTTCAGCGTTGCGCCCAGTTCCGGCTGCTTGATGATTTCACCCAGCGCTGGCACTTCACCGCGCCGCAGAAACAGTCGCGCGCTTTCCGGATCGTCGCGCAGCGCGGACAGACGTGCCGTGGCGCGCTGCCGATAGATCGAATCGACGGCGAAACCTTGGTAAGCCAGGCGAACGGCCGGCGCCATGGAGATGCTCAGCGGAAGCTTGCCGTAACGTTCGGCCAACTCCACCAGCGCTGCGGGCAAGCCGGGTATTGCTGCGGCCAGAGGGCCGTTGAGCGACAGAGAAGGCTGGATTTTGCCGTCACGGCGGTACAGGTCGTAGGTGGCCTTCAGTGGCGCTTTTTCCCGAGCATCGAGAAAAATATAGCGAGGCCGTTCACCGCTCTGGCGCAGCAGGAAAAACCCGCCGCCGCCCAAACCGGACCCGTAGGGTTCAACCACCGCCAATGCCGCGCTGACGGCCACGGCCGCGTCGAAGGCATTACCGCCCGCAACCATGATTTCCCGACCGGCGGCGGTGGCTTCAGGGTGTGGGCTGGCAATGGCGGCGTGTTGTGCAGATGGGGTCGACTCTGCGGCAAGGACAACGTGTGCGGTAAGCAAGCACAGGGCAAATAGTGCGCTCGACAAATAGTGCTGCAACTGTTGCGTTGGAATCATGCGGGGCTCGCTTTTGGTCGACAGGCTGAACAGCCCGGTTTCGGCGAGGACTCGGATGCCGGTACTACACCTTGCTGGTTAGAATCAGGTATTTGGCCATCAGCTCATCCTTGCTCTCGACGTGGGTTTCATCCAGCGGGATGCAGTCCACGGGGCAGACTTGCTGACACTGCGGCTCGTCGTAATGGCCAACACATTCGGTACACAGGCTCGGATTGATCACGTAGATCTCTTCGCCTTGAGAAATCGCCTCGTTCGGGCACTCGGGTTCGCAAACGTCGCAGTTGATGCAATCGTCAGTGATGATCAGGGACATGAAGCACTCCTGCCACGGACAGCGCCGGGGCATATGAAATCTAATGCGGCGAATTGTGCCGCATTAGTAGATTCGATGCACCCTGGCGTTGCCGATAAAGAGCTTAGCGCTTGAAACGTTCGGTAAGCGCCTGGGCGACAGCCGGATGCACAAATTTGGTGATATCCCCGCCCAAAGCCGCGATTTCACGGACCAATGTGGAAGATATGAACGAATAACGCTCCGACGGCGTGAGAAACAGGCTTTCCACGTCCGGTGCCAGTTGGCGATTCATGTTCGCCAGCTGAAACTCGTACTCGAAGTCGGAAACTGCCCGCAGGCCGCGTAGAAAAATATTCGCGTTCTGTTCCTTGGCGAAGTGGGCAAGCAACGTTGAAAAGCCCACCACCTCGACATTCGGCAGGTGTTTGGTGACCTCGCGGGCCAGCTCCACTCGCTGTTCCAGGGGGAAAAGCGGGTTTTTCTTCGGGCTGGCGGCCACGGCAATGACCACTTGGTCGAACAGGCGCGAGGCGCGTTCGACCAGATCGCCATGGCCCTTGGTAATCGGGTCGAAGGTGCCTGGATACAACACTCGGTTCATCGCGTCGTCCTGGTCGGAGTCCTTGGGGAATCGGATGGTATCGCAGCAATCCCCATGGGCCAAGTCGGCGTGTCAGAGGCAAAGGTCGTATTGCCCTTGAAAAGTTGATGTCGCGCGAGGGTTAGATGACCCGTAGGAGCGACTTTAGTCGCGAGAGCATCAATTGCCCTCCCGGCTAAAGCCGGTCCTACAGCAAGCCTCGCTCCAACAGGGTAAGGGCTGCCTCAGCACTCACCGAATAAACAACCGATACACCAACCGTTGAATCGCCTTGCCATAGGGCGGATAGATCAGCCGGGCGGCGTTGAAGCGCTGCTTGATGAACACGCCCTTGGCCTTGCTGAACGTCAGAAACCCTTCGCGACCATGATAATGGCCCATGCCGGAAGGGCCGACGCCGCCGAAAGGCAAGTCGTCCTGGGCGACATGCAGCAGCGTGTCGTTTAGACAAACGCCACCGGAATGCGTTTGTTCCAGTACGCGCTGTTGTTCGGCCTTGTTGTAGCCGAAGTAATACAAAGCCAGCGGGCGAGGGCGCTGATTGATGTAGGCAAATGCCTGATCGATGCGGTTGTACGGCACGATCGGCAGCAATGGCCCGAAGATTTCATCCTGCATGACCAGCATGTCGTCGCTGACATTGAGCAACAGGCTGAACGGCATGCGCCGGTCCTGGCCCCGGTCGTACAGCGCAATTACCCTGGCGCCTTTGGTAGTGGCGTCTTCGAGGTAGCCGGTAAGGCGCGTCAGTTGTTGCTGATTGATGATTGCCGTGTAATCCGGGTTGTCGGTCAGCGTCGGATAAAACCCGAGCACTGCTTGCCGGTAAGCTTCGACGAAACCCTCGACACGATCTTCCGGCACCAGCACGTAATCCGGCGCGACACAGGTTTGCCCGGCGTTCAAAGTCTTGCCGAAGGCGATCCGTTCGGCAGCATCCTTGAGCGGCACGTCAGCGGAAACGATAGCCGGCGACTTGCCGCCCAGTTCCAGCGTCACCGGCGTGAGATTTTCAGCGGCAGCGCGCATTACCTGCCTGCCGATACTGGTCGAGCCGGTGAACAACAAGTGATCGAACGCCAACCTGGAAAACTCGATGCCGACCTCGGCCTCGCCCAGCACCACCGCGACCAGATCTTCCGGGAATACTTGTGCAAACAGCCGCTTGAGCAGTTCACCGGTAGCGGGCGTCGACTCGCTGAGCTTGAGCATCACCCGATTGCCAGCCGCCAGCGCGCCGATCATCGGCCCCACTGCAAGAAACAGCGGGTAATTCCACGGCACGATGACCCCAACCACGCCCAGCGGCTGATGCACGACCTTCGCCGACGCCGGCTGAAAGGCCAGGCCGACCTTGCGCCGCGCCGGTTTCATCCATTTCTGCAGATTCTTGCGCGCGTCTTCGATGCCCATCAGGCTGGGCATCAGTTCGGCGAGCAGGGTTTCATCGGCACTGCGGTGACTGAAATCGCTGCTGATCGCTGTGATCAGCGCTTCCCGCTCGGCGCTGAGCACCTCGCGCAGGTTGCTGAGCCATTGCCGGCGCTGGCCGACGGCCGGCATGGGATTAGCGGCGAAGGCCTTGCGCTGAAGTGCGAGCACCCGATCCAGTTCGCTGAGCGGCTGTTGCGTTGCGTGCTTCCAGGCGGGTTCGGCAGACATGCGCGACTTCCTTAATCGACGTTATGCTCCGGTTTTAGAGTGGTTGCTCTATAAAGTCAATTTGTACCTTGTGCAGACATTCACCAGCCCCGCGGGGCAGCGATCGGGCAGCACTTGCGTTAACATCCGTCTCATTCCAATAACACCCGAGCGACCGAGCTGAGCATGGCCCCACGCATCAAGACCCGTGAACGCATCGTGCAGAACAGCCTTGAGCTGTTCAATCTGCAGGGCGAGCGCAGTGTGAGCACCAATCACATCGCTGCGCACATGGAGATTTCGCCGGGCAATCTGTACTACCACTTCCCCAACAAGCAGGCGATCATCGCCGAGCTGTTCAGCGAATACGAGACGTTGGTAAACACCTTTCTGCGTCCACCTCGCGGGCGATTGCCAACCGTAGAAGACAAGCGTTATTACCTGCTGGAAATACTCGACGGCATGTGGCGCTATCGTTTCCTGCATCGCGATCTGGAGCACTTGCTCGACACCGATCCGGAGCTTGCCGACCGCTATCGGCGTTTTTCCCAGCATTGCTTGATCCAGGCCATGGCGATCTATGGCGGTTTTGTCGAGGCTGGCATTCTGGATATGGATGAGGTGCAGATCGAGTCGCTGACCCTCAATACCTGGATCATCCTGACGTCCTGGGTGCGTTTTCTCTGCACAACCCGGGAGAACAGCAGTCATTTGAACGAAAACGCCATGCGGCGCGGGGTTTACCAGGTGTTGATGCTGGAACTCGGCTATGTCACTGCTCAGGCGCGCGATGAAGTGAGCGCCCTGTGTTCAGAGTTCTATGTGCCGCTGCACGAGGCGCTGGCACAAACGGTTTGATTCACGGCTTTCCAGGTTTCGATCAAATAATGAACAATTTAAGGAGCCAGTCATGTCTATCGCGCAACTGATCAGCCCACTTCAACTGGCCGAGCGCCAGGAGAAAGGCGGGCTGGTAATTCTCGATTGCCGCTTCGCCCTCGAAGACCCGGAATATGGGCAGCGCAGCTACGCCGAAGGGCACATTGCAGGCGCCTGTTTTGCAGACCTGGAGCGCGACCTCAGCGGGCCGGTCAGCAAGGGCAAAACCGGTCGCCATCCGTTGCCGAATCCTCAGGCACTGGTGCAGCGTTTGCAGGTGCTGGGCGTTAACGCCGACAGCGACGTCGTCCTTTACGACGATGGTCCGGGTGCATTCGCCGCCCGCGCGTGGTGGCTGCTGGCCTGGCTGGGCAAACGTGATGGCGTGTTCATTCTCGATGGCGGGCTGAAAGCCTGGCATGCGGCGGGCTTGCCGTTGAGTCTTGATGCACCGGATAAAAAAGTCGGTCATTTCAACGGACAGCCGGACAAGTCGTTGCTGATCGACGCCGAGCATCTGCAGGCGAGATTGGGCAATCCGGACATGACGTTGATCGATGCCCGCGCCGAGGCGCGTTTCCGGGGTGAAGTCGAACCCATTGACCCGGTTGCCGGGCATATTCCGGGCGCGCAGTGTGCGGCGTTCAACGAAAACCTCGGGCCGGACGGACGCTTTCTGAGTCCCGAGCAGCTCAAGCAACGCTTCGCCGCCAAGCTGCAAGGTCGCGCGCCTGAGAAGCTCGTCGCCTATTGCGGCTCGGGCGTAACCGCTTGCCATAACCTCTTCTCGCTGTGCCTGGCCGGTTATCCGCTGGGGAAGTTGTACGCCGGGTCGTGGAGCGAGTGGATTACCGATCCAAAGCGCGAAGTGGCGACTGGCGCCGCCTGACATCGCGTCTATTGCAGCAAACATTGGATCTGTAGGACCGGCTTTAGCCGGGAGGGCGAGAAGTCTGAAGCCGCAACTGCTGCGATTGGACGGGCTTCTCCCGGCTGAAGCCGGTCCTACGGCATGTATTGCCCGCAAATAATCCGGGGTTGATTAAAAGTGCCCCAACACCCAGCGCAGCAGAAAAAACACCAGCAGCCCGCCGCCAATGGTCGCCAGCAGATTGCGGCTCAGCGCGGCGATGGCAATGGAGGCCAATCCAGCCAGCAGATAAGCATTGTCCAGGCTCAGCTGCCAATGAGTGCCGTCGGGCAGCAACATGCCGGGTACGACAATCGCCGTCAGGACTGCGGTCGGCACGTAATGCAGGCCTTGGCGCACCACGGGCGGGAAGCGCAGGTTCGGCCAGGCGAACAGGCTGTAGCGCATCAGAAACGTGATCGCCGCCATCGTCAGGATCAGCCACCAATAACTCATGAGCGAACCTCCTTCGTCGTACTTTCAGGGCCGGCCGCTGCCCGCAGCCGCTCCAGAATCACCCCCACCGCAATACCGCTGAAAGCCGCGGCCATCAGCCCGAGCTTGTAGGGCCAGGCGTAAGTCATCAGCGCCACCGCCCCAGCGGCGAGCGCGGCGGCAATTTGCGGTTGGTTGCGCAATAACGGCACGACAATGCCGATGAAGGTGGCGAGCATGGCAAATTCCAGTCCCCAGCTAGCCATGTCCGGCACGGCTTGCCCGAACAACACGCCCACCAGCGAACTGAGCACCCAACTGGCATACAGCGCGCTGGCAACGCCCAGCCAATACCAATGCGCCAGCGGCGTGCGGCCGTGTACGAGGTAGAAACGCTGCACCACGGCGAAGGTTTCATCGGTAAGCCAGAACGCCAGCAACAGCCGCCAGCGTTGCGGCAACCCGGAAACCTGCGGCTGCAAGGTGGCGCTGTACAACACGTGGCGCAGATTGACGATGAAGGTTGTCAGGAGGATGACCACTGCACCGGCGCCAGCACTCATCAGGCTGATCACAATGAATTGCGCGGAGCCCGCGTAGACAAACATCGACATGCCAACGGCCTGCCAGAGCGATAGCCCGGCCACGCCAGCCAGAGTGCCGAAAATGATACCGAAAGGGATAATGCCGACAATCATCGGCACGCTGTCGCGAAGGCCTTGAAGATACAGTTGAGTGCGGGACATTAGGGTCCTCCTTATGTCGCGCATCTTAGCTCAGGACGTGACGCAGAATCTCCGTTGGAGCGACCGGGGTGGCGATCCACCTTGCCCGCGAAGGCTTACTTCCGGGCTCTGATGTTGTAAATGTGTCGACCTGTTCGCGGGCAAGCCTCGCTCCAACGATAGGTGTTACGCGGGTTATCCCCGGTGCGTCGTCATCAGCCACAACGGAATGCGCCGCTCCAGGTAATAACCGGGATTTTTCAGGGATCCGTCCACAAACCCCACATGTCCGCCTTTGGCCTGCAGCTCGAATTGCGTACTGGACGACAGTTCATCGGCTTCGGGCAGGCTGTGTTTGAAGACGAAAGGATCGTCCTCGGCCTGAATAATCAGCGTCGGCGTGCGGATTTCTCCGAGGAAATAGCGACTGGAAGCGCGCCGGTAGTAATCCTTGGCATCGACGAAGCCGTTCAGCGGGGCGGTGACCCGGCCGTCGAAGTCCCAGAAAGTACGCATGTTTTCCAGCGAGCCCAGCGCCGCCAGTTCGGCCAGGCCTTCGCTCATGCCTTCATGCTGGAAATGGCGCTGTTTGTCGTGGATATAGGCGAGCATCTCGCGCATGAAATGCCGCTGGTAAACCTTGGAAAAGCCCATGCCGATCCGATCCGCGCACTCGTCAAGGCGGAACGGCACGGACACCGCGACGGCACCGAGCAAGTCGCTGTTGGTGCCCGACTCCCCAAGATATTTGAGCAGGACATTGCCGCCCAGCGAATAACCAACGGCGTACAGCGGCGCCAATGGACGCAGGGCGCGCAAATGGGCGACCACCGAAGCGAGGTCTTCGCTGGCGCCGGAGTGATAGCTGCGTGACAGCAGATTGGGTTCGCCGGAGCAGCCGCGCCAGTTCAGCGCCGCGCTGGCCCAGCCTTCCTGTGCCAACGCCTGTTGCAATCCCGCCACATAAGGCGAGTTCGACGAGCCGGTCAGGCCGTGCAGCACCAGCACCAGCGGCGTGTCGAGTTGATGCGGGCCGTACCAGTCCAGGTCCAGGAAATCGCCATCATCCAGCCAGACTCGCT
This sequence comes from Pseudomonas syringae, assembly GCF_001698815.1. GTDB lineage: Bacteria > Pseudomonadota > Gammaproteobacteria > Pseudomonadales > Pseudomonadaceae > Aquipseudomonas > Aquipseudomonas syringae_A. The sequence goes on along the minus strand of NZ_LGSI01000022.1, from coordinate 18,221 downwards.
CGCGCTGGCGTTCCATCGGCTTGACCCGACGCCACAGCGGCCCCCACAAGGTTTGCAGATGTGGATTGCCCAGACCCGAGGCGGGGACGAAGCGGTTGGCAAACGAGGAATTTGCGAGCTGAGTGATCACGGTCGTCCTCCGGCAAGTGACGTTGCTGGATAAGCGTAAGTTGCCACAAGTGGGGTGCGCTGTAAGCGGGTTTTTGCTGAGTGGTACTGCGACAGGCTGGCGACATTACACCTGTAGGACCGGCTTTAGCCGGGAGGATGGTATTCCTGGCAGCGCAATTGCTGCGAATGCCCCCTCCTGGCTAAAGCCGGTTCTAGATCACCCGCGCTGCCACAACGCGTAATACACCTGGCCAGCCTTTTTCTCGCGGTGTAGGCGCCAGCTACCCGGCAGGCCGGTCGTTGACGGCGGCGTTTCGCTTTCGGTGTAGATCCAGGCGTTTTCCGCCAGCCAGCCGTGGGATTCCAGCAGAGCGCAGGCCGAGGCCAGCAGGTTCTGATGGAACGGCGGGTCGAGGAACACCACATCGAACGGCTCTGCGGCCTGGTTTTCCAGGTAACGCAGCGAGTCGGTATGCGACAGCTGACCGGTCGTGCAGCCCAGCATGGTCAGGTTCTGACGCAGGCTGGCGATGGCCGCCGCGCTGTTATCCAGTGCCAGGCCCTTGCTCGCGCCACGGGACAGCGCTTCGAAGAACAACGCTCCGCTGCCGGTGAACACATCCAGCACGCGGGCGCCTTCAATGTGCGTCGCCAGCCAGTTGAACAGGGTTTCGCGCACCCGATCAGGTGTCGGGCGTAGACCTGGAGCATCAGGGAAAGTCAGCTTGCGACTGCCCCATTGCCCGCCAATGATACGTAGTTGGCCCAGGCCGTTATGGCCCTTTGGGCGTGGATTGGCCATTAATGCTCCGGGACCCCAAGAGGTCGCTCTGCGGGTTTTTCGGTAGGTGGCGGCAGTGGTTGCTGCGGGACCGTCGGCCCGGCAGTGACGATAACCATCTTGTCTGCGCTCAAGTGTTTGCTCATGGCGGCCTTGACCTGCTCGACGGTGACTTCCTGTGATTGGGTCATGAAGTCTTCGAGGAAGGTCAGCGGCAGGTCATAAAAGCCGATGGCGCCCAATTGCCCAACGATAGCCGAGTTGCTGGCGGTGGACAGCGGGAAGCTGCCGGACAGCTCGCGCTTGGCGTCGTCGAGTTCTTTCTGGGTCGGGCCGTTGGCGAGGAAGTCGCGCACGATGTCCTGCACCAGTTTCAGCGTGTTTTCGCTGAGTTCGGCGCGGGTCTGCAGACCTATCATGAACGGGCCCTGGGCCTGCATCGGGGTAAAACCCGAGGAAATGCCGTAGGTCAGGCCGCGCTTCTCACGCACTTCGGTCATCAGTCGGCTTCCGAAGCCACCACCGCCGAGTACCGAATTGCCCAGTGAAAGCGCGGCGAAATCCGGATCGTTACGGTCGATGCCCAGCTGCGCGAGCATCAGGTGAGTCTGCTTGGACGGGAACTCGATATGCGTTTCCCCGGCCTTGGGCTCAACAGGCGTTGGCAGTTTCGCCAGCGCCGGGCCTTTTGGCAGTGATGCCGAGACCTGCGCGGCAATGGCTTGCGCTTCGTCGCGGGACAAATCGCCCACCAGGGCAATTACCGTATTGCCAGCGGCATAAGCCTTGGCGTGGAAGGCCTTGAGCTGCGCCAGGGTGATCGGCGTGATGGTCTGCGCGGTGCCTTCGCTTGGATGGCCGTAAGGGTGATCACCGTACAGGCGCTTGAACAGCTCTTTGCCCGCCAGCGCGCCGGGGTTCTGCTTCTGGTACTCGAAGCTGGCCAGCAACTGGTTCTTGATCCGCGCCAGCGAATCGGCCGGGAAGGTAGGCTTGCCGACCACTTCGGAAAACAGCTTCAGCGCAGGTTCGCGCTTATCCGCTGTGCTCAGGCTGCGGACCGAAGCCACGGCCATGTCGCGATAGGCTCCGTTGCTGAAATCAGCGCCCAGACCTTCGAAACCTTCAGCGATGGCGCTGACGTCCTTGCCTTTGACGCCTTCGTTGAGCATCGCGTTGGTCAGCACGGCAATACCGGGCGTGGCCTGATCCTGACTGCTGCCAGCGGCAAAGGTCAGGCGCAGATCAAACATCGGCAGCTCGCGGGCTTCGACGAACAGGACTTTCGCGCCTTCGGCGGTTTTCCAGGTCTGGATGTTCAGGGCGCGTCGAGCGGGTGCCTTGCCGTCGAGCTCTTTCAGCGATTGCAGTGCAGGTTGCGCGGGAGCGTCGGTTTTGACTGCATCTTCGGCAAGCACCGTTTGTGCGGCGAAAACACTGAGTCCGGTGCTCAACAACAGACCAAACAGCGTATTACGTGGGCCGTTGCGCTCACTCATTTTGCTTTCTCCTCAGGCAGAACGTGCGCAACGCTGAGGCGCTCACGGGTGAAATAAGTGCTAGCGGCCTTCTGGATATCGGCCGGGGTGACGCTTTGCAGGGATGCCAGCTCTTCGTCGATCAACTTCCACGACAGTCCGACGGTTTCCAGCTCGCCGATGGTGCTGGCCTGACTGGTGATGGAGTCGCGCTCGTAGACCAGCCCGGCGATAACCTGCGCGCGGACCCGTTCCAGCTCTTCAGCAGAAGGCGGCTTGGTTTTCAGCTCGTTGAGCAGTTTCCAGATGCCAGCTTCCACGTTGGCCAGGGTTTTTTTCTTCTGCATGTTGGGCGTAGCGCTGATCATGAACAGGCTGTCGCCACGGGCGAACGCGTCGTAGTTGGACGAAGCGCCGGAGACCAGTTCTTCGCCACGTTCCAGGCGCGACGGGATGCGCGCGCTGTAGCCGCCGTCGAGCAGGGCAGCGATCAGGCGCAGGGCGTTGACCGAACGCGGGTCTTCAGCGGTGGCCAGGCTCGGCACGTTGAAGCCGTACATCAGGCTTGGCATCTGCGTCTGCACATGCAGCGTGATCAGTCGTTCGCCCGGCTCCGCCAGTTCCAGCGGTTTTTTCGATGGCGGTACGTCACGACGCGGGATCGGACCGAAGAAGCGTTCGGCCAGGGCTTTGACCTCTTCCGGGTTTACATCACCGACCACCACCAGCGTGGCGTTGTTCGGCACGTACCAGGATTCATACCAGTGGCGCAGCTCCTCGACTTTCATGCGTTCGAGGTCAGCCATCCAGCCGATGGTGGGCGTGTGGTAGCCGCTGGCCGGGTAAGCCATGGCCTTGAAGCGTTCATAGGCCTTGGCGTTCGGCTTGTCGTCGGTGCGCAGGCGACGCTCTTCCTTGATGACTTCGATTTCGCGGCTGAACTCGTCGGCCGGCAGCTTGAGGCTGGCCATGCGGTCGGCTTCCAGCTCGAAGGCAACGCTCAGGCGGTCGCGGGCCAGGACCTGGTAATAAGCGGTGTAGTCGTCGCTGGTGAACGCGTTTTCTTCGGCGCCCAGATCCCGCAGGATCAACGAGGCTTCGCCCGGACCTGCTTTGGAGCTGCCTTTGAACATCATGTGTTCCAGCGCGTGGGACAAACCGGTCTGGCCGGGCGTCTCGTAGCTGGAGCCGACTTTGTACCAGACCTGCGAAACCACCACCGGAGCGCGGTGGTCTTCGCGCACGACCACTTTGAGGCCGTTCTCGAGCATGAATTCATGGGTAGGTTGCGGGTCGGCGGCCAATACTGTCAGGGGCAGACAAATTGTGCTGAGCAGCAGGCCTGCGGCGCGGCGGGCTAAAGCATTCATTCGTAATTTGAACCTGTAGGACGGCCCGCGTGAACTTAGCGTCGGCGGGCGCGGGGGTGTTAGGATAGCGATCCGTGTGCTCTGCGACCATTACAATGATTCAGCAACTGTGTTGCCGGGCTGTCACGTAGCTGACCATCCCTGTAGGAGCGAGCTTGCTCGCGATAGCGCTAAGTCGGTCGATGAGCTCTTCGCCTGATAAATCGAATCGCGAGCAAGCTCGCTCCTACAGTGAGTTGCGGATTATGCTCGGCGGGCAGCTGAACAAGCAGTCGCAAAAGTAGTCTGTTTTGCATGTCAGAATTTTCAGAGGCGCCGCTCTGGCGCGTCGCTACCTTGAGATAGCCGTCCTCCATGTTTGGTTCCAACGACGACAAGAAGAACCCAGCCCCGGCTGGCGAGAAGAAAGGCCTGTTCGGATGGCTGCGCAAGAAGCCGCAGGAAACCGTAGTCGAACAGCCACAAGACTTACCCACAGCTACGCCTGAGCCGATTGTCGAATCGACTCCGCTGGTCGCTGAGCCGCAGTTCGTCCCGGCGGCGACGCCTGAACCTGTGCGCGAAGCCTTCCACGCTGAGCCGCAGCCGATCAATCCGCCTGCGCAGTCCCAGCCGTGGCTGACCTTGCCGGTTGCCGAAGAGTCAGTGGCGCTGATCGACGAGCTTGAGCCGCACGTTACGCCGCCAATCGCGCCGCCGGTGGTTTTCCATCCGCAGCCAGCGCCGACTCCTGAGCCGCAGCCAGAGCCGCGAATTGACGTGCCAATGGTTGAGCCCGAGTCGACCATCGTTCCAGAGCCAGAGCCAGAGCCAGTCCCGGAACCAGAACCAGTCGCCGTAGCGCCGGTGATCGTCCCGGTTGCGCCGGTGATCGCGCCAGTTGTCGTCGCGCCAGAGCCAGAACCTGCGCCACCAGCCGTCGTGCCCGTGACCGAAGCGGCCAAAGCTGGTTTCTTTGCCCGCCTCAAGCAAGGCCTGTCGAAAACCAGCGCCAGTCTCGGCGAAGGCATGGCCAGCCTGTTTCTTGGCAAAAAAGTCATCGACGATGATCTGCTCGAAGAAATCGAAACCCGCCTGCTGACCGCCGATGTCGGTGTCGAAGCCACGGGTGTGATCATTCAAAGCCTGACGCAGAAGGTCGCGCGCAAGCAGCTGACCGATGCCGACGCGCTGTACAAATCCTTGCAGGCCGAGCTGGCCGCGCTGCTCAAGCCGGTTGAGCAACCGCTGATCATCGACAGCAGCCGCCGACCGTTCGTGATTCTGGTGGTCGGCGTCAATGGCGCGGGCAAGACCACGACCATCGGCAAGCTGGCCAAGAAGCTGCAGCTGGAAGGCAAGAAAGTCATGCTGGCCGCGGGCGATACCTTCCGCGCTGCGGCTGTCGAGCAATTGCAGGTTTGGGGTGAGCGCAACAATATTCCGGTCATCGCCCAACACACCGGCGCGGATTCCGCTTCGGTGATCTTCGATGCCGTGCAGGCTGCCAAGGCCCGTGGTATCGACGTGTTGATCGCTGACACCGCCGGGCGTCTGCACACCAAAGACAACCTGATGGAAGAACTGAAAAAGGTTCGCCGGGTCATGGGCAAGCTCGACGCCGACGCGCCGCACGAAGTGCTGTTGGTACTCGATGCCGGCACCGGGCAGAACGCCATCAACCAGGCCAAACAGTTCCATCAAACCGTGACCCTGACCGGTCTGGCCTTGACCAAGCTCGACGGCACCGCCAAGGGCGGCGTGATTTTCGCGCTGGCCAAGCAGTTCGGGCTGCCGATTCGTTACATCGGCGTGGGCGAGGGCATTGATGACCTGCGCACCTTTGAAGCCGAACCCTTTGTCCAGGCTCTGTTTGCGGAGCGGGAGCGCACATGATTCGTTTCGAACAGGTCGGTAAACGCTATCCGAACGGACACGTCGGCTTGCATGAGCTGAGCTTTCGAGTACGTCGCGGTGAATTCTTGTTTGTCACCGGTCACTCCGGTGCGGGCAAAAGCACCTTGTTGCGCCTGCTGCTGGCCATGGAGCGCCCGACCACGGGCAAACTGCTGCTGGCCGGTCAAGATCTGGGCCAGATCACCACGGCGCAGATCCCGTTTTTGCGTCGGCAGATCGGCGTGGTGTTCCAGAACCACCAGTTACTGTTTGATCGCACCGTGTTCAACAACATCGCCTTGCCGTTGCAGATTCTTGGCTTGTCCAAGGCCGAGATCAACAAGCGCGTCGATTCCGCGCTGGAGCGTGTGGCGCTGTCGGACAAGACCGACTTGTACCCCGGCGATCTGTCCACCGGTCAACAGCAACGCGTCGGTATCGCCCGCGCCATCGTTCATCGCCCGGCTTTGCTGCTGGCCGATGAACCGACCGGTAACCTCGATCCACGCCTGGCGGCGGAAATCATGGGCGTGTTTGAAGACATCAACCGGCTGGGCACCAGCGTGCTGATTGCCAGTCACGACCTGGCGCTGATCGCCCGCATGCGCCATCGCATGCTGACCTTGCAACGCGGTCGTTTGATCGGCGACGGGGAGGCTGGGGTATGAGTGCCACACGTTCGTCCAAGGTTTCCGATCGCGTCGCGCCAAAAGCCGCCGAACCGACGCCACAGAAAAAACCCAAGAAAAACAGCCACGATGACGACGGACCGGATTTCGGCACGCTGTTCAATGCCTGGCTGGAAAGCCATCGCTCCAGTCTGGCCGACAGTTTGCGCCGTCTGGGCAAGCAGCCGATTGGCAGCTTCTTTACCTGTCTGGTCATGGCGATCGCCTTGAGCCTGCCGATGGGCCTGTCGTTGCTGTTGAACAACGTCGAGCGTCTCGGCGGTTCCTGGCAGCGGGCGGCGCAGATTTCGCTGTACCTCAAGCTCGATGCCAGCGCCAGCGAAGGCGACAAGCTGCGCGATGAAATCAAGCTGATGCCGGGGGTTGCCGACGCTGAATACATCAGCCGCGAGCAGGCCTTGACCGAATTTCAGCAGCAATCGGGGCTGGGCGAGGCGCTCAAGGAGTTGCCGGAAAACCCGTTGCCGGGCGTCGTGCTGGTCACGCCGAACGAAGTCGACAAGCCCGCGCTGGAAGCACTGCGCACCCGTCTGGCGGAAATGCCGAAGGTGCAGCAGGCCCAACTGGATCTGGTCTGGGTCGAGCGTCTGGCGGCGATCCTGAAACTGGGCGACCGCTTTGTGTTTGGCCTGACTGTCCTACTGGTTCTGGCCTTGCTGCTGGTGATTGGTAACACCATTCGTCTGCACATTGAGAACCGACGCACGGAAATTGAGGTCATTAAACTGGTTGGCGGCACCGATAGTTATGTACGGCGTCCTTTCCTTTATATGGGCGCATTGTATGGTCTCGGGGCAGGGTTTCTGTCTTGGGGGGTTCTGGCTTTTGGTCTAGACTGGCTCAACGACGCGGTTGTCGGGCTGGCCGGGCTGTATGGAAGTGACTTCGCGCTGGCCGGTGTTCCGCTTGCAGATGGCCTTTCGCTCTTGCTTGGAGCGGTGCTCTTGGGGTATATCGGTGCGTGGATTGCAGTAGCACGCCATTTGAGTGAGTTGGCACCTCGGTAAATTTTTCTTCATCTATTGACGATGTAGGACCGGCTTTAGCCGGGAGCACGTGAAAACGCGGCTCTCGCGGCCCTTGCGGCTAAAGCCGCTTCCTACATAGCGTATTCCCAAGAGGGAGCGCGGTTTGGTTAGGGAACTTGTCTAGCGGTTCCCGGTCAATTTCGCAGTGCTGAACTGCACGAGTCATGTGTCGGAGGTATCGTTTCGTATGACCACTTCTTTGCAACCTGTCTATGCATTAGCCCCAGGCGCAAACCTGGAAGCCTATGTGCACACCGTGAACAGCATCCCTTTGCTGACGCCGGAGCAGGAGCGTGAACTGGCTGAGAGTTTGTATTATGAGCAGGATTTGGGGGCGGCTCGGCAGATGGTCCTCGCCCACCTGCGTTTTGTCGTGCACATCGCACGCAGCTATTCCGGCTACGGTCTGGCCCAGGCTGACCTGATCCAGGAAGGCAACGTTGGCCTGATGAAAGCCGTGAAACGCTTCAACCCGGAGATGGGTGTGCGTCTGGTTTCCTTCGCCGTTCACTGGATCAAGGCGGAAATCCACGAGTTCATCCTGCGCAACTGGCGCATCGTCAAGGTCGCGACCACCAAGGCACAGCGCAAGCTGTTCTTCAATCTGCGCAGCCAGAAGAAACGTCTGGCCTGGCTGAACAATGAAGAAGTGCATCGCGTGGCGGAAAGCCTCGGTGTCGAGCCACGTGAAGTGCGCGAGATGGAAAGTCGTCTGACCGGTCACGACATGGCGTTCGACCCGGCAGCCGAAGCCGACGACGACAGCGCGTTCCAGTCGCCTTCCAATTATCTGGAAGACCACCGTTACGATCCGGCGCGTCAGCTGGAGGATTCCGACTGGACCGACAATTCCACCGCCAATCTGCATCAGGCGCTGGAAGTGCTGGACGATCGCAGCCGCGACATTCTCTATCAGCGCTGGCTGGCTGAAGAGAAAGCCACGCTGCATGACCTGGCGCAGAAGTACAACGTCTCCGCCGAGCGTATTCGTCAGCTGGAAAAAAGCGCGATGAACAAGCTCAAGTTGTCGATTGCTGCGTAAGCGGTAGCCGAACAAAAAAACGCCCCGAATGGGGCGTTTTTTATTGGCTGTCAATTTTCGTTGGAGCGAGGCTTGGGCTCAAAACGTCCGGCTATGATTCAACCCGGTCAAATACTCATCCCCGCCTAACTGGCGCATTTGCTGGCGGATCCAGCCGGCACGGCGCAGCACGTAGCTGCTCGGGTGGCTTGCACTCCATTTGCGGGGGTTGGGCAGGACGGCGGCCAGATAGCTCGCCTGTTGCGTGGACAGGGCGCTGGCGTTGACGCCGAAGTGGTGCTGCGCCGCCGCTTGGGCGCCGAACACGCCTTCATCCCATTCGACACTGTTCAGGTAGACCTCAAGAATCCGCTCCTTGGACCAGAGCATCTCGATCAACAGGGTGAACCACGCCTCCAGGCCTTTACGCACATAGCTGCGGCCGGACCACAGGAACAGGTTCTTCGACACCTGCTGGCTCAAGGTGCTCGCGCCGCGAATGGAGCCGCCAAGCTCGTTATGGCTGATGGCCGCCTGAATTGCACCGACGTCAAAACCCCAATGCTCGGCGAATTTCTGGTCTTCACCGGCAATCACGGCAATTTTCAGGTTGTTGGAGATTTTTTCCCAAGGCTCCCAGTCGCGTTGCAGGTCAATAGGCTGGCCGTCGAGCCAGGATTCAACCTTGCGCTCGACCATCAGTGCAGTGCCTGGGGGTGGCACGAAACGGAAGATCAAAACCAGAATGACGCTACCCGCTGCAAACCAGAGCAGGCCTTTGATGAACCGTTGCACAATTAAACGCAGCATAGAGATGGCTTGGCCGAACCCGTTGAGCGGGCCATTATACAGACCGTGCGCCTTTGGACGATTTTTGACTGGAGTTCTCGATGCTTCGTACCTTTTTAATGCTTGCCGCCTTCTTTGGTTTCACCGGCGTGGCCCTCGGTGCATTCGCTGCCCATGGCCTGAAAAACCGCTTAAGCGCTGAATATCTGGCGATTTTCCATACCGGCGTGCTCTATCAGTTGGTGCATGCGCTGGCGTTGCTGGGCGTGGCGTTGCTCGCGGCGCAGATTCCCGGCCGCTTGATGACCCTGGCCGGTTACTCGTTCGCCATCGGCATCCTGCTGTTTTCCGGCAGCCTTTATCTGCTGACGCTTACCGGAGTCAGCAAGCTGGGCATCATCACGCCGTTTGGCGGGCTGGCGTTTTTGATTGGCTGGGCGATTCTCGGTCTGGCCGCGTGGCGTCTGGGCGGGGTTTGATTGCCGCCGCTGCAACATGAAATCTCTGACATAAAGCCACTTGGTTCAAACATAACTCCAGTCCCGCGCTATGGTAAGGATCATGCTTGAGCCTCGCGCGGCTTGAGCCGAAGCCACGGATCCAAGGTCCGATGGCTGAGTCTCATAAAAAAACCTGGAGAAAACATGAAGACCTTGTTGGTAAAAACTGCTCTCGCGGGCCTCTTGCTGAGCGCCTCTCTTCTCGCCAATGCTGCCGACGTTCCGCACACCGCGTCGCCTGCGGGTGCCGAGGTTTACATTATCTCGCCCAAGGACGGCTCCACCGTTCCGGGTACGTTCAAGGTTCAGTTCGGTCTTAAAGGCATGGGCGTTGCGCCGGCGGGCGTGGATGTTCCCGATACCGGGCACCATCATTTGCTGATTGACGTAAAAGATCAGCCTGACCCCAACGCACCGTTGCCGGTGAGCGATAACATCCGCCACTTCGGCAAAGGCCAGACCGAAACCGAAATCACCTTGCCGCCGGGTCGCCACACCTTGCAATTGATTGTCGGCGACAAGAGCCACATCCCGCTCAACCCGTCGGTCGAGTCGAAGGCGATTACGGTTAATGTGAAGTAATCGGCTGGGCACCAGCCCATTACCGTAGGACCGGCTTCAACCGGGAGGGGGCGGTACATTCGCTGAAACTCCTTGGTCAGGAATGAAGCTCTCCCGGCTAAAGCCGGTCCTACGCAACGCGCCCGCTAACCCCGTCTGTCCCGCGCCATGGCTTTGTAAGCGAAGACCTGGAACTGCGCGCCGTTGAGTGTGAACTCCCCGGCCTGATTCATGCCCATCTTCTTGTGCGCCTTGATCGACGGCTCATTGTCGCCCCGGATGAACAACACACCTTGTCGGCCGGGCTCCAGCTCCAGCAAATGCTTGAACATCGCCTGCGCGAGGCCGCCACCGCGCTCGGTTTCGCTGACACAGATCGGGCCGTAGATGTAGGCGTCGTCATCCAGGTAGGCATAGGTCTGGAGCGTTTTTTCCACAACAGGGATCGGCCGCAGGCTGTTCACTGTCTGGGATGTCGTCATCAGGAAAGCAACCACTTCATTGTCGCGACAAGCGACGATCTGCGGCATGTCCGACATCATTTCTTCTATCTGCTCAGATGTCAGTTCGGCGGCGAGTGTGCCACCTTGAGCCAGTTGATTCGCGTGCTGAAGCTTTACGATTCCGGGCAGATCCGCTTTGCGCGCTGTGCGGATCTTGATTCCATTTCCGGTCATGACCTTCTCCCTTTTTCCCTTGCTCACAAAACGCCAAAAACCAAAAAGGAGACCCGAAGGTCTCCTTTTTTGTTGACGCTTAAAGCTTAGAACAACACGCGGCTGCGGATGGTGCCTTTGATGTGCTGCAGCTTTTCCTGCGCCAGATCGGAATACTCGGCATCGACGTCGATGACCACGTAGCCGACTTTCTCGTTGGTCTGCAGGAACTGACCGGAGATGTTGATGCCGTTTTCGGCGAAGACCTTGTTGATCTCGCTCATCACACCCGGAATGTTTTCGTGGATGTGCAGCAAACGGTGCTTGCCAGGGTGAGCCGGCAGCGCAACTTCCGGGAAGTTGACCGAGGACACCGACGTACCGTTGTCGCTGTACTTGACCAGCTTCTCTGCCACTTCCAGGCCGATGTTGGCCTGGGCTTCGGCGGTGGAACCACCGATGTGCGGGGTCAGGATCACGTTGTCCAGGCCACGCAGCGGGCTTTCGAAGATGTCGTCGTTGGAGCGAGGCTCAACCGGGAACACGTCGATGGCCGCGCCGATCAGGTGTTTGTCCTTGATCGCGTCAGCCAGGGCGTCCAGTTCAACGACGGTGCCGCGCGCCGCGTTGATCAGGATGCTGCCCTTTTTCATGGAGCGGATTTCTTTCTCGCCGATCATCCACTGGGTTTCAGCGGTTTCCGGAACGTGCAGGGTCACGATGTCCGACATGCCCAGCAGTTCGGTCAGGCTGGAAACCTGGGTCGCGTTGCCCAATGGCAGCTTGGTCAGGGTGTCGTAGAAATAAACCTGCATGCCAAGGCCTTCGGCCAGCACGGAAAGCTGAGTGCCGATCGAGCCGTAGCCGACGATGCCGAGCTTCTTGCCACGGATTTCGAAGGAGTTGGCCGCGCTCTTGATCCAGCCGCCACGGTGGCAGGATGCGTTCTTCTCAGGGATGCCGCGCAACAGCAGGATCGCTTCGGCCAGTACCAGCTCGGCAACCGAACGGGTGTTGGAATATGGCGCGTTGAACACGGCGATACCGCGCTCGCGGGCAGCGTTCAGGTCGACCTGGTTGGTACCGATGCAGAAGCAGCCGACTGCGACCAGTTTCCTGGCGTTGTCGAACAGCTCTTCAGTCAGTTGCGTGCGGGAACGGATGCCGATGAAGTGAGCGTCGGCGATCTTTTCTTTCAGTTCGGCTTCCGGCAGAGACTTGGTGTGGTACTCGATGCTGGTGTAACCGGCTGCCTTGAGGACGTCCACAGCGGATTGATGGACGCCTTCGAGAAGAAGGAACTTGATCTTGCTCTTGTCGAGGGAAGTCTTGCTCATCTGCTTAAACCTGTGTCCCGGAGAAAAATGGCAGGAAGTGAAGCCTTCGCTTTATCGGCCCGAAAGCTCGATTAGCGGGGGGCGTATGCTAGCATATGCACCCCGCGAAACCCCATTCCTGGACGTGAAGCGTTCTCAGGATGACCATGAATTGTTCGAGAGTTCCGTCGATGACCCATCCTGCGCTGATAGATGAGCTGAAGACCCTGGTTGAGCCTGGCAAAGTGCTGACCGATGCCGACTCCCTTGAGGCCTACGGCAAGGACTGGACCAAGCAGTACGCACCCGCGCCCGTTGCCATCGTCTTTCCCAAGACCATCGAGCAAGTGCAGGCAATCGTCCTTTGGGCCAATGAACACAAGGTTGCGCTGGTGCCATCCGGCGGCCGGACCGGGCTTTCCGCCGCAGCCGTGGCAGCTAATGGCGAAGTGGTTGTCTCGTTCGACTACATGAACCAGGTGCTGGAACTGAACCTCACCGAGCGCACCGCACGCTGCCAGCCGGGTGTGATCACCAAGCAGTTGCAGAACCTCGCGGAAGAAAACGGCCTGTACTATCCGGTCGATTTCGCGTCGTCGGGTTCCAGTCAGATTGGCGGCAATATCGGCACCAATGCCGGCGGGATCAAGGTCATTCGCTATGGAATGACGCGCAATTGGGTTGCGGGCCTGAAAGTCGTCACCGGCAAGGGCGACATCCTCGAACTGAACAAAGACCTGATCAAGAACGCCACCGGCTACGATCTGCGTCAGTTGTTCATCGGCGGTGAAGGCACATTGGGCTTTGTGGTCGAGGCCACCATGCGCCTGGACCGTGCGCCGAAGAACCTGACCGCGATGGTGCTGGGAACCACAGACTTCGATTCGATCATGCCCGTGCTGCATGCTTTCCACGGCAGGCTGGATCTGACGGCCTTCGAGTTCTTTTCCGACAAGGCATTCGCCCGGGTCATGAGCCGTGGCGACGTACCTTCGCCGTTCGATACCCCGTGCCCGTTCTATGTCCTGCTGGAATTCGAAGCGACCACCGAAGACGTGGCCAACGAAGCGCTGGCGACGTTCGAGCATTGCGTCGAGCAGGGCTGGGTGCAGGATGGCGTGATGAGCCAGAGCGAACAGCAACTGCAGAACCTGTGGAAGCTGCGCGAATACATCTCGGAAACCATCTCGCACTTCACGCCTTACAAGAACGACATTTCGGTCACAGTTTCTAAAGTGCCCGCGTTCTTGAGCGAAATTGACGCGATCGTCGCCGAACACTATCCGGATTTCGAAGTGCTCTGGTACGGTCATATCGGCGATGGCAACCTGCACTTGAACATCCTCAAGCCTGAGGCGCTCGACAAGAACGAGTTCTTCGTCAAGTGCGCCAAGGTCAACAAATGGGTGTTCGAAACCGTGCAGAAGTACAACGGCTCGATTTCCGCCGAACACGGCGTGGGCATGACCAAGCGCGATTATCTGACTTACAGCCGTTCGCCGGTTGAGATCGAATACATGAAGGCCGTCAAAGCCGTATTCGACCCGAACGGCATCATGAATCCGGGCAAAATCTTCGCGGTTTAATCGGCCTTCGCTATTTATAGTGGCAACACCTACAACGATCAGAGCCAGGAGCAGCCATGAGCTATCAGCACAAGTATGTCGACGGGACCAGCATCCACTTTCCAATGGGCAAAGTGGTGTGCATTGGCCGCAATTACGCCGAACACGCCAAGGAACTGGACAATCCGGTGCCGAGCGAGCCGCTGCTGTTCATCAAGCCAGGCAGTTGCGTGGTGCCGCTGGAAGGTGGGTTCACGATTCCGGCTGATCGCGGCTCGGTGCATTACGAAGCCGAAATCGTCGTACTGATCGGCAAACCGCTGACCAAGAGCCCGACCCGCGAAGAAGTCCTGGATGCCATTTCCGGCTTCGCTCCGGGCCTGGACCTGACCTTGCGTGATCTGCAGTCGAAGCTGAAAGAGAAAGGCCTGCCTTGGGAATTGGCCAAATCGTTCGACGGCGCGGCAGTTATCGCACCTTTCGTCCCGACAGAAACCTATGACGACCTGACCGATATTGGTATTCGTCTGACCATCAATGGCGAAGTTCGTCAGGACGGCAACAGCAGCTCCATGCTCAACCCCATCGTGCCGATGATTCAGCACATGGCGGCGTGCTTCTCGCTGCAAGCTGGGGACCTGATCATGACCGGCACGCCAGCCGGCGTTGGTCCGTTCCAGGCTGGAGACGATCTGGTGCTTGAACTGACCGGCCACACCCGTTTCGAAAGCAGCGTTCGGTGATTCTGGCCTGAACCTGAAAAGCCGTCTGCGACGCTGTCGCAGGCGGCTTTTTTATGTCCGATCCGCACTGCTCCATTCAATTGGCGTTTTTTTCACAATTGATCTGGATAATCCCGCCTCGGCCCTGCTCGGGGGCATTGCGCAACCAGACGCCGTATCTGCTCAGGAATGTCCTCCATGTCCACCCGCTCCCGATTGTTGAAACCCAAAGGCCGCCTGTCGCGCATGCGCTGGTATGCAGGATTGCTGCTTGTCGCGGTGATCGGCTACGGCGTGGCTTTCCTGCTGCATTGGGATGATCGCGGCGTGCTGTGGATCAAGGAAGCGCTGGAAAGCCCGTCCGAGCGCGCCGCCAGCTTCTGGTTGCCCGACTATAAGGTTGATATCGACGCCAAGTTGCTGCCGGGCATGGAGAAGGACGAGGCTTCTGATCTGTCCTACAGCCCTGCGAGCAAAACCCTGTTTTCGGTCATGGGCAAGAACGCTTTTCTGGTCGAGCTGACGTTGAAAGGCGATGTACTGCGCAAGATTCCGCTGGTGGGCTGGAGCAATCCTGAAGGCGTCGCGGTGCTGGAGAATGGCTTGATTGCGATCACCGATGAGCGCCAGCACCTGCTGACCATCGTCAAGGTAGCGCCGGACACCACGACGCTAAACATCGCCGAGGCCATGAAATACGACCTCGGCCCGTCGAAAGACCAGAACAAGGGCTTTGAAGGCATCGCCTGGGACCCGCGCCGCCAGCAAATCCTGCTTGGCGAAGAGCGTCCGGCGGCGATGTTTGCCTGGAAAAGTGATGGCAGCGGATTGCTTGAGGGCGACAAACAGAAACTCGAAAGCCTCGTATTGAATATGCGCAACCTGTCGGCACTCAGCATCGAGCCGCGCACCGGCCACACCCTCGCACTGTCCGCGGATTCGCACTTGCTGCTGGAACTGGACGAGAAGGGTGAGCAGGTCAGCTTCATGACTCTGCTGGGCGGCTTCAACGGCCTGAACAAGACCATTCCTCGTGCCGAAGGTGTGGCAGTCGATGAAAGCGGCACGATGTACATGGTCAGCGAGCCGAACCTGTTTTATTCGTTCAAGAAACAGTAAGGATGACCTACAAATCCGTTGGAGCGAGGCTTGCCCGCGAAGAGGCCAGTACATTAGCCCTGATTCTTCGAGCCTGAAATACTGTCTTCGCGGGCAAGCCTCGCTCCAACGAGCGGCCCGCAATTAATTTGGTGATGGCTCAACGCTATTAAGTTTTAATTCAGTTTGGCATGGTATTTATGCTGCCCGTCTGATCGTCGAGCCCTCTGCATGCGTCGCTTCTTCACTGCAAAAATTGTCTACCCGATCCTGATTCTCCTGGCGTTGCTGATGTTTTTCGTGGGCCGCGAGTATCGGTTGATGGAGCGCGCCTGGTTCAATTGGCACGTGCTGTGGCAAGCGAAAGATCTCGCGACGGTTGGGCTTGGCGACTATCGCGTGATCATCGAAGCCCAGCCCATCGTCGGGCTCGACGATGACGTTTCCGCCCTCAGCTACGATCCGGACCGCAAAAGCCTGTTCACCGTCACCAACAAGAATGCCGAGATGGTCGAGCTGAGCCTTGATGGCCGGATTCTGCGCCGCATCGCGCTGACCGGTTTTGGTGATGCCGAGGCGGTGGAGTACATCAGTCCTGGCATTTACGTCATCAGCGATGAATACCAGCAACGGCTGATCAAGGTGCACGTGGACGATGACACGCTGTTTCTCGACGCGGCGGACGCCGAACAACTGACCCTGGGCATTGATGCTGGCGGCAATAGCGGTTTTGAAGGTCTGGCGTACGACACCAAGGGCCAGCGGCTGTTTGTCGCCAAAGAGCGCAAGCCGGTGCAGATCATCGAGGTGCGGGGCTTTCCCAATCTCAGCACCGATACGCCCAATGTCATCGAAGTAGCCTCCAATGCGCAACGCGATGCGGGATTGTTCGTGCGTGACCTGTCCAGCCTGCAATTCGACGAGCGCAGCGGGCATTTGCTGGCGCTGTCTGATGAGTCGCGACAGATTCTCGAACTCGACACCGAAGGACGACCGGTTGGCAATGTCTCGCTGAGCGGCGGCCAGATGGGCCTGCGCAAGAATGTGCCGCAAGCCGAAGGCATCGCCATGGGCGACGACGGCACGCTGTATCTGGTCAGCGAGCCGAATCTGTTTTATGTATTCAAGAAGCAGTGAAGCCGGTCTCGCTTTGCAAACAATCGGTAGGAGGGGACTTGTCCCCGAAAGGCGGCAGGACCAGCGTTGATTTGCCAGATATCGCTCATCGTTTGCCTCACCGCTTCCCGGACAAGTCCGGTCCTACCTGATTCTTGCAAAGCCGGTAGGAGGGGACTTGTCCCCGAAGGAGGCAGGACCAGCGTTGATTTGCCAGAAATGGCTCATCGCTTGCTTCACCGCTTCCCGGACAAGTCCGGTCCTAGCTGATTCTTGCAAAGCCGGTAGGAGGGGACTTGTCCCCGATGACGGCGGATGGGTCAGCATCATTTCACTTGACCCAACCCTGTGTCTTTGCCGACCGCTTCCCGGACAAGTCCGGTCCTACCGATCAATGGCTTATCGAGTCAGTGTCTTCACGCCTTCGCTGGTGCCCAGCAGCAGCAAATCAGCCGGACGCGCAGCGAACAGGCCGTTGGTGACCACGCCGACGATGGCGTTGATCTGGCTTTCCAACTCGACCGGGTTGGTGATGTTCATGTTGAACACGTCGAGAATGATGTTGCCGTTGTCGGTCAGCACGCCTTCGCGGTAGACCGGATCGCCGCCCAGCTTCACCAGTTGGCGAGCGACATGGCTGCGGGCCATAGGAATAACTTCCACTGGCAGCGGAAAAGCGCCCAGCACCGGCACCAGTTTGCTGGCATCGGCAATGCAGATGAAGGTCTTGGCCACGGCCGCGACGATTTTCTCGCGGGTCAACGCCGCGCCGCCGCCCTTGATCAGGTGCAGGTGTTCGTCGCTTTCATCGGCGCCATCGATATAGAACTCCAGATCGCTGACGGTATTGAGTTCGTAGACCGGAATGCCGTGGCCCTTGAGGCGTGCCGCAGTGGCTTCGGAACTGGCGACCGCGCCATCGAAAGCGCCCTTGTGCCTGGCCAGCGCGTCGATGAAGCAGTTGGCGGTGGAGCCAGTGCCGACGCCGACGACGCTCTTGTCGTCCAGTTTCGGGAGGATGAAGTCCACGGCGGCCTGGGCCACAGCTTGTTTGAGTTGATCCTGGGTCATGCGGGCTCCGAGTCAAAGCGACCTTGCAGGAGCCAACCTGTTGGCGAAGGGCCTGACGTACTGCATCAGGAATGCCCACTCGCCAACAAGTTCGTTCCTACATGGCTCAAAAGGGCCAGCATTATAGCGACATGCCGCCGGGAAAACCCCGTCATTCGTGTGGTCGTCCATCAGTGTGCGCGGTAGACTTCGAGCCCTTGCCCTTTTTCGCCAGTGATGTTTCCCCGATGCTTGAACAGTACGTCAAGAAAATCCTCACCTCCCGCGTCTACGACGTGGCCGTGGAAACTCCGCTGCATGGCGCTCGCCAGCTGTCCGAACGGCTGGGCAATCAGGTGCTGCTCAAGCGCGAAGACTTGCAGCCGGTGTTCTCGTTTAAGATTCGCGGCGCGTACAACAAGCTGGCGCAGTTGAGCCCGGAAGAGCTGGCGCGCGGCGTGGTCACCGCGTCGGCGGGCAATCACGCGCAAGGCC
>NZ_LGSI01000054.1 GCF_001698815.1 Pseudomonas syringae | reverse complement strand
ACCCAGCCCGGTATCTGCGCCAACGATTTCCCGGACAAGTCCGGTCCTACCCGATTGGTGTAAACCCGGTAGGAGGGGACTTGTCCCCGAATGCGATTGAACGATCAACGCGGTTCTCCAGATATTCGTCGTCTGAGCCAGCGCTTCGGGGACAAGTCCCCTCCTACAGATCCACAGCGCAGCGTTCGCGTTTCGCGAACGACCTTTGCCAACTGAAGGTTGGATTTATCCGCGCCCGGTCCTCTACGCTGGGTTCAAATTCCAAGAACAAAAGAGGTAACTATCATGACTGCCCCTCTGAACGGCATTCGCGTCATTGAAATCGGCACTTTGATTGCCGCGCCGTTCGCCGCGCGCCTGATGGCCGAATTCGGTGCCGAGGTAATCAAGATCGAGGCCATGGGGCAGGGTGATCCTCTTCGCAAATGGCGAAAACTCCATGAAGGCACGTCCTTGTGGTGGTACTTGCAGTCGCGCAACAAGAAATCCCTCGCGCTGAACCTGAAATCCCCCGAAGGCATTGCCATCGTCAAGCAACTGGCCGAAAGCACCGACGTGCTGATCGAGAACCTGCGTCCTGGCGCCCTGGAAAAACTTGGCCTGGGCTGGGACGTGCTGCATGCCCTGAACCCGAAGTTGACCCTGGTGCGTATTTCCGGCTATGGCCAGACCGGCCCTTATCGTGACCGGCCGGGCTTCGGTGCGATCGGCGAGGCCATGGGCGGGATTCGCTACACCACCGGCACACCCGGCACACCACCGGCGCGGGTCGGCGTCAGCCTCGGCGATTCTCTGGCGTCGATGCATGCCGTGATGGGTGCCTTGATGGCATTGCTGCGGGTCAAGACCGGGCAGGGTGATGGGCAGATCGTCGATGTGTCGCTGGCGGAAAGCGTCTTCAACGTGATGGAAAGCCTGGTGCCGGAGTACGACATGCTCGGTCACATTCGCGAGCGCAGCGGCGGCGCCTTGCCTGGCATTGCCCCGTCCAACACCTATCCCACCGCCGATGGCGCTTATGTGGTCATCGCCGGCAACAGCGACCCGATCTTCAAGCGCCTGATGCTGGCTATCGGGCGCAGTGATCTGGGAGAAAACCCGGAATTCGCCCACAACGACGGGCGTGCCGCGCAGTGCGCGCTGCTCGACGAGGCAATCAGCGTCTGGTCTTCCAGCCTGCCCATCGACGAGGTGCTGCGCGTGCTGGAGCAGGCCGAAGTGCCTGCCGGGCGGATCTACAACGTCGCCGACATCGTGGCCGATCCTCATTATCAGGCGCGAGGCATGATCCTCGACGCCGAGTTGCCTGGCGGTGCCGCAGTGAAAATGCCCGGCATCGTTCCCAAACTCTCGGAAACCCCCGGCGAAGTGAACTGGCAAGGGCCGAGCCTGGGCCAGCACACCGACAGCGTGCTCGACAGCCTGGGCATCACCGCTGCCGACATCCAGCGTCTCAAGCAGGAAGGAGTGGTGCAATGATCACTGACTTTTCCGAACGTCTGATCGTCCAGGAAGTTGCCCCGCGCGACGGTTTGCAGATTGAGCCGAAGTGGGTCGAAACCGCCGACAAGATCGCGTTGATTGATCAGCTGTCGCTGGCAGGCTTTTCCCGGATCGAAGCAGGATCTTTCGTTTCTCCCAAGGCGATTCCGGCCCTGCGCGATGGCGATGAAGTGTTTCGTGGCATTCATCGTCAGGCGGGCGTCACCTACGTCGCGCTGATTCCCAACCTCAAGGGCGCGCAACGTGCGCTGGATGCGGGCGCCGATGAGCTGAATCTGGTGATGTCCGCCAGCCAGACGCACAACCAGGCGAACATGCGCATGCGTTGCGAGCAATCCCTTGCAGCATTTGGCGATGTGGTGGCGTTGGCTCGCGGTACTTCGCTGAGCCTCAATGGGTCAATCGCCACCACCTTTGGTTGCCCGTTCGAAGGACCGATCAGCGAAGACCGTGTGCTGCAAATCGTCGATGCCTATCTGGAACTGGGCATGCAAGGCATCAGCCTGGCGGACACCACCGGCATGGCCAATCCACGTCAGGTCCATCGGCTGGTCCAGCGGGTGTTGACCCGGATTCCGGCAGCGGCGTTGACCTTGCACTTTCATAACACGCGGGGTCTTGGCCTGAGCAATGTCCTGGCCGCGTATGAGGCTGGCGCACGACGATTCGATGCGTCCCTCGGCGGCCTCGGCGGTTGCCCGTTCGCGCCGGGTGCATCCGGGAATATCTGCACCGAGGACCTGGTAAACATGTGCGAGGAAATGGGTATCCAGACCGGTATCGATTTGCCGCACCTTTTGCAGCTTTCCCGGCAATTGCCGGACCTGCTGGGCCATGAAATGCCCGGTCAGGTCGCTAAGGCAGGACGCAACAGCGACCTGCATCCAGCGCCGACCAACCTGCCGGGTTGAGTCAACGCACTACCGTTAGCGCTTGAACGGGGCCAATGCCCCTTCCTACCAGACAACAAAAACAAACGGCCTCCTTAGAAGGGGCCGCCTGGAGACACGCACATGACCGTTTCTGTTTTGAACGCAGGCAGTACGCCCGCGCAGATCGCCGACGCCGAGAAATCGCTGGTTCGCAAAGTGGCATGGCGGCTGATGCCCCTGATCATGGTGTGCTACCTGTTCGCCTTTTTCGATCGCATCAATATCAGCTTCGCCAAGTTTCAGTTACAGGCGGACCTCAGCCTTAGCGATACTGCTTATGGTCTGGGCGCCGGGTTGTTTGTGGTCGGTTATGTGCTGTTCGAAGTGCCGAGCAACATCATGCTCTACAAGGTCGGCGCGCGGCGCTGGATCGCTCGGATCATGATGTCGTGGGGTGTCGCGACGGCCTTGATGGTATTCGTCAACACCGAATGGCAGTTCTATGTGCTGCGTTTCATTATAGGCGCCATGGAAGCCGGTTTCGCTCCGGGCGTTTTGTATTACCTGACCTTGTGGTTCCCGCAGACCTACCGTGGGCGAATCACCTCGATCCTGTTCCTGGCGTCGGCGTTCGCCGGACTGGTCGGCGCGCCGGTTTCGGGCCTGGTGTTGGGGCACATGGACGGCTTGCTCGACATGCGCGGCTGGCATTGGCTGTTTCTGTTGGGCGGCTTGCCATGCATCGGCCTGGGCCTGTTGGTGCTGCTGGTGCTCAAGGACAAAATCGCCGATGCCCATTGGCTGACTTCCGAAGAAAAAACCTACCTCTCCAGCCGCATTGCCCAGCATGAACCGAACAAGCATGGCGGCTCACTGCTCAGCGCGTTGAAGATGCCCGGCTTCCTCATGCTGGGGCTGATTTACTTCCTGATCCAGGTGGCGTCCTACGGCCTGAACTTCTGGGCACCACAGCTGATTCGCAGCGCAGGCACGGAAAGCCCTGTGATCATCGGCTTGCTGACGGCGATTCCATACATCTTCGGCGCGATCAGCATGATAGTGATCGGTCGCTTGTCCGACTCCAGCGGCGAACGGCGTAAATACGTCTGCGGGCTGGTCGTCCTCGGTGCCGTGGGTTTCTTCAGCGCCGGCATTTTCGCCCAGCACACGGTGTTCCTGATCATCTCCCTGGCCATGCTGGGTGCAGGCATCGTCGCCTCGATCCCGGCATTCTGGACCTTGCCACCAAAACTGCTGGCCGGCGCAGGTGCCGGTGCTGCCGGTGGCATCGCCCTGATCAACACCCTGGGCCAGTTCGGCGGCATCGTCAGTCCGGTCATGGTCGGGCGCATCAAAGACCTGACCGGCAGCACCACGCCAGCACTCTACGTCATTGGCGTCTCCACGCTGCTTGCCGCCGCGCTGCTGATGTGGGGCTTGCCGGCGAAGTTGCGGACGCTGGATAAGAGTGAGGGCTAGCGATTCGGGATTTCGAGTGGTTGACATTTTGGCAACTCGCCGTTAGGGTTGCCAAAACTTCAACAGGGATGCTGATGCGAATTTTCAAGAAGATTGCTTTCGATGAGGCGGCCAGACGTCATCCGAACGATGCTGCGAACCTGGACGCCACCTATCGTCTGCTTCATAAATCGGTAGCTGAAACTTCTGTCGAATTGAAAAGGACATTCAACACGCTTGATCGCTTTACCCACAGAAACGGGTGGTACGTGATCGATATTGGTGGAAATAATCTGCGGGTTATTGCAGCGATTGAGTTCACCAAACAGCTGGTTTTCGTTAAACATATCTATACCCATGCCGAATACACGAAGGCCAACAAGTGGTATCAAACGCAGAAAACGGGGGTTAGACCATGAGTGCTGCAATAGCCGAACGTATCGTAGATAACGCTGCCATACGCGAATTGGCTCAACGCATGGCAACGCTCCGCCTGGACATGGATCGCCACGGCGCGCATTTCATCCACCACATCGAAAATCCGGCCGAGTATCAGAAAGCGCTGGCATTGATGGATGAGTTAACCGACGGTCAGGCCCTGACTCCAGTCGAAAGCAACTTGCTTGATATCTTGTGTGACACAGTTGAGCTCTACGAAAACAGGGCACCGCAGCTGTCTGCGTTCAATGCGCGTGTTGAAGGGCTGAGCGAAGTGGACCTGATCAAGGCGTTGATGCTGCAGAACAAGCTGACAGGTGCCGATCTTCCCGAGATCGGTGATAAAAGCGTGGTGTCACGGATTCTCAATGGGGAACGAAAACTGACCGTCGAAATGGTTGCTCGCCTGGCGGCCCGTTTTCATATCGATCCCGGTGCGTTCATTCCTCGCGCCGCTTGAGGCCTGTTTCAGCAAACCCGCTCCGGCGGGTTTTTTCTTGTCTGTGACGCCTGTCGTTCCTTCGAAACTTTTGCCGCGCCGCGCCTGTCACTTTTAAACACCTCAGACAGGGAATCAGGCGATGGCAAGGGCAATCTGGAAAGGCGCGATCAGTTTTGGGCTGGTGCATATTCCCGTCGCGCTGGTGTCGGCGACGTCTTCGCAAGGCGTTGATTTTGACTGGCTCGACAAGCGCAGCATGGAGCCGGTGGGCTATAAACGCATCAACAAGGTCACCGGCAAGGAGATGACCAAGGAAAACATCGTCAAAGGCGTGCAGTACGAGAAGGGCCAATACGTGGTCCTCAGCGAAGAGGAAATTCGCGCGGCGCACCCCAAGTCGACCCAGACCATTGAAATCTTCGGCTTTGTCGACAGCAAGCAAATCCCTTTGCAACACATCGAAACCCCGTATTTTCTCGCCCCGGACAAACGTGGCGAGAAAGTCTATGCGTTGCTTCGCGAAACCCTGAATGAAACCAAAAAAGTCGCCTTGGCCAATGTGGTGCTGCACACCCGCCAGCATCTGGCGGCGGTGATGCCGCTGGAGTCGGCGATGGTTCTGGTGATCCTGCGCTGGCCCTCGGAAGTGCGTGGCCTGGACACGCTCGAACTGACCGATGCGGTCACCGACGTCAAACTCAGCAAGGCGGAGCTGAGCATGGCCAAGCGCTTGGTTGAGGACATGAGTGCTGACTGGCAGCCGGAGGATTATCGCGACACCTTCCAGGACCAGATCATGCATCTGGTGGAAACCAAGGCCCGGGAAGGCAAACTTGAAACGGTGGAAACCGATACCGAGGACACCGAACGTAAAAGCGCTGACGTCATCGACCTTACCGAGCTGCTCAAACGCAGTCTGGCGGGTAAAAGCGCGGGCAGTAAAAGCGCGGCCAAACCGGCCGGCAAACCCGCGACCAAGACGGCCGCCGAAGCCCCGGCCAAACGTCGGGCGCCTGCGCGCAAGAAAACCACCAAGGCTTCCTGACAACAGGCTTGAACGGAGGATCGACCATGGCCCAACCGGTGAGTGAATACGCACGCAAGCGCAACTTCGACATCACTTCCGAGCCAGCGGAGTCGCCTGCCCGCGCCAAGGGCAAGGACGCCGCGAAGGCGTTGAGCTTCGTCATTCACAAACACGACGCGCGTAATTTGCATTACGATTTTCGCCTTGAGCTGGGCGGTACTCTCAAAAGCTGGGCAGTGCCGAAAGGCCCGAGCCTCGATCCGGCCAACAAGCGCCTGGCGGTGCAGGTTGAAGACCATCCGCTGGGTTACGCCAATTTCGAAGGCAGCATTCCCGAAGGGCAATACGGCGCCGGAGATGTGATCGTCTGGGACCGGGGGATCTGGCAACCTCATGGCGATCCCCGTGACACCTATAAACAGGGCAAGCTCAAATTCACGCTGGTCGGGGAAAAGCTTACCGGTGACTGGACGCTGGTCCGCACCCGGCTCAAGGGCAGCAGCGACAAGCCGCAGTGGCTGCTGATCAAGGAAAAGGATCAGGTTGCCCGCTCTGGTGATGAATACGACATCGTCCAGGATCAGCCGCAAAGTGTGGTAAGCGGCGCTTTGGTGGGCAAGGAAAAATCAGTCGAACATCCACCCGGACAGCCAGCCAAAGCCAAGCGCAAAACGTCGGCCGCTTCACCGAATAAGACAGCCAGCGCAAAACCAGCTAAATCAGCGAAAAGCCGCATCGACGTGGCGGGTGTCAGCATCAGTCATCCAGACCGGGTGATCGACGCCGAAAGCGGCATCCACAAAGTGGACCTTGCCCACTATTACGCAACCGTCGCCGACCGGATCCTGCCGCACTTGAAGAACCGGCCGGTAGCCTTGCTGCGCTGTCCCGAAGGCGTGGAGGGCGAACAGTTTTTCCAGAAGCATGCCGAGCGCCTGAAGATTCCCAATATCAAGCAGCTCAAGCCCGGACTGGACCCCGGTCATGCGCGACTGATGGAGATCGACACAGTGCAGGCTCTGGTGGGCGCTGCGCAGATGGGTACTATCGAACTGCATCGCTGGGGTGCCAGCAGTGATCGGATCGAAACGCCGGATCACATCGTGCTGGACCTCGATCCCGACGACAAGCTGCCGTGGCGCAGCATCATCGAAGCGACGCAAATGACGCTTTCGGCGCTCGACGAATTGGGACTCGAAGCGTTCATCAAAACCAGCGGCGGCAAGGGTATGCACATCATCGTGCCCCTGGCGCGGCAGGCGGACTGGGACACCGTAAAAGCCTTCGCCAAGGCCATCGCCGAGTTCATCAGCCAACAATTACCCGAACGCTTCACGGCAACCATGGGCCCGAAAAACCGGGTGGGGAAAGTGTTTATCGATTACCTGCGCAACACCCGAGGCGCAAGTACGGTGGTTGCCTATTCGGCCCGTGCCCGGCCAGGTTTGCCGGTTTCGGTGCCGGTCGCCCGTGATGAGCTGGAGGGTTTGACGTCAGCCCGGCAATGGAATGTCAGCAACCTGCAGGAACGTTTGAGGGCGCTGAAAACTGACCCGTGGGCCGGATATCAGAATCGTCAGCGCATCACTAAAAAAATGTGGGTGCAGCTGGGTCAGCAGCCCTGACCCGGCTGCCCGTGAGTATCAGCCTGTTCTGCGGGATAAAATTCACCCGTCATATCCATTAATGCCAAGCGCTGGCGAATGGCTTCTTCGATGCTGCGAATCGTGGTCTGGTCATCGATATTCTCCACGTGCAGCCATAAACGATTGACGTTCTGCCCATGGGTGCCTTCGCTCATCATGTCGTGAGTGAATAGCTGCTCGCCGCGCCACAGGCACAGCTTCGGCTGATGAGCGTCTTCTACTTGCGGGACTTCAGCAGACGATAGCCAGATTTCATTGATCATGCGCAGATCAACCGTGGCCAGTTGCTCGGTGGAAATGACGTTGCTCATAAGGGGATGCGCTCTTGAGGGCCGATGCAGGTCTGACGTGCGTGTCCGGCAGTCGTTCAACATGCTTGAGCTGAACCGGACGACCGTGTTTTGAACCGACCCGCTCAGGCACGGTCGACCAATCAGTAGCCGCACGGGAGAACGCGATGCCAATCCACGAATCTTTGCCCGATATGTACGCCGGATTGTCGTCATGCCCGTTGCCGCCACGTTGAAGTGGGTCAAGGTAGAACCTGCTGAGAAGGTCGCCTTGCTGCTGGGTTTCGCCTTTCATTTCTGCGTGCTGGCCAGCTATTACCTGGTCCGGCCGTTGCGCGATGCGCTGGGGCTCGAAGGCGGCGCCGATAAATTGCAATGGCTGTTCACCGCGACGTTCGTGGCAATGCTGGTGATGGTGCCGCTGTTTGGCGCGCTGGTTTCCCGATTGCCGCCGAGACGCTTTGTCCCTTTGCTCTATCGCCTGATCGCGTTGTCGATGCTGGTATTCGGAGTGCTGATCGCCAATCACATTGCCCCCGTGGCAGTCGGCCGGGTGTTCTTCGTCTGGATCAGCATTTACAACCTGTTCATCGTCTCCATTTTCTGGAGTGTGCTGGTGGACCGGTTTTCCAGCGAGCAAGGGCGACGGCTGTTCGGCTTCATTGCGGCGGGGGGCACGCTTGGCACCTTCATCGGGCCCTTGCTCGCGGCAACCATGGCGACCCGTCTTGGCCCGATTGCCTTGACCTTCGCCGCCGCACTGCTGCTTGAAGCGGCGGTGCAGTGCTATCGGGCGCTGCTGAGTCGGACCCAGACGCAGGATCGGGACGTGACCAAGGATGAGCAGCGCATGGGTGGCAGCATGCTGGCGGGCGTGACGCTGATCATGCGCTCGCCGTATCTGTTCGGGATGGTGCTGTTTATGTTGCTGCACACCAGCGCGGCGACCCTGTTGTATTTCGAGCAGGGTCGGATTGTCGCTGGCAGCTACGCTGATGTGGCGAGCCGCACGCAATTTTTTGCGACGGTCGACCTGATTGTGTCGGCATTGACGCTGGTCTTTCAGTTGGTGCTGACGGCACCGTTGATCCGCTTCGTTGGCATCGGCGGTGCGCTGGTGGCGCTGCCTTTGGCGACGGTGGCGGCTTTCACCGCAATGGCCCTGGCGCCAGCGCCCGCTACCGTCGCGCTGGCGCAAGGGCTGCGTCGTGCTGTGGAGTTCGCCATTGTCCGGCCCGGTCGCGAAGTGCTATGGACTGTGGTGAGCCGGGAGGAAAAGTACAAGGCCAAGAATGTCATCGAAACCGTGGTGTATCGGGGCGGCGACGCCGCGAGTGGCTGGTTGTCCGTTGGTTTGACAGCGCTGGGTACGGGTTTCGGGCTGTTGGCTATGGTTATCGTGCCCTTTGCCGGGCTTTGGGCCTGGCTGTGTTTCTGGCTGGCAAAGCGACAGGCGCACCGGGCGACCACGAACGACAGATAAGGGGAAACTCATGTCCGACCCTGCTGTTTTCACACGCAGAAGAATTCTCACGCTGGCGGCTGGCCTATCAGCGGCTTTCGCGTTCGACACGGCAGCTGGCGAGTCCAGGCCACCGACCATTCCTTCGCCGACTTCACCTTCGACCTTGCCGACAGGAGCCAGAAAAATGCTGACCCGCGCCATTCCCTCCAGCAACGAGCCGCTGCCTATCGTCGGTTTGGGCACGTATCGCGGTTTTGATGTGGCAACCTCGAGCGCGGCCTATAAAAGCCTGCCCGCCGTCATCGATGCACTGTTCGCCGCCGGCGGCACGCTGATCGACAGCTCGCCCATGTACGGTCGCGCGGAACAGTCGACTGGCGAGCTCTTGTCTATTCATCAACCCCGTTCGCCTGCATTTCTCGCCACCAAGGTCTGGACGCGCGGTCGCAAGGAAGGGATCGCGCAGATGGAAGAGTCGTTCAGGTTGCTGCGCACCGAGCGCATCGACCTGATGCAGATTCACAATCTGCTCGACTGGAAAACGCATCTGCCGACTCTGCGTCAGTGGAAAGAAGAAGGCCGCATTCGCTACATCGGCATCACCCATTACACGTCGTCGGCGTATGCCGATGTCGAAGCGGTGCTCAAGGCCGAGCAGCTGGATTTTCTGCAGATCAACTATGCGCTGGACGACCGGGCCGCCGAAGCGCGTCTGTTGCCCCTGTGTCGCGAGCGCGGCGTCGCGGTGATCTGCAATCGGCCGTTCGGCGGCGGTGGTTTGCTGGGTCGACTCAAGGACAAACCGTTGCCGGGCTGGGCGGCGCAGGTTCAAGTGACGAGTTGGGCGCAGCTGGCACTCAAGTTTCTGCTCGCCCATTCGGCGGTTACCTGCGTCATTCCGGGCACTGGCAATCCGCGTTATATGGCGGAAAACGCCGGCGCCGGATTCGGCCCGATGCTGACCGATGCCCAGCGGCAGCAGTTGATTGCGTTGGTGGGGTAGGGGCAGGTAACGCCGTCGTAGATAGCTGCGATTTGAGCACATCAGACACTATGTGCAGCAAACATAGAACATTAGGTAGGAGGGGACTTGTCCCCGAAAGGCGGTAGTTCAGACAGCGTTAATCTTCCGGATTTTCGTTGTCAGGACCATCGCCTTTCGGGGACAAGTCCCCTCCTACCGGTCGTTAGATTTTCATTAGCGAACGTGTTCGCGAGGCAATCTGCGTCTCGCCAACAAGTTGGCCCCACAACCTTCAGCGATTTACCACCTTCGCCGGCAACGCCACCACCAACAAGCTGCTCATGACCAGGCAAGCGGCGAAGAACCACATGACGCCAGCACTGCTGCCGGTGACGTCCATGGCGATGCCCATCAGTGAATTGCTCACCAGGCCGGCGATGTTCGCCAATGAGCAGGCCAGGGCGAACCCGGTTGCGGCGGCGCGGCCTTTGAGAAAGGTCGCCGGCAGGCTGAAGAATGCTGGCAATGCGCCGAATATTCCCGCTGAGGCGATCGCGAACAGCAGCACGGTTGCCACCACGTCGTGGGTGAAAAAGGTGCTGCCGGCCATGGCCGCCGCGCCAATCAGGTACGGCACAATGATGTGCCAGCGCCGTTCCCGATGCCGGTCCGAACTGGCGCCGATAAACAGCATGCCCAGTAGCGCGGCAATGCTCGGCAGCGCGGTCAGCACACCGATATGGAAGGTTTCAGTCACGCCCGCATTGCGGATGAACGTCGGCATCCAGAAGCCCATGGCATAGGCGCTGAGCAGCATCGAGAAGTCGATGCCGCCGAGCATCCAGACCTTGAGATTGAAGAAACCGTCGCGAAAGCTGTATTTGCTGCCCTTTTCATCGGCGGCATCCAGGGCCAGTTCGCTTTCCAGCAGGCGCTTTTCCGTGTCGTCCAGCCAGCGGGCCTGGCGATGATTGTTCGGCAGCAGCCAGAAGGTCAGCACCCCCAACAGGACGCTCGGCACCGCTTCGAGCAGAAACAGCCATTGCCAGCCGCGCAGTCCGGCGGCCTGGTCGAAGTGGCTCATGATCCAGCCGGACAACGGGCCGCCGATGATGCTCGACAGCGGCAGGCCGAGCATGAACAGCGCAATGATGCGGCCCCGTCGATACGTGGGAAACCAGGTGGTCAGGTAAAACAATACGCCCGGCAGGAAGCCGGCTTCGGCCACGCCAAGCAGAAATCGCAACACATAGAACTGCGTGGTCGTGGTGACCAGCATCGTGCATGCCGAAAGCAGACCCCAGGTGATCATGATCCGGGCGATCCAGATCCTCGCGCCGATCCTTTCCAGGACCAGATTGCTGGGCACTTCGAACAGGATGTAACCGACGAAAAACAGCCCGGCGCCCAGACCGAATGCGGTCTCGCTGAAATGCAGTTGATCGAGCATCTGCAATTTGGCGAAACCGATGTTGATCCGGTCCAGATAAGCCGCCAGATAACAGAAGCACAGGAACGGGATCAGCTTCCAGGTGATTTTTCGGTACAGCGCTTTGATGGGGTCGTTGACGTTGGTCAATGTGCTTTTTACATCTGCTGGGGGCATGGATTTGTCCTGGAAGCGGCGGGGGTGATCAGCAAGTGGCCGCCGAAGATAGAAGGATTGTTGAACAAAGGTGAGAAGAAATGTACTCGCGGTTTGAGTGATGCGTCCTTAAAAGAAGTAGGAAGCGTCTGTAGTAACAATGTTAATACCCGTAAGTAGCGGCTTGAGGCCAGGAAACTCACCCGAAAGCTTGGGCTTGCCGCTCAGGCGCCTGAAAAAGTACAGGGCGATCTGGGTTTAAATAGCGGCTTTCATCAGAGCAACTTCTATCAAATGCTCCATCGCTGCTCATATTTCATGAAGTAACCACTTCACAAACGCCACGGAGGGCTTTTTGAAAAGGGAGAGCAATCCATGGGCGAGCCCGTCATGGCACCTGAAAGGACCGTGACCTTGCGGGTCAATGGCCAGACCGCTGCTGTCACCGCCATGCTTGATACACCGCTGTTACTGGTGTTGCGCAATGACTTGCAACTCAACGGCCCGAAATACGGCTGCGGGTTGGGGGAATGCGGCGCGTGCACGGTGACCATCGACGGGATTGCCGCGCGCGCTTGTGTGTTTCCCCTGAGCGGCGCCCAAGGGCGGGAAATCACCACCCTGGAGGGCCTCGGTAACCGCCAGCGTCCACATCCGGTGCAACAGGCATTCATCGACGAGCAGGCCGCGCAATGCGGCTACTGCATGAACGGCATGATCATGACCGCCAAGGCGCTGCTTGATCGTATCCCCCAGCCTACTGACGCAGAGATTCGCCACGAGCTGTCGGGCAATCTCTGCCGCTGCGGCACCCACCTTGAAATACTTCGTGCGGTGCGGCGTGCCGCGCGCCAGACGTCTTGAACGGATCACCCTCATGCCTCAAGCCTTGCTGAACCGTGACCAATTGCTGGCCAAGACCGGCGTGCTGCTGATCATCGACACCATCGAACCGTCCTCGGCACCGCTGGCCAAAGGCGGTGTGCCGGTGCTCAAACCGCCAGAGAAGGCGCTGTTCATCGCGGTCAACGATGACGGCCATGTCTATGCATTCAATGGTCATGTCGACCTTGGCACCGGGATTCGGACCGCGTTGGCGCAGATCGTCGCCGAAGAACTGGATGTGGCGCTGGATCAGGTGTGCATGATCCTGGGCGACACCGCCAATGCACCGGATCAGGGGCCGACCATTGCCAGCGCGACCATCCAGATTGCCGCGATCCCCTTGCGCAATGCCGCAGCAGAAGCGCGCCGCTTTCTGCTGCAACGCGCGGCTGAGCGTCTGGACGTCACGCTGGAATCGTTGAGCATCGAACGTGGAGAGGTGACGGCGGGTGATGGCAGGACGCTGAGCTTTGCCGAGCTGGTATCGAATGAGCACGACGAACTGGGTATTTCTGGTACTGCACCGCTGAAAGATGTCGCGACCTATCGTCTGGTTGGCAAGGGTGCGGCGCGGCTGGATATTCCCGGCAAAGCCACTGGCGAGCTGACCTACGTGCATGACATGCGCTTGCCGTACATGCTTCACGGTCGAGTGATTCGTCCGCCTTATGCGGGCCTGGACAGTGGCGACTTCGTCGGTAACAGCCTGCTGGAAGTTGACGAAGCGTCGATCGCCCAGGTTCCGGGTGTAGTCCGGGTGGTGGTGATTCGTGATTTTGTCGGCGTGGTTGCGTTGCGTGAAGAACAGGCCGCCAAGGCTGCGCAGCTGCTCAAGGTCACCTGGAAAGACTGGAATCACAAGTTGCCGGACATGGATGATGTTGCCCAGGCGATCCGCGCCAACCCCCGCGTGCAGCGGGTAGTGCTGGATCAGGGCGATATCGAAAACGCACTCGCCCAAGCCAGCCAGCGCATGCCGCGTCGCTATGTCTGGCCGTACCAGATGCATGCCTCCATCGGCCCATCGTGCGCGCTGGCGGATTATCAGCCAGCGGGCTTGCGCGTCTGGTCCGGCACGCAGAACCCGCACCTGCTGCGCGCTGACCTGGCCTGGCTGCTGGAATATCCCGAGGAGCGCATCGAGATCATCCGCATGGAAGCTTCTGGCTGTTACGGGCGCAACTGTGCCGATGATGTGAGCGCTGACGCCGCTTTGCTGTCCCGCGCCGTTGGTTTGCCGGTGCGCGTGCAGCTGACTCGCGAACAGGAACATGTCTGGGAACCCAAGGGCGCGGCCCAGCTGATGGAAGTCGATGGCGGCTTGAACGCCGACGGCGGAGTGGCCGGTTATGACTTTCAGACCAGCTATCCGTCCAACGACGCGCCAACTCTGGCGTTGTTGCTGACCGCTCGCGTCGAGCCGGTGGCGGCGTTGTTCGAGATGGGCGATCGCACTTCGGTTGCGCCTTATGATTTCGAGCATATGCGCGTCACCATCAACGACATGGCGCCCATGGTCCGCGCGTCGTGGATGCGTGGGGTGTCGGCGCTGCCCAACACATTTGCCCACGAATCCTATATCGATGAGCTGGCCTTCGCGGCGGGGGTTGATCCTGTCGAATATCGTCTGCGTTATCTGCATGACGAGCGCGGCGCAGAGTTGGTCAGGGCCACCGCAGCCCGCGCACAGTGGACACCACGCATCGAGCCTAAGTCGATACCTGAACAGGACAACGTGTTGCGCGGACGCGGCTTTGCCTACGCGCGTTATATGCACAGCAAATTTCCCGGTTCCGGCGCAGCGTGGGCGGCGTGGGTGGCCGACGTTGCAGTGGACAGGCTGAGCGGCGAAGTGTCGGTGACGCGCGTGGTGGTGGGGCATGACGCTGGCATGATGATCAACCCGGCGGGGGTGCAACATCAGATTCATGGCAATGTCATCCAGGCCACCAGCCGCGTACTCAAGGAGCAGGTGACTTTCGAACGATCTACGGTCGCCAGCAAGGAGTGGGGCGGTTATCCCATCCTGACCTTCCCGCAGGTGCCGGACATCGATGTGTTGATGATGCCGCGCCAGAATGAGTCGCCGCTGGGGGCGGGGGAGTCGGCCGCGGTACCCAGCGCGGCCGCCATTGCCAATGCGATCTACGACGCCACCGGAATCCGCTTTCGCGAACTGCCGATCACTGCCGAGCGGGTGCTGGCTGCGCTCAACGGTGCAGATGCCAAAACCGAGGGCCATGCACCTGTACCTCTGAAAGCCAAACGCTTCAGAGGATTGTTTGGTTCGATCATTTTGGCATTCGGCGCATTGCTGGGCAGCGCATGGCCCTGGCGAGCGGAAATTGCACCCATCGCGCCACCCGACCCGGGCACCTGGTCAGCCGCTGCTCTGGAACGTGGTCGATTGCTGGCGGCGGCGGGGGACTGCGCGGTCTGTCACACCGCGCCAGGCGGGGCAAGTAATGCGGGCGGGCGAGCCCTGCAAACACCATTTGGCACCCTTTACACCCGCAACATCACTCCGGACGCGCAAACCGGGATCGGTAACTGGTCGTATCCGGCCTTCGAGCGGGCCATGCGCGAGGGTATCAGCCGCGATGGCAAGCATCTGTATCCGGCATTCCCTTACACCGCATTCAGAACTATCACTGATGCCGACATGCAGGCGCTCTACGCCTGGCTGATGGCGCAGACACCCGTCAGCCAGCCGGCCAGAAGCAACGAGCTGCGTTATCCGTGGAACTTGCGCCCTATGCTGGCTGGCTGGAATGCGTTGTTTTTGCGCAAGGGGGAGTTCAAGGCTCAAGCCGATCGCAGCGAGCAGTGGAATCGCGGTGCGTATCTGGTCAACGGCCTTGGGCATTGCGCGGCCTGTCACTCGCCGCGTAACGCGCTGGGGGCGCAGAAAGACGGTGCGTGGTTTCTGGCTGGTGGCACAGTGGATGGCTGGCAAGCGCCAGCGCTTAACGGCCTTTCGCAAGCACCGACGCCCTGGACCGAGGAGCAACTGTTCACCTACCTGAGCACCGGCTATTCCGAGGCCCATGGCGTGGCGGCCGGTCCCATGGGGCCGGTGGTCAGCGAGCTGGCCAGGTTGCCCACCGCTGACATTCGCGCCATGGCTGATTATCTAGTTTCGCTGGATGCATCGGCCTTGTCCCAGCGGCAGCCTGACGACGCATTGATGCCCAAGCCGACGCTGGCGTCATTGAACCGGGGCAAGCGCATTTTCGAAGGCGCCTGTCAGGGTTGTCATGCGGATGGAAAAGGGCCGAAGTTGTTTGGTGTCAGTCCATCACTGGCCAGCAATACCAACCTGCACAGCCAGCAACCCGACAACCTGCTGAAGATTATCCTGAACGGCATTCCGACCCCGGCGACTCAGGATCTGGGATACATGCCGGGCTTCAAGGACAGTTTGTCGGATACGCAAATCAGCGAATTGACGGCGTACCTGCGCAACCGATTTGCGCCGAATCAGCCCCAGTGGCTCGGCGTAAGGGCGAAAGTGGCCCAGTTGCGGGCCAATCCGGGAACGCATTGAACGCATGACCTGAATGACTCCGGTTTCACGGACTTACCTCCGACAGGTAGGAGGGGACTTGTCCCCGAAAGCTTCAGGCGCGCCTCACAGGATGCGATACAGCAACCGCTCGGCACGCACCCGGCTAACCCGGCGCAGAAAGGTTCTGACAGCGACCGGATATTCCATGAGGGTATCCAGTTCGTCGTATTTGCCGACGCGTTGGGTGTTGCGCATCAGGCTTTCGATTTCGGCTTGCCGTGCGCCGGTCCATTGGCCTTTGGGGTCGTCAATCAGCAGGCCGTTTTCCAGGTCCAGATTGAAGGCCCGCGGGTTCAGGTTATTGCCGGTCAGCAAGGTGTAGCGGTCGTCGATCCACATGCCCTTGAGGTGAAAGGTGTTATCGCCTTCCTTCCACAGATGCAGATTCAATTGGTGACGGGCGATGGAGGTTTTGTGCTTCTGGGCAAAGCGCCGCAAGCTGATTTCGTAAAGGTACGGCAGCGCGGAAATGACCTTGAATGGCTCATCAGGCGGGATGAAGAAGTCATTGGCCTTCTTGTCGCCAATGATGATGTCGACTTTTACGCCACGCTTGAGCGCGCGGTTGATTTCCCGCGTCACCGCCAGCGGCACGTTGAAATAAGGCGTGCAAATGGTCAGCTGGGTTTTGCTGGCCGCGATCAGTTCGAGGATCGTGCGATTGAGCGGGTTGCGTGGGCCGACTCCCAGCAAGGGAATGATCCGCAACTCACCGTTCTCCGCGACGCCGGCTGAAGTGTCGTATACGGCGCGCTTGAGATGGTTGCGAAAGGCACGGATTTCGCCACGCAGGCTACGGGACGTCGGTGGCGAAGGCAGGTCCAGGCGATGCACCGCGCCGGACGGCAGAATGTCGCGCTGCACCATATCCTGAAACGAGTCGGCCAACGGCTTGCTGTCCACTACGTGATAGCGGTCCAGACGGTATTTATCAAGCTTGTGCAGGTACACATTATTGATGCTGGCGCCGCTGTAGATCACCGCGTCATCGATCACGCTGCCTTTCAAGTGCAGGACTCCAAACAGCTCGCGGGTCTGCACCGGCACACCGTAGATCGGCACTTCCTCGTCATATTCCAGATTCTGCGCCTGATACCAGGTGGAATTGCCCGGCTGGCGTCCCGCGCCGATCAGGCCACGCTGCGCTCGGAACCAGTCCACCAGCACCACCACATCCAGCTCGGGCCTGGCGGCTTTGGCGGCGTACAGTGCGTCGAGTATTTCCTGGCCGGCTTCGTCCTGCTGCAAGTACAAGGCGATGATGTAAATACGCCGGGTCGCCGAGGCGATTTTCTCCAGCAGGCAGCGACGGTAATCAGCGGCAGTGGGCAGAATCGTGAGGGCATCGCCGGGCAAGACAAAACCGCGCAGCGCTGCAAGGGTAGAGCGTCGGAAGTTGGACCGCATAAGCCTCTCGAAGGGGTAAACCAACAGCGCACGAGCTTACACCAGAGTCGAGGTCAGGTCGTGGATGCTCTGCCGATGATCGCCAAACCTCTGCTTCGTGGGAGCGAGGCCGGCACATCTGCCGAAGCTCCAAACCAGAACCGACGCCTTCGCGAACAAGTTCGCTCCCACAGTTGCGTTCCGGTGAATCTGTGGGAGCGAGGCTTGCCCGCGAAGAGGCCGGTACATGCGCCGAGGTTCCAAACCAGAAACGACGCCTTCGCGGGCAAGCCTCGCTCCAACGGGCCGTAGACAATCTGGAATATTGCCTTCGCGAGCAAGTTCGCTCCAAAGAATCGCATTCAACCAGTGGTTTATGCGTCGTCAGATGAGCGCACCAGCCCCTCAGTAGCCGTTGCGCTTCAAGATTGCATCCATGCTTTCTTTCGCCGGCCGACCATAGAACTTCAGCAACTGCGAAGCACGGTTGGTAAAGAAACCATCCACGCCGTCATCGCTGACTTTCTTGAAATCCATTTCGTCATCGACGGTATAGGGATGCACCACCAGCCCCTTGTCGTGGGCCATCTTGTTCATCCAGGGTTTGACCAGATCCATGTAGCTCTGATCGCCACCGTGGGTGAGCTTGGTTGAAGGACCGGTGCCAATCGCGCCATGGGCCTTGGCCCAATCCATCCAG
Organism: Pseudomonas syringae; assembly: GCF_001698815.1. Classification (GTDB taxonomy): domain Bacteria; phylum Pseudomonadota; class Gammaproteobacteria; order Pseudomonadales; family Pseudomonadaceae; genus Aquipseudomonas; species Aquipseudomonas syringae_A. The sequence continues at coordinate 41,064 of NZ_LGSI01000054.1, read as the reverse complement.
GCGGCAAACTCCGCTTCGGATTTGACCTCCTGCGCGCCGTAGTAGCTGGCCTTGTCCTTGAAGCCGGAATCCTTGAATGCCACGCTGGATTTCGGTTCGATCGATCCTTCACCGATCCACAACAGCAGTACTTTCGGTACTTGCGGCATTTCTTGTTGCAGCAGTTCCAGACTTGGCTTCTCGAAAGTCTGCAACACCACACGGCCCGGCATGTGCGCCACGTTGACATGACCTGCGCCTGCTGCCGGCCGCGAAGTCAGCCAGCCACGCTTGTCCAGATTCTTTTTCAGGTCGGCTTCAATGCCGGGAAACTGCGCAGGAACTTTGGTTTCGATATACAGGCCGGGCTTGTTGCTGCCACCTTCGGCGATGTCGATCACTTCATCCAGGGTCAGGATCTGCAACCCGGCATAGCTGGCGCGCGCTCGGTCGGGGTAGGCCTTGTTGAACCAGGATCCAGCGTCGAGCTGCTTGAGTTCGGCGAGGGTAAAGGTGCTGACCGGATCCTTGGCGCGCGCGGGGAAAACTTCGGCGACGTTGGTGGTGCGTACCAGTGTGTCGTCATGCAAGGCGATCAGCACGCCGTCCTTGGTGCGCTGAATGTCCATTTCGAGATAATCCGCCCCCAGTTCACGGGCCAAGGTATAGGCCGGAATGGTTTCTTCCGGCGCGTCAAACGAGGCGCCGCGATGGGCAATGACCGCAGGCCATGGCAAACCGATTTTTTCGCTCAATGCCTTGCCCGGTGCTTCGGCCGAAACCGCAACTGCCGATGACAGCATCAAGCTTGTGAATACACTCGCGGCCAACAGGTGGACAATCGGCGTTTTACGGAACAGGTTGTTCGACATTCCTTTCAACATGGGCGTGTAATTCCTTCTGATCGTCATGGATGACTGTCTTGATCCGCGCAAAGCTTTAACAGCATCAGGCAGGCCCAGCAAGGCGCCTGTCGCTTACGGATGAGTCATGTCGCACTCAAACGCAGGGTTTTCGAGAGGGTTGTAGCTCATTGGCACGCATTTGGGCACTATGAACCTTCATTTGTTATCAGCTTGCATGGCAAATGAGTCCACCCCGTGAACGCGAGATCTTCCAGGCAGTCTTTTTTATGGAAACCAATACTTACGCGGCGCTGGTGGGTTTCGTCGATATGCTCATGGACGCCATTTGCGTAGTCGACTCGCGAGGCCGTTATGTGTATGTCAGTGCCGCCAGCGAGCGGATTTTCGGCTATTCACCCGCCGAGCTGGTGGGCAAGCAGATGCTCGACCTGGTTCACCCGGATGACCGGGAGCGCACGTTAGCTGCGGCTCGGGATATCATGACCGGCCAGCCCAAGTTGCATTTCGAGAATCGCTACATTCATAAAGACGGGCATGTCGTTCACATCATGTGGTCGGCGCGTTGGTCCGAGGTGGACCGTTTACGGATTGCGGTAGCCCGTGATATCACTGAGCTAAAGCGTTCAGAGGCCTTGCGCCAGGCACTGTTCGATATTTCCGAAGCGGCTCATACGGCGGGGGATCTGGTCGAACTGTTTCGGCACATGCATGAAATCATCGGCACATTGCTGCCTGCGCAGAATTTCTCGGTAGCGCTGTTCGACCCGCTGCGTGCGCAGTTGAACTTCCCCTATCACATCGATGAACAGGACCCGTTGCGGCAAAGTCCGGTGGCACAAACCCTGGCCCTGGAAATAGCTGCCACGGGTGCCGCTGTGCTTTTTTGTGGGCAAAAGAAAGCTTCGCTGTCGCAAACCCTGATCAGCCTGATGGACGACAATTCATCATGCTGGCTCGGTGTGCCACTCAACGCGCAAAGCGGAACCATTGGCGCGTTGATGGTTAAAGGCCACAGCGGCGAAGGACACTACAGCGAACAGGATCAGGAGCTTTTGCAGTTCATCGCCAATCAGGCAACCGCCGCCATCGAGCGTCAGCGGATGCACGAGCGTCTGCAGCAGATGGCGCAATTCGACCCGTTGACCCACTTGCCCAACCGGATGTTGTTGCATGAGCGGCTGCTCGGTTCCCTGGAACACGCACGGCTTAGCGACGGAAAGCTGGCGGTACTTTATCTGGACCTGGATAAATTCAAGCTGGTCAACGACACGTTCGGACATGCCGCAGGTGACGCACTCTTGCAGGAAGTCGCCCGGCGCCTTATTCAATGCGTCCGTGAAACGGACACGGTCGCGCGGATTGGCGGGGACGAATTCATCGTTTTGCTGGACCGTATCAACAAGGAAGAAGACGCCAATATCGTCGCCCGCAAAATCCTCGTCGGCCTCAATGAACCGATTAATTTCAACGGCGTTGACTGGCCGATAATGCCCAGCATCGGCGTCGCCCACTTCCCGGACGACGGCGCGGACCTCGCGCAGCTGTTCAAATACGCCGACGAGGCGATGTATCTGGCGAAGAAAAACGGCGGCAACCGGTTTCAGGGATGAAGCCAGTGCTCATCAGCCGGTAACCAGCTTGCGGGGTCGCCCGCCTTTCGCGCCGTTTTGCCGGGCGGCCTGAGCTTTGGCGCTGCTGCTGCGGCTGCCATTACGGGCGGCGATCATGCAGGCGGCCATCTCCATCAGCGGCACGCTGGCGGAAATCAGCCCGGCGATCGACACATGCAGATCACGTGCTTCCAGACACACAGCACTGCCACCGAAACCCAACTCCAGGCTTTCAAGCTCCTGAATGCTCAAGTGGGCCAGTTCTGGGTAATTCCTGACCGGCAACGCGATTGCACACTGATCGGCAAACCCGATCAGCAAGGCTTTCTGTGCTGGCAGGAACTCCACCGTGGATGCCAGCAGGCCGGCATTACGCCGCTTGCGCCCTTGTTCCCTTGCCTGTTGCAGCCCTTGTTCGGTGATCACTTCATCGAACAGATCGACGGCTTTCACTGTTTTCATAATTCAATCTCCAAAAATGCAGGCTCGCCTGCCAGTCGTAAGCGGGTTCGATAAGCGCTGGCGTCGAAGTCTGCCGACAAGATCGCCAATGCTTGAGCCGGTTGCATTTGCGGGCTTACCACTTGCGCCGAGTTCATGTCCCACTGCTGATTCTCCAGGCAAAGCGTCTGTCGACTTCGCCACCAACATTCCCTTGCCTTGCGCAGAACATCTCGGCGGCGTATGAGCCGCCGAAGCTCTTCAAGCTCCGCGACACAGGGTTCGTTTTGCGCCGGTACCACATCCCAAAGCCGAACGCCGTTATGCCAGAAGCTGAACAGGAAACGTGCGTCCCACTCATGATTCCCGACATGCACATGAGGAGGGCAATGTTCGTTTCGGGTTAATACCGCGATGGTCAGTCCTTTGTGTTTGCCTATGCGCATCAATAACCCATCTGTTAGGTTTAGAGTTTACGCCCAAAAAAAAGTGACGCAAGGGGGGGCTGCTGTCCTTGCAGGGATTGAGCGCAACCAGAGTTCAGCGCAAATCCGTAGCGCTGACCAGGTTGCAGGCGATACAAGATTTAACGGCGCAACGAGGCGGTCAATGTCCGTAGCGCTGCGCTGATATTTCTGACTTGAGCTGTTTTTAACGCCTACATGCTCTGTATCCCTGCCAGGAATCTGGCAAAGACCTCTGCCCAAGCGCGCAGAGTCGCGTTACTGTTTGGGTCTTTCAGCGGATTTTTCTGGAGCCCAGCATGACAACGACGGTCCTGGTACTGGTCGAAAGTGTTAACGAGTATTTGCCGATTCTGGAAAACAGTGGTTTCCGGCTGATTCTTGCGCCAACGCCAGCGATGCGCGCCGAGGCGATTGCGACGCGTGGCGCGGAAATCACCGCAGTGCTGACTCGCGGGCCGTTGGGATTTGAAGCGCACGAGATGGACGCTTTGCCCGACTTGAAGATCATTTGTGTGATCGGCGCCGGCTATGAGCGTGTCGACCTGCCTGCGGCCGAGGCGCGGGGCATTGTCGTGACCAATGGTGCCGGGGTGAATGCGCCAACGGTGGCCGATCATGCGATGTCGTTGCTGTTGTCCATCGTGCGCGATATTCCTCAGGCCGATGCGTCGGTGCGCCGCAGCGAGTGGCGCAAGCTGACCCGGCCATCGTTCGAGGGCAAGCGTCTGGGTATCCTGGGTCTTGGCGCGGTTGGCATGGCTATCGCTCGTCGAGCTGCGGGCTTTGACATGCTTGTGAATTATCACAGCCGCTCGCCGCGCAATGATGTGGATTACACCTACTGCGCGACGCCGCTGGAATTGGCCAGTGCTTCGGATTTCCTGATCGTCGCCACACCCGGCGGGGCGGGCACCCGGCACTTGATCGACAGCGCGGCCCTTGATGCTTTGGGGGCTGAGGGCTTTATCGTCAATATCGCCCGCGCCAGCGTCATCGACACCGATGCGCTGCTCCAGGCCTTGCAGCAGCAGCGCATCGCTGGCGCGGCGCTGGACGTCTTTGATGATGAGCCTCAGGTGCCCGACGCACTCAAGACCCTGAATAACGTGATCCTTTCGCCCCATGTAGCAGGATTGTCGCCGGAAGCGTCCCGTGGGACTGTGCAGCTGGTCGCGGATAATCTGCTGGCATTCTTCGCTGGCAAGCCGGTATTGACGCCGGTGCACAGCTGATCGTTCGAGCTGCACTTGCGTTGTTTCGTCCATAAGCCCGGTGGATCTGTACAAGCCGTTCGCCCGGAAAATGCCCAGACTCTGCTCATCGCCTGATTCTTTCAGGCACTGCCCTGAAGGAGAGGACCATGAGCGAGTTTGTCATTGCACCTGTTGAAACCCCGTCGTTGGCCGTTGAGGGCACGACCAGCCGGTTTCCCATCCGCCGGGTGTTTTGTGTCGGTCGCAACTATTCCGAACATGCCCGGGAAATGGGTCACGATCCAGACCGTGAACCGCCGTTCTTCTTCATGAAGCCTGCCGATGCAGTGGTTGCCGCCGAGGGCAGCATCGCCTATCCGCCGCTGACCCGGGATCTGCATCACGAAGTTGAATTGGTAGTGGCGATTGGCAAAGACGGTGTTGATATCGCCCCGCAAGACGCGCTGGACCATGTTTGGGGTTACGCGGTCGGGCTGGATTTGACCCGGCGTGACCTGCAAGGTGTGGCGAAGAAGGCTGGGCGTCCATGGGAATGGGGCAAGGCGTTCGATCAGTCAGCACCGGCCACGCCTCTGGTGCCGGCCAGCCGCATCGGTCATCCGGATAAAGGTTTGATCTGGCTGGACGTCAACGGTGCCGAGCGTCAACGCGGCGATCTGGCGGATCAGATCTGGTCAGTCAAGGATGTGATTGCTTATATTTCCCAGTCTGTGGCGCTCAAGGCCGGCGACCTGATCTACACCGGCACCCCAGCGGGCGTTGCGGCGTTGCAACCTGGCGATGTGCTCACCGGTGGCGTCGAAGGCATCGGGCAGTTTTCCCTGACCGTTGCAGCGCGCTGAAGCACGACGAAGCAGTTGGTCCGACCGTTGCCCTTGCACTACCATGCAACGGTCTTGGCCCAGCGAATCAGGTGCGTCACCGATGGTCAGTCTGTCCAGCATCCCTACCTACGATATGCAGCAGCGCAGTGATCGTGACGATTTTTACATCCGTGACAAATCTGCCCGGCCTGCGCTGACAACGCCCCATCGACATGAGTATTTCCAGATCCAGATCAACCTGGGTGGCGACACCGTGCAGCACATCGGCGGGGCGGTTCGACCGTTCCCGCGCAATACCCTGGCGTTCATCCTGCCGCATCGGCTGCACGTGATTCCCCATCCTGATGATGGAAATTTCATGCTGATCAATTTTTCCCAGGATTTTCTGCTGCAACACCTGCACTGCGACTCGCTGGACCTGGAAGACGTGCCCATGGAAGAAGCCCCTGAACTGGCGCCGTTTCGCTTTCAGGAACATCTCGATTTCATCTTCAACGACGACCAGTTCGCAAGGCTGCAAGGCTTGCTGCAAACCATGCGTGACCTGGACCGCACACGCCAGTTGGGCACCGGCATGATGCTGCGTGGCTGCCTGCTGCAATTGATTGGACACGTCTGTGATCTCTATCAGGACCAATTGATGGCGCTTTCGACGGGCAAGGCGCACAAGCGCGGTCGACGCGATGCCTTGGGTCGCGTCATGGATTACATTCGCCAGCACCTCGACAACCCGGCCATCAGCCTTAAGGACGCAGCTGCCGCAGCGTTTCTGTCGCCCAACTATTTGACCCATCTTTTGCGCAAGGAAACCGGCAGCAGTTTCTCGGAACTGGTGCTCGAACGGCGTATGCGCCTGGCGCGCAGTCACTTGAGCAACAGCACTCAATCCATCAGCCATATTGCCCAGGCCTGTGGTTTCGCCGATGAAGCCTACTTCTCGCGCCGATTTCGTCAGGTAAACGGCATGCCGCCGGGGCAGTTTCGGCGGCAGGTGCGCGAAGGATCGCAGTGCTGAATACCCGTGGAACCGGATTTATCCGGGAAGACTCGGCGCGATTCTGTGGGACCGGATTTATCCGGGAAGACGTCGGTCCAGTCAGCGAGATAGTCGGAACCGATCCCGGCCCCTTCGCGAATAAATTCGCTCCCACGATTTTGAAATCGATGGGGTCTTGTAGGAACGGATTTATCCGGGAGGACGTTGGTTCAGACAACACGTCGGCGGCGTCTGGGGGTTGCTCCCAAACATAGAATCTCCCACAGGTTTAACGCACCCAGTGCTCTCACAGCTGCGGCAAGCGAATCCCCCGCGTCAACTCGGTAAACAACGCCGACACCGAGCGCAGGGCGCGGCAATCCGGGCGGGTCAGCAGCCACAGAGCGCTGTCATAACCGGCCAGAGGTTCACCCAGCGTTTGCAGCTGTGGACTGTTGGCCAGCTGAAAGTCCGGCAGCGCCGCAATGCCCATTCCCGCCTTGACCAACTCGGCTACCGCCATCATCGAGCTGCAACGATAGGCGAGATTGATGCCGGGCAATTGCTGTCGCCGCCAGGTGACGGTGGGATGGTCGGGGAGAAAATCGTCGGGAGCGATCCAGTCCATCAGGGCAGGCTCGTCATGGCCGATCCGCTGCAGATAATCCGTACTTGCACAAAGCACGTAGGACACCGTTCCGAGCCGGTTGCCCACCAGATGCTCCGGCGGACTGGTGGTTAGCCGCAAGGCGATGTCGGCGTCCCGGCGGCTGAGGTTGGCGAACGTGCTGGAGGTGTTGAGCTCCAGCTTGAGGGCCGGGTAACCGGGCATGAAACGCGTCAGCGCAGGCAGCAACAGGCTTTGCAACACCGCTTCGGTACATGTCAGGCGCACCGTGCCGCTGACCACTTCGCGACCCTGTTCCAGGCTGATTTGCGCCAGTTCCAGCGCCTGCTCGGCATCTTCGGCCTGCTTGGCCAGGGTTAGCGCCGCTCCGGTCGGCCGGTACCCGGCTCGGTTCTTGTCGAACAGCGCACTGCCCAGTGCTGCTTCAAGCCGCCGCACCGAGCGGAACACGGTAGAGACATCGACCTTGAGCAGTTCGGCGGTCCGCGCCAGCGTCTTGCCACGCACCAGCGCCAGGATCAATGCGAGGTCAGAATGATTGAGTCGATAGTGCGCGGGTGCATTGATCACTTGTCTGAATGCCAATTTTGCTTGCGTGAACGCCAGCATATAGTCCCGGGCGGGCGATCAACAATAGATTGCCACCATCAGGGAGCAGGGCATGGAACAGGTGAGTCAGGCGGGCGATACGGTACGCATTGCCTTGGTCGGGGATTACAACGCAGGTGTGCCGGCGCATCGGGCGATTCCGCTCGCGCTGGAGATGGCCGCCAGTGCCGCAAACGTGCAAGTGGATTACAGCTGGGTACCGACGTCGCAGGTCCAGGATGGCGCTGGACTGACCGGTTTTGACGGAATCTGGTGTGTGCCGGCCAGTCCTTATCTGGACATGAACGGCGCGCTCACGGCGATTCGATATGCCCGAGAACGGCCGCTGCCGTTTCTGGGCACTTGCGGCGGCTTCCAGCATGCGTTGATTGAATACGCTCGCAACGTATTAGGCTGGCAGGACGCCGAGCACGCGGAAACTGCACCTGACTCAGCCAACGCGATCATCACACCGCTGACTTGCTCGCTGCTGGAGGTTGTTGCTGACATCTGTTTGCGCCCCGGTTCCTTGATTGCCCAGGCGTATGGAAAACTGGATATCGCCGAGTGCTATCAGTGTCGCTATGGTCTGCGGGCGGAACTGCAACAGGAGCTGTTTGCCGGGGCGCTGGGCGTCAGCGGCAGGGATAAAAACGGCGAGATCCGCGCCATCGAACTGCAAGGCCATCCGTTTTTCGTCGCCAGCCTGTTCCAGCCCGAGCGCGCTGCTCTGGCGGGAAGTCTGCCGCCGCTGGCTGCAGCTTTCCTGGGCGCCTGCCTGGAGTGCCGCCGTCGCTGATCTCGCTCTGACCTGTTGGCGCGAGGCTTGCCCGCGAAGGCGTCAATTCAGACGATAAGTATGTCGACTGGAATTCCGACTCGCGGGCAAGTCTCGCTCCAACGAATGGCTTCAAGGCTGTTTGCAAAAAGTCGACTCAGAGACAACGCTTCTGTAAATGGCGGGGTAGGGCTATCGTCCTCTACATACTGTTGCCATGAGCCGGGGAAGTCACATGCTGAGTCGTCTGTTGGGTCGAGTGTTGCGCGGGCGCAGTGCGACCGAAAACAAACTGATCTGGAACCAGAAAGCGGTGGCGTTTGCGCCGGTCAACATTGACCTGCGCAGTCCGGCATTCGCGTCGATGCAGCAGATTCCGGTATCGCATGTGGGTTCGGCCGCAGGCGGTAATTTGTCGCCAGCCCTTGAGTGGAGCGGTTTGCCGCCCGGCACCAAAGAGCTGGCATTGATCATCGAAGACGGCGATGCCGCGCTGCCGTTTGCCTTCGTGCATGCCATTGCCGTCGGTATCACGCCGGAACTCAACGGTTTGCCGGTCGGCGCGTTGAGCAGCGCTTCTCGTGGGTTGGTGACGCTGGGGCGCAACAGTTTTGGCAGCACCACTTATTCAGGGCCAAGCCCGTTACGCGGCCACGGTCCGCACCGCTACAGCTTTCAGTTATTGGCACTTGATCGCGCCTTGTATTTCGAAAGTCCGCCGAATCGCACGCAATTGCTCCGGGCGATGACCGGGGCGGTAATTGGTCGGGGCCGACTGGACGGGGTTCATGAGCGATCTTGATGTGTTCAGCTTTCACACTGTGAGTGTCGCAATGCGCCAGGCTGTGCCAGCATTCCGGTCTGTGCCACTTCCGACTGATGTTTCCCGGCAGGAAATTTTATGAATCATCGCCCCGATACTGCACCTGAGCTGCACATTCCCGACAGTTTGCGGGTGCCACCCAAAGTGCTTTGTCACGCCACCAGTTTGCGCAAGGCAACCCGGCGTATTTCCCAGCTCTACGATGCCGTCATGGCGCCCAGTGGTTTGCGTTCGACCCAGCGCTCGATCCTGATCCAGATTGCCCGCCACCAGGCCCCGGCGATGACTGAACTGGCGGCGATTCTGGTCATCGATCGCTCGGCGCTTGCGCAGAATCTCAAGCCGCTGGAGCGTGACGGGCTGGTGTCGGTCGAGGTCGATGCCGACGACCGACGCAGCCGTCGTGTGCGGCTCACCCAGTGTGGCGTGGATAAACTGCTCGAATCCCAGGCGTTGTGGGAAGAGGCTCAGCAGTGTTTTGAAACCAGACTCGGCAAACAGCAAGCCTGTGAACTGCGTGAGTTGCTGGGCAAGGTTGCCGCCCTGGATTACGGCGATGAGGCAGTTGATTAACCCGGATTGCCCGAGTTGCCACGCCTGGCACATGCATGCGCAAGGCGTGGCTGCGAACTCAAGTCACGGCATCATCGGCGGGATATAGCTCAACGTCTTACCCAGCGCCCACAACAGAAACAGTACCAGCGGCGTATGCACCAGCAACTGCACGAACGAAAAGCCGATCAGGTCGCGGGCTTTCAGACCCAGCACGCCCAGCAGTGGCAGCATGTAGAACGGGTTGATCAGGTTCGGCAAGGCTTCGGCAGCGTTGTAGATCTGCACCGCCCAGCCCAGGTGGTATTGGAGCTCGTTGGCGACTTGCATGACGTAGGGCGCTTCGATGATCCACTTGCCGCCACCCGACGGGATGAAGAAGCCCAGGACTGCCGAATAGACACCCATCAGCAACGCATAGGTATCGTGGGAGGCGATGCTGGTGAAGAACGTCGAGATGTGATGCGCCAAGGTTTGCGCGTCGCTGCCTTTGACCGTCGTCATCAATGCTGCAATCGAGCCGTACAGCGGGAACTGGATCAGCACGCCCGTGGTGGTGGGCACGGCGCGGGTGACGGCGTCGAGAAAGCTGCGTGGACGCCAGTGCAGCAGCGCGCCGAGCATGATGAACAGGAAGTTATACGTGTTCAGGCCGGAAATCGCGGTGATGGCCGGTTTGGTCGAAAACTCGTTGAACAGCCAGCCGGACGCCAGCAATACCATCAGGATAATCAGCAGCGGACTGTATTCCAGCCATTCGCCGGGACGGCTGCGCGGCGGCAGGGCTGGCAGGCTGAAAGCCGGATCGACGCCGCAGGCCTTGGCATCCTTGGCGCTATTCGGACCGGGGGCCGTGGCATAAGCCACCACCAGCGAGACGATGACCAACACCGCCAGCATCACGCCGGACTGCCAGAGGAAAATCGTTTCGGTGAACGGAATGACCCCGGTAATGGCCAGGATCGACGGAGGCAGGCTGCCGGGGTTGGCTTGCAGTTGCGCCGCCGATGAAGAAAGGCCCAATGCCCAGACCGCGCCGAGGCCCAGATACGCCGCCGCACCGGCAGCGCGATAATCCATGCGCAAGTCGGTTCGACGGGCGAGCGCGCGCACCAGCAGACCACCGAAGACCAGCGACAGGCCCCAGTTCAGCAACGAGGCGACCATGGATATCAGCGCCACCCAGGCCACGGCCGAGCGGCCATTTTTCGGGATGCGCGCCAGACGGTCGATCAACTTGACCGCTGGCGGTGAGCTGGCGACGACATAGCCGCCGATCACCACGAAGGCCATCTGCATGGTGAACGGGATCAGGCTCCAGAAACCGTCACCGAACGCCTTGGCCGCCTCGGCGGGGCGGGCACCCATGGCCAGGGTCGCAACCGTGACGATGACCACCGCCAGCGCAGCAAATACCCAGGAGTCAGGAAACCAGCGTTCCGCGAATTTCGCGCAACGCAGGGCAAAACGGGCATAGCGGCTTTCTTCGATATCGGCGGCCACGGGGTTTACCTCTTGGATTTATTTTTAGGGGGTGAAACCAAAACATGTAGGAGCGAGCTTGCTCGCGATGCGTTATATCCGCCGACAAATGTGTGGGCTGACATATCGCTATCGCGAGCAAGCTCGCTCCTACAGGTCAAAACTAGTATTGCGGTCGCTTAAAACGTCATTTCCACGACATCATCCGGAACAATCAACTTGCCAGCGGTCTTGGCGATGATTTCTTCAACGCTGACCCCCGGCGCACGTTCGCGCAGGATGAACGCGCCGTTTTCGATTTCCAGGTAAGCCAGGTCGGTCAGCACCTTGCGAATGCAGCCAGCGCCGGTCAGCGGCAGGCTGCAACGGCCCAACAGCTTGGACTCGCCGTCCTTTGACGCGTGGGTCATGGTGACGATGATGTTGTCGGCGCCAGCCACCAGATCCATGGCGCCGCCCATGCCTTTGACCAGTTTGCCGGGAATCATCCACGAGGCGATGTTGCCTTCCACGTCAACTTCGAAAGCGCCCAGGACGGTGAGGTCCACGTGGCCGCCGCGGATCATGGCGAAGGATTGCGACGAGTCAAAAATCGATGCGCCGATACGTGCGGTCACCGTTTGCTTGCCGGCATTGATCATGTCGGCATCGATGGTTTCTTCGGTTGGAAAAGCGCCCATGCCCAGCAGGCCGTTTTCCGATTGCAGCATTACGTCGATATCGTCAGGCACGTAGTTGGCGACCAGGGTCGGAATGCCGATGCCCAGGTTCACGTAATAGCCATCTTTGAGTTCGCGTGCGACGCGTTGAGCCATTTGTTCGCGGGAAAGTGCCATGGTCTGAAATCTCTTTGTTGTTTTATCGCAGCCTGCACAAGCAAGCGCCGGAAGAACGCAAAGCGATGGCGTCAGGCTTTGCGTACGGTGCGCTGTTCGATGCGCTTCTCGAAAGTCCCCTGGATCACCCGATTGACGTAGATGCCAGGCGTATGGATTTCGGAAGGCAGCAGCACGCCCGGCTCGACGATTTCTTCAACCTCGACCACGGTAATCCTGCCTGCGGTGGCGACCACCGGGTTGAAGTTCTGTGCGGTGTGGCGATAGACCACGTTGCCGAAGTGATCGGCTTTCCAGCCTTTGACGATAGCGAAGTCGCCAGTGATTGCCTCTTCAAGAATCACATTGCGGCCATTGAACTGACGGGTTTCCTTGCCTTCGGCCACCGGTGTGCCGTACCCGGTTGCAGTGTAGAAAGCGGGAATGCCGGCGCCGCCGGCGCGCATTTTCTCAGCCAGGGTGCCTTGGGGAGTGAGTTCGACTTCCAGTTCGCCGCTGAGCAACTGGCGCTCGAACAGGGCGTTTTCACCCACGTAGGAGGCGATCATCTTCCGGATCTGCCGGTCTTCGAGCAGGATGCCCAGGCCAAAGCCATCGACGCCGCAGTTGTTGGAAACAACGGTCAGGCCTCGGACGCCCATGCGTTTGATTTCTGCGATGAGGTTTTCCGGGATGCCGCACAAGCCAAATCCACCGGAAAGCACTGTCATGTTGTCGGTCAGCCCAGCGAGGGCTTCTTGATAAGTCGCAACTCGTTTGTCGAGTCCAGCCATGATTGATCCGCCTTTTATAGTTGTTACCGACTGCCTGGGCGTCGGAGGAGCGTTCGCTGCATCTTCTCTCGGGACCAATGATTTGTTAATTTTGTTTTTCTGATGGATTAATAAAGAAAACAAATATATGAACGTGAAGCAGCTTCGAGCTTTTCTGGCCGTGGCGCAGCATCTGAGCTTCGCCCAGGCGGGGGAACGGCTGCACCTTTCGCAACCGGCCCTGAGCCTGACCATCAAGAGTCTAGAAGAGGATTTGGGTGGGCAGCTGCTCAGTCGCACCACGCGCAGCGTCAGCCTCACGCCGGAGGGCGAAACGTTGTTGCCGCTGGCGCGGCAGTTGCTGGCCGATTGGGATAACGCCGAAGAGCTGCTGCGTCAGCGCTTTACCTTGCAACTGGGCAGGGTGTCGGTGGCGGCGATGCCTTCTTTTGCGGGCAACCTGCTTCCCGGCGCGCTCAAGGTGTTTCGCAGCCGCTACCCACGGGTAAACGTGGCGGTGCATGACCTGATCAACGAAGAAGTGCTGGAGATGGTTCGTCATCGGCGGGTGGAGCTGGGCATCGGCTTCGAGCCCGAGGCGGGCAACTCGCTGGTGTTCACGCCGTTCTATACCGACCGCTTCGTCGCCGTAGTACCGCTGGATTCGCCCCTCGCCCAACGCGCCGAGCTGAGCTGGGAGGAGTTGTTGAAAGAAGACTTCATTGCCCTGCAACGGCCTTCCGCCGTGCGTCTGCTGCTGGAGCAGAGTCTGGAAGCGCAGCACGGAAAATTGTCGGTGGCGTTCGAAAGTCATCAATTGTCGACGGTCGGACGCATGGTGGCCAACGGGCTCGGGGTCAGCGCTGTACCGTCGTTGTGCATTCAGCAGATGCAGGAATTGGGTGCGCGCTGCATTGCTCTGGTCGAACCGCGTATCGAGCGGCGCATCGGTCTGATGATGCTGGCCGATCACAAGCTATCGGCCGCTGCCCAGGCGCTTCGGGATGTCTTGATCGAATGCGCGCAGTCGCAACAGCCCCGGCTTGAAGCGCTCTAGAGCAAGGGTCGGCTGGCAAAACTGTCACAAAATTCACATTGGTCCCAAGGGCCTTCCGGTATCGTGCAGCAAAATTACAACTAAATGTTTCTGCCGAAACCCGTGAAAAGGAGTCAACCCTTTGGATGCGTCTTCAGCCGCCTGGCTTGTGCATGACACCCGTATGATTATCTGTTGCCTGATTGCCATCGCCACAATCATCGTCCTGATCAGCGCCACCAAACTTCCGCCTTTCCTGTCAATTCTGATCGGGACGTTCATTGCCGGCGTCGGTGCCGGTTTGCCTCCAGAAGAAGTGGCCAAGGCGTTTAGCAAAGGCGCTGGCGCGATTCTGGGCGAGGCGGGTTTGATCATCGCGTTGGGGGCAATGCTCGGGGCGTTGATGGCCGAATCCGGCGCGGCGGATCGTATCGCCACCACGTTACTGGGGTTCGGCAAGGGTCGCGCGCTGCCGTGGGTCATGGCGCTGGTGGCCATGGTGATTGGCCTGCCGCTGTTTTTCGAAGTCGGCCTGGTGTTAATGGTGCCGATCATTTTCGTGATGGCCCGGCGTTCCGATCAGCCGTTGTTGAAAATCGCCATTCCGGCACTGGCGGGCATGACTACCTTGCATGCCCTGATGCCGCCGCATCCTGGACCGCTGATTGCAGTCAGTGCGTTGCATGCCGATCTGGGCCTGACCATGTTGCTGGGATTCTGCATCGCGGTTCCGGCGGTGATACTGGCTGGCCCGCTGTACGGCAACTGGCTGTCCAAACGCCTTGATGTCAAAGAGCCCGCTGAACTGGGGGAATTGTTTTCAGCCAAGCTAACGGCCAAGCGCCAGCCGAGCTTCGGTGTTTCCCTGCTGATTATCCTGCTGCCAGTGATTCTGATGCTCGGTAGTACGTTGGCAAAAGTCGCCATGGACCCGCACAGCACTGCGGCGCTGACCTTGAAGTTCCTCGGTGAACCTTTGGTTGCACTCGGTCTGGCGGTGGTAGCGGCGGTGATCTGCCTGGGTTGGGCCAACGGGATTTCCCGAGAAGATGTGGGCGGCACTTTGCGTAAAAGCCTCGCGCCAATTGCGGTTTTGCTGCTAACCATTGGAGCGGGCGGCGGCCTCAAGCAAACCTTGCTGGACGCTGGCGTGAGCCAGACCATCAGCAAGGTGGCCGAAGGCGCGCACATGCCGTATTTGCTGCTCGCCTGGCTGATCGCGGTGGCGCTGCGTCAAGCCACCGGTTCGGCAACCGTGGCAACCACCACCACTGCAGGCATTCTGGCGCCGATGATGGCTGGTCTGGCTACGACGCAAAGCTCGCTGGTGGCCCTGGCGATTGGCGCCGGTTCGGTGTTCTTCTGCCATGTGAACGACGCAGGCTTCTGGATGGTGCGCGAATACTTCGGCCTCAAGCTCAAGGAGACCATTCTGGTCTGGTCCGTATTGCAGACCATTGTCTCGGTGGTTGGCCTGGTGGGGACGTTGCTGTTGTGGCAGTGGTTGACGTGAAGTTGCAACCCAGGGGCCGTTGGAGCGAGGCTTGCCCGCGATAGCATTTTTACGGGTAGCACAGAAGTGATTGGATGATCGCCTTCGCGGGCAAGCCTCGCTCCTACAGAAGCTAATTCCTCCCCCCGACAATAACGACTATCAAGAGCAGTGATTTCTGCAAGAACGGTGGCGGGCGTAGCCTTGGTTCATTCCCGAACGAGTCATATTGGAGACTCCCATGAACCGTATTCTCGCCGTTGCCCTGTTACTTTCCGTCGCTGTTGTTTCGGGTTGCTCGACCCACCACGCTGTCGAACTGCGCCCTTACACCGCGGAAGAAACCCATCAGTTGGCCCTTGAAGACCTGAACCGTCGCGGTTTGTCGTTCGACGAGTATCAAGCCAGAAAAGCCCAGTTGATGTCCGAACCTACGCTGCAAGCGGTGCGTGCTTTCGACAATCACGGTGAGATCAGCGTCGAACGCGCGGAAGTCAGCCAGGATCGTCAAGGTTGAGTCTCTATAACAGTCGCGAGCAGTCGCAGTAAATCACAGACTGTACTGCTCCAACTTTTACCCAACTGTTCGTGTGTTTTGAGCTGACGCTCCGCTAGGGTTGCTGGCCTGCCCTTAACTCCACGGATCGGTTCATGACGCTCTCTTTCGATTTACTGCTGGCCTTCGCACTGTTTGCGTTTGTCACCTCGGTTACACCCGGTCCGAACAACATGATGTTGTTGGCTTCTGGTGTGAACTTCGGCTTCAACCGTTCGATCCCGCATATCCTCGGTATCAGCTCCGGCTTTTTCAGCCTGGTGCTCGCAGTCGGCCTGGGTTTGGGCGCAGCGTTCAAGACCTACCCGTTGCTGTACACCGTATTGCGTTATGCCGGCGCCGCTTATCTGCTGTACCTGGCCTGGAAAATCGCGACCTCCGGCCCGGCTTCGGATGCAGATGGCCATGAGGGCAAACCGCAAACCTTTCTGCAAGCGGCGGCGTTTCAGTGGGTCAACCCCAAAGCCTGGGTCATGGCGGTGGGCGCGATCAGCACTTACACACCATTGCAGGGTTACTTCACCAACGTCGTGGTGATTTCTGCCATTTTCGCCTTGATCAACGCGCCGAGTGTCTGCGTCTGGGCCGGATGCGGCAGCCTGTTGCGCAACGCCCTGCGTGATCCGTTCTGGCTGCGGGTTTTCAATGGCGTGATGGCAACCTTGCTGGTGGTGTCGTTGTATCCGCTATTGGAAGGCTGAGTCGACGTTTACAACGCCAGGCGCAGATGTCCGCCAGCCTGCTTCTGTCGCGCTTGCAGGCGATGTTGCAGGCCGAGATAGAAATGCTCCAGGCCTTCATGCAACCGTTCGGTCAGTATCTCGTCCAGCTCGCCGCCCTGTTCGTTGTCGGCGTAGCTGATCTGCGTGTCGATGGCGAAAATCCCATGCAGAACTTCCTGGCATTTGAGTGCGGACAGCACCGGTTTGAGTGCGTAGTCCACGGCAAGCATGTGGGCGATGCTGCCGCCGGTTGCCAATGGCAGCACGACCTTGCCGTGCAACGAGCGCTCCGGCAGCAGATCCAGCAGGGTTTTCAGCGCCCCGGAGAACGACGCCTTGTAGACCGGTGTGCCGATCAGCAGGCCATCGGCCTTTTTAACCGCTTCGATAAAGTCGATCACTTGCGGGCTGTCGAAATGCCCGAACAGCAAATCTTCTGCGTTGAAATCACGGATGCGCAACGTGGTGACATCCACGCCATGGTTCTGTAGCCAGCGACGTGCGTGTTCAAGTACAACGCCGGAACGGGATTTGAGAGCGGGGCTGCCGGAGAGTGAAACGACTAACATGCGGTATTCCTTACTAAAGCGTCTGTGTGATAAAGCAGCATGCATGCCAGCTCTCTGAATAAACCTAACTGACTGAATTTAAAGACTTAATATCGAATTCTCAAATCTCTGGTGAATACGCGCAGTGCTGCATGGATGATTAACTGTTGAATGACTGTTGCCTGGGCAACACTTGGCGGCCTTGCTTGCCCGCCAGATCGCAGGCAAAAAAAATCCCCGCAGTCGGCATATGCGGGGATGTTCTGTAGCTCTGTTGTGTAAGTGCCGAGGAATCAGTTGCGGAACGCAGCGCCGGTCTGAATGACGTTGGCCGAGCCCAGCAGTTGACTGACGAAGCGGCTCCAGCGAGTGATGTTGGCCGGGCCTACGAACACCACATCCTGAGCGGCCAGTTCGAAGTCTTTGGCCAGAATGTAGGCGGTCGGTTTTTCGGCATTGAGGTGGTAGACAGTGGCACCGACGTTCGCCTGATTGTCGGCTCCGCGAATCACATACACCGCATCACCGTCAGCGCTGTCCGGGCTCAGGCCGCCGGCATTACCCAGGGCTTCAAGCAGTGTCACGCTGGTGGTGCCGAAGGAAATGACCTGCGGTCGCTGGACTTCGCCCATGACGTAGATCTTGTTCTTCGAGTTGCTGTTCAGGTGCAGGTAATCGCCGTTCTTGAGAAAGATTTTGCTCAGCTGCGAGTCTTTGCGGTTAAGTGCATCGACGTCGATCACGTAGTCCTTGCCATCGCGGCGCAGGGTCAGACCTGCGAGGTTGGCATCGGTCAGGTCAAGACCAGCAGTACTGATTGCCTGGACCAGACTTAACGGGATATTGGTGATCGATTGCGGGCCGGGGGATTTGAAGGAGCCGGAGAGCAATACGCGTTGGCTGTTGTAGCGCAGGACTTTGACGTCGACCTTGACCTCGGTGTACTGCGGCGACAGGCCCATGCGCAGTTGTTCGCGGATCTGCCCGACTGTTTTGCCACCTGCCTGGATTCTGCCGACATACGGGAAATAGAGCGTGCCGTCGCTCAATACTTCCCGGCTGTTGGCATCGAGTTGGTCCTGGGAACCGGGTGCGGTCAACTCTGGGTGTTCGAAGACGATCACCAACAGTGTGTCACCTGGGCCCACGATGTACTCGGGAGTCTTGTAGTTCAGCAGTTCGGTTGGCAATGCCTTGGTGGCGGCCGTTGCTTGCTGTCGCTGCTGTTTCAGCGTTAGCGGAGTTATGTTGACCAGATGGACATCCGGACCGTCCGGGTCTTTCTTTTCAACGTCACTTGGAGTCATGTGCTGCCCGGGTGCGAAAGCGCAGCCTTGCAAAATCAGACTGGAGAGCAGCACAACAGCTAGGGTTAGCTTCATATAATTCTTCCTTCCTAAAGGTGCGCTTGGCACCACAGTGATTTCATTGCTTCCCTTACCAACACCGACATTGACTTCATGTGTGATTTTGCGGATGTGCGCACCTCCCGCGGAGCTTGTAGCCCCGAGCATTGTTCTTGTGGGAATGATTGGGTTCAGAAGGCGTTCTTGTTCAGAAAGCCTTTGAACAGGGTCAACAGAATGATTTTCAGATCGAGCCACAGTGACCAGTGCTCGATGTATTCCAGATCGAATTCGACGCGCTTCTGCATCTTGTCCAGGGTGTCGGTTTCGCCGCGCCAGCCATTGATCTGCGCCCAGCCGGTAATGCCTGGCTTGACCTTGTGGCGCAGCATGTAACCGTTGACCTGCTTGCGGTATTGCTCGTTATGCGCCACCGCATGCGGGCGCGGACCGACGATGGACATGTCGCCGCGCAGCACATTGAAGAACTGGGGCAGCTCATCCAGCGATGTGCGCCGCAGAAACGCGCCCAGCGGCGTGATGCGTGAGTCGTTGCGCGTGGCCTGGCGTACCACTTCGCCGTTTTCCTGCACGCTCATGCTGCGAAATTTCCAGACCATGATCGGCTTGCCATCCAGGCCGTAGCGACGCTGGCGAAACAGCACCGGGCCGGGGGAGGTGAGCTTGATCGAAATGGCAATCAGCAGCAGCGGCAGGGCAATCATCAGCAGGATTACGCTGGACAGCAGAATGTCCTCGATGCGTTTGACCAGACTCCACGCGCCGTCCATGGGCGAGTCGAAAATGCTGATGCTGGCCAGGCCATTGATGCTCTCGCTGCGGGCGTGCAGCAGTTCGAACATGAACACGTCAGGAATCACATACACCGACGCCGTGGTATCGCTCAGGCCTTTGACCAGATCATGCAAATGCGGTTGGCCGTCGATCCCGAGGGTGATGTAAACCTTGTCGATACGGCCCTGGCGCGCATCTTCGATCAGTTGGTTCAGATCCCCCAGCACCGGAACCTGAGGCTCGATACCGTTGGCATCCAACTGCTGTGGCTGCACATCGTAGAAACCCAGCAATTGCAGGCCCATCCAGGGCGCGCCGGAAATCGATTCCGCCAGGCGCTCGCCGACGTGGCCGGTGCCGACGATGGCCACCCGACGGGTGTTGAAACCGCGCCGCCGCAAACCATGCAGGACGCTGCGAATCAACAGCCGATAGCCGCAGAGCACCGCCAGGACCGAGGCGAACCAGGTCATCTGACTGTCATCCGGCAGTTGCGCATGGTTGAGCAGCAGGTAATCCACGGACAGCAGGATGACGAAGGTCAGCCCCCAATAATTGAACACCTTGGTCAGCTCACGAAGGATGCGTTCGCCGCGCCACGAGCCGTACATCTGGTGAAATTCGCTGAGCCAGTGGAAGACCAGCACCGCCAGCAGGATCTGCAGCCAGGCTTCGGCGCTGGATACCGACGGATCCTGCTGGCTTTGCCAGTAACCGCCAAGCACGATCACTGTCAG
Organism: Pseudomonas syringae; assembly: GCF_001698815.1. Lineage (GTDB taxonomy): Bacteria > Pseudomonadota > Gammaproteobacteria > Pseudomonadales > Pseudomonadaceae > Aquipseudomonas > Aquipseudomonas syringae_A. The sequence continues at coordinate 21,016 of NZ_LGSI01000054.1, read as the reverse complement.
ATCCAGCAGGCGATGGGCAACCGACAACAGGGATTGATGCGCATGAAGAATGCCGCGAACTTGCGTACGCATAGACGTTGCTCGCTCAGACAGATTTGATCGGGACGACACGTGCACTCAGGTCGCTGTTGACCAGGATCGGGGTGGCTTGCGGCATGCGGTATTGCGCCGGTTGACGTGCCAGACGTGCGGCGGCCAGGCGGCTTTCGACGAAATATTTGATCTCTTCCTCGAAACGCTCGCAGGAAAAACGTTCGGCGTTCTCCCGGCAGGCCTGGACGGTGATCCGCGACTGCGCGGCTTCGAACTCGCCCACGGCGGCAACCACGGCAGCCATGGTTTGCTGATGAAAAAACACGCCGGTCGGTTGCGGATGATCCAGACCGCAGACGGTTTCCAGAGCGCCACCCTTGGCGAACGCGATCACTGGCGTGCCACAGGCCTGGGCCTCCACGGGGCTGATGCCAAAGTCTTCTTCGGCAGCGAAGACAAAGGCCTTGGCGTTGCGCATGTGCTCCAGTAATACCGCGAATGGCTGATACCCGAGCAGCGTGACGTTGGGTGCGTTAATGGCTTTGGCTCTGGCCATTTCCGGGCCGTCGCCGATCACGATCAGGCGCTTGTCCGGCATGGCCGCGAACGCCTCGATGATCATCGGCATGCGTTTGTAGGGGACCATGCGCGACGCGGTGAAATAATAGTCCTGCTTAATGTCCTGGGGCGTGAAATTGACGGTATCCACCGGTGGGTAAATCACCGTTGAGTCGCGACGATAGGCCTTGGAAATCCGCCCGCCGATGAAGTACGAATTGGCAATGAAGTCGTCCACGCCAGCTGACGTGCGTTGGTCCCACATGCGGATGTAGTGCAGGACCATGCGTGCCAGTTTGCTCTTGAAGCCGGTGCTCATTCCGGACTCCAGCAGATATTGATGTTGCAGGTCCCAGGCATAGCGAATGGGCGAATGCACGTAGCTGATGTGCAATTGATCAGGGCCGCTGAGCACGCCTTTTGCCACGGCGTGGCTGCTGCTGATGATCAAGTCGTAGCCCGACAGGTCCAGCTGTTCGATAGCCAGCGGCATCAGGGGCAGGTAGCGTTGATAGTGCGTCCTGGCTTTGGGCAGGCGTTGGATAAAAGTGGTTTTGGCGACCTTGCCGCCAAGATGGGCGCGATCCTGGTCGCTGAGAAAGTCAATCACGGAAAACAGATCGGCCTCGGGCCAGACGTTCAGCAGCGACGCCAGTACGCGCTCGGCACCGGCGTAAGTCACCAGCCAGTCGTGGACTATAGCTATTCTCATTGGGTTTCCCTTCTATTGGCACATGCTCCACTTCAGACGCGGGCAGGCTGCGTCTCGGCGTGTCGTTGTTGAGTTGTTTGCCCTGGTGAGCCAGGCGTTATCCATGCAGTGAAAGCACTGACCGTTTCCCTCGGCGCCTCAAGACTTGCCTGAAGAAGAGTCTGTGACCGCCCCTCGAGATGTCGGCGCGGAAGTGGATTGCGCGTTGATCAGCGCGTCGATGCGTTGCGATACCCGGCGTGCTGATTCCTCCCAGGAAAAGCGCCGGACGTTGGTCAAACCACGACGCCGCAAGGATTGCCGCAGGGGCAGGTCGGTCAGAATGCGCTCCATGGCCGCGGCCATGTGGCTGACGTCCAGCGGGTCGAAGTACAACGCGCTGGCTTGCAGCACTTCCGGAATCGACGCGGCGTTGGCGGCCAATACCGGGCAACCGCAGGCCTGGGCCTCAAGGGGCGGAATGCCGAACCCTTCATACAGCGAGGGGAAGACGAAAGCTGTTGCGCCCTGATACTGCGCAATCAGTTCAGCGTCGTTGAGTCGTCCCAGAAAGCGGATACGCGGATCGCGGCTGGCCAGACGTTGCAGGTTGGGGTCAGCGAAAACATCGTTACCGCCACCGACGATATGCAGTTGAATGTTCTCCTGACCGCGCAGGCTCAGGAACGCCTGGATCATGCGGTTGAAGTTTTTGTGGGCGCTGGGCGAAGAAACCGCCAGCAGGTATTCAGGTTGATCGACAGCAGAATGTGCCGGTACGAACGCGTCGCTGACCGCCGCCGGGATGACGTAGATCCGGTTTTCCGGGAAGCCATAAAAGCTTGCAATCTCGCCCTTGGAAAACTGGCTCACGGTCATCAGCGCCTTGAGCCGGGACAGCAGCACCGGGGTGAGGGTGCGGTAAGCGGTGCGAAACGCTCGGGAATAACTTTGTGGGTAGCGTATGTAATTGATGTCCAGATGGGTTGCTATCTGATTGCTGTACCAGATCGGCGCGGTACTGGTCAGCGAGACCAATAACGGGTTGCCATGGCGGTACAGGTACAGCGGCAAATCCAGTTGTTCCCACAGGTGGCCGCTGTTGCGACCGATGCATTGTACGTTCAGCGCTTTCGCGCTTTCGTGCAATTTGATGTCGTGGGGAGCGACGAAAACCACATCGTCTCGCAGCTGTTTGAGGGCCAGGCAGGTCTGCTCGGCGAAACGCTGCACTCCGCGTATTTCCTGGGTCAGAAAACGGGCATTGATCACAATCATTGGGGCGCGACCTGAAAAGAGAATTGGGTCGATTGACTGGTTCGCGCAAGCAGGCCTTGACCGATGGGCTGCTCGCACTGCGCGATACCTGGGCGCTGTGCGCCGTAGTTATTGGACTAATAACTCATTGGGCAAACAGCGGTGGCTTACTGCCCAGACTGATGATTTTCGGAAATTCGTCGATGGGCACCTGGGCCGAACAGCGGCTGTCGTTGCAATCCCAGGCAATGCCGGTATCGATCAACCCTTTACCCGGCTTGCCACTGTCAATCAGCAGGACGTTGCCGCGCTGTACGCTGCTTGCCTCGACCCGAATCAAGCGCGGTTCACCGGTTGTCCAGGCCACCAGCGCCTGCTCCGAGCCTTTGGCAAAGCGCAGCAGATAGGTTGAATCCAGCTCGCGGCTTTTTTCGGCGTCGTAGCGGTAATCATGCAGAATCGGGCTGATTGCCTTGAGGGTCAGGTATGACGGCTTCAACGACAGATCCTGTTTGAGCAGACCGAAGTTCTGCTCCGGATCATTGATGTCATTGCCATCGTTGAACAAGTCGTACCACCACAGCCCTTTGATATCCGGCAGCGTCTGGGCGAGGAAGAAACTGCGCGCCAGGTAGGCGGCCTGGGTCTGTTCGCTCAAGCCGCATTTACCGGTGTTGCTGGGCCAGCCCATCTCGGTCAGATACAAGGGCACCGGCCGCGAAGCCAAGGCCCTGAGATCAGCGTCCACCCAGCGCAGCCAGGCGATCCAGCGTTCCGGGGTATGTCGCTCCTCATGCCGGCAATGCACATAAGGATGCAGCGAAAGACCGTCCGCTTGGTTGAGTACGCCGGCCTCCACCAGTCGGTCGGCGAAACCCAGATCCATGCCCAGGCTGGTCACCGCGCCGGCAAGAATCGTCACCGGTTTTTTCTGCTGACGGATGCGCTGCGCGGTTTCTTCCACCAGGTTGCTGTAGTCCCTGGCGAAACCCGGATCCACGGGGTTTTCTTTATCCCACTCATTCCAGATTTCGTAAAAGTCCACGCTGTCGGCCAGTTCACGGGTCACGAATGACACGTAGTTGCCAAAACCTTCCTTGACCAGTGGAGTACGAGGCTTGGCGTAGTTGCCGTAATAGGTATTGCCGTAACCCAACACCAGCAAGGGACGCAATCGATGCTCCTGGGCCTTGCTCAAATAGGCTTGCCAGGCCGGGTCAATACGCAACATGCCGCGTCGGGGTTCGGCGGTCGACCAGTAAGCATCATCGCGTACCGAATCGACTCCGGCTTCTTCGAGCAGTTGCAGTGCCTTGGCCGACGAACTGCTTTTGTTCATCAAGTGAGTATCGACGCCGATGATGAATCGCTCATCGGCGATTGCCATACAGCTCATGAACAGGCAAATCACAAGCATCGTCAGCGGTCGCGATCGGGCGATGGGCGGCTTGGGCATATTTTGTCTCAATGAAGAGGCACGGTCCGGAGCGCTTGCTCAGGTGAGTCACGGGCCGATGGATAACACTTCCTTATGTCTAGCGATTGACCTGGCCGGGTCCGGAAACCGACGGCTCATCGTGCCGTACGATCTTGTCCAGCAGGGTCTGGGCAAAAATACTCTGGTAGCTGTCGAGCATCAGATCCATGTCCAGCAGCGAAGCAACGCTGACTCGGGCCTGGGAACTCAAGCGTGCCAGCAAAGCCGGTTGCTGGTGCAGTTTGAGCATGGCCAGCCCCAGGGAATCCGGATCGTCGGGGCTGCACAACAGACCGTTGAGCTGGTCCTGGATGATCTCTTGCAGGCCGCCCATGCGACTGGCAATCACCGGCTTTGCGTAAGCGCAGGCCTCGACGGCGACCATGCCGAACGGTTCATTCCAGATCGACGGCACGATGGCCACATCGATCTGTTTATAAAACACCTCGGGTGCTTGATAACCGACAAAACTGATACGGGGCGCCTCAGCTGCCAACGCCTTGAAACGGGCTTCGTCATCAAGTTGTCCGCGACCGGCAATTTGCAGCGTTGCGTCAAAGGGCAGCGACTGGAATTGTTCGATCAGCCAGCGCACGCCTTTAGGCTCCGAGAGGGTGCCCATGAAGCCAAAGCGCAGCGGCGCTTTCTTGGGTGCCGGGTCCGGATTTGTTTTTGCCTTCACCGGCAGGGCAGGGCAAGGGCTGGCGTTGTGGACAACAAAGCCACGGGCGTTCTTGAAGTAGCCGTTGTCCTGCAGGGTGTCGAGCATGAAGCGGCTGACGCCTACCACCGTATCGACCTGTGCCGAGCGATCATCATGGCCTTTACGAAAATGTTCGCAGCGGCTGCATTGGTTGCGGCAGCTTTCGCCGTCTTTGAACATGGTGCTGCTCGGGCAGAGCAGATACAGATCGTGCAACACCTGCACGATCGGTTTGCCGGCGGCGGTGATTTCATCCCATGCCGACACTGACCAGCCGGTGAGGTTGTGACAGACCACCAGGTCGGGCTTCTCGATCTTGATCACTCGCCTTACGTATTCGCGCATGCCGCCGTTATACCGATCGCGAAGATGCCAGCCCAACCGCGCCAGTTTCCCAGGGCGCTGATCCCTGAAATGCCAATAGAAGTTGCGCAGTCCGGCGCGATACACCCTGACTTGATTGATCATCTCCTCCTTGAGGCCGGACTCGGCTCCGGTCGCCAGTACCGCGACCTTATAGCCCCGCTTGTACAGGCCTTCGACGGTGCGTTGCAGGATGATCTCTGCTCCGCCACCGATATTGGGTGCGTAAAGGCTAGAGATGAATAACAACTTCATAGGGGATAGGAGCGGTTCAGGCCCAGCACGCCTGCCTCGCCATCCTGAATGGCCTTTTCGATCAGGTTGAGGCGTTGTTCTGCACCACGGCGTTTGGCGATCAGGCGTAACAGGCGGAAGAACATCCAGCGGTTGAGGCTGTACAGCACCGACGATGAAGCCCAGATGTTTTTGTCGAACCAGGCCTGGTTGCGGGCTCCGTAATAAGCCCTGAGGTCCGAGCCGCCAAGCAGGAAACTCTCGTAAATATTGCTGGTGCGCGCTTTGATGTTCCATGAATCTTCAAGGTCGTCGAGCAGCGCGTCGGGCACCAGGAAGATGCGTCCGCCACCGGCGGTGATCCGCCAGGTGTATTCACTGTCATCGGCATACAGCATCAAGGCATCAAGGGGCAGGCCGATGCGCTGATAAAGGCTGCGATGGGCAAGCAGGCCGCCGTAGGTGGCGAAGGGCAATTGCACCATCGGGATCTTGTCTTGCTTGCGCTGGGGATGCACCCAGGGGCGACGGCGCCAAAGCTTGTAGGGCAGTTGCGCAATGTGAAAACCGAAGAAGCTGGAGCGGCGCTGAATGGCGAAACGACCGGGCACCCCGGCGGCAATGTCGGCCTGATGCGTTGGGCGAAAACCGAGCACCGCTGACTTGTCGCGGCCATCGATTTCTTCCAGCTGACGCAGGCATGTGTGCAAAGTCGCGATGGCGTTGTGAGTCGGTGCGTTATCGTCGTCCATCAGCCAGATATATTCGGCACCGGCATCCAGTGCGGCCTTGATGCCCACCGAATAACCTTTGGCTGAACCGGTGTTGTTATCCAGATAGATGATGTCGACCTGGCCGGGCCAGGTAGTGCGCAGGTTTTCCAGCGGGGCAACCGACGCGTTGCTGACGATGATCACACGGTCAATCAACGGGCTTTCCAGCGAGCGGCTGACAAGGGTGTGCAAATAGTTGAAACGGTCACCGTAGGTGAGCGTCACCAATGTCGTGAGTTGAGTCATGCTGAGGTTCCGTCCGGAATAGAGATGAAGGTAGTGCCGCAACCCCGGTGCGCGTGAATAACCGGGGCTTGGCGAAACGTTGCCTTAGACCCTGGCTTCCATCCGCAACAGACTGCTCATCGGCAACACCACTTTCTGTTCCCGTTGCAGCAGGTTAAGCAGGATCACGGCACGCTCGGCGCCATCAGCAGCAAGGAAAATCGCCTCGATATCACACAGTTCACCGGCCTTGATCATCACGCGCTCGCCTTGTCGGAAATCGACTTTGGCGACGGGTTCATGCAAGCGTTGGCGGATCTGTTCGATGAGTTCATCCTGGACCGGAACCGGATGACCGCCGAAGGTGACGATGCGCGCCACGCCACGGGTCGAACGAATCGGGTACCAGTTGTCATGCACCTGATCCATGCGGATGAACAGATAGCCCGGGAACAACTCTTCTTCGCTCGCCACTTTCGGCGTGCGCTTTTTCGGCTCGCCTGCCTTCAGCGGCCGATAGCATTCGAAGCTCTGCCGCTGCAAATGCTCTTCTGCGCGCGCCTCCTGACGCGGCTTGGTCTGGATCAGGTACCAACGGGCGGGGCTATTGAATTGAGACATACATTCACTCCACTGCGGTGCGTGTGAACGAGGGCTTTGTGGCGTCCTGCTGGCTGACGAGTTCGGCCAGCAGGTCCTCTTGATTCCCACCGGCGCCATCGCTGACGGTGAAGCAGGCGAGCATGGCCTGGACCTGTTCGACGCAGTTGAACATCAGCACGTCGATGATCGACAGATTGGGTACGAACGGCTTGCCGAGTTGCCGGTAGACCACTTCATCCATTTTGAAAAAGCGCACCAGCAGACCATTCCTGGCGAACAGGTCGCGGTCGTACAGTTCGGCACCACCGATGGGATTGAGAAAGGTCGTGGCGGCAAAGGTGTGGGCGATGTTGATCACCCGGTCCTGCTTGTCGGTGCACGAGTTCAGCTTCAGGTCCGAGCCACGCAGAATCGGCGTCACGATGTGCAGATACGCGCACAGTTCGCGGATGACGTGCTCGGCGTACAGCGCGAGATTCTGCTGCGGGAAGCGGATCAGGCGCGTCACCAAAGGCATGACCTGTTCGAAGTACGGCGCCTTGCGGTAGTTCTGGGTAATGATGTTGATCAGGCGTTCGGCTTCGTCGCTGAAGGTGTCGATGAACTGGCGCTGCATGATCGGCAGCTCGAAGCGATCCTTTTTCAGCGGGAAGGTAATCAGCTTCGCCTCGCCGTTGTTCAGAATGCGGTTTCGATTGACCCAGCCGGAACGGATATATTGCAGATCGTCTCCCAGGACGAAGACATCTGCTGCTGCGATCAATTGAAAATAGCCCAGGTAGGGGAAGAGGTATGGCTGCATCATTGCTATGGTCCTGGCCATGCGTAACTCCTTAAGTGTGTTGGGTGATCTTTGCTCGTTATTTGCGTACTGGACTGTAGTCGTATCCGTAGGCGGCACAGTCATAATCTGCGGTCGAGGCCTTGCGTAGCACGCCATTGAATATGGCGCCCTTGATGACTACACCGTTTTGACCAAGTCGGCGCTTGCAGGCTTCGATTTCCTTGACCGAAGTCAGACCGAAACGGGTGACCAACAGGCATGTGCCGGCCTGGCGACCGACGAGGGTGGCGTCGGTCACGGCCAGGATCGGCGGCGTGTCGATCAGCACCAGGTCATACAGCGGCGAGAGCTCGGTGAGCATCTTGTTGAAGTTGTCATGCATCAACAGCTCCGAAGGGTTGGGCGCCGCGAAACCGCAGGAAATGAAGTCCAGGTTGCGCACTTCGGTGTGATGGATGACTTCGGTGCTTTTCAGGCGTGCAGCCAGCGTGTCGGACAGACCGTGCTTGGGTTGCAGGCCGAACACCTTGTGCAGGTAACCCTTACGCATATCGGCGTCGATCAGCAGCACGCGCTTGCCGGTCTGGGCGATGATCACTGCCAGGTTGCTGGAAACGAATGACTTGCCGGCGCCTGGCGACGGGCTGGAAATCATCAGCACATTGTTGCGTGCTTCGAGCATCGCGAAATGCAGGCTGGTACGCAGGCTGCGCAGGGATTCCACCGCCAGTTCGGTAGGTGCCGATACGCTCAGCAGTCTGGATTCCTTGCTGGTCGTGCGGCTTTGATTGTTCTTTTCCAGGCGTTCCTGTTGGCGCGAGTAGGGCAGGGATGCGTACACCGGCATGCCAATGTTTTCGATGACTTCAGGGTTGTCCACGCCGCGATAGAACGCCTGGCGAACGAACACTGTGGCGACCGCGACCAAGGCGCCCAGCAACGTCGCAATCAGCACGATGAGTTTTTTCATCGGCTTGACCGGCTCTTCGACGTTGGCGTCGGCGTTGTCGATGATGCGCACGTTGCCGATGCTGCCGGCGCGCAAAATGTCCTGCTCCTGGCTTTTGTTCAGCATCAAGGTGTAGGTCTGGCTGGTGACCTGCATGTCGCGAGTCAGGCGCAGCAATTCCTGCTGGGTTTCCGGCAGTGTCTCGATCTTTTTCAGCAGGCCCTGTTTTTGCGCTTCCAGCTGGCTCATCTGGCTCATCAAGGCGCGATAGTTCGGGTGTTCGCGGGTGTACAGCCGCTCCAGTTCGACGCGGCGCATCTTGAGCTCCGAGAGCATCGAATCCAGTTTCACGACCTGATCCAGCACGCCCTTGGTTTCGATACTCAGATCCACCGACTTGGCGCTGGTCTGGAAGTTGTTCAAGGCGACTTCCGACGCTTCCAGCTGTTTGCGTACGGCCGGCAGTTGCGAGCGCAGGAAGTCCAGGCGTTGGGCGGCCTCGGCGGAACTGCGTTCGACGTTCTGGCGTACGTAAAGACGGCTGATCTCGTCAACGATCCTGTTGGCCTTTTCCGGGTCCGGGTCCTGCAACGCCAGGTAGATGATTCCCGAGTCTTTACCGGCTTCGGTGATTTTCAGGCGCTCCTGATAATTGAGCGCGGCGGTCAACGTGCGCAGTTTGGAAACCGTGAATTCAGTCCCTGGCCGGGCATTGAGCGTGGCGACCTGGATCTTCGCGCCATGGCCTTCGACGGTCTGGTTCACGGCTCCGCTGAGAATCTGGTTGCGGTCCTTGTCATACAGCGTGAAGAAGCCTGGCTTGCCTGCGACGAGGGTCAGTTTTTCACCCAGCAGATCTTCGGGAACCTCAAGCTGGAAGACGTCGAGCTTCTCGCCGCCCCAGGCGTATTGAGACATGCCGAACCACGGCTCGGCGAATTGGCCCGGACGTTCCGGCTTGAACGTGCGGCTGAGGTAGCCGCCGATCATCGGGAAGTAATCGGGACGCTGCACGATGTTCAGCTTGAGGTCATCCACCACCTTGCCCAGCACTGCCCGCGACTTGATCAGCTCGATTTCAGTAGTCGCCTGGGACACCGACATCGGTTTGTTGGAAACTTCCGGTGTACCTTCGATGCCGATTTTCTTCGGCTCGATCTGGATCATCGCGTTGGCCTGATAGATCGGCTCGGCAAGTATCGCGTAGGCCAGCCCGACCAGGCAGAACAGCCCGACGATCGAGAAGATCAGGCCCTTATGGTCGAATAACGTGCGCAAGATAGTTGCCAGATCGATCCGGGAGTCCTGGTAGTAGTCCAGGGAAGAACGGTTCATAGCGGTCATTTATCTTGTTTCTCCTGACTGAAGATAAGGTAGCCAGTCGTCGACACATCGCGAGAGGTGCTCGTAGGTCTGTTCAAAGGCTAATTTTGGTTGCCGGTAGGGGTCGGCTATTTCCATTTGTTGTTGCCATTTGCCAATCAGAAAAGTCTTGCCGCGAACTTCGGGTGCCAACCTCAAAACGCTTTTGAGTTGCGCGTTTTCCATCAGCAGGATCAGCTCGGCCTGATGCAACATGTCGCGATCCATCTGGCGGGCGCGGTGCCTGAGTGTTGGCACGTGGTGCATCTGCAAAACCGCCTGGGCCAGCGGGTCGATTGGCGAATCAAGCATCGCGTGGGTGCCCGCCGAGGCGATCTGCACATCGGCCGCCAGTACACGCTGGCGCAACAGCGCTTCAGCCATGGGGCTGCGGCAGATGTTGCCGATGCAGATCACCAGGACGTTACTGAACATGGCCCTTGCTTATCGAAGGCATCAGCCGCTTGCCGAGGTTGACGGTGAAATTTCGCGCGACCATCAACAGCGCCTGCAGCTTATGCACCGGCGCCAGAGCAGAAATCGCCAGGCCGATGGTTTGCATAAGGAAGTATTCGTACAGTTCCTGATTGCCCTGCCGGTTGTAGTAATTAGCCAGACTGCTACAGGTTTGCAGGCTCATATGAAGTTTTCGTTTATGGGTACGCATCGAGAAAATGCCACCCGGATGCACGCGGTAGGCGGCGGGTTTGATCTGGGCGAGAAACTTGCCTTTGCCGAAGGCGCCGAGCAGCGACCACCAGCACATGTCATTGAGCGGGGCGACCGGCATCAGCAGCTCTGGCGGCAGGGTGCTGAACATATTGCGAAAACACACGGTCAGGGTCGAAATCGGCCGGGCCTTCTGCAGTTGCAGAGCCGTCGCATCGCTGCGTAACTTGCCCTGCAACTGGATACCTTTCTCGCCTTCGCTGTCGAACGCCACCGCGTCGTGATAAGTGATGACGTAGTCCGGATGGCTTTCCAGGAAGTCCACCTGGATTTGCAGCTTGCGCGGGTCGGTCCAGTAGTCGTCGGCTTCGCAGTACGCGATATAACGGCCCCGGGCTTTGGCAAACAGACCCGGCACGCAGGGCTTGCCATATTGGAACTGATTCACCGTTTGATAGAACGGCCTGATGATCGTCGGATAACGCTCGGTGTATTCGGCGATGATCTGTGCCGTGCCGTCGGTGGAGGCATCGTCGTTGATCAGGATTTCAAAATTGAACGTCGTCTGTTGTGCCAGAAAACTGTCCAGTGTCTGAGCGATAAACGCTCCCTGGTTGTAGGCAGGGCAGACGATGCTCACTAGCGGTGGCTGGGACGGGGCAGTGGACGTTTCTAATGTCTTGTCATCCATGGCTCAGGTACTCGGTTTGCTGAACAAAATGAAAATTCTCGAAGCCAGCGGTTTGTCGCTGGCCGCCACGACGATCAAGGTGATCAGACCGCTGACCGCCAGACCGGCGAACACGCTGAAACGGTCGTCAGCCGCGATCAAGCGAAACAGTGGCTCGCTGATTGCCAGGCCGATGCCGGTCATAAAGCTGATGCGCAGGATGTCGCGTAACCACGTGCCGTGAATGCCCGGCGCCAAGTGGTTGTGAACGATCATCGGCCACACCGCGAACGACACGATGCGCAGGAAAAACCAGGCCAGCGCCGCGCCATAGGCGCCTTGGTAATGAATCGCCAGGAACACCACCGGAACGGTGATCACCGCTGAAACGATGCTGTACCAGACGTGCAGATTCATTCGCCCGTAGGCGTATTGCAGATAGAACTGAAAGGCGCTGACGGCCATGATCGCGCTGCCCAATGCGTACCAGCACAGGATCGAACGGCTCCATTGCGCCGCGATCTGATCGCCGGTCCAGGCGTAGATCAAGGGCTGGGCATGCAAGGCAATCACCGCAGCCAGCGGAAACAGAAACGTGCAGACGAAGCGGTTGGCAGCCAGAAACAGCCGGTGCATATCGTCGCGGCGACCTTCTGCCATCAATACGGTCAAACGCGGCAGCAGGGTTTGCACCAGAGGATTGGCCAGCATCAAGATCCCGGTGGTGATCAGCGCCACCAACGAGAAGTAGCCGTATTGGTCCAGAGGCAGCTGCTTGGACAGCAGCACTTTGTCGATCTGTGTCAGCACGATCCACAGCACCGCCGTGAATGACATGCTCGCCGCAAACGGAATGATCGGTTTGACCAGTCGCCAGTTGAACCCGGTGAGCCACTGCGGCGTCGGCATTTGCTGATAGGCGCGCCCGGCAAACATCAAGGTTTCGATCAGGCCTACTGCGACCTGGAATTCAAAGAAGTCCGCCGGATCCTGGGAGTAGCTGCTGACCAGCAGCAGGCCGCCGAAGTAGCGCAGGGTGGCAATGATGATATTGGCCAGGTTGAGCCAGCCATGTTGCTCCAGGCCTTGGATACCGCTTTTGTAGAGTGTCGAATACAGGCGCAGGGCTATCACCACACCCATCAGGCTGATGCAATGAATCAAGGTTTGCGGCTGCAACTCTTTGGCATTGAGCCATTGCAGGGCAATCCACGGGCTGCTCAGGTAAATCGTGACGCAGGACAACAGGGTCAGCGGCAGAAAAATGATCTCGAACGACCGCAGCAGCTGTCCCGAATTACGTTCGCTGGCCGGCGTACCTTGCTGGTGGGCGACGGCACGCACCAGGCTGGGCGACAGGCCAGCGTCAAGCAATTGCAACCATGCCTGCATCACCGCGAAGAACCCGATCAGGCCGTAGGCCTCGGCACCCAGATGGCCGAGGTAGAACGGCATGATCAGGATGCCTACCAGCAAGACGTAGGCCTGCCCGGCATAGTTCAATGCAGTGTTGCGGATCACGGAGCGTTTCGTTTGCATAGCCACTAGATGACCTGAGCGAGCACAGGGCTTTGGTAATGGGCGTTGCTGAAGCTGCATTCGTCGATGATGGTGTTGATCACCTTGTCCTGATCAGCGCGTTGCAGGCCGGGATAAATCGGCAGGCATAGCACGCGCTCACTCAAGGACCGGGATTCGGTTTGCGGGATCTGCGGCTGCAGATATTCGAGGGTATCCAGCGATGGGTAGAAGTACCGGCGCGGATTGATATCCCGGTTGTTGAGTGCGGCACGCACACGCAGCAGTTGCTGCTCGTCCCGCAAGCCCACCGGGTAATAGCTGTGGTTGAGCTGGCTGTTGGCTTCTGCCTGTTGCAGGTCCAGGTAGTTTTCCAGTCGCGAGGTGTAGCGGTAGGCAATTTCGGCGCGCTCTTCAAGAATGTTCTCGATGTCATCGAGTACACACAGGCCCATGGCCGCAGAGAACTCATTGAGCTTGGCGTTGATGCCGATACCGTCGATCTTGTCGACGTCGGCAATTCCGAAGTTGCACAGCAGGTAGGCACGCTTGGCTATTTCATCATCGTTGGTGATGATCGCGCCGCCTTCGACTGTGTGAAACAGCTTGGTGGCGTGAAAGCTCAAGGTGCTGACATCACCCCAGTTAAGAACAGACTGTCCGGCATGCCGCACGGCGAAGGCATGGGCACCGTCGTAGACGACTTTCAGGTTACGCCTGCGAGCAATTTCCTCGATACGTTCGACGGCGCATGGATTACCAAACACATGCGTGCCGACGATGGCTGAAGTGTCTGGCTCGATGCGGCTTTCAATGTGATCCGGGGAGATGTTCCAGGTGCTGGCGTCGATATCGGCAAAGATCGGCCGGATGCCTTCCCACTGCAACGAGCTGCTGGTCGCGACGAAACTGAAGGGCGTGGTCACGGCGCTGCCGCTCAGGTTCAAGGCGCGATAGGCGACTTGCAGGGCAAGTGTGCCGTTGTTGGTGAGAATGATGTGTTTGACGCCCAGATAATCCTTGAGACGATCTTCCAGCTCCGTTACCAGCGGCCCGTGATTGGTCAACCAACCCCGTGCATAAATGCCTTCTATGTAGGTCTTGAACTTGCCGATATCGCCCAGGTAGGTTTTGGTTACGTTGATCATCGAAGCCTCCATGTCTAACGTTGAACGCGGGAACTGCAAATGCCCTGAAGTTGGTTGCGGCCCTGGTTACTGGCCGAGGGTCGATTTCGGAGGCTGAGTGCCGGTCTTGTCGCTGACCCGACGTGCGCGACGCTGGTTGAATTGCAGAATCAGCCGGGTGGCCAGACTGCCCGCATGAGGATCGCCGAAATGAAAGATCGCAGTCGCCCGCTTGACGCCGACGCCGCACGCCTTATTGGCGTGTAATGAGCGATAGCCCCAGAACAGGTAGATATCGCCTGGGACCAGCGGAATTGTCTGAGGCTTGAGCCAGCCGCGATCTATGGCCAGCGTCATCAACTTGCGTGTGAAGCGGTTCTGGACCAGCGCCTTTTCAATCACGTTCAGCAGTACGCTGGTGCGTACCTTGCGCAGATTGGGAAACACCATCAGGTCGCCGCGATCACTGCCTTCGGTGGGAATGAATATCGGCACCAGGGCGGTTACGAGGCTGGCGTCAAAGTGAAAGCAGTTGGACTCTTTCTGTCCCTGATTGCCTTGCACGCAACGCAGCACCGGGAAGATTCGATCACTTGCCGACTCCTGGTGAGTCGCTTGCCGGTACAGGGCGCCGACCAGCTGTTTGAAGTCAGGATTGCCCCAGATGCTGCCAAGCAAACTTTGCGACAGTGCCTTCTCGCCGTGGTAGGCAAAATATTCGCCGTAATGCAGCTGTGCGTGCGCGTCCGTAAAGCCGCGCAGTTGTTGCAATTCAGGTTGGCTGATCACGTTGCGCAACCGAGCAAAGCCATTGGCGTTTATTTCTGCCGCCAATTGCTCTACTTGCTGATCATTCATATGCAATGAAAATGGCATGACTCACACCCTGTGGGTCCGAAGTAAAGGGCTCACCGTATCGGCGGGCCTGTTTTATTCATCTCAAATGGCGCCCTTGCAGCCACGCTACCGCCCAAATCCTGGACATCCGGACTGGTTGAAATCGACTACAGGCATGTAAGTGCTTGAATGAACTTGTTATCTGGCGGAGCAAAGCATCACGCCAAGCTACCGCCATACCGAGCAAACTCAGCAATTTATTCAGTTTCCATCAGACGAAAGACGCCCACCGACGCAAATAACTCGCCGTAGTAATAACTAACGTCTTGGGCAGAACAAGTGGTGTATCGGTCGAACATTCCGGCGTATCGCTCTGGGGCGACGCTGCACTGGCTGGGAAATGTTTGACAGGCATATATATCGATGGGGACGGGCTTTCTGTCAAATTATTTCGTCAAGTTTCTGTTAAATTTTTGATAAGCGGTTACAAATATTCCGTAACTTATTGAATTATATGGGAGTCAAAAAAACATCACGTGCACTGCTACGGTGCGACGACGTTTTTTGGACACATTTACAGTGAGGCGCTTAACGGCTTGTTGCCTGGGATAAGTCGTTTTATTAACGCCAGAAGTTAGTCGCCAAGTGCGTCAACGAGTGCCGTACAAATGCAGTATTGGCACTTCATGTTCAAATGAGTGTGTCTGGAGATCCATTTAACACTCGTTCGATGCATTTATAAAAAACCGTCGGTAATACGTGACGGCTTCAGACTTCTGGCTCTCTCATACCTGTAAAGGGCGCACACGGGCAGTCAACCGGAGGCTGGCGGGCATGGAATGTGCTTCGTATCTGTAACGGTAGGACATTTCCTGATGTGCTTCATATCGTCCTTACTGACTGAACCCGCGCAAGGTTGTGTCCTTATATTCCTTGATAGAATATATAAATAATAATTAATAATTTTTTGATCTAATGGTTTTGGTGCATCATCACCCCATGGCCTCAGATCCTGGCCTCGCAGATTGCGAATGAGCCAGGGATACCACTAGCGACAACAGCCTGTGTTCCGGGCTGCGCATTTTAGAGTGACCTTATGAAAAATATTGCGCTGTATTTTGACTACGCGGCTACCACTCCTGTCGATGAGCGTGTCATTCAGGTAATGGTCCAGTGCCTGGGCATGTCCGGCAATTTCGGCAACCCGGCGTCCAGCTCGCATACCTATGGGCAGAATGCCCGGTCAGCCGTCGAACTGGCTCGGCAACAGGTTGCAGGACTCGTCGGCGCTGAGGCTGCCCAAATCATCTGGACGTCCGGCGCAACTGAATCAAACAACCTGGCGCTCAAGGGTGTCGCGCAGTCCCATGCGCAGCGCAACGGTCAGACGCGCGGCCACATCATCACCAGCCAGATTGAACACAAGGCGATCCTCGATACCGCGCAGCAACTGCAGGATCAGGGTTTCGACGTAACGCTGCTGGCGCCTGATGCAGATGGTCTGATCACTGCTGATGCTGTGGCAGCCGCACTGCGTCCGGATACCTTTCTGGTGTCGTTGATGCTGGTCAACAACGAACTGGGCACGCTCAATGACATCGCCGGAATCGGCAAACGGGTGCGCGATCACGGTGCTTTGTTCCACGTTGATGCGGCGCAAGGGGCGGGCAAGGTCGGGATTGATCTGTCCGGGCTGGCAGTTGACTTGATGTCATTCTCGGCCCACAAGGTTTACGGTCCCAAAGGTATCGGCGCGCTGTATGTCGGCCCTCGTGCCGAGCAACGTGTACTTGCGCAGATTCACGGCGGCGGTCATGAATGCGGGTTGCGCTCCGGCACTCTGGCTACTCACCAGATCGCCGGGATGGGTGCAGCATTCGCGTTGGCCGCAGAGTTATTCGAAGAAGAAGTTGCCCATATCCAGCGTTTGAACCTGCGGTTGCGTGAGTTGCTGGCCGATGTGTCAGGTCTGCACTTCAATGGCAGTCGTACCGAGCGCATTGCTCATACCTTGAGCCTGACCTTCACCAACAGTGACCTGGATATCTCGGCGCTGGGTCACGGTCTGGCGTTTTCCTCCACCTCCGCATGTAATTCGGCCAAGAACACGCCGTCCCATGTTCTGCTTGCCCTGGGGTATGACGCACAAGCCGCCAGTCAGACCATCCGCCTGAGTCTCGGTCGCTTTACCAGTGAGCAGGATATCGATCATGCGGCCGGTTTGATCCGGGCCTCCCTCGTGCAGCCTGCGTTCTGGGCGGTTGCTCAGTATTGAGTGGTGCTCCATTATCTGCCCCGATAGCGATCACTTTTCGGGACAGCAGGAGAATCCATGACTATGCAATCGACAACCAGCGGTGTGGTGTCGCAACGTTTGGCACAAACACGGGCATTGATGAGCCGCGAGCGAATCGATGCTTATCTGGTGCCTTCGGCTGACCCGCATCTGTCCGAATACCTGCCGGGCTATTGGCAGGGTAGGCAATGGCTGTCCGGCTTTCATGGATCCGTAGGCACGCTGATCGTCACTCAGGACTTCGCAGGTCTTTGGGCCGATAGCCGCTACTGGGAACAGGCAACTAAAGAGCTGGCAGGCAGCGGCATCCAGTTGGTGAAGCTGGTTCCAGGTCAGCAGGGGCCGTTGGAGTGGCTGGCCGAGCAAGCCAAGGCTGAAACCGTCGTTGCTGTGGATGGCGCAGTGCTGGCCGTGGCCTCCTCACGAACCCTGGCCAGCAAACTCTATGATCGGGGTGCCCGACTGCGTACCGATCTGGACTTGCTGACGGAACTGTGGGAAGACCGCCCGGCATTGCCAACCAACCTGATCTACGAGCATTTACCACCACAGGCGTCGGTGGCCCGCGGCGAAAAACTCACTCGACTGCGCAAGGTCATGGCAGAGCGGGGTGCTGACTGGCATTTTCTTGCAACGCTGGATGACATCGCATGGTTGTTCAACCTGCGTGGCGCTGATGTTTCCTACAACCCGGTGTTCATTTCCTTTGCGTTGATTGGCCCCAACAGCATCAGTCTTTTTATTGACTCCACCAAGGTCGAGGCAGGCATCCGCCAAAGCCTGGAGTCAGATGGTGTCACCTTGCTGGAATATACGCAGATCGGCGCAGCGTTACGCGCAGTCCCCAAGGACGCTCGCCTGTTGATCGACCCCGCACGGGTGACCTGTGGGCTGCTCGATTACCTGGACAGTGAAGTCGCTTTCGTCGAAGGCTTGAACCCGACCACCCTGTTCAAATCGCAGAAAACCGAAACAGACACCCAGCATATTCGTCAGGCAATGGAGCAGGATGGTGCGGCGCTGTGCGAGTTTTTCACCTGGCTGGATTCGGCCCTGGGCCACGAACCGGTCAGCGAGTTGACCATTGACGAAAAACTCGGTCAGGCGCGTCAGCGGCGTCCGGGTTATGTCTCTGCCAGCTTTGCCACCATCGCCGGATTCAACGCCAATGGCGCTATGCCGCATTACCGGGCCACCGAGGAAGCATTTGCGCAGATCGAAGGCGACGGCTTGTTGTTGATCGATTCGGGCGGTCAGTACCTGGGCGGTACTACTGACATCACACGCATGGTGCCGGTCGGTACGCCCTCTGCCGAGCAGAAGCAGGACTGTACCCGGGTGTTGAAAGGTGTGATTGCTTTGTCCCGCGCGCATTTCCCGCAAGGAATCCTGTCACCTCTGCTGGATTCCATTGCTCGTGCGCCTATCTGGGCGGGCGGTGTCAATTACGGTCATGGCACTGGACATGGCGTGGGCTACTTCCTGAATGTTCATGAAGGTCCGCAAGTCATTGCCTATCAGGCGCCGACTACGCCGCAAACCGCGATGCTCGCAGGCATGATCACTTCAATCGAACCGGGCACATATCGCCCAGGTCGGTGGGGGGTTCGGATTGAAAACCTGGTGATCAACCGCGAGGCGGGCAAGACTGAATTCGGAGAGTTTCTGAAGTTTGAAACGCTGACTTTGTGCCCTATCGACACTCGATGCCTGGATATCGCCTTGTTAGCCGAGGATGAGCGTGCGTGGCTCAATGATTACCACGCCGAGGTACGGGAACGTTTGACGCCTTTGTTGCAAGGCGCTGCTCTGGAATGGCTGAGCACTCGCACTGCCAGGATCTGACGGGAGTTCCTGCGCTTTGGCAGCGGGCCAAGGCGCACTTGGACCGGCAGTCCTGCGGCTAGGGGTTTGCCGGTTTCTTGCAAACGATGATCATGCTGCGGCTGGTATAGCCGGCTGGATTGAGCCCGAAGGGATAGTCGCCGGGCTCTTCTGCTGCGTCACCGGATTTGGCGATGATCCGGTAGTTCTGCGAAACGCAGGAGCTGGTTGCCATTTCGTAGCATTTTTCCCACGAAGAAGACAGGCCGGAACAGTTGATGTGAATTCCGCGCTTGGTCTGTTTGACCGGTTTTGATGTTGCCGCGCATCCCGTAGCTATCAAGAGCGCCAACACTATAAAAATGTGTTTCATTCCCTTCCTTACCTGAGCATCGACCAGAAGCGGCGCCCAGCCTGAATTCAGTAGCTTGCTACAAGGCGGCGTACTGCCCTGCCTGGATTGCAATCCAGATAAGAGCATCGCCTGGCGCTAAACATGGCTCAACGACGTTACAAATGCTAGCAACATCTCATTTTCAGGCAAAACATCCGTCAATCGGCTGGCACCAGTTGCGATGTTTCTCGTTGGGAAGTGAGTGTCGCGCCGGCTGAAGCCAGGATGATCGCGGCGATCGCCAGCCACTGCAGAAGTGTCAGGTTTTCATGCAGGAAAAGCATCCCGGATAAAGCGCCAAACACCGGTTCGATACTGGCCAGGGTGCCGAACGTTCGTGCAGGCATACGCGTGAGCGCGACCATTTCCAGGCTGTAGGGCAGGGCGGTCGATAGAATCGCCACGCCAATGGCGGTCGGTATCAATGCAATATCGAGCAGCGCAGTACCTGCGTGCACCATTCCGATGGGGGCGATGAATATCGCAGCAATCAATACGCCTAGCGCTGCGGTCTGAATGCCGTTGTCTTCCCCGGCCTTTTGGCCGAACAGGATGTAGGCAGCCCAGCAAACCCCGGCGCCCAAGGCGTAGACAACCCCCGTCAGGTCGAGGTTCGCGCTGGTTTCGCCCATGGGAATGAGCAGTAGCAGGCCGGTGGCAGCCAACGCAATCCAGACGAAGTCGATCGCCTTGCGTGACGAATACAGTGCAACTGCAAGCGGGCCAGTGAATTCGAGCGCAACGGCGATACCCAGGGGCACGCTGCGCAGTGACATATAGAAGAGGAAGTTCATGCCACCCAGCGCGATACCGTAAATGAAGATCGTACGTAGGGATTTGGCAGTGAAGCGCGCACGCCAGGGCCGTAGGGTGAGTAGGAGAATCACGCTCGCGAACACGAGCCTTAGCGTCGTGGTCCCCTGAGCCCCCACTATAGGAAAGAGGCTCTTGGCCAGGGAGGCACCCGTTTGTATGGATGCCATGGCAATCAGTAACAACCCAATCGGGAAAAGGATGGAAGAAAGCTTGCGAGCATCGTTGTTCATTGGAGATCGGGTCCACGGTCATCGGGCAGGTGGTGCAATGGACGACATGATGCTTAATAACTAGCTATTGAGCAATATATTGCTCAATACGATTTTCTTCTTATATAGAAGAGGTTCTAAAGCGAGGCTGAAATGCCTTTTTCCAGAAAGTTCAAATTAACGGTTGACGGCCTCTCGAATCTGTCTATAATTCGCACCTCTTCCGGAGCAGATGAAACGGAAAACTCCTTGGTAATCAAGTAGTTAGCCGGTTTGATTGGCGAGGAAGAGGTTTCGATGAGTTGATCGAAAGCGGTGAAAAAAGGTGGTTGACAGCAGGTTGTAACGCTGTAGAATTCGCCTCCCGCTAACGAGCAACGTGAAGTTGATCGAAGCGCAAGTGGTTGAAGTTGCAAAGGAAACTTTGAAAGCTTCGGAAAATAACCGCTTGACAGTAACGGGTGCTGCTGTAGAATGCGCGCCTCGGTTGAGACGAAAGATCTTAACCACCCGCTCTTTAACAATTGAATCAAGCAATTCGTGTGGGTGCTTGCGCTGTCAGACTGAAGTCAACTGATTATCAGCATCGTAAGTTACTCCGCGAGAAATCAAAGAAATAACCAACGATTGCTGAGCCAAGTTTA
>NZ_LGSI01000046.1 GCF_001698815.1 Pseudomonas syringae | reverse complement strand
CAACGCCTTCCCGGGCAAGTCCGGTCCTACCGAATCTGTGCAAATCCCGGTAGGAGGGGACTTGTCCCCGATGACGTCGGCTTGTTCTTGCCCAAGCGAAATCACAGCCTCTGAAATGACAAAACCCGTCGGCAGTTACCTGCGACGGGTCTTGTATGTAGCAATTCGGGTTGCTGGTGAGAGACCTTGGAGGGCCAGGGACCAGCGTGCGCTAAATTAGCGCCAGAACGGCTTGCTCAGCTCTTCGTAACGTTGCGATTCGCTGATACCAGCATCAGCGAGCAAACGCGAATCCAGGCGAGCCAATTGGTGGCGGCTGGAAAGGCGACGCTGCCAGAGCATCAGGTTAGCGAATGCGCGCATCGGCCATGCAGCTTGAGCGGTAGTAGCGGTGTTTTCGTAGAACATGTCGGAACTGACTGTACGTTCCATGGTGTGACTTCCTTCCGCTTGTGGCGGGTTTAGATAGTGGCTTGACTGGTGCCAATCTTCCTCTCAGTTGGCCAGTCTCTCCAGACACAGTTCACTTGTATTGTGAGGGTTCAGTTAACTGTTTAGAGGCACTGTTTTGTTCATAAATGGGGCAACTGTACCGGTCAGCACCTAAACGGTGCGTTTTGTGCGCCAAAGCGGTGAAATTGACGTTTTAGGGCTTGGAAATGACCGGTACAGAAGTACAGTTTTGCCAGTTATGGCGATTTCAGTTTGCAGGCGAGCAAGAAATTGTATTGCTCACTCGCAACTGTTTGCATCAGACCGGCAGCATGCTGCCGGTTTCATCCAGCCTGAAGTGCCAACTTAGTGCTTCGCGCAGCACGTGCGGGGTGTGTCCGCCTTTGGCGCAAGCCGCTTCGAAATACGCGTTGAGCGCGGCGCGGTAAGCCGGGTGCACACAGTTGTCGATAATCACCCTGGCTCGTTCGCGAGGTGCCAGGCCGCGCAGATCGGCCAATCCTTGCTCGGTGACGAGAATGTCCACATCGTGCTCGGTGTGATCCACATGGCTAACCATGGGCACGACGCTGGAAATAGCGCCGCCTTTGGCAATCGACTTGGTGACGAAGATCGCCAGGTGCGCGTTTCGCGAGAAATCGCCGGAGCCGCCAATGCCATTCATCATGCGTGTACCGCACACGTGGGTGGAGTTGACGTTGCCGTACAGATCGAACTCAAGGGCGGTGTTGATGCCAATGATGCCGAGTCGGCGGATGATTTCCGGGTGGTTGGATATTTCCTGAGGTCGCAGCACCAGACGCGATTTGTAACGGTTGAAATCGGCGAAGACTTCAGCGTGTTTGCTGGCCGATAAGGTCATGGAACTGCCGGAGGCGAAGCTCAGTTTGCCGGCGTCGAACAGTTCGAATGTCGAATCCTGCAAGACTTCGGAATACATGGTCATGTCGTGAAACGGCGAATCGACCAGGCCATGCATCACTGCGTTGGCGATGGTGCCGATCCCGGCCTGCAACGGCATGAGCTTGTTGGTCAGCCGGTCTTCGCGCACTTCTTTCTTGAAGAACTCGACCAGGTGACTGGCGATGGCCTGGGTGTCGGCGTCCGGCGGCAGCACAGTGGAAGGCGAGTCGGCCTGATTGCTGATGACGATGCCGACGATTTTCGCCGGATCGATCTGCACGGCGGTGTTGCCAATTCGTGTATCGGCGTTGAGTACCGGTATCGGCAAACGGGTCGGCCGGTAGCTGGGTATATAGATGTCGTGCAGGCCTTCCAGCTCCAGCGGCTGGGCTAGGTTGATCTCAACGATCACTTCTTTGGCGAGGATGGCGAAACTCGCGGAGTTGCCCACCGAGGTGCTCAGGACCAAATGGCCTTCCTCGGTGATTGCCACGCATTCGATCACGGCCAGGTCCACGGCCTTGATCTGCCGGTTGCGCAGTTGCTCGACGGTGTCGGACAAGTGGCTGTCGATGAACATGACCGAGCCATCGTTGATGGCCTTGCGCAGTGTGCTATCGACTTGAAACGGCATGCGCCGCGACAGCACGCCGGCTTCAGTCAGCTGTTTATCCAGGTCGTTGCCCAGGCTGGCGCCCGTCATCAGGCTGATCTTGAGTGGGAAATCTTTGGCGCGTTCGGCCAGTGCCTTGGGCACCGCCTTGGCTTCACCTGCACGGGTGAAGCCGCTCATGCCGACGGTCATGCCGTCCTGAATCAAGGCTGCGGCATCAGCCGCGCTCATCACCTTGCTCATGAGCGAAGGCAAGCGGATACGGTCACGGTACATTGGATTCTTATCTCGGGGGTGGAAGCGAGGGTCCAGTTTAGTGAGTTGGGCGTTTTTCGTCCCGCTACCAAGGTCGCATCTGGAGGCTCTAATTAACGGGTTGCAACGCAAAACACTGTTACATGGAATGTAAAAAGCCCCAGCCGACTAGCGTGCTGGGGCTTTGATAAACGCGTTTGGAGGCTACGCGTTGTCGACCGCCTTCACCATGTCCTCGATCACCTTTTTGGCGTCTCCGAACACCATCATGGTTTTATCCAGATAGAACAACTCGTTGTCCAGACCGGCATAGCCGCTTGCCATCGAGCGCTTGTTGACGATGATGGTCTTGGCCTTGAACGCTTCCAGAATCGGCATCCCGGCGATGGGCGACTTGGGATCGTTTTTCGCCGCCGGGTTGACCACGTCGTTGGCACCCAGCACCAGCACCACGTCGGCTTGCCCGAACTCGGAGTTGATGTCCTCCATCTCGAACACCTGGTCGTAAGGCACTTCTGCCTCGGCGAGCAGCACGTTCATGTGGCCGGGCATGCGTCCGGCAACCGGGTGAATCGCGTACTTCACCGTGACGCCGTGATGGGTGAGTTTTTCCGTCAGCTCTTTAAGCGCATGTTGCGCCCGCGCCACTGCCAGACCGTAGCCGGGAACGATGATCACGGTGTCGGCATTGGTCAGCAGGAAGGTTGCGTCGTCGGCCGAGCCGGATTTGACCGGCCGTGCTTCTGTGGCACCCGCCGGGCCAGCAACGTCCTTGGCCCCGCCGAAGCCGCCGCCGATCACGTTGAAGAACGAACGGTTCATCGCCTTGCACATGATGTACGAAAGGATTGCGCCGGAAGATCCCACCAGCGAACCGGCAATGATCAGCATCGAGTTGTTCAGCGAAAAGCCGATACCCGCCGCCGCCCAGCCTGAATAGCTGTTAAGCATCGAGACCACGACCGGCATGTCTGCGCCGCCAATCGGGATGATCAGCAGTACACCGATCACGAACGCCAGAGCCAGCATCACGGCGAAGGCGCTCAGGTTGCCGGTGAACATGAAGATCAGGCCAAAAAACAGCGTGGCGAGACCCATCACCAGATTCAGCTTGTGCTGACCCGCGAACTGTACCGGTGCGCCTTGAAACAGGCGGAACTTGTACTTCCCCGAGAGCTTGCCGAACGCGATCACCGATCCGGAGAAGGTCACCGCGCCGATAGCTGCGCCGAGGAACAACTCCAGGCGGTTGCCCGTCGGGATCGCATCGCCCAGGTTAGGCACAATATTCAGTGATTGCGGTTCGACAACCGCAGCAATGGCGATGAACACCGCAGCCAGGCCGATCATGCTGTGCATGAAGGCAACCAGCTCGGGCATCTTGGTCATTTCGACGCGCTTGGCCATGATCGAGCCAGCGGTGCCGCCTACCAGCAAGCCGATAAGGATGTAGCCGATGCCGGCGCTGGTGTTGGACAGCGCCGCGAGTTTGTAGACCAGACCGATGGTGGTAATCACCGCCAGCCCCATGCCCAGCATGCCGAAAAGGTTGCCCCGGCGTGATGTGGTCGGATGAGAGAGACCCTTGAGCGCTTGAATGAAGCAGATCGCAGAGACCAGATACAGCACGGTGACGAGATTCATGCTCATGGCTTACGCACCTCTTCCTTGGCTTTAGGTGCTTTTTTCTTGAACATTTCCAGCATGCGTCGCGTTACCAGAAAGCCACCGAACACGTTGACGGCGGCCAGCGCCACGGCCAGCGTGCCCATGGTTTTGCCCAGTGGTGTAACGGTGAGTGCAGCGGCCAGCATGGCGCCGACGATCACAATGGCCGAGATCGCGTTGGTCACGGCCATGAGTGGGGTGTGCAAGGCGGGTGTTACGTTCCAGACCACGTGATAACCCACGTAGATCGCGAGAACGAAGATGATCAGGTTGTAGATACCTGGGGAGATCAGCTCTTCCATTATTTTTATCCTTAACCGTTCTTGCGGATAACTTGGCCATCGCGGCACATGAGGCACGCAACGACAATGTCGTCTTCCAGATTGATGTGCAGTTGCCCGTCCTTGTCGAACAGCAGCTTCATGAAATCCAACAGGTTGCGGGCATACAGCGCTGACGCGTCAGCGGCGACCATCGCGGGCAGGTTGGTGTGGCCGACGATGGTCACGCCGTTCTCGACGACGACTTGATCAGCAACCGTCAGCGGGCAATTGCCGCCTTGTGCAGCTGCCAGATCGATGACCACCGAGCCGGGCTTCATCTGCGCCACGGTTTCTGCGCTAAGCAGCACCGGTGCCTTGCGGCCCGGAATAAGAGCCGTGGTGATGACGATGTCCGATTGTTTGGCGCGCTCGTGTACTGCAACCGCCTGACGCTGCATCCAGCTTGCGGGCATCGGGCGCGCATAGCCGCCAACCCCGACCGCGCATTCGCGCTCTTCGTCGGTTTCGTAAGGCACATCAATAAACTTGGCGCCCAGCGATTCGATCTGCTCCTTCACGGCCGGGCGCACGTCGGACGCCTCAACCACTGCACCCAGACGTTTCGCCGTGGCGATGGCCTGCAAGCCAGCCACACCAGCGCCCAGCACCAGAACGCGGGCGGCCTTTACGGTGCCGGCGGCGGTCATCAGCATCGGCATGAAGCGCGGATAGTGATGCGCGCCCAGCAGCACGGCTTTGTAACCGGCGATGTTGGCTTGCGAAGACAGCACATCGAGGCTTTGGGCGCGGGAAGTGCGCGGCGCGGCTTCGAGGGCGAAAGCGGTAATGCCTTGGGCGGCCATCTTGCCGATGGTTTCGCTGTTGAAGGGGTTAAGCATCCCGACAACGATCGCGCCACTTTTTATAAGCGAAAGCTCGCTATCGTTGGGGGCTGCGACCTTGAGCAGCAACTCGGCGCCCAAGGCGTCACTGAGCGTTCCAATAACAGCCCCTGCAGCTTCATAGGCGCTATCCGGGACACTGGCATTGATGCCTGCGCCACTTTGCACCGTGACGCGGTGGCCATGACCGATCAATTTCTTGATGGTTTCCGGGGTTGCAGCTACCCGCTTTTCACCCGTTTGGGTCTCGAGAGGAACGCCAATATGCACGTGAAGTCTCCTGCGTGATCTTCTTATAGTTCTCAATGAGTCGAGAGCGCAGAGCGGTGCTTTTAGGCTGCCGATCAGCACGACCCAGCCGAACAAGGGCGGGCGCGGCATTTTGCAGGTGAAGTTCGGTCCCTTCAATAGATTCTGTAATGAGACCGTAAATTAACTACAAGTCATGCTGTGACCTAATGTCGCAATGCTCGACTGCAAGCCTTTATATCCGGGGCTTTAAGGGAAAATAGACGATTTTTTTGAAGTTGATGATTTAAATAATGAAAAAGAACAAAAGTTGGCTTAAATCGGCCTGTAGGCTATGTATTCCGGTACTTTATAGCTGCTATTCCCGACGGGAATGCAGTTTCATTAAGGCGACATAAGTTTATATATGTAGTTGTTAATATGCTGTGCTACATATTTAGGGTGTCGCCGAAACCCCCGATTTTGTTAGCTCGTAGGCTTTCGCTTGTTCGATCAGCCAGTCCCGAAATGCTCGCAAAGAGGCCGATTCGGCCTTTCGCACCGGAATCATCAGGTAATAAGCCTTGATGCTCGACAGTGCGTAGGTATTGGCAATCACCAGGCGTTGTTCTGCCAGCTCTCGTTGGATCAGGAAAGGCGGTATCAGCGCGACCCCCATTTCATGAATGGCCGCCTGAGCGAGCATCGAGAAGAGTTCGTAGCGCGGGCCGGTCATGTCGCGCGGGACAGTGAAGTTGAGTCCGCCAAACCACTGTCGCCACGCATAGGGGCGAGTGGTTTGCTGTAATAGCGGCAGCTCGGCTATTTCGTCGGGGGTGAGACTGGCTCGACCGTTCAGCAATGCCGGGCTGCACACCGGCATGGGATTTTCGCCCATCAAGCGATAGGACTCGGTACCCGGCCAGTCGGCATCGCCAAAATAAATCGCAGCGTCGAACTCGGTATCCGCGAAGAGAAAAGGACGCGTGCGGTTGGTGAGATTGACCGTCACTTCAGGATGAAGCTTTTGAAAGTCCTTGAGGCGTGGCAGCAACCACTGAGTGCCGAAAGTAGGCACGACCGCCAGTTCGATGACATTCGTCCCTTGCTGACCCATGACTGACAAGGTGTCCCGCTCGACAGCGTCCAGTTGCATCGCTACACGTCGACTGTAGGAAAGGCCCGCTTCTGTCAGCTTCACCCCGCGCCGCGAGCGTCGGAACAGCTCCACGCCGAGGAAAGACTCAAGGCTGCCGATCTGTCGGCAAATAGCGCTTTGGGTCAGCGAAAGTTCGTCAGCGGCCTTGGTAAAACTTTCGTGGCGTGCAGCGGCTTCAAAGCTGACCAAAGCGGCGGTGCTGGGTATTTTGCGGCGCATGTTCGTAGCACTCACTAATCAGCAGTCAATATTGGGGTTTGAGCAATCTCGGAGTGAGAAATTAGCACAAGAACTTGCGAAATCCTCGTTTGTGGCGAGGCTGATGCGGGTCTAGGATCAATGCACAACAAATCTGCATGACTGAGTGAGGGTTTTTTCATGGGTGCCAAGGCAAGCTTCAACTGGATCGATCCACTGCTGTTGGATCAACAGCTCACTGAAGAAGAGCGCATGGTTCGCGATAGCGCTGCGCAGTTCGCCCAGGGCAAGCTGGCGCCCAGAGTCCTCGAAGCATTTCGCCATGAGCAAACCGATCCGGCGATTTTTCGCGAGATGGGTGAAATTGGCCTGTTGGGCGCCACGATTCCCGAGGAGTACGGCGGTAGCGGCCTGAATTACGTGTGTTACGGATTGATCGCTCGGGAAGTAGAGCGCGTGGACTCCGGCTATCGTTCGATGATGAGCGTGCAATCCTCGCTGGTGATGGTGCCGATCAATGAGTTTGGTACCGAGGCACAAAAACAGAAGTACCTGCCCAAGCTGGCTTCCGGCGAGTGGATCGGCTGTTTCGGCCTTACCGAGCCCAATCATGGCTCGGACCCGGGTGCGATGATCACCCGTGCCAGAAAGGTCGACGGCGGCTATCGGTTGTCGGGCAGCAAGATGTGGATCACCAACAGCCCGATTGCCGATGTCTTCGTGGTCTGGGGTAAGGACGACGCGGGTGATATCCGCGGTTTCGTACTGGAGAAGGGTTGGTCTGGGCTGAGTGCGCCGGTTATTCATGGCAAGGTTGGTTTGCGTGCGTCCATCACTGGCGAAATCGTCATGGATAACGTGTTTGTGCCCGAAGAGAACATCTTCCCGGATGTGCGCGGCCTTAAAGGTCCGTTCACCTGCCTGAACTCGGCGCGCTACGGCATTTCCTGGGGCGCATTGGGTGCAGCCGAATTCTGCTGGCACACCGCTCGGCAGTACACGCTGGATCGCCATCAGTTCGGCCGTCCGCTGGCAGCGAATCAGTTGATCCAGAAAAAGCTCGCAGACATGCAGACTGAAATCACTTTGGCATTGCAGGGTTGCTTGCGTCTGGGTCGTATGAAGGACGAAGGCACCGCTGCCGTGGAAATCACTTCCATCATGAAGCGCAACTCCTGCGGCAAGTCCCTGGATATCGCGCGTATGGCTCGCGACATGCTCGGCGGTAACGGGATCTCCGATGAGTTCGGCATCGCGCGCCATCTGGTCAACCTGGAAGTGGTCAATACCTATGAAGGGACGCATGACGTGCATGCGCTGATTCTCGGGCGTGCCCAAACCGGTATCCAGGCTTTCTATTAATAGAGGGGCCGATCATGGGCGCGCTTTCACATATAAGAGTGTTGGATCTGTCGCGGGTTCTCGCTGGGCCGTGGGCCGGGCAGATCCTGGCGGACCTTGGAGCCGAAGTCATCAAGGTGGAGCGTCCCGGCAATGGCGATGATACTCGCGCCTGGGGCCCTCCTTTTCTGAAAGATGCCGACGGCGAGAATACCAGCGAGGCGGCGTACTACCTTTCCGCAAATCGGAATAAGCAGTCAGTCACCATCGACTTCACCCGACCTGAAGGTCAGAAACTGGTGAGGGAGTTGGCGGGTAAATCCGACATCGTGATAGAGAACTTCAAGGTCGGCGGCCTGGCTGCGTACGGTCTGGATTACGAGTCGCTGAAAGCAATTAATCCGCGGCTAATCTATTGTTCGATCACTGGCTTCGGACAGACTGGACCTTACGCCAAGCGCGCTGGCTATGACTTCATGATTCAAGGCTTGGGTGGGCTGATGAGCCTGACCGGGCGGCCTGAGGGTGAAGAAGGTGCGGGGCCTGTGAAAGTTGGCGTTGCACTGACGGATATTCTGACCGGGCTGTATTCGACTACTGCGATATTGGCTGCCTTGGCGCATCGTGACCAGGGCGGTTCTGGTCAGCATATTGATATGGCGTTGTTGGATGTGCAGGTGGCGTGTCTCGCTAATCAGGCGATGAACTACCTGACCACGGGAACCGCGCCGCATCGGTTGGGTAATGCGCATCCGAATATCGTGCCGTATCAGGATTTTCCTACTGCTGACGGCGACTTCATCCTGACGGTGGGCAATGATAGCCAGTTCCGCAAGTTTGCCGAGGTTGCGGGGCAGCCGCAGTGGGCGGACGATCCACGTTTCCTTACTAATAAGCTGCGAGTGGCCAATCGTGCGCAACTCATCCCGCTGATTCGTCAGGCGACTGTGTTCAAGACGACTGCGCAGTGGGTTGGCGAGCTGGAGGTGGCTGGTGTGCCCTGTGGGCCGATCAACAACCTTGCGCAGGTGTTTGCCGATCCGCAAGTTCAGGCGCGGGGTCTCGCAATGAGCCTGCCCCACGCGCTGGGTGGGAGCGTTCCTTCAGTTGCCAGTCCGATCCGGCTTTCCGAAACGCCTGTCGAGTATCGCTATGCGCCGCCTTTATTGGGCGAGCATACTTCTGAAGTGCTTCAGGCTGTATTGGGGTTGCAGGCGGAAGAGGTGTGTCTTCTGCGCGAGGCAGGAGTTTTGTAGCTCTTCTATATATAGAGGAAGCGCACTTTTCAGCCCCTTATAAGCTTTTTTGCAGAAAGCCTGAATTAACGGTTGACGGCCTCTCGAATCTGTCTATAATTCGCACCTCTTCCGGAGCAGATGAAACGGAAAACTCCTTGGTAATCAAGTAGTTAGCCGGTTTGATTGGCGAGGAAGAGGTTTCGATGAGTTGATCGAAAGCGGTGAAAAAAGGTGGTTGACAGCAGGTTGTAACGCTGTAGAATTCGCCTCCCGCTAACGAGCAACGTGAAGTTGATCGAAGCGCAAGTGGTTGAAGTTGCAAAGGAAACTTTGAAAGCTTCGGAAAATAACCGCTTGACAGTAACGGGTGCTGCTGTAGAATGCGCGCCTCGGTTGAGACGAAAGATCTTAACCACCCGCTCTTTAACAATTGAATCAAGCAATTCGTGTGGGTGCTTGCGCTGTCAGACTGAAGTCAACTGATTATCAGCATCGTAAGTTACTCCGCGAGAAATCAAAGAAATAACCAACGATTGCTGAGCCAAGTTTAGGGTTTTCTCAAAACCCAAAGATGTTTGAACTGAAGAGTTTGATCATG
>NZ_LGSI01000013.1 GCF_001698815.1 Pseudomonas syringae | reverse complement strand
GGGACAAGTCCCCTCCTACCGATTGAGTTCACCTCTCAACCCATCGGCAAACTTGTCGTGGATGTGAATGGCCCAAATCAATCTTTACACCAAACCCCTGTTGGAGGGGACTCGTCCCCGAAGGCAGTCCATCAGGCAACGGTAATTTCAAAATACCGCGTTGTTCGACCTATCGCGTTTCGGGGACAAGTCCTCTCCTACCGATTGAGTTCTCTTCTCAACCCATCGGCAAACTTGTCGTGGATTTGATTTCCGACAGGGCCACGGTGGAATTCACTTCCTGTATGCCCGGCACCAGCGAGAGTTTTTCAAAGAAGAAGCGCTCGTACGCCTCGATATCCGGCGTGACGATACGCAGCAGAAAGTCCACCGAGCCCATCAGCACGTAGCACTCCAGCACTTCCGGAAAGCCGCGAATGGCATCGGTGAACTCAGTGAAGTTCGAACGGCCGTGAGCGTTGAGTTTGACCTCGGCAAAAATCTGCGTATTCAGGCCGATTTTCTTGCGATCCAGCAGTGTCACTTGCCGACGAATCACGCCTTCATCCTTGAGGCGCTGGATCCGCCGCCAGCACGGCGACTGCGACAATCCGACCTGCTCGGCGATTTGCGCGCTCGACAGCGAGGCGTCCTCTTGCAGCAGCGCGAGTATCTTGCGGTCGTAGGCGTCCAGCTCGGTTTGCATAACAATTTCTCGATGTAGGGTGTTGGCGCATTAACAATTCGAAAATAGCGCAATTCAATCGATCATAGGTCAGATATTTCCCCTGCTGCATGCAAGAATTTCCCACATCGATTTCATGCCGCTAACCGCAGAGGCCCGCATGCCCACTCTCGAAGCCGTTTCCACCTCGCAGCACCGCACCGACGCCTGGTCGGCCAGCAACGCGCAGTGCTGCGTGCGCTACCAGATCCTGGTCGAAGCCGAACCCGATTCGCTGTGCCGATTGCTCAACCTGTTCGCCATGCAGTACCTGATCCCGCAACAGGTCAGCGTGTTGCGTCAGGACGACTTGCTGATGGTCGATGTGCAGATCGACCAGCTGACCTGGCACCGGGCGCAGGTCATCGGTGAAAAAATGCGCAGCCTGATCAGCGTCTGCTCGGTTGAAGTTGAGCAGGTAGCGCAAGCGCACATGACGGCTTCGCCGGTTTCTCTGGCGGCGGGTTGAGCCGCGCGGAAAATTTTCGCAACTGTTAAACAGACAGCGAACGCAACAACTGGCACGCTTGGGACTACTCTGGCTTCTCGTATGAGCTGAATCGTCCAAAGGAATCCGCATGTCAGTCCTCGCCTCATCAAACCAGGACCGCTGGCTGGATCTGAATGATCTGCTGCGCGATCTGGTCGTTCAGGGCTTCATTGATCAGAGCAGCGCCGAAGATGCGTTGACCCTGCGGCGCACTGCCGCGAACATCCAGTTGCATCCGCTAGAGTTCATCGCTGCCCAGCAGCTTGATGACCTCAAGCGTCCGGGTCGCAAACTGGATCTGGAGACCCTGACGGCCTGGCTCGCGCAGCAAAGCGGGCAGCCATATATGCGCATCGATCCGCTGAAGATCAACGTCGCGGCGGTGACGCCGTTGATGTCTTATGCATTCGCCCAGCGCCACAAGATTCTCGCCGTGGCGGTGGACCGTGATTCGGTGACCATCGCCAGTGCGCAGCCTTATGTGAATGGCTGGGAAGCCGATCTGGCGCATGTCTTGAAGCTGCCGATCAAGCGCGTGGTCGCCAACCCCGTGGATATCCAGCGTGTGGCCGTGGAATTTTTCCGCCTGGCCAAGTCGGTGAGCGGCGCCACGGCAGTCGATCAAAAAATCAGCAACATGGGCAATTTTGAACAGCTGCTCAAACTGGGCGCCAGCGATCAGGAACCAGACGCCAACGACGCGCATATCGTCAATATCGTCGACTGGCTGTTTCAGTACGCGTTTCAGCAGCGCGCCAGCGACATTCATATCGAGCCGCGTCGCGAGCAGGGCACAGTGCGCTTTCGCATCGACGGCGTGCTGCACAACGTCTATCAATTTCCCGCGCAAGTCACCATGGCCATCGTCAGTCGCCTGAAAAGCCTGGGCCGGATGAACGTTGCCGAGAAACGCAAACCTCAGGACGGCCGGGTCAAGACCACTACGCCCGAAGGCGGCGAAGTAGAGCTGCGGCTGTCGACGCTGCCCACGGCGTTTGGCGAGAAGATGGTCATGCGGATCTTCGACCCGGAAGTGCTGCTCAAGGATTTCGATCAGCTAGGATTTTCCAGCGACGACCTGCGCCGCTGGGAAGGCATGACCCGCCAGCCCAACGGCATCATTCTGGTGACCGGCCCGACCGGTTCGGGCAAGACAACCACGCTGTACACCACTCTGAAAAAGCTGGCGACCGAAGAGGTCAACCTGTGCACCATCGAAGACCCCATCGAGATGGTCGAGCCGGCTTTCAATCAGATGCAGGTGCAGCACAACATTGACCTGACGTTCGCCAGCGGCGTGCGCGCCTTGATGCGGCAAGATCCGGATATCATCATGATCGGCGAAATTCGCGACCTGGAGACCGCCGAAATGGCGATTCAGGCGGCGTTGACCGGTCACTTGGTGCTTTCCACCCTGCACACCAACGACGCGCCCAGCGCCATCAGCCGGATGCTGGAACTGGGCGTGCCGCATTATCTGCTCAAGGCGACGATTCTGGGTGTCATGGCCCAGCGTCTGGTGCGCACCTTGTGCCCGCACTGCAAGGCGCCGATTGCGCTGGACGAAACCGATTGGCAAACCCTCACGCGCCCGTGGCAGGCGCCCGTGCCAACCGGCGCTCACCGCGCCGTGGGTTGCGTGGAATGTCGCGATACCGGTTATCGCGGCCGCGCGGGGGTGTACGAAATCATGTTGATGTCGGATAACGTGCGGGCGCTGATCAGCGCCGACCTGGACCTTACGGCGATGCGTCGCCAGGCGTTCAAGGAAGGCATGCGTAGCCTGCGTCTGTCCGGCGCGCAAAAAGTCTCGGCCGGGCTGACTACGCTTGAAGAAGTGCTGCGCGTGACACCGCAGAGTGAGCAGCGGTGAGTTCATATTCGTGGATGTTCGGAGAACCCGTTGGCGCGAGCGGGGGCGTTCCGACTTGCCCGCGAATCGGCCGTAGGAGCGACCGTAGGAGC
Source organism: Pseudomonas syringae (assembly GCF_001698815.1). Lineage (GTDB taxonomy): Bacteria > Pseudomonadota > Gammaproteobacteria > Pseudomonadales > Pseudomonadaceae > Aquipseudomonas > Aquipseudomonas syringae_A. The sequence continues at coordinate 61,254 of NZ_LGSI01000013.1, read as the reverse complement.
GACCGTAGGAGCGACTTCAGTCGCGAAGCTTGAATTGCCCTCCCGGCTAAAGCCGGTCCTACAGCAAGGCTCGCTCCAACAAGAATTACTTAATCATCGCTAAAACAGGGAAAAGTTATGCAAATCGGTACTGTAGTCCTGCTGTTTGTCGGCCTGGCGATTGCCATTGTCTTCATGGGGTTCAAGGTTGTGCCGCAAGGCTATCAATGGACCGTGGAGCGCTTCGGCCGTTATACCAACACGCTCAAACCGGGCCTGAATATCATCGTGCCAGTGATGGATCGCATCGGGCGCAAGATCAACGTCATGGAAAGCGTGCTGGATATCCCGCCCCAGGAAGTCATCACCGCCGACAACGCCACGGTGCAGATCGACGCGGTGTGTTTCTTCCAGGTGGTCAATACCGCGCAGGCCGCTTATGAGGTGAACAACCTCGAACACGCCATCCGCAATCTGTTGCAGACCAACATTCGTACCGTGCTCGGCTCCATGGAGCTGGATGCGATGCTCAGCCAGCGCGACAACATCAATGAAAAGCTGCTGCGCACCGTCGATGAAGCTACGGCGCCCTGGGGCATCAAGATCACGCGGATCGAAATCAAGGACATCAGCCCGCCCGCCGACCTGATGGCGGCGATGTCCGGGCAAATGAAAGCCGAGCGGATCAAGCGTGCGCAGATCCTTGAAGCCGAAGGCCTGCGCGCCGCCGCGATTCTGACTGCCGAAGGCAAGAAGCAGGCGCAGATTCTCGAAGCCGAAGGGGGTCGTCAGGCCGCGTTTCTGGAGTCCGAGGCGCGTGAGCGTCAAGCCGAAGCCGAAGCACGGGCCACGCAAGTGGTGTCCGACGCCATCGCGGGCGGCAACGTGCAGGCCATCAACTACTTCGTCGCGCAGAAGTACATTGATGCGCTGGGCAAACTCGCGTCGGCCAACAACAGCAAGGTCATCCTCATGCCACTCGAAGCCAGTCAGGTGATCGGCGCGGTCGGCGGTATCGGCGAGATCGTAAAAGCCACTTTCGACGGCAAGAAGACCTGAGGCGCGACCATGTGGGAATTCCTGCAAAACCTGTCGTTCTGGGATTGGCTGGGGCTTGGCACGGTGCTGTTGATTCTGGAGGTGTTCGGCGCGGGCGGTTATCTGCTGTGGATCGGCGTCGCCGCTGCGGCCGTCGGCATCCTGACTTTCGTGTTTCCACACATGCCATGGACCGTGCAGTTCCTGCTGTTCGCCCTGCTTTCAGTGCTCACGGCGGTGTATTGGTGGCGGCGGCAACGCAGCGTATTCCGACCTTCCGATCAGCCTGGCTTGAACATGCGCGGCCAGGCGCTGATCGGCCGAACGTTCATGGTGCACGACGCAATCATCGACGGACGCGGCAAGATCAAGGTCGGTGATGGCGTATGGATCGTGACCGGCCCGGACACGGCGGTGGGCAGTCAGGTGCGGGTGATTGGTCAGGATGGGGCGATTTTGCGGGTTGAGGTGATATAACTTGACGCTGTAGGAGCCAACTTGTTGGCGAGGCATTGGACCTGCGTAAACGGGATTGCCGCCTCGCGAACAAGTTCGCTCCTACGGGATCAACGGTGTTCCGCAGACCGCTCAACGGAACTACCACCTCACTTCACCTATCCAACGGTCTCAGAACATCCATAGTTGGAGTATCCCCACCATGCGTCTCAAGCTTGCTGTCGCCACGTTCGCTTTGCTTTCTCTCCCGGTTGGTTCAGCAATGGCTGACGCGGGGTTCTGGCGTGATGTGATTTCCTCGGGCGCCACCACCGGTTCTACTTATCTGACGTTCAAGGATCACAAGCTGATCATCGCCGCTCAAGATGACGCCGGCAGCTTTGTCGCCAGCGAAGGCGGCATTCGCGGCCCGTTCCTGGAAGCAGCAATTCAACAGGCGCGTATCGATAATCCAGGCCTGAAAGCAACCGACATGGATCTCGCCAACGCGATCCTGGCGAAAAACCTGGTTGCCGATAACCAGTAATCGCAGATGCAATAAAAAATGCCGCTCAGTGAGCGGCATTTTTTATGAGTCAACTTCTGGCTTATTCGCCAATGGCTGCCTTGTAACCAGCAGCGTCCAGCAATTTGGCCAGATCAGCGTCGCCAGCGCTTGGCTTGACCTTGAAGATCCAGGACTCGTACGGCGTGTTGTTCAGCTCTTCTGGTGATCCACCCAGAGCTTCGTTGACTTCAACCACTTCGCCAGCCACTGGCGAATAGATGTCCGAGGCGGCTTTGACCGACTCGACAACACCAGCGGCGTCACCAGCAGCGAATACCTTGCCGATTTCCGGCAGTTCAACAAACACCACATCACCCAGCGCTTCCTGAGCGTGATCGGAAATGCCGACCACAATCAGATCACCTTCTTTTTTTGCCCATTCGTGGCTTTCAGCAAAACGCAGATCGGCGGGAATATTGCTCATTTAGTCATCCTCTACATCGAGTCAGCGGAAAACCCGCCAGGAAATTTAGATCAGGGTTTTGCCATGACGCACGAACGCAGGCTTGACCACGCGAACCGGATACCACTTGCCGCGGATTTCCACTTCGGCTCGGTCAGCAGTCGCTATCGGAACACGCGCCAAGGCAATCGACTTGCTTAGCGTAGGAGAGAAACTACCACTGGTGATCTCTCCTTCGCCAATTTCTGCGATACGCACGACTTGATGAGCGCGCAAAACGCCGCGTTCTTCCAGCACCAGGCCCACGAGTTTCGACGCGATACCCGCATCGCGCTCGGCCTCCAGCGCCGCGCGGCCGATGAACTGACGCGCGGCGGGCTCCCAGGCGATGGTCCAGGCCATGTTGGAGACCAGCGGCGAGACGTTCTCGTCGATGTCCTGCCCGTACAGGTTCATCCCGGCCTCAAGCCGCAACGTGTCGCGTGCGCCGAGGCCGATAGGCGAAATGCCAGCGCCGACCAGATCATTGAAAAAACTCGGCGCCTGCACGGCAGGCAGAATGATTTCCAGACCGTCTTCGCCAGTGTAGCCAGTGCGGGCAATGAACCAGTCTCCTTCCTGCCGGCCTTCGAACGGCTTGAGTTGGCGAATCAGCTCGGCGCGGGCGTTGGGCACCAGCTCGGCGATTTTGCTGCGGGCGTGCGGGCCCTGGATGGCCAGCAGGGCCAGTTCAGGACGCGCGCTCAGCTGGACGTCGAAGTCGTTCAAATGAGCCTGCATCCAGGCCAGATCCTTGCCACCGGTGGCGGCGTTGACCACCAGGCGATAACCGCTGTCGGTGAGGTAGACGATCATGTCGTCGATCACTTGGCCATCGTTATTGAGCATCGCGCTGTACAAGGCGCGGCCAGGACTCTGCAGCCGGGCCACGTCGTTGGCGAGCAGGTATTGCAGCCAGAGCTGCGCCTGGCTACCGGCGACATCGATCACGTGCATGTGCGAAACATCGAACACACCACAGTCGCGGCGCACTTGATGGTGTTCCTCGACTTGCGATCCGTAATGCAGAGGCATGTCCCAACCACCAAAATCGACCATTTTCGCGCCGAGGGCGAGATGCAGGTCAAAGAGCGGCGTACGCTGTCCCATGGGTTTCTCCTTCCGGGCGTGGCGAAGATGCGGGCAGGCAGGACGCTGGCATGCCCCCATAATTCGGGGGTTTAAAGCAAATCACAGCATGCGAACAGTCCGACAGACCGCACCGATTGCGGCGCATTGTAGCCGCATGAAGGTAGACCCGCACCTACCCTGGTTGACGGGCTGAGCGTCGGATCAAACCGATGACTGGCAACAGCCCCACCAGCACCAGCGTCAGCGCCGGTAATGCCGCCCGGGCCCATTCACCTTCGCTGGTCATCTCGAAAATTCGGACTGCCAGGGTGTCCCATCCGAATGGACGCATCAGCAAGGTTGCAGGCATCTCTTTGAGTACATCCACGAACACCAGCAATGCTGCGCTCAAAGCACCCGGCACCAGCAACGGCAGGTAAACCTTGAAAAACAGGCGCGGCCCGCTAACGCCGAGGCTGCGTGCCGCTTCAGGCAGGGACGGACGAATGCGCGCCAGACTGTTTTCCAGCGGCCCGTAGGCCACGGCAATGAAGCGCACCAGATACGCCAGCAGCAACGCCGCCAGACTGCCAAGCAGCAACGGCTTGCCCGCGCCGCCGAACCAGCTGGAAAGCGGGATGACCAACTCGCGATCCAGATAACTGAACGCCAGCATGATCGACACAGCCAATACCGAACCGGGCAACGCATAGCCCAGATTGGCCAGACTCACACCAGAGCGAATCGCGCGGGTCGGTGCCAGTCGACGGGCAAAGGCCAGGATCAGCGCGACGCTGACCGTAATCAGCGCCGCCATGCCGCCCAGATACAGCGTGTGCACGATGAGTCCGGTATAGCGCTCGTCCAGATCGAAACGCCCGCGCTGCCAGACCCAGACGATCAGTTGCAGCAACGGCACGGCGAAGGCGCAGGCAAAGACCAGCCCACACCAGAACGTAGCGGCAAACGCCTTGAATCCACGCAAGTGATACAGCGCCTTGACCCGAGGTCGCTCGTTGGTGGCCCGGCTCGCACCGCGTGCGCGTCGTTCGCCATACAGCACGAGCATGACGGCCAGTAACAACAGGCTGGCCAGCTGAGCAGCGCTGGAGAGGCTGAAGAAGCCATACCAGGTTTTGTAGATGGCCGTGGTGAAGGTATCGAAGTTGAACACCGCCACGGCACCGAAGTCGGCCAGGGTTTCCATCAGCGCCAACGCGACACCCGCGCCAATCGCCGGACGCGCCATCGGCAAGGCCACGCGCCAGAAGGCTTGCAACGGGCTTTGGCCGAGAATCCGTGCGGCTTCCATCAAGCCTTTGCCCTGAGCGAGGAAGGCCGAGCGCGCCAGCAGATACACGTAAGGGTAGAAAACCAGCACCAGCACGATGATCACGCCGCCGGTGGAGCGCACCCGTGGCAGGCGCAGACCAGTGCCGAACCATTCGCGCAGCAGGCTTTGCACCGGCCCGGCGAAATCCAGCAGGCCGACAAAGACGAACGCCAGCACGTAGGCTGGAATCGCAAAAGGCAGCATCAGCGCCCAGTCCAGCCAGCGCCGACCGGGGAATTCACACAGGCTGGTCAGCCACGCCAGACTCACGCCCAACACGGTAACGCCCACGCCGACGCCAAGCACCAGCGTCAAGGTATTGCCCAGCAAACGGGTCATCTGGGTTTCCCACAGATGGGACCAGATCTGCTGATCGACGGTCTGCCACGACAACAGCAGCACGCTGAGCGGCAGCAGCACCAGAGCGGCGATGGCGAAGACCAGCGGGTACCAGCGGCGTTGGGCGGGATGGGCCAAGATGGGGCCTTAAAATAGTGGGCAACTGTGTGGAACCGTAGGAGCGGCTTTAGCCGCGAGACTGCTCTCCCGGCTAAAGCCGGTCCTACGGGCAGGCCTCGCTCCAACGAGATTTAGCTTTAAATCAATTCCAACCCACACGATCCATCATGCGAATCGCTTCAGCCTGACGCTTGCCAGCCACTTCCACTGGAATCGTGTCGGCCTTGAACGAGCCCCAGCTCGCGACTTCCGCAGACGGCGCGACTTTCGGGTTGGCCGGGAATTCCTGATTGGTGCCAGAGAAAATCGCCTGGGCTTCCGGGCCGGTCATCCACTCGACCATGGCTTTGGCGGCTTCGGCGTGCGGAGCGTACTTGGTCAGGCCGATCCCGGAAAGATTCACGTGCACGCCGCGATCCGACTGGTTCGGCCAGAACAGTTTCACGGCCAGCTTCGGATTGTCCTTGTGCAGACGACCGTAGTAGTAGCTGTTGACGATGCCGACGTCGCATTGGCCCGCATTGATCGCTTCGAGCACCGCGATGTCATCGGAGAACACATCGGTGGACAGGTTATTGACCCAGCCCTTGAGGATTTTCTCGGAGGCATCGGCGCCGTGGGTTTCGATCAGGGTGGCGGTCAGCGACTGGTTGTAGACCTTCTTGCCGGTGCGCAGGCACAGACGACCTTCCCAATCCTTGCCCGCCAGCGCTTCGTAGGTGGACAAGTCAGCCGGTTTAACCCGATCGGTCGAGTAGGCGATGGTCCGCGCGCGCAGGCTCAGGCCGGTCCAGCTGTGAGTCGAGGAGCGATATTGCGCAGGAATGTTGGCGTCGATCACCGGGGAGGTGAACGGTTGCAGAATGCCCATCTGCTCGGCTTGCCAGAGGTTGCCGGCGTCGACTGTCAGCAGCAGGTCGGCAGTGGCGTTCTCACCTTCGGCCTTGATCCGCTGCATCAGCGGGGCTTCCTTGTCGGTGATGAACTTGACCTTTACACCGGTCTTGGCGGTGTAGGCATCGAATACGGGTTTGATCAGCTCATCGATCCGTGATGAATACACCACTACCTCGTCGGCAGCTTGTGCGGCGCTGCCGAGCACTGTCAGTGTCAAAGCAGCCAGAATACGCTTGCTTGCCTGCATGGGAGTGTCTCGCGTTTGTAAAATGAGGCGAAATGGTAGTGAATCCCATTTGCTATCTCAATCGAACTCCCGATTCAGACGTTACCAGATGTTGCAGACGGCCGATGCTGATCTCGATCCGTAGGACCGGCTTTAGCCGGGAGAATGGCCTCCCGGCTAAAGCCGGTCCTACGGATGCCGTGATTCAAAGCTTGGCCAACTCAGGCAAATCCCCACTCAAGCCCAACGCCTGACGCACGAAGATGGCCTTGGCTTCCGGCAGTTGATTGACCACTTTCAGCCCCGTATTACGCAACCAGCGCAGCGGCAGCGGATCGGCCTGGAACAGACGTTCGAAGCCTTCCATCGCAGCCATCAGCGCCAGGTTGTGGGGCATGCGTCGACGTTCGAAGCGGCTCAATACGCGCACATCGGCCAGCCGCTCGCCGCGTTCGGCAGCATGCAGCAACACTTCGGCCAACACGGCAGCATCCAGGAAACCCAGGTTCACGCCTTGCCCGGCCAGCGGGTGAATGGTGTGCGCCGCATCGCCGATCAAGGCCAGCCCTTGCGCAACATAGCGCTTGGCATGACGTTGGCGCAGCGGCACGCACAAGCGCGGATCGGCGCGGATCACCGGGCCGAGTCGCCCTTCAAAGGCCTGTTCGAGTTCGCGGCAGAATGTTTCATCGTCCAGCGCCATCAAGCGCTCGCCTTCGCCCGGCGTCACTGACCAGACGATGGAGCACCAATGCTCGCCTTCACGCTCCAGCGGCAGGAAAGCCAACGGGCCATTGTCCGTGAAGCGCTGCCAGGCGGTTTTGCGATGAGAATCTGCGGTGCGCACGCTGGTGACGATAGCGTGATGCAGGTAATCCCATTCGCGGGTTTTGGTGCCAGTCAGGCGGCGTACGGCGGAGTTCGCCCCATCGGCGGCGACCACCAGCGGTGCGCGCAACAGGCGCCCGTCAGCCAGCGTCAGCAGCCAGTCATCACCGGAGCGGCGCATCTGTTCCAGTCGCGCATTGGCGAGCAGGCCGATATCGCTGTCGTGCAAGCGATCAAGCAACGCATCCTGAACCACGCGGTTCTCGACGATATGGCCCAGGACTTCGGCGTGAACGCTGGACGCGGAAAAATGAATCTGCCCCGTGCCGCTGCCGTCCCAGACCTGCATTTCGCCATAAGGACTGGCGCGGCGGCTGGCAATGCCATCCCAGGCGCCAAGGCGTTGCAGGATGCGCTGACTGGCTCCCGACAAAGCACTGACCCGAGGTTCGAACGCCAACTGCGGATCGAACGGTTTGACGTCCAGCGGTCCGCCGTCGAGCACGATGATATTCAGGCCGCTGCCCTGCAACGCCAGCGCCAGCGCGCTACCGACCATTCCGGCCCCGACAATCAGCAAATCTGCGCGCGTTTCCATGCTTTAAATCGTTCTCGCTTGCGGCGTGAGCCGGGATTTGGAAATAAGTGCGTCAAACATCGGAGCGAGTTCCCAGCCCCATGGCCTGACGCGCAAACCAGCGTTTGGCCCCAGGCAACAGGTCCAGCCCCAGCAGCCCGAGGTTGCGACCGGTGGCAACCAATGGCTGCGTGCTGCCGAACAGGCGTGTCACCTGATCGGAAAACCCCACCGTCAATTGCTGATCCAGACGCTGGCGCTCGCGATAAGCCAGCAAGGTCGGCAGGTCGCCGGGCACTTTGTCGCTGGCCAGCAGGGCTTCTGCCAGCGCGTGAGCGTCGCGCAACGACAGGTTGAAACCTTGTCCGGCAATCGGATGCAGGCTGTGGGCGGCATTGCCGAGCACCACCAGATGCGAGCGCACCTGTTCTTCGGATTCGATCAGATTGAGCGGGTAAACATGCCGCGCGCCGACCTGACGCAATGTGCCCAGGCGATAGCCGAAGACATTTTGCAGTTCGCTGAGAAACGCGCGGTCATCCAGCGCGGCGAGACGTTCAACGTCTTTGCCCGTACGCGTCCAGACCAGCGCACAGCGGTTTTCCGGCAGCGGCAACAGCGCCATCGGGCCTTCGTCGGTGAAGCGTTCGAAGGCCTGACCGCAATGGGCTTCGCTGGGTGTGATGTTGGCGATCAGCGCACTCTGGTTGTAAGGCCGCTGGCGCACGCCGATACCCAGTTGCTCGCGCAGGCTTGATCGGCCGCCATCAGCGAGCACCGCCAGATCGCATTCCAGTTCGGTTTCGTCGTCCAGCGTCAGGCGATAGCCATCGGCCAAGGCCTGCATGTGCTTGACCTCGGCGGGTACGCGCCAGCTGACCACGTCCTGATCCAGCCCGCGCCACAGACATTGGCCGAGCCAGGCGTTTTCTGCCACGTAACCCAGAGCGGGCACACCCTCTTCGATGGCGGACAAACGCGCCGCGCCGAAACGGCCGCGATCCGATACCAGGATCTGCCGGATCGGTTCAGCGCGCCGCGCGATGTCTTGCCACAGGCCAAGGCGCTCGTAGATTTGCCGGGCGCCAAACGACAGCGCCGAAGAACGGGCGTCGTAGCTCGGTTGATAGGTATCGCCCGGCGCGAAGGGCTCGATCAGAACGATCTTCCAGCCCCGCGCCTTGGCACCAGCCTGCAATGACAAGGCAAGACTGGCGCCGACCAGTCCACCGCCAACGATGGCAAGATTGAAACGACTCATGCAGCCCATCCCGGTTGATTTCGGGCTTCAGCCATCAGCGCCTCGATTGCGGCAACCGTCTTGGGCACGCCATCGGTAAGAATGTCACAACCTTGTTTGGTCACCACAACGTCATCCTCGATTCGCACACCAATGCCGCGCCATTTCTTCGCGACGTTCTGATTGTCCGGAGCAATGTAAATTCCCGGCTCGACGGTCAGCGCCATGCCGACTTCCAGCACCCGCCATTCGCCGCCGACCTTGTAGTCGCCAACATCATGCACGTCCATGCCCAGCCAGTGACCGGCGCGGTGCATGTAGAACGGTTTGAAGGCTTCGTTGACGATCAGTTCGCCGACGTCCCCTTGCAGCAATCCCAGCTCGACCAGCCCGGCAGTGATCACATGCACCGTTGCTTCGTGCGCCTGATTCCAGTGCTTGCCCGGACCGATGGCCGCGAACGCCGCTTCCTGGGATTTGAGCACCAACTCGTAGATGGCTTTCTGTTCCGGGGAAAACGTGCCGCTGACTGGAAAGGTTCGGGTGATGTCGCTGGCATAGCAGTCGATTTCACAGCCCGCGTCGATCAGCACCAGATCACCATCCTTGAGCACCGCGTCGTTCTCCTGATAGTGCAGGATGCAGGCGTTGCGACCCGAGGCGACGATAGAGCCGTAAGCCGGCATCTTCGCGCCGCCTTTGCGGAATTCGTAATCCAGCTCGGCCTCAAGGCTGAACTCGTGCAGACCGGCGCGGCTGGCCTGCATGGCTCGCACATGGGCGCGGGCGGAGATTTGCGCGGCTTCGCGCATGACCTTCACTTCTGCCGCCGATTTATACAGGCGCATGTCATGCAGCAGATGATCCAGCGCAACAAACTCTTTCGGCGGCTGGGCGCCCAGATGCGCCTTGGAGCGGATCACGTTGATCCAGTCCATCAGATGGCGGTCGAATTCCGGGTTGCTGCCCATGGCCGAGTACACCCGGTCGCGGCCTTCGATCAGGCCCGGCAGGATGTCGTCGATGTCGTTGATCGGGAACGCATCGTCGGCGCCAAAATCGCGAATCGCGCCTTCCTGCCCGGCACGCAGGCCGTCCCACAGCTCGCGCGCGGGGTTGCGCTCGCGGCAGAACAAGACGTACTCGCCGTATTCACGACCGGGAATCAGCACCACCACCGCTTCGGGTTCCGGAAAGCCGCTCAGGTATTGAAAGTCGCTGTCCTGACGGTAGACGTGCTCGACATCGCGGTTGCGAATCGCTACGGCGGCGGCGGGCAATATCGCGATGCTGTTGGGTTCCATCTGCGCCATCAAGGCCTTGCGTCGACGAGCGTATTCCGACTTAGGGATATGGATCATTGGCAGGCAGGTTCCCGTTCTGGAGCGTTCCCGGTCATGGCTGGACAGGCCTGCCGTGACCGGAGTCGCCGGTGATGAACAATCAGTGCAGCGAAGGCTTCGGCGCAGGTGCTTCGGGCTTGTTGCATTCGGTGAACAGCAACAGCGGAGCGACGCGCAGGTATTCCATGACTTCCATGTAATCGCTTTCGCCGTCTTCGGACTCTTCCAGCGCATCCTGGACCTGGGAAATCGCTGCCAGATCCTGCAGCACTTCCATGGCTTCGCCACTAATGGCATTGTCACGGGCAGTCAGGCCGAAACCGGCGAGAAAACCCTGGCACCATTGGCCCAATGCGATAGCGCGCTCACCGAGCGGTTCGTCATCGCCGGGCAATAGCAGTACAACGGTCATGTCGTCGCTGGTGAGTTCGCCCTTGACCATTTCCTGCAGGCCGATCAAGGCCTGACGAACGTTGTCTTCGGGTGCGGAGCCAAGGATTTCAGTCGCATCGACCAACCAGCCGTCGTTATCGAAGCCGGCACCGGCACAACTGCGACCGAGTAACAAGCCATGTAGCTCGGCAGGAGAGACAGGATGACCGCTGCTGGCAAGCAGGGTGGCGAATGCTTTATACGGGGAATTCTGAATGGGCATGGGTAACTAGTCGCCAAACGGCGCAATGTCTAGAATGGAGGTCTTGTATCCTAGACTAATCGCGCAACAAGATCATCAAGGCGGCCGTCCAAGGCTGTGGCTCAAAGCCAGCTCCTGTGCCACTCATCAGAAAGTATTCAGTGGAAAACAATGGAAGACACCGACCTGCAAGCGCTGATGGCCCGACTAGAATTACTGATTACTCGTGTCGAGCAACTTAAACGCGAAAACGGAATCCTATTAGCTCAGGAAAAGTCCTGGCGCGAGGAACGCGCTCACCTCATTGAAAAAAACGAAATCGCCCGGCAAAAGGTCGAGTCAATGATTTCGCGCCTCAAGGCCCTGGAGCAAGACTCATGAGCAACGGCAATAACGTCACCGTACAAATTCTCGACAAAGAATATTCGATCATTTGCCCTCAGGAAGAGCGCACCAACCTGGTCAGCGCTGCGCGTTACCTGGACGGGAAAATGCGTGAAATCCGCAGCAGCGGCAAAGTTATCGGCGCCGACCGTATTGCCGTAATGGCCGCGCTGAACATTACTCACGATCTTTTGCACAAGCAGGACTTGCCTGACGTGCAGACCAGCGGATCGACCCGCGAACAGGTCCGGGATCTGCTCGATCGCGTCGACCTGGTGCTCTCCACGGACGCGGATTCGCCACCGGATGCACCTCGAAGCTGAATGTTGCGAAGAGTTTCGGGTATACTTGCGCCGCTCCCTGGAGTGCTTGCCAGTCGGTCATGTCCCTGAGCCGATACGCACAACCACGGGGGTTGCACGTTGGGGTTGGTGTGCATGTCCGCTTGACGGAAAGCCTTAAAACCTCCTGCAATCTCCACCTTGAACTTTCGGGTTCAAGGGCTACACCGACAGCGGCTCGTCGGGGAGCACCTATTCTGTCTGCCGCCGGTTTTGCCCGGCGCCGACAACCCCGAGATCGTCGCCCTGACGACTCAATCCTGGTTCAACCTTCAATGGATCAGCCTGCATGACCCTTCTCTCATGACCTGCGAAGCGCCACTTACCCGCCAGCAATTGCGTCGCCAGTTACGCAAGGCGCGGCGTGCCTTGAGTGTCAGTCAGCAGCGTGAAGCGGCTCGCGGACTTTATCGTCAGTTGGCGCAACATCCCTTGTTCCGCCGCGCCCGACATATCTCGCTGTATCTGCCCATGGACGGTGAAATCGATCCGCGCCTGTTACTGCGCGCCGCCCAGCGTCGCGGCAAAGCCACGTACCTGCCGGTGCTCAGCGCCTGGCCGCGAACCAAGATGGTTTTCCAGCGCGTCAGGCCCGGCGAAAAATTCAAACCCAATCGTTTCCGCATCCCCGAACCCCGCATCAATTCCGCACGCCAGCGCAAGATCTGGACGCTGGATCTGATTCTGATGCCGTTGGTGGGTTTCGATGACGAAGGCGGGCGGTTGGGCATGGGCGGCGGATTCTACGACCGAAGCCTGGCCTATCGCGCACGCCGTAAGGCTTGGCAAAAGCCGGTTTTGTTAGGGTTGGCGCATGAATGTCAGAAGGTCGAACGACTGGCGCAAGCCAGCTGGGACGTGCCGCTGGATGGCACGGTTTCGGATAGGGGTTGGTATCTGGTGTGAGACGGCGAGCACAGGACCTGTAGGACCGGCTTTAGCCGGGAGAGCGGGGGTTCTGACGAAGCAGCTACTGCGGATGCGCTGGCCTCCTCCCGGCTAAAGCCGGTCCTACGGAACGCGTCCCGCCCGCCAGCTCCAACAACACGAATCAATGCCGCGCAGGATACTTCTGTTGCTGTTGGGTAATTTCCACCGGCGCGTCCGGTTTGCTGGCCCACAAACTTTGCGCATAACCTGTCGTCACGACACCCAAGCCGAACAAAATGACCAATATCCACAGTAAATCCGGCTTGCGTTTCATTGATTGCCCTCCTTCGGCAAATCAATACGATGTCAGCAGCGGTTTTTGTATAGGCCGTGCAACAGCGTGGAGCTTAAAATCCCGGCATTCTCCGACAACATTGGCAGACACGCAAACACTGACGTCAGCCAACCGTCGGTTTATCAGTAAAGTGTCTGACAACCTGCCCATTCCCCTTTTCAGGAGCACGAAAAATGGCCTACTGGCTGATGAAATCCGAGCCCGATGAGTTCTCTATCGCGAGTCTACAAAAGCTCGGTACAGCGCGCTGGGACGGGGTTCGCAATTATCAGGCACGCAATTTTCTACGCGCGATGGCGGTAGGCGACGAGTTTTTCTTCTATCACTCCAGTTGCCCGGAGCCGGGCATTGCCGGGATCGGGCGGATTACCCAGGCGGGTTACCCGGACCCAACCGCGCTGGATGGGCAAAGCCACTACTTCGACGCCAAGGCCAGCGCGGAAAAAAATCCATGGACAGCCATCGACGTAACCTTCGTCGAGGAATTCCCGAAAGTGCTTGGGCTGGGTTACCTGAAACAGCAGGCGGCGCTGGAACAACTGCCGCTGGTGCAGAAAGGCAGTCGACTGTCCGTCATGCCGGTCACCGCCGAACAATGGGCGGCGGTGCTGGCATTGCGCTGATTGCTCTGCGGTTTACTGAACGATGAAGTTGTTGAACAGCAAGTCTTCAACCACTGGCTTGCCTTCTTCGTCAGTCATGACTTGCTGAACCTGCTTGAGGGCTTCCTGACGAATCTTTTCCTTGGCCTCGGCGCTGCTCATGCTGTCGACAGTCTGCTGGGTGAACAGCGCCACCAGTTGATTGCGAATCAGCGGATCATTGCGTTTCACAGCGGCTTGCGCTTCCGGGCCGGTCACGCGCAAGGCGATGTCAGCTTTATAAACCCGCAGCTTCGGCCCGCCGTCCAGTGCGTAGTTGCCCACGAACGGTGGTGTCAGCGAAACATAAATGGCCTTGGGCGCCTCGCCCTCTTTGGCTTCTTCCTGCGCCATAACGGGCAGTGACAGGGCCAACAACATCAGGATCCACGCTTTCACAGTCCACTCCTTATCCGGTTTGGCGCATAGGTTACTTCAACTTATGCAGGCTTATCAGGCCGGGCCATGCTCATTGACGCAAAAACCCACATACCTGAACGTATCGGCCACAAGTCAAAAAGGAATAGTCCGATGAAAGCCTTGCTGTGCAAAGCGTTTGGCCCCGCCGAAAGCCTGGTGCTCGAAGACATAGCGAGCCCGGAAATCAAGAAAAACGAAATCCTCCTGAACGTCCACGCCGCTGGGGTCAATTTTCCGGACACGTTGATCATCGAAGGCAAATACCAGTTCAAGCCGCCGTTCCCGTTTTCGCCGGGAGGCGAAGCAGCGGGCGTGGTATCGGCCGTTGGCGAAAAAGTGACCCATTTGAAAGTCGGCGACCGCGTCATGGCCTTGACCGGCTGGGGCAGCTTCGCCGAACAAGTCGCCGCGCCGGGCTATAACGTGCTGCCGGTGCCCGAAGCCATGGACTTCAACACCGCCGCTGCGTTCAGCATGACCTACGGCACGTCGATGCATGCGCTGAAACAACGCGCCAACCTGCAACCCGGCGAAACCTTACTGGTGCTCGGCGCTTCCGGCGGAGTCGGTCTGGCGGCCGTGGAAATCGGCAAAGCCATGGGCGCTCGCGTCATCGCCGCTGCCAGCTCGGCTGAAAAACTCGAAGTTGCGAAGAACGCCGGCGCCGACGAACTCATCAACTACAGCGAAACCAACCTGAAAGAAGAAATCAAACGCCTCACCAACGGCAACGGCGCGGACGTCATCTACGACCCGGTCGGCGGCGACCTCTTCGACCAGGCCATCCGCTCCATCGCCTGGAACGGCCGCTTACTGGTGGTCGGCTTCGCCAGCGGCCGCATCCCCGAACTGCCCGTCAACCTCGCGCTACTAAAAGGCGCGGCGGTGCTCGGCGTGTTCTGGGGATCGTTTGCACAACGCCAGCCCCAGGACAATGCCGCCAACTTTCAGCAGTTATTTGGCTGGTATGCCAAAGGAAAACTGAAACCGCTGGTTTCGCAGGTTTATTCGCTGGAGGACGCGGGTAAGGCGATTGATTCGTTGGGGCAGCGGCGGGCGGTGGGGAAGGTGGTGATTTCGGTTTCATGAGCCTTTTGGGCCAATCCACAGCGCTGTGATTCCTTTGGGAAAAACATCGCCTAATCGGCGATCCGGATCTTTTTCGCAAGCCGTAACGATCTTTGGGACAGCTTTTTCCAGCTTCAAGAACAGCGCCGCTCTCGCCGATTCGTCGGGCACCCTGAAGCGTGTATAGCTTCCGGCCAGATATTGTTGCGCATGCCAAAACACATCCACCTCACTCAACGGCTCCTTCGGGAAATCCCGTTTGCTGGCGTGGACTTCGTGATTGAGGTACGCGCACAGGGTGTTTTCCAGACCGACTGTTATTTGCGGCGAGAACGGCTGCAGTCCTCGCGCACCAAAAATTATCGGCACTGCGATCTCAACACTCGACGGCTTGCCCTCCGCCACTTCCCATGGCCGATATCGCCACTTGACCACCGCCCGCTGCGCAGCCTCGGTGAATTGCGGGTGGCTGCTTTCGATGATTCTGGCACTTTGGACGGTGCCAAATGCGCCTACGGTCAGGCTGACCAGCACTTTGCCGGGGTGTCTTTTCTTGAGCAGGTTTTGCGGGAATTCAGGTTTTGGCGTCGAAACCGGAATCAGCAGTGCTTCGCTGGCGTGGATCGCGACGGAGAACAATAGAAACGCAATTAACGCCAAAACCTTCACCGCCACGTCCTCGAATGATCTGAACCTGTCGAGGTGACAGGCAGGCGGCGATGGTATGTGCCGATCAGTAGCGGCAGAAGGTCATGATTTCCTATTAAGGCGTAGGACCGGTCCTAATTCTGAGACATCCGCTTACACATCTCCCCAGTGTTCATAAAACAACATCAGGTGAATCGATTCTCCTACGAATTCTCGGACCATAAGCACTGCTTTTTTCTGTAATGAAAATGTAATATTCGCTTTCGCGCAGAAAAAAACAAAAAACTGGAGAGACTTCGATGTTTGCCTTCTTTCGTCCCGCCGCACACAAGGCCCCGTTGCCTGAAGAAAAAATTGATAGCACCTATCGCCGTCTGCGCTGGCAGATTTTCGCAGGCATCTTCTTTGGCTACGCGGGTTATTACCTGCTGCGCAAGAACTTCTCGCTGGCAATGCCTTATCTGATCGACGAGGGTTACACACGGGGTCAATTGGGTGTGGCGATGTCGGCCATTGCGATTGCCTACGGCTTATCGAAGTTTTTGATGGGGATTGTTTCCGACCGGTCGAACCCGCGCTACTTCCTGCCTTTTGGCTTGCTGGTTTCAGCGGCAGTCATGTTCGTATTCGGCTTTTCGTCCTGGGCGACGTCCAGTGTCACGATCATGTTTATCCTGCTGTTCATCAACGGCTGGGCGCAGGGCATGGGCTGGCCGCCGAGCGGACGGACCATGGTGCACTGGTGGTCGCAGAAAGAGCGTGGCGGCGTGGTTTCGGTATGGAACGTTGCGCACAACGTCGGCGGCGGTTTGATCGGGCCTTTGTTCCTGCTGGGTCTGGGCTGGACCAACGACTGGCATGCAGCATTCTATGTGCCGGCTGCCGTAGCACTGCTGGTCGCGGTGTTCGCGTTCGCGACCATGCGTGATACCCCACAATCCATGGGCTTGCCGCCGATCGAGCACTACAAGAACGACTATCCGGAAGGCTATGACGACAGTCATGAAAAGGAATTCAGCGCCAAGGAAATCTTCGTCAAGTACGTGCTGCGCAACAAAATGCTGTGGTACATCGCGATGGCCAACGTCTTCGTTTATCTGCTGCGCTACGGCGTACTGGACTGGGCGCCGACGTACCTGAAAGAAGCCAAGCACTTCACCGTCGACAAGACGTCCTGGGCGTACTTCCTCTACGAGTGGGCGGGTATTCCGGGCACGCTGTTGTGCGGCTGGATGTCGGACAAAATCTTCAAGGGCAATCGCGGCCTGACGGGCGTGGTGTTCATGGTGATGGTGACCATCGCTACGCTGGTGTACTGGCTGAATCCGCCGGGCAACCCGACCGTCGACATGATCGCGCTGGTTTCCATCGGCTTCCTGATCTACGGCCCGGTCATGCTGATCGGCTTGCAGGCGCTGGAACTGGCACCGAAGAAAGCCGCTGGCACCGCTGCGGGTTTTACCGGGCTGTTCGGCTACCTGGGCGGCTCCGTCGCAGCCAGCGCGCTGATGGGCTACACCGTGGACCACTTCGGCTGGGACGGCGGTTTTGTCCTGCTGCTGATCGCATGTGTGATGTCGATCGTGTTCCTGCTGCCAACACTTTGGCATAAGCAGGTGGCGAGTACGACACGTGAGGCGGTGGCTTAAAGCGAGGGCTGCACTATCTGTTGGAGCGAGGAGATTGCCCGCGAAGGCAATGTTCTGGCTTAGAAGGCCGGGTAAATGTACCGGCACCTTCGCGGGCAAGCCTCGCTCCTACAGAATCGGCGTTAGCTGCGACAAATTCATAACTCAGACGACGTCACACACCCCCCAACACCGCTTCAACCGCGCCTCCAGATTCAGATCCGGCATGGCGTGGCTGCGCAGGGCGTTGGCGGTTTGTTCGACGTAGTCGCGGGTGGTGCCGTAGCGTCCGCTGGCGCTGGCCAGCACCTGGCTGAGCACGCTGTCCGGCAGGTTGCCTGCGTAGCTGGGCAGGTGGCGTTCCAGTACAAATCCTAAAGCCTGAACCCGACGACCGTCTGCCAGTCGGCAGCTTAGCCAATGCGGCCGGTAGGAAGGGAAGGGCATTTCCCGCTGCCATAAGGCCAGCAACGACTCTTCGAGATTTTCTTCCGGCAATCGGTAGGCGAAGCCGCTGCAGGAGCCGCCGCGATCCAGGCCGAAGACCAGCCCCGGCATTTCCGGCGTACCGCGATGTTCGTGGGACCACAGGTATAAACCTCTGTGGTAACCATGAATCCGGCCGCGCTGACGTTCGATTGCGGTGCATTCGGGGCGCCAGATTAATGACCCATAGGCAAACAGCCATACCGGGCCGCCTTCATGGCGCTGCATGGTCTGCTCCATCGAGCTGAGCAGTTGTTTGCGGGTCAGTTGCGGCCCCAGATCGATCACCGGCGGATAGGTCAGGCCCAGGCCGTCATGCACGGCCGCTGACAAGCTATTGATTTGATTCCCCATTTGGCCCCCCTGGCGAATATTTCACCAGTTGTAGCAGATCGTGCTCAACCCAATATGAGCGGACGACGTGGGCGAACGGATGGCGTTCGCCAATGAATGCTTGTGTATCAGACTGGCTGAGCAGTGCAGCAGTCACGCAGCTACACTGAAACAGATAGACATATCTACTGCAATTAGCAATCCACCCAAGTTACCTCATGGCGGATAAACGCCGTACCTGATACGCCGCCCTTACAGTACGCGTTTAATTTAAGGACCGTTCCTACAAAGTCCTCAGACCATTCAACTTACCGCGGCGCACAACGCTCGGTATAACGCTGCACACGGAGTTTATTGCCAGGAAGCACGTCATGAAGGTCGGTGGGAATTTGCAGCTAGCGCTGTTTCTGGCCCTGTATTGGCTCGCGCCTCAGGTCGTGGCAGACGAGGCATCAGCGGGCGAGAAAGACGGGTTCTGGCTGGTACAAACCAGTGCATATACGCGGCATTTCTCGCCGTCGTCGGAGCACAATAATCATCAGGATCTATTGGGGCTGGAGCGCAATGAGGCGTCCGGGCTGGTTTATGGCGGGGCGACGTTTCGTAACTCGTTTGGCCAACGCTCGGTGTATGGCTACGCGGGCAAGCGTTTTGATAGCAGCGTTTATCCGGTGTACCTGAAAGTCACCGGGGGGCTTTTGCATGGCTATCGGGGCGAGTATCGCGACAAGATTCCGCTGAACCGCTACGGTATTGCGCCAGTGATCATTCCCGGCGTCGGGGTCAATCTGGGTCCGGTCAACGCCGAGGCGATCCTGTTGGGCGCCTCTGCGTTCATGGTCAACGTCGGGCTGCGCTTCTGATTCTGGCTGCCCTGCTCAAGAGCGAGGCGCGTAGGCGAACACGTCGGCACGCATTTGATGTGCTTCCATTCCGGCGCTGACCAAAGCGTCGAGGGTGGCGTAGATCATGGCGGGCGAGCCGCTGGCATAGACGTGTACCGCCGCGAGATCGGCGATGTCGCTACGAACCGCTTCGTGCAGCATGCCGCAGCGTCCTTCCCAACCGCACAGGTCGCTGACGACTTTGTGCAAGAACAGGTTGGGCAGCTTCTTCCATTCATCCCAATGCTGGATTTCGTAGAAGTCTTCCGGCCGACGCACGCCCCAATACAAATGCACGGGATGGCTGAAGCCCTTGCTGCGGCAGTGCTCGATCAAGCTCTGCATTTGCGCCATGCCGGTGCCGGCGGCGATCAACACCAACGGGCCGTCGGGCAGTTCGGCCAGATGCGTATCACCAAACGGCAGCTCAACCCGAGCCATGGTGTTGCGCTGCAATTGTTCGATCAGGCTCTGGGCGCTGGCTTCGCGAACCAGCACATGCAATTGCAGATCGCGACCGCTTTCCGGCGCGGAGGCCAGCGAGAAGGCGGATTTTTCGCCGTTGTCGCGATGAATCATCAGATACTGACCGGCGTGATAGCGCGGCGCCTTGCCCGCCGGAGCGCGCAGACCCACGCGCCAGACGTCGCCGCCGACTTCCACGCATTCACTCAACTGACAGGCGAACGTGCGCACCGGCAATTCACCGAGGGCAAGCACACCGTCCCACAGGACCTCACAGTCCTCAAGCGGCTCGGCGAGGCAGGTGTAGATTTCGCCATGAGTCAATTCTTCACCGGCCTGCAGCACGCGGCCGTGGGCCAGCAATGCCGAACAGACGTGGCAATTGCCGTTGCGACAGCTTTGCGGGCAGTCGTAACCCAGGCGTTGCGCGGCATCGAGAATCCGCTCGCCGGGCAATGTTTCCAGTACTGCGCCCGATGGCTGCAAGGTTACACGCATCAATCTATTCCCAACTGATTCCAGATGTCGTCGACCCGGCGTGTGACGGCTTCGTCCTTGACGATAACCCGACCCCACTCGCGCGTGGTCTCGCCCGGCCATTTATGCGTTGCGTCCAGCCCCATTTTCGAACCCAGTCCGGAAACCGGCGATGCGAAATCCAGGTAGTCGATTGGCGTGTTGTCGATCATCACCGTATCGCGCTTGGGATCCATGCGCGTGGTGATCGCCCAGATCACGTCGTTCCAGTCCCGGGCGTTAATGTCGTCGTCGGTGACAATAACGAACTTGGTGTACATGAACTGTCGCAAAAACGACCACACGCCCAGCATCACACGCTTGGCATGCCCTGGGTACTGCTTCTTGATCGTCACGATAGCCATGCGATACGAGCAGCCTTCCGGCGGCAGATAGAAGTCAGTAATTTCCGGGAACTGCTTTTGGAGGATCGGCACGAACACTTCGTTCAATGCGACGCCCAGAATCGCCGGCTCATCCGGTGGTCGACCGGTGTAGGTGCTGTGGTAGATCGGTTTGATCCGATGGGTAATACGCTCGACGGTGAACACCGGGAAGCTGTCGACTTCGTTGTAGTAGCCGGTGTGATCGCCATACGGGCCTTCATCGGCCATTTCGCCGGGGTGAATCACGCCTTCGAGGACGAACTCGGCGCTGGCCGGAACTTGCAGGTTGTTGCCACGGCACTTGATCAGCTCGGTACGACTGCCGCGCAACAGCCCGGCGAAAGCGTATTCGGAAAGGCTGTCAGGCACGGGCGTTACCGCGCCGAGGATGGTGGCCGGATCGGCGCCGAGGGCCACGGATACCGGGAAGGGTTCACCGGGATGTTTGGCGCACCACTCCTTGAAATCCAGCGCGCCGCCACGGTGGCTGAGCCAGCGCATGATGACTTTGTTGCGGCCGATGACTTGCTGGCGATAGATGCCGAGGTTCTGCCGCTCCTTGTTCGGCCCGCGCGTGACGGTCAGGCCCCAGGTAATCAGCGGCGCGACATCGCCGGGCCAGCAGGTCTGCACCGGCAGCATGCCCAGATCCACGTCATCACCTTCGATGACGACCTCCTGGCAAGGTGCGTCCTTGACGACCTTGGGCGCCATGGCGATGACTTTCCTGAAGATCGGCAGCTTGGACCAGGCGTCTTTCAAGCCCTTGGGTGGCTCGGGTTCCTTGAGGAAGGCCAGCAGTTTGCCGATTTCCCGCAGCTCGCCGACTTCTTCAGCGCCCATGCCCATGGCAACGCGCTCGGGCGTGCCGAACAGGTTGCCGAGCACTGGAATATCAAAGCCAACGGGCTTCTCAAACAGCAATGCCGGACCCTTGGCGCGCAAGGTGCGGTCGCAGATTTCGGTCATTTCCAGGACAGGGGAAATGGGCATCTGAATGCGTTTCAACTCTCCGCGCTGCTCAAGCTGCTGCACGAAATCCCGTAGATCCTTGAATTTCATTAACCCGGCCACTCATAAAATAGGTTCGTATCGTACCTGATCGCGACCAGTGTGGGAGCGAGCTTGCTCGCGAAGACGGCGTTACATGTGCAGCATTGCAGCGTTCGGACATAGCTTTGGCGAGCAAGCTCGCTCCCACATTCCTGTCACATTGCGTTCTCACTCAGGAAAATCGGTGCAAACAACGGCTTCATCCGCTCGCCGCCTTGGTCCGACAGGTGATTCTCGTCCTTGTATTGGGAAAAGCCATCGATGGCCGCGCGGCAGATGCCTTCGGCGCAGAGCAGTGGCGCGGGGTCGATGATGTGGATATGGGGATCGGCCGCAGCAAGGTTGGCGAATAGCTGGTCGATAAAGTGCTGACGCTCGCGGTGATCGGCAATCGGCCGGCCGACTTGCAGCGTAGAACGCCCGACCATCGCCAGGCTGCTGAGTCGCGCGATAGTGCCTTGGCGCTGCAGCGGGATTTCCTTGAACAGCCAGACGTTCGCTCCGGCGGCACGCAAGCTGGCCACTGTCGCGCGCAAGTTGTCAGCCAGATGCTGCTCGGCAGCGGCGCGGCTTTCGTGGCGGTAGGTCATATGTTCCTGGTCGCCGTCCTCCTCGCCATACAGATAAAGGCTCCAGCGTGCGGCGAGCACGACGTCGCGGATCTTCTGTTTTTCGACCAGCGCCAGGGTTTGCTGGTTGAAGGTCTGACATTGCGGGCGGGATTCGATGCCCAGCACCGGCATGCAACCAGACAGGCTGGTCAGCCAGACCGGAATGCCAAAGCGCTCGGCGTCTTCTTTGACCGCTGGCATCAACGCCGCCGCATGGCTGTCGCCCCACACCAGTTGCAGCGGCGGCACGTCAGCATCGCCGCCGAAACGACAGGCTGCGCTCAAGTCCGGGCTGTCGCGCTGCAGCAGACAATCCATTTGCCCGCGTTGCCAGTCACGCGCTTCGGCGTACTGCCGGGCTTGCCCGGACAAGCGCTGCGGGAAGCCTTCACCCCAGCGCACCGCTTGCCCGGCCATCGCCACGACCAGCATGCACAGCGCTGCGCTGGCGAGCACTGGTTTGCGTCCGGCCAGCAGGCGTTTTTCGCGGAAGGGCATTTCGATGAAGCGCCACGACAGCCACGCCAGGGCGACGCACAGCGCAATCCAGAACAGCGACTCCCGACGCTGCATGCCATCGATGGAAATCGCATTGGCGTAGACGAATACCGGCCAATGCCAGAGGTACAGCGAGTAGGAAATCAACCCGATTGCCACCAATAGTGGCGTACTCAACACCTTGCCGACCAGCGTTTGAGCCTGACCGTTAGACCAGATCAACGCCGTGGCGCCCAGCACCGGCAACAACGCCGCCCAGCCCGGAAAAGGCGTGCTGCGGTCGAACCCGCACACTGCAATCAGAATGGCAGCCAGACCCGCCAGACTTACGCTTTGGTAAACCCAAGGCCGTAGTTTGATTCGGGAAACCGGCATGACCGCCAGCATCGCGCCACAGAGCAGTTCCCAGGCGCGCATCGGCAGCAGGAAAAACGCCGAGTCCGGTGCGCGGCTTACGCTCCAGATATTCAGGCCGAACGACACCAGCAGCAGGCCCAGCAACATCAGGCGCCAATGGCAGAAGAAGCGCGTGACCAACACCATCAGCAGCGGGAAGACGATGTAGTACTGCTCTTCCACCGACAGCGACCAGGTGTGCAGCAAGGGTTTGAAGTCCGACGCCGTGTTGAAATAACCGTCCTGGCGCATGAACAGGATGTTGGAAATGAACATCGCCTGATAACGCACGGTGCGCCCCAGTTGCGAATAATCATGGGACGTCAACAGCAACCAGCCGACCAGCAAGGTAGCGGCCAGCACCACGCTCAAGGCCGGAATGATGCGTCGAGCGCGACGCGCCCAGAAGTCGACAAAGCTGAAGCGACCGGCGCTGATTTCACGATGAATGATCGAGGTGATCAGGAACCCGGAGATGACGAAAAACACGTCGACGCCAACAAAGCCGCCGCTGAATGCGCCGAAACCATAGTGAAAGAGCACGACGGGGATAACCGCCAGCGCGCGCAGGCCATCGATATCCCGCCGGTTGCCGAATGTGTGCATGACGCTCCTTGTCTCGATTCTTAAAAATCAGGCAAAAAAATGGTGTCCATAAGGACACCATTCATTTGAAGCCGTTCAGCCTGTTATTTGCGCTTCATCGACAGGAAGAACTCATCGTTGGTCTTGGTCTGCTTCAGCTTGTCGATCAGGAACTCGATAGCCGCGACTTCGTCCATCGGGTGCAACAGTTTGCGCAGGATCCACATACGTTGCAGTTCGTCGTCGGCGGTCAGCAACTCTTCGCGGCGTGTGCCGGAACGGTTGATGTTGATCGCCGGGAACACGCGCTTCTCTGCGATCTTGCGATCCAGAGGCAACTCCATGTTGCCCGTACCCTTGAACTCTTCGTAGATCACTTCGTCCATCTTCGAGCCGGTTTCAACCAGCGCGGTAGCGATGATGGTCAGCGAGCCGCCTTCTTCGATGTTGCGCGCAGCGCCGAAGAAACGTTTCGGTTTCTCCAGGGCGTGGGCATCGACACCACCGGTCAGGACCTTGCCGGAGCTAGGAATGACGGTGTTGTAGGCGCGAGCCAGACGGGTGATGGAGTCGAGCAGGATAACGACGTCTTTCTTGTGCTCGACCAGGCGCTTGGCCTTCTCGATCACCATTTCGGCAACCTGTACGTGACGGGTTGGCGGTTCGTCGAACGTCGAGGCAACCACTTCGCCACGCACGGTGCGCTGCATTTCGGTTACTTCTTCCGGGCGCTCATCGATCAGCAGAACGATCAGATGCACTTCCGGGTTGTTACGCGTGATGTTGGCCGCGATGTTCTGCAACATGATCGTCTTGCCCGCTTTTGGCGGTGCAACGATCAGGCCGCGCTGGCCTTTGCCGATCGGTGCGCACAAGTCGATCACACGGCCGGTCAAATCTTCGGTGGAACCGTTACCGGCTTCCATCTTCATGCGAATGGTCGGGAACAACGGCGTCAGGTTTTCGAAAAGAATCTTGTTCTTCGCGTTTTCCGGGCGGTCGTAGTTGATCGTGTCGACCTTGAGCAGAGCGAAATAACGCTCGCCTTCTTTAGGTGGACGGATCTTGCCGACAATGGTGTCGCCAGTACGCAGATTGAAGCGGCGGATCTGGCTGGGCGAGACGTAGATATCGTCCGGGCCGGCGAGATAGGAAGCGTCTGCAGAGCGCAGGAAACCGAAGCCGTCCTGGAGGATCTCCAGCACGCCATCACCGGAAATTTCCTCGCCACTCTTGGCGTGCTTTTTCAGCAGGGAGAAAATGACATCCTGCTTGCGCGAACGGGCCATATTTTCTATGCCCATCTGTTCGGCCATTTCGAGCAGATCGGTAATCGGCTTTTGCTTGAGTTCAGTCAGGTTCATATAGGAATGACGTAATCATGTATGGAGGGGGAAATTAAGCTTTTGGCTTAATGAGGCCGCGCCGCAGAGAAGGCGACAGGATCGCGTACTAATTCGAAAGGAGAGCGTCGGCGACGGCTAGCAGGGGGCAACGGAGAAGCCGTTGCGGGGCCGAATGTACCACTTGATTTTCGAGGCGTCTAGTACACCGCCCGAAAAAAACCCCGCAATTTGCGGGGCTTTGATCATCAGATATTAGCGTCGAGGAACGCGGCAAGCTGAGACTTCGACAGCGCGCCGACCTTGGTGGCTTCGACGTTGCCGTTCTTGAACAGCATCAGCGTCGGGATACCACGCACGCCATGCTTGGCAGGGGTTTCCTGATTTTCATCGATGTTCAGCTTGGCGATGGTCAGTTTGCCTTTGTAGGTTTCGGCGATCTCATCCAGAACCGGGGCAATCATTTTGCATGGGCCACACCACTCAGCCCAGTAATCAACTAGTACAGCACCTTCAGCCTTGAGGACTTCAGCTTCGAAGCTGGCGTCGCTGACGTGCTTGATTAGGTCGCTACTCATGGAGTTCTCCGAGTTAGTAGGCTAAAAAACGTGGCCCATCATAGCGGGCCTTGCCCCGTTCAGGAAGCCAGACGTCATTGAGTATGGCTATAGCTGTCCATCAGTCTGGTTATAGCGCTGCTCAGCTTAAAGGCGAAACAAACACGATCCCGGTCCTCAGCGCCGCACCCCGAATGTGTTCGTGCATGGCTTTCTGGGCCGGGCCTGAGGCGTGGCGGGCCAGTGCGCGGAGGATCTTGCGGTGTTCCTGCCAGGTTTCCATGGCCCTAGAAGCGCGGATGAACGGCATCTTCTGGCTTTCCAGGAAAATATCCGCGCCAGCGGTCACGATGCCGAGCATGGCCTGATTGCCGCTGGCGACGAGGATATGCCGGTGAAATTCAAAATCCAGTCGCGACGCCGCTTCGAAATCGCCAGCGCGCAGCTCCAGGCGCATGGCCTCGACGTTATCTTCGAGCACGTCACGCTCGTCGGCGGTCAGCGTCACAGCGGCCAGCCCGGCAGCGAAGCCTTCCAGGGCATAACGCAGCTGAAACGTATCGGCAGGTGATATTTGTGCATCGAAAGGCCAGGAAAATCCGCTCGTGCGCTGTTCTGGTTCAGAAATTTTCTGCACGAACACGCCTTTGCCTGGCTGCACACTAATGACGCCCAGTGCGCTGAGCGACGATAAAGCCTCACGCAACGATGCGCGACTGACCCCCAGCAGAACGGCTAGATCACGCTGCGAGGGCAGGCTGTCGCCCGGTGCATAGCCTTGCTCGGCAATCAATTTGCGAATGGCCCGCAACGCGGATTCGGGTACGGCGATTGGGCTATGTGGCATCACTGTTCAGGCCAGTCAGTCCAGTAGAACCTCCTTTTATAGCCATCTTCGCGATCAGGCAAGCAACGCCCAGGCCTGGGGCGGCGCGGCTTGCGGGCGCGCCAAAGCAGGGCGGCGCGCAATGTAACTGTTCAGACCAGTAAGACCGAAACCGGCCTGCAAGCCGCAGGTTCTGGTTGTAACTCAGTGGATGGCATGGGCTGTGCACTGACCAATAACAGATCACCTCTCGTCCGCCCTGGAGTCTTCACATGACCAAGCGTTACAGCGCCCTGCTCACTGCCCTGTTTGCCAGCCTCGTACTCAGCCAGACTCCCGCTCATGCCAATGGTCTGGACGACGTGATTTCCCGTGGCACGTTGAAAGTCGCCGTTCCGCAGGACTTCCCGCCGTTCGGTTCGGTGGGCACCGACATGAAGCCGCGCGGGCTGGATATCGATACCGCCAAACTGCTGGCCGACCAGCTGAAAGTGAAACTGGAGCTGACGCCGGTCAACAGCACTAACCGCATCCCGTTCCTGACCACCGGCAAGGTTGATCTGGTGATTTCCAGCCTCGGCAAGAACCCGGATCGGGAAAAAGTCATCGACTTCTCCCGCGCTTACGCACCTTTCTATCTTGCGGTGTTCGGCCCACCTGAAGCGTCGATCAAGACCATTGACGATCTGAAAGGCAAAACCATCAGCGTGACGCGCGGTGCCATCGAAGATATCGAGTTGAGTGCAGTTGCGCCTAAAGAAGCCACGATCAAGCGCTTCGAGGACAACAATTCCACTATCGCGGCTTACCTCGCGGGCCAGACTGACCTGATCGCCAGCGGCAACGTGGTCATGGTCGCTATCAGCGAGAAGAACCCCAAGCGCATCCCTGAATTGAAAGTGAAACTCAAGGATTCCCCGGTTTACGTCGGCGTGAACAAGGATCAGCCGGAGCTGCTGGGCAAGGTCAACGAGATCCTCAATGCCGCCAAGGCTGACGGCGCGCTGGAAAAGAATTCGCAAACCTGGCTCAAGCAGCCTTTGCCAGCTGACCTCTGATCGCTGTTTCTGCCTCTGTTAATTAAAGCTCCAGGGATCAGCCAATGGCGTATCACTTCGACTTTGTACCGGTTCTGCAAAATGCTGATCTGCTGCTGAAAGGCGCGTTGTTCACCCTGGAATTGACTGCCATCGGCACGGTGCTCGGGGTTGGCCTGGGCATCGTCGGCGCAATCGTACGAGCCTGGAAAATCCAGCCGTTCTCGGCGATTTTCGGGGTGTATGTCGAGCTGATCCGCAACACGCCGTTCCTGGTGCAGCTGTTTTTCATCTTCTTCGGCCTGCCGTCGCTGGGCATTCAGATCTCCGAATGGCAGGCGGCGATCCTGGCAATGGTGATCAACCTCGGCGCGTATTCGACGGAGATTATCCGTGCTGGCATTCAGGCGATTCCTCGGGGTCAGCTGGAAGCCGCAGCAGCGCTGGCGATGAGTCGCTTCGAGGCGTTCCGCTACGTGGTGCTGATCCCGGCGCTGGGCAAAGTCTGGCCGGCGTTGAGTAGCCAGATCATCATCGTGATGCTCGGCTCGGCCGTCTGTTCGCAGATTGCCACTGAAGAGCTGAGCTTCTTTGCCAACTTCATTCAGTCGCGCAATTTCCGCTCCTTCGAGACGTACATCATCACCACGGTGATCTACCTGTGCATGGCGCTGCTGATTCGCCAGCTACTGGCATGGATCGGGCGTCGCTATATATCGAGGAAAGGCTGATGGATTTCACCCTTTGGGATGTTGTGCGCAATCTGCTCACCGGCCTGCAATGGACGCTGGCACTGTCGTTGGTGGCGTTCATTGGCGGTGGCGCGATTGGCTTGCTGGTCATGTGGATGCGCATCTCCAAGCTCAATGCGCCAAGGGTTCTGGCCAAGGTCTACATCGAATTGTTTCAGGGCACGCCGCTGTTGATGCAGCTGTTCCTGGTGTTTTTCGGCGTGGCGCTGCTGGGCTTCGATATTTCGCCCTGGGCCGCCGCCGCGCTGGCGCTGACCTTGTTTACCAGCGCGTACCTGGCCGAAATCTGGCGCGGCTGCGTCGAGTCGATTGCGAATGGCCAGTGGGAAGCGTCGGCGAGCCTGGCGCTGTCACCGCTTGAGCAACTGCGTTATGTGATCCTGCCGCAGGCGCTGCGCATTGCTGTTGCGCCGACGGTGGGCTTCTCGGTGCAGGTCGTAAAAGGCACGGCCGTTACTTCGATCATCGGTTTTACCGAACTGACTAAAACCGGCGGCATGCTCGCCAACGCAACGTTCCAGCCATTTCTGGTCTACGGCTTCGTCGCGTTGGGTTATTTCATGCTGTGTTACCCCTTGTCGCTCAGTGCCCGCTATCTGGAAAGGAGACTGCATGCCTCTGCTTAGAATTTCCGCGCTGCATAAATATTACGGCGACCATCACGTCCTCAAGGGCATCGATCTTTCTGTAGAGGAAGGCCAGGTCGTGGCGATCATCGGTCGCAGCGGTTCGGGCAAGAGCACGCTGTTGCGCACCTTGAACGGTCTGGAGTCGATCAATGACGGCGTTATCGAAGTCGATGGCGAATACCTGGATGCCGCTCGCGCTGACCTGCGCACGTTGCGGCAGAAAGTCGGCATGGTCTTTCAGCAGTTCAACCTGTTTCCGCACCTGAGCGTCGGCGAAAACGTCATGCTCGCGCCGCAAGTCGTACAAAAAGTGCCGCGCGACGAAGCCCGCAAGCTGGCCAAACGCATGCTGGAACGGGTCGGGTTGAGTGAGAAATTCGATGCCTTCCCGGATCGGCTGTCCGGCGGCCAGCAACAGCGCGTGGCGATTGCCCGCGCGCTGGCAATGTCACCCAAAGTGCTGCTGTGCGATGAAATCACTTCAGCGCTGGACCCGGAACTGGTCAACGAAGTGCTGGGCGTGGTGCGGCAACTGGCGGCCGATGGCATGACGCTGATCATGGTCACCCACGAAATGCGCTTCGCCCGTGAAGTCGGCGACAAGCTGGTGTTCATGCATCAAGGGAAAGTGCACGAAGTGGGCGACCCGAAGATTCTCTTCGCCAACCCGCGCACGCCAGAGTTGGCGAACTTTATCGGGTCGGTGGAGCAGGGGGCTTAAAGCCCGTTCTGAATGGGAACGCAAATCCTGTAGGACCGGATTTATCCGGGAGCACTGCATTCCCAACGGTGGATATGCTGCTCCCGGCTGAAGCCGGTCCTACGAGTTTTGCGTCGCAACAGCGCTTACAACCGCAGCAAGGTTTTCCAGGCGCGGCTCTGGAACACCACGATGGTCTGTTGCACACGAGCGTCCAGCACTTCGTCGCTGATCGGCTGTTCAGCTACGTGCACCAGCTTGTTCAGTTCGCCGAACAGACGATCCAGCTCAGGCAGATCCAGCGCGCCCCGGGCGTGATGCAGCCAGGCCTGGATGCGCTCGATACGTGGCAGTTGCTCGGCGAGATCTTCCGGCTGCTGCTGATAACGACCCAACTGCAAGGCCCTCGCTTCGTCAGCCAGCAGACGCGGCAACCAGCTGGCCAATTGCGCAGCGCCCTGGCGGTTGCCACGGTTGTTGCGTTCGGCGGTCCAGCTGCGGGTCAGCAACCAGCGGGAGGTGTTCAGCGAGAACAAACCCCAGCGTGTGTCCTGCATTTCTTCCAGGAACTGCTCGTGAGCGGCGTTGCGCACATCGCCATCTTCCTGACCGGCCTGCACCAGCGGGCGCCAGTCTTCCAGCAACGCATCCAGGGCAGTCCGCAGTTCAGCCGACGAAGAGCGCGGCGCGGCCTGACCGAGGCTGCCGGTCAGCGAACGCAATTCAACCAGCAACGCGACCCAGTCCTGCAACAAGCGCCAGTGGCCATTGAAGCGATATTGCTCGGCCAGACGCTGACTGCTGCCCAACAGATGCCAGGCCAGCGCGGAATACGCGTCGTCCAGCGGCATTTCGGCGTGCAGTTGTGGCGTCGGCAGACTCAGGGAATAACTGTTGGCGTCGAACAGGCGATAGCCGCGCTCAGCCTTGCTGATATCGCACGGCATCAGCGGCAGCGTCAGGGCCAACTCGGCGGCCAGCTCCAGCAGCGCAGCCGGATCGCCTTCGCGCAATTCCAGCTCCAGCTCGCAGATTTCTTCCTTCTGCTTGCCCGCGACAACCTGGCCCAGATCCAGTGCGGCTTCGATCACCACCTTGGCCTTACCCCGCCCCCAGGCGATTTCCGCCTTCTCGCGGATGAAATCAGTGGTGAACAGCGGCTTGATGGTTTTTTTGTCCAGCTCGGCCAGTTGCTCCGGCCAGCATTCGCCATCGAGCTTTTTCAGATCCAGCTTGGCTTTGGGCAGATCCCAGTTGTACTCGTTGCGCTCCGACAGGCCGGCAATGCTCTGCCCGCGCG
Source organism: Pseudomonas syringae (assembly GCF_001698815.1). Lineage (GTDB taxonomy): Bacteria > Pseudomonadota > Gammaproteobacteria > Pseudomonadales > Pseudomonadaceae > Aquipseudomonas > Aquipseudomonas syringae_A. Next base: position 30,472 of record NZ_LGSI01000013.1, on the reverse strand, counting down.
TCTTGAGGGTCTGGATGATCTGCTCGCCATCACGACGCAGGCGCAAGGCAACCTTGGCGTTGGCCAGGTCGCGCTCAGGCGTGTCGAAATACTGGTTGGACAGCTCAAGACGCTCCCAACCACTTTTGTTGCGTTTCTTCAGCAACGGGTGTTCGCGCAGTGCAGCGAGGGTTTCGCGGCTGACGCGGAGTTTGATTTCTGTTTCTTTCTGCATGGCCGGGAATCCAGACGCTGATAACTAAAAACGGGGGCGCAGCCTGTTGTCTTGTGGCTGCTGAGGTCGTGCAGTGTACAGGACATGGCCGGTAACAGGCCGGATCTGGTTTGCCGAGTATAAAAGCTGCTCTGCAGTCTCTCTGTTGGAGCGAGGCTTGCCCGCGAATCAGACGCTGCGGTGCGGCAGAACTACCTCATTATCGTTTTTCGCGGGCAAGCCTCGCTCCAACGGGACAGCGCTTGCTTCCCGGCAGCGCGGCTTATCGACGAGATACGGCTATAAAAGCGCTTTCAAACATCCTTGATCGGTTTATTACCAACACCCAATAGCCCTATGATGGTCCGCGTGTTGACCCGCTTTGAGGAATCATCGATGTCCTTGCCGTCCATGAAAGACCAGTTTGCCGCCCTGATCGCCACGCCTTCGGTGAGCTGCACGCAGCCTTCCCTGGACCAGTCCAATCGCGCGGTTATTGATCTGTTGGCGACCTGGCTGGGCGATCTGGGCTTTGCCTGTGATATCCAGCAGGTCTCGCCGGGAAAATTCAATCTGCTGGCCAGTTTCGGCAGCGGCCCCGGCGGCCTGGTGCTGGCGGGACACAGCGATACCGTGCCGTTTGACGGCGCGTTGTGGCAGACCGATCCGCTGAAGCTGACCGAAGTTGACGGCCGCTGGGTAGGATTGGGCAGCTGCGACATGAAAGGCTTTTTCGCGCTGGTCATCGAAGCCGTGCAGCCACTGCTGGACAAGCCGTTCAGGCAACCGCTGCTGATCCTCGCCACCTGCGACGAAGAAAGCTCGATGGCCGGCGCTCGGGCGCTGGCTGAAGCCGGTCGGCCGCTGGGACGCGCAGCCGTGATCGGCGAACCCACCGGGCTCAAGCCGATTCGCCTGCACAAGGGCGTAATGATGGAGCGCATCGATATTCTCGGGCGCAGCGGCCATTCGTCCGATCCGAGCTTGGGCCACAGCGCCCTGGAAGCCATGCACGATGCGATCAGCGCGCTGAAAATCCTGCGCCAGCAATGGCAGCTGGAATATCGCAATCCGCAGTTCAGCGTGCCGACGCCAACCCTGAATTTCGGCTGCATCCATGGCGGCGACAACCCGAATCGAATCTGCGGCCAATGCTCCCTGGAGTTCGATCTGCGGCCGTTGCCGGGCATGGACCCAAGCGTGTTGCGCGCGGCGATCCGGCAAAAACTGGAGCCGCTTGCGGAGCTGCATCAGGTGAAAATCGATTACGCGCCACTGTTTCCCGAGGCTCCGCCGTTCGAACAGGACGCCGATGCGGAACTGGTGCGGGTTGCCGAGCGTCTTACAGGACATCGCGCCGAGGCGGTAGCATTCGGCACTGAAGCAGCTTATTTTCAGCGTTTGGGTTGCGAGACGCTGGTATTGGGCCCTGGCGACATTGCGTGCGCGCATCAACCGGGCGAATACCTTGAAATGTCACGCTTGCAGCCTACTGTGCGTCTATTGAGCCAGTTGATCGAACATTATTGCTTGAGCCCGCAATGACTCGGGCGCTGTTGACCACCCAGAAAAGGAGAGTGCGCGTGTTGCCAGGCCTGTTCCGACGATAACCATTTCACGGTTGTGAGTGTTTTTGTCCTTCGTCCATCTTTTCTCGCAGGCTCCCAAGGTTATGCACGAGTACGTCAACTGGCTTCGCCACGCTTCGCCTTATATCAACGCTCACCGGGATCGCACCTTTGTCGTGATGTTGCCCGGCGACGGTGTTGAACATCCCAATTTCGGCAATATCGTCCACGACCTGGTGCTGCTGCACAGCCTGGGCGTGCGTCTGGTGCTGGTTCATGGTTCGCGACCCCAGATCGAAAGCCGTCTGGCAGCGCGTGGCCTGACGCCCAAGTTTCATCGCAACCTGCGCATTACCGATGCCGAAACCCTGGATTGTGTGATCGACGCGGTTGGCCATTTGCGCCTGGACATCGAAGCGCGCCTGTCCATGGACATGGCCGCCTCGCCGATGCAGGGCTCGCGGCTGCGGGTCACCAGCGGCAATCTGGTTACGGCGCGGCCAATTGGCGTGCTCGAAGGCGTGGATTACCAGCACACCGGCGAAGTGCGTCGAATCGACCGCAAAGGTATCAATCGCCTGCTGGACGAGCGCCATATCGTGCTGTTGTCGCCGATTGGTTATTCGCCAACCGGCGAGATTTTCAATATCGCCTGTGAAGACGTCGCGACTCGCGCTGCTATCGATCTGGGCGCCGACAAGCTGCTGCTGTTCGGCGAAGAGCCCGGCTTGCTTGATGAACAAGGGCGCCTGGTGCGCGAGCTGCGGCCGCAACAGGTTCCCGCGCACATGCTGCGTCTGGGCACCAATTATCAGGCGGAGCTGCTGGAAGCGGCGGCCGAAGCCTGTCGCGGCGGCGTCGGGCGCAGCCACATTGTCAGCTACGTGGAAGACGGCGCGCTGCTCACCGAGCTGTTCACTCGTGACGGCGGCGGTACGCTGGTGGCGCAGGAACAATTCGAACTGGTACGCGAAGCGGCCATCGAGGACGTCGGCGGCCTGATGGACTTGATCACGCCGCTGGAAGAGCAAGGCATTCTGGTGCGCCGTTCCCGCGAAGTGCTGGAGCGTGAGATCGAGCAATTCAGCGTAGTCGAGCGCGAGGGGTTGATCATCGCCTGTGCGGCGCTGTATCGCATCGCCGATTCGGACGCGGGCGAGCTGGCGTGTCTGGCGGTGAACCCGGAATACCGCCACGGCGGTCGCGGCGACGAATTGCTCGAACGCATCGAAACCCGCGCCCGCGAACTGGGCCTGAAAACCCTGTTCGTCCTCACTACCCGCACCGCCCACTGGTTCCGCGAACGCGGCTTCGAGCCAAGCACTGTCGACCGCATGCCCGCGGCAAGGGCATCGCTCTACAACTACCAGCGCAATTCGAAGATCTTCGAGAAGGCGTTGTAAACGGGTAATCATGAACCTGTAGGAGGAAATTCATTCCCGAAGACGGCAGCTCGGCAGATGCAAGTCTGTTGGCTGAACCGTCGCCTTCCCGGATGAATCCGGTCCTACAGGTTGATGCCGCGAATCGGTCAGTTACTGATCCGCAGAATACTCGCCTGATAAGCCCCGACGAACGTATCGAAATCCACCACTTCTTCGGTCTGTTCCAGCTCGGCCTGTTCGACGATGGAGGTTCGGGCCAGGGTTTCGAAGTTCGATTGCTCCTCGACGCTCAGCGGGTTGCTGCGGAAGTAATCGGCATGCAGCTGGCTCTGGCGCATCGAGAATGCGGTGAAGCCTTCCTTGTGCTCGGTCATGCTTGCCAGCACTTTGGCCGAAGGGGTCAGGGATGAGTCGTTGACCTTCGATTGCTGCGCCGCGATCGACTTGATGTGTTCGTCAGTGCCTTGCGCTTCGTCGAGCAGCAGGGCGATCGGTTTGATCTTCTCCAACAGCTCGGTCGCCCAGGCTTTCAGGTCGATGGTGCTGTCATTGCGATTCAATTCCAGGCCCGGACGGCGGCCTTCCTTGACCACGGTCAGGAAGTTCGACGCAGCATTGTTGCACTCGTTATTGGCCAGTTGCGGGCTTTCCTGCAGGGCGCAATACAGCACGAACGCATCGATGAAGCGCGATTGCTGCAAGTCGATGCCGGTCGGCAGGAACGGGTTGATGTCCAGGCAGCGCACTTCAACGTATTGCACGCCACGGGCAACCAGCGCCTGAATCGGACGTTCGCCCGAGTAGGTCACACGTTTCGGGCGGATATTGGAGTAGTACTCGTTTTCAATCTGCAACACGTTGGTGTTGAGCTGAATCCACTCGCCGTCCTTGTGGGTGCCGATTTCGACATACGGCGCGTAGGGCGTTGCCACCGCTTTGCGCAGGCTGTCGGTGTAGCTGAGCAGATCGTTATAGCAAGGCGTCAGACCAGCCTGGGCGTTGCTTTGATAGCCCAGATCGCTCATACGCAAGCTGGTCGCGTACGGCAGATAGAGTGTGTCGGCATCGAACTGATCCAGCTGATGCGCTCGCCCGCGCAGGAAACCAGCGTCCAGGGCCGGCGAAGCGCCGAACAGGTACATCAGCAACCAGCTGTAGCGGCGGAAGTTACGGATCAGTGCAATGTAGGAATGCGACTGATACTCGCGAGCGCTGCCTTCGAACTGCTCGGTTTGCTTGAGCACCGGCCAGACCGCTTCCGGCAGGGAAAAATTGTAATGAATCCCGGCGATGCACTGCATGGTCTTGCCATAACGCAGGGCCAGCCCCTTGCGATACACGTACTTGAGCTTGCCGATATTCGACGTGCCGTAATAGGCAATCGGAATGTCTTCTTCGGCAGGCAGCGGGCAAGGCATCGACGGGCTCCAGAGGAACTCGCTGCCCAGCTTGCTGTAGGCAAATCGGTGGATCTTGTCGAGGCTTTCCAGGGTGGCCGCCGGATCAGCCAGCGCGGGCGTGATGAACTCCAGCAACGACTCGGAATAGTCAGTGGTAATCAGGCTGTTGGTCAGCGCAGCGCCCAGCTCTTCAGGGTGAGGCGTCTGGGCCAGGCGTGCTTCGCCGGTCACGCGCAGGCATTCACGCTCAATACCGTGCAGGCACTGCTCCAGCAGAGAGAGGTTAGTGCGCTCGCCAAGCAAAGCCAGGCGGCGGTTGAGAAGTTCGCTCAAGTTGGATTCCTTCACGCGTCAGTCGCCCCAATATGGGGGTGGACATGCCGGTGTACAAGGGTGAGGTGGGAACTGGCGTTGTCGCCTGGTTTTGCGCCCTATAGATAGTTCGTACAGAGCCTGGTTCGAAAACGCCATTACCCGTTGCCCATTCTGGCCACAGCGAACCCGGAAAATTCCGACGCCGCTTTCGCAACGCCGAAATTAACTCAAATCCGGGGGTGACAGCTAGAGCACAGCGAACGTGCCTTGTGCTTTTGCGACCAGTTTGTCGCCCTGGACCACTTCGGCTTCGACGACCAGTGTGCGACGGCCCGCATGCAGCACCTTGGCGATGCACAGGACTTCGCCCTCAGCGACCGCGCGCACGTAGTTGATCTTGCATTCGATGGTCGCGCTGCGCTGATCAAAGCCATGGGAACTGGAGCAAGCCAGGCCCATGGCGATATCGACCAGGCTGAAAATCGCGCCGCCGTGCATCACGTTGCCGCGATTGCGCAGGTGCGGCTCCAGCGGCAGCGCCACTTCGGCAACGCCGACGTCGAGCCGCCGCAACTGGCAGCCGATGGCGCGAAAATACGCGCTTTCGGTAAGGCCTTCAGGAATGTCCATCAGCGCTTCTTCAGTTGTTTGGCGTTGGCGAACAGCGAAGCCATGGCGTTGTTCGCCGGGGCTGCTGCCTGGGTTTCCTTGCGTGGCGCGCTGCTCTGCTGCTGACGCGGGGCCGAGCCCGGCCGTGCGCCGCGAGCGCCGTCGATTTTCTCGCCCGGAGTGTCGCTCATGCGCATCGACAATCCGACGCGTTTGCGCGGGATGTCCACTTCCATGACCTTGACCTTGACCACGTCGCCCGCTTTCACCGCTTCACGCGGGTCCTTGATGAATTTCTCGGACAGCGCCGAGATATGCACCAGACCGTCCTGGTGTACGCCGATATCGACGAACGCACCGAAGTTAGTGACGTTGGTGACGACACCTTCGAGGATCATGCCCAGTTGCAGGTCTTTCAAGTCTTCAACGCCTTCCTGGAACTCGGCGGTCTTGAACTCCGGACGTGGATCACGGCCCGGTTTTTCCAGCTCTTGCAGGATGTCGGTGACCGTTGGCAGACCGAAGGTTTCGTCGGTGTACTTTTTCGGGTCCAGACGCTTGAGGAAACTGGCGTCGCCGATCAGCGAGCGGATATCACGGTCGGTTTCAGCAGCGATGCGCTTGACCAGCGGATACGCTTCCGGGTGAACCGCCGAGGAATCCAGCGGATTGTCGCCGTTCATCACACGCAGGAAACCCGCCGCCTGTTCGAAGGTTTTTTCGCCCAGACGCGGGACTTTCTTCAGCGCCGCACGGGACTTGAACGCACCGTTTTCATCGCGGTGAGCGACGATATTCTGCGCCAGCGTGGTGTTGAGGCCGGAAATCCGCGCCAGCAGGGCAACCGAAGCGGTATTCACGTCGACGCCAACCGCGTTCACGCAATCTTCGACCACAGCGTCCAGGCCACGGGCCAGCTTGAGCTGCGAAACGTCATGCTGATATTGGCCGACGCCGATGGACTTCGGATCGATCTTCACCAATTCGGCCAGCGGATCCTGTAAGCGACGGGCGATGGACACCGCGCCACGGATCGACACGTCCAGATCCGGGAATTCCTTGGCGGCCAGTTCCGACGCCGAATACACCGAAGCGCCAGCCTCGGAGACCATGACCTTGGTCATTTTCAGGCCTGGGTATTTTTTGATCAGTTCGGCGGCGAGCTTGTCGGTTTCACGGCTGGCCGTGCCGTTGCCGATGGCGATCAGGTCCACCGAATGCTTGGCGCACAGCGCAGCCAACACGGCGATGGTCTGATCCCACTGGTTCTTCGGCACGTGCGGGTAAACCGTGGCGTAGTCCAGCATCTTGCCGGTGGAATCGACCACCGCGACCTTGCAACCGGTGCGCAGGCCTGGGTCCAGGCCCAAGGTGGCGCGCGGGCCGGCCGGAGCGGCGAGCAGCAGGTCATGCAGGTTGTGGGCGAACACATTGATCGCTTCGGTTTCCGCGCCTTCGCGCAGTTCGCCGAACAGGTCGGTTTCCAGATGGCTGTAGAGCTTGACCTTCCAAGTCCAGCGCACCACTTCGCCCAGCCATTTATCGGCAGGACGGTTCTGGTTTTGCAGACCGAAACGCTCGCTGATCATCATTTCGCAAGGGTGCATGGCGCCGGGCAATTCTTCGCCGACCTTCATGGCCGAACTGAGGAAACCTTCGTTGCGGCCGCGAAAAATCGCCAGCGCGCGGTGCGACGGCATGCTTTTCAGCGGCTCATCGTGCTCAAAGTAATCGCGAAACTTGGCGCCTTCTTCTTCCTTGCCGGCCACGACCCGGGCGCTGATCACCGCTTCCTGCTTGAGGAAGCTGCGCAGCTTGTCCAGCAAGGTCGCGTCTTCGGCGAAGCGTTCCATGAGGATGTATTTGGCGCCTTCCAGCGCGGCTTTGACATCGGCGACACCTTTTTCGGCGTCCACGAAGCGTGCGGCTTCGGTTTCCGGCGTCAGGCTCGGGTCGCTGAACAGGCCGTCAGCCAGTTCACCAAGGCCGGCTTCGAGCGCGATCTGGCCCTTGGTGCGGCGTTTTTGCTTGTAAGGCAGGTACAAATCTTCGAGGCGGGTCTTGGTGTCAGCGAGTTTGATATCGCGGGCCAGCTCGGGGGTCAGCTTGCCTTGCTCTTCGATGCTGGCAAGGATGCTGATGCGCCGCTCGTCGAGTTCACGCAGGTAGCGCAGGCGCTCTTCAAGATGACGCAATTGCGTGTCATCGAGGCTGCCAGTCACTTCCTTGCGGTAGCGGGAAATGAAGGGCACTGTCGAGCCTTCATCCAGTAGCGCTACGGCCGCTGCGACTTGTTGCGGGCGGACACCGAGTTCTTCGGCGATGCGACTGTTAATGCTGTCCATAAGACCACCTGGAGTTGTGAGCAAAAAAATCTGTTGCTAGCGAACTGCCATGTTCAGGCGTTGCCTGACTTCAAGGGCGGCGCATTATACCCAGCGCTGCCCGATTAGGGGATTAGCCGATCAAACCGCTCTATTTGCGCCGGAAAACAGCTGCCAGTGGCGGCCCCGGTAAAATCTGCTAACAATGCACACGGTGCGCATCACAGCAGCTACGCCATAATGCGCGCCGAGATCAAAGGAGCATCTATGAGCAGCACTGCACAAACTGCTGAAGGCGAAAAAATCCTGATCGTTGATGACGATCCGGGATTGAGCAGCCTGTTGGAACGTTTTTTCACCAGCAAGGGCTATCGCGCCCGGGCCGTGGCCAACGTCGAACAAATGGATCGCCTGCTGGCGCGCGAGGTGTTCAACCTTGTGGTTCTGGACTTGATGCTGCCTGGCGAAGATGGCCTGTCTGCCTGCCGTCGCCTGCGCGCCGCCAACAATCAGGTTCCGATCATCATGCTGACCGCCAAGGGCGACGAGCTGAGCCGCATCAAGGGTCTGGAACTGGGCGCTGACGATTACCTCGCCAAGCCTTTCAACCCCGATGAGCTGATGGCCCGCGTCAAGGCTGTCTTGCGTCGTCAGGCTGCGCCGGTCCCTGGTGCGCCGGGCAGTGAAGACGAGTCGGTCAGCTTCGGCGACTACGAGCTGTCTCTGGCAACCCGCGAACTCAAGCGTGGCGAAGAAGTACACATGCTCACCACCGGTGAATTTGCCGTACTCAAGGCGCTGGTGATGCATGCCCGCGAGCCGCTGACCCGCGACAAGCTGATGAATCTGGCCCGTGGTCGGGAGTGGGATGCTCTGGAGCGTTCGATTGACGTGCAGATTTCCCGTCTGCGCCGCCTGATCGAGCCGGACCCGTCCAAGCCACGCTACATCCAGACCGTCTGGGGTGTTGGTTATGTATTCGTTCCTGATGGCGCCGGTAATCGATAATCGGTTTTCGTCAGCTACTCGAAGCCGCTGCCAGTCACGTCGATAACCCTTGAAGGGGTTATCGACGTTTTGGTTTTCGCGTTCCTGCGTTTGACATCATTCGCGTTTCGCAAACCCTGCGAGCCTGGCTCGCCCTGCAAAGTGTATAGCTGCAGTTATGAAGACCCCGCTCTGGTTTCCGCAAAGCTTTTTCTCCCGCACCCTCTGGCTGGTGCTCATCGTCGTGCTGTTTTCCAAGGCGTTGACCCTGGTTTATCTGCTGATGAATGAGGACGTGCTGGTCGACCGGCAATACAGCCATGGCGTGGCGTTGACCTTGCGTGCCTATTGGGCGGCCAAAGAAGACGACCGCGAGGCGATTGCCGATGCAGCGGGCTTGATTCGTGTGGTGGGCGGCGGTGTACCGGAGGGCGAGCAGCACTGGCCGTACAGCGAGATCTATCAGCGCCAGATGCAGGCCGAGCTGGGGGCCGACACCGAAGTCCGTTTGCGCGTCCACGCACCGCCCGCCCTGTGGGTGCGTGCGCCGAGCCTTGGTGACGGCTGGCTGAAAGTCCCGTTGTATCCGCATCCACTGCGCGGGCAGAAAATCTGGAGCGTGCTGGGCTGGTTCCTGGCCATTGGTTTGCTGTCCACGGCGTCCGCCTGGATTTTCGTCCGGCAACTCAACCAGCCGCTTAAACGTCTGGTCTTCGCCGCCCGCCAACTCGGGCAAGGACGCAGCGTACGCCTGCCGGTGAGCGATACGCCCAGCGAGATGACCGAGGTTTACCGGGCCTTCAACCAGATGGCCGAGGACGTCGAACAGGCCGGTCAGGAGCGGGAACTGATGCTGGCCGGGGTTTCCCATGACCTGCGCACGCCGCTGACTCGCTTGCGGTTGTCGCTGGAACTGATGACAGATGAAAACGAACTGACCGAGGGCATGGTGCGTGACATCGAAGACATGGACGCCATTCTTGATCAGTTCCTGGCGTTCATCCGCGACGGCCGTGACGAAGAAATCGAAGAAGTCGACCTGAGTGATCTGGTGCGTGAAGTGGTTGCGCCCTACAACAACCCGGAACTCTCCGAAGAGCAGATTCGCTTGTGCCTGGAAACGATCCCGCCGTTCCCGCTGCGTCGGGTGTCGATGAAGCGCCTGCTGAACAATCTGATCGGCAATGCCATGCATCATGCGGGGAATGGCATCGAAGTGGCGGCTTACGTGTCAGGCGACGCCAATGCGCCCTACGTGGTGCTGAGCGTACTGGATCGCGGGACGGGTATCGATCCATCGGAGCTGGAAGTGATCTTCAATCCCTTCATCCGTGGCGATCGTGCCCGCAGCGGCAAAGGCACCGGTCTGGGTCTGGCCATCGTCAAGCGCATCGCTGCCATGCATGGCGGCAATGTGGAACTGCGTAATCGTTCAGGTGGCGGGCTGGAAGCGCGAGTGCGCCTGCCGCTGGGGCTGATGTTGCCAAGGGATGCGGTTTAAAACGACGTGTGTGTGGGAGCGAGCTTGCTCGCGAGCTGCGGTATCTGAAACACCGCCTCGCCAACAAGTTGGCTCCTACACAATCACGATGCCGTCAGCCTTTCCCTTTAGTCCGCGTCATATGCGGGCCGCTATTTTTCTCCAGGTATTCGATAATCATCCCGGCCACGTCCTTGCTGGTGGTGACTTCGATACCTTCCAGCCCCGGTGACGAATTGACTTCCATCACCAGCGGCCCGTGATTGGAGCGCAGGATGTCGACGCCCGCGACGCTCAGGCCCATGACCTTGGCGGCGCGAATGGCGGTCATGCGCTCTTCCGGGGTGATCTTGATCAGGCTGGCGCTGCCGCCACGATGCAGGTTGGAGCGGAACTCGCCTGGCTTGGCCTGACGCTTCATCGAGGCGATGACCTTGTCGCCGACCACGAAGCAGCGAATATCCGCGCCGCCCGCCTCCTTGATGTACTCCTGAACCATGATGTCTTGCTTGAGGCCCATAAACGCCTCGATCACCGATTCAGCGGCGGTTGCCGTCTCGCACAGCACGACGCCGATGCCTTGGGTGCCTTCCAGCACCTTGATCACCAGGGGCGCGCCGTTGACCATCTGGATCAGGTCGGGAATATCATCCGGTGAGTGAGCAAAACCGGTGACCGGCAGGCCGATCCCGCGCCGTGACAGTAATTGCAGCGAACGCAGCTTGTCCCGCGAGCGGGCGATGGCCACCGACTCGTTGAGCGGGAACACACCCATCATTTCAAACTGGCGCAACACCGCGCAGCCATAAAACGTCACTGAAGCCCCGATGCGCGGGATCACCGCGTCGAAACCTTCCAGCGGTTTGCCGCGATAGTGAATCTGCGGCTTGTGGCTGGCGATGTTCATATAGGCGCGCAGGGTGTCGATCACCACCATCTCATGGCCGCGTTCAATACCAGCTTCGACCAGACGACGGGTTGAATACAGACGCGGGTTACGCGACAGCACAGCGATCTTCATGCAGCACCTGTGGCAGAGGTAGTCGAGGCCGGAAATACCGGCTTGTCCTGAACATAAGTAATGCCGGGATTGACGACTAGTTGGCCGTCGATCAAAGCGTTGGATCCGAGCAGCAAGCGATAGCGCATTGCTTTGCGGCAAGCCAGCGTGAATTCCACCGGCCAGACGCGATCACCCAAAGCCAGGGTGGTGCGAATGACGTAGCGTACCTGCGCATGGCCGTTGGAGCTTTTAATGGTTTTCATCGCGACCAGCAGCGCTTCGCAACGGCGATGGCGCAACTGAACGACCGTACCCAAGTGAGCGTTGAAGCGAACCCATTTCTGGCCATCGCGCTCGAAAGGTTCGATTTCCGTGGCATGCAGGCTTGAGGTGCTTGCACCGGTATCGATTTTCGCCCGCAGGCCAGCTACCCCTAAGTCAGGCAGCGCCACCCACTCGCGCAGGCCGATGACAGTCAGATGATCAAATGTTTTCAAAGAGATTCCGTACTACTCACGCTGTCTGCCAGGCACCAGGATCAACCTGGGCCAATGCTTTGAATGCAGGTTTGGCGAACCAGAAGCCTTGCATCAGAAAAATCCCGCAGTCGGCGAGGAAGTCTCGCTCTTCGGCACACTCGATGCCTTCGGCGATGACTGTAACCCCCAACTCCGTACACATTGTGACAACCCCACGAACGATAGCCTGACGAACGCGATCGCGGTGAATATCTCGAATTAAATGCATGTCGAGTTTTATCAGGTCCGGCTGAAAATCCGCCAGCAGCCCCAGGCCTGAATAGCCGGCACCGAAATCGTCAATCGCCGTCATGAAACCGAATTCGCGGTATTCACGCAGAATATTGGTCAAATGGCGATTGTTATCGAGGTGTTCGGCTTCAATAGTCTCGAAAATCAGGCGGTCCAGCGGGAAGTTATGGGTCCGAGCGGCCTCCAGCGTGCTGCGAATGCACAGCTCTGGGCGATAGACCGCGTTGGGCAGAAAATTGATCGACAGCCGTTCGTTCATGCCCAGCGCGGCAGCCCCAGCGATGGCATGCATGCGACACAGCTGATCGAAGCGATAGCGGTTCTGGTCGGTCACCTGACTGAGCACCGACAGCGCGCCTTCACCCTTGATGCCTCGCACCAATGCCTCATGAGCAAAAACCGACTGATCGCGCAAATCCACGATGGGCTGGTAGGCGAATGCAAATGAAAAGTCGAGTTCGGGGCTGTTTTTGCAGCCCTCGCAGCCGACTTTAGGTGAGGTCAATGACGAAGGAAATTCAGTCATATCGCACTCCATAAAGAGAAAGACTGGTGGGGAGACGAGGATGTTGACGCCGGTAATCGTATTACTGGCGTATCGCGCCTGACGTAGTACAGTTCTGACTATGGCTTAGTTAAGGAATTCATATGGCACAAAAGTCAGAAGAAGACGACAAAGTTCGTCTGGATAAATGGTTGTGGGCGGCGCGATTCTTTAAAACCCGTGCGCTCGCCAAAGCCGCTATCGAGAACGGCAAGGTGCATTGTCGGGGCGAGCGTTGCAAGCCCGGCAAGGAGCCGCACATCGGCGACGAGATCCTGGTTCGCATCGGTTTTGAGGAACGTACGGTGGTGGTGCAGGCGCTATCGACCGTGCGCCGCGGCGCTCCGGAAGCGCAGACGCTGTACAGCGAAACCCCGGAAAGCATCGCCAAGCGGGAAAACGCCGCTGCACAACGCAAGGCAGGCAACCTGGGCATGACCACCGACGGCAAGCCGAGCAAGAAGCAACGCCGGCAGCTGTTTCAGTTCCGTGGTTCGAGTAATGATGATTGAGTCCTCTGTAGGAGCGAGCGGGCGGCGTTCCGACTTGCCCGCGAATCGGGCGCCTCGGTGAACCAGACTCACCGCGTCAAGTTCTTCGCGGGCAAGCCTCGCTCCTACAGATCGCCTAGCTGTCGCGCACCACACTCAAGCGATTAACCACCGGTAACTTCTCACCCAGCCGGAAAACCGGCGCAGTCAGCACCATGGAGGGGCTGTCATGTTGCAGGCTGCTGTGATCCAGCCATTTTGAAAACAACGTGCGAATCACCAACAGCAAAAGCAGAACCGCAACAAAGCCAAATAGCGCCGCGCGCGCCGGAATGGCCTTGAACACCCAATCGCCCTTGATCAGCAAGGACAACAAGATCAGGCCGACCACCGCATCGAAAGGCCGCATACTGGCGACAGTCCAGATGTCGAGCCACACTGCGTTCTGCTCCAGCGGTTCGTTGAGCAGATGGAACAGCCATTCATCGAAACGGGTAAAGAGTGCATGGCCGGTCGGCCACATCCAGATACCCAACAGGGCAATAGCGATTAAATTGCACAACACGAGCCGGCTGATGTTCCACCTGGCTTGGAAGACTGCGGGATAGTCCATAAAATGCCCCTCATCGACATGGCAAGTCGCACCACTAAAGTGCGAAACGGCGCTTTATAGACGCTTGTCATCATTTTTGTCATCACTTCAGATACCTCTTTCCCTATGCATGATTTCCCGGATATCGACTACACCCAGCGCTTCATCTTCGACGAGACCGACGTGCGCGGCGAGCTGGTCGCGCTGGAACGCAGCTATGCTGAAGTACTCGCCAAGCATCCGTACCCGGAGCCCGTCGCGCAGCTGCTCGGCGAGCTGATGGCTGCCGCTGCGTTGCTGGTAGGCACTTTGAAATTCGAAGGTTTGCTGATTCTTCAGGCGCGTTCCAGCGGAGCCGTCCCGTTGTTGATGGTTGAATGCTCCAGCGAGCGCGAGCTGCGCGGTATTGCTCGCTATGAGGAGTCGCAGATCCTGCCGGGCGCCGGCCTGCAGGACCTGATGCCCGATGGCTCGCTGACCCTGACGGTCGATCCACGGCAGGGCAAACGCTATCAAGGCATTGTCGCCCTGGACGGCGCCGACCTGTCCGAGAGCCTTTCCAGCTACTTCGTGATGTCGGAGCAGTTGGGCACACGTTTCTGGTTGCGCGCTGACGGCCATCGCGCCCGAGGCCTGCTATTGCAACAGTTGCCCGCCGCACGCATCACCGATTCCGAAGAGCGCGACGCCAGCTGGGAACACGTGACCACGCTGGCCAGTACTCTCACAGCGGAAGAGTTGTTGAGCCTGGACAATGAAACCGTGCTGCACCGGCTGTTTCACCAGGACCCGGTGCGGATGTTCGAGATGCAACCGATTTGCTTCCGTTGCAGCTGTTCACGGGAGCGCTCCGCCAACGCGCTGGTCAGCCTCGGGCTGGAAGACGCGCAGCAGTTGGTCATCGAGCACAACGGAACGGTGGAGATCGATTGTCAGTTCTGCAATGAACGCTATTTGTTCGATGCCACCGACATCGCGCAGTTGTTCGCGGGCGGCGGTGTGGATTCGCCCTCTGATACGCGTCATTAAACAGGCACGTAACCACGTTGTGACACGCTTGGAACCACGGTGTCGTTCTTCTGACAGGAGGACCCTACTTTTTTTAGGCTTTTCTGGCATAATCCGGCCCACTTTTCCGCTGTAGTAGTGGTTGTTTTTTTACTACAAAACCGTTTGGAGCACTCGGCCACTGGCCGACGGGGACCCTCATGACGCAAACCAATAACGCTGTGTACACCGATCTGAGCATCGACGAACTGGTCAAGGAAGCTCTTGCCCGCGGCGAAGGCGAACTTTCCGATACTGGCGCTCTGGTTGTGAAAACAGGCCATCGTACTGGCCGCTCGCCGGTTGATCGTTTCATTGTTGAAGAGCCGAGCACCCAGGACGCTATCGCCTGGGGCCCTATCAACCGCAAGTTTCCGGCGGACAAGTTCGACGCCTTGTGGGACCGCGTTGCCGCTTACCTGGGCGAGCGCGAAAGTTTCGTTTCCTACGTTCATGTAGGCTCTGATCCGGCGCACTACCTGCCGGTCAAGATGACCACTGAAACTGCCTGGCACAACCTGTTCGGCCGTTGCCTGTTCATCAATCCTGAACAATACAACGCTGGTGGCAAGGACGAGTGGCAGATCCAGAACGCCCCGTGGTTCGTCTGCGAGCCAGAGCGTGACGGCACCAATTCCGACGGCACCGTGATCATCAACTTCGCAGCCAAGAAAGTGCTGATCGCCGGCATGCGTTACGCCGGTGAAATGAAGAAGGCGCTGTTCTCGGTACAGAACTTCCTGCTGCCAGCGGTCGACGTGCTGCCAATGCACTGTGCGGCCAACATGGGCGAAGAGGGCGACGTCACGTTGTTCTTCGGCCTGTCCGGCACCGGCAAAACCACCCTGTCGGCTGACGAAAGCCGTTACCTGATCGGCGACGACGAACATGGCTGGGGCGTTGGCGTGGTGTTCAACATCGAGGGCGGTTGCTATGCCAAGTGCATCGACCTCTCCGAGAAGAACGAGCCTGTCATCTGGAAAGCCATCCAGCACGGCGCCGTCCTGGAAAACGTGGTTCTCGACCCGGTCACCAAGAAAGCCGACTACGCCGACGACAGCCTGACCCAGAACAGCCGCGCCGCTTACCCGCGTGAACTGATCGAAAAACGCGCACCGCTGAACCTCGGCGGCGAGCCGAACGCTGTGATCTTCCTGACCTGCGACCTGACCGGCGTCCTGCCACCCGTGTCGATCCTCAGCGAAGAACAAGCGGCTTACCACTTCCTGTCGGGTTACACCGCGCTGGTGGGCTCCACTGAAATGGGTTCGGGCAGCGGCATCAAGTCGACCTTCTCCACCTGCTTCGGCGCGCCATTCTTCCCGCGTCCGGCTGGCGAATACGCAGAGCTGCTGATCAAGCGCATCCGCGGTTTCGGCTCCAAGGTTTACCTGGTCAACACCGGCTGGACCGGCGGCGGCTACGGCGTCGGCAAACGCTTCAACATCCCGACCACTCGTGGCGTGATTGCAGCCATCCAGAGCGGCGCACTGATCGGCGCAGCCACCGAACACCTGGACACCATCAACCTCGACGTGCCGCTGACCGTACCGGGCGTTGAAACCAACCTGCTCAACCCGCGCAACACCTGGGCTGACAAGGCTGCCTACGACGAATCGGCCAAGGCACTCGCCAGCCTGTTCATCGAGAACTTCAAGAAGTTTGAAGTGAGCGACGCAATCAAGGCAGCGGGTCCGAAACTGTAAGATTCGGATTAGCTAAAAAAAACCGCCCTTCGGGGCGGTTTTTTATTGCCTGTAGATACGGGTCTGAAATGGAACCCGTGGGGGCGAGCTTGCTCGCGAATGTTTCTGGTCGCCGCCTTCGCGAGCAAGCTCGCTCCCACAGGTGAAATGCGGTCATCCCGTGGGACCGGATTTATCCGGGAAGGCGTCGGTGCAGACGCCACATCTGCGGCATCTGTGGGTTGCCCTCAAACATAGAATCTCCCACAGTGGGGCTCCCACAGTCATCCGTCTATCGCCGCCAAACACTCGCCAGCCACGGCTGCCGCTCCAGCGGCAGGCCTTCAGGTCTGTAGTAATATTCCAACTCGCTGAATCCGGCCTCGATCAGCAGGCCGCGCCACGCCTCAAGATCGTGGTATGAGCCATAACGCGGGCCGTTCCAGCCTTCACGATTTTCGCCGCGTGGGTTGGAGCTGAAAAGGACGCCGCCGGGTTTCAGGGTGGCGTGCAGTTGTTGCAGCACCCGTGGCAGTTCTTGCTTCGGGACATGGAATAACGCGGCGTTGGCGAAGATGCCATCGAAGCGTTCTGCGGGAAGATTCAGTTCGAGAAAGCTCTGCTGCCAGACTTCGCAACCGGTCTCGGCGCGGGCCATTTCGGCGAAGCGCTCCGAGCCGTCCAGGCCGACGGCGATGTGGCCCATGGCGGTGAAGGTCTTCAAGTCGCGGCCCGGCCCGCAGCCGAAATCCAGGATCTGCCACGGCGCCTGGCTTTCTATATGGCGCAGCAACGCAGCGATGTTCTGGCTGACATCGTGGTCGCGGGTGCCTTCGCGAAACGCGTCGGCCACCTGGTTGTAGTGGCCAACGGTGGTCTCGGTAATCTGCGCGAGATCCTGCGGTGCGAGTTTCATGGCGGGTCGTTCCAGGCAGTTGATGCCGTGAATATACCCCACTCAGCGCTTGTTCAAGCCTCGCGCCAGCCGATCACCGCCCAGCTGAATCACCGCCACCAACACCACTAGCAGGACAATCACGGTCAGCATCACCTGGCTGTCGAAGCGTTGATAGCCGTAGCGATAAGCAATGTCGCCCAGGCCGCCCGCGCCGATTGCGCCGGCCATGGCCGACGAGTTGATCATCGTTACCAGCGTGATGGTAAAGCCGCCGACAATCCCCGGCAGCGCTTCAGGCAACAGCACGTGCCAGACAATGTGCCAGCGTCGGCAACCCATGGCCTGGGCAGCTTCGATCAAACCGTGATCGACTTCGCGCAGGCTGACTTCGGCGATGCGGGCGAAGAACGGTGTGGCGGCGATGGTCAGCGGTACCACTGCGGCCCACACGCCATACGTCGTGCCAACGATCAGCCGGGTAAAGGGGATCAGCGCCACCATCAGAATAAGAAACGGGATCGAGCGAAACAGGTTCACAAAACCGCCCAGTACACGATTCAAGCCCGGTGCCTGATAGATGCCGCCTTTGGAGCTGGTGACCAGAATCACCGCCAGCGGGATGCCCAGCAGCAACGCGATGAGCGAGGACACGCCAACCATCAGGAAGGTGTCGATAGTGCCTTGTAGCAAACGGTCAAACCACATAGCCGATGACCTCCGCGTGTTGCGCCTGTTTGCGCGCCCTGATCAGCAGTTCTTCACGCGAATGCGGCGAGTCGGCAATCGACAGCAGCAGATGCCCGAGCGCGCGACCCTGAATACGTTCGACGCCGCCTTGCAACAGGCTGACGCGCCCGCCCAATGCGCCGAACAGCGCGGCCAGATCCGGTTCAGCGCCGGTCTCGCCGGTGAAGTGCAGATCCAGCACCACGGCTGCCCCCGGTTGCTGCGGCTGCGCAGCAATGCGCGATTGCAGGTCTTCGGGAACGCCGTGTTGTAGCGGCGCGAGCAAGGTTTTGCTGACCTCGTGACGCGGATCGCCGAACACCTGCCAGACCGGGCCTTGCTCGACGACGCGGCCTTGTTCAAGCACCACGACGCGATCACAGATATCGCGAATTACCGCCATCTCGTGGGTGATGAGAATGACCGTCAGGCCCAGCCGCTGATTGATTTCGCGCAGCAGGCCGAGAATCGACTGGGTGGTTTCCGGGTCCAGCGCCGAAGTCGCTTCGTCACAGAGCAGAATCGCCGGGTCATGCACCAGCGCGCGGGCAATGCCGACGCGCTGTTTCTGGCCGCCAGACAGCTGCGCGGGATACGCTTTGTGCTTGTCTTGCAAGCCCACCAGCTCCAGCAGTTCGGTGACTTTGCGCTGGCGCTGCTCCTTGGGCACACCCGCGACCTTCAACGGCAACTCGACGTTCTGCCACACGGTCTTGGCCGACATCAGGTTGAAGTGCTGGAAGATCATGCCGATCCGCCGGCGCAGCTCCACCAGCTTGTCTTCGTTGAACTCGCCAATGTCAGTCTGATCAATGAGCACCCGGCCGCTGCTGGGTTGCTCAAGACGGTTGATGGTGCGGATCAGTGACGATTTACCCGCGCCGCTGCGACCGATGATGCCGAAGATTTCGCCGCGCTGAATTGCCAGGTCGATGTTCTGCAAGGCATCGACCGGACCTTGCTGGCCTTGATAGGTCTTGCCCAGATTGATGAAGCGCACGTGAGCGCGATTCAGGTCGGCGTGCAGCTCGGCGTGATATGCCGAATGCGCTGCGCCCGTGGCTTCGAGTGGCAGTTGGCGTTGCACGGTGGCATTCATATCAGCCTTCCCAGCCAGCTTGGTAGAGCTTGCCATTGACCTTGTCCAGCGCTGCGCGAACCACCGGCGAGTGCTGATAGATGTCGATGAACCTGGCCAGGCGCGGGTCGTTCTTGTGGTCAGGCTTGATCACGAACTGAATCACGTATTCCGGGTGATCGAGGCCGTCGAACAGAATCGCCGAGGACGCATCGAAGGTTTTCGCCAGGCGAATATAAGCGGGATAACCCTGCACCAGATCGGCGTCTTCATAAGCACGCACCAATTGCACGGCTTCGACCTGAATCAGCTTGAGCTTCTTCGGGTTGGCGGTGATGTCTTCTTCGGTGGCCTTGAAACCTACGCCCGGCTTAAGGGTGATCAAGCCCGCCTTGGCCAGCAATTGCAGGCCGCGCCCGCTGTTGATCGGGTCGTTGGCAATGGCCACGGTAGCGCCGGTGGGCAACTCATCGAAGCTTTTGTACTTTTTCGAATACAGCCCGACGTTGTTGATGATCCCCGGCGCATAAGGCACCAGATTGAAACCGGCGGCTTCGTTGGCGTTGGTCAGGAACGGGATGTGCTGGAAGTAATTCACGTCGATATCGCCCGCCGCGAGGCTGACGTTGGGCGCGATCCAGTCGGTGAATTCAACCAGCTCAACCTTCAGGCCTTGCTTGCCGGCCTCCTCGACAGCCGCTTCCAGCGGAATGGCGAAGGCTGCCGTGGTGCCGACTTTCAAGGGCTGGTCGGCGGCATGGGCGGTGAGTGTCAACAGGCTCAAGGCCAGGGTAGCGATCAGTTTGCTCATGGTGATATTCCGGTGCGCTGCAAGGTTAGGTTTTGTGTTGTTTGGTCTTACGGATTCGGTGGAGCAAAGTCGGGTCGTAGGACCGGCTTCAGCCGGGAGGTCTGCATTGCGGACGATACAAACCCATTGGATGTACCGACCTCCTCCCGGCTAAAGCCGGTCCTACGAGAGCGTTCTTCAGTGCCGATAACTCGCCCCCACATGCCGCTCCGGCAACCGCGCGCCGCCCTCGGGAAACAACTTTTCCCGCAAGCTGCCGTTGTCGTAGGCGGTTTTGTACGAGCCACGGCGTTGCAGTTCGGGGATTACCAGATCGATGAAATCCGCGTAGCTTTCCGGGGTGACGATGCGGGTCAGGTTGAAGCCGTCCAGGCCGGTTTCGGCGATCCAGGATTCCAACTCGTCGGCCACTTGCGCGGGCGAGCCGATCACCGTGATGTAGCGCCCGCCCAACGCGTGCTGGTCGAGGAGTTTTTGCCGGGTCCAGTCGTTGTTTTTCAGGTTTTTCGTGGCCGACTGAATGGCGTTGCTTTTCACGTACTGGATCGGCTCGTCCAGTTCGTATTCGGAAAAATCGATGCCCGTGGACGCCGCAAAATGCGCCACACCCGCTTCGGCGCTGGCGAACTCGCGGTATTCGGCATGCTTGGCCCGGGCTTCGGCTTCAGTCGCGCCGACGATCACGTTGAGGCCCATGAACACTTTGATGTCGTCTGGATTACGCCCGGCGGCCTCGGCGCTGGCGCGAACTTTATCGACTTGCTCGCGAGTCGCAGGCTTGTTCTGGCCACTGATGAATACGCATTCGGCGTGACTGCCGGCGAACTGCAAACCCCGCTCGGAACTGCCAGCCTGAAACAAAACCGGCGTGCGCTGCGGCGACGGTTCGCACAGGTGATAACCCTCAACCTGATAAAACTCGCCCTTGTGCCGCACCTTGTGGACTTTGTCCGGCTGCGCGTAAATCCGCTGTTGCGGATCGTTAAGCACGGCGTCGTCTTCCCAGCTGCCTTCCCAGAGTTTGTATAAAACCTGCAGGTATTCGTCGGCCTGATCGTAGCGGCGATCATGTTCGACCTGCTCGTTCAAACCCATGGACCGGGCGGCGCTGTCGAGGTAACCGGTAACAATGTTCCAACCCACTCGACCACGGCTTAGGTGGTCCAGCGTCGACATGCGGCGTGCGAATAGATACGGCGCTTCGTAAGTCAGGTTCGCGGTCAGTCCGAAACCGAGGTTTTTCGTGACGGCGGCCATGGCCGAAACCAGCAGCAGCGGGTCGTTGACCGGCAGCTGGATCGACTCCTTGAGCGGCACGTCCACCGAGTTCTGGTACACGTCATACACGCCAACAATGTCGGCAATGAACAAGCCATCGAACAGGCCGCGCTCCAGCAATTGCGCCAGTTCGGTCCAGTATTCAAGAGTCTTGTACTGGGTGGAATTGTCGCGCGGATGGGTCCACAAACCGTGATTGATATGGCCGATGCAGTTCATGTTGAACGCGTTGAGCAGGATCTTTTTCTTCGCCATCAGATGGTCCCCCGCAACGGTGGGTTCTGATCGTTGAGGTAATAATTGCCGATGGCGTGATATTTCCAACGCACCGGGTCGTGCAAGGTATGCACCCGCGCATTGCGCCAGTGGCGGTCGAGGCCGTGTTCGGCCAGCGTCGCCTGGCTGCCGGCCAGTTCGAACAACGTGCTGCCTGCGGCGAGGGAAATCTCGGTGCTGATCGCTCGGGCTTCGGCGACGGCGATGGACGCGGCGGCTACGTTTTCCGCACTGCTGTCGGCCTGGGCGATATCCAGGAATTCACCGGCACGATCCAGCAACGCTTCTGCGGCATACAAACGAATGCCCAACTTGCCGAAGCTATGCAGGGTCAGCGGGTCATCCACGGCTTTTTCGATGCCCGAATCGATCCACGGCCGGGTGCGAGTGCGCACGAAATGCAGCGCGTCTTCAAAGGCGGCGCGAGCGATGCCGGTGTCGATGGCGGCATGAAGAATCTGCGCCAGCGGGCCGACTGTAGTGGGCCGCTCGAAGGCGCTCTGAAACGGGATCACATCGCTGGCGCTGACGAAAACCTCTTCAAACACCACCGATCCGCTGCCCGTGGTGCGCTGGCCAAAGCCGCTCCAGTCGTCAACGACTGTCAGACCTTCGCTGTCGGCGGGCACAAACGCCAGTTGTTGCACGCCATTTTCGTCGACCACCGAGGTGGGAATTCGCTGTGCGTACAGTGCGCCAGTCGAATAGAACTTACGGCCGTTGATGCGATAACCATCGCCGTCGCGAGTCAGCCGCGTGGTGCGATCATGGGCGGTTTTGGTGCCGAGTTCTGCCAGTGCGTTGCCGAACCTGAAACCTGCCAGGGCTTCGGCGTACAGGCGCTTTTGCTGTTCAGGATTGCCGTTCACGCGCAGGACTTCCAGTGCGTAGAAATGATTCTGTGGGATCTGTCCCAACGATCCATCGGCTTCGCTGATCAGGCGAATGACCTTCGCCAGCGTGACATTCGATACGCCCGCGCCGCCAAATGCCTTGGGCACGCTGATACCCCAAAGCCCGGAGCGGCTGAACAGCTCCAGTTCGGCATGGGGCAGCCGACGCTCACGATCACGTACGGCGCTGTCGCGCTTGAAATGCGCGGCCAGCTCATGGGCGACGCGCAGAGCCTCGTGATCGCTGTCGATAATGGCGACGCGTTGACGTGGTTGAAGATCAAGACTCATAACGGTGTCTCCAGTGGTCTGGTTCAAATCCACGAATGGCGGGCGGGCAAGGTGCCGTTGAGGTGCCACGCACCGACGGCGTGGTATTTCCAGCGCACCGGATCGTGGAGCGTGTGGACGCGGGCGTTACGCCAGTGCCGGTCCAGGTTGAACTCGGCCAGCGTCGCGCGGCTGCCAGCCAGTTCGAACAGCTTTTCGCTGGCCAGCAGTGAGATTTCGGTGGTCAGCACTTTGGCGCGGGCAACTGCAATCGAGGCGCGTGCCGCCGAGTATTCGTCGATGGGCTTGGCGTTGACCTCGTCGAGCACCTTGGCCGACTCGCGCAGCAAGGCTTCCGCGGCGTGCAGTTCGAGTTTGAGCTTGCCGATGTCGGCGATGACATAAGGATCGTCACTGGCCCGCTCCACATGGGCGTCGACCCAGGGCCGCGAGCGTTGTCTGACAAATTCGATGGTGTCGTCGATGGCGGCGCGGGCAATGCCGGCGTCGATGGCTGCCTGAATAAGCTGCGAGACCGCGCCCTGAATGTTCGGCGTCAGGGACAGACGCCAGTTATCAACAACCAGTGCGCCATCGATCTGCACGTTATCCAGCAGCACCGTGCCGCTTGCAGTGGTGCGCTGGCCGAAGCCCGACCAGTCATCGACGATCTGCAACCCGGCAGTGCCGCGCGGAACAAAAGCCATGATTTGCTGGCCTTGCTCGTTGAGTGCTTTCACTGCAACCCAATGGGCGAATAGCGCGCCGGTGGAGTAAAACTTCTGACCGTTTATGACGAACTTTCCGCCCTGAGCGGTGATGCGAGCCTTGAGCTCCAGGGTATTTTTCGTACCGCGTTCCGGACCGGCGTTGCCGATTCGCCAGCCGTCCAGCACGCTTTTGAACAAGACTGCTTTCTGCGTCTCGGTGGCGCTGTTCTGCAATAAATGAATGATCCCGAACTGGTTCTGCGGAATCTGCCCCAGCGCCGGGTCGGCAGCAGAAATTATTCTGAATACCTCGGCGATGGTGACGAATGAAACCTGCGGACCGCCGTAAGCGCGCGGGATGGAAATACTGCCCAGGCCGCTTTGGGTAAACTGTTCGATTTCCGACCAGGGCAACAGCCGCTCGGCATCGCGTTGAGAGGCCTGCAAGCGGGCATAGTCAGCCAACTGATGGGCCGCTGCGATAGCCTGAGCGTCGTTTTGCAGAATCACGGCCGCGAATACAGGCGGTGCGCTGTCCGGCTGAAGTGCGGCCGGTGCGGTGCGCAAGGCGCGGGCAGCCAGCTCAGACATTTTTGCGGCCTCTCGGGCTGCGCAATATTTCGTTGTTCTGCCTGTGGATGGAGCGGGAAATGACCATACGAACCTCGCGTCAGATGCCGCAAGTAGCGGCAGGATAAATCACGATGTCCGGTGGTCCGGTCTATATACCGTAAAGGCGTATAAATATTAAATAAACGAGTATTTTGGAATAAGCATAGAAGGTGAAATTCACAGGTTTTCAAGCGTGTTGCGCATACGTCAGACACGAGCCGAAGACCATTAACAAAATGCATATCTTTAGCAGTTTATTACGCGCCATGAGCATAACCCTCTTGCAGTAATGCAATGCATTCAGAAGGCTAGCAGTGAGCACCGGTCAGGTTTAAAAAAGCCTGTAGGCCGATATGTAATTCGGTGTAGGAAACCTCTCGGCACGTGGCTCAATGTGAGCCAGCTCACAGGTTGTATAGCTGCCAGCACTACCAATACGGCGGGTCGAGATAAACAACCCGCGCGTACCAGTGGTTTTTTCAGGGACATTCGGCCAGTCACTGACAGCGGTTTACTTGGGTGTTGACGTTAATTTCACGGGCGGGTGCCCACCGTGAGTTGTTGCCCACCCGATCAATGATGCAGTAAGTCACGTCCACTTGCTGTTCCCGCCCCGCTTCCAGAATCAACGTTGGCGGCACGATCAGGCTGACGGCTTTGCCGACGTTCTCGGCTTTCAATGGCGGCAGGTCCATGCGCACATCTCCCCAACGCAGCGTGATTTCATCGCTGGGTGCCATGTTGAGATAAGGCTCGATGCCCAGTGGCATGCCGGTTTTTGCATACCGGGAAATCAACCCATAACGGATCACTGCCTCTGGCAAAGAGACGGGTGCCAGACCCTGGTTTTCTTCATCGCTGAGCGTCAGGAGCTGCCCGCCGGGCACATCAAGTTTTACCCTGAGCTTGCGGCTGGGCGAAGTAACCGGCGCGCCTCCCACTTTCATGACGCGATAGCAGGTTTTGATCGTCCCGGTTTGTAGGAAACTTTCCGGCACGCGTAGGACTACTGTGTAGCCGATGTCAGACTTACCTAAAAGTTTTGACGCGACGTAACAGCCATCCCAGAACAATTCGATCAAGTCTCCTTCGTCCATCGCAGGGTAGGGGTCAATATTGACTAACAGATGGGCTGCGGCGCGAATACCGACGCCGTGGTTGTGAGCCTGGGGCAGGTACGGCGCGAACAGCTTGGGGATGCTGGTTTTGCAGGGTGCGTGGGGCATGGCTGAATACTCATGGCGATTTGTTAGATAAATAATGAGTCCGTTGGCTTCGGTAATAGCGAGTGTCGGGCAGTTCACCGAAAAACGGCGCGGGGATAAGTACCTTAGAGATCAGAGTTATGGCAAACATTACAAACTGTATGTAATTGAAGCTTGTAATAAGCTCAGAGTTTTGAATGGAGGTTTATTTTCGAGCTAATGGGGTTTGCGCGTGCCTGTCAATATGTAATGGGGATGAGATATTGGCGAAACGCTGAATTAGACGTTTCCTACACAAACACCACAGTCTTATTACGAAGCAGGTCAGGGTCTTCCCACTTCAATATATGACTGCTCATGCGAATGAAGAGTCTTTGGGCGTTGGGTATGCGGTCGTGAGGGGACAGTGGGTATGACTTTTTATGACGCACTCTTACCGACTGTAATGACTGGATAAGTTTGCCCTGATAAAACTGATCATTCCAGAAGCGAACGCTTGATCGATCTAACAGCGGTTTAGATCGTTCAATTGTTGTACAAATGTAAGGCACAGAAAAACAGCGCCGAATGGCGCTGGTTTTTTTACTGGGTGACGTAGGATCAGGAGCGACTTCGTTCCAGAAATTGCCGAGTCCGTTCTTCACGAGGGTTGGCAAACAATTCCTTGGCTTCCCCTTGCTCGACGATCACGCCCTTGTCGATGAAAATCACCCGATTCGCCACGTCACGGGCAAAACTCATTTCGTGAGTGACGATGACCATGGTGCGTTTTTCTTCGGCCAGCGCGCGAATCGTTGCGAGCACTTCGCCCACCAGCTCCGGGTCCAGAGCAGAGGTGGGCTCGTCGAAAAGAATCACTTCCGGCTCCATCGCGAGCGCGCGTGCAATTGCCACCCGCTGCTGCTGACCGCCCGACAGACGTCGCGGATAGGCATTTTCCTTACCCGCGAGGCCGACCTTGGCGAGCAGCTTGCGGCCTTGTTCCATTGCCAGTTCCCGCGCGATCTTCTTGACCACCACAGGGCCTTCCATGACGTTTTCCAAAGCGGTGCGGTGCGGAAACAGATTGAAGTTCTGGAACACAAAACCCACATGCTGGCGCAACTGGCGAATCAGGCCTTGTTGCTGGCTCAAAGGGCGACTGCCATCAACCGCGATGTCGCCAACGATAATCTTGCCGCTGGTAGGCTCTTCGAGAAAATTCAGACAACGCAGCAAGGTCGTCTTGCCCGAGCCGCTGGGCCCGATAATAGCCACCACTTCCCCGGCTTCGACGCGCAGATCAATGCCCTTGAGCACTTGCTGGCCTTTGAATTCCTTGGTCAGTTTTTCAACCACGATCATGTTCAAGACTCCAGGTCATGCCGATTCACCCTCGCTTCGAGGCGGTTTTGCAAGTGCGAGAGCGCGGTGGCAAGAATCCAGTAGATGAGCGCCGCGGCCAGATACATGGTGAAGATTTCGAAGGTCCTGGCGGTAATCAACTGCGCCTGACGGAACAGCTCCGGCACCTGGATAGTTGCTGCCAGCGCCGTGTCCTTGACCAATGAGATAAAGCTGTTGCCCAACGGCGGCAAGGCGGTGCGGGCGGCCTGAGGCAGGATCGCCCGGCGCATCGCCTGGCCACGCGTCATGCCCATGCTGGCGGCAGCTTCCCACTGGCCACGATCCACCGAACCGATAGCCGCCCGCAGGATTTCGCACGCGTACGCGCCCATGTTCAACGAAAAGCCGATCAGCGCGGCAGGCAACGGGTCCAGCTCAATGCCCAATTGCGGCAAGCCGTAATAGATCATGAACAGTTGGACCAGTAGCGGTGTTCCGCGAAAGAACGACACGTAGACCCGGGCAATACCGCGTAGCGCAATCAGCCGCGACAAGCGCATCAGCGCCAGGCCGAAGCCCAGCAGCAAGCCGAAGAACATGCCACCCAGGCTGAGGAATACCGTGTAGTACGCGCCCTTTATCAGAAAGGGCGCGGAGTCCAGCGCGAGCTTTAGGCTCTCTTCAATCATTTGGTCACGTCAGCCTGGAAATACTTCTGCGACAGCTTGGCGAGGGTGCCGTCAGCGCGCAGTTTGTCGATGGCCTTGTTAATGGCTGCCAGCAGCTCAGGCTCGCCTTTGCGCAGGGCGATGCCAGCTTCCTGACGGGAGAACGGTTCGCCGGAAACAGCCAGGCTGTCTTTGGTTTTGCTGAGCAGCTCGAGGGCGGCGAGACGGTCGACCAGAATGGCGTCGATACGACCAACGCGCAGGTCCTGGTACTTGGTCGGATCATCGTCGTAGGTTTTGACGATCGCGTCCGGTACATTTTCCTTCAGCCACTGCTCGTAATTGGTGCCCAGACCAACGCCCACTTTCGCGCCCTTCAGATCGGCTGCGACTTTAAACTTGGCAGCGTTCTTTTTCTGCACCAGCGCCTGGATACCGGAGATGGTGTAAGGCGTGGAGAAGTCATACTTCTTTTTGCGCTCTTCGGAAATCGTGACCTGATTGATCACCACGTCCAGACGCTTGGATTCCAGCGCCGCGAGAATGCCTGCCCATGGGGTCGACTGCAGCTTGGCTTTTACGCCCAGTTCCTTGGCCAATGCTTCGGAAAACTCGACCTCGAAACCTGCCAGCTTGCCGTTTTCGTCCTGGAAGCTGAACGGCGGGTAAGTGCCTTCCAGACCTACGGTGATGGTGCCGCTGTCCTTGATTTTCTGCAGCTGATCACCGGCCACGGCTTGACCGATCAGGCCGGAGCCGAGCACCAGGCTCAGGGTTGAAAGCAGAAACGTACGACGGATTGCGGAAGTAATCATGACTAGCCCCATATTTTGTTGTTGATGTCAGGCAAGAATCGGACCCGACGAAAGCTACGTTGGCACCAAATGTTTATCCAGCTTTTTCAAGACGCTCGATGCGCCAGCAGTCCTGCTGGCGGCGATCATAAAAGCCTCTGCTTATAATGCAAAATAATCAAAATCTTATTTAATATGTACTTTTGGAATATACGGCCAAATCAGTCGTCCTGACCGGAAAAAACGTCTGGGTAAGCGAATAAGGCCGGCGCACCGCCGGTGTGCAGAAAGATCAGCGGGCCGTCCTCAAAACGCTGGCGTCCAATACCATCGAGCAAGCCTGCCATCGCTTTGCCGGTGTACACCGGATCGAGCAAAATCCCTTCGTGACTGGCCATCAATTTGATTGCAGACAGGGTTCCGGCGTTCGGTTCGCCATAACGCGGCGCAAAATATTCGTCCCACAGTTCGACTTTGAACGCGGCTGGCAACGGCACGCCCAGCAGTTCGGCGGTGCGTTCGGCGAGATTCTGCACCTTGGGCCGCTGGGCCTCGTCGGTGCGCGATACGGTCACGCCAACCACGGGCAGATTGGGTAGCACTTCTGCCAGCGCCAATGCCAGACCGCTGTGAGTACCGGCGCTGCCGGAAGCGAGCACCACGGCGGCGAACTCCAGCCCGGTCTCCTTGATCTGCGCAGCCAGCTCAAGTCCTGCACGCACATAACCCAGGGCGCCTACGGCACTGGAACCACCGATGGGCACCAGATACGGTTTCTTGCCGCTGGACTGCAGACGAGCGGCGAGGGCTTGCAGCAGCTCGTCGGCGTTATCCAGGTTTTCCACCAACTCGACCTTGGCATCAAACAGATCCAGCAGCAGCCGGTTGCCGTTGTGCAGGTAATTCACGTCGTCAGTGGCGATAGGATTTTCCAGTAAAGCCACGCAGCCCAGGCCCAGGCGCGCGGCGAGGGCCGCCGTCTGGCGCACATGGTTGGACTGGATCGCGCCCGCCGTGATCAACGTATCCGCCCCCTGCGCCAGCGCATCGGCAGCAAGGTATTCGAGCTTGCGCACCTTGTTGCCGCCCAGAGCCAGGGTCGTGGTGTCATCGCGCTTGATATAGATGTCGCGACCGGCCCAGACCGAAAGCCGCTCGAGTTTTTCCAGCGCAGTGGGCGCAGCGATCAGGTCCAGACGATTGAAGCGAGCAAGCTGTGTTTTGATCATGGTGATAGTCAAGCCGTGTAGAGAGTCGCTGGACTATAGGCAGGCGTTTCCTACAGGGCAACTCATAAGGTCTTATGCTTCAAGAGTAGAAGTCCTACAAAAATTGTTATTTTTTCGTGCTAAATCTTTGCCGTAGAGTGAGCGCACCTGCGGCGAACGTACAAAAAGCCGCATCCGAACCAGGAGAAGTCAGCGTGAGCGATATTCCAGAGGCATCTGCCGAGGGCCGTTCCAGCCACTGGCAATTGCAGCAGATTGTCAGCCAGTTGCGTCAGGCCCGTAATGACTGGCGCACCAGCAACGGTCGCGTCAGCGGCGAGCACGGTGGACGCGAGCTGCCTTCACGGGCGGCGATGCGCGACATCCTTGAAGCGTTGTGCGGTGCATTGTTCCCCATGCGTTTGGGGCCGGTTGACCTGCGGGAGGAAAGCGAAGACTTCTACGTCGGGCACACGCTTGATGTCGCTTTGAACGCATTGCTAGCCCAGACCCGCCTCGAGCTGCGCTACGTCGCCCACCAGCGCGGCGAAGAAGTGGGCAATCTGAACGAGCGGGCGGTGGAGTTGATCCAGGGTTTCGCCAGCGCCTTGCCCGCAATGCGCGCGCTGCTCGACACCGACGTGCTGGCCGCCTATCACGGCGACCCGGCAGCGCGCAGCGTGGACGAAGTGCTGCTGTGCTACCCGGGAATTCTCGCAGTCATTCATCACCGGATTGCCCACCATCTTTATCGCGCGGGCCTGCCGTTGCTGGCGCGGATCAGCTCGGAGATCGCCCACTCGGCCACCGGCATCGACATCCACCCCGGTGCGCAGATCGGCCGCAGTTTCTTTATCGATCACGGGACAGGCGTGGTCATCGGCGAAACCGCGATCATTGGTGAGCGGGTACGCATCTATCAAGCCGTGACCCTCGGCGCGAAACGCTTCCCGGCCGACGAAGACGGCCAGTTGCAGAAAGGCCATGCACGCCACCCTATCGTTGAAGACGACGTAGTGATCTACGCCGGCGCAACCATCCTCGGACGCATCACCATCGGCAAAGGCTCGACCATCGGCGGCAACGTCTGGCTGACCCGCAGCGTGCCGGCCGGGTGCAATCTGACGCAGGCTAATTTGTTGCAGCAGCAGGATGATGGGTGTCAGAAGTAGCCATCTCATTCTGAATGGCTAGTCGGGCGTTTCTTGGGATAAATCCTACGGATGCTGTGCGCAGCATCCGACTTTTTGTTGTCCTGTATTGGTGCAAAGTTCTGCCTTTCCCCAGGCCAAGGACTAGCCCATGCCCACCCCCGCCAACCAAGCC
>NZ_LGSI01000025.1 GCF_001698815.1 Pseudomonas syringae | reverse complement strand
GGTAGCTATGTTCGGAATAGATAACCGCTGAAAGCATCTAAGCGGGAAACTAGCCTCAAGATGAGATCTCACTGGAACCTTGAGTTCCCTGAAGGGCCGTCGAAGACTACGACGTTGATAGGTGGGGTGTGTAAGCGCTGTGAGGCGTTGAGCTAACCCATACTAATTGCCCGTGAGGCTTGACCATATAACACCCAAGCAATCTGTGACTCGAATGAGCATCAGATTGCGGTGACTGTGAAGACGACACGAACCGAAAGTTCGCGACGCACACGCACAAAAGACACCTGACTATCACATACCCGATTTGCCGAAACGTCGCAAGACGCGTCGGTACCCGAATTTCTTGACGACCATAGAGCATTGGAACCACCTGATCCCATCCCGAACTCAGCAGTGAAACGATGCATCGCCGATGGTAGTGTGGGGTTTCCCCATGTGAGAGTAGGTCATCGTCAAGATTGAATTCCAGAACCCCTGATCGCTTACGTGTTCAGGGGTTTTGTTTGTCTGCTCGATAAGTTCGAAAATCCGCCCGCACACTTCTTCGCCTTTAAAAACCCGGCATACGATCGAATCCCAAAGAATCTTCTTCGGGGGTTACACTTCGGGCCATGAATTTAAAGGCAAAGGAAGCAACCATGTCCGTTACAACCTCTCTTAGCGCCGGCTTTATGGTGGTTCACGGCAACCGCCTGGATGACCTGCGCAGCCTGGTTGTTTCATGGATGCGGCGCTATCCGCTTGCACCTTTGGAAAATGAAATAGCCTTGGTGCAGAGCAACGGTATCGCGCAATGGCTCAAGCTCGCATTGGCTGAAGACACTGATGATGACGATCTGGGAGGCTGCGGTATTGCCGCCGCCGTGGACGTTCAGCTTCCGGGCAGTTTCATGTGGCAGCTGTACCGCTTGGTGCTGGGCAAGGATGAGATTCCCGCCGCCTCCCTATTGGATAAAGCCCCGCTGACATGGCGCTTGATGCGGCTGCTGCCAGCACTGATTGATCAACCCCATTTCGAGCCGCTACGGCGCTTCCTCACGGCCGATACCGATCTGCGCAAGCGCTACCAACTGTCTGAGCGATTGGCTGACCTGTTTGACCAATACCAGGTGTATCGCGCGGACTGGCTGGAAGATTGGGCGGCGGGTCGCCATCAATTACGTAATGTCAGGGGTGAAACCAAAGCCCTGACACAAGCGAACTGCTGGCAAGCCGAGCTGTGGCGCGCGCTTCTGGGGGACGTCGGTGCCGAAGGAATGGCGCAGAGTCGCGCCGGTGTTCATCAGCGCTTTATTGAACGGATTCGCGGTATGAACGAAGCCCCCGCCGGACTGCCTGCGCGGGTGATCGTTTTCGGCATCTCGTCATTGCCTGCACAAGCGCTCGAAGCGCTGGCTGGCCTGGCTCGATTCAGTCAGGTCTTGCTGTGTGTGCATAATCCATGTCGTCACCATTGGGCAGACATCGTCGCCGATAAAGACCTTCTACGGCATGAATACAAGCGTCAGGCTCGCAAGCCCGGCATGCCAGTGGCGCTCGATCCACACGCCCTGCATCAACACGCGCATCCGCTGTTGGCTGCTTGGGGCAAGCAAGGTCGTGACTACATCAATCTGCTCGATAGCCATGACGATCCTGGTAGCTACCGTTCTTCATTCAAAGACGAACGCATCGACCTGTTCACCGATGGCGATCCGAAAAATATCCTCAATCAGCTACAGGACGACATCCTGGAACTGCGCCCACTCGATGAGACCCGTGAGCTATGGCCAGCGGTTGATCCACTCAAAGACCGCTCGATACGTTTCCATGTCGCCCACAGCGCTCAGCGTGAGGTCGAGATTCTTCATGACCAGTTGCTTGCTCGATTCAGCAAGGACCCAAATCTTCGTCCCCGCGATGTTATCGTCATGGTCCCGGACATTGACAGTTATGCGCCGCACATCCGCGCCGTCTTTGGCCAGCTGGAGCGTAGCGACCCGCGCTTCATCCCGTTCACCCTTGCCGACCAAGGACAGCGTGGTCGCGAGCCGCTACTGATTGCCGTCGAGCACTTACTGAAGATCCCCGACAGCCGTTTTCCGGTCAGCGAGATTCTCGATCTTCTGGACGTTCCGGCACTACGCGCACGCTTCAAGATTGACGAGCGCGACCTGCCGACCTTGCATCGCTGGATCGAAGGCGCGGGCATTCGCTGGGGGCTCAATGCCGAGCAGCGCGCAGGTCTGGGCCTGCCGAATGCGCTGGAACAAAACAGCTGGCATTTCGGCCTGCGCCGTATGTTGCTCGGCTATGCCGTCGGTGCTGGCGCTGCGTGTGACGGTATCGAACCCTACGATGAAATTGGCGGACTCGACGCGGCATTGATCGGCCCGCTCGTAGCCTTGATCGACGCCTTGCAAGTTGCCCACAGTGAACTGTCATCACCGGCAACGCCGCAAGAGTGGGGCGCGCGCCTGCAAGCGCTGTTGCAGCTGTTTTTCCTCGCCGACAGTGAACATGACGATTACCTGCTGGCTCAACTGGAGCAACTACGGGAAACCTGGCTGGAGACGTGTGAGTCGGTGGGCCTGCTGGATCATCTATCGCTCACCGTGGTACGCGAAGCCTGGCTGGCAGGACTCGATCAAGGCCGCTTGTCCCAGCGCTTCCTCGCCGGTTCGGTGAATTTCTGTACCTTGATGCCGATGCGTGCCATCCCCTTCAAACTGGTTTGCCTGCTGGGCATGAACGATGGCGATTACCCTCGCGCGCAACCGCCGCTCGACTTCGACCTGATGGGCAGCGATTACCGCCCCGGTGATCGCTCCCGGCGCGAAGACGACCGTTACCTGCTGCTCGAAGCGCTGCTCTCGGCACGAGATCAGCTCTACATCAGTTGGGTGGGTCGCAGCATTCGCGACAACAGCGAGCGGCCGTCTTCGGTGTTGATCGGTCAATTGCGCGATCATCTGGCCAGCGGCTGGAAGCTGGCCAACGCGGTCGAACCGATGGACAGCAAAAAGCGCGATCCTGGCCAGCAACTGCTGCACAAGCTGACGCTGGAACATCCGCTACAGCCGTTCAGCGCACAGTATTTCCATGACGGCACCGAGTTCTTCAGCTTCGCCCGGGAATGGCAAGTGCTGCATGAGCCCCGCGCCGAAGCCGCGCAGTCCCCAGTGTTGACGCAGCACGAACAGGACGATCCACTCACCCTGGCGCAGCTCCAGGATTTCCTGAGAAATCCAGTGAAGCACTTCTTCAGTCAGCGCCTGAAAATCTATTTCGAAGTCGCCGAAGCGCCCCTCGCTGATGAAGAACCTTTCGTGCTCGACGCACTTGAGCGCTACGGCCTGAGCGACAGTCTGCTCAATGCTGCGTTGACGCAATCGGACGATATCGACAACGCGCTGCACGCCCAGGCAGTGAAACTTCAGGGCAGCGGCCTGCTGCCAATGGCCGGTTTCGGCACCAGTTTGCAGGAAGAGTTGATCGAGCCGCTGCCGGATTTGCTGCAGCGCTATGAAGATTTGCTGCGCAAGTGGCCGGAGCCATTGAGCAGCGCTCTGCCGGTGAGCTACAGCCATCAAGGTATTGCGCTGGAAGGCTGGTTAGGCGGGCTGCATCGCAATGCAAAAGGCGAGTACCTGATCGTCACCGCGATTCCCAATTCCATCGGTGGCAAGAAAACCCGCAAGTGGCATCGCCTGATTCGCCCGTGGGTGCTGCATCTGGTGGCGTGCGCCTGCGATTTGCCGCTGAGCACGGCGCTGGTGGCCAGTGACGAAACCCTGCTGCTCGAGCCGCTGGATAAAACCCTCGCCACCGACGCACTGAATGATTTGCTCAGCGCTTGGCAAAGCGCCATGCAGCGGCCGCTGCCGGTAGCCGTGAAAACCGCGTTTGCCTGGCTTGGTCAGAATGACGAAGTCAAAGCCGAAGCCATGGCCCGCAAAGCCTACGAAGGCGACGGTCAAACCACTGACGGTGAGCGCCGCGAAAGCACCGCGCTGGCTCGGCAGTTCCCGGATTTCAATGCGCTGCTCGACAGCGAAGAATTCATCGGTTGGTGCCAGTCGCTCTACAAACCGATATTCGATGCCCCATGGCAATCTCTGTCCAGCGAGGAGGCCAGCGCATGACGGTCAATCACGAGCAAACCGCATCCCTGGCGTTACGCTTCCCTCTGCATGGCAGCCAGCTCATCGAAGCCAGCGCTGGCACCGGTAAAACCTTCACGATTTCCGCGTTGTATGTGCGACTTGTCCTCGGTCATGGCGACGAAAACTCCTCTTTTGGCCGTGAATTGTTACCGCCGCAGATTCTGGTAGTGACCTTTACCGATGCCGCCACCAAAGAGCTGCGCGACCGCATTCGCACACGCCTGGCTGAAGCTGCGCGATTCTTCCGTGACGAAATTGTCGCCCCCGATGAGTTGATCGCCGAGTTGCGCGATCAATTCAGCGCCGAGCAATGGCAAGCCTGCGCCAGTCGCCTGGATATCGCAGCGCAATGGATGGACGAGGCGGCGGTTTCAACGATTCACAGCTGGTGTCAGCGCATGCTGCGCGAGCATGCGTTCGACAGCGGCAGCCTGTTTACCCAAACCCTGGAAACCGACCACAGCGACTTGCTGGGCGAAGTGTTGCGCGATTACTGGCGGCGCTTTTGTTACCCCATGAGCGGCGACGCGCTCAAGTGGGTTCGCGCGCATTGGGGTGGTCCGGCGGCACTGTTGCCTCGGGTGCGCTTGCTGTTTGGCAGCGAACGCAACGTGCCGGATCAGGAGCCCGCCGAGCTGATCGGCGCTTCGCTGCAGCAGCGGCGTGAAGCACTCAAAGCCCTGAAAGCGCCGTGGATCGAATGGGCCAATGAACTGCATTTGATCTGCATGGACGGCGTGGCCTGCAAAGTGGTCGACGGACGCAAGATGCAGGAGCGCTACTTCAAACCCTGGTTTGAAAAGCTCAACGCCTGGGCCGCTGATGAAGAGCAGGAAGACCTGGATCTGGGCACCGGTTTCACCCGTCTGACCCCGGACGGCATCGCCGAAGCGTGGAAGAGTAATCCACCTTCGCACCCGGCATTCGAGGCAATGGTTGAGCTGAAAGTCGCCCTCGATACGCTGCCTACGCCCGACGCTGCGGTGCTGGAACATGCCGCCCATTGGGTTGGCGTGCGCTTTGAAGAAGAAAAGCGTCGGCGTGCGGAAATGGGATTTGACGACATGCTGCTGCGCCTCGATGCGGCCTTGCAGAGCAGTGGCGGCGAACGCCTGGCGACGTTGATTCGCGAACAATTTCCGGTGGCGCTGATCGACGAATTCCAGGACACCGACCCCGTGCAGTACCGGATTTTCGAGAGCATCTACCGCCTTGAAGAAAACGACCGGGAGACCGGACTGTTCCTGATCGGCGATCCGAAGCAGGCGATCTACGCCTTTCGTGGCGCCGACATCTACACCTACCTGCGCGCCCGCCAGGCGACTACCGGACGCTGGCACACGCTGGACACCAACTATCGCTCCAGCCACGCCATGGTTGAGGCGGTCAATCACGTGTTTTTACGTGGCGAACAGCGACCTGAAGGGCGCGGCGCATTCCTGTTCCGCCAGGGCGACGCCAATCCTGTGCCGTTTGTGGCTGCTCGCTCCCAAGGACGCAAGGAAACCCTGGAAGTCGACGGCACGCCTTTATCGGCATTGAATATCTGGCAACTGCCCAGTGAACAGCCGCTATCCGGCGTGACCTACCGGCAGCAATTGGCGGTCAGCTGCGCCAGTGAAATCGTCGCGCTGCTCAACGGCGGTCAGCAAGGTCGGGCCGGTTTCGCCGCGCCGGGCAATGAGCTGCGCGGCTTGAAGCCTGCCGACATCGCGATTCTGGTTCGCGACGGCAAGGAAGCGCAGGCGGTGCGCGCCGAGCTGTCGGCCCGTGGTGTGCGTAGCGTTTACCTGTCCGACAAGGATTCGGTGTTCGCCGCCCAGGAAGCTCACGACCTGTTGAGTTGGCTCAAAGCCTGCGCCGAGCCGGATTCCGAGCGCACCTTGCGTGCCGCACTGGCCTGCATCACCTTGAATCTGCCGCTGGCCGAGCTGGAGCGGCTGAATCAGGACGAACTGGCCTGGGAAGCGCGGGTCATGCAGTTTCGCGGTTATCACTTGATCTGGCGCACCCAGGGTGTGTTGCCGATGCTGCGCCGCCTGCTGCATGACTTCCATCTGCCGCAGACATTGATTGCGCGTAATGACGGCGAACGGGTGCTGACCAACCTGCTGCACTTGTCCGAATTGCTGCAACAGGCCGCTGCCGAACTGGACGGCGAACAAGCGCTGATTCGTCATCTGAGCGAGCATCTGGCGCTGTCCGGTCAGGCGGGGGAAGAGCAGATCCTGCGTCTAGAAAGCGATGAGCAGCTGGTCAAGGTCGTGACCATTCACAAGTCCAAGGGCTTGCAGTATCCGCTGGTATTTCTGCCATTCATTTGTTCCTCCAAACCCGTGGACGGCAGCCGCTTGCCGCTGCACTTCCACGACGAACAGGGCAAAGCGCAGATCAGTCTGAAACCGACGGCGGCACTGATCGAACAGTCCGACAACGAGCGTCTGGCCGAAGATCTGCGCTTGCTTTACGTCGCCCTGACTCGCGCCGAATCGGCGTGCTGGCTCGGCGTCGCGGATCTGAAACGCGGCAACGCGAACAGCTCGATGCTGCACCGTTCGGCCTTGGGTTATTTGTTGGGCGGTGGCCTGCCGCTTGCTGAGTCCGCTGGCCTGAGCCTATGGCTGCGCGACCTGGGCGAAGGCTGCGACGGATTGAGCATTGAGAACCTGCCCGCGCCAACCGCCGAGACGTTCAGCCCGCCGCGCAACCAGGCGACGTTGCTCGCGCCGCGCATGCCCAAGCGTCGTGCTGCCGAAAACTGGTGGATTGCGTCCTACAGCGCCTTGCGGATTGGCGACACGATTACCACAAGCGGTGACGAATCGCCTGACAGCCCGCAAGCGCAAAAACTCTTCGATGACGAACGCCTCGATCCCGACGCGCCTCGGGAAGTGTTGGTCAGCGGCGGCGATATCCATCGCTTTCCGCGTGGGCCAAACCCCGGCACCTTCCTCCACGGTTTGCTGGAATGGGCAGGTAACGAAGGTTTTGCCGCCGCCGCGAACAACCCGACACTGCTGGAAGACGCCATTGCCCGGCGCTGCAATCGACGCGGTTGGGAAGGCTGGATCGGCACGCTGATCGGCTGGCTGCAACACTTGCTCAACATGCCGCTGCCGCTGGCGGGCGACAGTCAGCCGATTTCCCTGGGCGCGATGGACCAGCCCAATCAATACCGCATCGAGATGGAATTCTGGTTCGCCTGCCACAAGGTCGATGTCGCGCAAATGGACAGTCTGGTGCGCCGGTATACCCACAGCAATGCGCCACGGGCGGCGGCCGAAACGGTCTCGCTGAATGGCATGTTCAAGGGTTTCATCGACTTGACCTTCGAACATGAAGGCCGTTTTTACGTGGCGGATTACAAGTCCAATTGGCTCGGCGCCGATGATCAGGCGTATACCCAGGACGCGATGGTTACCTCGATTCTGGACAACCGTTACGACCTGCAATACGTCCTGTATCTGCTTGCGTTGCATCGCCAACTCAAGGCGCGGCTGGCCGGTTACGATTACGACCAACACATGGGCGGCGCGTTGTATCTGTTCCTGCGCGGCAGCCATTCCGCCAGCCAGGGCGCGTACTTCACCCGGCCGCCACGAGAGCTGATCGAGAGTCTGGATCTGCTGTTCCAGGGCAAATCATTAACCTCGGAATTCGCCCTGACTGGAGACTTCGCATGAGCCGTTCATTCGCCGAATTGTTGCCGACACCACTGGATGCGCAAAGTCTTGCTGACCTCGCGCCGTTGACCAAAGTCAGCGACCTGCTGCTGTTGCTGGAACGCTGGGTCGAGCGCGGCTGGTTGCGGGCGCTGGACAAAGCCTTCGTGGCGTTTCTCAGTGAGCTTGATCCAGCGGCCGATTCGCGAGTGCTGTTGGCCGCCGCATTGACCAGTCACCAGTTGGGCCACGGGCACGTTTGCCTGGACCTGTATGAAACCCTGAAAGAGCCGGACTTCGCGTTGTCGCTGCCCCCCGAAGGTGACGCCCAAGGCGGGCCGATGTTGCTGCCGTCGCAGCTGTTGGTCGCTCTGGACGGCGAAGCTTGGTGTCAGGCGTTGTTCGGTAGCGCCTTGGTCGCGCGGGGTGACGATCAGAGCGAAAGTGCCGCGCGCAGGCCGTTGGTGTTGTCTGATCGGCGTCTGTATCTGCGCCGTTACTGGACTTACGAACGACGCATCGACACGGCTTTGCGCCTGCGACTCGCGCAGCAGGAAGCCGCGCCGGCGGATCTGGCGCAACGTCTTGATGGTTTGTTCGGCCCGGCCAATCCAGCCCCCGATGCGCTGATCGATTGGCAGAAACTCGCCTGTGCGCTGGCGACGCGCGGGGCGTTCAGCATCATCACCGGCGGTCCCGGCACCGGCAAAACCACTACGGTGGTGCGTCTGCTGGCGTTGCTGCAAGCGCCTGCGGTGCAAAGTGGCCAGCCGCTGCGTATCCGTCTTGCCGCGCCAACCGGCAAGGCGGCGGCGCGCTTGACCGAGTCCATCAGCCAGCAGGTGCAATCCCTGGATGTCAGCGAAGACGTGCGGCAGAAAATCCCCAGTGAGGTAACCACCGTTCACCGGCTGTTGGGCAGTCGCCCGGGGACGCGTCATTTCCGCCATCATTCGGGCAATCCATTGCCGCTGGACGTGTTGGTGGTCGATGAAGCTTCGATGATCGATCTGGAAATGATGGCGAATCTGCTCGACGCCTTGCCGCCCCATGCACGCATGGTCTTGCTTGGCGACAAGGATCAATTGGCCTCGGTGGAAGCCGGAGCCGTATTGGGGGATTTGTGTCGGGATGCCGAAGCGGGTTTTTACAGTCCGCAAACCCAGGCCTGGCTGGAGGCAATCAGTGGTGAAAACCTGAACGGAAGCGGCCTGCAGCAAGGCGATGCGCTGCAGCATCCGTTGGCCCAGCAAGTGGTGATGCTGCGCCACTCGCGACGCTTCGGGCAGGGCAGCGGCATTGGCCAGCTGTCGCGTCTGGTCAATCAACAACAGGCGGAAGCAGCGCGTGCGTTGTTGGCCGCCCGCAGTCACGGCGATCTGTTCGCGCTCGCGCTCAAGGGTGAGCAGGATCATTCCCTGGAACGGCTGTTGCTCGACGGGCACAGTCAGGACAGCACGGGCCCGCAAGGCTATCGGCATTATCTGGGCGTGATGACCGAGCAGCGTCCGCCGCTGGATGCTGCGCTCGAAGATGAATGCTGGAGCCGCTGGGCCCGCGCGGTGCTGGAAGCGTTCGATGCGTTCCAGCTGCTGTGTGCGGTGCGTAAAGGTCCGTGGGGTGTCGAAGGGTTGAATCGGCGCATCACCACCGCGCTGTTCGGCGCGGGACTGATCGAAGGCGATCAGCATTGGTACGAAGGCCGTCCGGTGTTGATGACCCGCAATGATTACAGCCTGGGCTTGATGAATGGCGATATCGGCATCGCCTTGCGCCTGCCGGAGCGCGACGGCGTCGAATCCAGCAAACAGGTGTTGCGTGTGGCTTTTCCGCGTAATGACGGCAGCGGCGGGGTGCGCTTCGTCTTGCCGAGTCGGCTCAACGATGTGGAAACCGTGTACGCCATGACGGTCCACAAATCCCAGGGCTCGGAGTTCGCCCACACCGCGCTGATCCTGCCGGAAGCGCTGAACCCGGTGCTGACCAAGGAGCTGGTCTACACCGGCATCACCCGCGCCAAACACTGGTTCAGCCTGATCGAACCGCGTCAGGGCGTGTTTGAAGAAGCGTTGCGGCGCAAGGTGAAGCGCTTGAGCGGGTTGATGTTGGGGATTTGAGTTTTTGCGCCAATCGGTAGGACCGGACTTGTCCGGGAAGTGTTGGCCCAGGCAATCGGGGTGGGTCAGGTCGATCACGGTTGCTGGGCTGGCCAATCGGGGACAAGTCCCCTCCTACAGAGCATGCGTTCAGGTTTATTTATCTATACCCATAAACTGCACAACCCGCTCTCCCGCCTGACCATCGCGAATGGCTTGCGGGGCGGCGTCGGCCTGGATGACGCCGTTTTCCATGAAGATCACCCGATCCGAAATGGACATGGCGAAGTCCATCTCGTGGGTCACGATCAGCATGGTCATGCCTTCCTTGGCCAGATCGCCGATCACCTTCAACACGTCGCCCACCAGCTCCGGGTCCAGCGCCGAGGTTGGTTCGTCGAACAGCATGATCTTCGGGTCCATCGCTAAGGCGCGGGCGATGGCGACGCGCTGTTGCTGGCCGCCGGATAACTGATGCGGGTACTTGTGCGCGTGAGCCAGCAGGCCGACTTTATCCAGCAAGGCGTAGGCGCGCTGTTCGCTCACGGTTTTGTCGCGGCCGTGATAACGCGGCGCCAGGGTGACGTTGTCGAGAATGGTGCGGTGCGGGAACAGGTTGAAGTTCTGGAACACCATGCCGATGCGCTGCACGCCCCGACGAATCTGCGGATTGTTGGGTTTGTCGCGGGCCTGAATGAAGCTTTCGCCGAACAGGATGATCTCGCCCTTGTCGATGCTTTCCAGGCCGTTGACGGTGCGGATCAACGAGGTCTT
Organism: Pseudomonas syringae; assembly: GCF_001698815.1. Classification (GTDB taxonomy): domain Bacteria; phylum Pseudomonadota; class Gammaproteobacteria; order Pseudomonadales; family Pseudomonadaceae; genus Aquipseudomonas; species Aquipseudomonas syringae_A. The sequence continues at coordinate 67,373 of NZ_LGSI01000025.1, read as the reverse complement.
GCCCGAGCCGGACGGGCCGATGATCGAAATCACCTGGCCGCAATTTACTTCCAGATCGATGCCCTTGAGCACTTCATGATGGCCGTAGCTTTTATGAATGCCGCGCAGCTGCAAGGCGGGCGCTGCGCCATTGGCGGTGGTGACGGAAGCTTGCAGGGAGGGCGAGGCAATGCGCGTGCGCAGCTGCGTCAGGTTGGCATCGTCCAGGGTTTGTGGCTTACGGTTGTTCAGTTCCAGATGCCGTTCCAGCCAGCTGAACAGCCAGCCGAACACGGTCACGATCAGCACGTAATACACCGCCACCGCCGACAGGGTTTCCATCACCAGGAAGTTTTGCGCGTACAGGCGCTGGCCGACCGTCAGCAGCTCGGTCAGGGAAATCACCGAGACCAGTGAGGTCAGTTTGACCACGGTGATGTATTCGTTGATCAGCGTCGGCAGGGAAATCCGGAAAGCCTGCGGGATCACGATCAAACGCTGCAAGCCGATGAAGCCCACGCCCAGCGCACGCCCGGCTTCCTTCTGGCCCTTGGCGACCGAGATCAGACCGCCACGATGGATTTCCGCCATGTACGCCGCCTCCGTCACTACTAACGCGAGCAGGCCGGAATAGAACGGGTTGGACAGTACTTCACGGGTAAACGGAAACATCTGCGGCAGGTTGTAGACGAATACCACCAACACCAGCAACGGGACGCTGCGGAAGAACCAGATATAAATCGAAGCCGGAATGCTCAACAGACGCGAAGTCGACAGCTTGGCCGACGCCAGCAGAAAGCCCAGCAACATGCCGATAAACCAGCCCAGAGCGCTGAGCTGGATGACCGTGATGCAGGACTCCCAGAAGTCCGACACCGAAAACAGAGAAAAAAAGTAGGACCATTCGAATTGCATGTACACCTCAAGTTCAGCCGCTCAACAGCCCGTAGCTACCGTGTCTGACGCGCTCCCGGCTGAAGCCGGTCCTACGGAGCATGCATATCCGTAGGACTGGCTTTAGCCGGGAGGACGTCGGGCCAGACACCGCACAATACGAGGTGGCCTCTAATGCTGTGAATCAGTTACCCGGCTCTTCCAGGTTGTACTTCTTCAGCAGAGCCGCGTATTCACCGGACTTCTTGGTTTCGTCGAAAGCCTTGAGCAGCGCTTGATACAACTCGTCGTTACCCTTCTTGACGTAGATGCCCAGGGTTTGCTGATAGATCGAGTGCTCGGTGCTGACCACCACGCGACCTTTGGTGCGCTCGGCGATCATGCCGGCTGCGCCGTCGATTTCCACCTGGGCCTGAACGTTGCCCGACAACAATGCCTGGGTCACTTCCGGCGCGGACGGGAATTCGCTTACCGAGATAGCGCCTTTTTTGTTCGGCACACAGTAGTCAGCCGACAGCTTGTTGAACTGCGCCACCCAGGTGGTGCCTTTTTCCAGGCCGACTTTCAGGCCGCAGAGATCTTCCGGGACCTTGGGTTTGATGGTGCTGTCCTTGAGGACCATGATCGCCGCGCCGGTTTTGGCGTAAGCGATGGTCTGTGCCTGGGTCTGACGCTCCGGCGTGATGTACATGCCGGAAATGATCGCGTCGTAGTGCCCGGCGTTGAGGCTCAGGATCAGGCTGGAGAACTTGGTATCGACAAAATCGGCCTTGAGGTTCATGTGCTTGGCGAGCAGGCGCGACAGCTCCGGATCGGAACCGACAACGTTTTTCTTCTCGTCATAGGACTCGAACGGCGGATAAGTGATTTCCATACCGACTTTGAATACGCCCGGCGTCACAGTGGTCGCGGCGTGTGCCAGGGTCGCGCCGAACACGGCGGCGGCAAGCACGGTCAAGCGGACAGCAAGGTTGTTTTTATTGCGCATCGTCGGTGACTCCGAGGTGGGAAGGTAAGGCACGGTTGGTTTGATATCAGGTACTTCAGTCAGGCAATGCGCGTCTTGAATATCTTCAGGACGGTTCTGTCGTCTGGTTCTTCAAATGGCCGAAACTTGAAGGTTTGCGGGCTTTTTCATACAGCTTGAGTTCGCCGCTCTCCACTTTTTTGCGCAGGTACGAGTAGGTTTGCAGCGCCTGGCCGAACATGTGTTCACCGATGGTGATCTCTTCGTAATCCTTGCCATCCTGAATGAATTGCGGCAACGGCTTGATCTGGGTATGGAAGTCACAGGCGTAGAACAGCGGGAACGAATAGCGCTCTTCGCTGACGGTCCTGACCCGGTGGGCTGTTGCAACGAACGTACCAGCGGTCATCACTTCGAGCATGTCACCAATGTTGACCACGAACGCGTCTTCAACGGGCGGCGCATCGATCCATTGGCCTTGATCGTTCATCACTTCCAGGCCCGGTTTGTCAGCGAGCAAGATCGTGAAGCACTCGTAATCGGTGTGCGCACCAATACCGGGCGCGTCCTGCGCGGCGCCGTCGAACGGGTAGTGGATCAGGCGCAGTTTCGAAGGCGGGCGCGTGACCAGTGCCTCGAAGTAACCCTCCTCAAGACCCAACGCCAGAGCGAAGCCATCGAACAGCCGACGACCCAGGGCAAATACTGCGGCGTAGTAGGCCTGAACCGCCGGCTTGAAGCCTGGCAAATCCGGCCATTCGTTGGCGCCGATCAGCGGAGTTTTGGCGATCACCAGCGGATCTTCATCGCCGACTTCAAAACCGATATCGAAGGCTTCCTTGTGATCCGGCTTGCCCTTGGCGTACACCTCTTCACCTTCCGGCACGAAGCCTTTATGGCTACGGGAAGTGCCGATGTAATGCTGCATCTTGTAGTCGAGCGACTGGGCGAACAGGTCCTTGGCCGCCTGCCGCAAATCGTCGATCAGCTGTTTGTCGATGCCATGATTCTTGATGTAGAGGAAACCCACTTCCCGTGCCGCCGCGCCGAGTTCGTCGGCCACGGCCTGACGCTGGGCAAGGTCGGCGCTGAACAGCCCGGCGATGTCTACCACCGGGATGCTGCTGAAATTGGCGGTTTGAGTTCCGTTTTTGTTGTGCTCAGGCATGACGACAACGCTCCTTTAACGACGGGTCGATTGAGTGAAGTGCTGGAAATGTTCGCGCTCGGTCTGGCCCATCCACACGTTCAGCGACCACAGATCGGCTACCGGAACATTGGTAAATGGCAAGTGATGCAGATAGCCGTCGGCGCCGAATTCCGGGGTCAGCGTGCTGACTTGATAGCCACGCGCCTGTTGCGAGCGCCAGATGGCTTCCCAGTGTTGCTGATGGAAGGTTAGCTCTTTGGCGTATTCCGGCGCGGCGGGATGCGGAACCTGCGGGCCCTGGTCATAACCAACCCGCGCCTGAATGTGATGCACGCGTTCGACGAAGGCGCCGAGGTCGTCTTCCGGGTCGTTGAGCAGGCGTTCGCAGGTGACGATCCAGTGGCTGATGTCGCTGGTGAACAGCAAGTCGGGCAGCTGGCGAATCAGTTCGAGGGTGATCCACGGATTGAACAGCGAGCGGGAGCGATGGGTTTCAAAGGAAACCACCTGACCGTGCTTGCGCGCCAGATCCAGCGCCTGGCCGAAGAAATCCACCTGTTGCGGCAACTGCCAGCGGTCATTGCCGGCCAGCACATTGACGAAGCGCGGCGTCAGCTCGCCGGCCCAGCCGAGCTTTTTGTCCAGGTCGACCAAGTGTTCGGCAACGGTGGCCGACTGTTCCGGCAGCACGTCATAGGCGGTGAATACGGTGCTGATATAACCCACGCGGTTGGCGCGCAGGAACGCGGCAAACTCGGCGCGCTCGGCGGTGGCCAGCGGCAGGCGGGCTTCCATGCCGTCGAAGCCGACCTTGAGTAATTCTTCCAATGCTTGTGTCTTGCTGGCGGTGTAGCCCCAAAGCGTGCGGAAAATTTCCAGTTTCATCGATCGACCCCAAAGATTACTCAAGCGACTGGCGCAACTCGGCCACGGCGTTGACCGAAGCAAAAAAATCAGTAGCGGGCAGTAGCAAATAGAATCGTAATCGCTGCGGGCCGATCTCTTTGGAACGGTCTCAATGTTGGCGATCTTAGGGGCGCGCCACGCGAGGGAAGAATAGGAAAGCTCAAATCCATAGTTCAGAGATTTCTAAACTAATGACGGCCCTGCACGACCCCTACCTAAGGTAGGAGGGGACTTGTCCCCGAAGAGGCCAGTGCAAGCTGAAGGTATTCCTTGGCAGCCCCGGCGTCTTCCCGGACAAGTCCGGTCCTACCGAACGCTACGCAACGCGGTAGGAGGGGACTTGTCCCCGAAAAGGTCATCCGGGACGCTCAACCTGGCTGATTGGCATCGTTGCCTGAATCAACGCCTTCCCGGACAAGTCCGGTCCTATCGAACGCTACGCACCACACAACGCCGGAGTTATAGGCATTCCGCCACTTGGTGGCACAAGCGTACTATTCACACCCTGCTCTACGCCTGACGCTGACGTCAGTGCGTTTACTTCTTTTTTCGCTCATGTGGCTGGATTTGCTCCAGGCCGATCATGAGTGTGCTGTTTATAAATCACCCCCGGCCATGTCCCGGGGGGATATTGAAAAATTATCCGAATAGAACCGAAATCGCTGTAGACCAGCGTTGCCCCTGGCGACGTATCAGCGCTAAACCGTGATGAATGCCAGAGGCTTTGTGATGCAAAAACTACTGATCAATGGTCAGGAACATGAGCTAGATGTCGCTCCCGACATGCCGCTGCTCTGGGTCCTGCGCGATGTCGTGGGTCTGACTGGCACCAAATACGGCTGCGGGATTGCCCAGTGTGGCGTTTGTACTGTTCACCTGGATGGCCAGGCCGTACGTTCCTGCGTGTTGCCGGTCAGCGCTGTCGCCGGGCGTAAGGTCACGACCATTGAAGCGGTCGGCGAATTGCCGGTCGGTCAGCAAGTACAAAAAGCCTGGCTGGCCCACGAAGTCGTGCAGTGCGGTTACTGCCAGCCCGGCCAGATTATGTCGGCCGTGGCACTTCTGCAGGCGCATCCGGATGCCAACGATGAACAGATCACTACGGCCATGGCCGGAAATCTGTGCCGTTGTGCGGCCTATACGCGTATTCGCGCCGCCATCAAAAGCGTCAGCCAAGCCTGAAGGAAGTCACCATGTCAGAGGTAAAACGATCTGCCACGACGGTTTCGCGTCGCGGGCTGCTCAAGGGTGGCGCACTGTCGCTGGGCGGGCTGGTGATCAGCACCTGGTTGCCGCCAATGGTCAATCGCAGCTTCGCCGCCGAAGCGGTCAGTGCTGCGCGACTGGGTGATGCGGCGTCGCCGGGTTTTGGCGCGTTCGTGCGTGTCGGCCTCGACGGCCATGTCACGGTCATCTCGCCAAAAATTGAAATGGGCCAGGGCGTGCAGACCGGCATCGCCATGATGGTTGCTGAAGAGCTGGAAGTGCCGCTCAGCCAAGTGAGCATCGAAGAAGCGCCGCCCAATGCCGCGCTGTACACCGACACCGTGTTGCAATTTCAGGCCACCGGCGGTTCGTCGTCGACCCGTTACACCTGGGAGCCGCTGCGTCGGGCGGGCGCCAGCGCGCGCGTATTGCTGACCCAGGCTGCGGCGATTCGCTGGAACGTCGCGCCGAGCCAATGCCACGCGGAAAACGGTCAGGTGCTCGGCCCGAACGGCCAGACCGCCAGTTATGGCGAGCTGGTGCAAGCCGCTTCTGCGCTGCCACTGCCCACCGACGTTCCGCTTAAAGCCATCGCTGATTTCAAACTGCTGGGCACGCCAGCCCAGCGTCTGGATACGCCCCACAAGGTCAACGGTTCGGCGCAGTTCACCATCGACCTGAAAATCCCCGACATGTTTATCGCCTCGACCCTGACCTGTCCGGTATTCGGCGGCAAGCTGCGCGGCGTGAAGAACGAAGACGCGGCGCGCAAGGTGCCGGGCGTACGCGATGTGATTCGCCTGGACAACGCCGTGGCGGTGACCGCGACGAATTTCTGGTCGTGTCAGCAAGCGCTCAAGGCGCTGGAAATCGACTGGGACATGGGCCCGCACGCCGCTGTCGATTCGGCGCAACTGGACAAGGCATTGCTCGACGCCAGTTCCAAAGACGGCGTATTCGCCAAGCAGACCGGCGACATCGGCGCGGCGTTGAAAAACGCGGCGAGTCATTTTGAAGCGGTTTATGAGCAGCCGTTCCTGTCGCACTCGCCGCTGGAGCCAATGACCTGCGTCGCCCACGTTCGCCCGGACATGTGTGAGCTCTGGGTTGGCTGTCAGGCGCCGACCTTTGCCCAGATGGGCGCGGCGAAAGTCTGCGGCATGCCGCTGGAAAAAGTCGTTATCCACAACCAGTTGATCGGTGGCGGTTTCGGCCGTCGCCTGGAATCGGACTTCATCTTCCAGGCCGTGGACATCGCCCGTCAGCTCAGCTACCCGATCAAATTGATCTGGAGCCGCGAAGAGGACATGACCCACGACCGTTATCGCCCGCACTACGTCGACCGCCTGAACGCGGCGCTGGACAAGGATCTGCGTCCGGTCGGCTGGGAGCACCGCATCGCGGGCGCTTCGGTGGTCGCGGCTTATATCGGCAAGCTGCCGGAAAGCGGCGTCGATGGCGATGCTGTGGAAGTAGCGATTGACCCGATCTACAAGCTGGCCAACTTGCAAGTGCGCTACATCCGTCAGGACCCGGACGTGATTCCGGTTTCTTGGTGGCGCGGCGTGGGTCCGTTGCGCAGCACGTATGCGGTGGAATGTTTCATCGACGAGCTGGCGCACAACGCCAAGGCCGATCCGGTTGACTACCGCTTGAGCCTGATGCAGGACCAGCCACGCGCCCAGGCCGTGCTGAAAAAGGCTGCGGAATTGGCTGACTGGAAAACCCCATTGCCGGCTGGTCAAGGTCGCGGCGTTGCCGTGAGCGCGGTGTTCGGCAGCTTCGTCGCGACAGTGGTCGAGCTGGAAATGCAAGGCGACAAGGGCATGCGCATCAAGCGGCTGATCACCGTCGTCGACTGCGGCTTCGTCAACAACCCGACGTCGGTGGCCTCGCAGATGGAAGGCGGGACGCTGTTTGGTCTGTCCGCTGCGCTGTTCAACGAGATTCTGATCGAGAAGGGCCAGGTGGTGCAGAACAACTTCCACGCCTATCGGCAGATCCGCATGAGCGACGCGCCGTCTGTGCAAGTGCACCTGATGCCGAGCGCTGAAAGCCCAGGCGGGGTCGGCGAAACCGGCGCCGTGCCGGTTGCTGCGGCATTGGTCAACGCGCTGCACGCCGCTTCAAAAGTGCGCGAGCGCCGTCTTCCACTGAGCCGCGTTGGCTATTTCACTGTTTAAGGAGCGCCGTTATGAAAGTGTTTAACTATGCGCTCGCGCTGTTGGGTGCAGGCTTCGGGCTGCTGGCCCAGGCTGCGCAATCACCGGCCGATCCGGCCCTGATCGGCAAAGGCGAATACCTGACCCGCGCCGCCGACTGCGTGGCTTGTCACATGACGCCGGGCGGCAAACCGTTTGTGGGCGGCCTGGAATTCAAGCTGCCGTTCGGCACGCTGTATTCGCCGAACATCACCCCGGACAAAGACACCGGGATCGGCAACTGGACTGATGACGAGTTCGTCAGCGCCCTGCAAAAAGGTGTCGGCAAGGACGGCAAACATTACTACCCAGCGTTCCCGTACACGTCCTACACCATGATGCCCCGCGAAGACATTTTGGCGATCAAGGCGTATCTGTTCAGCCTTGAGCCGATCAGCCAGAAGCCACCGGAAAATGACCTGTCGTTCCCGTTCAACCAGCGCTGGGGCATGTTCTTCTGGAACGTCGTATTCGCTGACAATGAGCGCTTCGTGCCGGACAGCAAACAGTCGGCAGAGTGGAATCGCGGCGCGTATCTGGTGCAGGGGCCGGGACACTGCGGCGAATGCCATACCCCGCGCAATATCTTCCAGGCCATGAGCTCTGGCAAATCCCTGGCCGGTGGCGAGCTGGGCAACTGGCGCGCCTACAACATCAGCTCCGATGCCAAGCACGGGATTGGCGCCTGGCCGCAGGAAGCGCTGGTCAGCTACCTGTCCCAGGGTTATGCGCCGGGTTACGGCGGTGCGGGTGGTCCAATGGCTGACGCCGTCGAACACAGCCTGCGCTTCCTGACTCCGGCGGACGTGAATGCGATCGCGGTTTACCTGAAATCCACGCCAGCGCGCAGCGAAGGCATTGCACGGCCGACGGTCGCGATCAACGATCAAGCTGACAAAGGCCTCGGGCATAAGGTCTTCACCGACTCGTGCGTGGCTTGCCATCGTCTGGACGGCACCGGCAATCAGTCGCCTATCGCAACCCTGGTGGGGCTGAAAACCGTCAACGATCCTGCGGGCACCAACCTGATGGCGACATTGCTGGAAGGTCACACCCAAGGCACCCGCCGCGTCGACCAGCGCATGCCGGACTTCGCCCGAGCCTACAACGACGTCGAACTCGCCGCCGTCAGCACCTTTGTTCTGCGCCGCTTCGGGCAGAGCAATGGCGAGGTCAAGGCACAAGACGTAGCGAAAGGGCGGGCAAGTTCGTTGCATTGATGGCAAACAGGGTCCGTAGGACCGGCTTTAGCCGGGAGGGCGAAGGTTCTGACGACGCAGCCGTTGCGCATGTACCGGCTTGCTCCCGGCTGAAGCCAGTCCTACGGGGTGCATTTCTATTCAAGTGGTTACGTGATGTTTGGCTCCTGCAACGTCTCATCTGAAACAGGCGTTCTTCCGATCCGCGCCTTGCCACCCAGCGCAAATACCGCAATCGCCAATACCTGAAACACTGCCGCCAACACAAACAGCCAGGTCCCCGATTGCGATCCGTTGGTCATCGTGAAGACTGCGCCGAACACAGCTGGCGCAAAGGCATAACAACCCTGCGCAATCGCCACAATCAAGGCCACCACCCGCTGGCTCTGCTGCCGGGCAAACTCGCTCTGGGCGATCAGCGGTGGCAGCGACGTGGCATTGCCGATGCCAGCGCCAAATAACGCGACGCCCAACCACACCCATACCGAATGACTTTCTGCGCCGATCAGGACGATACCGCCGAGCAACTGCACCGCATAACTCAGGCAGGCGACGGCGCGGCGATTGGCATTGATCGGCATCAGCCAGCCCACCAGTGTTCGCCCCACGATTGCACTCGCGGTGGCCACGCCCATGGCCAGACCCGCCTGCTGCACGCCAAGTGTTGCCGCCAGCAGCAGGAATAAATGCGCGATCAATCCGATCTGGGCAAACAAGCCCAGGGACATGCCGGCCGCCAGGGTCATGAACTGGCGGTTGCCCCACAATCTGACGCTGGTTTCCGGCGTCGCGGTGATGGTCGGTGCGGCTGCAGTCATTGCCGACCCGTCCGGGCATTGCCCCAATTGCTCAGGCTTGTAGCGAAATACCCGCAGCGACAGGGCGCTAATCACTACAACCGCCAGCACCCCGATCATCAGCGCCGCGTTGCTGAATCCCGTCGCGGTAATCAGCAACACCCACACCGACGAAAACACCACGCCACCAATGCTGGCACCGTTGTAGGCCATTGCCAATGCAGCCGGGCGCTTGACGACAAACCACGGCGCGATGATCGAATTGACCGCCGCCGCTCCCAGCGTCACCCAACCAAATCCGCTCAGCACTGCGGCAATGAACAGCTGATAAGGCTGGCTTGCAATCGACCAGCCATACACGCCGATACTCAGCACCAAGGTGCCCGACACAGTGATTCGTGCCACCCCCAAAAGCTGGTACAGCCGTGGCAGGTTCACGACCACCAGAGTACCCGCCAGGAAATGCACAGTGACCGCCGCTGAGCACAACTGCGCACTCCAGCCAGTGCGCTGGATGACTGCGTACATAAAAACCGGTGGCCCATAGAAGCCGATACCCCAGCCGAACATGGCCAATATGAAAGTCGCGGCCACGACCTTGCGACCAAAAAAAACGTTCTGAGCCATCATCGAGTCCTTCCCTGTGGATTGCCGCCCAGTATGATTGGCGCAACACGGGACGCTTCGGGGTTGAACGAATCATGGATGCACACAGTGCGGATACCAGCCTGGCCAGTATCGCTGGCGCCATTGCCGACCCGGCGCGGGCGAAGATGCTGTGCAGTCTGCTCGACGGCCATGCGCGGACCGCCACGGAGCTGGCGGTTGTTGCCGACATCGGTGCTTCTACCGCCAGCAGTCATTTCAGCCGTCTTCGTGAGCAGGGGCTGGTGGAATTGATGGTTCAGGGCCGACATCGCTATTACCGGCTGGCCAATGCCAAAGTGGCCGCCGCGCTGGAAGCGTTGCTATTCCTTGCGGACATTCCTGCGCCTGTATTCAAGCCTTCGACACCCTCGGCGCTGCGTTACGCGCGCACCTGCTACGACCATTGCGCGGGCGAGCTAGCGGTCAAGCTGCACGATGCGTTGCTCGCCTCGAAGTGGATCGAAGTGCAGGGGCAGGATTACCGCTTGACCGAGAAGGGCACGTCGTTGCTGGCAGAGCTGGGGATTGATCCGCAAGTCTTGAGCCGTCAGCGCAGGCGCACCGCATACCCATGCATGGACTGGAGCGAGCGCTCACCTCATATCGGTGGCGCGCTAGGGGCGATGTTGCTGGCATTGATGCTCAAGCGGGGTTGGGTCGTCCGGCATCTGGACTCACGGGCGCTTCGTTTGACTGCCGACGGGCTGGCCGGTTTGTCGCGAAGCTTTGGTCTCGACAGCGGGAAATAAGGCCGTAGCCTGCGCTTTTCATTTCTCTGGATCGCGCCCGCCGTCGGAAAAACTGAAGAAACCTCAGGTGCCGCCGACACGAATTGATGAGCAGCTTGTTAATTCTGCTCCTGTACCTGGCTGGAAAAGATCTCTCCGGCCGGTTTTCATCTGTTTTGCATTCAGAGACATCCATCCCCTGATGAAGAGAAGTCTGTTCGGTAGCTTTTGGGCGTTGATGTCCGCACCCCATGACAATCCTGGTTTGCTCCGGGCGCAGTACATTGCGCTGTCGCGCCAGTTGCCGATGATGTACTTCATCCTGCTGATCAACAGCCTCGCCCTTGCGGCTACCCATTACGTTTCGGCTCCCCGCTGGCTGGTGGTCTATTGCCCGGCGGTCATGACGGTTTTTTGCGTGACGAGGGCGGCCCTGTGGTGGCGTTCATGTCGGCGTACGCTGCCGCCGCCTGCGAAAATGCTCGACATCCTCAAGCGCACCAATCGACTTTCGCTTCTGGTGGCGGCGGGTTTCACGGTGTGGTCGCTGGCGTTGTTCCCCTATGGCGATGTGTACAGTCAGGCCCATGTCGCGTTCTACATGGCGATTACGGTCATCGCCTGCATCTTTTGCATGATGCATCTGCTGCCGGCCGCGTTGACCACGGCGGCGGTGGTGAACATTGCCTTCGTGGTGTTTTTTGCCACCACCAACAACATCACGTTCATTGCCACCGCGATCAATGTGCTGCTGGTATCCATCGCCATGCTGTCGATCCTCAAGTCCCAGTACGCAGACTTCACCCAGTTGGTGAATATGCAGGCGCGCACCGAGAAGCTCAGCGACGAGAACCGCCGCCTCGCCAATCAGGACAGCCTGACCGGCCTGGCGAACCGCCGGCAGTTTTTCTCCAACCTCGATGCGACGCTCATCCAGGCCCGCGACCGGGACGTGCGTTTGGCGGTGGGTTTGATCGACCTGGACGGTTTCAAACCGGTCAACGATCTCTACGGCCACAGCGTCGGCGACAAGTTGCTGTATCAGGTCGGCCAGCGTTTGACCGGCTTGCTCGACGAAGGCGTGCATCTGGCCCGGCTGGGCGGTGATGAGTTTGCCTTGATCATCACTGATGCCCAAAGCGACCAGCAACTGCGGGCTTTTGGCGACAACCTTTGCGCCAGGATGCGCGAGCCTTTCCTGCTGGTGGACATTCCGATCCAGATCAGTGCGTCATTGGGTATCGCGAGCTTCCCGGACCTGGCTTCCAGCGCCACCGAAGTCTACGAATACGCGGATTACGCGTTGTATCAAAGCAAGCGGCAGCGGCCCGGAACCCTGAGTGTGTTCAGCGCCGAGCACCGCCGGCAACTCAATCGCGAAGGCCTCACCGAGCAGGCGCTGCGCCGGGCGGATCTGTACGAAGAATTTCATGTGGTGTTTCAGCCCATCATCGACATCCGTACTCAACTCACGGTCGCCTTTGAAGCGCTGGGGCGCTGGACGAGCCCGGAGCTGGGTAACGTTCCACCTTGCGAATTCATTCCCGTCGCCGAGCGTATCGGCCTGATCAACAAACTGACGATTCCGCTCCTGAAACATGCCCTGAACGCCGCAGCCAGCTGGCCGCGAGGCATTCGCCTGTCCTTCAACCTTTCCGCCCACGACTGCGGATCTCCAGAAGCTGTGCAGCAGATTGCCCAAGTGATCAGCGACAGCGGATTTGACCCGGCGTCTCTGGATCTGGAAATCACCGAGACCGCAGTCATCCAGGATCTGGCGCAAACCCAGCGCGCCATTGCCCTGCTGCGCAGTCTGGGTTGCGGCATTTCTCTCGATGATTTCGGCACCGGCTATTCAAGCCTCAGCCAGATTCACGCGCTATCGTTGACCAAACTCAAGGTCGACCGCAGCTTTGTCACCGGCATTCACCTCAATCCAGCCAGCTTCAAGATCGTCAAATCCCTGCTTGCCTTGAGCCATGACATGCAGCTCCAATGCATCGTCGAAGGGGTTGAAACCGAAGACGAACTGGCCGCGCTTAGGCGTCTGGGTTGTGTCTGGGCGCAAGGCTATCTGTTCTCACGCCCCATATCTGCGGACGAAACCCGCGAGTGGCTGGCGCAGGAAAGCCTCGATGCGGCGACCGGTCAAACCGGCTGAGCGGATTCTTCTGCCGTTGGTTTACTGCTGGATTTTTTCCACAAGCATGGCCTTCACCTGTGGCCACTCATCATCAATGATGCTGAAGCGTACGGAATTGCGTTTACGGCCATCGGGCATGATCCGCTCGTGACGAACAATGCCTTCCTGTATGGCGCCGATGCGTAGAATCGCCGCCCGGGATTTCTCGTTGAGTTCATCGGTGGTGAACTGCACGCGCACCGCCTGTATGACCTCGAAGGCGTGTTCCAGCAGCAGGTATTTCGCCTCAGTGTTGATGCCCGAACGCTGGGCTGTCGTACTCAGCCAGGTGTGGCCAATTTCCATCTTGCGGTTGGCCCGGTCGATCTTCCAGAAGCGGGTACTGCCCACCACGTGCCCTGTATCGCGGCGCACGATCACAAACGGCATGACCGTCCCGGCTTCGCGACCCTGCAAGGCAATCGCGATGTATTTATCGACAGTCTCCGGACCCGGAATGACCGTCACCTTCATGTTCCACAACTCGCCATCGGCCGCCGCTTGCAACAGCGCTGGCGCGTGCGACGCCTGGAGCGGCAGCAGTTCAATGGACTTGCCCGTCAGTGCGGGTTGGCTGAAGCCGGTAAGGTTGTCGGTCATGATCGATCAGGCTGCTGAGTGAGAGGGTTTTACTATCACGATGTCTTCTGAATCCGCAAATCGTAATGATTGGCACTCCTCGAGCAAGAGAGGCCGATTCAGTTCGGTCACCTCCCAGATGTAACAGGAGTAGGTAGCTCGTGCCTTTCAAAGATTTTATCAAGTTGTTTTTCGTGGATGTCGTTTTCAATAGTTGATTTCAAGTCGCGAAGCGTATCCCATAATGGCTTTGAATGTGTTTTCGGTATGCCATTGTCTGAGATTGTTATTTCTTCACTATTAAAATTCAATATTTCATAATTGTAGGTTCGGATCATTGACTTGCTCCAGAGCAGCACGGCGGAGTCCTCTGTAGTGCTGTATTTTTGTATGAGCTTGGTCTTTAGGGTTCTTTGTCAGGTATTACGTGAGTTCCGTCGCTACCACTACGGTCGCCGGCACTGCCCGAGCCCCATTAGCTTGGGACTATTGACCATGCCGAAGTCTTCCTCGAATTTTGCAATCACATCGCCGAAATCAATAGCATTCATGACTATTACTCGTTAATTGTTGGGGGTCACTTAACTAAAGTCGTAATCAATTTGTAGCTTCGGCTGAACTGCTGGTCAAGTGAGTTGCAGCAGCATCTAAGTGAAATTGGTATTTCGTGAACATCTAAGCCAGGCGAGTTAAGGATTACTCCTGCTGATATGTAGGAAGGTTCCTTGATTTCTATCTTAAGTATGCGTTTGTGGTCTTGCCGGCTTCCCTAATATTTCAAGAAAGTTTTTATAAATTAAAGGGTTGGGGAGTCAAAAGCATTTATGAGGTGCTTTTTGAGCCGTGTAGCACTGCCTATTTAGAGTTGATATGCGGTCGTTTCCATAAAGCTGTGTTTATCGCGGCACGATTCACACGGCGGCTTAGACTTTAGGATCAGGCTTTGAATTGAGCACTAAGTTTTTAGGACGGGAAGTATTTGTAATCTGTTCTTCGCAGGCGTGGAAGGGCTATGCAGAATCTTGAAAAATTCATCACCGACTCCTATTGGCCCTATAAATTTGCGATGTAATTTTCTCTTTATCAATCTTCGAAAACGAGAACCTGCGACTCCCCGAGCAGCAGCGGCCGATTCAGTTCGGTCACCTCTCTTATGTAATCCTACAACAGGGTGATCCGCTTGAGCTTGCGCAGGTCTTCGCGGCAGTACATTCAGAACTACAAGGATGAAGGGTCAAACCCAATGATTACGGGGGCTGTCCCTGTTGAGGTCATTGTGATGGTCTCTTCTTGAATCCATCGGTCATTAGACGTCGTCTAACGCGCTCCTGTATGAAATCTGATGGACTCACAGGGGCTAAGCTTGCGGAATTGAACGATTGAGCAGCGTTAGGGGCAACGTGCCTGCCATCACTAAGTAGAATAATAATGGCATTATGCCTTGAAAGAAGCCAGTACAGCCCCCATTTACAATGTGGTTGAATTTTTCGACCATCTGACTGAGCCAAGTCGTCTCTTTCTCTACGGAAAGAAGTTGGTGTGTTTAGCATCAATAAAGGTAGTCAAAATGGACAAGTGGGAATTCTACACAGACACAAGCAGTGAATGGCGCTGGCGTCGCACGGCTTCCAACGGTCGCATTGTTGGAGCCTCATCACAAGGTTATGTCAATCGCGTTGATTGCGTTGCCAATGCGCAACGGAATGGCTACACCGGCTGATTGAAGACGTAAAGGGGGTGGCTTATTCTGCATCCTCTTTGCATCGAAGGCCCGTTCGCGTTCCCTTGTCGACTGGTTTAATTAACCCTCACATTACACTTCAGAAACTCAACCCATGACGTGGGCTAAGGGATACGTTTCTCGGGGGCAAGGTCAAGGTTTGTGGCGCACCAGCCCAACGAATGAGCGCTGCTGGCCTACTCGTGCCTGACGCGGAGGTCGACATTTGACCCCTGCAACGTAGCTGATTTTGTCGCGGGCGCGTCTAATAGCGCGCTCCCGGTCACATCGCATACCAGATCTTCGAATCGGTCCTTTGGTAGAAAACATTTTCTCGTGAACCTTGCGTGGTCAACGCGGGACGTCTGGTGGGAGCCTTCCGGGATGTCGTGCGTGCGCTAACTGTGGGCTTTGCTGGGTGTAATCGCAGAACTGCCGACATGGCAAACTGAGGAAAACGTATCATGTCGATGTAACCCATTCAGCAAGGACGTTCGAGATGATCATTGACCTGTACTCTAAGCGCCAAAAACGTCTGCGTGGTGAGGAGGTAGACGTGTACACATATGAGGACCTCTCCGAAAGCTTTCGGGTGCAGGTGTCATACATGATCAAAGATTTGTTGGGGGACCGGGACAAGTATCATCAGCTAAGTGAGCAGGTGCAGGAGGCATATGAGCTTATTTCGGATTTACTACGGCGGGAGTACGGCGTTCATAACCTGGGCGAGTCCTATGGCGGCTACTCCCATAGGGACCCATTTGATGAGCTGCATACTTTCATCCTTAAAGAACCCGACACTGAACGTTGTCTTGATATGGTGGAGTTATCTTGCCGACTGGGGGAGATACAAGGCCGCAAGCAAGCTTATAGGGGTATGAGCCGTGCAAGTGAGCATATCGATGATTGCCTTGCGGAGTTAAATGGCAGATTCAAGGCCGCTGGATATGGGTTCGAATTTACAAATAACAACATCATGCGCATTGATTCAGAATTGATCCATTCAGAGGTCGTGAAACCTGCTATCCACTTCCTAAATGTCCCAGGTTTTGAAGGTGCTAAGCAGGAATTCT
The DNA here is from genome assembly GCF_001698815.1 of Pseudomonas syringae. Taxonomy (GTDB): domain Bacteria; phylum Pseudomonadota; class Gammaproteobacteria; order Pseudomonadales; family Pseudomonadaceae; genus Aquipseudomonas; species Aquipseudomonas syringae_A. The sequence continues at coordinate 51,144 of NZ_LGSI01000025.1, read as the reverse complement.
TTGGCGCCTATGAGCACTATCGCCATGGGAACTACAAGGAAGCGCTGGTTGATGCAGCTAAATCGTTCGAAAGCACCATGAAGGTTATCTTGAAAAAGCATGGAGGTTATAAAGACTCCGACACGGCAAGCAAGCTTGTATTGGCATGCGCTTCACAAGGGCTGATCGAGTCATATCACGAGAACCATCTGACAGCCTTGGTGAACGTCCTTAGCGGCGGAATACCGACCATTCGGAATCGCAATGCTGGCCATGGTCAAGGCGCTGATGTCAAAAAGGTTGCACCTGAAATTGTCGCCTACGGGTTACATCTAACTGCTGCTGCAATCGTCATGCTTGCCAGCCTTGAGGCAAAAAGAGCCTGATGGCATCTCTTCGAGAATTTGACAGAAAAACCTGAACGACCACCTCACTACGAGAGTACTCGCAGATACCCCCGTGGGTGCCCCTACTCATGGGCCACTATCGCGCACGCTTTGCGCCTCTGAACGAGGTGTTTTGACATGGCCTTCCGTACCGACTCCAGTGTCACAAGTCCTGTACCAACCCCTGTCATAACCCCTTGCCAACGAGAATTTGAGGTCGCTACGATGATGTCCCCTTACGGCCTGTAGACCTCAGTCTGAAAACCGAAGTACCTGCGTTTCGCCCAGCAGTAACGGGCGGTTTAGCTCAGTGACCTTCCGCAGATAATCCCACAACAAGGTAATCCGCTTGAGCTTGCGCAGGTCTTCGCGGCAGTACATCCAGAAATGCCGGGTGATGTTCACTTCCTCTTCCAGCACCGGGACCAGACGCGAATCCTGTGCGGCGAGGAAGCACGGCAGGATTGCCAGCGACCGGCCTTGCAGCGCGGCCTGGTATTGGGCGATGACGCTGGTGCTGCGCAGTTGCGCCTGGGCGCCGGGCAGCAGGTTGCTGAGGTAAAGCAGTTCCGAGCTGAACGCCAGATCGTCGACGTAACTGATGAAGGTGTGTGCGGTGAGGTCGGCGGTGCTGCGCAGCGGCGGGTGGTTGTCCAGATAGTCCTGAGTCGCATACAGCCGCAGGTTGTAATCGCAGAGTTTGCAGCACACATACGGCCCGTGTTCCGGGCGCTCCAGAGCGATGACGATATCGGCTTCGCGCTTGGACAGGCTGATGAAGTGCGGCAGCGGCAGGATGTCGACCGAGATGTCCGGGTAATTATCGAGGAAGTGGCTCAGCTGCGGCGTGATGAAAAAACTGCCGAAGCCTTCGGTGCAACCCATGCGGATATGTCCGGACAACGCCACACTGGAGCCCGAAACTTGCTCGCAGGCCATGTGCAGCGTGCTTTCGATGGACTCGGCATAACCCAGCAAGCGTTGGCCCTCGGCAGTGAGCACAAAGCCGTTGTTGCGCGACTTCTCGAACAGCAATGTGCCGAGTGAGCCCTCCAGAGAACTGATTCGCCGCGACACGGTGGTGTAATCCACCGACAGGCGTTTGGCGGCAATGCTGGCCTTGCGCGTGCGGGCGACCTCAAGGAAAAACTTCAAGTCATCCCAGTTGAGAAGGCCCAGGGAGGTGATGTTTTTTTGCATGTTGGTCCTGCTTTTATGTGCGTTCTTATTAGAAGTTTGCACATCTATACTCCAATGCACGGTCTGAACCAACCTTGCTGTAGCAACAACAATCCCAGGCAACACCCCACGCCATAAAACCCTGCACAACAATAATAAGCGGAGGAGTTTATGAAGGACGCAATGACAGCGGACGCTGGCGCACTTGGTGCCCGCCCTGCGAAGAATGCTAAATCCTATCGACTTGCCGGCATGGCAAGCATGGCCGGCACGACCATCGAGTGGTACGACTTTTTTCTCTATGGCACTGCCGCCGCGCTGATCTTCAACAAAATCTTCTTTCCCGCCCTGGACCCGATTACCGGCGTGCTGGCTGCGTTCGCCACCTATGCCGTGGGCTTTCTCGGTCGACCGTTGGGCGGGGTGATATTTGGTCATTTCGGTGATCGGATCGGTCGCAAATCGATGCTGCTCGTGACCCTGATGATGATGGGGATTCCGACCATCATCATTGGCCTGATCCCCACCTACGAACAGATCGGTTATTGGGCCGCGCTGATTCTGGTGCTCATGCGTTTCCTGCAAGGCATGGCGGTGGGCGGCGAATGGGGCGGCGCGGTGTTGATGGCCGTGGAGCATGCGCCCGAGGGCAAGAAAGGTTTCTACGGCAGCCTGCCGCAAACCGGTGTTGGCGCGGGGCTGCTGCTGGCGACGCTGGCGATGGGCCTGGTGGCCAAGCTGCCTGAGGCCGACATGCTCAGTTGGGGCTGGCGCCTGCCATTCATTGCCAGCATCGTCTTGCTCGGCATCGGTTGGCTGATCCGTCTGAAAGTCCCGGAATCCCCTGACTTCGAAAAGCTCAAGCAGGACAAGATTGCGGTCAAGGTTCCGCTGTTCAGAGTGCTGCGGGAACATCCACGGGAAACCCTGACGATCATTGGCGCGCGCACGGCGGAAAACGCCTGGTTCTACATGTCGGTGACATTCGCGCTCGCTTACGCCGCCAACCAGTTGCAAATCCCCCGCGCCGATGTGCTCAACGCGATTACCGCCGGCGCGGCGCTGTCGCTGTTCACCATGCCGTTTTGCGGTTACCTGTCGGACAAGGTCGGGCAGCGACGCCTGTACTTTGCGGGCCTGTTGCTGCTCTGCGCGTTCGTCTATCCGTTCTTCGCCATGCTCGGCACCCGCGAACCGATGCTGGTCTGGTGGGCGATGGTGCTCGCTGTCGGTGTGGTTTTCCCGATTCTTTACGCGCCGGAATCACTGCTGTTCGCCCGGCAGTTTCCCGCCGAAATTCGCTACAGCGGCATCTCGGTTTCGGTGCAGCTGGCTGGTGTGCTGGGCGGCGGTTTCGCGCCGATGATCGCCACCAAATTACTCACCTACGCCGATGGTAGCCCGCGTTACGTGATCGTTTACCTGATCGGCATGGGCCTTGTGGCGCTGGTGTGCACCGCGCTTATGAAGCGCGATCCGCCTCGGCATCGTGCTTCCTGATCTTTAATGAATAACTGATGGTCAGCGGTCAACCCGGGCCGCTCGGAGGAGATTTCGATGAACGTTTCACTGCATAAAAACAACACCACGGTAGCCCGCGTCAAACTGCTGATTGACGGCGAATGGGTCGAATCGCAAAGCAGCGAGTGGCACGACATCATCAACCCGGCGACCCAGCAAGTGCTGGCCCAGGTGCCGTTTGCCACCGATGCCGAAGTCGATGCCGCCGTCGCCGCAGCGCAAAAAGCCTTCAAGACCTGGCGCCTCACGCCCATCGGCGCGCGGATGCGCATCATGCTCAAGCTGCAGGCGTTGATTCGCGAACACTCGCCGCGCATCGCTGCGGTGCTCAGTGCCGAGCAGGGCAAAACCATTGCCGATGCCGAAGGCGATATCTTTCGCGGCCTGGAGGTGGTGGAGCACGCCTGTTCAATTGGCACGCTGCAAATGGGTGAGTTTTCCGAGAACGTCGCCGGTGGCGTCGACACCTACACCTTGCGCCAGCCCATCGGCGTTTGTGCGGGGATCACGCCGTTCAACTTCCCGGCAATGATTCCGCTGTGGATGTTCCCCATGGCTATCGCCTGCGGCAATACTTTCGTGCTCAAGCCTTCCGAGCAAGACCCGATGTCGACCATGCTACTGGTGGAACTGGCCGTCGAAGCAGGTATTCCGCCGGGCGTGCTCAACGTGGTGCATGGCGGTAAATCGGTGGTGGATGCCATTTGCACCCATCCCGATATCAAGGCCGTTTCTTTCGTGGGTTCTACCGCTGTAGGCACTCACGTCTACAAGCTGGCAGGCGAACACGGCAAGCGCGTGCAAGCGATGATGGGTGCGAAGAATCACGCTGTGGTGTTGCCCGACGCTAATCGCGTGCAAACTCTGAATGCCCTGGTCGGTGCTGGTTTTGGTGCGGCCGGGCAGCGCTGCATGGCGACGTCCGTGGTGGTGCTGGTGGGGGCGGCAAAACAGTGGTTGCCGGATCTCAAAGCCCTGGCGCAAAAGCTCAAGGTCAATGCCGGCAGCGAAGCGGGCACTGATGTGGGGCCGGTGATTTCCAGGCGCGCCAGACAGCGCATTCTCGACCTGATCGAAAGCGGCGTGCGCGAAGGCGCCACGCTCGAGCTGGACGGTCGCGACATCAAGGTGCCGGGTTTCGAGGATGGCAATTTTGTCGGCCCGACGCTGTTCTCCGGCGTGACCACCGACATGCAGATCTACACTCAGGAAATCTTCGGCCCGGTGCTGGTGGTGCTGGAAGTCGACACCCTTGATCAGGCCATCGAATTGGTCAACGCTAACCCGTACGGCAATGGCACCGGCCTGTTCACCCAGAGCGGCGCAGCGGCGCGCAAATTCCAGAGTGAAATCGATGTCGGTCAGGTGGGCATCAACATCCCGATTCCGGTGCCTGTGCCATTTTTCAGCTTCACCGGCTCGCGCGGCTCCAAGCTTGGCGACCTCGGTCCGTACGGCAAACAGGTGGTGCAGTTCTACACTCAAACCAAGACCGTCACCAGCCGCTGGTTCGATGACGACAGCGTCAATGATGGGGTGAATACGACCATCAGTTTGAAGTAGGCCGATTTCCGGACGCGAACTCCGTGGGAGCGAATTCATTCGCGAAAGGGCCGGTACATTCGACCCATTATTAATTTGAAGTAATGCCCTGTTGGAGCGAGGCTTGCCCGCGAAGAACGATAACGCGGTGTTCTGTGTCACCGAGGCGACCGATTCGCGGGCAAGTCGGAACGCCGCCCGCTCGCTCCAACAAGGATTTCAGACCTCTGCCAAGGAGAACAACATGAAAATCGCCTTCATCGGCTTGGGCAACATGGGCGCGCCGATGGCTCGCAACCTGCTCAAGGCCGGGCATCATCTGCATCTGTTCGATTTGAACACCGCCGTGCTGAACGAACTCGCTGCATTGGGCGGGCGTATCAGTGAATCGCCCAAACACGCGGCGCAAGGCGCGGAACTGGTGATCACCATGCTGCCGGCAGCGGCGCACGTGCGCAGCGTCTACCTGCAGGACGACGGCGTGCTGGCCGGGATAGGCGCGGGTGTTCCGGCCGTGGACTGCAGCACCATCGACCCGCAGACCATTCGCGAGGTGGCAGCCATCGCCGCCAAACAGGGCGTGACCCTGGGCGACGCGCCGGTATCCGGTGGCACCGGCGGCGCTCAGGCCGGCACGCTGACGTTCATGGTGGGTGCCAGTGCCGAGCATTTCGAAGTGCTGAAACCGGTGCTGGCGAAGATGGGCAAGAACATCGTGCATTGCGGCGATATCGGCACCGGGCAAATCGCCAAAATCTGCAACAACCTGCTGCTGGGCATTTCCATGATCGGCGTTTCCGAAGCCATGGCGCTGGGTAACGCGCTGGGCATTGATACCGGGATTCTGGCCAACATCATCAACAGCTCGACCGGTCGCTGCTGGAGCTCCGAGGTCTACAACCCATGGCCCGGCATCGTCGAAACGGCCCCGGCTGCACGGGGCTATACCGGCGGTTTCGGCGCGGAGCTGATGCTCAAGGACCTCGCCCTGGCAACCGAGGCCGCGCGCACCGCGCATCAACCGGTCATCCTCGGCGCCGTAGCGCAGCAGTTGTATCAAGCCATGAGCCTGCGCGGCGACGGCGGCAAGGATTTCTCGGCGATAGTTGAGGGATATCGCAAGAAGGACTAGCCGGATGGGTTAGCCAGATGGATCAGGCTGAAATTTTCGGTTACCTGCTTAAATTGACTGGCCCCGGATGGGTCGACATCCTCCCCGCCGACAAAAGTGATGCAGGGAAGAGTCATGCGCAAGGACGATCCAGAAGACCCATTCGAACGTTATATGAGAAACCGGCGACTTCCCAACGGTGGTGCTTCGTGGGCTGCCTGGAACACACCCAAAAAACCCGAACCGGTTTACATCCAGGAAGACAAATGGCCCGCGCCGAAACCCCGCACCGATCTGGTTTTCGCCAAGTCCTGCGCGCCGGGTAATTGGTGCTCCACCGACGCCGGGACCACCGTAGAACCGGCGTCGAACTTCGGCAAGGTGATGCTGGCGGGCGCCATGCTCCTGCCGGATGCCAGCTCTGCGGTTGCACTCGCCCTCGGCGCCGACCTGGGCCTCGGCTACATGGCCGGCAGCGGAATCATGCAACAGCGACACAGCTGGGCGATACGCAGCCTGGGCGGCCCAGCGAGCGTAGTTATCCTCGGCATGCTTCCCGAGAAAATGGGCGACGGCACGCTCTACACCGACGACCAATTGCGCACCATGACGCGCGCGCCAACACGGGTGCGCTTCCAGTTTCGCCAGGATCCCGATGGCGTGTTGCAGGTCTACGGTATCCACAGCAAACCGTCCGGCGACGATTCGGTCCGCACAGTGCAAGCCACGTGGAACGCCGACCTAACGGCGATGGAAGCCAAGCTCAACGGCATCACGATCATCTGGACGCCCAGGGACGGGCGACTCGGACCCATGCCGCCGCTGATCTATCCAGACAACAGCGGCGCGCACCTGAACAACATCCTCGTCCACCCGATCCCGGAAAACACCGACAGCCAGATCGAAGGCTTCCCCGGCGAGGACATCACCGTTGAAGATTGTATTGTGGTGTTTCCAGCGGGGATTGGCTGGAAGTCGATGTATGTGGTGTTTGCGCGGCCGTTTAATGGGGATATCAAGTATCACAAGCCGCCACAGGAGTTACCTGCGTTTCCAGATACTTTTCCTGTCAAATCGAAAAGTAGCGTTCAAGGTGGCGGCGGTAAGCGAAGCCGGTGGAAAGACCGGAAAGGCCGGCTGTATGAATGGGACAGCAAAACAGGCGCTATCGAGCTCTACGATAAACAAGGCAAACATCTGGGCGAGTTTAATCACGAGACAGGCGAACAGATAGATCCGCCAAAGCCTGGCCGGACCACACCAAAATAGAGGAGGACAACCATGTTTTTATGGATAACTGGATTCTTACAAGGAGATGATGAGGATGACTCACTGAAGTATGACCTCATCGTAAAGCCTGAGCGTGAGCTCGCTGTACTGGGGATCTTGGGCTGGAAAAGCCTAGAAGAGAGCCCAGATGGGGAATGGTTGCTCACCAGCGAGCAAGTTGAGCAGATAGCCATTGCGGTCAACGAGCAGTTACCCACCGGGCTAGACCTGTTCGTTGGAGTAAGGGCGTAGCCAGGTACATCGCCTATGACATTTCTTTCGATTAGTGGTTTTTATCCCGGACTCAATCCGGATAACGCATTGCAGTATGAAAAAGATGAGCCTCAAGAGTTGGAGACTGAGGTGCTTTCCGCCATGGGATGGAAGTCCTTGGTGGATGTACCTATGGGTGAAAACGATTTAACCACTGATCAGACCGTGGCGGTTTTGGCAATACTCGGCGACCCGATCAAAGATGACTTGATGTACTGCATCGGGCTTTGCAGGTAGGTCGCTATCGGAGGAGCATCCGGTCTGTGAAATACATCATTGAAGTGTTCGAAAAAGAATCCGAGCTTGTGGTCTTTGAGGTCAATCTGCCCGAAGGTAGCGACTCGCAACTGGCGCAAATCATGGGCTGGTCAGTACCTCAGCGTGGCGATGAAGGTTATGACCTTACCACCAGCCAAGCAGCGGCAATTGAGGCCTTGGCTGGAAAACAGTTTTACGACAGCAACCACGTTTTCCAGCTGACCTGCAATGTCGATTGAGGCGGTCGGTGCCAGCGTGCAACACCATCTCGTTTGAGCGAGGCTTGCCCGCGAGGCGGTGTTTTGAATTCGGAAAATGGGCGGATGTGCCAGCCTCTTCGCGGGCAAGCCTCGCTCAAACGGATTTGCGCCGTCCTTGTAGGAGCGAATTTATTCGCGAGGCGATTCATTTGTTTTAGCAGGACTGGCGCCTCGCCAACAAGTTGGCTCCTACAGCACTTCAGTCACCCAGCATTGCAGTGCAACACCATCTCGTTGGAGCGAGGCTTGCCCGCGAAGGAATTTTGGGTTCAGAAAAATGGGCGAATGTACCGGCCTCTTCGCGGGCAAGTCGGATCGCCGCCCGCTCGCTCCAACGGAATTTGCGCCGTCCTTGTAGGAGCGAATTTATTCGCGAGGCGATTCATTTGTTTTCGCAGGACCGACGCCTCGCCAACAAGTTGGCTCCATACAGCATTGCAGTGCCTACTGCTGCACTTGCAACACAATCTTCCCCACATGCCCGCCCGATTCCATATACGCATGCGCAGCCACCACGTCCGTCAGCGGGAATGTCTTGTCGATGACCGGCTTGATTGCGCCGGTCAGCAGATGTGGCCAGATGTCGTGCCGCACGCCCGCGACAATGGTTTGTTTGGCCGCTGCCGAACGGTCGCGTAGCGAGGTGGTGTGCAGCGCAGCGCGTTTGCCCATCATCTTGCCGAGGTGGATGGGCGCTTCGCGGCCGCTTTGCAGGCCGATCATGACGATTCGCCCGTCGACTGCCAGTGCCTCGATATTGCGCGCCAGGTACGCGGCGCCCATGTTGTCGAGAATCACATCCACGCCGCGTCCTTCGGTGACCCGCTGCACGACGTCGACGAAATCTTCGTTGCGATAATCAATGGCAACCTCGGCGCCCAGTTCCAGACAGCGTTGCAGTTTGTCGGGGGAGCCTGCCGTGGTCAGCACCCGCGCGCCCCATTGTCTGGCCCATTGAATTGCCAGTGATCCGACGCCGCCCGCGCCGCCGTGGATCAACACGGTTTCCCCCGGCTGCAAGCGGCCGATATCGCGCAGATTCGACCACAACGTGCAGGCCGCTTCCGGCAGTGCCGCCGCTTCGAGCAGCGACAAGCCTTTCGGGCAGGGCAACACATGCTCAGCGTTAACCGCAACCTGCTCGCCATAACCGCCACCGGGCAGCAATGCGCAGACCCGATCACCCACCGCCCAGGTGCTGACGCTTGCGCCAACTTCGGCGATGACGCCGGAGCATTCGATGCCGAGGATGTTCTCGCCCTCGGTCTTCATCACATAAGTGCCGCGCCGCTGGAGCAGGTCGGAGAAATTCAGCGCTGTGGCGTGTATGTCGATCAGCACCTCGCCGGGTTTGATGACGGGCGCGGGGCGTTCCACCAACTGCAATACGGCGGGATCGCCGAAGCGTTCGAAGATGACGACTTTCATGAAAGGGCCTCCGGTTAAAACAAGGCAATTTCGTAGGAGGGAATTTATTCCCGAAGGCGTCAGCGACGCCCAGCACAAATGTGTGGTGCTCGTGCTGACCTTTTCGGGAATAAATTCCCTCCTACAATGTTTATCGCAGGGAAAGCATTATTTCCCGCCGTCGACCATCACTTCACTGACCGCCTGGCTTTCCAGATTCCACTTCTTGAGGATCGTCTGATACGTGCCGTCGCGGATGACGGTTTGCAGGCCTTTGACCAGGTCGTCGCGCACGTCAGTCTTTGCCTTGTCGACGGCAAAACCAAAGTGATGCAAGGACAGCGGCTGGCCGATCAGAACGTAAGTGTTGGGTTCCTGACTGATCAGGTACTTCACGTATTCCGGACCGAGAACCACGGCGGCGAGGCGCTCCTGTTGCAGGTCCAGACGTGCCGCCGAAGCGCCAGCGGTACCTTGCACGGTGGCGGCAGGTTTACCGGCGGCGACGCAATGAGTGTCGTTCCAGGCCATGACTTCCGGGTAGTAATTGGTGGTGCGCGGGGTGCCGATGTTTTTCCCGCAGAAAGCTTCCGGTGCCGAGCCCAGGCTGGTGTTGCGCACAGTGGTGAACATCTGCGCGCCGGTTTGCAGGTAATCGACAAAGGTCATGTCGGTGCGGCGTTTGGGCAAGTCGGTGATGGCTGTGCCGATCACGTCAATGCGCCCGGTTTTCAGGCTGCTGGTCAGCTGCTCGAAGGTCATTTCCTGATACTTGATCTCGACGTTCATGGCCTTGCCCAGCGCGTCGAACAGGTCGATGTTGAAGCCCACGCTCTGGTTGGTCGCCGGGTCGCGGTATGACATCGGCGGGTAAGTCGCCTCCACACCGACGTTCAACGTTTCCCGGGCCTGCGCCACGTTGCAGCAGGCCGCCATACTCAAGGCCGCGAACAGCATCGAAGCTTTATTGCTCAAATCCAGCATGGTCAATTCCTTACGTCAGAGATAAGGGCAGCAAGCTTCAAGGGAAGCGCAAAAGATCCAGCAGTTCTTGTAGGTCTGTTTGTTGATCCAGCTTCAGGCACAGCGCGGCAAGGCGCTCGACTTGCACGTCGGGCAGCACACGCGCCGCCAGTGAGCGAAATTTTTCCAGCAAAGCGTCATCGCCAATCGGATTGAGCGGGCCGCCCAGCGGGGTTTTGACTTGTCGGGAAGCGCTGCGGCCATCCTTGCTGGTCAGCGTCAGGCGCGGTTCATCCAGCGGCGCCAGGGACGCATCGCCGCTCATGCGAATGCGCTGCATGAAGCCCAGCACTTCGACGTCGTTGCGCAGCTTTTCTTCGTAGGCGTCGAGCCCGGCATGGCCCAGCAGACAACGCACGGCCAGTGCATACGGCAGGCTCATTTGCGAGGCGGCCAGCGTGGCGGTATCCAGCCCTGCGCACATGCCCACCAGAAACTCGCTGGCGCTGACGTCGATGGATTCTATTTCGTCAGCCTTGATATCCAGTTCGGCAAGCAATTCGCCGATGGCGTCGATGGCCGAGTGCGTACCACGGCAAGCGGCGTAAGGTTTGATCGAGCAGCGGGCGAGTTTCCAGATCACACCCAAATCGGCGGTCAAGGCTTCGGGCTGTGCGGTGTCGAGGGCGAGGGTGCGCAGAAATCCGCCCCACACGTCATCGAACACCTGATTCGGTCCGGTCACGCCTTCGCGAGCGAGCAATACCGCAAGCACGCCGCCTTCAGCGGGGCGGCCGGCATGCAGCTTCTTGCTGTCGGCGCCGTCATGGATAAACGCCCACAACCCGCCGCTCATGCTCGCCGCCAGACCCAGCGCGGAAGCGGTTTGCGTGGCGTCCAGCTTGAGCAGTCGGGCGCACGCCGCCGCTGCGCCGAAGACGCCGCAGGTGCCGGTGGAATGCCAGCCGGCTTCGTTATGCGGCGAGTAACCGCCGCAGGCTTCGAGTACGCGCCGGGCCACGTCGTAACCGATGACCATGGCGTTGATCAGCTCTTTACCGCTGGGCATCGGCTCGCACAACGGCAGCACTGCGAGCATCGCCGGTACGACGACCGCGCCGGAGTGATCGCAGCCACCGGCATCGTCCAGTTCCAGGGCGTGGGCGGCGATACCGTTGACCAATGCCGCGTTACGCGCCGACAAACCCTGCTCGGTACCCCAGATCACCGACGCGCCGTCGGATTCGGTGGCGTTCATGGCGCGCAAGGTGCGTTGGGTCAACTCGGCTTGCGAGCCTGCAAGCGCTGCGCCCAAGGTGTCGAGAAAGTGCCGCTTGGTCTTTTCCACCAGTGTCGCGGGCAGGGCATCGTAATCAGTCTGAGTGACGAACTGGCTGAGGGTGTGCAATGGATTATTCATGATGCCTGGCTCGGACGATGGCGCTCGAAAACAGCGGCGGGATGATCTTCAGGCAGGCTGTTATTGCTCTCGCTCCACCAGTCGGCGACCTCTTCAGCGGTGGCGAACCACACATCCGGTTGCGCCTTGAGCCAGGTCAGCAGCTCTAGGAGCAAACCGCTGCGGCCAACGGTGCCGAGGGTTTCCGGGTGCAGGCGCATGACGTAGCACAGGCCGAAACGGTGAAAACCTGCAAAATCCTGCTGCCAGTTTTTCAGCACCTCGGCGTAGGAAGCGATGCGCGCCTGGCTGATCGGCACGGCAGGGGCGAGGTTGAAGGCGAAATAGGGTTCGTCTTCCAGTTCGCAATGCAGCGGCAATTCCACCAAGGGTGCGCAATCCACCTGAGTTGCCGGGTGCAGATAAGGCAAATCGTCACCGGACCACGACGACGACCAACTGATGCCTTCGGCGCGCAATGCATCGGCAAAACCCGGCGCGTAGCTGCCTGCTGGCGCACGAAAACCGCTGGGGCGTTGCCCGGTCATTTCGGCGATGACGTCGCAACCGCGCTTCAACGAGGCGTGCTGGGCGGCCAGGTCCAGCTGGGAGAAGTCTTCATGGCGATAACCGGCGCAGGCGATTTCGTGCCCGGCGGCGTTGATCGCCTGCACCACCTGCGGATTCTCTTCGGCGACGATGCCGGGAATGCACCAGGTCGCGGGGATCTGCTGATTGTCGAGGATTTCCAGCACGCGCTGCACCCCGCGCGTGGTGCCGTAGCGCCACACCGACAGGCTTTTGTCGCGCCCGGCGATGGCCGGAACCTGAGTCAGGATGCCGTGAATGTCGTTGTAGTCGATGGTGATGACCACCGCGCAGCGATACGGCGCGGGCCAGACGGATTTCGCTTCAGTCATGGCGATGCTCCTTGAGCCAGAAATTGGCGACGTCGTTGCAGGTGGCGAACCACACGTCCGGATGGCTGTGCATGTGTTCCAGGAAGCGCTCCAGCAACAGAATGCGCCCCGGTTTGCCGCTGATCTTGGGGTGGAACAGCGTGGTCATGCACAGGCCTTCGCGATACGTGCCATCGAACTCGCGACACCAGTTATCCAGGGTCTGGTCGTAGCTGGCGATGCGATCCAGACCGGCCGGGTAGTTCGGCGCGCGGGTGTAGGCCAGTGACGCGTAATCGTCCAGCTCCCAGCGGCCGGGAATTTCCACCAGACCGTTGGCCTGGCCGGGAACGTCGATGAAATAAGGCCGGTCGTCGCCGCGCATGCTGCTGGAATAGGTCACGCCGCACTCCATGAGCAGGGCGGGCGTTTCCTTGTGCCAGTCGCCGGAAGGCGTGCGGAAACCAGTGGCGGTGATGCCCAGATAACGCTTGAAGATATCGGCGCTGATCTGCATGACTTCGCGCTGGGCCTTGAGGTCCAGGGCGAAAAACGATTCGTGGCGATAGCCGTGATAAGCCACTTCGTGGCCGTGTTCGAGGATGGCCTGACATTGCCGAGGCCAGTTTTCCACGACCCAGGCCGGGACGAAGAACGTCGCTGGCGTGGCGTGAGCCTTGAGCATGTCGAGCAGGCGGGGCAGGGCGCGATACGGGCCGTAGCCGCCGAAGGTGAAGTAATCGGGTTTTTGCCAGATCGAACCGTCGAGCATCGCGGCGCCGGTCGGGCCGTCCAGATCGAAGGCCAGGGCTACGCTGGCGCGGGAATTTTCGGGCCAGCGCAGGTCGGTCGTGCCGAGCATGGTTTTCTCCAGTGCGGACTGATTCAAGGCACCCGCCTGAGCAAAGTCAGGCGGGTGTGACGGGGCTTACTTCGCGCCGTTGAGGGTCGCTTCGGCCACTGCGCCATCCTTGAGTTGCCACTTGTCGAGGATCTTCGCGTAGCTGCCGTCCTTGATCATGTCGTTGAGGGTGGCGATGATCGCCGCGCTCAATTCAGGATTGTTCTTGGCCACGCCCAGACCGGTCAGCTGACGCGCGAGCGTGCCGCCGATGACCTTGAACACGCCTGGCTCCTGGCCCTGAATGTACGGCAGGGTTTCGCTGCCTTGCACGGCGGCATCCAGACGTCCCTGACGCAGTTGCGCACGGGCATCGGCGCTGCCTTCGGTGCCGATCACGACGATGGCCGGCTTGCCTTTGGCGACACAGTTGACGTCACTCCATTTGGCGATTTCCACCGGGAACGTGGTGCGACGGCTGGTGCCGATTTTCTTGCCGCACATGTCGTCGATGTTCTTCAGATCCTTTTGGGATTCGAGGGTGTAGAACTGCGGGCCGGTGCTGAAATAGTCAACGAAGTCGACGGTCTTCTGGCGCTCCGGCGTATCGGTCATGCCCGACATGACGATGTCGATACGGTTGGTCGCCAGGCCGCTGACCATTTGTTCGAAGGCGGTTTCCTGCCATCTGATTTCGATGCCCAGACGCTTGCTGATTTCAGTGCCCAGGTCGTAATCGATGCCCGTCAGTTTGTTGGTGGCCGGGTCCTTGAAGTCCATCGGCGGATAGTTCGGGGCGATGCCCGCCGAAATGTAGCCTTTCTCGGTGATGGATTTTGGCAACACGTGAGTGTCTGCTGCCCAGCTGGAAACCGAAATCAGGGCGGACAATACGGCGGTAGCGGTAAGCGCGAAAGTTTTCAAATCGGACATCCTCAAAAAGGCGGTGAGTTTCAGTTCAGAACGGCAGCAATAAAATCTTGAGTGCGCTGGTTGCGCGGGTTCATCAGTACGTCTTCCGGCGCGCCGGTTTCGATGATCTGCCCGGCATCCATGAACACCACGCGATTGGCGACTTCGCGGGCAAAGCCCAGCTCGTGAGTCACGACCACCATGGTCATGCCGCTCTTGGCCAGGTCGCGCATCACCGACAACACTTCGCCGACCAATTCAGGGTCGAGGGCGGAAGTCGGTTCATCGAACAGCATCAATTTCGGCCGCATGGCCAAGGCGCGGGCGATGGCGACGCGCTGTTGCTGGCCGCCGGACAACTCGATGGGATAGCTGTTGGCCTTGGATTCCAGGCCGACGCGCTTGAGTAATTCGAACGCCAGCGCGCGGCATTCTTCCACCGGCTGGCGCAAGACCTGCACCGGACCTTCGAGGATGTTGTCCAGCACGGTCATGTGCGCGAACAGGTTGAAGCGCTGGAACACCATGCCGGTCTTCAGGCGCTGTTTGGCGATTTGCTTGTCGCTCAGCTCGATCAGCTTGTGGCCTTCGGAACGAAAGCCGACGATTTCGTCATCGACCCACAAACCACCCGCGTCGACTTTTTCCAGCTGGTTGATGCATCGCAGCAGCGTGCTTTTGCCGGAGCCAGACGGACCGATGATGCACAGCACCTCGCCGTGGGGGATTTCCAGATTGACGTTCTTGAGCGCCTGGAAGTCGCCGAAGAACTTGTTCACGTCTACAGCTTTGACGATATTCAGCATGATCAGCCTCCTCGGCTCAATTGCGTTTGCCAGCGCCACGGGCGAAGCGTTTTTCCAGTCGCGCCTGACCCAGGGTCAGCACGGTCACCACTGCCAGATACCAGATACCGGCCACGATCAGCAGCTCCATGACCCGGGCGTTGGCGTAGTAGATGTTCTGCGCGTTGTGCAGCAGTTCCGAGTACTGGATGACGCTGGCCAGACTGGTCATTTTCACCATGCCGATGAACTCGTTGCTGACCGGCGGGATGATGATGCGCATGGCCTGGGGCAGGATGATCCGGCGCAGCGCCTGCAAGCGCGGCATGCCGATGGCCTTGGCTGCTTCGTACTGGCCGCTGTCCACCGACAGCAGACCGGCACGCACCACTTCGGCGGTGTAGGCGCCCTGATTGATACCAAGACCGAGCAGCGCGGCGGCGAACGGGGTGATCACTTCGACAGTCTTGAATTCGAACAGACCGGGAATGCCCAGGGTCGGGAAAATCAGCGCCAGGTTGAACCAGAGCAGCAGCTGCAAAATCAGCGGCGTGCCCCGGAACAGCCAGGTGTAGCTCTGCGCCACATAACGCAGCAGCGGGTTCTGCGACATGCGCATCACCGCCACCACTACTCCGAGCACGACCCCGAGCGCCATGGCCAGGATCGACATGGTGATGGTGTTCAACAGGCCGAACATGATCGATTCGGCAGTCAGGAACTGCGCAACGAACGACCATTCGATGTTGCCGTGAATGAACGCCTGAACCAGTCCGATCAGCAGCACCGCAATCAGCGTGGCGGCGGCGTAACGGCCGAAGTAGCGGCGCGGGACGACCTTGTAGGCCGAGATGTCGTACTTGGCGGCGAGCGACACGCGCTCGTCTTTGCCTGGGGCTTGAATCTGTGCCATGTGCCTTGCTCCCGGTATTGGTTTAGCCGCGCGGACCGGCGTAATCCAGAGCCCATTTTTCCTGGGCGATCAACTGCTGCTTGAAGCGCTCGATCTGCTCGGCAACGCGTACCGGAGAAGTCCCGCCCCAACCGCTGCGGGCGGCCAGTGCTGCTTCCAGCGTCAGTGCATCGAGCACTTCCGGCGTGAGGCGCGAGTCGGTGTCAGCCAGTTGTTTGGTAGTGAGTTCGTCGAGGCCGATGTCGTTCTCTTCGCAGAGCTGCACCAGCTTGCCGGTGATCTCGTGGGCTTCCTTGAACGGCACGCCGCGCACTGCCAGCCAGTCGGCGACTTCCGTAGCGAGGGTGAAGCCCAGTGGGGCCTGACGCAGCAACTCGTCCACGCGCACTTTCATGGTCTGCACCATGCCAGCAAAGGCTGGCAGGACCAGATGCACGGTTTCCAGGCTGTCGAGAATCGCGTGTTTGTCTTCGCTCAGGTCCCGGTTGTAGGACAGCGGCTGGGCCTTGAGCACCGCAAGGATGCCGGTCAGGCTGCCGATCAACCGGCCCGACTTGCCACGCGCCAGTTCGGCGATATCCGGGTTCTTTTTCTGCGGCATGATCGAGCTGCCGGTGGCATAGCCGTCGTCCAGTTCAACCCAGCGGAATTGGCGGGAAGTCCACAGGCAGAATTCTTCGGCCAGACGCGAAATATTGATGCCCAGCATGCTGCTGCAAAACAGGAATTCAGCAACGTGGTCACGGCTGGCAACGGCGTCGATGGAGTTCTCGCAAGGACCGGCATAACCCATCTCGGCGGCCGAGCGCTGCGGGTCGCGAGCGATGGCGGAACCGGCCAATGCGGCGGCGCCCAGTGGCGATAGATTGAAGCGCTTGTCCCAGTCCTGCAGGCGCTGGATGTCGCGATGAATCGCCTGGGCGTGAGCCATCAGGTGATGGGCGAACACGATTGGCTGCGCTTGTTGCAGGTGCGTGAAACCCGGCGCGATGGTGTTGATGTGTTGCTCGGCCTGGGACACCAGCGCCTTCTGCAATTCGAGGATCGCCAGGGCCATGACCCGCACTTGATCACGCAGGAACAGACGCATGTCGTTGGCCGACTGATCGTTGCGCGAACGACCGGCACGCAGCTTGCCGCCCAGAGTGCCGAGACGTTCGGTGAGCAGGCGTTCGATGAAGGTGTGTACGTCTTCATCAGCAGCAATCGGGTCGATGGAGCCGGCGGCGAAATCTTCGTCGATGCTGCGCAGCGCTTCAATGATGCGCGCGGTTTCGGCGGCGTCGAGCAGGCCGGCACGGTTCAGCTCGTTGGCGTGAGCCTTGGAGCCAGCGATGTCGTACGGGGTCAGGCGAAAGTACGCTTTTGGAGATCTGGACAGGTTGGCCATGGCTTCGGCCGGGCCGGATTTAAAGCGGGCTCCCCAAAGACGATCAGTAGCATCAGACATGTAAATTCTCCGTTGGCACGTGGATTGCTCAAGCACTTTCAAGCGATGTGAAGATCGCTGGGTTGTAGGCAGGTGAGCAATGGAAGTTTGTCTTCAAACAAAAATGAATCGATTCGATGGGAGGGATGCTAGGAAAAATTAACAAGCGGGGAAATGTTTTAAATGACAAGTCAACTTACTGAAAGTGGAAACCTGCCCAAGCGAAGTGGTGATGTGGCGATTTCAATGGCCAGTGCCATGGACTTGAAACTGTTCAAGGTTTTTCGGGCCGTGGTTGAGTCAGGAGGGTTTACCGCCGCACAGGTTGAACTCAATATCAGCCTGGCTGCTATCAGCAAACAGATATCGGATCTTGAAATACGCCTGGGCATGCGTTTATGTACGCGCGGGCGGGAAAAGTTCTGCCTTACAGAGCAAGGCAAGATTATTTACGAAGCCAGTCTGGACCTGTTCATGGCCCTGGATAACTTCCGCGATCGGTTGGGGAATGTACGCGGCGAGTTGCTCGGTGACCTGAACATTGCTGTCATCGATAACACCGTTTCCGACCCGTATTCGCCACTGGTGGATGCCCTGAAAGCCTTGCAGAGCAAGGCTCCAAAGGCCAGGGTGCGTTTGAATGTGGCGCCGCTGGACGAGATCGAACAAGGCATTCTCAAAGGCCGGTTTGCCGTCGGTATCGTACCGGTGTACAGCGGCAAAGATGACTTTCAGGTCATGCCGTTGTATGACGAAACTTCAGAGCTCTATTGCGCATCCAATCATCCTTTTTTCGCAATGGCCGATGAGGATATTGACGAAAAGTGCCTCGCTGAAGCCGAATTTGTCGAGCACGCTTATGCGGTGCATACATCAAAGCCAAAGCTTCTTGGATTGCGCAATGTGACCGCCGTTGCAACCCAGGTAGAAGCGGTGGCTATCTTGATCAAGACCGGTCGTTATCTGGGTTACTTACCTACACATTGGGCCGGAAGTTACGTTGAGCGTGGCGAGATGCGCTCCGTAATGGCGCAGACATTCAGCATAGCCACGCCGTTCAAACTGTTGTACAGGCAACAGGTGCCACGTAACCCATTAGTGGATGTTTTCTTGCAGATCATGCAGGAAAGTTCAGGTGTTAATAACGTCGGGTAATAACTTCACAATAAATGCACAGCAACGGTGCAATGTTGCGTATATCCGTAACAAGCGCACCTTATTTGCCCATTAGAGCCCGATTGCGCCTTCCCGAGTGGCCTCACGTAGCTTCTGCAGGAAAATCGATTCGGCCTTGGTCAGGCGCTGGTCCAGATTCCACATCAGATTGATATCCACCGAACCCACGCCAGCTTCTGGTGGCAGACGCCATAAGCGACCCGCCTGCAACTCGTTCTGACAGATGTGCTGCGGCAGACAGGCAATGCCGAACCCCGCGAGCACCAAGCGCAAAATTTCCTGAGTGTTGGCCGACGAGGCGACGATCTGCCCGGTGAGTTCGTGGTGGTCACGAAACTCGGCCAGCGACGACAGCGTCCCGCCCAGCAAGTCGCCGGTGAAAATAATCAGCTGCTCGCTGCGCAGATCATCGAGGGTCAAATCTTCGCGCCCGAACAACGGATGCAGGTCGCTGCAATAGAAGGCGTAGTGCTCCTGAGTCAGGCATTGCTGACCGAGCCAGACTGGCGCGGCGCGATTGACCGCCAAGCCGAAACTCGCGGTTTTCTGTGACAGCGCGCTGAGGATCGCGTCGCTGGACTGCACGTCGATTTCCAGGGTGATGCCCGGATAGTCACGATGCAGTTGGGCGAGAAACTTGTCATATATAGCGCAATGAATGCCGCTCACGGTCAGCAGCCGAACCTTGCCGACGATCTGGTCTGAAGTGCGTTCCAGTGCCGCGTCCAGCTGGGTGAAATGCCCCTGCACGTCAGCGGCCACGCGCAGGGTTTCGATGCCCGACTGAGTCAGCAGAAAACGCGGCCCGCGCCGTTCGATCAGCGCAGTGCCCAGTTGTTCTTCAAGACGCTTGAGCGCCTGACTGACCGCTGGCTGCGACAGGTGCAGGCGCGCGGCCGCACGGCTGATGCTCAGTTCTTGAGCGACCACTTGAAAGGTGCGTAGCAGATTCCAGTCCAACCGTTCGCCCAAGGGTCTGGAAGGCGGGCGGATCGGCGTTGCCTGGCTGGTGGTTTGAGTCACTTCGCGGCCTTTATTGGTGAAAAAAATAATGAATATAAGGAATCGCACATTGTGCTTGCGCAGCGTTTGCTCTTAAAAAGACTGCACGAAACACGCCATGACCTTTTTTGATGGTAAGCACCATGTCCTCTTCTGCCGCTTCCACCACATTGCCGCTGCACATGCCCGAGTCGGAACGCAACGCCCGCTGCGAACTGGCAGCGCTCTATCGTCTGCTGGCCCATTTGCGCATGACCGATTTGATCGACACGCATATTTCCCTGCGTGTGCCAGGCGAGGCCGGGCATTTTCTGATCAATCGTTACGGCACGCTGTTCGAACGCATGACCGCCAGCCAGTTGGTGAAGATCGATGGCCAGGGCAATGTCGTGGATGAGTTCTTCCCCGATCATCGCGTCAACCGTGCCGGCTTCGTGATCCACTCGGCGATTCACACGGCGCGCCCTGATGCACATTGCGTGATTCATACCCACACTGCAGCGGGTATGGCAGTGTCGGCACAAGCAGCGGGCTTGCTGCCGCTGAGCCAGCACGCGCTGAAGTTTTACAACCGCCTGAGTTATCACACGTACGAAGGGATCGCCACGGACATCGCCGAGCGCGAACGTCTGGTGGCAGATCTGGGCAGCACCAGCGCGATGATCCTGCGCAACCATGGTTTGCTGGTGACTGGCGGATCGGCGGCCGAAGCGTTTTCCAATATCTACTTTCTGGAACGGGCTTGTCAGGCGCAGATCCAGGCGATGGCGGGCGGCACGGCTCTGGTTCAACCTGACCCGCAAGTGTGCGAACACACCGCACAACAGTTCGAAGCCGACGACTCTGAAGGCATTACCGAACTGGCCTGGGAAGCGGCGCTGACCATGATCGATGCGCAGCGCAATGAATACTGTTCATGAAGCCTCTGGTTTTGCTGGGCACTGGCAATGGTCTGGAGCGCGTTCGGGAAATGCTCCTGGCACGCCAGCCGGAACTGACCATTGTTCGTCCCGGAGACGCCGACGCGGCCGATGCAGAAGTTGCGTTGTGCTGGAATCCGGCGCCCGGCAGTCTGGGCATGTATCCGCATTTGCGCCTGATCCATTCCATTGCTGCCGGAGCCGATCAGATTTTCAAGGACACCAGTCGCAATCCGCAGATTCCCGTCTGCCGAATCGTCGATCCGGACCATCGTCTGGGTATGGTCGAATACGTGCTCTGGGGCGTGCTGCATTACCACCGGGGTTTTGATCAAGTCCTGCGAAATCAGGCATGGGTGTTCTGGGATCGCCCCGCGCAGCGTCCGGCCAAACAGACCAAAGTCGGTGTGATGGGTTTGGGCGAACTGGGGCGCGCGGTTGCTTCGCAATTGGCCGCACTGGATTTCGATACACGTGGTTGGGCACGACGTGCGCAGCAGATCGAGGGCGTGACAACCTTTCAAGCGGGCGAGATCAAGGCTTTTTTGAGCGGGCTGGACATTCTGGTCTGCTTATTACCCCTTACCACTGAGACGGTCGGCATTCTCGGCAACGAAACCTTTGCGCACATGGCAACCGGTTCGGTGGTGATCAATTGTGGGCGTGGCGAGCACTTGAATCGTGAAGACTTGCTCGCCGCGCTGGACAACGGTCAGCTGCGCAACGCCTTGCTGGACGTATTCGAGCAGGAGCCGTTACCGGTTAACGATCCATTCTGGCATCACCCACAGATTTGCGTGACACCACACATTGCATCGTCTGCCTCCTATGAAGTGATAGCCGGGCAAATCCTGGAGAATCTGGTGCGCCTGGAATCGGGGACGCCTTTGGCCAACGAGATCAATCCGGAGCAGGGATATTAAAGAAAGCTGACGCTGCAACCCTCAATCCGGTAGGAGGGGACTTGTCCCCGAAGGCGTTTGCTGAGGCCGCGGAGAGTTCCAACTACCTCTTTGACCGGTCAATTGCATTCGGGGACAAGTCCCTTCCTACCAGGCAGGCCAAGGCGGAGTTTGTTCACGTTTTTAAAACAGTCATCCAATAAGAAATGCCATCGCGAATGTATTGGCGAGCTACACACCTTTTGAACTGCCAATAACTTTCCCGTCGCCCAACGAAGGTGGCGGGATGCGATAACCAACGGAGCAGCTGTAATGAATGTGAATAAATTGAGCGTCCTCGCCCTGGCGATGGCGGCAGGCACTGTGCAACCTGTTTTTGCTGAATCCCAAGCGGATGCAACCGGGTTTATCGAAGGTTCGAAGTTGAGCGTCAAGGCGCGCAACATGTACATGAACCGTGATAACCGCGCCACCGGCGCAACCCAGGCTTACGGAGAAGAATGGGCGCAAGGTTTCATCGGCAGTTTCGAATCCGGCTTCACCCAAGGCGTGGTCGGTTTCGGTATCGATGCATTGGGCCTGTACGGCTTGAAGCTGGATACCGGTGACGGCCGTACCGGCGGCGGCACTGGCTTGCTGGAACAAGACAGCAGCGGCGCGAAAGATAACTACGGCTATGCCGGCGCAGCGGTAAAAATGCGTGTCTCGAAAACCGTGGCCAAGTTCGGCGACCAATACGTCAACAACCCGGTATTCGCAACTTCCGACAGCCGTCTGCTGCCGGAAACTGCACAAGGCCTGTTGATCACCAGTAATGAAATCGACAACCTGACGCTGCAAGGCGGTCACTTCACCGCGTTGAAAAACCGCAACCAGAGCAATCATGACAGCGCTGGCCTGACGAGCATCAACTTCGGTGGCGGTCTGTACAAATTCAACAAGAATCTGTCCAGCAGCCTGTACTATTCGGACGTTGAAGATTACTGGCGCAAATACTACGGCAGCGTAACTTACGCCCTGGCCTTGACCCCGAAAGATGTCGTGAAGTTCGACTTCAACGCGTACGACACTAAAAGTGTCGGCAAGGAATTGGGCGGTGATCTGGACAACACCATCTGGAGCCTGACCGCCGGTTACACCATCGGCGCGCACAGCTTCCAGGTCGGTCGTCAGATCGTCAACGGCACCGGTGACTACAAGTACGGCGTTGACGGCAACAGCACCATTTTCGTCGGCAACTCCATTCAGTATTCCGATTTCAACTACGCCAACGAAAAATCCTGGCAGGCCCGTTACGACATCAACATGGCGACTTATGGTGTACCGGGTCTGTCATTCCTGGCGCGCTATATCAAGGGTGAAGACTTCACTACGGCTACCGGCGACAACGGTAAGGCGTGGGAGCGCGATATCGACGGCAAATACGTGGTTCAGGCCGGTCCGGCCAAAGACCTGAGCCTGCGTGTGCGTCACGCCAGCTATCGCAGTTCGGATCGCGGCGGCGAAATCGACGAAATCCGCGTCATCGTCGAGTATCCGCTGAGCATCCTGTAACCCGTTTCGATTTTTCCGGTCGAAATCAACGCTCACTCCGCGCATCACGGAGTGAGCTTTTTCGTTGGGACAGCGGTGTCGGCCAATCGCGCAGCCGGAACTCCTGTCCGCTTTTGAGCAGTGCCTCCCGGGCCGTCAACGGTGGCGTCCAGTTGAGCAGCTGTTGCGCCTTGCTCGAATCAACTACCAACGAAGCACATAACGTCGAATACATGGATTGTTTGCCGACCATTCTCGCCCCCCAACGCATCAGCCAATCGGGCACTGGTAATAACCGTGCCCGGCCTCCCATGCTTGTGGCGAGTTCACTGACGATCTGCGAAGTCGACATATCCAGGCCATCTGAAACCAGAAACAGTTCATTGGCGGCGGCGGGATGTGCGATACACAACGCAAGGAAGTCCACCAGGTTTTCCAGCGCGATCATGCTGCGCTTGTTGTTGATCAAGGCAAACGGCATCGGCACGCCGGACGCGACCCATTGCAACAGGCGCGGGAAGTTACGGGGCGCGTGGGCGGCGTAGACCAGCGGAGGCCGAATAATGACGAACTCCATGCTGGTGTCCGCAAGCAAAACCATCAGTCCGCGTTCGGCCTCCAGTTTGGACCGCGCATAGTCGTCCTCTGGCGCAGGAACAGATTCTTCGGTGAAGGGGGCGTGGGTGGTGTGCGAGCCATTGACGCCAACGGAACTGATGAAGATGAACCGTTTTACTCCGGCTGCCAGCGCTTGCTGGGCGAGGGCCAGCGTCCCTTCGACGTTGGTTAGCCAAAGTTGATCCAGCTGGCTGATGCCGGGGCCGGTGGGTGTCTTGAGATGGGCGGCGACATGAACGACGACATCGACGCCTTGCAGCGCTGCAGACCAATCGGTTGTTGCGCAGCAATCGCCCACGGGAATCAACGGAGCAACGGATGGGGCGGCGTGCTGGCTGCGTGTTGTGCCTGAAACCTCGTAAGTCGTCTCGGCGGTCAATTTCGCCAATAACGCTTTCCCTATGTAACCGGTTCCACCCGTGACAAGTATTTTCATAATCATCCTGAAATAATCAAACATTAGGTCCGCAGCCCTGCGCGTTGTAGCTCGCGGGCACTCTGATTTACGGGGAGAGGTTAGCCGTTATTAAAGAGGTTAGATTTTTTTTAGCGCAACTGTCTAGCGTGCTAATGAACAGCTTTCAGGCTTTTATCAGGGAATTAACAGGTGTGTAGCGGGTGGTTTGCGGGTGGTGAGAATAATGACTCGGACTTTCAAACAGATAGCTTGAAAAGCCAGCATTGAGTGCCGGATGCAATTAATTGAAGAGTTGATCGATGGTGTAACTTCAGCGTTACATGTAAATCTCCGGATCTGCTGCGGGTGCAGAGAAAACTGTTCTCTGCACCTGCGTTTGATCAGGCGATGCGCGCTCAGGCAAAGACAAAATACTTGCGTACCGTCTCGACAACCTCCCAGATGCCTTTCATTCCCGGCTCAACCACAAAGATGTCACCGGCCCGCAGATGAATCGGGTCCATGCCATCCGGGGTGATGATGCAGTAGCCTTCCTGGAAATGGCAGTATTCCCACTTCACGTAATCCACTCGCCATTTGCCCGGTGTGCAGATCCAGGTGCCCATGATCTTGCTGCCGTCTTCGGACGTGTAGGCGTTGAGATTGACGGTGTGCGGGTCGCCTTCGAGTTTTTCCCATTTGCAGGCATCGAGCACCGGTAGCGGGTGGGTATCGCGCAGGACAGTAATCGGCGTAGACATGGACAGCTCCAGGGTATGGGCGAAAATCGCTCGGCTACCTTAGGGCGGTTGGTTGCAGCTCAGTTGTCTGTGCTCGACATCCGGGTATCCAGAAGCGCAGCTCAAAACCTCCAGTAACGCCCCGGCGTAACCCGGCAAGGCCGCGAAATTCACTGCACACAGCAGCAGTTTTCGGTCGGCCCATGGGTCAGTCAAGGCGATGCTTTTGAACTGACGTTCTCCCTGCCAGCGCTCGATGGCGGCTTGTGGGACGATGCCCAGGCCGGCGCCGTGGGCAACCATCCTGATCGCTGCGGCAAATCCTTCGGCCCGCACCCTGATGCGTAGGCGTTTTCCGGCATGCAGCGCCTGGCCTTCGAGGTAAATCGCCATGGCGCTGTTGACGGCCAAACCGACAAACTCGTAATCCAGAAGCTGGTTGAAGCTCAGGGTGGTCTGATCCTGCAAGGGATGGTCCAACGGCATGATCACCGCCAGAGGGTCGGCGCGGAACGGCCGGGTCTGCAGGTCGCTGGCATCGACAGCGTCGGAAATGATGCCAATGTCCGCCGTCCCGTGGCGCACCGCATGCAGGATGCGCAGGCTCGGATGTTCCTCGACTTCGATGTCGATGTTGGGATGACTCACCAGAAAGTCCGCCAGCAATTCCGGCAGGTGTTCACTCAGCGCGGAGGTATTGCACAGCAGGCGGACCTGGCCTTTGAACCCTTTGGCGTAATCGGCAAGATCAAATTGCATGCGCTCGACCTGTTGCAGTATCAATCGAGCATGCTGCGCCAGGGCTTTGCCTGCCGGAGTCGGCGTCACACCGCGACGGCCGCGTTCGAGCAGGGCAATGTTCAGTGAGGCTTCCATCCCCCGAATCCTTGCGCTGGCCGAGGCCAGGGATAGATGGCTGCTGGCTGCACCGGCGGTGATATTGCCGCTTTCGAGCACGTTCAAAAAAAGTCGCAGATCAATCAGATCGAAGTGCATGGTCAGCCTTTGACGTGGGCGATAGCTTTTGTCTCTACCTCTGCCTGAGCTGGAGGCTGGCTCAATGCATGACAGATTTTCAGATTCCCGTGACGGCGTCAGCATAGGCCCATGAATGAAATTATCCAACACTATCAGGCACTCGGCTGGGCCTTGTCGGCTCTGGTGATGGGCACCTTTTTGCTGGCTGGCACGGTCAAGGGCGTCATTGGCCTGGGCTTGCCGACGGTCGCGATGGGGTTGCTCGGGCTGGCTATGCTTCCGGCGCAGGCAGCCGCGTTATTGATCATCCCATCGACCTTGACCAATCTCTGGCAACTGGCGGCGGGCGGCCAACTGCGGGTGCTGATCCGGCGCCTGTGGCCGCTGCTGGTGATGATCGTGATGGGCACCGGACTGGGTTCGATCGGCATCGGGATGAGCGGCGGGCATTCAATGACCCGCGCGCTGGGTGCGGCATTGGTGTTGTATGCCTTGAGCGGGCTGTTCCTGCCGACGCTGCACATTCCGGCGAGACATGAAAGCTGGCTGGGGCCGCTCTGCGGGTTGCTGACTGGCATCATCACCTCGGCGACCGGCGTCTTTGTCATTCCGGCGGTGCCGTATCTTCAGGCGCTCGGGCTGGCGCGCAACCAGCTGGTGCAAGCGTTGGGCCTGTCATTTACCGTTTCCACCCTGGCGCTGGCCGGCGGTCTGTTCTGGAACAATGCCTTGGGCGGCGGTGAACTCGGCGCTTCATTGCTGGCGCTGATTCCGGCATTGCTCGGCATGTGGTTCGGCCAGTGGTTACGCCAGCGCATCAGCGCGCAACTGTTCAAACGCATATTCTTCACAGGCATGGGCGCGCTGGGATTGCATCTATTGATCGGTGGATGAATCGGCATGCTTTGTTGCCCTGAACAGCGCTAATATCCAGGCTGTTTTGAGTGGAAGACAACAATGAAAGCGCGCTCCGATGAATTGCAGGTATTTATCTCGGTGATCGAGTGCGGGTCGATTTCCGCTGCGGCCGAACAGGTTGGACAAACGCCCTCGGCCATCAGTCGGACCTTGTCGCGCCTTGAAGCCAAGCTGGAAACCACGCTGATCAACCGCACCACGCGGCGCATGGACCTGACCGAAGAAGGCAAATTCTTTCTCGAACGGGCCAGGCTGATCCTGGCGCAGATGGAGGAACTGGAAGAGCGGCTTTCCCTGCGCCAGCAAACGCCCGCCGGCCGTTTGCGGATCAACGCGGCGTCGCCGTTCATGCTGCATTCGGTGGTGCCTTACGTCGCCGAGTTTCGTGAGCTTTATCCAGACATCCAGCTCGAGCTCAACAGCAACGACCTGATTATCGATCTGCTGGAGCAAAGCACCGATGTCGCCATTCGCATCGGCGCCCTGGCGGACTCGACCCTGCACGCTCGCTCGTTGGGCAGCAGCCCGCTAAACATCCTCGCCAGCCCTGACTATCTAAAAAAACATGGCATGCCAGGCAGCGTCGAAGCGCTGGCCGAGCACGTGCTATTGGGTTTTACCCAGACCGAAACCCTCAACCACTGGCCGCTGCGCCATGCTGAAGGAGATCGACTGTTTATCCAGCCGGCTATCGCCGCTTCCAGTGGCGAAACCTTGCGGCAGCTGGCGCTGGCGGGCGAGGGTATCGTGTGTCTGTCGCACTTCATGACCCACGAAGACATCCGCCTGGGGCGACTCAACATCATCCTGCCCGACGCCAACACAGGCTATCGTCAACCGATCAACGCCGTGTATTACCGCAACTCGCAGCTGGCACTGCGCATTCAGTGTTTTCTGGATTTCATTCAGCAGAAGATGGCGGGTTATGCGGTGTAGGCAAACATCGAATCTCGGTAGGAGGGGACTTGTCCCCGAAGGCGATCCCTCAGCCGACGTCACTTTCGGATTATCTCGCTGTCCGTCCAATTGCTTTCGGGGACGAGTCCCCTCCTACCGGAGGGATGTGATTGCCGATGGCGGGTTGGTGATTCATTTCTTCCACGCAAAAGCCATCGGACTTGTCCCCGAAGGCGATACCTCAGCCGCCGTCTTTCGAATTGTTTTGCAATAGCTTTCGGGGACGAGTCCCCTCCTACCGGATGGTTTGTGATTGCGGGTTGGTGATTCGTGCCTACAACGCAAAAGTCATTTCACCAGCCCCGTCTTTTTCAACATGAATCCGAAGCCGATACTGATCCCATCATTCATCGCAACCTTGGAGTCACCATGAACGTATTCATTACAGGCGCCGCCGGTTTCATCGGTGGTTCCATCGCTACCGGTCTGGTCAAGAAGGGTCATAAGGTTACCGGTCTGGTGCGCAGCGCCGAACAGGCTGAGGAAATGACCGCACTGGGCATCACGCCGGTGGTCGGCACCCTGGACGACAGCGCGTTGCTCACCGAACAGGCGCGCAAAGCTGATGGTGTGATCAACGCCGCCAGCAGCGACCATCGCGGCGCGGTCGAAGCGCTGATCGAAGGCCTCAAAGGTTCGAACAAGCCGTTTCTGCACACCAGCGGTTCCAGCATTGTCGGCGACGCGTCCGGCGGCAAGGGCAGCGATGTCATCTATTACGAAGGCCAGTTGCCGGAGCCGACCGCCGACAAGGCCGCGCGCGTTGCCATCGACAACCTGGTGCTCGATGCCGCCAAACAAGGCGTGCGTTCGGCAGTGATCTGCAACACCTTGATCTATGGCCACAGCCTTGGCGTGAAGCGTGACAGCGTGCAGTTGCCGCGATTGATCAAGCAGGCGCGCAAGAGCGACATCATGCGACACGTCGGCCCGGGCGAGAACATCTGGTCCAACGTGCATATCGAAGACGTGGTCGAGCTGTACGCGCTGGCCCTGGAGAAAACCCCGGCCGGCACCTTCTATTTTGTCGAAAGCGGCGAAGCGGCCTTTGTCGACATGAGCAATGCCATCGCCAAGGCGCTGGGCCTGGCTGTGGTGCAGGACTGGCCGCTCAAGGATGCCGAGGCCGAATGGGGCTATGAAATGGCCAACTATGGCCTGGGTTCCAACAGCCGGGTACGCGGCAAGAATGCACGCGAACTGCTGGGCTGGGTTCCGAAGCGCACTTCGGTCACCGACTGGATTCGCGACGAACTGGTTGTATAAGACCTGCGACGCGTAATTGCCAAAAAGCGGCCACCTTCGGGTGGCCGTTTGCGTTTGTGCCATTCCTGGTCATTAATCAGTGCCGTCAGTTCTGCAAATAATAAGGAAGCGTTATGCGACTCGTCATGTTCAAGACATTGGCTTTGTCTGTGGCCATTGTCAGCTCGTCGGCGGCGTTCGCCGTGACTCTGGAAGGCGGCGCGGTGGCTTCGCCGGACCAATACGGCGCCGAAGTCGCGGCACAGATTCTCAAGAAAGGCGGCAATGCCGTCGACGCTGCGGTGGCGACGGCCTTCACCCTGGCGGTGACTTATCCCGAAGCGGGGAACATTGGCGGCGGTGGCTTCATGACCCTGTTCATGGACGGCAAACCGTATTTTCTCGATTACCGGGAAACCGCGCCGAAGGCCGCCTCGCGCAACATGTACCTGAACGACAAAGGCGAAGTCATTGAAAACATGAGCCTGGTCGGCGCCCGCGCAGTGGGCGTGCCGGGCACGGTGATGGGCTTGTGGGAAGCGCATCAGAAGTTTGGCAAGTTGCCGTGGTCCGAGCTGTTGACCCCGGCCATCGGTTACGCGCAGAACGGCTTCAAGGTCGCCGAAAAGCAATACATGTATCGCCAGGAGGCGCTGGAACTGTTCAACGGCACGACCAATTTCAACGATTATTTCGGCAACATGAAAGTCGGTGAAACCTTGCGTCAGCCGGAGCTGGCCAAGACCCTCGAACGCATTGCCGACAAGGGCGCGAAAGAGTTCTACGGCGGCCAGACCGCTGATCTGCTGGTGGCGCAGATGCAGCGTGATAATGGCCTGATCAGCAAACAGGATCTGGCGGATTACAAAGCTGTCTGGCGCAAACCGCTGCACGTCAACTGGCGCGGCAACACGCTGTATACCGCGCCATTGCCCAGTTCCGGCGGCGTCGCCTTGGCGCAGTTGATCGGCATCAAGGAGCAGCGCGCCGAAGACTTCAAAGGCGTTGCACTCAACTCGGCGCGCTATATCCATCTGCTGGCGGAAATCGAAAAGCGCGTGTTTGCCGACCGCGCGGATTACCTCGGCGATCCGGAATTCTCCAAGGTGCCGGTCAACGAATTGATCGACGAGGCGTACCTCGCCAAGCGTGCCCATGAAATCAATCCGACGGCCATTTCACCTACGGCAAACATCAAGCCCGGCCTTGAGCCGCATCAGACCACGCACTTTTCTATCGTCGACAAACAAGGTAACGCGGTCAGTAACACCTACACCCTGAACTGGGATTACGGCAGCGGCGTTGTCGTAAAAGGTGCGGGTTTCCTGCTCAACGACGAAATGGATGATTTCAGCTCCAAGCCGGGCGTGGCCAATGCCTTTGGCGTGGTGGGCGGCAGCGCCAATGCCATCGAACCGGGCAAGCGCATGCTGTCTTCCATGAGCCCAAGCCTGGTGACCCGCGACGGCGAAGTAACGCTGGTGCTGGGCACGCCGGGCGGCTCGCGGATTTTCACGTCAATCTTTCAGGTGCTGAACAATATCTATGACTACAAGCTGCCGTTGAAGGAAGCTGTCGGCGCGCAACGGGTGCATCACCAGTTGCTGCCCAAGGACACCATTTACTACGACGCCTACGCGCCACTGACCGGCAAGCCCGCCGAAGACCTCAAGGCCATGGGCTATAAGCTTGAGGATCAAGGCTGGGAGATGGGTAATGTGCAGGCGATCAAGATTGACGGCACGAAGCTGGAGACAGCGTCCGATCCACGAGGGCGGGGAGTGGGGATGGTGGTGAAGTAATTGCAGATAAGGAGATCGAACCGTGGGAGCGAGCTTGCTCGCGAATCAGGCGCCGCGGTGGGTCAGATCCACCGCGTCATCGTTCTTCGCGGGCAAGCCTCGCTCCAACAGGAAATCACCTAGTCATGCGGTGTTAATGATGCTCACGCGTCGCGCGGAATTTCACGTCCGCCCAGCGCTCTTCCATCAAGGCCAGGTTGACCCGGGTTGGCGCCAGGTAGGTCAGATGACCGCCGCCGTCCAGCGCGAGGTTTTCCACGGCCTTGACTTCAAACTCTTCGAGCTTCTTCTTGTCCGCGCATTCGATCCAGCGCGCTGACCACACTGTGATCGGCTCGTAGGCACATTCAACTTTGTATTCTTCTTTCAAGCGGCTGGCGACCACATCGAACTGCAGCACACCCACGGCGCCGAGAATGATGTCGTTGCTGCGCAGCGGGAAGAACACCTGCGTGGCGCCTTCTTCGGCCAGTTGCTGCAAGCCCTGACGCAATTGCTTGGACTTGAGCGGATCTTTCAGGCGCACGCGACGGAACAGCTCCGGAGCGAAGTGCGGGATACCGGTGAAGCCGAGGTTTTCGCCTTCGGTGAAGGTGTCGCCGATCTGGATCGTGCCGTGGTTGTGCAGGCCGATGATGTCGCCGGCGTAGGCTTCTTCGAGCATTTCGCGCTCGGACGAGAAGAACGTCAGTGCATCGCCGATGCGCACTTCCTTGCCCAGACGCACATGGCGCATTTTCATGCCCTTGTCATAGCGGCCCGAACAGATACGCATGAAGGCGATCCGGTCGCGGTGCTTGGGGTCCATGTTTGCCTGGATCTTGAACACGAAACCGGTGAATTTCTCTTCAACCGGCTCCACGGTGCGCTCGTTGGCAACCCGCGCCAACGGCATTGGCGCCCAGTTCACCACGGCATCGAGCACGTGATCGACACCGAAGTTGCCCAGCGCCGTGCCGAAGAACACCGGCGTCAGCTGACCGTTGATGAACTCTTCCTGGTTGAATTCATGGCAAGCGCCCTGAACCAGTTCCAGCTGATCGACGAAACGATCGTACTCGTCGCCCAAGTGTGCGCGGGCTTCGTCCGAATCGAGCTTCTCGATGATCTTGACGTCGGTGCGTTCGTGGCCGTGGCCAGCGGTGTAGACAATGATGTAGTCGTCGGCCAGGTGGTAAACACCTTTGAAGTCGCGGTAGCAACCAATCGGCCAGGTGATCGGCGCAGCCTTGATCTTCAGGACTGCTTCGATCTCGTCCAGCAATTCGATAGGGTCGCGAATGTCGCGGTCCAGCTTGTTGATGAAGCTGACGATAGGCGTGTCGCGCAGACGGCAAACGTCCATCAGCGCGATGGTCCGTGGCTCAACGCCTTTACCGCCATCGAGCACCATCAGGGCCGAGTCGACGGCGGTCAGGGTGCGATAGGTATCTTCGGAGAAGTCTTCGTGGCCCGGGGTGTCGAGCAGGTTGATCATGTGATCGCGATACGGGAACTGCATGACCGAGGTGGTAATGGAAATACCCCGTTGTTTCTCCATCTCCATCCAGTCGGATGTTGCATGGCGGTCGGACTTGCGAGACTTCACCGTGCCGGCGATGGAAATGGCCTTGCCCATCAGCAGCAGCTTCTCGGTGATGGTGGTCTTGCCCGCATCCGGGTGGGAAATGATGGCGAAAGTGCGGCGTTTCGCGACTTCGGCGGCCTGGTGGGTCATGGGAAATCGCCTGGCAGGTGAGTCAAAAAAGGGCGCAGATTATAGCCTATCTCGATGCAATAACCGAACCGTTCAGCACATGCGCGGTGGCCAATTACTATCTTGTGTGGGAACCTTTCAGGTCGTGGAGACGTCCACTCCCCTGATACAGCCATCGTCAGGGTCCGCAAAATCAAAGGGTTAGCTTGACGAAGCTGCGCTAATGGCTTGTGTTTTCGCCGAGGTTCACCCTCAACGGCGACCCACCCGCTGCTCTTCGCGAACGTTATTCCTTGATGACCCGCAATGGTCGATCAACGGCAACGCGTTCGCCGACTGAAATAAGGAGTCCGCCTGTGGCTAATCGCTATGGCAAGGGGCTGATTGGAGGTGCGGTTGTTATCGCACTCCTGGCCCTGCTGATCCACTGGATCGGCATAAGTACCATCAAGCAATACCAGGATGACCTGCTGTTTTATCTGCAAGCTCACCTGATTCTGGTTCTGGTTTCAATGTTGGCGGCCCTTGTGGTCGGGATCCCGGCGGGCATTGCCCTCAGTCGACCCAGCATGGTTAGCCGCGCCGAACGCTTCATGCAGATCTTCAACATTGGTAACACCATTCCTCCTCTCGCGGTTCTGGCCATCGCCCTGGGTATCCTCGGCATCGGCAGCGGGCCCGCCATCTTCGCGCTGTTCCTGGCCTCGTTGCTGCCCATCGTGCGCAACACTTATGAAGGCCTGAAAAACGTTCAGGGTTCACTCAAGGAAGCCGCGGTCGGTATTGGCATGACGCCCCGCCAGGTGCTGTTGCGTGTCGAATTGCCCAATGCCGTGCCGATCATCGTCGGTGGCGTGCGTGTGGCACTGGCAATCAACGTCGGAACTGCGCCGCTGGCCTTCCTGATTGGCGCCAACAGCCTCGGCAGCCTGATTTTCCCCGGCATCGCCTTGAACAATCAGCCGCAATTGCTGCTGGGCGCGGCGTGTACCGCTTTGCTCGCGCTGCTGCTCGATGGCCTGGTGACATTCGCCAGTCGTATCTGGCTGGAACGCGGCCTGACTCGCTGAGCGAAAGGAACTCCAATGAAAAAATTATGCTTGTTTCTAGGCTTTGCCTTGCTGTTCCCGGCATTGGCCCAGGCAGCGGATAAGCCGCTGCTGCGCATTGGTGCCCGGGTATTTACCGAGCAGACCATGCTCGCTGAATTGACCGCGCAATATTTGCGTACCAAAAACTACGACGTGCAAATCACTGGCGGTCTGGGCAGTAACCTGGCCCGCAGCGCACAGGAAAGCGGTCAGTTGGACTTGTTGTGGGAATACACCGGCGTGTCTCTGGTGGCCTACAACCATGTCGATGAAAAACTCGACAGCGAACAAACCTACGCCCGGGTGAAAGAACTCGACGCGAAAAAAGGCTTGGTCTGGCTTTCACCGTCGAAATTCAACAACACCTACGCGCTGGCCCTGCCGCAGAAAATTGCTGACCAGTACCCGCAGGTCAACACCATGACCGACCTGACGAAAGTGCTCAAGGACGAAGCCAAAGAGAATCATGTCGTAGCGCTGGACACCGAGTTCGCCAACCGTTCCGACGGCCTGATTGGCATGGTCAAGCATTACGACATGAATCTCGGTCGTGAAAATACCCGGCAGATGGACGCCGGCCTGGTCTACACCGCGCTGCGTAACGGGCAAGTCTTCGCCGGTCTGGTCTACACCACCGACGGTCGCTTGAACGCCTTCAAGCTCAAAGTCTTGCAGGACGACAAGCGTTACTTCCCGGACTACACCGCTGCGCCGGTGATTCGTCAGGAATACCTGGATGCCCACCCGGAAATCGCCACGCTGCTCAAGCCGCTGGCGGATCTGCTGGACAACCAGACCATGATCGACCTCAACGCCCGCATCGACGTCGGTCACGAAAGCCCCTCTGTTGTTGCCGCGGATTTCCTGCGCCAGCACCCATTGAACTGATTAAGGAGAAGACATGAATTTCTTGAGTACCTTCTCCCATCTGGACTGGCCGCTGATCCTGCACCTGACCTGGCAGCACATCACCCTGGTCGGGATCGCCGTGACCCTGGCCATCGTCGTTGGTGTGCCGTTGGGCGTAGTGATGACGCGCTTCCCGGCACTCGCCGGACCGCTGCAAGCCAGCGCCACGGTATTGCTGACCGTGCCGTCGATTGCCCTGTTCGGGCTGCTGCTGCCGTTCTACTCCAAGTTCGGTCAGGGCCTGGGTCCGATGCCCGCAATCACCGCCGTGTTCCTGTATTCGCTGTTGCCGATCATGCGTAACACCTATCTGGCGCTGACCGGCGTCGAACCGGGTATTCGCGAAGCCGCCAAAGGCATCGGCATGACCTTCGGCCAGCGCCTGCGCATGGTTGAACTGCCGATTGCCGTGCCGGTGATTCTCGCTGGCGTGCGCACTGCCGTCGTGATGAACATCGGCGTCATGACCATCGCCGCCACCATCGGCGCGGGCGGTCTGGGTGTACTTATTCTTGCTTCAATCAGCCGCAGCGATATGTCGATGCTGATCGTCGGCGCCGTGCTGGTCAGTCTTCTGGCTATCTTCGCCGACCTGCTTCTGCAATGGCTGCAACGCACGCTGACTCCAAAAGGATTGCTCAAATGATCGAACTTCAAAACCTGACCAAGATTTTTCAAAGCAACGGCAAAGAAGTCAAAGCCGTCGACTCGGTAAGCCTGACCGTCAACGAAGGTGAGATCTGCGTCTTTCTGGGGCCATCGGGCTGCGGCAAGTCCACGACCTTGAAAATGATCAACCGCCTGATCATGCCGACCTCCGGCAAAGTGTTGATCAACGGCGAAGACACCACCGGCCTTGATGAAGTGACCCTGCGTCGCAACATCGGTTATGTGATCCAGCAGATCGGTCTGTTCCCGAACATGACCATCGAAGAAAACATCACGATTGTTCCGCGCCTGCTGGGCTGGGACAAACAGAAGTGCCATGACCGCGCTCGCGAACTGATGAGCATGATCAAGCTGGAACCCAAGCAGTACCTGAATCGCTACCCGCGTGAACTGTCCGGTGGCCAGCAACAGCGCATCGGCGTGATCCGCGCTCTGGCCGCTGACGCACCGCTGCTGCTGATGGATGAGCCGTTCGGCGCGGTCGACCCGATCAACCGCGAAATGATCCAGAACGAATTCTTCGAGATGCAGCGCGCGCTGAACAAGACCGTGATCATGGTCAGCCACGACATCGATGAAGCCATCAAACTGGGCGACAAGATTGCCATCTTCCGTGCGGGCAAGCTGATCCAGATCGATCACCCGGACACCTTGCTGGCGCACCCGGCAGACGAGTTCGTGTCGAGCTTCGTCGGCCAGGACAGCACCCTCAAGCGCCTGTTGCTGGTCAAGGCCGAAGACGCCGCCGACAACGCGCCCTCGGTCAGCCCGGAAACCCCGGTCGCCGATGCGCTGGAAGTCATGGACGAAAACGACCGTCGCTACATCGTCGTCACCGACAGCGAAAACAAGGCCATGGGCTACGTACGTCGCCGCGACCTGCATCGCCAGACCGGCAACTGCCTGCAATTCCTGCGGGAATTCAACGCCACCGCCGCCTACGACGAACACTTGCGCATCCTGCTGTCGCGCATGTACGAGTTCAACCGCTCATGGCTACCGGTGCTGGATGCCGAAAACGTATTCCTCGGCGAAGTCACCCAGGAATCCATCGCCGAATACCTGAGTTCCGGCCGTTCGCGGGGTGGCAAGACGAGTATTGTTTCGCCGGCTGACGTTGTGGCAGACGCGCAGGCGTAATTAAGTTGTATCAAGCCCGGCGCTGCAACGGCGCCGGGTTTTTTTGTCTCTGGATCGCACGCTGGTAGCTCTTTATTGATACCTGTCAACTGTCAGAACTACCAGTAGACAGGCAGGTGCTCAGGTCATAGCCTCAACCACACAAGGCAGTACTTCACCGTAGCCGTCGCCCTGCTTCCCTTTAATGGACTGAAGACGAGGTGAATCATGAGTAAGCTTTCGGCAACGCAGCTGGAGCGAGTACTCGCGGATTTCAAAAGCTATGACACCAATGGCGATGGAAAACTAACGGTCGCTGAGTTCTCCAAGGCTGTCGGGAAATTCTTCACGCCTGAAAACCTCGAGCGATTGCTCGCTGAGGTAAATCCGGACAAGAACGATAGAATCAGTTGGAAAGAGTTCCTGGCCGATTATGAAAAAGATCTGGATGCGTAGGGCGATAGATAGTGCCGTGCTAATGCGATTCGTTGGAGCGTGGTCCCACAAGATCGCGTCGATATCGAAATTGTGGGAGCGTTCGGAGGTTACGACGGCCGCGAAGCGGTGTGTCAGGTGGATTGCTATACAGTGTGTGGACAGGTCGAGCAATCGAGCAGTTAAGTGTTTTCCAGCCAGGACAATAATAGAGTCGGTGTCTGGATGGTCGGTGCTATCCCTTGTGGAATGACACCGATCATCGATGGCTTTCACTTCGGACTAATAGGGATTGCACCCTTGTTTGAAGGTTTCGTCCCAGGAAGCGACCGGCCGGGAGGGTTCCAGGTTCCAGGTAGGTTTGTCACGGGTGTAGATCTTTTTGCCGTTATCGTCGCCGCTCCACTCCATATGGCAGGTGAATTGTCGTTCCATGCTGCCGTTATCCGGTTGCCAGCGTGGGTCGCTGCCATATTTGCTGAATAACTCGGCATAGGCTGCACTTTGCTGCTTCTTGGTCATTTTCCGGCCACATTCAGTAGGCGTGATCAGGAGTGACCAGGGTTGACCTTTGATAAATGGGTCCTCCCGCTGCTGCCAGGTAGCACTGGCGATGTAGCTTTTGCACTCGTTTTCGACTTTGGGGGTGGGGGCAGCCCTGTGTTGGTCTGACTCGTTATAGGTAAAGCGGGCATCAGCGCTGTTTGAAGTTGGCAGGTCTACCCGAATAACGGGAACCCATTTACCTGTCTTTTGGAAATACCGTTTCTGATCGTCCCTGGCTTTCTCCAGGCCGGAGTCCATTCCGGTTCTGGGTGTGTAGATAAACGCGAGAATAGGCAATACCGCGTCTTCGTTTTGTCCCCATGTGGGAACCCGTATTTCGGTTTGGGTTTGTATGGCATCTTTATCGTTCTGGATCAGTTTTCTGGCGCGAATACCTTGCCAAAAAGCATCGGCGTCGTCAGGACGATCCTTGATCTCGAATCCACATTGTTTTTTATGGTCACCGGCGACCCCGCGGTAGTCGGCCAGCCATTGTTCCGCGGTTTTAATCCCTGCGGTCTGACAGATTTTTTCGGCACGATCCGTAGTCAAGCTGTTATCCGCACAGCCGGCTGTGTTTCGGGTATCCGTCCAGGCGTCAATGGGATAAAAGCACAGCGTGCTTATTTCCTTTTCATTCTTGTCGATAAAATCATTGGGTTTTAAAACAAACCCGTTGGTTTTTTTTAAACCCAGGTCCTGGTATTTCGCGTCCTTGCGTAAGAAAGACATTGAAACGCCACCACTTTTCACGGAGTTAGGACTTGGATCCCAGGGTTCGAAAACTTCCATGCTGTCGGTGCCCCGGACCCGAAGACCGGAGCATTGATCGAGTGGTCGCCCCTCTCCGCAATTATCAAGTGTTCGGTTGTAGTAGTAGGTCATTAGCCAGGCAACGTCAGTGCCTTCTCCCGCACTGACCGTAGCTGCCACCAGTAAAGCAGGCAATGTTAATGAAAGACCGATAAGTGTTCTCTTTGCGCGATCCATGGCGCGGCCCTCGTCTCTATATGGGACAATAGTGGATGTTTGGCAGGCAAGTAATTCAACGTGCAAGAAAAGTGTATGAGTGCTGCACGGGAGAGGCAACTGTAAGAAGTGACAGTGGCTAAGAATCTTTTGATGTTGTAAGCAGTTCAGTTATTGCGAGTGGTTAAGTGGTGGTTTGCAAGTGAGCGGTGGTGTTTTATCGCGAATTTTTTATTTTGTTGAGTTGGGTTGCATAGGGGTTAAAAGATAACAGGGTGAGTGGGGTGTTGGTTATATATATTTGAAGTAAAAAGTAATGTGAAAATAGTCGTTTGACTAAGTTTAAACTGCCTTGCTGGCCATTATTGCCGTCCGCGATATATGTGCAAGAACTTATCGCCAGCGATTGCAGTTATTTTCTCGCCACGCTCCGAGTCTGGAACTCTGGCCAACGCACATGCATTGGTGTCCGGCTTTTTTCGCGAATGAATTCGCTCCCACGATTTCGAAATCTACGCGATCCTGTGGGACCGGATTTATCCGGGAAGATGTCGGTGCAGACAACACATCTGTGGTGTCTGGGGGGTTGCCTCCGAACATAGAATCTCCCACAGGGTCTGCGTAGATCTGTCCGCTTTTACCGAGCTTCGACGCTCGTCAACGATCGCTCAACCAAACCCTGCGCCATTTCGACCAGATGCATTACTGAGCATGCGAGGTCGCGTTTCTGACCGCTGAGTTGATCGCAGGTTTCGTAGGCGGTGGCTGCTGCGCAACGCAGCAGTTCTGATACCCGCGCCAGGTTATCTTCGAGGTTGTGGGGCGATTTGGGAGTAACTTTAGTCATTGCGTTGATCCTACAAGTCCGGAAGCCGCCCTTGTCGTTCTCACACGAAAAAGGTGGCAGCTATGAGCAGGGTGAGAAACCGGTAGTAGGCGCCCCGGCCAGACCGAAGTCTGCCTGCACACAGCCGCCATAAATCATTCAACATCGGAAAAAATCGATGATGAACTGTCGGACCATGCGCCTACTGAACAACCGGGTTCTCACACCCGACCACTGAATTTTCAATGGCAGGGCGCAGGCTAGTTGCAGGAATGGGCAGGCGCAAGCGGGGCGGGAGTGTCTAGGAAATTTCACTCAAGAGATACAGAGCAGTCCTTCGCAATCGTGACATTTTTTGTATGAAAACCGGTTCTGTTGGAGCGCGGCTTGCCCGCGAAGAACGATCATTCGGTGTGTCTGCTGCACCTCGATAACTCATTCGCGGGCAAGCCTCGCTCCAACGAGAAGTATTGTGTGCTGCCGTTATCGCGCTTCGACAGCCAGCACGGGCCGGTCAACCATTTTCGACTAAACGGCAATTACGCCGTCGGATCGGAAATGTCGGTTTCAAGAATGTTCAGTATCACTGGAACAATAACTGTTTTATTGGTAAGCAGTGGTTCGCTCTGTTTCGAACAGGCTACATACGCCCACCATTGTTTTCCAAAGTTCTGTCGTTCATTGACGCCAAGCGTATTGCCATTTGGCGCGGTTATATAGATTGGGCCAATTTCAGCTACGCTTGGCGTTAACTCGCTATTGTTGAGTGGTACTAATTTCCAGCCTGAAACTATTTTTGCAGTAGTGGAGGGGACCACATAAAAATCCACATCCTGGTGGCTCATGGTCAATGCGTTATAGATCTGTCGTTTGCCAATGACAAGGTTTCTGAAGACTTCTTTGTGGTTAATGATGAGGTCGTCTTTGATTTTTATTTCATAGCTGCTTGATCCGTCGTCCCACTCTCGATACAGAAACCAGAACTGCTGAATAGGCATCGGGCTCTGAGCGCCTCGAGGGCAGGTGGTGGCTGTCAGATACCCACACTGTTCTGTGCCTTTCAGGGTGGCTTGCATAAAATTACCTGATGACTGATATTCTTTCAAGAATTCACTTTCTGAAGCTATTCTTGAAAAGTCAAAAGCCGCCGGGTAGTCTGGATGTACGGATCTCAGCGTGGCTCTGAATGATTTTTCCTTAATGAACTTGCTCATGGTGCGCCTCGTAAACTTTCCCTTCATTTATGGAAGGGTTCGATCACGAATTTATTGAATTTATCTGCCGGATGATACTGTTAGAACTGACAGGTTTATAGAATTTTTGGCGCAGGATTAACGCTGTTTAATTTCGTTTTGTTAGAGGCTGCAAGCCTTTTCCTGAATGGCTTTGTAGGAGCCAAGTTGTTGGCGATACGTTGGTACTGGCTGATCAGGTCCATCGCCTCGCGAACAAGTTCTTCCTTGGATCCAAATCCGACGCGAGACCAGTGGAGGATTTCACCGTGTCGCGTACACCGCGATGTCGGTCAGCACACACAA
Organism: Pseudomonas syringae; assembly: GCF_001698815.1. GTDB lineage: Bacteria > Pseudomonadota > Gammaproteobacteria > Pseudomonadales > Pseudomonadaceae > Aquipseudomonas > Aquipseudomonas syringae_A. The sequence continues at coordinate 10,832 of NZ_LGSI01000025.1, read as the reverse complement.
TCCGTAGGACCGGCTTTAGCCGGGAGGGCGCACGGTCTGACGACGCAACTGCTGCGACTGTACCGGCCTCCTCCCGGCTGAAGCCGGTCCTACGGATCCCGGTGTAATCAGGAGCGATCTATCGCGCTTCGACGCTCGTCAATGATCGCTCAACCAAACCCTGCGCCATCTCGACCAGATGCATGACCGAACACGCCAGATCGCGTTTCTGGCCGGTGAGTTGATCGCAGGTTTCGTAGGCGGTGGCCGCTGCGCAACGCAGCAGTTCTGATACGCGCACCAGGTTTTCTTCGAGGTTGACGGGTGCGTCCGGGGCATTTTTGATCAAGATAGACTTCCTTCCTTTTGCGCCAACACTTGTCGCTCTCACGCGGTAGAGGGTGGCAGCTATGTACAGGGTGAGAGACCGGCAGAAGGGACCCGGCCAGACCGAAGTCTGCCTGCACACAGCTGCCATAACGCGTTCACCGATACCTGAATATCGACGATGAGCTGACAGGTTGATGCGTCTTCTAACCATCGGGCTCTCACACCCATCCACTGAATGCTCAGTGGCGGAGCGCAGGCTAGTTGCAGGAATGGGCAGGCGCAAGCGGGGCGGGAGTGTCTAGGAAATTTCACACAAGAGATACAGATCGGTCCTTCATAATCGTCACATTTTTTGTGAGAACTCCTGTCAGATATCACTGAATTGGAGTCCGTAGGACCGGCTTCAGCCGGGAGGAGGCCGGTACATACATAGCCGTTCCGTCGTCAGAGGTTCCGTCCTCCCGGCTGAAGCCGGTCCTACAGTTCTGTGAGCGATAACAGCCAGCTCGTCGCTAAATCACCTGCAGAATGAACATCATCCTGTCACACAGGTCCGTTACTACGGGTGTGGGAACGCGATCAGCTGCCGATCAGGCAAAAACGGGCAAAAATGCGACATTTTTTGTTGATCTCAAGCCCCTCACGTCCTAAAGTTCGCGCCGAACGTCCATGCTGGAAACGATCCATCCGGCTCAAGTACTGACGACGAGACAGCAAGGCCATAGGGAATGCGCTAACCGCGTCCATATGGTCTTTTTGCTTTCGGCGAACAGCCTTGGGAAGTAGGCGAACCAAAGTGGGGATACGGAGGGCGTTCGTTGAGCGCGTGGAGACACGCCTCGCACCCATTGATTAATGCAGTTTGCCAGTAGGAGTTTCCGCATGCCGATCCAGGTCGAAGACTATTTCCAGCGCGACACCTTCAACAAAATGAAGGCGTTTGCCGACACGCAAGAAACCCCATTCGTGGTCATCGATACCGCGATGATCAGCAAGGCCTACGACGACCTGCGCGCAGGCTTCGACTTCGCCAAGATCTACTACGCCGTCAAGGCCAACCCGGCTGTCGAGATCATCGACCTGCTCAAGGATAAAGGTTCGAGTTTCGACATCGCCTCTATCTATGAGCTGGACAAGGTGATGGACCGCGGCGTCAGCGCCGACCGCATCAGCTACGGCAACACCATCAAGAAATCCAAGGACATTCGCTATTTCTACGAGAAGGGCGTGCGCCTGTTTTCCACCGACTCCGAAGCCGACCTGCGCAATATCGCCAAGGCTGCACCGGGCTCCAAAGTCTACGTGCGCATCCTGACCGAAGGTTCGACCACGGCTGACTGGCCTTTGTCGCGTAAATTCGGCTGCCAGACTGACATGGCCATGGATCTGCTGATCCTCGCCCGTGACCTGGGCCTGGTGCCTTACGGCATCTCGTTCCACGTTGGTTCGCAGCAGCGCGACATCAGCGTCTGGGACGCGGCGATTGCCAAGGTCAAGGTGATCTTCGAACGTCTGAAAGAAGAAGACGGCATCGTCCTCAAGCTGATCAACATGGGTGGTGGCTTCCCGGCCAACTACATCACCCGCACCAACAGCCTGGAAACCTACGCCGAAGAAATCATCCGCTTCCTCAAGGAAGACTTCGGTGACGACTTGCCGGAAATCATTCTGGAACCGGGCCGTTCGTTGATCGCCAACGCCGGCATCCTGGTCAGCGAAGTGGTGCTGGTCGCGCGTAAATCCCGTACCGCCGTCGAGCGTTGGGTGTACACGGATGTGGGCAAGTTCTCCGGCCTGATCGAAACCATGGACGAAGCCATCAAGTTTCCGATCTGGACCGAGAAGAAAGGCGAAATGGAAGAAGTGGTTATCGCCGGTCCAACCTGCGACAGCGCCGACATCATGTACGAGAACTACAAGTACGGCCTGCCACTGAACCTGGCCATCGGTGACCGCCTGTACTGGCTGTCCACCGGCGCGTACACCACCAGTTACAGCGCAATTGAATTCAACGGCTTCCCGCCGCTGAAATCGTTTTACGTTTAAGCGTTACGGCTGAACAAAAAACCCGCGAGTGATCGCGGGTTTTTTGCATTCTCGACCCCGCTGTTATTTCCAGCGAGCGCGAAGATCGCTCACGTTGTCCGAAAGGGCCTTGGCGTTGGCGATAAACGCTTCGACATCCTCGACGATGCTAACGCTCGAGGGCGCTGGTTGCGCGTCGATGAAGGTAAGCAGCGCGGTGCAGATTTTCCTGACTTGCTCTTCATAGCGCGTCACGTTTTGCTCAAGGGTCTGGGCAGTACTCAACTGCTGAAGTCGCTGCTGCAAGGATTTGATGCGCGGCCTGATGTCGCCAAGTTGCTCTGTGATCGAATTCAGTTCTGCCTGCACGTTTGCTCTGGCCTCAACCAGATCTACATACTTCACTGATTCGCTCGCCATCCGCAGAATATTCTGCACGCTGACGACGGCCGCTCTTACCAGGGATGCCTGGGGGGTTTTGGGATCGAATTCCTTGAACGCGTCGAGCAGCGGGATAAGCCTGTCAATCATATTTTTGTCTTCTATCACTGACATGGCAGCGTTGAGGGTCCGCTTATGTTCAGCGTATCGCTCGCGTCTGGCCTCGGTTTCATTCAGCGCCGCCTCTTGTATCTCCAGTTGCTGATTGAGGCTGCCTTGCAGGTCGGTGATGTTGCCGGTATCAAATGCGCGCAAGTTGTCGAGGCGCATCGACAGAGCGTTGTAATGCTCGCGCGTCTGGTTGAGTGCATCTTCGAGATAGCTGCTCACCTCTGCTACATGTTGCGGTGGCACCGGCCCGGACTGCGCGGCCTCCTTGATCAACACATTCAAAGTGGATTGTATCGCGCGGACTTGCAAGGCAGCGGGTAGCAAGGCAAGGGTTGATCGGGCTTGATCGTCCGCTTGATTAATATCGGTTGCCAGTGTTCGCACCTTTTCCTGGAGTGTCGGCAGATAGATGCCATCAAGATCAAGCACGTGAGCTTTGATGCTGTCCCTGCACGAACGAATCGTTTCAAGGTCAAGCTGAATGGGGTCAAAGGTAGTCGTCATAGTGACTCGGTCTCTAAGTTAATAACAAAAGGTGTGATGAACTAAAGTGATTAAAGTGGCTCGGCGGAATAATCAAATGCGCTTTGCAGTAGTTCGGCTTTTAGTTTTACTTCTTGCCAGTTTGAGATCAGATTGGTCAGCCGTGAAACCAGCACAGTCAGTAAGGTAGCGTTGCCGGTATCTTTGAAACGCTTGGCCGCGCTCATGATGTAGGTCGTGATGGTCGTCCACAGCTCTTGCAGATTTGTCGCGCCGCTGGCCGCCCCATCAATACGCAAGGTTAGATCTTGCAGGCTGGTTTCAAAAGTCACGAGAGCGTTGGCCGCTTTGCCGGATTGCAACTTATCGCTCAATTGCTGTTTCTCGGAGATCAACCGTTCAATACCGCCCCACACGTCGTTCGCCTTGAATCCATAAATACCTCCGCTGATCGCGAGGCCTACAGGCCCCCACCATGCGCCGACCCAGATGTAACGACAGTAGGTTTCATAGGTACGCTGCTCCTCGGCAATGCGGGTGTTCAGCGATTCGATCTGTTCATTAAGATTGCTCGAATCCATATTACTGGCAGCGGTCAGGCAGAGCTTGCGTTTGAGCCCAACCTTGGCGGCCAGACCTGTCAACTCATACTTGTAATCGGTGATCCTGTCCTTGACGTCGGCGGCTTCTTTTTTCTGCTCATCAAGGAGGTCGTTCAACTCCTTGATAAAGCTTCCCAAGGTCGAGACTCTTTTTTCGTCGCTGGCGAGCAGGGGCGAGTGGGGAATGGATTCAAGGGGAACGTCCTTGTACTCGTCAACGACGCCTTCGTTGGAGTAGCTGTCAAAGCGTTGGATTTGTGCAATTACATCGTTACCGATACTTTTCAGGTTGTCCGCGAATACGCCGAGACCTGCACTCACATTTTTCATGTTTATTTCGAGGTAAGGCCACAGCTCGGCAGTATTCTGGATGTCGTTATACAGATTCAGAATGTCCTTGGGTTCAAGCCCGGGGACGTCGATTTTATCGTAGCCAAGCAGAAATTTAACCTGATCCAGGCGTTGTGGAAGCGCATTCGCGTCGGCAGCGAACCTTCTGAGTGCTTGTATGTCCTTGGCAGTTGCCAGGACCCCCGGCGCGCGGGTGACTTCCGGGCTGGCGCTTGAGACAACATTGATAAAGCCTGTAGTGATTTCGTTCATCAGACTTTGCGAGATCTCGGTCTTTACAGGTGTCATGTCTATTCCTTGAGTCATGAGATGACAGTGTTGAATTATGAGTATGTTTGCGTGGCTGTTACGAAAGTTAGCAGCTGTTTTGAATGGATGTCAGTTCATTAGTTGGATTGTGTGTGTAGGAAAAGTGTGTGCTGGAGTTGGATATTGTACCGTCGAGCAATTGAGTCGTTATCGGGTGCTGTGTCGGTAATATGTTAGTGCTTTGTTGGCAGGTTCGTTAAGTAAGCTGCCGCCCGCTGGAAAATATAATCATTAGCGTGAAGAGTGCGCCGATATACAAGGATGAGTAATATGCTTGCACACGATGAACTAACGGTCGAAAGACTCAATGAAATAAGTTCGAACTACATAAATACCCGCACCCGGCGCGAAACTTCCGCAGGTCGAGCGCCGGGTCTGATCGTCACCGATACGGATGTCCGGGCCATCAAGCGCTATGTCGCGACTGCGCTGGAGTTGCCGTGCGAGCTTGCGCAGGTGAAAAAATTCCTCGGTTATGAAGTTGCCGGCGTCCCCGGGCTTGAACCCATGGAAATGCAGAACCTGCATCAGTCGGTCAAGCGTCATGCTCACGGCTGGCCGGAAATCGAGAGTGGCATGAAGACGGTGGGCTCGGACCTCGTGGTGTTTTCCGATGCATTGAAAAGCAGCGGGCAAACGCTGATCAGCTTTATCGAAGGCCTGGAAGGTTTTCAGAGCGCGATAGGCGTGGTCGGCGATGTCGATGCGGTGGATATGGCGAGTCACCCGCGCGTGGAATTGAGCGTGCGGGATAAAAGTCGCGCGCCGACGCTGCTTGCGCTGGTTGAAGACATGCGCATTGTCATTCGCGAGTGCAGCCGCACCACAACCCAGGTCAGCTCCGGCATAAGCTCGTTCAAGACTGAGCTTAAAACCCGCATCGCGCCTGCGGTCGGCTTGACGCTGACCCTGATGCAGCGCCATCGCAAGGACAGCGCCCTGGTCGAATTGAATCAGGAGTTGGACGAACTCAATCGCCAGATCCAGCAGCACGCTGACAGCTTCGAAGATTTCCTGGAGCGCCAATGGGGCCTGCTGTCGTTTGCCGGGAGCTTGTTCATTCCCGGCGCCGAGGCCTCGCCGCAGACACAGCTGGAAGCGCTGTTGGCGCGCAAGCGGGAGGTGCAGAAAGAGATTCGCCATAACCATGCGCTGATCGCCGCGTTGCTCAGCCTGCAAACCGATGTTCAGGATCTGGGTGTGCGCATGAGTGCCGCCGCGTCCGGCGCCTCCAATCTGGAAAGCCTCTGGATACTGGTCCTGGCGTATATCGACAGTTCAGCCCGGCGCCTCAGCCATATGGACGACGCGGTTTATCTGGTGGTTTTCGTCGCCCGGCTCAAGGCGATGATCCAGTGCTGGGCCGAGATCAGGAAACACAGTCAGGATTTGCTGACAGCCTTTAACCATGCGGTCGCGGAGGTGGACCAATGACAGTCGCCAATGAAGTTTTGCCGACAAGAATGCTTGATGGGTGTCCGTTGCCGGATATCGAAGTGCTAGAGAAGCATCGCCGTGACATGACCCGCCTCGCCAGCACGCCGGGTGAACTGTACTGGCCGTCCTTGAGGGCGCAATTGCAGGCGTTACTGGATAAGGTAAACGCCGTGGACGCAGCTGCCACGGAGTTGATCATCGGCATCGGCGCAGGCCTGAGCAAGATCGACATTGCGCCTTATCAGCAAGCCATTCTCTTGCTGGACAAGCCCCAGAGGACTGCCGAGGAAAGTGCGGCTTTCCTGCAATACCAGAAGGAGGTCGCCAATCTGCTGCTGGACGCGTCTGCTTTGGTCAGGACCTACCTCAGCACCCTGGATGCGAGCCTTCTGTCCCTCGAGACGTCGCCCATCGATGATGTTCTCGTGCCGATAGCCGAGCTGCAGACCTGGCTGGAAACGTCTACGGGCGCAGAAGCGCAACGAATCCGGGAATACCTCGACGAGTTTCGCGGGGTTCTAGACGGGGATAAATTCAGAGCCGGCTATGTGCACGAAATCAGCAAGCTCGTTTTTGCGGTGAATTACTTTTTCGACAACGTGCTGGAAGGTAGTCCGGACGTCATCCAGCGTGCTGACGACTTTCTGCGCCATTCAGACGAGCTGGTCGATTACCTTCGGGAATTGCACAGCGTCTGGAAAAGCTGAGCATCGGTTTCGTCGCCCAGTTCTGCCGCGCGGCGATGGTAATCCAGGGCCAACGCCTTGATGGGCGGGTTGTTCGACGACAACAGGACTGAGCGGCTGACCCGCAGGAAATTCAGGTTGCCGTGTTCCAGCGCCAGTTGCAGCCAGCCAAGTGCTTCATCAGTCATGCCGTGATCAGCCAGTACGGCGGCATGGCTGAACTGCCCGCGAAAGTCGCCGCCCTCGGCCGAGCGGCGATACCAGTCATAGGCGGCGGGCAGGTCTTGTAGGCAGAACAGGCCATCCTCCAGATAACGCCCCAGCAGGTTCATGGATTTGGCATGGCCCATTTGCGCGGCGCGTTGGTAACACTGCAACGCGCGTTGCTGGTTCTGGACGACGCCGCGTCCGGTGGCCAGCAGATTGGCCAGGTTATAGAGGCTCCAGTCGAGACCTGCCTTGGCGGCCTGTTCATAGTGCGCGGCGGCTTTGGCAGCATCGGCGCTGCAACCCCAGCCATGCTCAAAGCAACGGCCCAGCATGTTGCGCGCCATCAAGTGACCATTGCGCGCAGCGATTTCGAACCAGGTCAGCGCCAGTTTCGGATCGCGTTCAATGCCTTTGCCATCCAGCAGAATCTGGCCCAGCAATGCCTGGGCATCGACGACGTTACTCGCCGCTGCGCCGATGATCGCCTGGGCGGCCTTGGCCGGATGGTCGGCGAGCATGGCGCGCAGTTGGTCGCCGTCGAGTTCTTCCTTGCGTTGCAGATTCCAGCTCATGGGTCAGACCTCGACCCAGCGGCGCAGCAGGTTGTGATAAGTGCCGGTCAGCTGGATCAGTGACGGATGATCGGGCACGTCCTGGGTCAGCTTCTGGATCGCGTTGTCCATCTCGAACAGCAGCGTGCGCTGGCTGTCTTCGCGCACCAGGCTTTGCGTCCAGAAGAACGATGCGTAACGTGCGCCGCGCGTAACCGCGTTCACCTTGTGCAGGCTGGTGCCGGGATACAACACCATATCGCCCGCTGGCAGCTTGACGCGCTGGATGCCGTAAGTGTCCTGGATTTCCAGTTCGCCGCCGTCGTATTCATCCGGATCGCTGAAAAACAACGTGCTGGAAAGATCGGTGCGCACTCGCTCGATGCTGCCTTTGGACTGGCGCACGGCATTGTCGATATGGAAATCGAAACTGCCGCCTGCGGTGTAGCAGTTCAGCAGTGGCGGAAAGACTTTATGGGGCAGTGCCGCCGACATGAACAGCGGGTTGGCCCACAAGCGTTCGAGCATGGCTGTGCCGATTTCCAGCGCCAGCGGGTGGCCTTCGGGCAGTTGCAGGTTGTGCTTGGCCTTGGCCGATTGGTAACCGGCGGTGATTTTGCCGTCGGCCCAGTCCGTCGCTTCCAGTGCCTGACGGATGCGAGCCACTTCGTCGCGGTCGAACAAGCCGGGGATGTGTAGAAGCATGGCGCAGCACCGTGTGCAGGAGAGGGAGCGAATGGTAGTGATTCTTATTGACTGTGTAAAACCCTGAACGGCGACCTACGTCAATGAAGATGAAAATTTCGTAAATTCCAAATGTAAAGAATGTAAGTTTTTCGCGAATAGTAATGTATCTCAATTGCTACAAATACTTGTTTACCCTATATTCCGCCGCCTCAACTCCTTGGGGAAGGAATCAACATGTCGCGTCAATCACCACAATCCACAGCTGTTCAGCCACGTTCACTCGCTTCGGCAGTGGGCGTTGCCATCGCTGCAATGTCGGCCGGTCATATGGCCCATGCCGCAGAAAGCACCGATGAAAAAGCCATTTCGCTGGGGGCAACCAGCATCAATGGCGAACAGGACGCGAGCTACAAGACCGAAGAATCGGCCTCCAGGAAGTACACCGCGCCACTGCGCGAGACGCCAAAAAGCGTCACAGTGATTCCACAACAAGTGATTCGCGACACCGCCGCCACCAGCCTGGCTGACGCGCTGCGCACCACGCCGGGCATCACTTTCGGTGCAGGCGAGGGCGGCAACCCAAACGCTGACCGGCCGATCATTCGCGGCTTCAACGCCGAAAGCGATGTGTTCATCGACGGCATGCGTGACGTTGCGGCGCAAAGCCGGGAAATCTTCAACATTGAATCGGTAGAAATCAGCAAAGGGCCAGGTTCGGCGTTCACCGGTGCCGGTTCCACGGGCGGCAGCCTGAACCTGATCACCAAGGGCGCTCACCTGGGCAACGCCTATAACGGCGGCTACACCTTTGGTTCCGATCAGACTCAACGCTACACCGCTGACTTGAACCAGCAGCTCACCGACACCTCGGCGTTCCGTCTGAACCTGATGAAGCACGATGCCAATGTTGCCGGACGCGATAACGTCGACGTCAGCCGCTGGGGTGTTGCGCCGTCGTTCGCTTTCGGCCTGGGTACCGACACCCGCGTCAAACTCGATTACTACCACCTGGAAACTGACGACATGCCGGATTACGGCATCCCGTTGACCTCCACCACCGGTCGTAGCAAGTACATCGTCGACAAGCCGGCTCACGTCAACGAAAGCAATTTCTACGGCCTGACCGACCGCGACTATCGCAAGAGCAAGAACGACAGCGGTACGTTCCGGATTGAGCACGATCTGAACGACAACCTCACCCTGTCCAACAGCTTCCGCATGTCACGTTCGACCCTGGACTACATCGTCACCAACCCGGATGACAGCCGTGGCAACGTCGCCAACGGCACGCTGTCGCGTTCGGCCAAGAGCCGCAACTCAACGTCCAGCGGCTTCGTCAACCAGACTGACTTGAGCACCAAGTTCGACACCGGCTTTATCAATCACAGCCTGGTAACCGGTATCGAGTTCTCGTATCAGGACACCCACAACCGCAACTACAACGTGCTTAACGCCGCGGGCGGTACCATCGCCAGCGTGTGTTCGGCCGCGCTGATTCGCTCCGGCGATTGCACCAGCCTGTACAACCCGACGCCGAAAGACGCGTGGAACGGCACCATCACGGACAGCCTGGCGTACACCGATACCGACACCAAAACCAGCGCCGCTTATGTGTTCGATACCCTGAAGTTCAACGAGCAATGGTCGTTGAACCTCGGCCTGCGTTATGACGACTACGAGGTCAAGTCCAGCGGCTTCGCCACTGCAGGTCGCAACACCGTTGCCGGCAACTTCAAGCGCGAAAACACCAGCCAGCTGTGGAACTATCAGGTGGGCCTGGTCTTCAAGCCGCTGCCGAACGGCACCATTTACGCGGCCTGGTCGACCTCCAGCAACCCGTCCGGCGAAACCAGCGGTAACGGCGGCCTGGAAATTTCCGCTGCCAACAACGATCTTGAACCGGAAAAGAACCGTAACTACGAGTTGGGCACCAAGTGGGACTTCTTCGGCGATGACCTGTCGTTGACCGCTGCCTTGTTCCGCACCGAAAAAACCAACGCGCGCATGACTGACCCGGATAACGCCACGTTCCAGGTGCTTGACGGAGAGGCGCGTGTGAATGGTCTGGAGTTTACCTACACCGGCAAGATCACCAGCAAGTGGAAGGTTTACGGCGGCTACACCTACATGGAAAGCGAGCTGGTCAAGACCACGCTGGCAGCGGACGAAGGCAATCACATGCCGAGCACGCCGCGTAACAGCTTCAACCTGTGGTCGACTTACGAGCTGATTCCGAAACTGACCATCGGCGGCGGCGCAACCTTCGTGGATTCGCGTTTTGGTAACGAAGCCAACTCGGTCGAGGTGCCTTCCTACTGGCGTTACGATGCCATGGCGAGCTACGCCCTGACCAAGAACGTCGACCTGCAACTGAACGTGCAAAACCTGACCGACAAGCGTTACTACGATCAGGTGTTCACCACTCACTACGCGCACATGGCCGCTGGCCGTACCGCCTTGATGAGCGCCAATTTCCACTTCTAGGAAATGCTGAAAGCAAAGCCCTGCCGACCGTTCTGGTTGGCGGGGCTTTTGGTTGTGTGGGGGAGTGATTCAAACAAATGAATATCGGTAGGAGGGGACTTGTCCCCGAAGGCGTTAGCTCAGCCGACGCCGAATTCGGATTCTCT
>NZ_LGSI01000032.1 GCF_001698815.1 Pseudomonas syringae | reverse complement strand
GGCGGTGGTTATAACGAACTGCGCATCGAGGACCGCCAGGGCCAGGAAGAAATCGCCATCCGCGCCCAACGCGACTGGAAAGAGCATGTCCTCAACGACCAGTCGATCCAGGTCGACAACCAGCGCAGCGTCCTCGTCACCGGGCTGTCCAGTCATGAACTGCAAGGCGAAGAACATCACCTGACCCTCGGCGCGCGCAAGACGCAGGTGCTAGCGGATGATTCCCTGACGGTGGTGGGCAATCAGCACATCAGCGCGGCGAATCATCTGGTCAGCGCGGCACTGGAAGTCCACCTGGCTGCCGGGCAGCACATGATCGTCGACGCGACCCTCAGCACCACAATCAAGGCGGGCGGGCACTGGATTTCGATTACTCCTGCAGGGATTTTCACCAGCGTGCCGATCCTGCTGGGCGGTGTGCCGATGCCGGGGATGCCAGCGGTGCCGCTTCCACCTATGCCGCTCGGAAAAAGAGTCGCGGCTCCCGGTGCTCCGTCCATGCCGGTGTCCGAGGTGGCCGTCGAGGCCCTTCGCGATGAATTCAAACTCCTACCGTCTCGCTGCGAAGCGTGCGAAGCGCTGGTGGAGTCTGGTCAATGAATCATCCTGCCCAAGCCAACTATCTGCTGATTGACGGTGCATTGAGGGCAGACGCACTTGTGGGGCTTTATCAGCGCCACGAACTGTTCGAAATTGACGCGCTATATCTGGGAACCCGATGGAAGGATCTTCACGATCTGGGACCGATCCTGATCAAGCCCGATTCACGCAGCCCGTTATTGTCGGAATGGATTGACCACGAATCGCTGCGCAAGGACTCAACCCTTATCTACAGCCGCGCCGACATCGAACAACTCGCCGCTCACCTGCGCCATTTCATTTCTCCACCGGACTGTCTGGGCGGCGGCGGCCTGCTGCGCTTCGCCGACCCGCTGGTGACACATTTCTGGTTGTCGAGTTATCCCAATGGCGCAAGCCAGCACCTTGGGCCGATTGAGCAGTGGTGGGTTGGCGCGCCACGACAGAGCTGGGAATCACCACAGCAAGTGCAGTGGCAGACGTTCAGCGGCCCCGGCGCCGAATCCGTGTGGGACGAGCGCCATGCCGTGCTGGGCGAAGATCAGCTTGACGCGCTGGAACTGGCTCAGCACTGGCGATTTACCGGCCGTATCTACAACTGGCTTGGCGAGCGCTCACCGGATTTATTTTCTGGCTTAACCGGTTCGCAGATCAGCGACTGGCTGAACTCCAGTCTGCAAGCGGGTCTGGAATGGGGCCTTGTCACTGAACGTGCGCTCGCCATGTGGATGGAGGCTTGTGCCGACTACGGCCAGGACTTCGCCACCCGAGCGCAAGGCCCTTATCCGCAGTGGTTAAGCCAGAACGCGACGAACGCCGGACTGGCACCAGAGCTGCGCATCCGAGCTTTCGAACTCCATAGCCGCACGCACAAGGAAGTCGTTCATGACTGACAAAGACGGCCAATTGCCTCAACGCCGCGATTCCCAATTTTCCGACACCACCCTTTCCGGAACAGGCACTTGCCCGTTCAAGGGTCCTGACATCGCAATCGTGCCCATGCGCTATGCCCTGGACCGCTCACGCTACGACGTCGTGCCCGGCAAACCCACGCCTTTGGCCGCTAGCGGAAAATGGGCGCGCTATCCCAAGTTGCAAACCCGCAGCCTGACCTTGCGCCAACTGCGCGATGGATTTGTGTACGTCTATAACGAAACGGACGAGGTGCTGCATGAATATGCGTTCGTTGCCCAGGACGCGAGTTTGACGCGGATTGTCTGGAGCGACGCTGAGCCCGGGCTGGATATCCGTGCAAAAAAAGGCAAGAGCCGCACGCATCTGCTGTATCCACGAACCAGCACATTGCGCATCGCATTCTCGCCCTGGCAATGGACTTGGCGCACCTGTGAACAAATGCGTTCCAGCCCGGTAAATCGCTCGTCATGGATGCAGCCGCTGGACCTGCGCGATTACTGCCGCAACATGTCAGTCACGCATGCGTTGCCATTGGCCCGCTTGAGCGAAAAAGTTGTGGCCGACGTCGATCCTTACCCTGTCGATCACGACGGGCGCTTCGCCGATTCAGCCCATCCGCCGGTGGTACCTGAAGGTGCCGCATACAAGCCAGTGCCGCTGGCCGCAGATGTCGTCTGGACCGGCAGCGTCGAAGACAAATCCAGCGCCTTGCTGTTCGCTCTCGACGACTCATTGGGCATGCTGGAAGACCTGGGCATGCAACTCATCGCCGATCAGGCCGCGCTCTTCGCGTTTCAGGCCGAGCATGAGCATGCGATGAATATCGCGGGCATCGTCGAGCGCCTGTGCGGTGTCGGCGGCGACCCGGCATTGCTGCCAGCCTCGGTTAAAGGCGATGAGGCGAAAACCCGGCAATACATTCGCGACATCGAAGCGTATTTCGAGGAGCTGGACGTTGAGGACCGAGCCGCTGCGGGAACCGAAGGGCTCATCTTGGGAGTGGTCGAATTGCCTTCGACCACTCTGGGCTACGAGCTAAAAAGCCGCTATGGCCGCCTGCCCGATCCGGCATTGCGCAGCAGTTGGCAGGAGCGCAGCAAATGGCGTCGCGAAGTCGACCTGGATGCCGCACGGGATTTCACCGAAGCTCGACAGCCACAACTCAACAGCCTGAAGCAGCACATCACGCAAACCCAGGACGATATCAAGGCCATCGGCGAGCATATCGGCACTGATCCGATGCGTCTGTTCATCGACACCACCAACGCCACCTCGCTGCACTGCCTTCTGGACCTCACGGCCGAACTATTGTGCAGCCTCAGCCAGGACGTGGGCTTTTCCCGGTGGCTGGAAAAAGAGGAAGAGCGAAGCAGAACCCTGTTCGGCCTGACCCGCTACGGCTTCTCCGCGCCCATCAAAGAGGCGATGACCAACGAGGCCAATCGCTTGATGTCCGGCATCACCGACTTCACCGCCCTGGCGGGCCGGGCGGGAGAGATCAATGGTTTCCTCAATCACGATGCGATAGCGGCACATCCCTGGATAAGGGTCTTGAGCGAGCCCGTGCAGCTGACGCTCCAGGCGTTGACGGAATTAGCCAAGGGCGCAGGCAAAACGACCTTTGAAAAGATTCAGCTGGCGTTCATAGCGGTTGATAGTCGCATGAGCGATCAAGCCATCGCCCTGCGCAATCTCACTATTGGTCACCTGCTTTTTAACCATCAGGATCGGTTGAAAATTGATGAGCATTTCAATGAGCGCATCACCGCGTGGAACCAGCAAGGAGACAAGCTTCGCCAGGAAAAGAGGCTCATTGAGTACCGCTGGTCAAACCCGGGCGGTCGTTATGATCGCAAGAGAGTGGCAGAAATACTGGTTGAGCTGAACGAACACATCGACCAGCACAATCTGCAACGGCCGCATTTGGTGGACTACTCCCAAAACCGATACCTGCGCCGACTCCAACTGGAAATTGCCCACTTCCACAAAAACAGCGCCCAGCTGGCCGGCAACTGGCAAAGCCACGCCAGAGCCTTTACCGAACAACATGGGCTAAATGCAGGCGCAATTACCTGGGGGCTGGTGGTCGTCAACTTCTTCAACACAATGGCTACTTATCATCTCGCCAGTAAAGACGGCGAGTTGAATGCCAAGGACTGGGCAAAGATCGGGTCGGCGGCGGCTTACACCGGGAACGCGCTGATGGCGGTTTTTGTGGAGACGGCTTGGCCCGGGATAAAGGGGCTGGAGACGGAAATTGAAGGAAAACCAGTAAAAATCACCGGAAAGGCGGCGAGCTATTGGGCTATGAGTTCTGGCACCACACAATCTTGGGGAAAGCTGATCAGGGGTTTCGGAGGACGATTACTCGGCTTGGGTGGTTTTATGGTCGTGGCCGCGTGGCTAGAACTGTGGGATATCGAAGATGACCGTAGTCGAACGGATATTGCTTTGGATCAAAATTTTCTTGCGGTTAAAAGAGCAACGGTTCTAGGTATGCTGGTCATCGGCGGCGCGCAGGCTATGGCGGGAGTTTTATCACTTGCGGACTATGGATTTCTTATACCTTGGGTGATGAACCCTTGGTTTGCAGCCGCTACTGTGATAGTCGGGCTGGTGTATCTATTTGCAACTTACGCTCTTAATTACCTGAAGCGCGATATGGTTGGGCAGTGGCTGCATAAATGCCGATGGTCTCGATTCCCTGAGGAGCGATTCCAAGCCGAAGCAGAAGAAAATCAGTTGTTTTTGAGAATTCAACTGAGTCCCGCGGTGTTCGTAAAATCGACTATGGAAACTAAGTTCATCAGCACCGGCCCCACTGGTTATTCACCGCGAGAAGTACCGAACGGCGCCTGGATTCAATTAAGAGTTCCTGAAGTTTTACGCAGCAAAATAATCCTGATAAACCTGACGGCCAGTCGTCGCCCCGGCTTGATGATGCCGGTCGAAGCCTCAGGTAACAGCCTGAAAGAGTATTTCATCGGCTACGGAACCACCGAGTCTATTGCTGACTGGGGAAAAACCTCAGACACCAAAACGCAGATGCGCTACAACGACCCGCCCTACAGACCTGTGCCTCCAGAAGGCGAGGATGTTATATGGCAGACTTGGGTTCCAGTCGCTGACAATGCTCAATATCTGGAAATACAAATCTGGTATCCAGCTTCAATCCTACCGGTAAAAGCCGCCGATAAGGGATATCTGTATCAGGTAGAACTTGATGCCGACGGACTTTCAGAGGGCAATTCCAGTCTTGACGGCAATGACAGCGTATTGTCAGTCGAAAGTCTCGGCGGTCGTAAAGAAGCTGCAAGCATTCCGCTAATAGGTTAAAGCTATGAAAACAACAGAAATTGATAAAATTCGGCAGCTTGAATTTTCGAATCCAACTTCCGAGATAACTTCCGACCCGCCGCTAGATTCAGCGATGATGAGCTGGAAAATCAAGGCGCATCCGCATCCAATGCGAATGATTGATATAGCGCTAGGAATGCTGACATCTATACCAATTGGCTTTTTCCTTGCCGGACTACTATTTTATGAAGATGAGGCAGAAGGTAATTTCGTCGCTAGCCAAAGTGCTTTTCCCATGTTGCTGCTACTTTTTCTCTGGTTAGTAGTTGCGAGAAAAAAAACGATATATAGCTACATCCTTACCCAAGACGGCGTCCACGTCGAAGATTGGCAAGACTACGCGAGTTTTACGCCATACCTTTTCAAAGGTATTGCAATCATCTTCTTTGTCGCAGTTCTGACGATGGTTGCCATGGAGCCCAGCTTTATTTGGATGCTGGTCGGCCCTGGTGCGATGGCATTCGCGGCTTCTTCAAAATTAATGAAGTTTGAAAACCCAGTCAGTCGTTACGGCACCAAATGGTCACGCTACGACCTTGTCTTTATCGACCGAAAAAGAAAGATGATCGTCCCCAGCTACCTGAACAACACCATGGCCGGCTTCGAAATCCACGTCGAAAAACGCAAAATCGACGAAGTCGTCGCCCTTTTGAAAACCCTCATACCCAACGCCGAGTTTCGCGAGGAGGAGTGGAAGTGGTGAGTGACGCTCAGTTTGGTCTCGTCATAAGGAAATAAACTATGGCGAGCAATGATAGTGGCGCAGTTCTTCAACCAGAGCCATCAGAAAATGACCCTCAGTTACCCGATGTTGAGCCCGTTCAAGGAGCAGAGGATATGGCGTGGAGAATCAAAGCCCATCCACATCCAATGCGGATTGTAGACATGACATTTGGGGGATTCGTTTTGATTTTTTTTTCCTATTTCCTATACGGAGAGTTTTACGAGAGCGAAAGTGATCGAGAGTTCACCAGGATTACGAGTGTTTGTAGCATGTGCTTCGTTCTTTCCTTTTGGCTAGTCGTAGCTAGAAAAAAAACAGTCTACAATTATGTAATTACTCAGGCTGGAGGGTGCGTCGAGTACTGGCAGCACTATTGGGTTTACACTCCTTACGTGTTCAAAGGTATCAGCGTCTTTTTCTTTGTTGCCGTACTGACTATGATTTTAATAGAGCCGAGCTTCGTATGGGCGCTCGCCGGTCCGGCAGCAATGGCTGCGGCCTCAGCAAGCGGCTTACTAAAATGGAAAAATGAAATCAGCCGTAGCAGTTTTAAGTGGGATAGGCCACACCTCATATTCGTCGATAGAAAGAGAGGACTTATTGTTCTTCAGCGGCGCTATGATCCCGATATTGCCTTTGAAGAGAACTATCTTTATTTTCAGGCGTTTCTGCCAAACGACCGGCTTGACGAATTTCTTTCGCTCGCAAAATTATACGCACCGTCGAATGTGGATTATGAAGAAGGCCGTTGCTATGAGTGACAGCGAGAACGCTGATGACGTTAGTCTCGACGCAAATGAGAGCAAATCAGAACTGATGACTCGCGAAAACCTTAACGGTGCGAAAATCACTGGATGGACAATCAAGGCTCATCCGCATCCAATGAGACTGGTCGACCAAGTCTTTGGGGCATTTTGTCTTGTTCCTATTGGCTTTTATGCCTATATAAATGCTTATGGGGAGGAAAGTAGCAGGGGGCTTTATCAGGGCTCATGTATTTTTGTTCTAATCTTGCTGCTTTTTTTCTGGCTAGTAATCGCCAGAAAAAAAACGATATACAGCTACATCCTTACCGAAGACGGCGCCCACGTTGAAGATTGGCAAGACTACGCAAGTTTTACACCATACATTTTCAAAGGTATCGCAATCACCTTTTTTGTCGCGGTCTTGACAATGATCGCCATGGAGCCAAGCTTCATATGGATGCTCGCCGGCCCTGGTGCGATGGCGTTTGCGGCTTCTTCAAAACTGATGACGTTCGAAAATCCGGTCAGGCAACGCACAAAAAAATGGTCACGCTACGACCTTGTTTTTATTGACCGAAAAAGAAAAATGATCGTCACCAGCTACCAGAACAACACAATGGCCGGCTTCGAAATCCACGTCGAAAAACGCAAAATCGACGAAGTCGTAGCCCTTTTGAAAACCCTCATGCCCAACGCCGAGTTCCGCGAGGAGGAGTGGAAGTGGTGAAGCGGAAACGTTTCAGTAATCGTCTCTGCCTGAGGGGAACGAACCCCACAACCCCGGCGTCATAACCTCCCTTGAGCTAGTCTCCATCGGCCTGCGATTAGTCCCTGCGGGTGCTTTCGTGTTTTAATTGAACGATCGTTCAATATAAATCGGTGGTTCGCTGCCCGCTTACAACAGGAGGCTTACCCTTGCTGAACCCGTTTTTTGCTGCTGTTTTCCTTCATCCGGAGGTGCAGTTTTTATGAGCACATCTGCTTCGCAACCCAGCGGTTCGGTCCGCATGAATCCGCCGGTCTTTTATTTCGCGGCGTCTTTTATTCTGATTTTCGGCGTGGTCGTCATCGCGTTTCCTGAGGCTTCCGGCCAATGGTTGCTGGCGGCGCAGAACTGGGCGGCCAATACGGTCGGCTGGTACTACATGCTGGCGATGACTTTGTATCTGGTCTTCGTGGTGGTCACCGCCTTGTCTGGCTACGGCAAGATCAAGCTCGGTGCCGACCACGACGAGCCCGAGTTCAGTTATTTGTCCTGGGCCGGGATGTTGTTCGCCGCCGGGATCAGCATCACGCTGTTCTTCTTCTGCGTTTCCGAGCCGCTGACGCACATGCTGCAACCGCCGCAAGGCGAAGGCGGGACGACTGAGTCGGCGCGGCAGGCGATGCAGCTGCTGTTTCTGCATTGGGGTCTGCACGGCTGGGGTGTGTTCGCCTTCGTCGGCATGGCGCTGGCGTATTTCGCGTATCGGCATAATTTGCCGCTGGCCCTGCGTTCGGCGCTATATCCGCTGATCGGCAAGCGAATCAATGGACCCATCGGCTATGCGGTGGATGGCTTCGGCATTATTGCGACCATCTTCGGCCTCGGCGCTGATATGGGCTTTGGCGTGTTGCACCTGAACTCTGGTCTGGACTATCTGTTCGGCGTGCCGCATACCCAATGGATTCAGGTCGGGTTGATCACGTTGATGATGGGCGCGGCAATTCTGGTGGCGATTGCCGGTGTTGATAAAGGCGTGCGCGTCATGTCCGACATCAACATGTTGCTGGCCTGCGCGCTGCTGCTGTTTGTGCTGTTTGCCGGGCCAACGCAGCATTTGCTGAATACCCTGGTGCAGAACATCGGCGATTATCTGGGCGCGCTGCCGACCAAGAGTTTCGATGTCTACGCCTATGACAAGCCGAGTGACTGGCTGGGCGGCTGGACAGTGTTCTACTGGGCCTGGTGGATTGCATGGTCGCCGTTTGTGGGCTTGTTCATCGCGCGTATTTCCCGGGGGCGGACCATTCGTGAATTCGTCTTCGGCGTGCTTTTGATTCCGTTGGGTTTCACCCTGGCGTGGATGTCGATTTTCGGCAACAGCGCTATCGACCAGGTGATCAATCACGGCATGGTCGCCTTGGGGCAATCGGCTATCGATGACCCGTCGATGACCCTGTATCTGCTGCTGGAAACCTACCCGTGGAGCAAAACCGTCATCGCGGTGACGGTGTTCATCAGTTTCGTGTTCTTCGTGACCTCGGCAGACTCGGGCACTGTGGTGCTCTCAACCTTGTCGGCCAAAGGCGGTAATCCCGATGAAGACGGTCCGAAATGGTTGCGGGTTTTCTGGGGCGTAGCGACGGCGCTGATTACCAGCGGCCTGTTGTTCTCCGGCAGTATCGATGCGCTGAAGTCCGCAGTGGTGCTGACTTCGCTGCCGTTCTCGTTGATTCTGTTGCTGATGATGTGGGGGCTGCACAAAGCGTTCTTCATGGAATCCCAGCGACAGATTGCCCAACTGTATTCGTTGGCTCCGGCTTCCGGTGCGCGGCGTGGCGGCTGGCGTCAGCGCTTGAGTCAGGCGGTGCATTACCCGTCACGGGACGAGGTGTATCGCTTTCTTGAGCAGACGGTGCGGCCTGCGATTGAGGACGTGACCAACGTGTTCGCCGAGAAGGGCCTGAATGTGGTCGCTCAGCCTGATCCGGCCAACGACAGCGTGAGTCTGGAAATCGGCCATGGCGAAGAACGACCGTTCATTTATCAGGTGATGATGAAGGGCTTCTTTACCCCGTCGTTTGCTCGCGGTGGGATGGGCTCCAAGGAGTTGAATAATCGTCGCTACTACCGCGCCGAGGTTCACCTGAGCGAGGGCAGCCAGGACTACGACTTGGTGGGCTACACCAAGGAGCAGGTCATCAACGACATTCTTGACCAGTACGAACGCCATATGCAGTTTTTGCATCTGGTGCGATAAGCAGCTGATTGCGGGCAAGCACGAACCGAAGGATAGATATCCGTTGGAGCGAGGCTTGCCCGCGAATCGGCCGTAGGAGCGACCGTAGGAGCGACCGTAGGAGCGACTTTAGTCGCGAGAGCACCAATTGCCCTCCCGGCTAAAGCCGGTCCTACAGCAAGCCACGCTCCAACAGATCGTTCATCGGCTTTTGATCAGCCCTCATCACCCTCGTCGTCATCCCCGCCATCGATCTTCATACCCAACTCCTTGATCTTGCGCGTCAAGGTGTTACGACCCCAACCCAGCAAAACGGCGGCGTCGCGACGGCGGCCAGCGGTGTGCTTGAGGGCGGTTTCGATCATGATGCGTTCGAACGTCGGCACAGCGCTGTCGAGCAGGCTGGACTGGCCGCGCGCCAGTGCCTGATCGGCCCATTGGCGCAGCGCTTGTTCCCAGTTGGTCACGGGCGCGGCGTCTTGCGGCAGGCTCAGCAGTTCAGGCGGCAAATCGCTGATGTGCACTTCACGGCCGGATGCCATGACGGTAATCCAGCGGCAGGTGTTTTCCAGCTGACGAACGTTACCCGGCCATGGCAGATGCTTGAGGTATTCCTCGGTTTCCGGCTTGAGCAGTTTTGGCTCGACCGCAAGCTCCTGGGCTGCACGGCTGAGGAAGTGCTTGGCCAGGGTCGGAATGTCTTCGCGACGGTCGGACATGCGCGGAATGTGGATGCGGATCACGTTCAGACGGTGGAACAAGTCTTCACGGAATTTACCCGCTTGCACCAGGGTTTCCAGGTTCTGGTGAGTCGCAGCGATGATTCGTACGTCGACCTTGACTGGCGTATGACCGCCAACACGATAAAATTCGCCATCCGCCAGAACCCGCAGCAGGCGCGTCTGGGTGTCGGCCGGCATGTCGCCGATTTCATCGAGAAACAGTGTGCCGCCATCGGCCTGCTCGAAACGACCGCGACGCAGGTTGGCCGCGCCGGTAAAGGCGCCTTTCTCGTGGCCAAACAGCTCGGATTCCATCAAGTCCTTGGGAATCGCCGCCATGTTCAACGCGATGAACGGCGAAGCCGAACGCGGGCTGTGGCGGTGCAAAGCGTGGGCAACCAGCTCTTTACCGGTACCCGACTCACCGTTGATCAACACGGTGATGTTGGAATGGCTTAAGCGGCCGATGGCGCGAAACACTTCTTGCATCGCTGGCGCTTCGCCAATGATTTCCGGAGTGCGCGTCAGGGTTGGGGCAACGTTTATGCCTTGCTGTTCCTGGGCATGCTGGTTGGCACGCTTGACCAGAGACACCGCTTCATCGACGTCAAATGGCTTGGGCAAGTACTCGAACGCGCCACCTTGATAGGACGCCACGGCGCTATCGAGGTCGGAATGGGCGGTCATGATGATGACCGGCAGGCGCGGGTGCTGTTCGCGAATCCGCGCCAGCAGGTCCAGACCACTGGCGCCGGGCATGCGGATATCGGAGATGATCACGTCCGGTTGCTGACGGGCCAGGCGGCTCATCACGCCGTCGGCGCTGTCGAAGCTTTGCGTGGTCATGCCTTCCTGTTGCAAGGCCTTTTCCAGTACCCATCGGATGGAACGATCGTCATCAACGATCCAGACAGTTTCACTACGGCTCATGTCGAAGCTGCTCCTTGTTCCAGCGGCAGGAAGATCGAAAACGTTGTGTGGCCAGGATGGCTGTCACACTCGATCAGTCCTTGGTGCTGACTAATTATGTTCTGGGTAATGGCAAGTCCGAGCCCGGTGCCGTCGGGACGGCCGCTGACCATCGGGTAAAAAATGGTTTCCTGAAGCTCGGCCGGAATACCGGGGCCGTTGTCGATGATTTCAATCTTGGCCACCAGCCGATGACGAACATGACCGATGGTGAATTGACGCATGGCGCGGGTGCGCAGACTGATGCGGCCCAGGCGCAGCTCGTTCTGCCCGCTGATGGCCTGCATCGCGTTGCGCACGATATTGAGCACGGCCTGAATCATCTGTTCACGGTCGATCAATACGTCGGGAATACTTGGATCATAGTCGCGCACCAAAGTGATGCAACCCTGGCTTTCCGCGTCGACCAGACTGCAGACGCGCTCCAGCACTTCATGCACGTTGGTCATTGCCAGCGAAGGCAGCTTGTTCGAGCCCAGCATACGATCCACGAGGTTCCGCAGGCGGTCCGCTTCCTCGATGATGACGTTGGTGTAATCCTTGAGGCTTTCTTCGGGCAGCTCGCGGGCCAGCAACTGGGCCGCGCCACGAATCCCGCCCAGCGGATTCTTGATCTCATGGGCCAGGCCACGCACCAGCATCTTGGTGGTTTCCTGCTTGGACAACTGGGCCTCTTCCTTGGTGATCCGCAGCAGGCGATCACGGGGATGGACTTCCAGCAGCAGCATGGTTTCGCCTTGGCTGAGGATCGGTGTAACCGCGTAATCAACTGTCAATGTCTGACCCGTCA
The DNA here is from genome assembly GCF_001698815.1 of Pseudomonas syringae. Lineage (GTDB taxonomy): Bacteria > Pseudomonadota > Gammaproteobacteria > Pseudomonadales > Pseudomonadaceae > Aquipseudomonas > Aquipseudomonas syringae_A. Next base: position 146,370 of record NZ_LGSI01000032.1, on the reverse strand, counting down.
GGGCAGTCAGCATCGCCTCGCGCTTGGTGAACGGGTGCGCTTGTTCCACAGCCTGACGCAGCGAGCTCAAGGCTTCTGCCGACTCGGTGAACAATTCACTGATGAATTGCCCATGGCTGCGTTGACCGCTGATGGCCAGCAGCATTTCCGCTGCGGGGTTCATGTACTCAAGGCGCAGGTCGGCATTGAGCAGAATGGTGGCAGTGGTCAGGTTATCCAGTAACAAACGGTGCAGCGCGTCGCTGATAGTCATGAAAGTCGTTGACCTCTTTTGGCACATTGCAACCCAGGCAAGCCCGGTATCGCAGGCACTGGTTGGTCTTCTCCAGCGTTGGCAAAACCACTGATACGCTCGCGCACAGTGCAAATAAGGATGCTGTTGCGGGGAAGTTGCAAAAACCAAACCAAGGCTCCGAAAAGAAGCGTTTAATCTGCAAATCCGGGCTTTTTTTGGACAGAGGTCTGCTTTCAGTCACGGGCGCGGGCTTTTTTCGACCCAAAATGGGCTCAAGCTATCGCAGGCTGCCATTTTATTGCACCAATATGGAGCTTAGCCGTTAAGCAACACGTCGCACTTAGAAGAATGGCAGGAAACTGCTTTTTTCTTCGGGCTTGGTGCTCAGCGGGCATTCAGGACGAACGCCGTAATCGTCAGTCTTGCAGGGCTGCGCCAGTCGTTTTTGTGCCAAGGAGATGCGCTGCATGTGGAAAGGCTGGTTAGGCGTTCGCTCCAGAACCCGGCCCGCTTCGTCGACGATTTCCACCGACAGTTGATGCGTCCCTCGATCGATATTGCTCAGGGGAAAGACCGGGCTACGTCCGGCATCGGCGTAAGGTTTGCCATCTACCAGCAATCGATAACCGTGACCCGGCTGCAGCGCCGGGTCGCTGGTGACGCTGACGATCAATTCGCCTGGAGCGCTGCGCACCGTGGCGTCGGGTTCAGGCACCAGAATCCGCAGCAATTCGTAACGAAACATCGCTTTTGCCTTGGGCTTGGCGGGGCTGGTTTGCAGCGCACGCTTGGGTGGCGCACCGGTGGTGCTGTTGCTGGGCAGGATCTCCACCCGCTTGGCATTCTTGCGGGGCTGGTCGGTGAATACGCGATTCCCCTCGGCGTCGATATAGGTGTAGACGTCCGCCATTGCCGGCAGGCCAATCAGCAGCAACAGCCAGAACACTGCGCAGCGCATCAGGCGCGACTCAAGGCTTGCCAATATGGACTCGCTGCACTGTAAGGGTGACGGTCGGACTTTGCTGAACAATGCCTTGTTGATCCCGCACGATAACTGCGAAGCTGTGTTCGCCCCGATCAAGATTGACGACCTGCAGCCGCGGAACATTGCCCGGCTGGCCATACGGATTGCCATCCACCAGCAGTTGCAGTTGATGGCCCGGCGCCAGACGTGGCTGGATCATCACGCCGACGGTGAAGGTGCCATTGTTGGCGCGCAACGCTTCGCCAGCAGGCAGATCGGTCAGCTCCAGCACCTGATAGGCCGCCTCAGGCTGAGCAGAGACCGGGCGTGACCCGCTTGGTGGGTTCTGCACAGGGCTCGACAGCTTCGGCGTTTCGACGCTGTTCAGCGGCGGCAGCTCGATGACCTCCGCCTTGATGCCATCCGGAGGCTGATTGGTAAACGCGGTGTTGCCATTGGCATCGGTGTATTTGTAGATCTGCGCCGCCGCAGGCAAGGCGATCAACAGCAGCAGGCAGATAAGGCTTCGACGCATGAACACTCCAATGACAATGGCTTGCGCGGTTGCTCTGGTGGTTACTGTGGCAGCTACTCCGACAGTGCAACGCCCGGAGTACCAGCATAGAACACAATGAGTTCCACCGGGCTATCGCCGGTTTTGCCGCGATGCATGATATCCACCAATTCTGCCAGGGTGTCACCCTGTTTCAGGCGGATTGATTTGCTGCCGTCCTGTGTTTCGACTTCCAGCTCGCCCGAGGCCACATAAGCGGCATTGGGAATCGGGTGTTTGTGCCAGTTCAGTGTGGTTTTCGCAGGTATGTTGATTTTCAGCAGGGTCAATTCCGGCTGGCCGGCAGGGTAAGCCTTATAGGCTGTGCCGTCCCAGGAAGTGGTCGATTTGAGCAGTACGGTTGAATCAAGCTCGCCTGGCTGTGCTTTACAGGCGGTGGTGGTTAACAGTACGCCAAGGACAACGAGCACTTTTTTGAACATATCTGGAGCATTCCTTTCTTCGTTGGAGCCTGCCCAAAGGCGGCTCATTGCACTCCTCGGAATCGAGCAGGTGCGCGCAGTGCGAAGGATGTCTAAAAGGCCGGAGGTGAGTGCGGTAACCCGATACCACATCGGAATACTGATTTTCAGCGAGCATAAAAAAGGCCTCGTGAAGGAGGCCTCTTTGCCAAGTCGACATTGATGTGGCTTCGATACTGTTCAGCGGAGTTGATTGATGAACGCGGTGCTCATTGGCTCTTGATGCACAATTCCCCGGTTGCCCGTACCAGCGCCAGATCATGAACCGTATCCCTGGCCTGCCGCGCGCGTTGCTGGCCCAACCAGTTCGGGCAGTCTGGGTCGCGCCGATAGGGGGCAAACGCGGCGTAATTTTGCAGCAGCTGGATTTGCAGCTGATCAAGTTTTGGACGGATCTGCTTGGTCAGGTCCGGCCTTGGGCTGTCGGGAGCCTTGCCGGCCGCGTGCCAGGTGGCAAGCAGCGCGTATTGCACCAGTTTGTTCGCTTCGATCTGGGCCGCCAGGAACTGGCTGACTTCATCGCCATCGAGCTTGTAGCTCGGCGCAAGTTTGGCTGCGGCTGCAATGACTTGCTGCTCGCGCGGGCTGTCCTGAATCGGTTTGCCGCTGTCCCATTTGGTCAGCGCAACCTGATCGGCGATGGTCAGGCGCTCACTGATGCTGCCGAGCAAGGGTGCGAGTGCTGCGGGGGGCGGCGGAGGAGCCGGGAGATTCGAGGTACACGCGCCAATACTGACGATGCATGCGGGAAGAAGAAGACGTCGAACCATTTTGCTGGCGTTGGGCATCGGTTGATCTCTACATTGTTTTTGTGGGATCCAAGCGTTGCGCTGCAAGGGCGCACTCGAGCGGTTTGCGCGCAGGGCCGGGTAGTCAACCAGAAAACCGGCCCATAAAAAAGGCCTCCCGAAGGAGGCCTCTTTGCTACGTCAAAACTGCTGACGTGACTGGATCAGCAGCTGTAGTACAGCTCGTATTCCAGTGGGTGTACGAAGGTGCGTACTTTGATTTCTTCTTCGCTTTTCAGAGCGATGTAAGCGTCGATGAAGTCGTCGCTGAAAACGCCGCCCTTGGTCAGGAACGCACGACCTTTGTCCAGCTCTTCCAGGGCTTCTTTCAGGCTGCCGCAAACTTGTGGGATCTCTTTGGCCTCTTCAGGCGGCAGGTCATACAGGTTTTTGTCAGCTGCGTCGCCAGGGTGGATCTTGTTCTGGATGCCGTCCAGGCCAGCCATCAACAGTGCAGCGAAGCCCAGGTACGGGTTGGCTGCTGGATCCGGGAAGCGCGCTTCGATACGGCGGGCTTTAGGGCTCGACACGTAAGGAATACGGATGGAAGCAGAACGGTTACGAGCCGAGTAGGCCAGCATTACCGGAGCTTCGAAACCTGGGACCAGACGCTTGTAGGAGTTGGTCGACGGGTTGGTGAAGCCGTTCAGGGCCTTACCGTGCTTGATGATGCCGCCGATGAAGAACAGGGCGGTATCGGACAGACCGGCATAACCTTCGCCAGCAAAGGTGTTCTTGCCATCTTTGGAGATGGACATGTGAACGTGCATACCCGAACCGTTATCGCCGTACAGAGGCTTAGGCATGAAGGTAGCGGTGCGGCCGTAAGCGTCGGCAACGTTGTGTACGCAGTACTTGAGGGTCTGAACTTCGTCAGCCTTCTTGACCAGCGTGTTGAACTTGACGCCGATTTCGTTCTGACCGGCAGTCGCCACTTCGTGGTGGTGAACTTCGATGACCAGGCCCATTTCTTCCATGGCATTACACATGGAGGTACGGATTTCGTGGTCGTGGTCGAACGGCGGAACAGGGAAATAGCCGCCTTTCACGCCTGGACGGTGGCCTTTGTTGCCGCCTTCCACGTCCTGGTCAGACATCCACGAACCTTGTTCGGAGAAGATCTTGAACATGGAGCCGGAGATGTCGGACTTGAACTTCACTTCGTCGAAGATGAAGAATTCTGGTTCCGGACCAACGAATACGGTGTCGCCGATACCGGTGGACTTCAGGTATTCCTCGGCACGGTGAGCGATGGCGCGTGGGTCGCGGTCATAGCCTTGCATGGTCGAAGGTTCGATGATGTCGCAAACCAAGATGATGGTTGGCTCTTCGGTGAACGGGTCGAGCACGGCTGTGCTGTCGTCCGGCATCAGGATCATGTCGGAAGCTTCGATGCCTTTCCAGCCAGCAATGGAGGAGCCGTCGAACATTTTGCCGATTTCAAAGAAATCTTCATCCAGCGCGTCGCGAGCCGGCATGGTCACGTGATGCTGAGTGCCTTTGGTGTCCGTGAAGCGCAGATCAATCCACTTAACGTCATGATCTTTGATGAGTTGAACCGACTTCGACATGGTGTCCTCCGGGTGGCTTCGGGCCGTTTTATGGTTTAGGCCCTTAGAATTTGGGTGATGCCGGCGCGAATACTCGGCTAAGGCAACCTGCCTCACAAGGGAGCAAATTGCATGCCAGTGCCCCGTGTTGGGTTTTTTGCGTCAAACACGCTCTTTATAGGGGGGAAAACCGATTTTTACTAATTCCTGCGCACCTTAATGACGCGGACAACTAGTCGACAGGTCCGTTTTGGTGCATCGATGATTGGTTGCACGATAACTGGTTAAACCTTGAGCAATTTCCGCTATAATCCCGCCCCCTCTTTTTCGGCTGGCACCTCGCGCGCTGTTTACATGAAACTAATCGTAAAAGTCTTCCCCGAAATCACTATTAAAAGCCGGCCGGTGCGCAAGCAATTCATCCGCCAGCTGGCCAAGAACATCCGTACCGTGCTCCGTGATCTGGACCCGGCGCTGGTGGTGGGAGGCGTGTGGGACAATCTTGAGGTTCAGACGCGTATCACTGAGCCCAAGACCCTGCACGAGATGACTGAGCGCCTCAGTTGCATGCCCGGCATCGCCAACTTCCTGCAGGTGGCTGAATACCCGCTGGGCGACATGGACGACATCCTGGCCAAGTGCAAACTGCACTACGCCGATCTGCTGCCGGGGAAGATTTTTTCCGTGCGCTGCAAGCGTGCCGGCAAACATTCGTTCAGCTCGATGGACGTCGAGAAGTACGTCGGCAGCAAGCTGCGCATCGAGTGCGGTGCTGCCGGAATCGACCTGAAAAAGCCGGAAATCGAAGTGCGGATGGAAATTCGCGACCAACGGTTATTTGTGATTCACAGCCAGCACAACAGCATCGGCGGCTATCCACTGGGCGCGCTCGAACAGACCCTGGTGTTGATGTCCGGCGGTTTCGATTCGACGGTCGCGGCCTATCAGGTCATGCGGCGCGGGCTTATGGCGCACTTCTGCTTCTTCAACCTGGGCGGTCGTGCCCACGAACTGGGCGTGATGGAAGTCGCGCATTTCATCTGGAAGAAGTACGGCAGCTCGCAAAGAGTGCTGTTTGTCAGCGTTCCTTTCGAGGAAGTTCTCGGAGAAATTCTGCAGAAAGTCGATAACAGTCATATGGGTGTAGTTTTGAAGCGTATGATGTTGCGCGCTGCATCCTCTATTGCTGATCGCCTGGAAATCGGCGTGCTGGTAACCGGCGAGGCGATTTCCCAGGTGGCCAGCCAGACGCTGCCGAACCTGTCGCTGATCGATGCGGCCACTGACAAGCTGGTCTTGCGCCCGTTGATCACCAGCCACAAGCAGGACATCGTCGATCAGGCGGTTGAAATTGGCACTGCCGATTTCGCCAAGCACATGCCTGAGTATTGCGGGGTGATTTCGATCAACCCCAAGACCAACGCCAAGCGCAACCGCGTTGAGTACGAAGAACAACAGTTCGACATGGCGATTCTCGAGCGAGCGCTGGAGAATGCCAAGCTGGTCTCGATCGATCGGGTAATCGACGATTTGAGCCGCAGCATCGAGATAGAGGAAGTCAGTCAAGCGCTGGCAGGTCAGGTCGTCATCGACATCCGTCATCCGGATGCCCAAGAAGACCAGCCGCTGCAATTGTCTGGCATTGAAATACAGGCGCTGCCGTTCTATGCATTGAACAGCCGCTTCAAGGAACTGGATAACACGCGCCAGTACCTGTTGTATTGCGACAAAGGCGTCATGAGTCGCCTGCATGCTCATCATTTGCTCAGTGAGGGGCATGCCAATGTGCGCGTTTATCGACCGAGCTAAGTGCCCGGGGCTGTTTGCCTGTGGCTTGCGTCACCGGCCCCCCGACGCCAGTCGTCTAGCCGTAACGGCTTTTGGCCGACTCTAACGTTATAAATAGCTGTCTAGATTTATTCAGCTGACCGAATCCTCTGATCGAGATACACAAGTGATCGAAAATCTACGCAACATCGCCATCATTGCTCACGTTGACCATGGTAAAACCACCCTGGTAGACAAACTCTTGCGTCAATCCGGCACCCTGGAACGCGGTGAGCTCAACGACGAACGCGTGATGGACTCCAACGACCAGGAGAAAGAACGCGGTATTACCATTCTGGCGAAAAACACCGCTATCAACTGGAACGGTTACCACATCAACATCGTGGATACCCCGGGCCACGCCGACTTCGGCGGTGAAGTAGAGCGTGTGATGTCGATGGTTGACTCCGTTCTGCTGCTGGTTGACGCTCAAGACGGCCCTATGCCGCAAACCCGTTTCGTGACCAAGAAGGCTTTCGAAGCCGGCCTGCGTCCAATCGTGGTCATCAACAAGGTTGACCGTCCAGGCGCGCGTCCGGACTGGGTTCTGGATCAGATCTTCGACCTGTTCGACAACCTGGGTGCTACCGAAGAACAGCTGGACTTCCAAGTCGTTTACGCGTCCGCGCTGAACGGTATTGCCGGTCTGGAACACACCGCCATGGCGGAAGACATGACCCCGCTGTACCAGGCGATTGTTGACCACGTTCCTGCTCCAAAGGTTGACCGTGAAGGTCCGTTCCAGATGCAAATCTCGGCACTGGACTACAACAGCTTCCTGGGCGTCATCGGCGTTGGCCGTATCGCTCGCGGCAAGGTCAAGCCGAACACCCAGGTTGTAGCGATCGACGCTGACGGCAAACGCCGCAACGGCCGTATCCTGAAACTGATGGGTCACCACGGTCTGCACCGCATCGACGTTGAAGAAGCAGCTGCCGGCGACATCGTCTGCATCAGCGGCTTCGACCAGCTGTTCATCTCCGACACTCTGTGCGACCCACTGAACGTCGAAGCGATGAAGCCGCTGACCGTTGACGAACCAACCGTTTCCATGACCTTCCAGGTAAACGATTCGCCTTTCTGCGGTAAAGAAGGCAAGTTCGTCACCAGCCGTAACATCAAGGAACGTCTGGACAAAGAGCTGCTGTTCAACGTTGCTCTGCGCGTTGAAGAAGGCGACACCGCTGACAAGTTCAAGGTTTCCGGCCGTGGCGAGTTGCACCTCTCGGTACTGATCGAAACCATGCGTCGTGAAGGCTTCGAAATGGGCGTTGGTCGTCCTGAAGTGATCATCCGCATCGTTGACGGCGTCAAGCACGAACCGTACGAAAACGTCACCATCGACCTGCCGGAAGAGTCCCAGGGCGCGATCATGGAACAGATCGGTATCCGTAAAGGCGACCTGACCAACATGGTTCCGGATGGCAAAGGGCGTGTTCGCCTTGAGTACAACATCCCGGCTCGTGGCTTGATCGGTTTCCGTAACGAGTTCCTGACCCTGACGTCCGGTGCCGGCATCCTGACCAGCATCTTCGACCGTTACGACGTAATGAAGTCCGGCGACATGTCCGGCCGTCAGAACGGCGTTCTGGTTTCGGTTGCTACCGGTAAGGCTCTGACTTACTCGCTGGAAACCCTGCAGGCACGTGGCAAGCTGTTCCTGGGCCACGGCGAAGACGTGTACGAAGGTCAAATCGTCGGCATCAACAGCCGCGACAACGACCTGGGTGTAAACCCAACCAAAGGCAAGAAGCTCGACAACATGCGTGCTTCCGGTAAAGACGAAACCATCGCTCTGGTTCCGCCTATCCGTTTCACTCTGGAACAAGCGCTGGAATTCGTTCAAGAAGACGAACTCTGCGAAGTGACTCCAAAGTCGATCCGCCTGCGTAAGAAAATTCTTGGCGAAAGCGAGCGTACCCGCGCTGCCAAGAAAAGCGGCAACTGATTAATCAGTTAGTCGGCTAAAAACAAAACGCCCCCGACCGCAAGGTCGGGGGCGTTTTTGTTTGTGTGGTCATTGAGTAACTTCAACCCGCAAAAAGGGCGGGCATCGTAGGACCGGCTTTAGCCGGGAGGGCGCTAGTCGGCTCGGAACAAATTTGTCCCAGGTAGACCGCCCTCCCGGCTGAAGCCGGTCCTACAGAATGAATGTTACTTAGAACTTCGGAAACGGCGTGCTGGTGTTGTTCTTCAGCGTGCCGGTGTCCTGACGGACCAGATCCTTGGGCTTGTAGGCGCAATAGCCGGGACGCGGGCCGACCTTGGGGTGGTTGCGGCAGGTGTCCGGGCGTTTCTCGTAGATCGTGCACAGGCGGCTCTTGCGATCCAGGTACAGGCAGTCGTTGTTGCTCATGCGCTGCAACGTGAAGATCTCGGACTTCTGGTTGTAGCGCTCGACGATGCCTTCCTTCTGCAAACGCTTGGCGATGTTCTTGGCCGGCTCCCCGCGCTCGAATTCATCGACGATGCCGATGCGGATCAAATCCTTGATCTTCACTTCAACAGGCAGCGTGCAGCAGCTGGAAATACAGCCCCCGCACATATGGCTGGAGTATTTGGCCCAGGTATCGATACGGTCGAGTTCTGCGGCGGCGATCAAGGTGGGCTTCATGTGAATACGGTTCCGGGTGTATCGGGCGCGGGATGATACCGGTGTCCGGGATAATCGAGTAATTAAAAATGACGAATACGACTGCCGGGCACTTGATTTTGTGGGAGCGAGGCTTGCCCGCGAAGAACGATAACGCGGTTTGTCTGTCTCACCGCGTTGACTGATTCGCGGGCAAGCCTCGCTCCAACAGGGTTTGCGTGAGACTTTCGATCTGCTCCTGCCGTTCAGCCTGGCTCAGCCTGGCCCCCGGATTGAGCGACGACCATTGCGGGTGCGCGCGCGCCTTGTGCAAGGCTTCGGGGAGTTTGCCTTCGCGCCAGGTCATGTCCTGCGGCGTGGTCAGCTTGATGCTTTCCATCGCCGCATGACCTCGTGCGCCGAGGGCTTGCAGCAGGTGACGCTGACGCAACGCCAGCAAGCGCAACACCGCGTCATCGACGGTCAGTTCGCGCTGGCCCTTGATCTTGCCCAGCAAGCGGCCGCCGTAACTGCGGGCGGTCTGCAATGCGCCGCCGGCAATCGCCCCGACCAACGCCGCCGCGCCCAGGGTGATGCCGCCCACCAGCAGATCAACGCCCGCTCCAGCCGCCGCGCCCGCCGCAATACCGCCACCGACCCGCACGCCCAGTTGCTTGAGGGTTTCCGGGTTGAACAAATCATCGCCCCAGCGACCATCCAGCAGCGGCAGATCACTGGCCGCCGCGTCCTGCGTGCGAAACGCATACAGCTTGAGCAGCGCCTCGACACAACGCTGTTCCCGCTGACGCACCGCCTTGCGCAGTTCATCAATGGCCAGTTGCTCCTGGCCGGATTCGGTCGACACGCTGCGTCGGCATGCTGCGCAGTCGATCAGCAGCTCGGCAATCAACCGCGCCGCGCTCTGGCGTCGGGTTTCGCGCTGGGCTTCCTGATCCAGGATCAGGCGCTCCAACTGGCCGCGTGAATTCTCCAGCAGCAGTGCGAGGCTTTCATACAGGCGCCGCTCGCCATCTTCCGGTGGCGCGACGCTGTCGAAACGTACCAGCGCATGCAGGCCAAGCCGCGCCAGGGCTTCACGCCAGGCCGGTTCGCGATGGTCGGCGCTGCTGACGAAATTCAACACCGGCAACAGCGGCTTGCCGCAACTGGCCAGCACCGACAGTTCGTCACGGTATTTCGCCAGCACCGGCTCGCGAGCATCGATCACATACAACCCGGCATCCGACGCCAGCAGTTGGCGCAAGACTTTGGCTTCCTGCTCGAAACGCTGCCGCGCCTCGCTGCCCTCAAGAAACCGCGCCAGCCGCGCCGGGCCATCAAGCCGCTCGCCGGGACGATCCAGGCGCTCCAGATAATCCAGCAGCGCGATGGCGTCTTCCAGACCGGGCGTGTCGTACAGCTCCAGCAAAGCCTCGCCATCCACCGACAACCGCGCGCCTTCCACATGGCGGGTGGTGCTGGGCCGATGGGAGACTTCACCAAAGCCGACGTCGCGGGTGAGTGTGCGCAGCAACGAGGTCTTGCCGACATTGGTGTGGCCGACGACGGCGAGTTTTAGTGGGCGAATCTTCTCGGTCTTACTCATCACCCGTCTCCAGCCAGTTAAGCGGCGCAGTTTCGGTCCACTTCAGCTCCAGCTGTTGCAGCCCGGCATGCCAATCGCTGACCCGGTCTGCATCCAGATTCTGACCCGCAGGCGCGGCGAGCAGCCATACTCGGGTGCTCCCGGCGCAGCGCGCCAGCTCGGCGATCAGCGCCAGGCTGCCACGGTCTGGCGAGCGTCGTGGGTCGCAGGCAATGACCAATCGCGCCGGAGGAAAGCGCGTCAGCTGGTCGAGCAGTTTTTGTCGGGACTCGCGACTGTCGAGAATCCCGGCATCTGCAACAGTTGCCGGCAGCGCGGGCGGCCATGGCTGATCGTCATCCAGTTCGATGGCGACCAGCAACGCGCCTTCACTGTTCTGGCTGCCGTGCTGCGGGGCAATCTGCGGCAACAATTCTGGCGCGGCATCACTGACGCCAAGCCGTTCGCTGCTGGGCATGAGGCGTTCGCGCAGCTCGCTGTAACCGGGCAGGCTCAGGTCCAGGCTCAACGCCGCGCGACCGCGTTTCCACAGCGACAAGCAAACCAGCGCCAGGATCAAACGAGGCACGATACCGTAGACCAGCAAAACGCCCACTAGCCATGCGGCCCAGGCTTGCCTTGCGGACTCGACCACCAATGCGCTGTCGCCGCTGGCGCGGATCATGGTTTCGCTCGGCACGCTGAACCCCAGCATTGCCGGAAGCGTGCCGAGGGTTTGCGTCAGGCTGACAAAGGTGTCGCTGCCCAGAATCGTGGTTTCCCAGACGAAGCCGTAGCGCCGCGTCGCCATCAGCATCAACAGCAACACCAGCGCGCTGACCAATGCCAGCAGCCATAAGCCATGCACCAGCGCACCTAAGGCCCAGCGATTCAGGCGTCGGCGTTGCAGCAGCAGAATCAGGGCCGGTGCCAGTTGCGCGGCCTGGGCATCGCGGGCGAGCTTTTCACTCAACCACAGCCACAAGCGCCCGAGGCTGGCTGTGCTTCCCCCGGCGAAGGCCAGGCCCAAGGCCCAGCTGATCAGCAGAATCAGGTTCAGCCCGAGCAAGCTGCCCAGCGCCCAGAACACATTGACCGGCTTCTGCCCGTCGCCCATGGCCGCGAAGGCCAGTCCGGCGCCGCTGATGACCGCCAGAATCGCCAGCGCAATAAACGCCAGCCGCGCGCCTTGTTTCCAGCGGCGCAGTGCTTCGAGCATGCCATCGCGCTCGGCCAGCCACAGGGCACGATGCACAATGCGGCTCGGCAGGTCGCCCGCTTGAGCGCGGGCGCGGCGGTTGGCTTCAAGGTCGTCGAGTTGACCGGCCTGTTGTTCGCGCAGACGCACGGCTTCGGTCAGCCAGAGGTTATCGAGTGGGGTCAGAGCAGTCACACGGCGTCTCGTTGGTAAAGTCAGGGATGAGCATAACCTCTGCGTCGTGCATTCGAGCGAAAAGCACGGTACGAATTCACTGCCGTGCTCTGCTATTCTCGCCGCCATGAAAACTCAACTGCCCCTCAGCCTGATTGCCGCTCTTGGTGAAAACCAAGTGATTGGCGTCGACAATTCCATGCCCTGGCATTTGCCGGGGGACTTCAAGTATTTCAAGGCGACCACTCTCGGCAAGCCGATCATCATGGGCCGCAAGACCTGGGATTCGTTGGGTCGACCGCTGCCCGGTCGCTTGAATCTGGTGGTGACTCGCCAGACGGATTTGCAACTGGAAGGTGCCGAAGTCTTCACCTCGCTGGAGTCCGCCGTTACTCGTGCCCAAGCATGGGCGCGGGAGCAGGGCGTCGATGAAGTCATGCTGATTGGCGGCGCGCAGCTGTATGCTCAAGGCTTGCCGCAAGCTGATCGGCTGTACCTGACCCGCGTGGCACTGAGCCCTGAGGGCGATGCGTGGTTTCCAGAGGTTGATCCGGCTCAGTGGGTTTTGGTATCAGAGGTGTTGAATCCAGCGCTGGATGGCAAGCCGGCGTACACCTTTGAGGTGTGGCAACGCAGGTGAATCGGACACCTGTAGGAGGGGACTTGTCCCCGAATGCGATGGTCCTTACAACGAAAATCCGGAAAATTGACACCGCCTGATCCACCGCCTTCGGGGACAAGTCCCCTCCTACGCTATGTTCGGTGTCAGTCCCGCGTAACCCGCAAAAAAACCTCGCGAACAAGTCGCTGCTACGGTCACAAAAATGTCGCAATCGGCGAATCCCGTCGTGAATCGTTCCCGACATGACGCCCTCGGAACGCGCGCGGTCGCTGACGCACTCAAACAGTAACGGCAATTTGCTACGGTCGAACCTCTAAATATCCGGGGGGGGAAACCATTATGAAATTCGCGCCAAAACTACTCGCTGTCGCGCTGTGCCTGGGTCTTGCCGGGCAGGCGCTGGCCACCGAATTGACGCACTGGCCCGAGCCTGCCGCCAAGGCGCTCAACGCCATGATCACGGCGAACGCCAACAAGGGCAATTACGCGGTGTTCGACATGGACAACACCAGCTACCGCTTCGACCTCGAAGAATCGCTGCTGCCGTTCATGGAAAACAAAGGCCTGATCACCCGCGAAAGCCTGGATCCCTCCCTCAAGCTGATGCCGTTCAAGGACACCGCCGACCACAAGGAAAGCCTGTTCAGTTATTACTATCGCCTGTGCGAAGTGGACGACATGGTCTGCTATCCGTGGGTCGCGCAAGTGTTTTCCGGCTTCACCCTCAAGGAACTCAAAGGCTACGTCGACGAGCTGATGGCTTCGGGCAAACCGGTGCCGGCGACCTATTACGACGGCGATGTGGTCAAGAAACTCGACGTCGAACCGCCCCGGATCTTCACCGGCCAGAAAGAGCTGTACAACAAGCTGATGGAAAACGGCATTGAGGTCTATGTGATGACCGCCGCTTCCGAAGAGCTGGTGCGCATGGTCGCGGCCGATCCGAAGTATGGCTACAACGTCAAACCGCAAAACGTCATTGGCGTAACCACCCTGCTCAAGGATCGCAAGACTGGCGAACTGACCACTGCGCGCAAGCAGATCACCGCCGGCAAATATGACGAGAAGGCCAACCTCGGCCTGGAACTCACCCCTTATCTGTGGACGCCAGCGACCTGGATGGCTGGCAAACATGCGGCAATCCTGACCTACATCGACGAATGGAAGAAACCGGTTCTGGTGGGCGGCGATACGCCAACCAGCGATGGCTACATGCTGTTCCACGACGTGGACGTGGCCAAGGGCGGCGTGCATCTGTGGATCAACCGCAAAGACAAGTACATGACCCAGCTCAACGGCATGATGGCCAAGCACGCAGCAGCTCAGGCCAAAGAAGGCCTGGCGGTGACAGCGGACAAGAACTGGGTGATCGTCAAGCCGGAGGACATCCAGTAAGGAGCCTGCCGGGATTTGCGCGATCTCACCGATTCCGCGCTGATTCCGCGCTGTAGGACCGGCTTTAGCCGGGAGGGCCGTCCTTTGCATCCGTGCACATCTTGGCGGCGAACGCTGCTCGCGGCTGAAGCCGCTCCTACGGGGGCTGTGCCGACCCCGCTACCCCACAAAAAACCCGGCATCTCTGCCGGGTTTTTTGTTCTAGCCAATCAAGCTCAAGGCACCAGTTTGTCCAGCAACGCCTTGTCGCGCACGGCGCCTTTGTCGGCGCTGGTGGCCAGCAGGGCGTAGGCTTTCAGCGCGGTGGTCACTTTACGTGGCCGCACTTCGACCGGCTTCCAGCCTTTCTTGTCTTGCTCGGCACGGCGCTCGGCCATTTCCGCGTCGTCGATCATCAGGTTGATCGAGCGATTCGGGATGTCGATCAGCACTTTGTCGCCGTCGCGGACCAGACCAATCGCGCCGCCCGCCGCTGCTTCCGGAGAAGCGTGACCGATGGACAGCCCCGACGTACCGCCAGAGAAACGGCCGTCAGTCAGCAGCGCGCAATCCTTGCCCAGACCTTTGGATTTCAGGTACGAGGTCGGATAGAGCATTTCCTGCATGCCCGGGCCGCCTTTCGGGCCTTCGTAACGAATGATCACGATGTCGCCAGCTTTCACTTCGTCAGCAAGAATGCCGCGCACCGCGCTGTCCTGGCTTTCGAAAATCTTCGCGTTGCCTTCGAACACGTGGATCGACTCGTCCACACCTGCGGTTTTCACCACGCAGCCATCCAGCGCGATGTTGCCGTACAGCACGGCGAGGCCGCCTTGTTGCGAGTACGCGTGCTCGACACTGCGGATGCAGCCGTTCTCGCGGTCGTCGTCCAGGGTTTCCCAACGGGTCGACTGGCTGAATGCCGTCTGTGTCGGAATACCGGCCGGGCCAGCCTTGAAGAAGGTGTGAACCGCTTCGTCGTCAGTCTGGGTGATGTCCCATTTGGCGATGCCTTCGGCCAGCGTCTTGCTGTGAACAGTCGGCAGATCGGTGTGCAGCAGGCCGCCACGGGCCAGTTCGCCGAGGATGCTGAAAATCCCGCCCGCGCGGTGCACGTCTTCCATGTGGTACTTCTGGATGTTCGGCGCGACTTTGCACAGCTGCGGCACTTCGCGGGACAGACGGTCGATGTCGCGCAGATCGAAATCGATCTCCGCTTCCTGGGCCGCTGCCAGCAAGTGCAGGATGGTATTGGTCGAGCCGCCCATGGCGATGTCCAGCGTCATGGCGTTTTCAAAAGCCTTGAAGTTGGCAATGTTACGCGGCAATACGGCCTCGTTGTTTTCGATGTAGTACTGGCGGCACAGGTCGACGATGGTGCGGCCAGCTTGCAGGAACAGTTGCTCGCGGTCGCTGTGGGTCGCCAGTTGCGAACCGTTGCCCGGCAAGGCCAGGCCCAGCGCTTCGGTCAGGCAGTTCATCGAGTTGGCAGTGAACATGCCGGAACAGGAACCGCAGGTCGGGCACGCGCTGCGCTCGTACTCGGCGACTTTCTCATCGCTGGCGGTATCGTCAGCGGCGATGACCATGGCGTCGACCAGGTCCAGACCGTGGGCGGCCAGCTTGGTCTTGCCGGCTTCCATCGGGCCGCCGGAAACGAAGATCACCGGGATGTTCAGGCGCAAAGCCGCCATCAACATGCCGGGGGTGATCTTGTCGCAGTTGGAGATACAGACGATGGCGTCGGCACAGTGGGCGTTGACCATGTATTCCACGGAGTCAGCGATGATCTCGCGGCTCGGCAGCGAATACAGCATGCCGTCGTGACCCATGGCGATGCCGTCATCGACCGCGATGGTGTTGAATTCTTTCGCCACGCCACCGGCGCGTTCGATTTCACGGGCAACCAGTTGGCCCATGTCCTTCAGATGCACGTGCCCCGGTACGAACTGGGTAAACGAGTTGGCGACGGCGATGATCGGTTTCTTGAAATCCGCATCCTTCATCCCGGTGGCGCGCCACAAGGCACGAGCGCCGGCCATATTGCGGCCGTGGGTGGACGTTTTCGAGCGGTAATCAGGCATGGAGCACTCCTGGCGGCTAATCAGGTAAATAGGTAAGGGAGTGAGCTTCTAGTGTCGTCACACACAAACGGCAGTGACCGGATGTTGCGAAGGAAACCGAAAGCGCTACGGGATCGCCGTACGCTCGGCCTGAGCTCATAAACCCGCCGGGGATGACTGGCGATGGATAAAGACGATTCTACACCTGTAGAAGCACAGTGGAATGGCAGGAAGTCGGAGAGGGGGGAATTAGCGTGGATGATAGTGGGGTTGAGGCGCCTGCTGCGAGATGCAGCCTGACTCATGCCGTTGAATCGATCCTGCCCAATCAGCGGCTTCAAGCCCTGTCCATCGCCTCATTCAGCGATTTTTCCAGATCGGCCTTGTAGCGCAGGTAAAGGATGCTTTGGCCGTGGTCGTCACCCAGCAGGCCTGACAGGTCGAGATCGGTGATGTAGCAGCGGTAGCGTTGTGGTTCGTGGCGCTGGGCCAGAATCTGCCGCGCAACGGCGCTGTACAGCTGGTCGCCATATTCCAGTTCGGAAAACTCATTGTTGTTGCAGTACAGCGTGACGCTGACTTGCCCCGGCGAGGCTTCTTCGACGATGGCCTGTACATCATAGAAAGGCTTGTCCACGGCCGTCGGCGCGGCGCGGGATTCGATGCGGCGGGCGCGTCCCGGACCGGAGGGCAAAACCTGGTAATACAAGGTTTCCAGGGATACCGGTTCCAGAGGATTTTCCAGGGGCAGCATCGCGCCCCGGCGATAAACCAGCGAATGGAAAAACCGCTGCAACGGCAACAGCAGGCTCGACTCGTCGTGGTAAGGCAGGCGCTGGTGCCAGAGCGCGTTATGTTCGTCGAGCACGTAAACATCGGCGTCCGGCTCGTTCAGGCGGTAAAACACCTGAATACACTCGGGCTGGCCGTGGGGCAGGATCAGCGAAAGATCGTGTTCGTCCAGCGCATGCGGGTCCAGATGCAGCGGGCTGTAGCGCGCCAACTCCTCGCCCAGATATTCGAACAGCCCGGAAAGACTGTTGATCACCACGTGGGTGACCCGACCAGGCACCATTTCCAGCACGTGATACTGCTGCTGCACCTGGATCAGATAGCGATGGTTCAGTCGCCGGGCCAGCAGCAATTGGGCGGTGGCCACCAGTTCTTCGACACGTTGCGCAATGGCAGGCGCGCGGTTGTGGCAGAAGCAGCGCACCCGCACTCTCGGTTGTGTCGAGCCTTGGGGCATGCTGCTCAGCAGTTCGCTGAGGCAGTCGAGCAATGCAAAGGGTCCGTCAAAGCGGCTGACGAGGATTTCGTTCCAGCTATTGACAGTGATCTGATCGAGCGTCAGCACCAGGTTTTCCCGCACGCCCGCATAACTCAGGGAATCGGTGCGCTCGGTGGTCATCAGGATATTCAGATCCCGATGATGCTTGAGCGGATCGACGCCGACGTTGACCAGCAAGAGGATTTCCCCGGGAATACTGGCGTTCAGTAGGCGCTCTTCGCTCACCACTTCCAGCGGCACAGGGATCGTCTGTTGCAGCGCGCCCAGCAGGTTGAACAGCTCGAATTCGGTCAGGTCGCTGGTGCCCGGATGCAGGGCGAGCCGGGTAGTGGTGTCGATGACGTTGTTGCGATGACACCAGGTCAGCAGGTCGAGCAGTTCCCGGCTGCGCTTGATCGGCGAGAAATTCTGCCAGTCATGCGCGGCCAGATTGCCGTTGTACAGCGCCCACTGGTTTTTCCCCGGCTCACGCTTGTTGCGTGACTGCACCAGCGTCAGGGTGTCTTCAGCCAGGTCCGGGGCGATGCCGGGGTTGATGAATTCAACCTTGCCAGCCTTGCGCTCGAATGCAGCATAAAGGCGGCGACCAAGGACGTTGAGATCCCGGGCATTGATCGAGTTGGCGACCTTGTGTGTGCGGGCGAACTGCGTCAGGAAGCGATAGCTGTAATTCAGCTCGTTGACCAGTGCGCGGCGCTCGTGGGCGACCTGACGCACTTTCCACTGGCTGCGACTGTCGAGCAACGCCAACTGGCGCTCATCCCAGCCCCATTCCTGAGTCAGGCGCTCCAGCAACACGCGCTGCCAACCGGGATTGCGCAGCCGCGCGGCACCGGTCAGCTTTTTGTTCACTTTCAGGTACAGGCTACGGCGCACCAGCTCCAAGCGTTCAAGCTCGCCGCGGTCGGTGAGGTATTCCTCAATCCGGCGATACACCACCATGTACGGATCCAGTTCATCCAGATCCAGCTGATTGGCGAATACCGCGTGCTTGAAGCGCATGCTCAGGCACTGCACGCGCGGATGTTCGCTGGCGTAGACCTCGGTCAGCAGCAGCTTGAGTACGGACTTGTAAGGCGATTCGATGCCCTTGAACAGCTGCCACAGCCCGGCGCCAATGAATTCGCCTGGCGGAATCCGCGCCATATTGCCCAGGTCGAGGATTTCTTCGGCGCGAATGAAGCGCTTGGACAACAAGGTGTGGGTGTATTCGGCGTAGCGCTGCTCTTCGTAGGTCGGGACCAGCCACCACAGCGGCGTACGCCCGGCGAGCCAGATGGCGGTGCGATAGAACTCATCAAGCAACAAGTAATGCTGGGTGGTGCCGCAGTCTTCGGAGCTGAGCTGCGCATCCCGTTCGCCCAGCACAAAGCGTTGCGGATCAATCAGGAAAAAATGCGCTTCGGCGCCTTGGCTGTCGGCCCAGGCTTCCAGTGCCTGGCACTTCTTGCGCAGCTCTTCGATGGCTTCAGCGGGCAAGTCCGGTTCGTGGCAAACCCAGACATCCATGTCGCTTTGTTCCGCCTGAGCCAGCGTGCCCAGGCTACCCATCAAAAACAGCCCGTGAATCGGCTCAGGCGCATTGGCGCGTCGGGTCTTGTAGGAAAAGGAGCGGGTCAACCGTTGCGCTTCGGCCAGCGCCAGCGCATTTGGCTCGTACTGCGAGACGCCAGCGGGCGTGCTGCCGGATACGTAGCCGGGCAACAGCGGATGATTGACGTGGAAAAACAGCGGCAAGAGCGTCAACACCGATTGTTGCCGGGTAGACAAACCCTCCATGGCGCGGGCAAACCGGCCACTGTTCAATGCCAGAAAGCGGGCACGCAGCTGCGTCAGCACCTTTCGGTCGATGCCTTCATCCAGGTCGGGACGAATTTCAAAATTACGCGTCATCGCAATTCAAACCGGCTGCCGGAGCTCGTAAGGGTGATCATTCAGAATGAACGTGACGGCGGGCAGTTACAGTCTGAAAGCGAACACCTTCAGCGAGGTTTTTGTTCTGGCGCCAATTTTCTATCGGCCGCAGATTTTGTAAATGAAGGGTCCGTCAGAGCTTTTTTGCTGGCGGACCCTGTCTGAGCTCAAGCGGCTTCTTTGGCTACGTTCAATATGGTCAGCAACGACTGGGCGTGTTGAGCGGCTTCAAGCCCCAGGCTTGTCAGATAGCCTCCATCGACCTGCGTGGTCAGTCCTTTTTCGAAGAGTCTTTGGGCAGCGGCAATGGCGGTCGGGGCAGCAACGTGGTGGACTTTCAGCCCTTCAAGGGTATTGCCCAGATTGAACAGTGCGAGGATTTCCAGTTCGGCAACCAACTCAGGGGTATACGACATAGGTGCTCCAGACTTTTCTAGTGATACGCCGCGCTGGCCGGCGGGCTCTCTGGAATCGACAGGTCTGTGCTGCGCTTGTCGGTTCTGGATGACCGTTAAGGCTGGCTTGGCGTGACAGCCCCAGGGTGTTTCATGGCAGCGGGGCATTTGCAGTGTAGCCACAGTCTGAAATTTTTGCAGGGCTTATCTTGAGGGCCGTCAATCGAGCCGGATCATGCTTCTGGCGGCAACTCGGGCAGCTTGCGCAGCGCCTGTTCATACCACTCGGTATCAAACGGGCGGTCTGCTTCCAGCAGCGCATCGATTTCGACGGCCAGGACATGGGCCATCAGTTGCAGGATTTCTTCTCGCTCGTAGCCCACCAGGGTCAACTTGTTGAACGTGGCTTTGGCGGCGGGCGGGTTGTCGCTTTCAATCTGGTTCTCGATGGCCTGGATCAGGGTCGATTCTGCAAATTCTTCTTCGTCGTTGTCGATGGCGTCGGTCATGGCGTGCTCCTCGGAAATGGCCGCCAGTTTACCCGTATTGGGCACCAGAGTGATTCACAGACTCGGGAAACGTTGCAGGAGCGTTCTGTCAGCGAATTCTGAATTTTCCGGCGCCTTGCGTCGCGACCTCCCGAGTCCTGAAAAGCCTCTTAAAATCCATACTGTTCAAGGACTTGAGTCTTAACCGGTCAGGAGGCCCGCAATGCTGAAGCTGTATGGATTTGCCGCGAGCAATTATTTCAACATGGTCAAACTGGCGTTGCTGGAGAAGCAACTGCCCTTCGACATGATCCCGCTGCATGGCTGCCAGAACCCCGCTGTCCTGGCCATCAGCGCCCGTGGCAAGGTGCCGATCCTGCAAACCGCGCAGGGTTTTATCAGTGAAACGGATGTCATCCTGGGTTATCTGGAGGAAGTCTATCCGGCCCATGGCCTGGTACCCGCCGACCCATTCGAACGCGCGCAAGTCTGGACGCTGGCCAAGGAAATCGAGCTGTATATCGAGCTACCCGCACGGATTTGTTACGTCGAAGTCTTTTTCGGCGGCAGGCCGACGCCGCAGACGCTGAAAGACAAGGCGCAACGGGATCTGATCAAGGGTTTTGCGGCTTTGAAGCAACGCGCGCGCTTCGCACCTTATGTTGCGGGAGAGGCTTTTACGGTGGCGGATCTGTACTTTTTGTACAGCGTCGACCTTGCCCGGTCAGTGGGCAAACAGTTGTTTGATACGGATTATCTGCAAGACATGCCCTGCGCACGGGCATTGATTGCGCGCCTGGCGCAAAATCCCCACGTGCAACGCATCGCCATCGACAAGGACGCCGAGCTTCCGGCGTTTCTGAAGCGGGTAAGGCCGTCATAAGTATTACCCGTTGGAGCGAGGCTTGCCCGCGAAGGCGTCATTTCAGGCGAAATATATCGCTTGGAATTCAATTCGCGGGCAAGCCTCGCTCCAACGGGCTTGCTATTAACGCGCCGCCAGCAACGCCTGACCACGTACCACAGCGGCCTTGACCTGCGCCGGTGCGGTGCCGCCGATGTGGTTACGGGCGTTGACCGAACCCTCCAGCGTCAGCACGGCAAATACATCCTGCTCGATCTGAACGCTGAATTTGCGCAGCTCTTCCAGGCTCATTTCCGCCAGGTCCTTGCCGCTTTCCACGCCGTATTTCACAGCGTGACCGACGATTTCGTGGCAATCACGGAATGGCAGGCCGCGACGCACCAGATAATCCGCCAGATCGGTCGCGGTGGAAAAACCACGCAGCGCCGCTTCACGCATGATGGCGTGCTTGGGCTTGATCGCCGGGATCATGTCGGCAAACGCCCGCAACGAATCGCGCAGGGTATCGGCGGCATCGAACAGCGGTTCCTTGTCTTCCTGGTTGTCCTTGTTGTAGGCCAGCGGTTGACCCTTCATCAAGGTCAGCAGGCCCATCAAGGCGCCGAACACGCGGCCGCTCTTGCCGCGCACCAGTTCAGGCACGTCGGGATTTTTCTTCTGCGGCATGATCGAGCTGCCGGTGCAGAAACGATCAGGCAAATCGATGAACTGGAACTGCGCGCTGGTCCACAGCACCAACTCTTCGGAGAAGCGCGACAAGTGCATCATCGCAATGCTCGCCGCAGAGCAGAATTCGATGGCGAAGTCGCGGTCCGACACGCTGTCCAGGGAGTTGCCGCCCACGACGTCGAAGCCCAGCAGCTTGCAGGTCAGTTCGCGATCAATCGGGTACGTCGTGCCGGCCAGCGCCGCGCTGCCCAGGGGCATGCGGTTCAAGCGTTTGCGGCAGTCCACAAGACGCTCGTAATCCCGGCTGAGCATTTCGAACCAGGCCAGCATATGGTGACCAAACGTCACCGGCTGCGCGGTCTGCAGGTGAGTGAAACCCGGCATAATGGTCTCGGCTTCGCGCTCGGCCTGGCCCAGCAGGCCTTGCTGCAGACGGGTGATTTCGCTGAGGATCAGGTCGATCTCATCGCGCAACCATAGGCGGATATCGGTAGCAACCTGATCGTTGCGGCTGCGACCGGTGTGCAGCTTCTTGCCGGTGACGCCGATGCGGTCGGTCAGGCGCGCCTCGATGTTCATGTGCACATCTTCCAGATCGACGCGCCAGTCGAAACTGCCCGCTTCGATCTCGGCCTGGATGCTGTTCAGGCCGTCGACGATGGTGTCGCGCTCGGCGTCAGTAAGAACGCCGACCTTGGCCAGCATCGTTGCGTGGGCAATCGAGCCCATAATGTCGTGGCGATAAAGGCGTTGGTCGAAAGTGACGGAGGCGGTGAAGCGCGCGACGAAGGCGTCGACGGGTTCACTGAAGCGGCCGCCCCAGGACTGGTTGGTCTTGTCGGTGCTCATGGATTCGCTCGTTGATCTGCTGAAATTGGCGTGCCCGCGATAATAACAGGTTGCAGTTTTTTTATTGCGAGGCGGCTTGCCGCTGACCACCGCAACGTTGAGACTGAGCCGATGCGAAATGATCCCCTGAAGCACCGCCAGCCTGACGAACAAGGCAAGGAATTCTTCCTGCCTGAACTGTGCCTGCCTCAGGCGCTGTTGGTACTTGTGCTGCTCGCGGAACTGCTGGTGATCGTGCTGGTGCTGGTCGAGCCGATGCGCACCGGTTTCGACTGGGTGCGTCTGGCCCTGATGTCGCTGTTCGTGCAATGGATCGTCCTGCTTTCCGCAGCGTTATTGTGCGGTCTGCGGCCTTGGCTGGCGCGCTTGCCCGCTGGCATGGCAGGGCTGATCGGCTGTCTGCTGGTGGTGGCGCTGACGCTGATCTGTACGGCGGTCACCGATATCTGCCAGCTGACCGGCCGGCTCAATCCGGGCGGCATGGTCGAACGCTATCTGCGCTACGCCCTGATTGCGCTGATCATGTCGGCATTGATGTTGCGTTATTTTTATCTGCAAAGTCAGTGGCGCAAACAGCAGCAGGGCGAGCTGCGCGCCCGTATCGAGTCGCTGCAGGCACGGATCCGCCCGCACTTTCTTTTCAATACGCTCAACAGTATCGCCAGTCTGGTAGTGACCCAACCCGCCAAGGCCGAGCAGGCGGTGCTGGACCTGTCGGACCTGTTTCGGGCGAGTCTGGCCAAGCCGGGCAGCCTGGTGACGTGGCGCGATGAACTGGAATTGGCAAAACGATATTTATCGATTGAGCAATATCGTCTTGGCGAGCGTCTACAGTTGGACTGGGCGGTGAGTGCAATTCCAGACGACTTGCCAATTCCCCAGCTAACCTTGCAGCCATTACTGGAAAACGCTTTGCTTTATGGAATCGCACCTCGCGTTGAAGGTGGTGTCATAAAGGTGGAAGCGGACTATAAAAAGGGAGTGTTCATATTGTGTGTCAGCAATCCCTATGACGAAGTTGCCACCCGGCAGACGTCCAACGGTACTCAACAGGCCCTGGTAAATATCGGTGCACGCATTACGGCACTTTTTGGCCCGCACGCCAGTCTGAGCGTGGAGCGCCGTGACGGTCGTCACTTCACCTGTCTACGCTATCCTTGTGCGAGACTCACGCAGGAAGCCAGAGCAATATGAATGTCCTGATCGTTGATGACGAACCCCTGGCCCGCGAACGCCTGAGCCGATTGGTCAGCGAAATCGAGGGTTACCGGGTATTGGAACCTAGCGCCGCCAATGGCGAGGAAGCCTTGACGCTGATCGACAGCCTCAAGCCGGATATCGTGTTACTCGATATTCGTATGCCGGGCATCGATGGCCTGCAAGTCGCAGCAAAATTGTGCGAGCGGGAAAACCCGCCCGCTGTGGTCTTTTGTACTGCACACGACGAGTTCGCCCTTGATGCCTTCCAGGTCAGCGCTGTTGGCTACCTGGTAAAACCTGTGCGCCCCGAGCATTTAGTCGAAGCGCT
Organism: Pseudomonas syringae; assembly: GCF_001698815.1. Taxonomy (GTDB): domain Bacteria; phylum Pseudomonadota; class Gammaproteobacteria; order Pseudomonadales; family Pseudomonadaceae; genus Aquipseudomonas; species Aquipseudomonas syringae_A. Next base: position 122,384 of record NZ_LGSI01000032.1, on the reverse strand, counting down.
CAGGAAGGCCGAACGCCCCAACCGCGTGCAACTGGCGGCGATGACCCGCCCTGCTGCGGAAAGCGGTAACGGCCCGCGCAGCCATATCAGCGCGCGCACCCGCAAAGGTATTGAACTGATCCCGCTGGATCAGGTGATCTTTTTCATCGCGGATCACAAATACGTCACCTTGCGTCACGAGGGAGGTGAAGTGCTGCTGGATGAGCCATTGAAGGCCCTTGAAGACGAGTTCGGCGACCGCTTCGTGCGTATCCACCGCAACGCGCTGGTAGCCCGCGAGCGAATCGAACGCCTGCAGAGAACACCTTTGGGGCATTTTCAGTTGTTTCTCAAAGGTCTCAATGGCGATGCATTGATCGTCAGCCGTCGGCATGTGGCCGGGGTGCGCAAGATGATGCAGCAGCTCTAGATTTAACTTTTGTGGGAGCAAGCTTGCTTGCGAAGGTGATATTCAGGTCGCATCCGTGCTGGATGGACCAACGCATTCGCGAGCAAGCTCGCTCCCACAAAGCTTTGTGTCCGCTGATTCCTTGACCAGGATCAACCCTCCACAACGCTCTGTTCACACAGCGCTGAGTCGTTTTGCCTGAGCTGTTATTATCCGTGGCAACCATCAAGTACGGATTGATTCATGTCCTCTCGCGAAATTCGCATTGCCACTCGCAAAAGTGCGCTAGCCCTCTGGCAGGCCGAATACGTCAAAGCCCGGTTGGAGCAGGCTCATCCCGGCTTGATCGTGACGCTGGTGCCCATGGTCAGCCGCGGCGACAAACTGCTCGATTCCCCGTTGTCGAAAATCGGCGGCAAAGGCCTGTTCGTCAAAGAACTGGAGACAGCCTTGCTGGAAGATACGGCCGATATCGCCGTGCATTCCATGAAAGACGTGCCGATGGATTTTCCGCCTGGCCTGGGCCTGTTCTGCATCTGCGAGCGTGAAGACCCGCGCGACGCGTTCGTCTCCAATAACTTCGCCAGTCTTGAGCAACTGCCTGCCGGCAGCATCGTCGGCACGTCGAGCCTGCGTCGTCAGGCGCAGCTGTTGGCGCGGCGCCCGGACCTCACCATTCATTTCCTGCGTGGCAACGTCAACACCCGGCTGGCCAAGCTCGATGGCGGTGAATATGACGCGATCATCCTTGCCGCCGCCGGCCTGATTCGCCTGGGTTTCGAAGACCGGATCACCGCCAGCATCAGCGTCGAGGACAGCCTGCCAGCCGGTGGCCAAGGCGCGGTTGGCATCGAATGCCGCAGCGCCGATGCGCAAATTCACGCCTTGCTCGCACCGTTGCATCACGCTGACACCGCCGTGCGGGTCATTGCCGAACGCTCCCTGAACAAACACCTCAATGGCGGTTGCCAGGTTCCCATCGCCTGTTATGCCGTGCTCGAAGGCGATCAGATCTGGTTGCGCGGACTGGTCGGCGATCCTTCCGGCGCCTTGCTGCTGCACGCCGAGGCCCGCGCGCCACAGGCCCAAGCCCAGGCGCTCGGCGTGCAGGTCGCTGATGCATTACTGGCCCAGGGCGCCGCGAAAATCCTCAAAGCCGTTTACGGTGAGGCGGACCCGGAATGACCGACTGGCGACTGCTGCTGACCCGGCCTGCCGAAGAGTCGGCAGCGCTGGCGCAGACGCTCGCCGATGTCGGCATCTTCAGCAGCAGCCTGCCACTGCTTGAAATCGAACCTGTACCGATCACTCCGGCGCTGCGTTCGATACTCGATGATCTCGATCACTACCGCGCCGTCATTGTGGTCAGCAAACCCGCCGCACGCCTGGGCCTGGCTTTGCTGACCGAGCGGTGGCCGGTGCCGCCGATCCAGCCATGGTTCACGGTCGGCGAAGGCACCGCGCAGCTGTTGCAGGAACATAATCTGGACGTGAGCTGGCCCGAACAGGGCGATGACAGCGAAGCCTTGCTTGAGCTGCCCCGGTTGCAACAAGCCGTCGCCTTGCCCGGAAGCCGCGTGCTGATCATGCGTGGCGAAGACGGCCGCGAGCTTTTGGCCGAGCGTTTGCGGCAACTGGGTGCTAGTGTCGACTATCTGCCGCTGTACCGCCGCAACTTGCCGCTGTACCCGCCGTCGACGCTCATGCAGCGTGTGAAAGCGGAACGCTTGAACGCGCTGGTGGTCAGCAGTGGACAGGGTTTTGAACACTTGCGTCAGTTGGCGGGCGATGCCTGGCCTGAACTGGCGCAGTTGCCTTTATTTGTACCGAGCCCTCGCGTCGCTGAACTGGCGACGCAAGCCGGGGCTCGAACAGTTGTGAATTGCCGGGGCGTGAATGCCGCGGCCTTGCTGGCGGCGTTGCGGGAACAACCCGGACCCGTGCAGATTTTGTGAAATTCAGACGCATTGATCGACCTGCTTGTCGTTCAGTCGATTACGCCCAAATGCAAAGGATGGATACGTGAGCGAAACAGTCTTGCCCAAAGATGATTCCGAACCGGTGCTGGTCAACTCCGCGCCGACACCCGACCCGATTGGCCCGAAGCGTTCCGGCAGCCGCAGCAATGGTCTGGTGATACTGGCTTTACTGTTTGGCGTGGCGGGCATTGGCGTAGCCGGGTGGGGCGTCTGGCAGCTGCAAGCGGTTCAGGCCAGTCATCAGGTGCAACGCACGCAAATGCTCGACCTCGCGGCCCAGACTCAGACCTTGCAACAGCACGAACAGCAGCTCTCGACTCAGTTGGCGCAATTGCCAGCCGCCGGCGAACTCGAAGAGCGCCGTCGTCTTGTCTCGCAATTGCAGGGTGACCAGCAGCGTTTGAGTCAGCGTCTGGAAACCGTGCTGGGCGCCAGCCGCAAAGACTGGCGACTGGCCGAAGCCGAACACTTGCTGCGTCTGGCCAGCCTGCGTTTGTCTGCTTTGCAGGACATCAACAGCGCTCAGGCACTGGTGCAAGGTGCTGACGAAATCCTCCGCGAGCAAGACGATCCCGGCTCTTTCGCGGCACGCGATCAATTGGCGAAAAGCCTGGCGGCGCTGCGCAGTATCGACCAGCCGGATCGTACCGGCCTGTTCCTGCAACTGGCTGCGCTGCGCGATCAGGCCGCACAGCTCAACGAGCTGGCACCGGAATACAAGGACAAGGGCGAGTCGCTGCTGGGCCTGACTGTCGGCGACAATCAAGACAGCCGCTGGGCGCAGTGGTGGGATGAAATCTCGCATTACATCCGTATCGACTTCAATGCCGACAAAAATGTACGTCCGCTGCTGGCCGGACAGAGCCTGACCCAGGTTCGTCTGGCGTTGAGTCTGGCTATTGAGCAGGCGCAATGGGCTGCGCTCAATGGCGAGCCACAGGTGTACACCCGAGCGCTGGTTGAAGCGCGGGACGTGCTGCTGAGCAATTTCAATCAGGATAACTCGCAGGTCAAATCCCTCAGCGAACGCCTGGAGGCATTGCGCGGCCAGCCCGTTTCGGTGAAGACGCCCGATCTGGCCCAGAGCCTGAGCGCGGTCCAGGCTTACCTTGGGCGCCGACACATGGCGACTGATGCGCCGGACTCAAGCAGCCAACCTGCCGAAACCAAGCAGGGGATCAGCCCATGAAGCGTGCCTACATCCTGCTGTTCGTTGCGATTGCCATCGCGGCACTGATCGGCGTGGCAGTTGCCGAACATTCCGGCTACGTGCTGATCGCGTACCAGAACTTCCGTTATGAATCGAGTCTGTGGGCCACGTTGGGCCTGCTGATCGCCGTCTGGCTGGTGGTTTACATTGTTCGGCTGCTGCTCGGTCTGGTGATGACTTCCAGTGGCGTGGTCAATCCATGGTCGCGACGCAATCGCAGCCGCCGGGTGCAAGTGGCCATCGAGCAGGGTCAGATGGACCTCGCGGAGGGCCGTTGGGCCAGCGCCCAACGTCACCTGCATCGGGCTGCCGAAGCCGAGCCTCAGCCGCTGCTGTTTTACCTCGGTGCTGCCCGGGCTGCCAACGAGCAGGGCAAATACGAAGAATGCGACGGTCTTCTTGAGCGGGCGCTGGAGCGCCAGCCGCAAGCGGAGCTAGCGATTGCCTTGAGTCATGCGCAGCTGCAACAGGATCGCGGTGACACCGACGGCGCATTGACCACCTTGCAGGCCATGCAGCAACGCCATCCGCATAACGTGCAGATCTTGCGTCAACTGCAGCGCTTGTACCGGCAGCGCGGTGAATGGTCGGCGCTGATCAAGCTCATGCCTGAGCTGCGCAAGGATAAAGTCCTGCCGCCTCAGGAACTGGCCGAACTGGAGCGTCGCGCCTGGGGTGAAAACCTCACGCTGGCTGCCTATCGGGAACAGGAAGGCGATGCAGCCCCAGCGGGCCTGCCAGCGCTGGACAAGGCGTGGGACGGGCTCTCCTCGGCTCAGCGCCAGGAACCCCAGCTGGTTCTGGCGTATGCCGAGCAACTACGCCGCCTTGGCGCTGATGCCAAGGCCGAAGAAGCGTTGCGCTCAGCACTCAAGCGCAACTACAACAGCCACCTCGCGCGCCTTTACGGGTTGGTGCGCGGCAGCGATCCGGGACGCCAATTGCAGACAGCCGAGGGCTGGCTCAAGGAACATTCCACGGATCCCAGCCTGTTACTGACACTTGGTCGGCTGTGCCTGCAAAGCAGTTTGTGGGGCAAGGCTCGGGATTACCTGGAAAGCAGCCTGCGCTTGCAGCGAAATCCTGAAACCTGTGCAGAGTTGGCGCGCCTGTTGGGCCAGTTAGGGGAAACCGAGCGCAGCAATCAGCTGTTTCAGGAAGGCCTGGGCCTGCTTGACGAGCGGCTGCTGGCGCGTCCATTGCCAGCATTGGCAGGCTGACTTCAGCCAGCAATCGTGCAACGGTGTTGAGCGCTTCGATGGCGAAATGTAGGAAAATTCTCCCGCAGTTCGCCATCGCAGGTTTTTTCTTTCGATGGGCTGTATAGAAGCGCTGCTCTTCTGTCAGGAACTCCCGCCCCAATCACGGAAGTATCCTCACGGCAGCTCCTTGAAAGGGCTGTGCGCTTTCCTCTACCGTAACCATCTTCGTTTCTTGTTACGGATTCGCCATGCCTCTGGCTCGCACGCGCTCCCTGTTTTTCCTGGCGTTCATCGCATGTGCATTGATCATCGGCACCGTCGTATATCTACAACGGGTGTTCGGACTGACCCCTTGCGTGTTGTGTCTCTGGCAACGCTGGGTCTTCCTGCTGTGCGCCGTCATGTCGCTCGCAGCTGCGTTGCATGCGCCGGGCACAGCGGGCAGTCGTCGCTATGGCGTGCTGATTCTGCTGCTCGCCTTGTCCGGCGCAACGCTTGCCGGTGCACAGGTCTGGTTGCAAACGGCGACGGCGGACGAGCTGGTACCGGTGATAGCCGCAATTGAACGAGGCCTGGATTTTCTCTTTCTGGGTGATTATGTCGACCGCTTACGCCTGGACGCTGGCATGTGCGCCGAAATCAACTGGTCGCTGTTCGGCATCAGCCTGCCGGAATGGAGTCTGCTGGCGTTCGTGGGCCTTGCGTTGCTGGCGCTATACCCACTGTGCAGGCCGTCGGTGAGCCTTTCAGGTGCCGAAAGTCGGGTCGAGGATTAAACACTTGTATGAACTTTGTCTCCTGCGTACCTTGATGGCCTAGTCATGCGGGCATAATCTGGGCCGCAAGCGTTATTGGAATTATGCAAACCTTGCGCACATAGCCTGTCTCCTTCGCTGGGACAATCCAAAGGCCGAAGCAAGTCTGCATGCCCCTGAAGGGAAGAGAGAACATCATGTTGGAAAGTTGTCAGAATGCTCAGGAACGCTGGGGTGGGGTCAATAAACTCATCGACCGCTGGCTACAGGACCGCCTGGAACTGATTCGCGTCTATGACGCACTCGGCGATACCCCCGAGGCGCTGGCCGCTGATCGCGACGGCCTGCAAAAATTTTGTGAAGTGCTGGTGGATTACGTGTCCGCCGGGCATTTCGAAATCTACGAACAATTGACCAGCGAAGCCAAGGCGTTCAACGATGAGCGCGGACTTGAGCTGGCGGAAACCATTTACCCGCGTCTGGACGTCATCACCAAGTCTGCCCTGGCATTCAACGACCGTTGCGACAAGGGCGATTGCTCTGACTGCACCGTGGTTGCCGCTGAGTTCAATACGCTGGGTGGCTTGCTGCATGAGCGCTTCGAGCTGGAAGATTGCCTGATCGAAGTGCTGCACAATTCCCACAAGGAAGAAATCGCTGCTCAGGCTTGAAGCCTGCTTATTGCGATGGACATGTGCGATCAAAGTTGTTGTAGCCAAGGGGTGCGTTCTGCACCCCTTGGCACATCTGGACTTCGGGTTTTGCTTCCGATTGAAGCCTTACTGGCCGACAGCGACCAATTCGATCTCGAACACCAGCGGCGTATACGGATCGATCAGATCGCCCGCACCTTCGGCACCGTAGGCTTGGTCAGAAGGAATCACCAGACGCCATTTGGCACCCACCGGCATGCCTTGCAGCGCAGTGGTCCAGCCGCTGATCACGCTGTCCAGACGAAACCATTGCGGCTGGGCGCTCTGGTCGAAAACCGTGCCGTCCGGCAAACGTCCGACATAACGGACCTGAACCCGCCCATCAATATTCGGCTTGGCGCCAGTACCCGGCGTCAGCTCGGTCATCAAGATGCCGTCTGCCAGTTCCTTCACACCGGGCTTGGCTTTTTCGCTGTCCATGAAGCGCTTTTCGGCGCTCAGTGCCGCCTCACTTTGCGGTTCCGACACGCCTGAAGCTTCGGCTTGCGCGACTGCCGCGTCATGCTCGCTGAGGATTGCATCGATGCGTTCTTTTTTCAGCGCGAGCGGTTTGCCTTTGTAGGCTTGCTGCAAACCTTCGATCAAGGCGGGCAATTCCAGGTCTGGAACTTCCTGATGCAAACGCTCACCCAGGCTCGCCCCGAGACTGTACGCAAGATCATGCGCATCGCTGGACGCACCGGTTTCCGCGGCCTGAGCCAGGGGTAGCAAGAACAACAACGACGTTAACAGGTAGCGCGACATGAATGCTCTCCGGCCTGGGAAGTGAGCGATTATGCCAGTGCAATCGCCTGCATGTGATGACACTTGCCAAGTGTTTTTTGCAGGGCCTTGATCAAAGACGCCGCAAGCATTTTCCCGCGCATGCAACAGGTTGCTTTCTACACTGTCAACATGCGCTAGCGGCGGTGCAGGCAGAGGTCTAGTATGAGCCGCAATTCAGCCAGCCAGAGGGTAAATCATGTCGGCCAAAAAGAAGCCAGTAAACACCCCGTTGCATTTGCTCCAACAGCTTTCGAGCAGCTTGCTCGAGCACCTCGAAGACGCCTGTTCGCAAGCTATGGCTGATGCCGAGAAACTGCTCGCCAAGCTTGAAAAACAACGTGGTAAGGCACAGGAAAAACTGCACAAGTCGCGCACCAAATTGCAGGACGCGGCTACTGCCGGTAAAGCCAAGGCGCAAGCCAAGGCCAAGAGCGGCGTCGCCGAGCTGGAAGAATTGCTCGACGCTCTCAAGTCTCGCCAGACCGAGACGCGCACCTACATCCTGCAACTCAAGCGTGACGCTCAAGAAAGCTTGAAGTTGGCTCAGGGCGTTGGTCGCGTCAAGGAAGCTGTCAGCAAAGCCCTGGACAGCCGCGCCGCCAAGCCAGCGCCAGCCAAGGCCACTGCGGCCAAAGCCGTTACCGCCAAAGCGCCAGCGCCAGCCGCCAAGCCAGTTGCAGCCAAACCGGCTGCCAAAGCTGTTGCCGCCAAGGCACCGGCCAAAGCACCAGCAAAAACCGCTGCCAAGCCGGCAGTCAAAGCAGCACCCGCCAAGGCTCCGGTTAAAGCTGCGGCCAGCGCATCTGCGGCAAAACCAGCGGCCGCTAAACCTGCCGCTGCCAAAGCTGCCGCCGCCAAGCCTGCTGCCAAACCGGCCGTTGCTAAACCAGCCGCTGCCAAGCCTGCGCCAGCCAAACCAGCCGCCGCTAAAGCGCCAGCTGCCAGCGCTGCTGCCAAGCCTGCGGTAAAAGCGCCTGTCAAAGCAGCCGCCAAGCCAGCAGCCAAAGCTCCGGCCAAAGCCGCTGCCGCGAAACCTGCTGCCAAGCCAGCCGCAGCTAAACCAGCCACAAAACTGGCCGCTGCCAAACCCGCTGTGGCCAAGCCGGCAACACCGGCCGCTACCGCAACTCCAGCGCCAGCGCCGACAGCACCTGCAGCAACGCCAGCAGCACCGGCAACCAGCGGCACAACACCAACCAGCGCTTCCTAAGTCTGGTTTGCCGCGACGCGCAGCACATGCAGCGCGTCGCGGTTCCTGTTGGCCGCGTCACCCGCCAACAGCGTCAACCAGTCTTCCTGATCCCTTGTTCCGGTCGCTGACCAGCCCTGCGTCTGCGCTTCCAGCCTCGCCAATAATTCACGCTCGGCCTCAAGCTCCAGTGCCTTGACGCGCTCGCGAAACGAGCCCAGCGCCGCATCATGCTGTGCCGCATTGCGCCATTGCGTGCGCAACTCCCGAAGCGGACGCACCACATCGTCATGCCAGGGCGTCGCCAACTGTCCGATTTCCAGGGCGCGTTGCGCGTTGCAGACCACATCACGGCGCATCAGCCAGACGCCACATAACAGCAGGCAAACGTTGGCTCCGCTGGCTTGCAAGCTCAGGCAGGCCGCTTCGATCCCCGGTTTGGCATAGAAGTCGAGGGTGAAACTCCAAAGGTCAGCATGCATAGTGATCTACCTGTTTGAGACGAAGCTGGTAGACTCCGCCGCCATTATGATTCGACTTCAAAGCCTTACCTTACAGCGTGGCCCGCAACGTCTGCTAGAAGACGCCGAGCTGACCCTGCACGCCGGTCAGAAAGCCGGCTTGATCGGTGCCAATGGCGCCGGTAAATCCAGCCTGTTCGCGTTGCTTCTGGGTGAGTTGACCCCGGACTCCGGCGACTGTCTGCTACCCGCCGACTGGCGCATCGCTCACATGCGGCAAGAGATCGACACCCTCGACCGCATTGCGGTGGACTACGTGCTCGATGGCGACCTGCGCCTGCGTGAAGTGCAGCGTCTGCTGGCACAAGCCGAAACGGCGCAGGACGGTGCCGCTCAGGCGCGCATGCACTCGGAGCTGGACAGCGCCGATGGCTACACCGCTGACGCCCGAGCGCGCAAATTGCTCGCCGGCCTGGGCTTCACCAATGAGCAAATGGACAAGCCGGTATCCGACTTCTCCGGTGGCTGGCGGATGCGTCTGAACCTGGCGCAAGCCTTGATGTGCCCGTCAGACCTGTTGCTGCTTGATGAGCCAACCAACCACTTGGACCTCGACGCCATCCTGTGGCTGGAAGACTGGCTCAAAAGCTATCCCGGCACCTTGTTGTTGATTTCCCACGACCGGGATTTCCTCGATGCCGTGGTCGATCACGTGGCGCACGTCGAGCAGCGCAAGATCACCCTTTATCGCGGCGGCTACAGCGCCTTCGAACGCGCCCGCGCAGAACGTCTGGCCCAGCAGCAACAGGCTTATGACAAGCAGCAGGCGCAGCGCGCGCACATGGAGAAATACATCGCGCGCTTCAAGGCCCAGGCCACCAAGGCCAAACAGGCCCAGAGCCGGATCAAGGCCCTGGAGCGGATGGAAGAACTGTCGGCGGCGCATGTTGATTCGCCTTTCGACTTCACCTTCCGCGAGTCCAGCAAAATCTCCAGCCCACTTCTGGATTTGTCCGACGCCCGCTTGGGTTACGGCGACCGTGCAGTGCTGGAGAAGGTCAAGCTGCAACTCACGCCGGGCGCACGCATTGGTCTGCTCGGGCCAAATGGCGCGGGTAAATCGACGCTGATCAAAAACCTCGCCGGCGAACTTGAGCCGTTGAGCGGTCGGCTGGTGCGCGGCGAAAACACCGTGGTGGGATATTTTGCCCAGCATCAGCTGGACTCGCTGGATTCCAAGGCCAGCCCGTTGCTGCACTTGCAGCGCATTGCGCCGACCGAACGCGAGCAAACTCTGCGCGACTTCCTCGGCGGCTTCGACTTCCGTGGCGCGCGTCTCGACGAGCCGGTGCTGAATTTTTCCGGTGGTGAAAAAGCCCGTCTGGCCCTGGCGCTGATTGCCTGGGAAAAACCCAACCTGCTGCTGCTCGACGAACCCACCAACCACCTGGATCTGGAGATGCGCCTGGCCTTGACCATGGCCCTGCAGGAGTTCAGTGGCGCGGTGCTGGTGGTTTCTCACGATCGGCATCTGCTCAAAAGCACCACCGATGACTTCCTGCTGGTGGCTGACGGCCGCGTGCAGGAATTCGACGGCGATCTGGAAGACTACGCGCGCTGGCTGGTGGAATACCGCCTGCGTAACGCACCGGTCAGCAACACGCCGATCAACGTCGACAAGACCGACAAGAAGGCCCAGCGCCAACAGGCAGCGGCCTTGCGTCAGCAATTGGCACCGCACAAGAAACAGGCCGACAAGCTGGAACGCGACCTGGGATTGCTGCACGAGAAGCTTGCCAAGGTCGAAGCCGCACTGGCCGACAGCGCGAACTACGAAGCCGCCAACAAAGACAAGCTGCGCGATCTGCTGGCCGAACAAGCCAGCCTGAAGGTTCGCGAAGCCGAACTGGAAGAGTCGTGGATGGAATCGCTGGAACTGTTGGAGTCCATGCAGGCCGAACTGGAAGCCTTGTCGTGATGCGGGTTCGTGCCTGATGGGCAGTTTCAACTTGCCGGTGCCGCCTTACTGGGTCGAACCAATCTGGCTGGGCGTGCAGATTCTGCTGATTCTGCTGGCGGGCTATCTGCTGCAACGTCTGGTGGGGCGCTTCCTGACTCGCCTGGGCGAGCGCTATCCCCTACCACCGGAACTGCTGATGCCGCTGCGTGGCGGCTTGCGCTGGCTGATTATGGGCAGCGCGTTCGTCTTCGTGCTCGGTCGGCTGGGTGTTTCCGCCACTGTCCTGTGGACTGCGCTGTCGGGCTTTGTCGCCGTGGCCGCCGTAGCGTTCTTCGCCATGTGGAGCGTGCTCTCCAACCTGCTGTGCGCGATCCTGATCTATACGATTGGGCCGTTCCGTATCGGCGATGTGGTTGAGCTGGTCGACACCCTCGACAAGCCCGGCGTCAAAGGCCGCGTCACCGCCATCAATTTGATGTTCACGACGCTGATCGAACTGCCCGAAGCAGGCGGCGCACTGGTGCAGGTGCCCAACAGCCAGTTTTTCCAGAAGTCGGTCCGACGCTGGCGTGGCAGTGATGTTCTGCCGATAGCCTCGGCCGAAAAGCATCTGGGCGATCAGTAGTTTTCCTGAAACTACACGCGATTGTAATAAACCGATGGTCAAATGCCCGCGCAAACACTAGCTTATCCGGTACTTCCGGAGGATTGAGGTGTGTGATGGCGTTGGAAACATGGCTGGGTTTTTTTGCCGCGTGCTGGGTAATCAGTTTGTCGCCGGGGGCGGGCGCGATTGCGTCGATGTCCTGCGGCCTGCAATACGGTTTCTGGCGCGGCTACTGGAACGCACTAGGCCTGCAAATCGCGCTGGCGGTACAGATTGCGATTGTCGCAGCGGGCGTTGGCGCGGTGCTGGCAACCTCAGCATTGGCCTTTACCCTGATCAAATGGTTTGGCGTCGCGTACCTGATTTATCTGGGCGTTAAGCAATGGCGAGCGCTGCCTGCCGACATGTCCGACAATCCGGCCATTCGCCCCATCGGCAAACCGCTGAGCCTGGTATTGCGCGGCTTCCTGGTCAACATCAGCAACCCGAAAGCGCTGGTGTTCATGCTGGCGATCCTGCCGCAGTTCATCGATCCGACCGCACCGCTGCTCGCTCAATACCTGACCATTGGTGCGACCATGGTCTGCGTCGACATGATCGTCATGGCCGGTTATACCGGGCTCGCCTCGCGGGTGCTGCGCCTGCTGAAAACTCCGAAACAGCAACGCCGGATGAATCGCACATTCGCCGGTTTGTTCGTGGGCGCGGCGGGTTTTCTGGCGACGTTGCATCGGGCTTGAGGTTGCTGGCGCGCCGTAAACCCGCGATTGCTGTAGGAGCGGCTTTAGCCGCGAGACCGCTCTCCCGGCTAAAGCCGGTCCTACGGGACAATTTTCGTAAAAAAGCCGACACGAAGTCGGCTTTTTTGTGGGCGATTGAACGCTAGATGGTCAGCGTCCAGTCGTAGTCCACGATCAGCGGCGCGTGTTGCGAGAAGCGCGGCTGGCGTGGCAAGCGGGCGCTGCGTACGAAACGGCGCAGGCCTGGAGTCAACAGTTGATAGTCGAAACGCCAGCCAAGGTTGAGCATTTCGGCCTGTTCGTTATCCGGCCACCAGCTGTATTGATCACCTTCGCGACTGACTTCGCGCAAGGCATCGACATAACCCATGGTGCCGACAATCTCGTCCATCCAGGCGCGCTCTGGCGCCAGGAAGCCCGGTGATTGCTGGCTGTCACGCCAGTTTTTGATGTCCAGCTTCTGTTGCGCCACGTACAGCGAGCCGCAATAAATGTACTCGCGACGCTTGCGGCGCTGCTTGTCCAGATACTTGCCGAAATCGTCCATAAGCTTGAATTTCTGATTCAAGTCTTCGTCGCCGTTCATTCCCGAAGGAAGCAGCAAGGTAGCAATACTGACTTTGTCGAAATCTGCTTGCAGGTAGCGCCCGTAACGATCGGCTGTTTCGAAGCCCAGACCGCTGATTACCGCTTTCGGTTGCAACCGCGAATACAGCGCCACACCACCCTGGGCCGGCACTTCTGCTTCGCAGGCATATAGGAAATAGCCATCCAGTTGGTAGGCTGGGTCGTCCAGTTCGAAGGCGGAGGCGCGGGTATCCTGAAGGCAGATGACGTCGGCATTCTGAGCCTGCAGCCAACTGAGCAAACCACGCTCGACTGCGGCCTGAATGCCATTTACGTTCACACTGATGATCCGCATAAATGGCCCCAAAAATCACGTGCGTGTATGATACCCGAGCTCTACCTAATTAGCTAAATCCGTGGTATTCGGGGCTTTTTTCATGCAAGCGTATCAGCGCGATTTCATTCGTTTTGCCATCGATCGCGGGGTTTTGCGCTTCGGTGAGTTCACTCTCAAGTCCGGACGCACCAGTCCGTACTTCTTCAATGCCGGCCTGTTCAACAGCGGTTCAGCCCTGGCGCAGCTCGGTCGTTTCTATGCGGCGGCAGTGGTCGAAAGCGGTATTTCCTTCGACGTGCTGTTTGGGCCGGCTTATAAGGGCATTCCCCTGGCGGCCGCTACGGCCGTGGCTTTGGCTGAACATCACGGGATGGATTTGCCGTGGTGTTTCAACCGTAAAGAAGCCAAGGCCCATGGCGAAGGCGGCAGTCTGGTGGGCGCACCGTTGACCGGCAATGTGCTGATCATCGATGACGTCATCACCGCTGGCACGGCGATTCGCGAGGTCATGCAGATCATCAAGGGCCAGGACGCGACAGCGGCCGGAGTCTTGATCGCACTCAATCGACAAGAGCGCGGCAATGGCGAGCTTTCCGCGATTCAAGAGGTCGAGCGCGATTTCGGCATCCCGGTGGTGAGCATTGTGTCGCTGAACCAGGTGCTGCAATTTTTGGCAGATGATCCGCAACTCAAGCAACATTTGCCTGCGGTCGAGGCCTATCGGGCTCAATACGGGATCTAAAGGACGCTTATGCCAGCTGGCTTTGAGCTTGTGATCGCGACGTCGAAGGAGCGCCATGCGTAGATTGAGCGTCATTTGCTTCTGTTTATCGCTGGGCCCATTGCTTTCGCCGTTTGCGATCCAGGCGGCAGAGGCACCTGAAACTCTGCTCTATCGCTATGTGGATAGCCGCGGCGTGACCGTCCTGGATCGTCAGGGCGTACCGCCGGAATATGCCGCAAAGGGTTATGAAGTGCTCAATTCGCGCGGGCGGGTGGTGCAGGTTGTGCCGCCGCCGCCGACTGCCGAAGAGCTGGAGCAGGCGCAAGTCGCCAAAGCCAAGGCGACCGCCGATGAGCAACTGTTGCGCCAGTACAGCAGCGTCGACGACGTGGACCGAGCCAAAGCACGCAAGCTCGCCGAGCTGGATGCCCTGGTGGATGTGGCCAAGGGCAATATCCTCAATCTCAATGCGCAGCAGAGCAGCCTGCAAAAGCAGGCCGCCGATCAGGAGCGGGCAGGGCGCGCCGTACCGCAGACCTTGATCGACCAGCTTGCCGATCTGCGCACTCAGCAGCAGAGTCTGCGCACGGACATCCAGCGCAACCAGGCCGCACGCGCTCTGGCCGAGGTGCAGTTTGCCGTGGAGCGGGCACGGATCACTAAACTGTTAAGCCACTGATTCCGTTTTTTTACGATTTTGACGGGCTTTGTCGCTCGGCAACTCCTCCAGCGCCGGGCCGTACGGATTGCCGGACGCCGTATTGATGAGATAGCTTCTGACGCGATTGTTAGCGCCAGGAATATCACGCACAGCAACGCAATGCACGTCGTGGATCATCGCGAGCCTGTCGCCCAAGGCAATGGGCCGCCATTTATGAGGGTTGGCGGCAGACTCCAGGCCGTTGATGTACGCAAACTCTCCCGGCTTACCCAAGGTATTTCCGACTGACTCGTTGAGTTTGTAGGCCAGCTTGATCATAAAGCCCACACCTCCAACGACTGGCCCAGCCCGGAACAAAAGTCCTTCGAAGGGGTTTAAGCCACTGCGGTAAGAGTTTGCTGAAGAGACCAGGAGTTTTTTGGTTAGCGTGCCCAGCGCCGGAAGGCTCCGAGTTACAGAGGGTACGCTGGCTTTCAGGATCAACTTTACGAAACCCCGGAAGAAGCTGAATACAGGCTTCGCCAGCACAAGCCCGATGTCTATTGTGCAGGCAAGCACGGGGCGCTCGTCCGTCTGGAGCGCATTGAAACAGCCGAGCCCAGGAACAATCACCTCCAGTAAACGCAATATCGGCGGGTAGGTATTGCTAACAAACTCTGAACCGGTTTGATGTTTGTTTTGATCGAATAGAGCGCGCTCATTGAAAAACAGGTTTCGTCTGGCAATAAGAACACCAATGCGGCTCAACCGGGTAGATGACAAGGGGCTGACAGAAGGCGCGGGATGCACCACTGTCGGTAGAGCATGACCAATATGAACGGTAACGACACGGCTGGTGATATTCAGCCTGGGCTGCGCAAGGGTTTCATAAGCGGTCCAGTCCACCGCCAGATCAATACCGCCTCGGTGCATCTGATTGGAAACTAGCTTCGGCATACCGTCAGGCGGCAATGGATGCAGGTCTGTACGCCGCTGCACGATGCCGGACAGGGGGAAAACTTCATACGCAAATGTGTTGCCGTTATAACGACAGACAAGGATGAAGCCTTGCCTGCCCTGACATAACGCCCGCTGTCTCTCGGTTTCCAATTCCATGGGTATACCGGTCTCACGCCGCAGCAGGTAAAAATCCAGCCGGCCAAATTCAACAGCCAATCGGTCCTGGAAGGGAAGTCCAGACAAGAGCATTTCAATGATAAAAGCATAGGCAGTTTCAACATCACGCCTGTAGTCGGCGAACGCCTTGCGGTACATCTCGTTAATATCGATGTCCTTCAGCTGCTCAATATCGGAGGCATAGGTATCGGCCCAGAAATCCTCATCATATTTAAGATGGGGCTCGAACTTATCCACGCCCTCTTTCATAGGCCCGGCTACGAATAGATCCAATAAATAAAACCTGCCTGCACGAGCGGAGGGATCCGGGTTCCTGAGTGAGTACTCCAGTTCCTTGCCCAGGGTAGTGGGCCGCATGATCAGCTGCTCCAATACTCTGGCGTTATAACCCAGCACCTCATTGAATTTTGCCAGGCCAATCTCCAAGCGGTCAGGCGCTTTGCGTAACAGGACTTCAATCGCAGCGGCTAGTTTGAACTGGTGCTCGTCCAGTGCTTTGGAGGCTGTCTCGATCTCAGTGACGGAATAATCAGCCAGCGCCTTCATTGGCAAAATATTGTTGGCAATCGCCCATTGAATTGTCGGAGCCAGGCGCATTTCGATGATGAGCTGTCTTTCGCTATCCGTTGCCATGTGAATCAGGTTGAGCGGGATTTCAACCAGCTGTCGGTAGTCGAGCCGCTGCGACGAACCCGGAAACAGCCTTTCCGCCATCGCTACGCCATGGGCAAAGTTCACCCATAACCCAGTGCCATAGCGAAGCTCCTCAGCTGGTTTGCGAAAGGCCAGCTCCGGTTGCAAAGGCGCCAGTATACGCGTGGCGATCCGGGCTGAATTCCTGGAGCGCCCGCCCTGAAGGTCACGCGTCTTCCACTCAAGGATGCTTGCGAACTCCTCTTGAATAGCAGACAGGCGTTTGCCCCAATTCTCCGGTTTTGCGAGTTCATACCCGCCAATACTCCAGGGCTTGGCGTGATCGGTCGGATCGAGCTCCAGAATCAAAGCCTTCCATACCAGTTGCCGGACGATCATGGGATCAGCCCGTTCGTTTTCCGCAGCGCCGTACCAGCCCAGCGCCACAGTCAGACGCCGGCCAATTTCGCTGGCTGTCTCGCTGCTCAACATGCTTTCGAACAGCAGGTCGAGCTGTTCATCCGACAGCAATGCGTCGCCAGCGGCAGCCAGACGCTCCCAGGACAATAGCTGCAGCAGCGTCGCCAGCTCGAAGGGGATCGCAGCCACGCCGCTGCTTTGCGCCTCAAGAATGGGCAACGCTTGCGCACGTACACCAGCGCTCTGCTCCTGCACATAATCGCGGACAGTTTTTTGGATCAGCTCGATTTGCGGTGGTTTCAACAACGGCGCCAACGCACCGATTCCGAAACCCGGACTGACAGGCCCTTCCTCCGGTACATGAACAGACGCGGGGAGTATGTCGATAGACATGGCATTTTCTCGATAGAGGGAACATCCCTAGACGTTCCCCGATCGGAAAAAAAAGAAATGCAGGCAGTGCCTGTGATCGCCGCACGACACTTCACAGCACCCAGACAGGTACTTCTTCCTGAGCGGTCATCCCCTTCTGACACGCAAAAAAAACCCCGCCGGATTTCCCGGCAGGGTTTTTGATCAAGGGTTGAGCGTCAGACGCTCAACCCATCAATGCCGCTTGCGATTGGTGATCTGCGTGCCCACGCCGCTGTCGGTGAAGATCTCCAGCAGCACCGCGTTCGGCACGCGACCATCGATGATGTGCGAGCTGTTGACGCCACCCTGGACCGCTTCCAGCGCGCAACGAATCTTGGGCAGCATGCCGCCGTAGATCGTGCCGTCGGCGATCAGGCTGTCGACTTGCTCGGTGGTCAGCCCGGTCAGGACTTCGCCCTGCTTGTTCATCAGGCCGGCGATGTTGGTCAACAGGATCAGTTTCTCGGCCTTGAGAGCCTCGGCAACCTTGCCCGCCACCAGATCGGCGTTGATGTTGTAGGACTCGCCATTGGGGCCGACGCCGATTGGCGCGATGACGGGGATGAAGTCGCCTTTGACCAGCATGTTCAACAGATCGGTATTGACCCCGACGACTTCGCCAACCTGGCCGATATCAATGATTTCCGGCTTGGTCATTTCCGGCGTCTGACGCGTGACGGTGAGTTTCTTCGCCCGAATCAGCTCGGCGTCCTTGCCGGTCAGGCCGATAGCGCTGCCACCATGCCGGTTGATCAGGTTAACGATGTCTTTGTTGACCTGGCCGCCCAGCACCATTTCCACAACGTCCATGGTCTGCGCATCAGTGACGCGCATGCCATCGATGAAGTGGCTTTCGATGGACAGGCGCTTAAGCAGATCACCGATTTGCGGCCCGCCGCCGTGAACGACCACCGGGTTGATTCCCACAGCTTTCATCAACACGATGTCGCGCGCGAAGCCGGTTTTCAGCTCGTCGCTCTCCATGGCGTTGCCGCCGTACTTGATCACCAACGTCTTGCCGACAAAACGGCGGATGTAGGGCAGCGCTTCGGACAAAACCTTGGCGACGTTGGCTGCGGAATCACGTTCGAGGGTCATTCAGGGCTCCAGTCAAAGGAAAAAACAATCAGAAAGGCAGTTCGAGGTCCGGCGCGACTTTTTTCAGTTCGGCGTGGAACACGTCCTTGATGCGCTGCAACTCGGCCTCGGTTTCAGCTTCGAAACGCAGCACCAGTACCGGCGTGGTATTGGAGGCGCGAACCAGACCCCAGCCTTGCGGGTAATCCACGCGAACGCCGTCGATGCTGGTCAGTTTGGCGTCGCCCCATTGAGCGTCTTTTTCCAGCGCTTCAATGATGGTGAACTTGGTGACGTCGGTGACCTTGATATTGATTTCAGGGGTCGAGATGTCATTCGGAAAGGTTTCGAACAGCTCTTCGGCGGTCTGCGATTCCTGGCTGAGGATTTCCAGCAGGCGTGCAGCGCTGTAGATGCCGTCGTCGAAACCGAACCAGCGTTCCTTGAAGAAGATGTGGCCGCTCATTTCGCCGGCCAGCAATGCGCCGCTTCTGCGCATTTCTTTCTTGATCAACGAGTGACCGGTTTTCCACATCACCGGACGACCGCCATGCTTGCTGATCAGCGGGGTCAGGCGGCGCGTGCATTTCACGTCGAAAATGATGTCGGCGCCGGGGTTGCGCTTCAACACGTCCAGCGCGAACAACATCAGCAGGCGGTCTGGATAGACCACGTTGCCCTTGTTGGTCACAACACCAACGCGGTCGCCGTCGCCGTCGAACGCCAGGCCCAGATCAGCGCCGGTTTCTTTAACCTTGGCAATCAGGTCTTGCAGGTTTTCCAGCTTGCCCGGATCCGGGTGGTGGTTCGGGAAATTGCCATCGACTTCGGCGAACAACGAAATCACTTCACAGCCCAGCGCTTCGATCAGTTGTGGGGCAATGACGCCAGCAGCACCGTTGCCGCAGTCCACGACAACCTTCATTTTGCGCGCCATGACGATGTCGTCCTTGATCTGCTTGTAGTAGCGATCAAGGATGTCGACTTTGGTCACGCTGCCTTTTTGCGAGGTCAGGTTGCCGGTCTTGATGCGCTCGTGCAGCGCCTGGATCTGCTCGTTGGCGAGGGTGTCGCCGGCGATGACGATTTTGAAGCCGTTGTAATCCTTCGGGTTGTGACTGCCGGTGAGCATCACGCCGGTCTTGCCCGCCAACACGTTGGCGGCGTAGTACAACGCCGGGGTCGGTACCAGGCCGACATCGCTGACGTGGCAGCCGCTGTCGTGCAAGCCTTGAATCAGTTGCTGTACCAGCTCGGGGCCGGAAAGACGGCCATCGCGGCCAACGCTGACGTTCGGCTCGTTCTGCGCCAGGCTCTCGGAGCCGATCGCGCGACCGATCCAGTACGCTGTTTCAGCGCTGAGTGTGTCCCCGACCACGCCACGAATGTCGTATGCGCGAAAAATGTCGTCAGGGAATTTTGGTGCCACGGATGCTGGGGTGTTCATAACTGGGGGGTGCTCCGATCTCAGGAAGTCCTGGTTTTCGTCGAGGATGTCGATATCGAGAATGTCGGTATCTTGAAACAGCGGATCGGTCCAATCGCTTAGTGCTGCGGAGGAAGCCGACGCTGAAGCACTGCTTTGTTCAATGTCCGGTATTGCGCCTGATTGCCCACCGGCCACATCGACGGCCGGGGCCGAGGACTGGTTGCGCGGTGAAAAGCGGGCGAGGCTCTGGGCCAGGCTGTGAAGCGCGGGCAGGTCCAAACCGAAAGGTTTGACGGCTTTTCCGCTGGAGAGTTCTTCAAGCAGCTGATTGAGCTGACGGGCGTCAGCCTGGATCCGCCGCTGCAAGGCTCGCTCATTGAGGTACAAGCCCAGCACAACGCCTGCCAGAGCGATCAACGCCGCCAGCGCCAGCAGCAGAAAGGGCGGCGAAGATTTCAACGCCGGCCCGGGGGTAAATTCCAGTTTCCAGTTGGCAAAGCCGGTATCGATGCGTTCGGGTTTGCCGCCATCGGACTGCCCGCGCTGCAGAAACACCTGCTCGGGGCCATTGCCGAACTGCTGGATCAAGCGAACCTGGCCCACCGACTCGGGGATGACCGGCAGCGCATTGAGCAGACGTTGCGGATCGTAGGCCAGCAGCAAGGTCCCACTGACCGGCGCCGTCGGACCGGCACGCAGCGGCGCCGCGCTGTAGATCATCCAGCGCTCACCGACTTTGCGCGCCTCGGGAGCCGCCTGCTGACCGCGCGCGGCCTGACTGAGCATGTCCAGCGTCGAAAAGCTGATCGGCATCGCGCCTTGGGCATCAACGTCAGTCATACCCAGCGGATTGACTCGCGCACCCAGCACCCCGTCCCAGAAGCGCAGCGGACTGACCGTGGCCTCAAGCACCGCAGGATTGTTGGCTTGCAGCGCCACGACCAGACCGGCGTTCAACGCTGCGGCCTGGGTGTCGGCATTCATCTGCTTGAGCGCCACGCCGACCGATGCCGCCTGCGCGTTACCCCAGACTTGCTCGGCCTGAACTTGCTGTTGCGGCTTGTTGATGAGCGCCATGCACACCAGCACGCTCGCAGCGCCCAGCCCGATAACGGCGGGCCACAAACCGGGGGAGAGGGCGCGCAGGCGCGCAGCCAGAAGCTGGGTGCCTTTATTTTCGGAACGCTGGGTGGCTGTCACCTGACCTCTCTCCACGAATTCATCCTGAACTGCCTATCCCTTGCTCGCTTGAACGCAGCCCGCATCACGCGTGCCGCCATCCAGCATTCGGGTCAAGAATCAGTGGCTGCCGGAATGGCCGAAACCGCCAGTACCGCGCTGGCTGACGTCGAACTCTTCAACCAGTTCGAAATGCGCCTGCACCACTGGCACCAATACCAACTGGGCAATACGTTCGCCGATGGCGATCTTGAATGCGGTCTGGCCGCGATTCCAGCACGACACCATCAATTCGCCCTGGTAATCAGAGTCGATCAAGCCCACCAGATTGCCCAGCACGATGCCGTGTTTATGGCCCAGACCGGAGCGCGGCAGAATCATCGCGGCAAGGCCTGGATCGCCGATGTAAATCGACAGGCCGGTCGGGATCAGCAAGGTCTGGCCCGGCTCCAGCGTGGTGTCTTCCTTGAGCATGGCGCGCAGGTCAAGGCCGGCGGAACCGACGGTGGCGTAGGCCGGCAGCGGAAATTCGTTGCCAATGCGAGGGTCGAGGATCTTGGCTTGTAGAGCGTGCATTCGTGATTAAACCTGGTTCATTCGTTCGGCGATAAAGGTGATCAGCTGGCGGGCAATCTTGCCCTTGCTGGTCTGGGCGAAGAGCGTTGCGTGCAGCGCCCGGTCGATCACGCTGCAAGCGTTTTCTTCGCTGTTGAAGCCAATGCTTGGATTGGCGACGTCGTTGGCGACGATCAGATCAAGGTTCTTGTCCTTGAGCTTGCGGGCAGCGTAGTCGAGCAGGTGTTCGGTTTCGGCGGCAAAACCGACGCTGAAAGGCCGATCCGGACGGCCTGCGATAGTGGCCAGGATGTCCGGGTTGCGCACCATTTGCAGCAGCAAGCCGTCACCGGTCGCAGGATCTTTCTTGAGTTTGTGTGGGGCGACGACTTCTGGACGGTAGTCCGCTACCGCTGCAGAAGCGATGAACAAGTCGCAGGGAATCGCGGCTTCGCAGGCGGCCAGCATGTCGCGGGCGCTGACCACGTCGATTCGCGAGACGCGATCCGGCGTCGGCAAGTTGACCGGCCCGGTGATCAGCGTGACGCGGGCGCCAGCCTCAACAGCGGCTTCGGCCAGGGCAAAACCCATTTTCCCGGAGCTGTGGTTGGTGATGTAGCGCACCGGGTCGATGTTTTCCTGGGTCGGCCCTGCGGTAATAACCACGTGTTTGCCGGTCAGCGACAGGCGCTGGAAACAATCGGCAGCACATTGGGCAAGGTCGGTGGCTTCGAGCATCCGGCCAAAACCCACGTCGCCACAGGCCTGGCTGCCGGTCGCCGGACCGAAGACGCGAAAATCCCGCTCTTCCAGCTGGCGTGTGTTGGCCTGCACCGAAGGGTCGCGCCACATCGCCTGATTCATCGCCGGAGCAATCGCCACGATGGCGTCGGTGGCCAGGACCACGGTGGTCAGCAAGTCGTTGGCAATGCCTTGGGCCAGCCGGGCAATAAGATCGGCAGTCGCCGGGGCGATCAGGACCAGATCGGCCCACTTGGCCAGCTCGATATGCCCCATCGCCGCTTCAGCGGCCGGGTCGAGCAGATCCATGTGCACCGGGTGCCCGGACAAAGCCTGCATGGTCAGGGGCGTAATGAACTCAGCCCCGCCACGGGTCATGACGACCCGAACTTCGGCACCCTGGTCGCGCAAACGCCTGACCAGCTCTGCGCTCTTGTAGGCCGCGATGCCGCCGCCGACGCCGAGAACGATGCGTTTCCGATACAGCCGCTGCATAGGCCTGCCTTTTAGTCGAGTGATACGCAACGGCGATGACGTTCCCCAGGCCAATCGCCGCGCAAAAAAGATGGGCTAAGATAGCACAGCGACCGCACTGGAACAGCGGCGCCCACACACATGGAGGTGCTATGAGTATTCGTGATTGGCCTGCGGCGGAGCGCCCGCGGGAGCGGCTGTTGGAACTGGGTGCGGCGAGTCTTTCCGACGCTGAATTGCTGGCGATCTTTTTGCGCACCGGAGTGACCGGAAAAAGCGCTGTCGACCTGGCCCGTCATCTGCTGAATCAATTTGACGGACTGCGCGGGCTACTGGATGCGGACCTGGCAACATTCAGTTCACATTTGGGTCTCGGATCAGCGAAATTCGCCCAGTTACAGGCCGTAATGGAAATGTCGCGCCGACACATGGCCGAGTCCCTGAAGCGTGATTCCGCGCTGGAAAGCCCATCCCAGGTGCGAAATTACCTCAAGGCCCGATTGCGCCACGAACCCCACGAAGTCTTCGGCTGCCTGTTTCTGGACAACAAACACCGCGTGCTGTGCTTTGAAGTGCTGTTCCACGGCTCGATCAACACCGCGCACGTGCATCCTCGGCAGGTGGTCAAGCGCGCGATGGTGCACAACGCCGCGAGCCTGATCCTGTGCCACAACCACCCCTCGGGCATCACCGATGCCAGCCAGGCCGACATCGAGCTGACTCAGCGCCTCAAAGACGCGCTGTGGCTGATCGACGTGAAGGTGCTCGACCACGTGATCATCGGCGACGGCGATCCGCTGTCGATGGTGGAATGTGGGTTGATGTAGGGAACGATTCACTGCCCTCGCAGGAGCGGATTCATCCGCGAAAGCTCGATCAGGCGACAGATTAGTCTCTGCCGCCGACGCTTTCGGGAATAAATTCCCTCCTACAGGTTCATCCCCGGCCGAACCTACTTCACCTGCACCTTGAAGAAGTCCTGCCGACCGAACGGGCTGACTTGATATCCCGTCACGTCCTTGCGAGTCAGCGCGGCGGCGGTTGGGTGGGCCAACGGCAACCACAAGGCCTGCTGCTGGATCTGCTCCTGCGCCTGGTGATACAGCTTGCTGCGTGCCGCCTGATCGCTGGTGGCCTTGCCGTCGCTGATCAGCTTGTCCAGCTTCGCGTCGCAATAACGGGCGAAGTTGGTGCCTGACTTGACGGCGGCGCAGGAAAATTGCGGCGTCAGGAAGTTATCCGGATCGCCGTTATCGCCTGCCCAACCCATGAACAACAGGTCATGCTCGCCCGCTTTGGCGCGACGAATCAGCTCGCCCCACTCGATCACCTTGATCTCGGCAGTGATGCCAACTTTGGCCAGATCGGCCTGGAGTAATTGCGCGCCGAGGCTTGGGTTCGGGTTAAGCAGGCTGCCGGACGGCCGCGTCCAGATGGTGGTCTTGAAGCCGTCTTTCACGCCAGCCTTGGCCAGCAGTTCCTTGGCCTTGGCGATGTCCAGCTTGTAGCCGGGCAAATCTTTGGCGTAGCCCCAGGTATTGGGCGGATACGGCCCGTTGGCAGCTTCGGCGGTGCCTTCGAACACCGCCTTGAGATAGGTCGGTTTGTCGAAGGCCAAATTGATGGCCTGACGCACTTCAGCCTTGTCGAACGGCGGATGCTGGCTGTTGATCGCCAGGAACGCAGTCATGAACGCCTCGGTTTTTTCGACTTTCAGCGCAGGATCTTTCGCGGCTTCCTGGATATCCAGAGGCTTGGGCGACAAAGTGATCTGGCATTCATTCTGGCGAATACGCTGCAAACGCACGTTGGCGTCCGGCGTGATCGCGTAGACCAGCGCGTCGACGCCAGGCTTGCCGGCGAAATAATCAGCATTGGCCTCATAACGGACCACGGCGTCCTTCTGGAAGCGCTTGAACACAAACGGCCCGGTGCCGATTGGCTGGCTGTTGAGTTTTTCCGGCGTGCCGGCCTTGAGCAACTGCGCGGTGTATTCAGCCGAATAGATCGAGGCGAAGCCCATGCTCAGCGTGGCGAGGAAAGTGGAGTCGGCATGATCAAGAGTAAACCGCACGGTCAACGGGTCCGGGGCGTCGATTTTCTTGATCAGCGCCGGGAGCTGCATGGACTGCGCATGGGGGAAGCCGCTTTGGGCGACTTTGTGCCATGGGTTCTGCGGATCGAGCATGCGCTGGAAGCTGAACACCACGTCATCAGCGGTCAGTTCGCGGGTCGGGGTGAAGTAATCGGTGTGATGGAATTTCACTCCCGGGCGCAGCTTGAAGTCATAGGTCAGGCCGTCCGGGGAAACCGTCCAGCTCTGCGCCAGGCTTGGCACCAGCTTGCCGCTCTTGGCGTCGAAATCCACCAGACGGTTCATCAGCACGTCGGCCGAGGCGTTGGTGGTCGTCAGGGAGTTGTATTGCACGACGTCGAAACCTTCGGGGCTGGCCTCGGTGCAAACACTCAAAGTCGTCGCGGCCTCGGCCAGCAGCGGGGCGAACAAAGGAGCGAGCAAAAACGGTATCGCAGCAAGACGCATGGCTATATTCCTGTCAGAAAAGGGCCCCATCTGCAGGCGCAGTCTGGTAAGGGACTTACCCTAGACCATGCATCGGCTCAGAACAATCGCTGTAACACGACGAGCGGTAGATTTGCTATCGTCCCCGCTGGCGCGCCACTGCTGGGCTGAACGGCCTGCGATATCGACAGGCAAAGCGCATTGCCTGTTGTTGCATGCCAGCCTTTCTGGTATAAAGCAGCGCTCTTTTCTAGGGGCCCGGTTCCTTCACTGTAGGTGTAGCCGGTAAGACCCTTAAAGAAACGCGGCGCCTGGCGCCAAATGACTGAGAGATTAAGCGGCCAACCCATGCCGGGTTGGGCATGTGGTTTTAGAGGGCTGAGGCATGTCGAGAGTATGTCAAGTTACCGGTAAGGGTCCGGTGACTGGGAATAACATTTCCCACGCAAACAACAAAACCCGTCGTCGTTTCCTGCCAAACCTGCAGCATCACCGCTTTTGGGTTGAAGAAGAGAAACGTTTTGTTCGTCTGCGCGTATCTGCTAAAGGCATGCGTATCATCGACAAGCGTGGCATCACTGTCGTGCTTGCTGAACTCCGTCGCGACGGCAAAATTTAAGGGAGAAAGTCATGCGTGAATTGATCCGTTTGGTGTCGAGCGCTGGTACAGGCCATTTCTACACCACCGATAAGAACAAGCGCACCACTCCGGACAAAATCGAAATCAAAAAATTCGATCCGCGGGTTCGCAAGCACGTGATCTACAAAGAAGCCAAAATCAAGTAATTGATTTTTCTTCTACAAAAAAGGCCCACATCTCACGATGCGGGCCTTTTTTGTGGGCGATGCTAAAACTTCAGCCAATGAGAAAGTCGACGATCATGCCCTGCTCATCGGTATCGATGGAAATGCGCTGGGGATCGTATTCAAAACTCTCGGATGAATAATCGTAGGCAGGAATAAACATCACACTGTCCGGACCGACAACGCTGGTCCTGCCGGTCAGGCAACTGATATAGGCTTTGACGCAAGGGTTGTACGGGTTGCCGATCATGTGTTTGATTCGCTCGTAAGCGGCTTCGTTGGTCACGCAGATCTTCCTTGTATGCTGGGGATTTCCTTGAGTGGAAACACTATTCTCAACCCCGACAAACGACGCCGCGCGGTACACACCTATATTTTTTGCTCGAACACCACGTAGATCTTGCGGCACGGCTCCAGCACTTCCCACGTGCCTTTGAAGCCCGCCGGGATCACAAAGCGATCACCGACGCGCAGGGTTTTCGAACTGCCCGCTTCGTCCCGCAGCACCGACACGCCCTGGACGATTTCGCAGTACTCATGCTCGGTGTAATTGACCAGCCACTGCCCGACCTGACCTTCCCAGACACCCGCACTCATTTGTCCACACGGGCTGTTGTAGTGGTTGTAGAGCGTCTGATCAGGATCACCTTTGAAGATCTTCTCTGGCGCAGGGCGGTAGTGTTCGGCAGGGGTGCCGGCTTCGCTGAAATCCACGATGCTGTCGATGGTCATTTTTCATTCTCGCGGTAGAGGCAGTGCTGGTTTGACGAAGCGCTAGGGCAATAGTGCCCGGCTGCATCAGCCATGTTGAATAAAACGAACATCGCCGGGCCGCTCAGGTCGTTTCTGTCAAATATATTGGAAATCGCCCAGTCACTGGTTTAGGGTGGCGAATGCCGTTATTTGATCTCATCGTATTCTCAAAGCGTGCGTTTCTGGCCGTGTTTGCCGATTCGAGCATGCTTCAACCTATCAAGCGGAGGACATTCGTATGACAACCCTGACCCATGCTGACTGGGAAAAACGCGCCCAGGATCTGAAGATCGAAGGCCGCGCCTTCATCAATGGCGAATACACCAACGCCGCATCCGGCGATACATTCGAATGCCTTAGCCCGGTTGATGGCCGACTGTTGGCCAAGGTCGCCAGCTGCGACATTGCCGATGCCCAGCGCGCTGTTGAAAGCGCCCGCAACACATTCAATTCCGGGGTCTGGTCGCGTCTGGCGCCGGTCAAGCGCAAGGCTGCGATGATCCGCTTTGCCGCGCTGCTCAACAAAAATGTCGAAGAGCTCGCACTGCTTGAAACCCTGGACATGGGCAAGCCGATCAGCGATTCGTTCGGCATTGATATTCCCGGCGCTGCCCAAGCCTTGAGCTGGAGCGGCGAGGCTATCGACAAGCTGTATGACGAAGTTGCCGCCACCCCGCACGACCAGCTTGGGCTGGTGACACGTGAGCCGATTGGTGTGGTCGCGGCTATCGTGCCGTGGAACTTCCCGCTGCTGATGGCCTGCTGGAAACTCGGCCCGGCGCTGTCCACGGGTAACTCGGTGGTGCTCAAACCGTCGGAAAAATCGCCACTGACCGCCATTCGTGTTGCCCAACTGGCAATCGAAGCGGGCATTCCGGCGGGCGTGCTTAACGTGGTGCCAGGTTATGGCCACACCGTGGGCAAGGCGCTGGCCTTGCATATGGACGTCGACACCGTGGTGTTCACCGGCTCGACCAAAATCGCCAAGCAATTGCTGGTGTATTCGGGCGAATCGAACATGAAGCGCGTCTGGCTCGAAGCCGGCGGCAAAAGCCCGAACATCGTGTTTGCCGATGCGCCGGACCTGCAGGCTGCCGCCGAGTCCGCTGCCAGCGCCATCGCCTTCAACCAGGGCGAAGTCTGCACCGCCGGTTCGCGCCTGCTGGTTGAGCGTTCCATCAAGGACACCTTCCTGCCGCTGGTCATCGAAGCGCTGAAAGCCTGGAAGCCGGGCAATCCGCTGGATCCGGCCACTACGGTCGGCGCGCTGGTCGATACCCAGCAGATGAACACCGTGCTCTCGTACATCGAGTCCGGTCACAGCGACGGCGCCAAACTGGTCGCGGGCGGCAAGCGCATCCTGCAGGAAACCGGTGGCACCTACGTTGAGCCGACGATTTTCGACGGCGTGACCAATGCCATGAAAATCGCCCAGGAAGAGATTTTCGGCCCGGTTCTTTCGGTATTGACGTTTGATACCGCCGAAGAAGCCATCCAGATCGCCAACGACACGCCGTACGGCCTCGCTGCTGCGGTGTGGACGGCCAATCTGTCCAAGGCGCACCTGACCGCCAAAGCGTTGCGTGCCGGCAGCGTGTGGGTCAATCAGTACGACGGCGGCGACATGACCGCGCCATTCGGTGGCTTCAAGCAATCGGGCAACGGCCGCGACAAGTCGCTGCATGCGTTCGACAAATACACCGAGCTGAAGGCGACGTGGATTAAGTTGTAAAAATGTAACAGGCCCGTTGGAGCGAGGCTTGCCCGCGAATGAGGCCGTTAGATCCAATGCATATCTTGCGTCAGGAATATCGTCTTCGCGGGCAAGCCACGCTCCAACGGGTGAACTGTCACAGTCCTTGACCCACAGGAGCGTGGCAATGCGTTGGGGGACTTATTTTGCGGTGCTGGCTTCGGTACTGAGCGTCGGGCTCGCCTTGGGCGTCAGCATGCCGCTGGTGTCATTGCGCCTGGAAAGCTGGGGCTACGGCTCGTTCGCGATCGGCGTGATGGCGGCGATGCCAGCCATTGGCGTGTTGCTGGGCGCGAGTCTGGCCAGTCAGCTTGCCGCACGTTTCGGCACGGCAGCGCTGATGCGCCTGTGTCTGTGGGCGGGCGCGCTGTCGGTGGGCTTGCTCGCGCTGCTGCCGTATTACTCGATCTGGCTGGTGCTGCGCCTGATGCTCGGCGTGATCCTGACCATCGTGTTCATTCTTGGCGAAAGCTGGATCAACCAACTCGTGGTCGAGCGCTTGCGCGGCCGCCTGGTGGCGCTGTACGGCAGCACTTACGCGCTCTGCCAACTGGCCGGGCCGTTGCTGCTCGGCGCGCTGGGTACCGAAGACGATTACGGCTTCTGGGTCGGCGTGGCGTTGCTGGTCAGCTCGCCACTGCTGTTGCTCGGACGTAGCGGGGCGCCCAGCGCTGATTCCTGCAGCGTGACCTTTATCGACTTGTTCGGCTTCTGCCGCTCCATGCCCGCCATTGCCTGGGCCGTGGCGCTGTTCGCGGCGTTCGAAGCCTTGATCCTGACGCTGCTGCCGATCTACTGCCTGCGCCAGGGTTTCACTGCGGAAATCGCCTTGGCGATGGTCAGCACCGTGGTGGTCGGCGACGCGTTGCTGCAACTGCCGATTGGCGCGCTGGCCGACCGCATTTCCCGACGCACGCTGTTTTCCGCTTGCGCAATGGCGCTGATGATTTCCAGCCTGCTGGTGCCGCTGATGGTCGATACGGTATTGATCTGGCCGCTGTGGGTGCTGTTTGGCGCCAGCGCAGGTGGCTTGTTCACCTTGTCGCTGATCCTGATCGGCGAGCGTTTTCGCGACGATTCGCTGGTCCGCGCCAACGCCCATGTCGCGCAACTTTGGGGGATTGGTTGTCTGATCGGGCCATTGGCGGCCGGAGCGGGCAGCCAATGGGTCAGCGGGCAGGCACTGCCGCTGTTGATGGCAGCGGGCGCATTCGGGTTAGTGCTCTTGTCGCAGCGGCGCGGCGCTTTCGGCGTACAGCCGGTCGCAGCCTAGAGCATTTTCTCCAGGCCGACGGCGCTGCTGAACCACGCATTGAAGCGGCGCCATGCGTCACCCGGTTCCTTGTGCAAGGTGTGGATCTTGCCGTCGTCCTCGGTTTCCCACACCACTTTGCCGTCCTCCAGCTTCGCCTGATAGCTCAAGGCCGGCGCCATGCCTTGCAGGGTCAGTTCGCGCAAGTATTCAGTGAGCTGCGGGCTGTCGACCAACACGCCGACTTCGGTATTCCACAGCACCGAACGCGGATCGAAATTGAACGAGCCAACAAAGATTTTCTGTCGATCAAAAATCATCGCCTTGCTGTGCAGGCTGGAGTCCGAGCCGCTGTTGATGAACGCGGCTTTCTTGAACAGATGCGGACCGCTGCCGCCGCTGGTCCCGGTATCGCCCGGTTGGCGACGCATTTCGAACAGCTTAACGCCATGCTCAAGCAACGCCTTGCGATAGGGCGCGTAACCGCCGTGTACCGCCGGAACATCCGTGGCTTCCAGAGAGTTGGTCAGCAAACTCACCGCGACCCCCGCATCGGCACGCCCCGTGAGGTAAGTCAGGCCTTCGTTGCCGGGCACGAAATAGGCGGAAATCAGCACCAATTCTTCATGAACGTTGAGCAGTTCCGGGGCCAGCTGCGTGGTCAGCAGCAAGTGCGGGTCCGGCTCGTCGCGGGCCAGCACCTTGGTCGGCGCATCCCACAGCGCCTGGTTATGCGCCCAGATCAGCTCGTTGAGCCAGGTTTTCATGCGCGGCTGGGTTTTGTAGGCCATCAAGCGGTCGTACAAGGCGCGGTGTTGCTGGTGCGACTTCTCCAGCGAGTCTTCGAGCTGCACCCGCGCCTTGGCGAGGTCGCGCACGGTCGGCAGGAAGTACATGAATTCGGCGATGGGTTTGCTGAGCGCGCTGTTCCAGTATTGATCGAAGCTGTGCCCTAATTGCTGCGCCACCGGGCCGACGCTGAGCATGTCGATATCGGTGAAATTGAGGTTTTCCTCGGCGTCGAAATACTCGTCGCCCAGATTGCGCCCACCGACAATCGCCACGCTGCTGTCGGCCAGCCACAGCTTGTTGTGCATGCGTCGATGTTGGCGGGACAAATTGAACAGGCGGCCCATGCTGCGCGTCACGCCGGTTTCGCGGCCCAGCTCTTGCGGGTTGAACAGGCGGATCTGAATGTTCGGGTGCGCGGCGAGGGTGGCGATGGCCTGATCGAGGCCGTCGCTGGTGGTGTCATCCAGCAGGATTCGCACCCGAACGCCGCGATCTGCCGCTTTGAGCAACTCGTCGATGAGGGCGCGAGTGCTCAGGCCGTCGTGAACGATGTAGTACTGCAAGTCCAGGCTGGTGCGCGCATTGCGGATCAGCTCGGCGCGGGCCATGAAGGCTTCGGTGCTGTTGGGCAGCAGGCGAAATCCCGAACGGCCTTCATGGGGCATGGCCATGGACTGAATCGAGCGGCCGAACGCCGAATCCGTCGGCGGCAACGCCTGACTCGGTTTATTGGGAATACTGACATGGGCGCAGCCACTGACGCACAACGCAAATAGCAGACAAAGGGACGACGCCCACGCTCTCTTCAAACTCACCACCCGCACACTTCGATATGGCGATATGACCCTCGAAACCCGATAAAAGTTACGCCAGGCGTATTACTGCTGGGCGATCAGTTGCGAAATGGTCTGGCCGACGGTGCGTACGGCCGCCTCGACATCCGCCGTGGGCTTGGCGGCGTAGTTCATTCGCAGGCAATTGCGGTACTTGCCCGAAGCAGAAAAAATACTGCCCACCGCGATCTGTACGCCTTGCGGCAGCAATGCCCGATTCAGGCGCTGAGTATCGAAATCCTCGGCCAGCTCGACCCACAACATGAAGCTGCCCTGCGGCCGACTGACTCGCGTGCCCGCCGGGAAGTAACGCGCCACCCAGTCAATCATCAAGTCGCGGCTGCGCTGATACTGGCTGCGCATACGCCGCAAATGGGGCTCGTAATGCCCGCCCTGCAGAAACTCGGCGATCGCCAGTTGAGGCTGCGGCGCGGTGGAACCGGTGCTGATGTATTTCATGTGCAGCACCCGCTCAAGGTAGCGTCCCGGTGCAACCCAACCAATGCGCAGCCCCGGCGCCAGCGTCTTGGAAAACGAACTGCACAACAGCACCCGGCCATCTTCGTCGAAGGACTTGATGGTGCGTGGTCGCGGGTACGTGTAGGACAGATCGCCATACACATCGTCTTCGATGATCGCCACGTCAAAGCGCTGGGCCAGGGTCAACAGCGCCCGCTTGCGTGCTTCAGGCATGACGTAGCCCAGTGGATTGTTGCAGCTGGGCGTCAACTGTATGGCCTTGATCGGCCACTGCTCCAATGCCAGCTCCAACGCGTCGAGGCTGATCCCGGTCAGCGGATCGGTGGGGATTTCCAGGGCTTTCATGCCCAGCCCCTTGAGGGTTTGCATGGCGCCGAAAAAGCTCGGCGAGTCCACCGCCACGATATCGCCGGGATCACAGATGGCGCGGATGCTGGACGACAGCGCTTCATGGCAGCCGGTGGTAATCACCAGGTCATTGGCGGTGAGGTTGCAGCCCGAATCCAGCAGCAGACGCGCGACTTGCTCGCGAAGTGTCTGGGTGCCGTAGATATTGTCGTAATACAGACCAGGCATGTCCTGATTCCGGCTGATCCTCGCCATGGCACGCAGCAACGGCCGCAGCGTCGGACTGGTCACGTCCGGCATGCCCCGTCCAAGTTGCTGGAGCTTGGGATCGGTCTTGGCGCGAATCAGCTCCAGCACCTGATCCCACTGGGAGATATCCACCGGCCGCTGCGCCGGACGACCGATCACCGGCAGCGCCGGAACCGTGCGGCTGGCGGGCACGAAATACCCGGATTTGGGCTTTGGCGCCGCGAGGCCATTGTCTTCCAGCAGCCGATACGCCTGCTGCACGGTGCTCAGGCTGACGCCATGCTCGACACTCAAGGCGCGCACTGAAGGCAGCCGGTCGCCAGGACGATAAAAACCGTTTTCAATCCGCGAGCCGAGTAACTCGGCGAGGTTGACGTAGAGGGTCATGGCGTACTTCCGGCCGCTATATAAATGGAAACCATACAGATGCGTGAAAAATAC
Organism: Pseudomonas syringae; assembly: GCF_001698815.1. Lineage (GTDB taxonomy): Bacteria > Pseudomonadota > Gammaproteobacteria > Pseudomonadales > Pseudomonadaceae > Aquipseudomonas > Aquipseudomonas syringae_A. The sequence goes on along the minus strand of NZ_LGSI01000032.1, from coordinate 89,862 downwards.
AGCATTCAGGACAAGTTTGAAATCATCTGTATGCAAATTAATAGATTTGTTTGGATCTGTAACGGTTTCTCCCGCGCAGCCATCATGTCGCCACAGACAACGTGATGAGGGTTTGAACAATGAACGGGTTCAGTGATGTGCGGTTGGCGCTTTACAGCCAGGAACTGAGTGAAGGGCAAGCAGTTGTCGTCAAGACAGCCTGCGCCCCTAAGCTGAGTCGCTGGGCTCTGTATGGCCATCGCTGGACGTCACGCAAAGTGCTGCTGAACCTGACCCTGGATGAGTTGCAGGATATTGGCATCACGCCGGGGCAGGCCAGGACGGAAGGGTTGAAGCCGTTTTGGAGAGAGTGACATCTCGCCCTACAACCATGGAAATATGAAAACCCGTAGGACCGGCTTTAGCCGGGAGGGCATTCTCCCGGCTGAAGCCGGTCCTACGGGATGCATTCCAATTCATAGAATTTCAGCGCAACTCCATCAACCGATGCCACAACATCCCCAGCGCCAGCAGCGGCGAGCGCAGGTGTTTGCCGCCGGGGAAGGTCATGTGCGGGACTTTGGCGAATAAATCGAAGCCATCGCTGTGCTGCCCGGCGATGGCCTCGGCCAACAACTTGCCTGCCAGGTGCGTGGCGTTCAGGCCATGCCCGGCGTAAGCCTGGGCGTAATACACGTTGGGCTGATCCGCCAGCCTGCCAATTTGCGGCAGGCGGTTGGCGCCGATGCCAATCATGCCGCCCCATTGATAATCGATCTTCGCCCCGGCCAGCTGCGGGAACACCTGAAGCATCTTGGGCTGCATATAGGCCGCGATGTCCTGAGGATCACGCCCGGAATAATGACAGGCACCGCCGAACAACAGGCGGCGATCCGCCGAGAGCCGGAAGTAATCTACCGTCACGCGCTGGTCGCACACCGCCATGTTTTGTGGCAGCAGTTGATGAGCCTGAGTTTCGCTCAAGGGTTCGGTGGCGATGATGTAGCTGCCGGCGGGCAGGATCTTGCCGCTCAACTGCGGATTGAGGTCATTCAAGTAAGCATTGCAGGCCAGCACCAGGGTTTTGGCCGCGACCGAGCCTTGGGCGGTATGCACTTTGACCTGCGGGCCGTAGTCGATACGCGTTACCGCCGAGTGCTCAAACACTTGAACACCCAGTGACCGCGCCGCAGCCGCTTCGCCCAGCGCCAGATTCAACGGATGCAAATGCCCGGAACCCATGTCGATCATGCCGCCGACATACCGATCAGAACCCACCACGCTGTGCATTTCGCTGGCTTGCAGCAATTGCAGATGATGGCGGTAACCGAGGCTGCGCAGCTCTTCGGCGTCTTCGGCCAGACTGACCAGATCGCGCGGTTTGTTGGCCAAGTCGCAATAACCCCAGGTCAGATCGCAATCGATGGCGTAGTGCTCGACGCGCTGGCGCACGATCTCCACGGCTTCCAGCCCCAGCAGTTTCAACTGGCGCACGCCGTCGTTGCCGATCACATTGGCGAACTGCTCAAGGCCATGGCCGACGCCACGAATCAACTGACCGCCATTACGCCCGCTCGCACCCCAGCCGATCTTGCGCGCTTCGAGCAACACGACGCTCAGCCCGCGTTCGGCCAGCTCGATGGCGGTGTTGAGCCCGGAAAACCCGCCGCCCACCACGCACACATCCGCCTGCTGCTCGCCTTGCAACGGCGGATGATCCGGTTGCGGATGGCTGCTGGCGGCGTAATAAGAAGCGGCGTGTTCACTGGTCGCGGCAAAGGGTCGGGCGCGGGCGTCCATGGCGTGGGTTCCGTTGGCGGTGTTTGAAAAACTTCACGGAGGATAAGCCGCAGGTTCCGACGCGAGCAAGGATCGGTCCGACGGCACTGTCCTGAGTTGGGTAACTGAGGCAGAATCGCGCCCATTCACACGGGGTAATCGGTCCAATGAGCTGCAACAGTCAGAAAATTCGCTCGCTGCGTCAGCAGATTCCGTCTTTCGAGTGCGTTCCTGGCTGCCATGACTGCTGCGGGCCGGTGACTACGTCGCCGGAAGAAATGTCCCGTCTGCCACGCAAGACGGCAGCCGAGCAGGAAGCGGCCATGGACGAACTCAATTGCGTGCATCTGGGCCCCAACGGCTGCACCGTGTACGGCGAACGCCCGTTGATCTGTCGCCTGTTCGGCACCACGCCGACGCTGCCATGCCCCAACGGCCGCCGCCCCGTGGAGATGATCCACCCGCGGGTCGAGAAGCAAATTCACGCGTACATGGCGTCGACGCGGCAGGTTTTGGTGTAATCGAACACCGAGTCCGTAGGACCGGCTTCAGCCGGGAGGGCTAATGTCCTTACAACACAGCCGCTCCGAAGGGACTGGCCCTCTCCCGGCTAAAGCCGGTCCTACGGAATGCATTCCAAGCCTGGCGTCGTCACTCCGCAATCGGCAGATTCAAACTCTCTTTCACCTCTTCCATCACGATGTAGCTCTTGGATTCGCGCACATGCGGGAGTTTGAGGAGGATGTCGCCGAGTAGTTTGCGGTAGGACGCCATCTCTGAAATGCGCGCCTTGACCAGGTAATCGAAGTCGCCTGAAACCAGATGGCATTCCAGCACATGGGGCAGTTTCAGCACGGCGCGGCGGAATTCTTCGAAGGTGTCGCCGGATTTGTAATCCAGGCTGATCTCGACGAAAACCAGCAGGCTGGCTTTGAGCGCCTGCGGATTGAGCCGGGCGTTGTAGCCCATGATGATGCCTTCACGTTCCAGCCTGCGGACCCGCTCCGTGCACGGCGTGGTGGACAAACCGACGCGCTCGCCCAGCTCGGTGAACGAAATTCGACCATCGGCCTGAAGGATGCGCAGAATGTTGCGATCGATCTTGTCCAGCTCACGTTTTGACTGATGTTCTGTACGCAAGGGAAACCCCCTCTATCAAAGCGTTCTTTACCGAGAATTTCCGCCGAATATAGGCGTTTATATGGTGAAAAGCACTGCCAGATGCTGCATATACTGCACACATCCTTGATTAAAACTTCAAAACGTCAGCGGATATCCGCGATGAGGTCATCGACATGCGCGTTCTGGTCCTTGGTAGTGGTGTGATCGGTACGACAAGTGCCTATTATCTGGCGCGTGCAGGTTTCGAGGTCACGGTTGTCGACCGTCAGCCTGCTGCAGCCATGGAAACCAGTTTCGCCAACGCCGGCCAGGTTTCGCCGGGTTATGCGTCGCCCTGGGCCGCGCCTGGCGTGCCGCTCAAAGCCATCAAATGGCTGCTGGAACGCCATGCGCCTCTGGCGATCAAGGCCACTGCCAATATCGATCAGTACCTGTGGATGGCGCAAATGCTGCGCAATTGCACAGCCAGCCGCTATGCGATCAATAAAGAGCGCATGGTTCGCCTGTCCGAATACAGCCGCGATTGCCTTGATGAGCTGCGTGCCGAAACCGGCATCGCCTACGAAGGCCGCACGCTGGGCACCACCCAATTGTTCCGCACCCAGGCGCAACTGGATAACGCCGCCAAGGACATTGCCGTACTCGAACAGTCAGGCGTGCCGTACGAGCTGCTCGACCGCGCCGGCATCGCCCGGGTCGAACCGGCATTGGCCAGCGTCACCGATATTCTCGCCGGCGCGTTGCGTCTGCCCAATGACCAGACCGGCGATTGCCAGCTGTTCACCACGCGTCTTGCTGAGATGGCGGTGAACCTGGGCGTCGAGTTCCGCTTCAATCAGTCCATCGAGCGCATCGATTTTGCCGGTAGCCGCGTCAATGGCGTGTGGATCGACGGCAAGCTCGAAACGGCTGACCGCTACGTGCTGGCGCTGGGCAGTTATTCGCCACAGTTGCTCAAGCCGTTGGGCATCAAGGCGCCGGTTTACCCGCTCAAGGGTTACTCGCTGACCGTGCCGATCACCAATCCGGCCATGGCCCCGACTTCGACGATTCTCGACGAGACCTACAAGGTCGCGATCACCCGTTTCGACAACCGTATCCGCGTCGGCGGCATGGCGGAAATCGCCGGTTTCGATCTGTCGCTCAATCCTCGTCGGCGCGAAACGCTGGAGATGATCGTTGGCGACCTCTATCCTCAGGGCGGTGATCTGACCCAGGCCAGTTTCTGGACCGGCCTGCGTCCAACCACGCCGGACGGCACGCCGATTGTCGGCGCCACGCCGTTCAGCAACCTGTTTCTCAATACCGGCCATGGCACACTGGGCTGGACGATGGCCTGCGGTTCGGGCCGTTTGCTGGCCGATCTGATTTCGCGCAAAACGCCGCAGATCAGTGCTGAAGGCCTGAATATCTATCGCTATGGCAGTACCAAGGAGATCGCCCAACATGTCAATCCAGCGCCAGCTCACTAATGAGCGCATGAGCCAGGTCGTGGTCAACAACGGCACCGTGTATCTGTCCGGTCAAGTGGGCGACGACCTGACTAGCGGGATCGAGCAGCAGACCCGCGAGACCCTCGGCAGCATTGAACGCTTGCTGGATCTGGCCGGGACCAACAAAAGCCGCATCCTGTCGGTGACGATCTACCTGAAAGACATCGACGCCCACTTCGCAGGCATGAACAGCGTCTGGGACACCTGGCTGCCAAAAGGCGTCGCGCCAGCGCGTGCCACGGTTGAAGCCAAACTCTGCGAGCCGGAAATTCTGGTGGAGTTGTCCGTGATTGCCGCGCTGCCGTAACCGTAAGCAACAAATCCGTAGGAGCGAGGCTTGCCCGCGAATCGGCTGTAGGAGCGACTTTAGTCGCGAAGGCGTCAATTGCCCTCCCGACTAAAGCCGGTCCTACACCAAGCCTCGCTCCAACAGTCTTAACCCACTATCAGATCCCCATCATGCGTCCAGCTCGCGCCTTAATCGATCTTCAAGCCCTGCGTCACAACTACCAGCTAGCCCGCCAAGCCACGGGAGCCAAGGCACTCGCGGTGATCAAGGCCGATGCTTATGGTCATGGCGCCGTACAGGTCGCCCAGGCCCTGGAAGCCGAAGCCAACGGTTTCGCCGTGGCCTGTATCGAAGAAGCGCTGGAACTGCGCGAAGCAGGTATTCGCGCGCCGATCCTGCTGTTGGAAGGCTTTTTCGAGGCTGATGAACTGGCGCTGATCGTCGAGCATGATTTCTGGTGTGTAGTGCATTCGTTGTGGCAGCTCGAAGCCATCGAGCAGGCCAGCTTGCGCAAGCCGATCATTGCCTGGCTCAAGCTGGATTCGGGCATGCACCGCGTTGGCCTGCACCCCAAGGATTTCCGGGCCGGTTATCAACGTCTGCTGGCCAGCGGCAAAGTGGCGAAGATCGTCCTGATGAGTCACTTCGCTCGCGCCGACGAACTGGACAATCCGTGCAGCCAGGACCAATTGGCGGTGTTCGAAGCCGCACGCCAGGGTTTGGCAGCTGAAATCAGCTTGCGCAATTCACCTGCCGTGCTCGGCTGGCCGAATATGCCCAGCGACTGGATTCGCCCCGGCATCATGCTCTACGGCGCGACACCCTTCGATCAGCCGCAGGTGCTGGCCGATCAGTTGCAACCGGTCATGACCCTGGAATCGAAAGTGATCTGCGTACGTGAGTTGCCTGCCGGTGAGCCGGTCGGTTACGGCGCAGCGTTTATTACCGAGCGCACCAGTCGTGTCGGCGTGGTCGCCATGGGTTATGCCGACGGCTATCCACGCGAGGCACCCACCGGCACGCCGGTGTGGATCGACGGCCAGCCGAGCCAGCTGTTGGGTCGGGTATCCATGGACATGTTGTGCGTCGATCTGACCCATTTGCCGCAAGCCGGGCTGGGCAGCCGCGTCGAGCTGTGGGGCAAGAACGTTCTGGCCAGTGATGTCGCAGCCCGCGCCGGAACCATCCCCTATCGGATTTTCTGCAACTTGCGCCGGGTGCCAAGGCTCTATTCCGGGGCCTGACAGCCTTTCGCCAGCATTCACCTGTCCATTCAAGCGCGGCCCTTGCTGGCCGCTAGTCTCCTCAGTCAGTCCCTGGCCGGTCGAAGTGTTGTAAATACTGAACGCTGTTGCCATCATGGCGTTCATCTCGACCTAACCAGACTGAATCAGGAGGACTGCCGCATTGGACGTCGGTGAACGACTGCAATCCATTCGTAAACTCAAGGGCCTGTCCCAGCGCGAACTCGCCAAGCGAGCCGGCGTGACCAACAGCACTATTTCCATGATCGAAAAAAACAGCGTAAGCCCATCGATCAGTTCCCTGCGGAAAGTGCTCGGCGGTATACCGATGTCCATGGTGGAGTTCTTTTCCGAAGAGCTTGAGCAAGAAAATCCAACGCAAGTGGTTTACAAGGCCAGCGAGCTGATCGATATCTCGGACGGCGCGGTCACCATGAAACTGGTGGGCAAGGCGCATCCGAGCCGCTCAATCGCATTCCTGAACGAGATCTATCCGCCAGGTGCCGATACCGGCATCGAGATGCTGGTTCATGAGGGTGAAGAAACCGGCATCCTCGTCGAAGGACGACTGGAACTGGTGGTCGGCCTGGATACGTATATTCTCGAAGCAGGCGACAGCTATTATTTCGAGAGCACCAAGCCACATCGTTTTCGCAACCCGTTTGATGTTCCGGCGCGACTAATCAGCGCAGCTACACCGGCCAATTTCTAATATGAGAGCGTAGATTGCCCCGTAGTTACGGGACAGCGACAAATACGCCGAAAACGCTAGACTGTCAGGGAATAACCCTTCTTGTTATAAGGGTGTTTCGGACTGACAGGCTAAACGCTATACTTGCGCCCGCCTGCTAAACCGTGGCTGCGGGCGTGAATAGTCACCATGAGGGTGTAAGCGTGAACCTAACTAATAAGATTCTGGCAGTTGCTGCTACGTTGACTTTTTGGGCGTTCACCGCTCAGGCAGCAACCAATGACGAAATCGCTAAACGGCTGGAGCCGGTGGGCCAGGTTTGCGTTCAGGGCAAGGAATGCGCAGGGATGGAAGTCGTTGCGGCGGCGGGTGGCGCCGGAGGGGCCAAGTCGCCGGATGACGTTATCGCCAAGCACTGCAATGCATGTCACGGCACCGGTTTGCTGAACTCTCCGAAAATCGGCGACGCTGCAGCCTGGGGAACCCGCGCCAAAGAGCAAGGCGGTTTGGACGGCCTGCTGGCCAAGGCCATCACCGGCATCGGTGCCATGCCGGCAAAAGGCACCTGTGCCGACTGCTCGGACGCCGAACTAAAAGGCGCAATCGAGAAGATGTCAGGGCTGAAATAAGCCGATATCAGCAACGTCGCAAATGCCGTGGGGGCAAACTTGCTTGCGAAGGCAGTATTTCAGCCAACGAAAATGTGTTGGCGGAATTGGCTTCGCGAGCAAGCTCGCTCCCACAACAACTTGCTCCCACACAAGCTCACTCTCACACGTTGTCAGTCAGTCCGGGATAGCCCGCGAAGTGCTGTTTTGCGCTCCGCCATCGGCAACCCACCCAACCGCTCCACCGCCGCGTAAAACGCCGCCCAATCCCCATCGACCTGTTTGAACAGCGCTGCAAACGCCGGCACCCATTGGTCGTACAGTCCGAAGGGCAGCAGTTTGGCGTTGTTCAGCGGTGCGTTGATCCAGGCGTCATAGCGCTTGTCGCCAGCCCACTGGGTATCGCGCAATGCGCGGTAGTTGTTGCGCAGCGTTTCGAATTCCGCCGCTTTGCCCTCGCGCATCTGCTCAGCATTCAAGGGTTGGCTGTAGAGCCGCTTGAGGCGTTCCCGCGTGTCGAGCACCAACCGGGTGAACTGATCGCGCTGCCTGGATTGCGACAGGCGCTCGGCGGGCAAGCCTCGTGCGGCGCGCCATTGGCGAGTGCCTTCCTGCTCGACAAAGCTGGCGAAGGACTCATTGAACTCGCTGTCGTCCTTCACGTAGAACTGCTGGTGCGCCAGCTCGTGGAAGATCAAGGTCGCCAGGCGTTCATCGCCCCAGCCCAGCATTGAGCTGAGGATCGGATCGTCAAACCAGCCCAGGGTCGAATAAGCCTCGACGCCGCTGACATACACATCTTGCCCGGCCTGGCGCTGCAACGCCGCCGCACCCCGTGCGCCGCCCACGCTGTAATAGCCGCGATAGGCCACGCAGCCAGCAATCGGGAAACAATGGGTGACCGGTTCCAGCGAGAACTCGCCCGTGGCGAACACATTCCAGACCACATACGGGCGGCCCAGATCGGCATACAGGCGATAGCTGCGATTGTCCGGCAGGTGCAACTGACGGCTGGCGAAGGTCCGGGCCTGTTGTGAATGCTCCAGCATCTGGCGCAGACGCGGGCTGCGCGTCGGGTCGGCGATGACTTCGGTTACCGGCTGCCTGGCGCGCAAGAGCTGCAACTGACCGCTCACCAACTGGTCGTAATAATTGACGCTGGAACAACCACCGAGCAACACAAGCGCCACTAACGGCAGGCTGCGCCCCAGGCGGGAAAGGGTAATACTTGGCATGGACCGCCTCAACATTCGAAACATCACGCGTTATGCCGGACAGCACTGCCGTTACGCAACTATCATCGCTGTCCGTCCATACGGAGCCAACCATGCGCTACCTTTCGCTCATCCTCGCCCTGACCGCCCTGACCGGATGTGCCGGCCCCATGCCAGCGGTGAACCCGCAACAAGCCTGGGTCGATATGCGCACCATCACCGGCAAAATGGTGATGGCCGATAAAGTCGACGGCGTGACCACTTACGACGGACGCTACTTCCAGGTCCCACCCGGCAGCCACGAGCTTCAGGTGCGTTACGACTACGAAATCAACTACGGCGGTTTCAGCGCAATGAGCGACGATTTCACCGAGCTGACCTGCTACATCGACCTGAAATACGACCATTTCGCGGCGGGGCAGCGCTACATGATCGAAGTCCGCTCGATCCACAACTCCATTACTGCCTGGCTCTATGACGCGCAACGCAATGAGCTGGTCGAGCAAGAGGAATCAAACTGCATCTAGCGATCATTTTTCTGATAAATGATCTTTTTCGTGCCGTTGTCGCACGTACCGACGACCATATTCTGATCGTGGACTTCGTCATTGCTGACGATTTCCAGAGTGTAGGAGTTGACGTTGTTGGCCTGGATCTTGGCTTCGATCTCGGCTTTGAGTTCTTCGCAGGATTTAGGTGCAGCCAGGACACTGGTGGCCATTACAGTCCCTATCACGGCTAATGCAAAACGTTTCATGCTCGACTCCTTCGATACGGTCCGCAGCGGGACATCAGGCAGATTACCGCGCCAGCGCTGCAGTGTTTCATAGACCTCAACGCGCCCGTGCAAGTTCGTTCTACGTTGGTCGCACGGGTCGAACTTCTGCCCGGATGGTCTATCAGAGCGGGACGACCATTTGACTGCGAGTAGTAATGAATTCCCCTTTTATCCAATGGGTCATCCAGTACAAAGACGCCCTGACCGTGATGATCAGCATCGGCACGCTGATTGTCTGGGTGATGTACGCGCAATTGCTTTTGAACAATTACCGCCGCCAGCGCAGGCCGCGCATCATCATCAATCGTGGCGCAGGCAAAGGCATCGGCTCGCTGTGCCTGATCAGCAACATGAGTGCCGAGCCCATCTTCATCAATCAGATCGTGCTGTTGCTCGACACCAATCAGGGCCGACTGTGCTGCGACGTCACCGATATCCGCGAAGAGAGCAAAGGTGAGATTGATCAGGATTTGGTGCTGCACAACGCGACGCGCCAAGGCCCACTGAGGACTGGGGATTTCACTCATATCGGCACGTTTGGCACCTTGATTCAACGCCTGGCCATTCTGCATGCGATCCCCATGACCGGCCATTTGCCGGGCGAAGGCTGGACGTTTTCCGGGCTGGAAGTCCGGGTCATTGCTTTCTATGGCTCGGATAAAGAGGCCATTGGCGCGGCGCGATCCTTCCACCTGGGTCAAGCCGAGGAGGGCGGTTGCCAACTGGTCGCTCACACCCGCGAGAGCCACCAATACAATTCCCACTGGCAGCGCCGGCAAGTGCGCAGGTACTGGATGATGGACGTCGAGGCCTGAAAAAAAGACCCGGTCGGTTTAACCGAGCGGGTCATTGGGTGCGACGGAGTCAATCAGCTGACCAGCGTAGCGTCCAGGGTGATTTTGGCGTTCAGGACTTTGGAAACCGGGCAGCCTTCTTTGGCCTGCTTGGTCAGCTCGTCGAACTGTTCCTGAGTCGCGCCCGGCACTTTGGCCTTCAGAGTCAGGTGTACCGCAGTGATGGCGAAACCACCGTCGACCTGGTCGAGGGTCACGTCAGCGGTGGTGTCGATGCTTTCTGCAGTCAAGTTTGCGCCGCCGAGGATCATCGACAGTGCCATGGAGAAACAGCCCGCGTGGGCTGCGCCGATCAATTCTTCTGGGTTGGTGCCTTTGCCGCCTTCGAAACGGGCTTTGAAGCCATATGGGGCTTCGCGCAGAACGCCGGTTTCAGTCGAGATGCTGCCGATACCGGATTTCAGATCACCTTCCCAATGGGCGGATGCTTTCTTGACGATGCTCATGATGTCTCCTCATGGATGCGTGCGAGGTTTCGCACATGGACGAAGGTTCTGAGGATAGCTGGCTTTATAAAGTTCAACGTAGAGGAGAAACCTAGTTAATTAGTAGGATATTTCCTGATTGGGCATTGAATCTGGAGCATATGCCCTCATTTTCATTCACAGCTGTGGGCTTTTGGTCATCTGCGTCTTCATGGGCCAGGCCTGCAAAACCACTGATGAGGAGATGTAGCGGCCTATGAAACGTCTTGCCGATGTAAAAATCTCAACCCTCGATCTGGTGCCTGTGCGCCACGACAAAGGTCCGGCAGAATCCCTGCGCAACTCGCTGGATCTGGCGCAACACGTCGAAAAACTCGGTTACAACCGCTTCTGGGTGGCCGAGCACCACAACATGGACGGTATCGCCAGTTCTGCCACGGCCGTGCTGCTGGGCTATCTGGCGGGCGGCACTTCGACGATTCGCGTCGGCGCGGGCGGCATCATGTTGCCCAATCACGCGCCGCTGGTCATCGCCGAACAATTCGGCACACTGGCGAGCCTGTATCCGGGCCGCATCGACCTGGGCCTGGGCCGTGCACCCGGCTCCGATCAAATGACCGCGCGCGCCCTGCGCCGCGAGCGCTCCGGTAGCGCCGATGACTTCCCGGATGACGTCACTGAGCTTGCGGCTTTCCTCGGCCCGCGCACCCCGGATCAGCGCGTGATCGCGGTGCCAGGTTCGGGCACCAACGTGCCAATCTGGTTGCTGGGTTCGAGTTTGTTCAGTGCGCAACTGGCAGGCCAACGCGGTTTGCCATATGCCTTCGCCTCGCACTTTGCGCCGCGCTACATGCACGAGGCGATCCGCGTCTATCGCAATCACTTCCAGCCTTCGGCGGTGCTCGACAAGCCGTACGTGATGCTCGGGATTCCCTTGGCCGCCGCGGATACCGATGAGCACGCCGAATACCTCGCGACCTCGGTGTACCAGCGCATTCTGGCGCTGATGCGCGGCCAATCGCTGATGCAGCGTCCGCCGGTCAAGAGCATGGAAGGCCTGTGGTTGCCTCATGAACGCGAAGCGGTGGGTGACTTCCTCGGCCTGGCGATGGTCGGTGGCCCGGAGAAAATCCGCGCCAAGCTGGATGTGCTGCTGGAACAGACCGATGCGGATGAGCTGATCTTCACCTGCGACATGTACGATCACGCCGATCGGTTGCGCTCGTATGAAATCCTCGCCGAAACCGCGCGCGGGTAAGTCGTAGGACCGGCTTCAGCCGGGAGAGCGCTCTCCCGGCTGAAGCCGGTCCTACAAAATGTCGCTCAGCGCGCCAAAAAAAACCGACTTCAACGAGTCGGTTTTTTATATTCCGCAATCTGATCAGCCGCGCTGATACACAATTTCCTTGGTGCCGCCATCACAGCTGCCGACAACTTTCTTGTCGGTCACGCTGCCTTTTTCGACGACTTCAAGCGTGTAGGACGTAGCGCCGTTTGCCTTGATCTTTGCGTCGATTTCCGCTTTCACGTCATCGCATGGCTTACCGGCAGCCATTGTGGTGCCAGCAATGCTCAACAGACCTACCGCCAACAGTAACTTCTTCATTGGTCTCACTCCTTCGTCAGCCAAAACAGGTCGCCTCAGCACAATGCACTTGGAAGGACCTGAATACATTAGCCACGCCAACGATTTCGCGACAGCGGGCGGAGTTTATGGCATTGCGCCAGCGTAAAAGTTCAGGCCGGATCAGCTATTGACGATGCGAAAACCGACTTTGATGGTGACCTGATAATGGGCGACCTTGCCGCCTTCGATGTGACCACGGGTTTCCAGAACTTCAAACCACTCCAGGTGCTGAAGGCTTTTGCTTGCCTCGGCCAGAGCGTTGTTGATCGCGTCTTCGATAGTCGTGGTCGACGAGCCAACCAGCTCGATCTTCTTGTACGTGTGGTGATCAGTCATGGCAGTTCTCCTAAAGGGTCATTACGAGCGTAGCAGTGATCACGCTCCATACCTCTGTGGGGAATTTCTGCGGAAAAGTTCAGCGATTTCCGAAAACAGCACCGCACTTTCTGAAAGCGCTGTAGTCGGAAACAACACACGCCACTCACCTTGCAGGAGAAACATCATGGCTAGTAATTCACTTAGTAAAGCCTCGTTGAAAAGCATGGAAGCGGAAATCGAAAGTCTGCTCAAGTCCCTGGAAAGCCTGAAATCGGACGCTTCGGACGAGTCGCGCAGAACGCTGAAAAGCCTGAAAGCCAACGCAGAAAGTGCCCTGAGCCATTCGCGCAGCCTGCTCAGCGACGTGTACGAAGACGTCAAGGTCAAGACTCGCGAAACCAGCGTTGCTACCCGTGACTACGCTCAAGAACACCCATGGACTACCGCTGGTGTAGCCGTTGGTGCAGTTGGCCTGCTGGCCGCTTACCTGCTGTGCAAACGCGGTAATTGATTGGTCGCTATTGCGGGTTCCCCGAACGCCTCAGCTCATTTTTTAGCCACTTCGCTAGCGATTGAGCGCGCCCATCAACGGCACGTTTGGGAACCCACAACGCCAGTTGCGCCGGGGTTTCACTGAAACCCCACGGTGCCACCAGGCGTCCCGCCTTAAGGTCATCTGCAACCAAAGGTTCAGGTGCAATCGCAACGCCCAGGCCCGCAACGGCCGCTTCCAGCAAATAATACAAATGCTCAAACCCTTGCCCATAGCGCAGCGTCTGTGGATCGATGCCGTTTTGCTGCGCCCAGCTGGGCCACGCTTGCGGGCGTGAAGTAGTTTGCAGCAGGGTTTCGTCGAGCAACACCTTGGCCGGCGCGTCCTGCAGGCGCTCAAAGTGCGCGAAACGCGGGCTCAATACCGGACCGATACGCTCGCTGGCCAGCTCGAAGACCTGCATGTCCGCTGGCCATGGCGGTTCGGCAAAAATCAGCAGCGCGTCGAGTCCAGGACGACGCGGATCAAGATCGCCTTCCCCGGCCGACAAGTGCAGGCGCAGGTCCGGCAGCTCGGCGTTCAGTCGTCCAAGCCGTGGGATGAACCAGCGCGCCAGCAAACTTCCCGAACAACCCAGCACGAACGGCGCATCTGCGCCGCCCTGGGTTAATTCAGCGCAGATACTGCGCAGGCGGTCGAAAGCATCGCTGCTGGCGTCACGCAACCGAATTCCGGCATCTGTGAGTTTCAGGCCACGTCCGTCCTTGATAAACAGCACCACGCCCAAGTGTTCTTCGAGGACTTTCAGCTGACGACTGACAGCGCCGTGTGTGACGTGCAGCTGTTCAGCCGCCTGACTGACGCTGTTCAGGCGGGCTGTCGCTTCAAAGGCGCGCAAGGCGTTAAGGGGAGGAAGGTCGCGGCTCATGGTATCTGTGAGTTTTCCTGACAGGTTGTGTCGATCTTATCGGTTTTCATCCGGGCTGGCGCTGGTTAAAGTGTGTTCATTGCCGATTCGGCTCCCTCATTCGTTCAACGACCTGGAGGTCCCATGACCCAGTCCAAATTCAGCGCTGGCCCAGATGCAAACGGCCTGTTCGGCTCCTTCGGTGGCCGCTACGTTGCAGAAACCCTGATGCCGCTGGTTCTCGATCTGAACCGCGAATACGAAGCCGCCAAGTCCGACCCTGAATTTCTTGAGCAGCTGGCCTACTTCCAGCGCGATTACATCGGTCGCCCGAACCCGTTGTATTTCGCTGAACGCCTGACCGAGTTCTGCGGCGGCGCGAAAATCTACTTCAAGCGCGAAGAGCTCAACCACACCGGCGCGCACAAGATCAACAACTGCATCGGCCAGGTGTTGCTGGCCATGCGCATGGGCAAAAAGCGCCTTATCGCGGAAACCGGCGCGGGCATGCACGGCGTGGCCACGGCCACCGTTGCGGCGCGTTTCGGTCTGCCGTGCGTGATCTACATGGGCGCCACCGACATCGAGCGTCAACAGGCCAACGTGTTCCGCATGAAGCTGCTGGGCGCTGAAATCGTGCCGGTGACTTCCGGCACCGGAACCCTGAAAGACGCCATGAACGAAGCGCTGCGTGACTGGGTAACCAACGTCGATGACACCTTCTACCTGATCGGCACCGTTGCCGGTCCGCACCCGTATCCGGCCATGGTCCGCGACTTCCAGTCGATCATCGGCAAAGAAACCAAAGTGCAGATGCAGGAGAAGGAAGGCCGCCTGCCGGACAGCCTTATCGCTTGCGTCGGCGGTGGTTCCAACGCCATGGGCCTGTTCCATCCGTTCCTTGATGACGCCAGTGTGGAGATCATCGGCGTCGAAGCCGGCGGTCATGGCGTGGACACCGACAAGCATGCCGCCAGCCTGAACGGCGGTGTTCCCGGCGTCCTGCACGGCAACCGCACCTATCTGCTGCAAGACACCGACGGCCAGATCACTGACGCGCACTCCATTTCCGCTGGCCTGGATTACCCAGGCATCGGCCCGGAACACGCCTTCCTGCACGAAGTGAAGCGTGTCGAATACGTCAGCATCACCGATGAAGAAGCCCTCGAAGCCTTCCATCACTGCTGCCTGCTCGAAGGCATCATCCCGGCGCTGGAAACCGCCCACGCCCTGGCTGAAGCCATGAAGCGCGCCACCAATTTGCGCGACGATCACCTGATGGTGGTGTGCCTGTCCGGCCGTGGCGACAAAGACATGCAAACCGTCATGAATCACATGGCCGCCGCTGAAAAGAATCAGGAGATCCTGGCATGAGCCGCCTCGAACAACGCTTTGCCCAGCTGAAAACCGAAGGCCGCGCCGCTCTGGTGACCTTCATCACCGCTGGCGATCCTGGCTACGACACTTCGCTGAAAGTCCTCAAGGGCTTGCCAGCGGCAGGCGCTGACGTGATCGAGCTGGGCATGCCCTTCACCGATCCGATGGCCGACGGCGTTGCCATTCAGCTCGCCACGCTGCGCGCGCTGGACGCCGGACAGACACTGCCGAAAACCCTGAAGATGGTTGAAGAGTTCCGGGTCGACGACCAGACCACGCCCATCGTGCTGATGGGTTACTACAACCCGATCCACCGTTTTGGCGTCGAGGCCTTTGTCGCAGCGGCCAAGCAAGCGGGCGTTGATGGCTTGATCATCGTTGACCTGCCGCCTGAGCATGACGCCGAGCTGGCGACTCCGGCTCAGGCATCGGGCATCGACTTCATTCGTCTGACCACGCCGACCACCGACGACGTGCGTCTGCCACGTGTGCTGGAGCGCAGCTCGGGTTTCGTTTACTACGTTTCGGTTGCCGGTGTGACGGGCGCAGGTTCAGCCACCACGCAACACGTCGAAGGCGCCATCGAACGCCTGCATCGCCATACCAGCCTGCCGATTTGCGTCGGCTTCGGCATCCGTACGCCTGAGCAAGCGGCCGCAATCGCACGCCTGGCTGACGGTGTTGTGGTCGGTTCGGCGCTGGTTGATCAGATCGCCAATGCCGCTTCGCCAGAACAGGCGGTAGATGGCGTATTGAGCTTGTGCGCCGCGCTCTCGCAAGGCGTGCGCAACGCTCGAATCAGCTAAAGGTAAAGTTCCTGATACAAAGGAATCAACGGCTTGGTGCAGGTTCCAAGTAGTTAGGCAAAGGGGTTCAAGGCTGATGTCTTGAACCCCTTTTTGCTGACTTGAATTATCCAGGAGCAACACATGAAATTGCCGAACCGTTTGATTGCAGGGCTGGGCATCTTGATGATCAGCGCCAGTCCGCTGTTGCAAGCAGCGCCGCAAGATCAGCGCGGTGACCATGACGACAACCGTCCGGGCCAGCAACAAGGCCAGGGTCCGCAAAGCAATGGCGGGCACGATCAGGGCAACGGCAAAACCAACAACGGCCGCGGCAATGACAACCGTCCGCAGCAGCAGGCGCATCAGGACAACCGTGGTGGCAACCGCCCGCCCGAGAATTTTGATGACGTGCGCCACACGATCCAACAGCACCGCGACGTGATCGGCCGTGGCCAGCCGCTGCCGCCGAATATCCACGTGGTCAAAGGCCATCGCCTGCCGCAAGGCTACGGCAAACGCCTCGACGCGCGTTCGCTGCAACACCTGCCACATTACGAAGGCTACGAATGGCGCCGCACCGGCACCGATATCGTGCTGATCGCCGTGGGCACCGGGATTGTGTATGCGATTCTGGATGGTGTTTTGAACTGATTATCTGAGTTGCCTGAACTGAGCTGACCCCAAAAGTTGGACGGACTTGTAATACGGCTTGTTCCGGCCTCTTCGGGGACAAGTCCCCTCCTACCGGGTTGTATAGGGCTCGGTAGGACCGGACTTGTCCGGGAAGGCGCCATGTCGGTCGACACAGAGGTTGGATCTGCTCGCCTCATCGGGGACAAGTCCCCTCCTACGTTGTCCTTGCGCCATCATTCCATCAGAGCTTGAACATCCCCACATCCAAAGGCCGCACGGCGCCCATCCACATCGCGTGCTCGGTATGGTCCGCCAGGTCATCGCCGGTCAACGGATGAATCAGCACCACCAACCCCTGCCGATTGAGCGACAGCCACAGCATCAGGTCCGCGAACTGCCCGTGATCGAAAGCCAGCTGGCAGCTCCAGTCCACATGCGGGCCGACCAGCCGCTCGTGAATGCGCCCCATCTTCACACCGAACCGCTCAGCCGCTGCCTCGCATAAGGCGCGTGCCTGTTCGATGGTCTGTGCGTCGAAATAGACGTGAGCGTGATAGCCCTGAATCTCTGGCATTTACCTGATCTCCCCTGGAAATTGGCTGAACGCTGCATACCGTTGCGAGTCTGAATCTTTGCGAGAGTTATCCACAGACCTGGATCAATTCCTATGAAGAATGCAGAAACGCCTGTCGTGAAAATCGTCCTGTTCGGCGCGATCAGCAGCCTGGGCAGCGCACTGATGGCTGAAATGCTGCGCCGCCAGCATGAAGTCATCGCCATTCTCGACGACCTGAACGCCCTGGCGCCACGACCGGGATTGCGCACCAAAGTCGGCAGCCTGTTCGATGCCGAGCGCGTCAGTGAAAGCATAGCGGGCAGCTCAGCGGTGATTTGTCTGCTGGATGCCAAGGTCCTGCCGGTCGGCGCAGAACATAACCGGCCTGACCGCGATCTGGATCTTCAGGAGCAGACGTGCGCCACGCAAACCTTGCTCGCCTGCATGCAGCGCATGGACATCAAGCGCTTGATCCTGGTGGGTGATTTTGCCGAGATGGACGACTCATTACCGATGTTCCAATCCCTGAGCGCCAGCGACGTGGCCTGGACACTGGTCAACGCTCCCCAGGGCGTCGCGGGCTTGAGCATCGAGCATTTCAGCCAGATCAGCAGCACCCTCGAACCCGGACTGACCGAACCATTGGAACGCCTGGCGCGGGTAGCGGCGGGGATCGCCGATGAATTGCGGTTGAATCTGCATGTGCGCGAGTTGGTGAATTTTGTGGTGTGACTGGCCCCAAACCCGTTGGAGCGAGGCTTGCCCGCGAAGAGGACAGTACATTCTCCGAAGCTCCAAACCAGAAACGACGCCTTCGCGGGCAAGCCTCGCTCCAACAGATTCAGCGACAAACATAGAATGTCGTATTTGTTCGGCATCACACCGCAATCGAAGGCAACGGCCGTCCCGCCAATCCATCACCACTGCGCGCTTGTTCACTGGCCAGCCAGTCCACGAACTGCTGCACCACTTGCACGCGGCGCTTGCGTTGCGGCAGGACGACGTAATAGCCGAAACCGGAAATCGCCGAGGCTGCGATGGGTCGGCAGAGCAGCGCCTGATCAATAAGCGCGTCGACCAGATGCCGCCAGCCGATGGCCACGCCTTGCCCGGCAATCGCGGCCTGGATCAGCAGCGTGTAGTTGTCAAAGCGCAACTGACCAGGTGCTGGCGCCTGCGGGATGTTAAGGGCGCGGAACACGCCCGCCCAGTCAAACCAGTTGCTGCTGCCTTCGCCGCGCAAGTGCAGCAGCGGAAACTCGCGCAACACGTCGTTGGTCAACGGCGGTTCGCGACCCGCCAGCAATTGTGGGCTGCAGACCGGGAACACTTCCTCGCTGAACAACCAGCGGCTTTCGCCCTGTTTGAAACGCCCGTCGCCGAACAGAATCGCCACGTCGATATCAGCGCGCAACATGCTGTGCGTGCGTTCGCTGGTGACCAGGCTGACGTCCACATCCGGATTGGCCTTATGAAACCGGTGCAGGCGCGGCATCAGCCAATAGGCGGCGAAGGCGAAGTCGGTGGCGACCTGCAATACCTCGTGTTGGCTCTGATGGGTAATCGCGATCAGCCCGCTGTCCATCGACTGCAATCCGGTCTGCACATGGCTGAACAACACTTCGCCCGCTTCGGTCAGTTCGATGCCGCGATAAATGCGGTCGAACAGCCGCGTCGCCAGTTGTTCTTCAAGGCGCTTGATCTGCTGGCTCACAGCGGGCTGAGTCGTGCCCAACTCGATTGCCGCAGCGGTAAAGCTGCGCAAACGTGCGGCCGCTTCGAACGCGCGAAGCAGATCCAACGAGATATCACCAAGGGCTTCAAACATAAGCTGGGCTTATCCTAGGTATTGTTTTGCATGGGCTTTACCATAACTGCCATGGGTCTCATCCTCAAGCGCAGCACTTTCGCATAAATATTCACTATGGGATGCCGCGAAATACATGAAGCGCAAAAACATACTTTTTATCATGGCCGATCAAATGGCCGCGCCGATGTTGCCGTTCTACGCCTCATCTCCTGTCAAAATGCCCAACTTGAGTCGCCTCGCCGCTGAAGGCGTGGTGTTTGATGCTGCTTACTGCAACAGCCCACTGTGCGCGCCATCGCGTTTCACTCTGGTGAGCGGCCAGCTCCCGAGCAAGATTGGCGCCTACGACAACGCTGCGGATTTCCCGGCGGATGTCCCGACTTACGCGCATTACCTGCGCCGCCTTGGCTACAAGACGGCGTTGTCCGGCAAGATGCACTTCTGCGGCCCGGATCAACTGCACGGCTACGAAGAACGTCTGACCAGCGATATTTACCCGGCCGACTACGGCTGGTCGGTGAACTGGGATGCGCCGGACGTGCGCCCGACCTGGTATCACAACATGGCGTCGGTGCTGCAAGCCGGGCCGTGCGTGCGCACCAATCAGCTGGATTTCGACGAAGAAGTGGTCTTCAAAGCCCAACAGTATTTGTTCGATCACGTGCGCAATGATGGCGATCAGCCGTTCTGCCTGACCGTTTCCATGACCCATCCTCACGATCCGTACACCATCCCGAAACCGTTCTGGGATCTGTACAGCGACGAAGAAATCCCGCTGCCGGAATTCCAGCCGGATCAAGCCGATCAGGACCCGCATTCCCAGCGCCTGATGAAAGTCTATGATCTGTGGGACAAGCCACTGCCGGATGACAAGATTCGCGATGCGCGTCGGGCTTATTTCGGTGCGTGCAGCTACATCGACAGCAACGTCGGCAAACTGGTGCAGACCCTTGAAGAATGTGGCCTTGCCGAAGACACCATCATCGTGTTCTCCGGCGACCACGGCGACATGCTCGGCGAGCGGGGCCTCTGGTACAAGATGCACTGGTTCGAGATGTCGGCGCGGGTGCCGATGCTGGTGTATTCGCCAGGTCAGTTCCAACCCGGTCGCGTGACTGCCGCCGTGTCCACCGCCGACCTGTTACCAACCTTCGTGGCCATGGCTGAAGGTGAACTGAACGAAGGCTTGCCGCTGGATGGCCGCTCTCTGCTGCCGCATTTGCTCGGCGAAGGCGGCCATGATGAAGTGTTTGGCGAATACATGGCAGAAGGCACCAACAGCCCGTTGATGATGATCCGGCGCGGTGCGTACAAATTTATTTATTCGGAGCAGGATCCGTGCCTGCTGTTCGATATTCATAACGATCCAAAAGAGCGCGAAGAGCTGAGCCAATCGGCCGCTCACCAGCAACTGTTCAATGATTTCCTGGCCGAAGCACGGGCCAAATGGGATATACCGGCGATACACCACCAGGTGCTCGCCAGCCAACGCCGGCGGCGCTTTGTCGCTGAGTCGCTGGCACTCGGCAAGCTGAAGAGTTGGGATCACCAGCCGCTGGTAGACGCCAGTCAGCAGTACATGCGCAACCATATCGATCTAGACGATCTGGAGCGCAAGGCACGTTATCCACAACCTTGACCCTGCCCAAAAAAACGAGAACCTAGGGGAAGTTAATGAAGACGTTATCTACAACACTTGCGATGGGTGTCCTGGCTTTGAGCAGCTGGTCGGCATTTGCGGCTGATGAGAGTTGCAGCACCGTGAAGATGGCTGATCCTGGCTGGAGCGATATTGCTGCCACCAACGCCATCGCCGGTATTTTGCTCGAAGGCATGGGCTACAAGGCCAAGGTCGATACGCTGGCGGTGCCGATTGCCTACGGCGGCCTGAAAGACGGCAAGATTGATGTCTTCCTCGGTAACTGGATGCCTGCGCAGCAAGGTTTCTACGACAAATTCGTCGCCACCGGTGACGTGACGCAGTTGTCGAAAAACCTCGACGGCACCGAATTCACCCTGGCCGTGCCGGACTATGTCTGGGATGCCGGTGTGCATAACTTTGCCGATCTGAACAAATTCGCCGACAAGTTTGGCAAGAAGATCTACGGCATCGGCTCCGGCGCGCCGGCCAACCTGTCGTTGCAGGAAATCATCAAGAAAAACGAATTCGACCTGGGTGGCTGGAAGCTGGTCGAATCCAGTGAGCAGGCAATGCTCGCCGAAGTGAATCGCAACGTGAAGAAGCAAGCGTTCGTGACCTTCCTCGGCTGGACACCGCACCCGATGAACGTGCAGATCAAGGGCATGCATTACCTCAAGGGTGGCGAGAAATACTTCGGCGACACCGGCACGGTTCACACCCTGACCCGCAAGGGCTACGCTGCTGCCTGCCCGAACGTGGGCAAACTGCTGACCAACCTGACGTTCACTCAGGACATGGAAAACAGCATCATGGCTGACGTGACCAACAACAAGGTCAGTAATGCCGCTGCTGCAAAAGCCTGGATCAAAGCCAACCCGGCGGTGCTCGACAAGTGGCTGGATGGCGTGAAAACGATCGATGACAAAGATGCGCTGTCGGCGGTGAAGGCGACGTTGTAAAAGCCGCTGACTTTGGCTTTTGTGGGAGCGAGCTTGCTCGCGAAGCCCGTCAATCCGACGCATCTTTTGCGTCTGATAAATTGACTTCGCGAGCAAGCTCGCTCCCACAATTCTCGCTCCCACAATTGCGCTGGCTTCGCTGACACCGCACCCTTACACCCTCCGCAATTCTTCCAAGAGAGTTTCATGGGTCGGCTCAATCGCCACACATTCCTGCCTTTTCTCGCCTGGCTCCCCCGGCAGACCCGCGCCAGCGTGGGCCGCGATGCCGTGGTGGGGCTCAGCGGAGCGGTTTTGGCCTTGCCGCAATCCATCGCCTACGCCTTGATCGCCGGGCTGCCGCCTGAATACGGCCTGTACGCCGCTATCGTTCCGGTCTTGATCGCGTGTTTATGGGGTTCGTCCTGGCATTTGATCTGCGGCCCGACCGCTGCGATTTCCATCGTGCTTTACGCCAGCATCAGTCCGTTGGCGGTTCCGGCCAGTCAGGATTACATCGGCCTGATCCTGTTGCTGACGTTCATTGCCGGGGTTTTCCAGCTGTTGCTGGGCATGCTGCGCTTCGGCGCACTGGTCAATTTTGTCTCCCATTCCGTGGTGCTGGGTTTCACCCTCGGCGCGGCGGTGGTCATTGCCTTGGGGCAGATGCCGAACCTGATGGGCATCGATCTGCCCAGCCAGACCACGGCGCTGAAAAGCCTGATGGCCGTGCTGGAGCATCGCGGCGAACTCGATAAGCCATCGCTGATTCTTGGACTGCTGACCCTGTTCCTCGGCGTCGGCTTGAAGATTCTGGTGCCACGCTGGCCGACGCTGCTGATCACGCTGGTATCGGCCAGCCTGTTGGTCTGGCTGTGGCCGGCGATGTTCGGCCATGTGAAAACGGTCAGCGCGTTCGTTGGCCATTTGCCGCCTTTCAGCCCGCTGCCGCTCGACCTGGAGCTGATCCTCAAATTGCTGCCGACTGCGGTGGCCGTGGGCATGCTCGGGCTGGTCAACAGCCTGTCGATTGCCCGCTCGCTGTCGGCGCGCTCCCAGCAGTTGCTCGACGCCAATCAGGAAGTCCGCGCGCAAGGCCTGTCGAACATGGTCGGTGCGCTGTTCTCCGGTTATCTGTCGGCCGGGTCTTTCACCCGCGCGGCGCTGAGCTTCGAAGCCGGGGCGAAATCGCCTTTGGCTGGGGTGTTTTCCGCGTTATGGGTCGCGCTGTTCGCGGTTGCGGGCGCCTCGTTGATCTCGCACATTCCGATCCCGAGCATGGCGGCGTCGATCCTGCTGATTTGTTGGGGGCTTATTGATCGGCGCGGTATTCGGGCGTTGTTCCGGGTCAGCCGCGCGGAGTTTCTGGTGATGGCGCTAACCTGCCTGGCGACGCTGTTGCTGGAGTTGCAAACGGCCATTTATGCGGGCGTGCTGGCGTCGCTGTTCTTCTATCTCAAGCGCACCTCGCAACCCCGCGTGCAGCAGTGGCGCGACGGCGACGAAGACATCATGCGCGTCGGCGGCTCGATTTTTTTCGGCGCCAGCCACTACCTGCAAACGCGACTGCAACGCACCGAAGGCAAGCATGTAGTGATCGACGCGCAGCAGATCAACTTCATCGACTATTCAGGCGTCGAGATGCTGCATCAGGAGGCCCGCCGCCTGCGCATTCTTGACCGCACGCTGACCCTGCGCCGCGCGCGGCCGCAAGTCATCGAGGAGCTGCAAAAGCTGGAAGGGGCGGACAAATGCCCCATTCTGTTCGAGCATTAATGTAGGACCGGCTTCAGCCGGGAGGACGTTCTCCCAGTCAAAGCCGGTCCCACGGAATCAAGGGCGTTGCGTGGGCACAGCGTCAGCTCGCCAGTTGACGCCGCAGCTCAGCCAGCACCGGTGCTGAGTCCGGGCGCACGCCGCGCCACAGCAGGAAAGCTTCGGCGGCCTGTTCGACCAGCATCCCCAAACCATCCACTGACTGCGCCGCGCCATGCTCGGTCGCCCAACGGCGGAACGCGGTGGGTTCCTTGCTGTACATCATGTCGTAGCAGAACGTATGGCCAGCCTGAATCAGGCTCGGCGAAATCGGCGGCAACTCACCGGCGAGGCTCGCGGACGTGGCGTTGATGATCACGTCCACCGACTCTTCCAGCCAATCGAAACCACTGGCGAACACCGGGCCCAGATCCGCGAACTGTTGCGCCAGTTGCTCGGCTTTCTCGACCGTGCGGTTGGCGATCACCAGTACCGCCGGGCGTTCGGCCAGCAACGGCTCCAACGCGCCGCGCACCGCGCCGCCAGCGCCCAGTAGTAACACGCGCTTGCCACGCAGGCTGATGCCGCAATTGACGGTCAAATCACGAACCAGCCCCGCGCCATCGGTGTTGTCGCCGAGCAAGGTGCCGTCAGCCAGCTTGCTCAAGGTGTTGACCGCGCCGGCACGCTGGGCGCGCTCGGTCAAGCTGTCAGCCATGCGGAACGCCTGCTCCTTGAACGGCACGGTGACGTTGGCGCCGCGTCCTTCATTGAAGAACGCCTGGGCGAATGCGGTGAAGTCATCCAGCGGCGCCAGCGCAGTTCGGTAATCCAGCGTCTGGCCGGTTTGTTCGGCGAACAGGCCATGAATCAGCGGAGATTTGCTGTGGCCAATCGGGTTGCCGAAGACGACGTAGTGGTCCATTTGGTATTCCTGAGCACATAACTTTTTGTTTAACCACTGAACCCGTTGGAGCGAGCGGGCGGCGTTCCGACTGGCCCGCGAATCGACCGTAGGAGCGACTTTAGTCGCGAAGGCGCCAATTGCCCTCCCGGCTAAAGCCGGTCCTACAGCAAACCTCCCACAGAGTTGAATCAACCCAACGCCAACCAATCCCGATCCTGCAGGAAATACTCGGTCAGGCGCGCTTCTTCGCTGCCGGGCGCGGCTTTCCAGTCGTAGCCCCAGCGCACTTGCGGCGGCAGCGACATGAGGATCGATTCGGTACGCCCGCCCGATTGCAGGCCGAATAGCGTGCCACGGTCGTAAACCAGGTTGAATTCCACATAACGGCCCCGGCGGAATTCCTGGAATTCGCGCTGCTGCACGGTATACGCGGCGGCCTTGCGACGGCGCACGATGGGCAGGTACGCCTCGATAAAGGCATCACCGATGGCACGAATGAAAGCGAAGCTGGTGTCGAAATCCCACTGATTCAGGTCATCGAAGAACAAGCCGCCAATACCGCGCGGTTCATTGCGATGCTTGATGTGGAAGTAGGTGTCGCACCAGGCTTTGTAGCGCGGATACACATCGGCCCCGAACGGCGCGCAGGCCTGTTCGGCAACGCGGTGCCAATGCACGCAATCCGCTTCGACGCCGTAATAAGGCGTCAGGTCAAAACCGCCGCCGAACCACCAGACAGGTTCTTCGCCATCTTTTTCAGCGATGAAAAAGCGTACGTTGGCGTGGGAAGTCGGCACGTGCGGATTGTGCGGATGAATCACCAACGACACGCCCAACGCCTCGAAGCCACGCCCGGCAAGCTCGGGCCGGTGCGCGCTGGCCGACGGCGGCAGGCCGCTGCCGAACACATGGGAGAAATTCACGCCGCCCTTCTCGATCACAGCGCCGTTCTCGATCACTCGGGTTCGACCGCCGCCGCCCGCCGGCCGCGTCCAGGCGTCTTCGACAAAATGCGCGCCGCCGTCTTCGTGCTGCAAAGCGGCGCAGATTCGATCCTGCAAGTCGAGCAGGTAGGCTTTGACGGCGTCGGTGCGAGTAGATGACATGTCGATCCCTTTAAAAGCTGCAAACGACCGAGCCCCCGTTCTGGAAGGGCCACAGCGAAATTGGGGCGTAGCATACCACCGGCCCGCCGCGCGCCGCAGTTGACGAAGACCAAGTGAAGGAGTCCGATAGGCGCTTTCACATTCTTGTTTCGATTCATTACGGAGAGAGCAAATGGCAAAGCGTATCCAGTTCAGCACTATCGGCGGCCCGGAAGTTCTCGAGTATGTGGACTTCGAACCTGCCGAGCCAGGCCCGCAACAGGTACGTGTGCGCAACCAGGCCATCGGCCTGAATTTCATCGACACCTATTACCGCAGCGGTCTGTATCCAGCGCCGTCGATGCCATCGGGCATGGGCAATGAAGGGGCGGGCATCGTCGATGCGGTAGGCAGCGAAGTCACCCGCTTCAAGGTCGGCGACCGCGTGGCTTACGGCACCGGCCCGCTGGGCAGCTACAGCGATCTGCACACATTGCCCCAGGATCATCTCGTGCATTTGCCGGAAGCGATCAGCTTCGAGCAAGCCGCCGCCGTGATGCTCAAGGGCCTGACCGTGCAGTATCTGCTGCGCCAGACCTATGACGTGAAATCGGGCGACACCATTTTGTTCCACGCTGCCGCCGGTGGCGTCGGTTCGCTGGCCTGCCAGTGGGCGAAGTCATTGGGCGCGAAAGTGATTGGCACCGTCAGCTCGGCTGAAAAGGCCGCACACGCCAAAGCCCTGGGCGCCTGGGAAACCATCGATTACAGCCATGAAGATGTCGCCAAACGTGTGCTGGAGCTGACTGACGGCAAGAAATGCCCGGTCGTCTACGACGGCGTGGGTCAGGACACTTGGCTGACCTCGCTCGATTGCGTGGCACCGCGCGGCCTATTGGTCAGTTTCGGCAATGCGTCCGGGCCAGTAGCTGGCGTCAATCTGGGAATCCTCGCGCAGAAAGGCTCGCTGTACGTGACGCGTCCGACCCTGGGCACTTACGCCAATAACGCCGAAAACCTGCAGCGCATGGCTGACGAGCTGTTCGAGATGGTCGCCAGCGGCAAACTGAAGGTCGACAACATCCAGCAATACGCCCTCAAGGATGCCGCCAAGGCGCAGATCGAATTGTCCGGCCGACGCACGACGGGTTCGACAATTCTGGTGCCTTGATTTACCAAAGAACCGGAACGCATTTTCCGTAGGACCGGCTTTAGCCGGGAGAAAGCCAGCGCACTCTGGAGATTTTTGTCGCCGGGAATCACGCCCTCCCGGCTAAAGCCGGTCCTACGGTCGCCTCCACAACTGCTACCCCGCCCGGACTACCTGCCCCGTGGCGATATCGCGTATCACGCTGGGGTTGCGGCGGCCGCCCAGGTTGCCGCCGAGCACGCCATCGATCTGCCCCCGGAAATACTGCTCGACGCGAATCCGCGTGCGGGCAGCCGGGCGGCCGGCAGGGTTGGCCGACGTCGAGATCAGCGGGCCGACCAAGGCGCACAGTTCACGCACCGTCGGGTGATCGCTGACGCGCAAGGCCACGGTTTCATGAACCCCGGTGATCCACTCGGGCAACAGGTTTTGATGAGGCACTAGCCAGGTGTTCGGCCCCGGCCAGGTGCTGGCCATGCGGTCGAGCCACAATTCGGGGAAGTCCTCGAACAGGAAATCGAACTGGCGGATATTGTCCGCAACCATGATCAGGCCCTTGTCCACAGGACGTGACTTGATCGCCAGCAAGCGATACACCGCCTCTTCGTCCCATGGATCACATCCCAAACCCCATACCGCTTCGGTTGGGTAGGCAATTA
This sequence comes from Pseudomonas syringae, assembly GCF_001698815.1. Lineage (GTDB taxonomy): Bacteria > Pseudomonadota > Gammaproteobacteria > Pseudomonadales > Pseudomonadaceae > Aquipseudomonas > Aquipseudomonas syringae_A. The sequence continues at coordinate 62,741 of NZ_LGSI01000032.1, read as the reverse complement.
CCGCACCGGCGCGAATCTCGCGAGCGGCTTGTTGCACACGCCAACTGCTGACCATTGGTTACATCTCCGATAAACACTGCGAGCAGTTTAACCTTAGCGCGCGCGGCCGAACCATCGTCCCGCTTCACGGGCGATATGGCCGTCCAGCTCAAGCTCGGTCAACGCCGCCAGGACTTTGGGCAACGGCCAGCCGCTGGACACCGCCAGCGCTTCACTGGTCTGCGGCGCAGCGTAAAGCAGCGCGAGCAACGGATGGTTCGGCGCAGCTTCAGGCGCAGGCGTGGTGCAGGAAGGCGTTGGTACCTGCCAGCCACGCAAGGCTTCAAGAATGTGCTCGACCGTTTCCACCAGCACTGCGCCGTCACGAATCAGCTGATGACAGCCACGCGCGCCAGGATGGTGAATTGAACCAGGAATGGCGTACACCTCGCGCCCTTGCTCAGCCGCCAGCCGCGCAGTAATCAACGAACCGCTGGCGACGCTGGCCTCGACCACCAGCACGCCGAGGGACAAACCGCTGATGATCCGGTTGCGGCGCGGGAAGTTACTGGCGACCGGCCCGGCGTCCAGCGGGAACTCGGAAACCACCGCGCTGCCTTCGGCGGCCATCCTCGCTGCCAACTGACGATTACGCTGTGGATAAAGTTTTTCGAGGCCGGTGCCAAGCACGCCGATTGTCGCGCCGCCGACATCCAGCGCACCTTGATGCGCGGCGGCGTCGATGCCCAGCGCGAGACCGCTGGTAATCACAAATCCGGCGCCGGCCAGGCTGCGTGCGAACGCTGCGGCGGTGTCCAGTCCAGGGCGTGATGCGCGACGGCTGCCGACCATGCCCAGCTGCGGACGTTCGAGAATATGGGTGTCGCCTGCGACGAACAGCAGTGGCGGCGGATCGGGGATTTCTGCGAGCAATGCGGGGTAGTTCGGATCATCCCACATCAATAGATGCTGGCCCGGACGCTCTAGCCAGGCCAAAGCGGCGCTGGCTCCATCGCGAACATTTGGCTCGCGCCGCGACTCGGCGCAGGCCGCGGGCAGGCCCAATGCGCGCCATGCACTGGCTGGCGCTGACAGCGCGGACGAGCCGCAACCAAACGCGTCAATGAGCTTGCGAAAGCGCTTGGGCCCGACCTCCGGCAAGCGATGCAGGCGCAGCCGCGCTTCAAGTTCGGCAGGCGAAGGGGCAGCTTTTTCGAACAGCGGCATAAGATCTTCCTTGATCTGTAGCCCACCTCAAGCGATGGGCAAACCTGTGGATAACTCTGTTAACAACTATTTGATAACTGAAGGTTGGAAACGAGAATCTGTATCAATTCTGCAAACATACGGCTATGGATTGCGGACCTTGTCCATAATCGCCAAAGATCGGTTGGCGTGCAAAACCAGACCGTAGCTGAGTTTGTCGTAGGTGCGGAAAATCATCAGCAACCCGGAACGCTCATCAGGAACTTTGACTTGTTCACCGGTGATACGATCCCGAACCATCTCGCCGGTTTTGAAGATTGCCAGGACGTTGCCTTCTTCCAGGCCGTCGCGTTTGCCCTTGTCCAGTGTGACCACGTCGAACACGCCGATCTGCGTCACGCCACGAGGCACGTCGAGGATCAAGCCGTCGATATTGGTCTTGGGCGCACTCGGCAAAAAGCTGGAGTTGATCGCGCGCTCTTCGCTGATGAACAAACGGTCGCCCAAGCGGACTTCCTGATTTGAACGGCGCAGCATCAGGGTCGAGATGTCACCTTCTGTCGCAATTATTTCGCCGCCGCCGATGTCATCGGCGTTGATGCCGAGCACTTCCTGAGTCACCGGATCGGTGTACGTCTTGCCCTGACGGAAGATGCCATACACCGGATGCGCAGGGTCGAACGTGCCTCGCGCGTAGATTCGATCGCCCACGCCGCTGAGCACGCGCTCGGCGTTGCCGGCGACAATGTAAGGTGCTTCATTGAACTGCGCGGGATCGTCGACGATGCGGTTGCTAAGCAGGAATGCATTGATCGCGCCCAGCGGAATGCTCGGGATGGCCTCGACCATTGGCGTGCTGCGTATGCTCGGCGAGAGCTTGATCGTGCCACGGGATTCGCCCCGGTTGAGCACGATGCGCGGCTGGCCGTCGATGTAGACCAGCGCCAGCGAGTCGCCGGGATAGATCAAATCGGGGTCGTGAATCTGCGGGTTGGCTCTCCAGATCTCCCGCCATTTCCACGGCTCGCTGAGAAATTTGCCGGAAATGTCCCAAAGCGTGTCACCAGCGACAACCGTGTAACGCTCCGGGTGGCCTTCCCTGAGTTGCACTTGCGCCTGCACAAGACCGGTCGAGGCCAATAGCAGCAGGGCGAGTAGTGATTTCCTCATGCAGTGAATCCCTTTATCATGTTGCTTTGCGTGAACATAGAGCCCCATCAGGCTCGGTTTCAAAAACTGGTTGCTCCGCTTCGACGTCTAAAGCCCGGCAGCCGATTTTGACTTTACCCTACAAGTGCAGCTCTTACGTATATGGCTATTTTAAACATCCTCGAATTTCCCGATTCGCGCCTTCGCACCATCGCCAAACCTGTGGCTGAGGTGGACGACGGCATTCGCCAGTTGGTCGACGACATGTTTGAAACCATGTACGAAGCGCCAGGCATCGGTCTTGCTGCAACGCAAGTCAATGTGCATAAGCGCGTCGTGGTCATGGACCTCAGCGAAGACCGCAGCGAGCCACGGGTTTTCATCAACCCGGAAATCGAAACCCTGACCGACGAAGTCGACCAGTATCAGGAAGGCTGTCTTTCGGTGCCAGGCTTCTATGAGAATGTCGACCGCCCGCAGAAAATCCGTATCAAGGCCCTGGATCGTGACGGCAAGCCGTACGAGGAAGTCGCCGAAGGTCTGCTGGCGGTGTGCATCCAGCATGAGTGCGATCACCTGAACGGCAAACTGTTCGTCGATTACCTGTCCAACCTCAAGCGCGACCGGATCAAGAAGAAGCTGGAAAAACTGCACAAGCAGAACGCTTGAAGTTGCTGGCGATGGCGTCGTAGGACCGGCTTTAGCCGGGAGGGCATTCTCGCGGCTAAAGCCGCTCCTACGGCCGAATCGCGCTCCGCAGAGCGACCCCGGTCCCGCATTCAAACCCCTTTCCCTACGAGAAGCCCATGACTGAGCCACTGCGCATCGTCTTCGCCGGCACCCCCGAATTTGCCGCCGAACACCTCAAGGCCTTGCTCGACAGCCCTTACCAGATCATCGCCGTCTACACCCAGCCTGATCGCCCGGCAGGTCGTGGACAAAAGCTGATGCCCAGCCCGGTCAAGCAGCTCGCCTTGCAACATGACATCCCCGTGCTGCAACCGCCGACCCTGCGCGACGCAGCGGCGCAGGCCGAACTCGCGGCACTCAAGCCTGATCTGCTGGTGGTGGTCGCTTATGGCCTGATCCTGCCGCAAGTGGTGCTGGATATTCCGCGTCTGGGCTGCATCAACAGTCATGCCTCGCTGCTGCCGCGCTGGCGCGGGGCGGCGCCGATCCAGCGTGCCGTTGAAGCCGGCGATGCGGAAAGCGGCGTGACTGTGATGCGCATGGAACTGGGTTTGGACACCGGCCCGATGCTGCTCAAGGCCGTGACTCCGATCACTGGCGAAGACACGGGCGGCACGCTGCACGATCGCCTTGCCGAACTCGGCCCCTCGGCGGTTCTGCAAGCCATTGCGGGTTTGGCCAACGGTTCGCTGGTCGGCGAAGTGCAGGACGACAGCCTCGCCACTTACGCCCACAAACTGAACAAAGACGAAGCACGCATCGACTGGAATCGTCCGGCCATTGAGCTTGAACGGTTGGTGCGCGCCTTTAATCCATGGCCAATCTGCCACAGCACACTCAATGGCGAAGCCTTGAAAGTGCTGGCCGCAAGCATTGCCGAAGGGCAGGGCGCGCCGGGCGAAATTCTCGCCGCCAGCAAGGACGGCCTGGTTGTCGGCTGTGGCGAAGGCGCCTTGCGTCTGACCCGCCTGCAACTGCCCGGGGGCAAGCCGCTGAATTTCACTGATCTGTTCAACAGCCGCCGCGAGAAGTTCGCCGTCGGCACCGTGCTGGGCCAACCGGTAGCGGGCCAATGAACCCGCGTCTGGCCGCCGCCAAGGCATTGGCCGCTGTACTCAGCGGCAAAGCGTCGCTGAACAGTTCGCTGCCGACCCAGATGGATAAAGTCGAGGTTCGTGATCGTGGCCTGACCCAGGATCTGGCCTTCGGCACCGCCCGCTGGCAGCCTCGACTGTCGGCGCTGGCCGCCAAATTGTTACAAAAGCCGTTCAAGGCCGCCGATGCCGACGTCGAAGCACTGCTGCTGGTGGGCTTGTATCAGCTGCTCTACACGCGAATCCCGGCCCACGCCGCCATCGGTGAAACCGTCGGTTGCGCAGAAAAACTGAAAAAGCCGTGGGCCAAAGCCCTGCTCAACGCCGTGCTGCGCCGCGCCCAGCGGGAAAGCGAAGCGTTGCTGGCCGAACTGGAACACGATCCGGTGGTGCGCACTTCGCACCCGCGCTGGCTGCAAAAGGCGTTGAAAGCAGCGTGGCCGGAGCAGTGGGAAGCGATCTGCGCCGCCAACAACGCGCATCCGCCGATGATCCTGCGGGTCAATCGTCGGCATAACAGTCGTGACCAATATTTGCAGTTGTTAGGCGCCGCTGACATTGAAGCCAGCGCCTGCACGTTCAGTCAGGACGGCATTTTGCTGACTGAACCGTGCGATGTACGTAACCTGCCGGGCTTTGCCGAAGGCTGGATCAGCGTGCAGGACGAAGCCGCGCAACTGGCCGCCGATCTGCTCGAACTGGCGCCCGGCCAGCGTGTGCTCGATGCCTGCTGCGCACCTGGCGGCAAGACCTGCCATTTGCTGGAAGTCCAACCGGCGCTGGCCGGTGTGGTCGCCGTGGACCTGGAAGCCAAACGTCTGGTGCGCGTTCGGGAAAACCTCGCACGTCTGGGCCTGAGCGCCGAGCTGATCGCTGCCGATGCCCGGGAAACCGCGCAATGGTGGGACGACAAGCCATTTGATCGCATCCTGCTCGACGCACCGTGCTCGGCTACTGGCGTGATTCGTCGCCATCCGGACATCAAGCTGACACGTCAGGCCGATGACATTCCGGCCCTTGCGACGCTGCAAGGCGAGCTGCTCGACACGCTGTGGCCGACGTTGCAGGTTGGCGGGGTACTTTTATATGCCACGTGTTCGACGCTGCCGATGGAAAATACCGAAGTTATCGCCGCTTTCCTCGCCCGAACTTCCGGCGCGCGGGAACTGGACATCGCCGGGCAACTCGGCCAACAGCCTCCCGGCCTGAAACAGCCCCACGGCCGCCAGCTATTGGCGCAGGAAGGCGGGCATGACGGGTTTTATTACGCCAAATTGATCAAGATTGCGGCGTGATGCTGCGCTAACAGGCTACGCATCATTTCCGTAGGAGCGGCTTTAGCCGCGAAGAGGCCGGCACATCCGCCGCATTGCGGTCATCTGGCTGCAGCCCTCCCGGCTAAAGCCGGTCCTACGGGTCTTGCGGTAACCGCTTCAAGGAGCAACTGATTGAAAATCATCATCCTCGGCGCAGGGCAGGTCGGCGGGACGCTGGCGGAACATCTGGCCGGTGAAGCCAACGACATCACGGTAGTCGACACCGACGGCGATCGGCTGCGTGATCTGGGCGACCGCCTGGATATCCGCACCGTGCAGGGCCGAGGCTCGTTCCCGACCGTATTGCGTCAGGCCGGCGCCGAGGATGCCGACATGCTGGTCGCCGTGACCAGCAGCGACGAAACCAACATGGTCGCCTGCCAGGTGGCGTACACGCTGTTTCACACGCCAACGAAAATCGCCCGGGTGCGCGAAGCGGCCTACCTGACTCGCGCCGGGCTGTTCGACAACGACGCGATTCCCGTCGACGTGCTGATCAGCCCCGAGCAAGTGGTCACCAATTACATCAAGCGCCTGATCGAATACCCCGGCTCCCTGCAGGTGATCGACTTCGCCGGTGGCAAGGCGCAGCTGGTGGCGGTGAAGGCGTATTACGGCGGGCCGTTGGTAGGTCAGCAACTGCGTCAACTGCGCGAACACATGCCCAACGTCGACATGCGCGTGGCGGCGATCTTTCGTCGCGACCGGCCGATCCTGCCTCAGGGCGATACCGTCATCGAAGCCGACGACGAAGTGTTCTTCATTGCCGCCAAGGCTGACATTCGTGCGGTGATGGGCGAGATGCGCCGGCTGGACGAGAACTACAAGCGCATCGTCATTGCTGGCGGCGGACACATCGGCGAGCGTCTGGCGGAAGCCATCGAAAGTCGCTATCAAGTCAAGATCATCGAGATGAACCCGGCGCGCTGCCGCTACCTGTCGGAAACCCTCAACAGCACCGTGGTCCTGCAAGGCAGCGCCTCTGACCGCGATCTGTTGATGGAAGAGAACATCGCCAACACCGATCTGTTCCTGGCGCTGACCAACGACGACGAAGCCAACATCATGTCGTCGCTGCTGGCCAAGCGCATGGGCGCGCGTAAGGTGATGACCATTATCAACAACCCGGCTTACGTCGATCTGGTACAGGGCGGGGAAATCGATATCGCCGTGAGCCCGCAACTGGCGACCATCGGCACTTTGCTGACCCACGTGCGCCGGGGCGACATCGTCAGCGTCCATTCGCTACGTCGGGGCGCAGCAGAAGCCATCGAGGCCGTGGCTCATGGTGACGCCAAATCCAGCAAGGTCATCGGCAAAGCCATCAAGGACATCGTGCTACCGTCGGGCACCACCATCGGCGCCATCATCCGCGCCGACGAAGTGATCATTGCCCACGACGCCACGGTGATCGCCTCGGGCGACCACGTGATCCTGTTCCTTGTGGATAAAAAATACATCCGCGATGTGGAGCGGCTGTTTCAGGTGGGGTTGAGTTTCTTTTAACGCCCCTGACTTCCGTAGGACCGGCTTTAGCCGGGAGAACGTCATCTGCATGAAGAAGATGCGCCTGATGTGCCGACCCTCTCCCGGCTAAAGCCGGTCCTACGGTTGCTGCGGGTCGCGTTGAGCCGGGCGGCGGCTTTCAATACCAGCGCTTTTCCCCGGCCGGACGCTTCTTGAAGCGTTTCATCGTCCACATGTATTGGCTCGGATACGCCCGCACGTATTTCTCGACGACTTTGCTCATGGCCGCAGCCGAGGTTGCGGCGTCGGTGCTGTACATCGCTTCCGGCGCGGCTTCGAGCACGACTTTGTAACCCGAACCGTCCGGCAGGCGCATGGCATGCAGGAATACGCCGACAGCTTTGCCGCCCGCCAGCATGTTGGGCACGAACTTGCTGGTCAGGGCCTGAGTGGCGAAGAATGGCACGAAGATGCCCGCCGATTCCGCAGGTTCCGGATCAGCCGGAATGCCCACCGAGCCGCCTTTGCGCACTTCCTTGATGACACTGAGAATGCCTTCCTTGGTGGACGCCGCGACGCGGTTGCCCAGTTGCACACGCTGTTTGCGCAGCAGGTCGTCCACCGCCTTGAGCTTTGGCGGCCGATAGAAAATGATCGGTTTGCATTGGCTGCAATAGAAGTGATTGAGCACTTCCCAGTTGCCCAGGTGGCTGGTGATGCCGACCACGCCCTTGCCGGACGCCAGCGCTTCCTTGAGTACGTCGAGACCTTCGACTTCGCGCACCAGATCGATGGATTTCTGAGCAGGCCAGATCCAGGCGCAGGCGCTTTCGGTCAAGGTCTTGCCGATGTCCATCAAACTCTGCCCGACCAGACGCTCGCGTTCGGCGGCGTCCATTTCCGGGAAGCACTTGGCCAGATTGATCCGCGCCACTTCACGGGAGCGGTTCGGCAACTTCCACATCAGCCAGCCGATGCCGGTGCCAACCCACTGCACAACGCGCCATGGCAGCAGGGCAAACAGGCGCAATGCGCCAACCATCAGGGCGCCTTTAAACTTTTCCACAGATCACTCCCTAAATCTCAAGGCGGCCATTGTAACCATCAGCGAGTCAAAACCGCGTAGCGATCACAGTCGATGGTGTGATCCATGACCATGCCGCTGGACTGCATGTAGGCGTAGCAAATGGTCGGTCCGACGAACGTGAAGCCGGCCTTCTTCAAGGCTTTGCTCATGGCTTCGGCCTCTGGCGTGATGGCCGGAACCTGGCTGCGATCCTTGAAGTGATTGACCTTCTGCTGCCCGCCAACGAAGGACCAGAGAAACTCCACCGGATTGTCCAAAGCCAACCAGGCTCTGGCGTTGCGGCGCGCGGCGTTCAGTTTGAGGCGGTTGCGAATAATGCCCGGTTCGAGCATCAGCGCCTCGATATCGGCGTCAGTCATGGCGGCGACACGTTGCACGTCAAAACCGAACATGACCTGACGATAACGCGGGCGTTTCTTCAGAACCGTGATCCATGAAAGGCCCGCCTGGAACCCTTCGAGCAAAAGCAACTCGAAGAGCTTCTGCGCATCGCGCAGCGGTACGCCCCACTCCAGATCGTGATAATCGATGTAAACAGGGTCATCGTTGCACCAAAAGCAGCGTGCCATAGGGCTCCCAAGGGTGGAGGCGCAGCCGAATCGGGTATACTCCCGCTCTTTAAATCGCAGCCCCAGTACAGGTGAATTTCGTGAGCCAGCCTACGCCAGCCGTGCGTACCTTCCAAGACTTGATCCTCGCCCTCCAGCAATACTGGGCCGAGCAAGGTTGTGTGGTACTTCAGCCCTACGATATGGAAGTAGGCGCCGGCACTTTCCACACTGCCACGTTTCTGCGCGCCGTCGGCCCGGAAACCTGGAACGCAGCCTACGTACAGCCAAGCCGTCGTCCTACAGATGGCCGTTATGGCGAAAACCCTAACCGCTTGCAGCATTACTACCAGTTCCAAGTGGTGCTCAAGCCGAACCCGGACAACTTTCAGGAGTTGTACCTGGGCTCGCTGAAGCATGTCGGCCTGGACCCGCTGGTCCACGACGTGCGTTTCGTCGAAGACAACTGGGAATCGCCGACACTCGGCGCCTGGGGTCTGGGCTGGGAAATCTGGCTCAACGGCATGGAAGTCTCGCAGTTCACCTACTTCCAGCAAGCGGGCGGCATCGAATGCTACCCGGTGACCGGCGAAATCACTTACGGCCTGGAACGCCTGGCCATGTACCTGCAGAACGTCGACTCGGTCTATGACCTGGTCTGGGCAGACGGTCCATTCGGTCGCGTGACGTATGGCGACGTGTTCCACCAGAACGAAGTCGAGCAATCGACCTACAACTTCGAGCACGCTAACGTCGAGAAGCTGTTCGAACTGTTCGATTTCTATGAAAGCGAAGCCAAGCGCCTGATCGAACTGGATCAGCCGTTGCCGCTGCCGAGCTATGAAATGGTCCTGAAGGCGTCGCACACCTTCAACCTGCTGGATGCGCGTCGGGCGATTTCCGTCACCGCACGTCAGCAATACATCCTGCGTGTGCGCACCCTGGCCCGTTCGGTTGCGCAAGCTTATCTGATGGCCCGCGCCAAGCTGGGCTTCCCGATGGCACCGCCTGATTTACGTGATGAAGTGTTGGCTAAGCTGGAGGCGCAACAATGAGTGCTCAAGATTTCCTGGTTGAACTGGGCACCGAAGAGCTGCCGCCGAAAGCGCTCAACACCTTGGCCGATGCCTTTCTGGCCGGTATCGAAAAAGGCTTGCTCGCTGCAGGTCTGACGTTCAGCGCCAAGCAGGTGTACGGCGCGCCGCGTCGTCTGGCTGTGCTGATCACCGATCTGTCGACCCAACAACCGGATCGCAGCGTCAATCTCGATGGCCCACCACGTCAGGCCGCCTTCGATGCTGAAGGTAATCCGACCCAGGCTGCATTGGGTTTCGCCAAGAAGTGCGGCGTCGATCTGAGTGAAATCGATCAGAGCGGCCCGAAGTTGCGCTACAGCCAGAGCATCGCTGGCAAAGCGACGGCAAGCCTGCTGCCGACTATCGTTGAAGATTCGCTGAACGACCTGCCGATTCCCAAGCGCATGCGCTGGGGTGCTCGCAAGGAGGAGTTCGTCCGTCCGACCCAATGGCTGGTCATGTTGTTCGGCGATCAAGTGATCGACTGCACGATCCTGGCGCAGACTTCCGGTCGCGAATCCCGTGGTCACCGCTTCCATCACCCGGAAAGCGTGCGTATCACTTCGCCAGCCAGCTACCTGAGCGACCTGCGCGCCGCCTATGTGTTGGCCGACTTCAATGAACGTCGCCTGATCATCACCAAGCGCGTCGAAGAACTGGCAACTCAACACGAAGGCACCGCCATCGTGCCGCCAGCCCTGTTGGACGAAGTGACCTCGCTGGTCGAATGGCCAGTGCCGCTGGTGTGTTCGTTCGAAGAGCGCTTCCTTGAAGTACCGCAGGAAGCCTTGATCACCACCATGCAGGACAACCAGAAGTATTTCTGCCTGCTGGATGCCGACGGTAAATTGCTGCCGCGCTTCATTACGGTCGCGAACATCGAAAGCAAGGATCCGCAGCAAATCGTCCTGGGTAACGAGAAAGTCGTTCGCCCACGCCTGACCGACGCCGAATTCTTCTTCAAGCAGGACAAGAAGCAGAAGCTGGAAACCTTCAACCAGCGCCTGCAAAACGTCGTGTTCCAGGCGCAGTTGGGCAGCGTCTTCGACAAGGCCGAGCGTGTTGCCAAACTGGCGGCATTCATTGCCCCACGCATTGGCGGCGACGCACAACGCGCCGCGCGCGCCGGGCTGCTGTCTAAGTGCGATCTGGCGACCGAAATGGTCGGCGAATTCCCTGAAATGCAGGGTATTGCCGGGTATTACTACGCCAAGGCCGACGGCGAAGCAGAAGACGTCGCTCTGGCGCTGAACGAGCAGTACATGCCGCGTGGCGCGGGTGCAGAGCTGCCGACCACGTTGACGGGCGCTGCGGTTGCCATCGCGGACAAGCTCGACACCCTGGTCGGGATTTTCGGGATCGGCATGTTGCCGACCGGCAGCAAAGACCCGTATGCACTGCGTCGTGCAGCGCTGGGCATCCTGCGCATCCTGATCGAGAAACAACTGGATCTGGATCTGATCGAAACCGTGAAATTCGCGGTTAATCAGTTCGGCACCAAGATCAAACCTGCTGGTCTAGCCGAGCAGGTGCTGGAGTTCATCTTCGACCGTCTGCGTGCCCGTTACGAAGACGAAGGTGTCGAGGTTGCGGTTTACCTGTCGGTGCGTGCCCTGCAACCGGGTTCGGCACTCGACTTCGATCAGCGCGTGCAAGCCGTTCAGGCGTTCCGCAAGTTGCCCGAAGCGGCAGCGTTGGCCTCGGTCAACAAGCGTGTGTCGAATCTGCTGAGCAAAGCCGAAGGCAAGATTGCCCAGACCGTTGAGCCCAAGTATTTCGACAATGCGCATGAGTTCTCCTTGTACTCGGCGATCCAGCAAGCGGACCAGGCCGTTGCGCCAATGGCTGCTGCTCGTCAGTACAGCGAAACCCTCGCGCGTCTGGCTGCCTTGCGTGAGCCGGTCGACGCGTTCTTCGAGGCCGTGATGGTCAACGCCGAAGACGCCAGCGTGCGGGCCAACCGCTATGCGTTGCTGGCACGTCTGCGCGGGCTGTTCCTGGGCGTTGCGGATATCTCGCTGCTGGGTTGATCGCTGAGGGGCGAATCGTGAAGCTGTTGATCCTTGATCGGGACGGAGTCATCAATCATGACTCCGACAGTTACATAAAGTCGGTGCAGGAGTGGATTCCGATCCCCGGATCGATCGAAGCGATTGCACAACTGAGCAAGGCCGGCTGGACGGTGGCAGTGGCCACTAACCAGTCCGGCATCGCCCGGGGCTATTACGACATTGCCACGCTTGAGGCCATGCATGCGCGCTTGCGCGAACTGGTGGCCGGGCAGGGCGGTGAAGTCGGTTTGATCGTTTATTGCCCACATGGTCCGGACGAAGGCTGCGCTTGCCGCAAGCCAAAGCCGGGCATGTTGCAGACCATCGCAAATCACTACGCTGTGGATCTGGCGGGTATATGGTTTGTAGGTGACAGCAGTGGTGACCTGCAGGCCGCGCTGGCCGTCGACTCTCAACCGGTTTTGGTAAAGACCGGCAAGGGCAGTAAGACGCTGGCTGGAACGCTGCCCACGGGTACTTTGGTTTTTGACGATCTGGCGGCAGTTGCCGCAGAACTTATCCACAAGAGCGCTCCGCAGAATCAATAGCGGTACGCTTCATTGAGCGGGCATAAGTCCCGTACGGTAAAAGTAGCTATGTCGATCATGCAGGCAATCAGAACCTTTGTCTTTTACCTGCTGCTGGGCACCAGTTCGCTGCTGTGGTGCACCTTGAGTTTCTTTATCGCGCCGTTCCTGCCGTTTCGCGCACGCTATCGTTTCATCAATGTGTACTGGTGCCGCTGCGCATTGTGGCTCACGCGGGTATTTCTCAACATTCGCGTCGAAGTGATCGGCCAGGAAAACGTCCCGACGACGCCCTGCGTGATCATTTCCAACCACCAGAGCACCTGGGAAACGTTCTTCCTTTCCGCACATTTCGAGCCTCTGAGCCAGGTGCTCAAGCGTGAATTGCTCTACGTACCGTTCTTTGGCTGGGCCATGGCCATGCTGCGACCTATCGCAATTGATCGTGAGAATCCCAAGGCGGCGCTGAAGGAAATCGCGAAGAAGGGTCATGAGCTGCTCAAGGATGGCGTCTGGGTATTGATCTTCCCTGAAGGCACACGTGTGCCGTTTGGTCAGGTCGGCAAGTTCTCCCGAGGCGGCACCGCCTTGGCGGTCAACGCCGATCTGCCGGTGCTGCCAATTGCGCATAACGCCGGCAGGTATTGGCCGAAGGAAGGCTGGGCGAAAAAACCCGGCACGATCCAGGTTGTCATCGGCGCACCGATGTATGCCGAAGGCACAGGGCCGCGTGCCATTGCTGCATTGAATGACCGTGTTCAGGCCTGGAATGAAGCGACACAGGTGGCGATGGGTTCAGTGGCTGCACCGACGACGAGCAACGAAAAAGCGGCGGTGTGATTTTGTGGATAACCTGTGCACCGTTTTCGCAAAAACTGCAAAAAACGCTGGCAACCCCTTAATTTTGCTGCTTATTTCGATTGCTCATTAATGAGCCAAAAACGTGCATAAGTTTTTCTGAGCAGAAAAAACCGACTTCATTAAAGTCGGTTTTTTTATGGCTATTCGGTCAGCTCATAAGCGTCATGCTCAGCTACTTCTTGGGCTGTAAAAGCAGCGCAACCAACGCGCTCCATCCGGTCTGATGGGACGCGCCCAAACCACGTCCGGTTTCGCCATGGAAATATTCGTGGAACAACAGCAGATCGCTGCTTTGCGGATCGGCTTGCAGCTGCGGATAGCCCACCATCGAAGGTCGACTGCCGTTGCTATCCTTGAGAAACAAGCGAGTCAGGCGCGCGCTGAGTTCATCGGCCACTTCATCAAGCGACGCCAGATAGCCTGAATGGGTCGGAAACTCGATGGAGAAGTTCTCGTCGTAATAGCGATGAAATTCACGCAGCGACTCGATCAGCATGTAGTTAATCGGCATCCACAGCGGCCCACGCCAATTGGAATTGCCACCGAACAGCCGCGAGGGTGATTCGGCGGGCTGGTAATCGGCGCACAGCGAGTCGCCATTCATACGCATCTTGAACGGATTGGCGGCATAGGCTTTGGAAACGGAACGCACACCGAACTCGGACAGGAACTCTGACTCGTCGAGCATTCGCTTGAGCAGATCTTTGGTGCGCTGGCCCCTGAGCAACGCCAGCAGCAGGCGATTACCCTTGCCCGGCTCTGTCCAGCGCGAAACCAGCCGGGCGAGGTCCGGACGGTGTTTCAGGAACGCCAGAAGCCGGTCGCGCAGCCCCGGCAAACCTTCATGCTCGCGTTGCTCCAGAACCTGCACTGCGAACAACGGCATCAAGCCAACGATGGAACGAAAGCGCACGGGTTGGCGTTCGCCATTCGGGCAGCGCAACATGTCGTAGAAGAACCCGTCCTGCTCGTCCCAAAGACCTTCGGCATCATCGTCAACCGAGTTGATCGCACCCGCGATATACAGAAAGTGTTCGAAAAACTTCACTGAGATATCCACATACGCCGCGTTGCGCTTGGCCAACTCCAGCGCGATGCGCATCAAGTCCAGCGCATAAGCGGCGATCCACGCGGTACCATCGGCCTGATCCAGCTGGTAGCCCGGCGGCAGCTCGGCAGAGCGGTCGAACAGCGCGATGTTATCCAGCCCAAGAAAACCTCCCTGGAAAAGATTACGGCCTTCGGCGTCTTTTCGGTTCACCCACCAGGAGAAATTCAGCAGCAGCTTGTGGAAAATTCGCTCCAGGAAGTCCGCATCGCCTTCGCCCTTCAACGCTTGTTCCATCTTGTAAACCCGCCAGGTCGCCCAGGCATGCACCGGTGGGTTAGCGTCATCGAAGCGCCATTCATAAGCGGGCAGCTGACCGTTGGGGTGCATGAAACGATCCTGAACCAGCATCAGCAATTGCTGCTTGGCGAACTCGGTATCGATCAGCGCAACAGCAACCGCTTGAAACGCTTGGTCCCAAGAGGCATACCACGGATATTCCCACTTGTCCGGCATGCACACGATGTCGAAATTCGACAGGTGTCGCCAATGCTTGTTGCGCACGTTGACGCGTTCGGGGGAGGGCGGTGATTGCGTGGGATCGCCATTGAGCCAGCAATTCACATCGAAAGAGTACAGCTGCTTTGACCAGAGCAATCCCGCCAAGGCCTGACGCTGCACATTGCGCGCATCGGCATCAGCCAGTTCATGTTGCAGCGCCGCGTAGAAGCTATCCGCCTCGGATTTACGTTGGGTGAATAACGCTTCTGCATCAACCGCATGTGCATCAGTCGGACAGAAACGCAGGTAGATGACCTGACTGGCGTGGCCTTCCACGTCGAGTAAGAAGTGGGCTGCGGCGCGGGTGCCGGTATTGCGGTCGATGGCCTGCTCGTCGCCCGCCAGCAGGTAATCGTTGATCCCGTCCTTGAATGGCCCGGGAGTTGGTTCTCTTCCCAGCTTCACTGTATTGGTGTCGTTGTTGCAGAACAGCCATTCACACGCGGCATCCGCACTCCATGCCTTGGCGACTTTGGCGTGTTGCTCGGGATGCTGAGCCAGTACTTGCTGCGCCTTCAGGCGCAATGAAGGCATCGCAGCGTTCTCGGTCCAGCTCCAGATATTGCGCGCCCAAAGCTGCGGCAACACATGCAGCCGGGCCGGTTGATCACTGCGATTGTGCACAGTGATGCGCATGAAGATATCGTCTGGCTGGCGCTTGGCGTATTCGACGGCTACATCGAAATAGCGGTCATCGTCGAACACGCCGGTATCAAGAATTTCATATTCAGTATCGGCCAGCCCTCGTCGCGCATTCTCGCTGACGAGCTGCTCATAGGGGAAAGCAGCCTGTGGATATTTATAGAGCATGCGCATGTAGGCATGACTCGGCACACCATCGACGTAGAAATACAGCTCCTTGACGTCTTCGCCGTGGTTGCCTTCAGCGTTGTTCAAGCCGAACAAGCGCTCCTTCAGGATCGGGTCGCGCTCATTCCACAATCCAAGCCCCAGGCACCAGTGCTGGGACTTGTCCGAGAAGCCGGCAATCCCGTCTTCACCCCAGCGATACGCCCGACTGCGCGCGTGGTCATGGGGAAAATAATTCCATGCATCGCCATCGGCGCTGTAGTCCTCACGGACCGTGCCCCACTGACGTTCGCTGAGATAAGGCCCCCACTCGCGCCATCGCTCAGCATCAATGTCAGTCAGCCGCTGACCTTCGACGGTGTTCAGAATGCTGGGCGCAGGCTTTGCAGGCATCAGGACTTCCAAAGGTGGAAACAGATGGGGGAAGTGTACGGCGCTCGTAACTGAACGGCACACTGGCTTATTGATTATTCAGGTGCTGTTCAACCTTTTACGCCACCCACAAAAAAGGCCAACGCTGAATCAACGTTGGCCTGATTTGTTTAGTGGTGCAACCTCTTAGAAATCGAGGTTGGACACCGCCAAGGCATTGCTTTCGATGAAGTCACGACGAGGCTCGACCGCATCACCCATCAGGGTGTTGAAGATCTGGTCGGCGCCGATTGCGTCTTCGATGGTGACCTTGAGCATGCGGCGTACCGATGGGTCCATCGTGGTTTCCCACAGCTGATCCGGGTTCATTTCGCCCAGACCTTTGTAGCGCTGGATGGTGTGGCGCTTGGTGCTTTCTGCCATCAGCCAGGCAAGGGCTTCCTTGAACTCGCTGACCGGCTTCTTGCGTTCGCCACGCTGTACGTAGGCGCCTTCTTCCAGCAACGTACTGATCTGCAGACCCAGAGCGGTCACAGTCTTGTAATCGTTGCTGCCGAAGAAGTCACGGTTGAAGGTCACGTAGTTGGACAGGCCGTGGGAGATCAGTTCGACCTCTGGCAGCCAGACGTTACGTTCGCGATCTTCACGCAGGCTGGCTTTGTAAACCAGACCGGACTTCTCGCCAACGCGCAGACGCGCGTCGAGCAGGGCAAGCCAGGCTTGCATGCCTTCGTGATCCGAAAGCTGTTCCAGGCTTACCGGTGGCAGATAAACGAAATGCTCGGTCAGTTCCTGAGGATACAAACGCGACAGGCGCTTGAGGGTCTTCATGACCATGCGGAAATCGTTAACCAGGCGCTCCAGTTGTGGACCGGAAATACCCGGCGCCGACTCGTTCAAGTGCAGGCTGGCATCTTCGAGAGCCGATTGGGTCATGTACTCTTCCATGGCCTCATCGTCTTTGATGTACTGCTCCTGCTTGCCTTTCTTGACCTTGTACAGCGGCGGTTGAGCGATGTAGATGTAGCCACGCTCGATCAGCTCAGGCAACTGACGGAAGAAGAAGGTCAGCAGCAAGGTGCGGATGTGCGAACCGTCGACGTCAGCATCGGTCATGATGATGATGTTGTGGTAGCGCAGTTTGGCGATGTTGTATTCGTCGCGACCAATGCCGCAGCCGAGCGCGGTGATCAAGGTGCCCACTTCCTGCGAAGAGATCATCTTGTCGAAACGAGCTTTCTCGACGTTGAGGATCTTGCCCTTGAGTGGCAGGATCGCCTGGGTTTTACGGTTACGCCCCTGCTTGGCTGAGCCGCCAGCAGAGTCCCCTTCCACCAGATACAGTTCGGAAAGGGCAGGGTCTTTCTCTTGGCAGTCGGCCAGTTTGCCTGGCAAGCCAGCGATGTCCAACGCGCCTTTACGGCGAGTCATCTCACGGGCCTTGCGTGCAGCTTCACGAGCGCGCGCGGCGTCGATCATCTTGCCGACAACGGCTTTGGCTTCGTTCGGGTTTTCCAGCAGGAAGTCAGAGAAGTGTTTGCCCATCTCTTGTTCGACCGCAGTTTTCACTTCGGACGAAACCAGCTTGTCCTTGGTCTGCGAGCTGAACTTAGGATCTGGCACTTTCACCGAAATGATCGCCGTCAGACCTTCACGCGCATCGTCACCGGTGGTCGCGACCTTGTGCTTCTTGGCCAGACCTTCCTGCTCGATGTAGGTGTTCAGGTTACGCGTCAGTGCAGAACGGAAACCCACCAGGTGAGTACCGCCATCACGCTGAGGAATGTTGTTGGTGAAGCACAACAGGTTCTCGTTAAAGCTATCGTTCCACTGCAACGCGATCTCGACACCGATGCCATCTTCGCGCTGAATGTTGAAGTGGAACACCTGGTTGACCGGAGTCTTGTTAGTGTTCAGGTATTCAACGAACGCACGCAAACCGCCTTCGTACTTGAACAGTTCTTCCTTGCCGCTGCGTTCATCTTTAAGGACGATGCCGACACCGGAGTTCAGGAAAGACAGTTCACGAATCCGCTTGGCCAGGATGTCCCAGCTGAAGTGGATGTTCTTGAAGGTGTCAGCCGATGGCTTGAAGTGGATCTCGGTACCGGTGGAATCGCTCTCGCCAACAATGCGCATAGGTTCCTGTGGAACACCATGGATGTAGGTCTGTTCCCAGATCTTGCCGCTGCGACGCACAGTCAACAGCAACAATTCGGAAAGCGCGTTCACAACCGAAACACCTACACCGTGCAGGCCACCGGATACTTTGTAGGAGTTGTCATCGAACTTACCGCCAGCGTGGAGCACGGTCATGATGACCTCTGCCGCCGATACGCCTTCTTCTTTGTGTACGTCTACCGGAATGCCGCGACCGTTGTCACGGACGGTAATCGATTCGTCTGGGTGGATGATGATGCTGATGTCGTCGCAATGGCCAGCCAAAGCTTCGTCGATCGAGTTATCAACCACCTCGAACACCATGTGGTGTAGACCGCTGCCATCGTCAGTGTCACCGATGTACATACCGGGACGCTTGCGTACGGCATCTAGCCCTTTCAGCACTTTAATGCTGGAGGAGTCGTACGTTTGGTTTTCGCTCATGCAATCACTCCCGATGGTCGTGGGTCTGGGTGATACGGCCTTGTTCCACGTGGAACAAAGCAACTGGCGTTTCCGTCTGCCAGCCTTCCCTCAATAATTCGTGGTCTACACAGGTGATAAAAACCTGGCAGCGTAATTCTTCCAGCAAACGGCAAAGTGCCAGGCGGTGACGCTCATCGAGTTCCGACGGCAAGTCATCCACCAGGTAAATACATTGGCCGCGTCGAGCCTGGCTAACGAGATGTCCTTGGGCAATACGCAGCGCACAGACCACTAACTTCTGCTGACCCCGGGACAAAATATCTGCGGCGTTATGTGCACCTAATCTAAGGCGCAAATCAGCGCGTTGTGGTCCGGCCTGTGTATGGCCCATTTGCTGATCCCGATGGAGAGAAGAAGCGAGCACCGTGCTCAGCTCTTTTTCTTTATCCCATCCTCGGTAGTAGCTCAGGGTCAAACCTTCGAGCTCAACCAGCTCGCTCAAGGTTTGTTCAAAGACTGGCTTCAAAGCCTTGATGTATGCTCGGCGAAACTCATCTATTTCATCGCTGGCCAGGCACAGCTCGCGATCCCATGCCGCTTGCGAAGCGACGTCAAGTGTACCATGCCGCAGCCATGAGTTCCGCTGCCTCAAGGCCTTCTGAAGGCGCTGCCACGTCGACATGAAACGAGGTTCCACGTGGAACACTCCCCAGTCGAGGAACTGCCTGCGGATCTTCGGTGCACCTTCGAGCAATCGAAAACTGTCCGGGTTGATCAGCTGCAGCGGTAATGTCTCAGCGAGCTGCGCAGCGCTGCGTGCATTCTGGCCATCGATGCGGATCTGAAAGTCGCCCTGGCGATCCCGTGAAACACCCAAGCTGCTATGTCCGCCTTCGGCCAGTTCGACCTGGCCAAAGACCGTACAAGACGGTTGTTCATACTGGATGACGGGAAGCAAACGAGCGCTGCGAAAGGATCGGGCGAGACCGAGCAAATGGATGGCTTCCAGCACGCTGGTTTTGCCACTGCCATTTTCACCGTGAAGGATGTTGATACGCGGGGAAGGGGAAAAAGTCACCGGGTGCAGATTGCGCACCCCGGTGACCGAGACGCGGCTGAGAGACATCTAGATTCCGCTGAACATGAGCATGCTGATTACAGCCGCATCGGCATGACGACGTAGGCGGAATCGTCGTTGTCCGATTCTTGCACCAAGGCGCTGCTGTTGGAGTCGGACAGAATCAGGCGAACCTGTTCAGTGGTCATCACACCCAGGACGTCCAGCAAGTAGCTGACGTTGAAGCCGATTTCCAGCGAACCGCCGTTGTAGTCAACGCTGATCTCTTCTTCCGCTTCTTCCTGCTCCGGGTTGTTAGCCTGAATTTTCAGCTGGCCAGCGGCCAATTGCAGACGAATACCGCGATACTTCTCGTTGGAAAGAATCGCCGTGCGGCTGAAGGCTTCGCGCAGCGCCTGACGATCGCCGAGTACCAGTTTGTCGCCGCCTTTTGGCAGAACGCGCTCGTAGTCAGGGAATTTGCCGTCGACGAGTTTCGAGGTGAACGTGAACTCGCCGGTAGTGGCGCGAATGTGATGCTGACCCAACACAATGCTGACGATGCCGTCTTGCTCGGTCAGCAGTCGTGCCAGCTCCAGAATACCTTTGCGCGGCACGATGACCTGATGACGATCTGCCTGTTCGATGTCTGCCGTCATCGAGCACATGGCCAGACGGTGACCGTCGGTGGCAACAGCGCGCAGGATCCCGGCGCTGACTTCCAGCAACATACCGTTGAGGTAGTAGCGCACGTCCTGCTGAGCCATGGCAAAACTGGTGCGTTCGATCAGGCGACGCAGTTTGCTCTGCACCAGGTTGAACGTCAGGGAACCCGGACCTTCTTCCACGGTTGGGAAGTCGTTGGCTGGCAGCGTCGACAAGGTGAAGCGGCTGCGACCCGCCTTGACGACCAGCTTGGCATCATCAAGTTTGATATCGATCAGCGCGTCGTTGGGCAAGCTTTTGCAGATATCCATCAGCTTGCGCGCAGGTACGGTGATTTCGCCCGGCTCAGCAGGTTCTTCCAACTGGACGCGGCCGACGAGTTCGACCTCAAGGTCAGTACCGGTCAGCGAAAGCTGTTGGCCTTGAACAACTAGCAACACATTGGAGAGCACCGGCAAGGTCTGGCGGCGTTCAACCACGCCGGCGACCAATTGCAGGGGTTTCAACAGGGCTTCGCGTTGAATGGTGAAATGCATGGTCTAGTCCCTTGCCTTAATAAGCTGCGCTGGTGTCATCAGGTAGTCAGAGTACGCAGCAGGTTCTTGTAGTCCTCGCGGATATCCGCGTCGGATTCCTTAAGCTCGTTGATCTTGCGGCATGCGTGCAAGACCGTTGTATGGTCACGGCCGCCAAACACGTCGCCAATCTCGGGCAAGCTGTGGTTGGTCAGTTCTTTGGACAACGCCATCGCCACCTGGCGCGGACGAGCCACCGATCGGGAACGACGCTTGGACAACAGATCGGAGATCTTGATCTTGTAATACTCGGCCACGGTGCGCTGAATGTTATCCACACTCACCAGCTTGTCTTGCAGCGCCAGCAGGTCTTTCAGCGATTCGCGAATCAGCTCGATGGTGATGTCGCGCCCCATGAAGTGCGAGTGCGCAATGACGCGCTTAAGTGCGCCTTCGAGTTCACGGACGTTGGAACGGATGCGTTGAGCGATGAAGAACGCAGCGTCGTGTGGCAGATCCACTTTCGCCTGATCCGCTTTCTTCATCAGAATCGCAACCCGGGTTTCCAGCTCGGGCGGCTCGACCGCAACGGTCAGGCCCCAGCCGAAACGCGATTTCAGACGTTCTTCAAGGCCTTCGATCTCTTTCGGATAACGATCACTGGTCAGGATGACCTGTTGGCCACCTTCAAGTAACGCGTTGAAAGTATGGAAGAATTCTTCTTGAGAACGCTCTTTGCGGGCAAAGAATTGAATGTCATCGATCAGCAATGCATCCACCGAACGGTAGAAGCGCTTGAACTCGTTGATGGCATTCAGTTGCAGCGCCTTGACCATGTCGGCCACGAAGCGCTCCGAATGCAGGTACACAACCTTGGCATTCGGGTTCTTCTTTAATAGATGGTTACCCACAGCGTGCATCAAGTGGGTTTTACCCAGGCCAACACCGCCATAAAGGAACAGTGGGTTGTAACCGTGCTTGGGGTTGTCCGCGACTTGCCAGGCGGCGGCTCGCGCCAGCTGGTTGGACTTACCTTCGACGAAGTTTTCAAAGGTGAAGGTGCGGTTCAAGTAACTGGTGTGCTTGAGCGCACCTTCAACCTGAACGGTGCGCTGTTCGGCACGCGCTGGTGCCTGCTGGGAACTCGCCCCCGCCATTGGATCAAAGCTGGCCCGCGACGGTTCGTCATGGACAGGCATTGATTGCACAGGGGCTGGGGTCGAGACGTGAGCTGGCGCAGCGGCGGCTACCTGATTGGACGCCATCGCCTGAGAGGCTGCTGCGGCCAAGGGCGCATTGGGTGCCGCCCGAGGAGCAGAACTGCGCTTGCTGCCTATTAATAAGGAAAGGGCAGGTGCCAGACCCTGGCCGTGTTCGCCAAGCAGCTCAAGCAGGCGACTCAGGTATTTTTCATTGACCCAATCGAGAACAAAGCGGTTCGGCGCATACACGCGCAACTCGTCGCCTTCGGCTTCGACCTGTAGCGGACGGATCCAGGTGTTGAATTGCTGGGCAGGCAGCTCATCGCGCAAAAGCTCTACGCAGCGCTGCCAAAGTTCCACTGACACGGATATCCCCTAAGTCGAAAGCCGGTGAGGCAAAAACAAGCGGCCATTGTAACGATCAGAGCGCGACTTATCCACATGTAGCTTGCTTACAAAACGCTTGGAATCAGGCTTTTATGGGAAAATTACGCGACGAACGGCATGTGGATAAGCTCTGTGGATAACCCTACCTCAGCTCATTGCATAAGTCGGGTCGAAAGTCTGTGGATAACCCACCTGTGGATAACAAGGCATTCCATGCACAGCTTTTCCGACAGCGCAGCACAGGCAGAGCACCGTTTCTCGACAGTGTTGTCATTCTCTGTACGCCATGTGTTTACTGGGCTGAGGTCAGTTATCCACAGACAGGTGCCTCCCTAGCTTTAATAAGCTTTATAAAGAAGCTTTAAATACTTTCCTTCTTTATTTCTATATCTAGCGCCGTCATCCATTTCGAATCAATCTGAGGGATCGGCTAAAAAGGCCCTGAAGAAGTAAATGAAGGAAACACTGGTTGGAAATTGACCTAGACGCGCGGTTTCTCTAGAATCCCCGGTCTCTTAAAACGGGGGCCATTCCGGCCCGTTGTGGACGAACCAGGTAACACGACATGAAACGTACTTTCCAACCAAGCACTATCAAACGCGCTCGTACTCACGGTTTCCGTGCTCGCATGGCTACCAAGAACGGCCGTGCCGTCCTGTCGCGTCGCCGCGCCAAAGGTCGTGCGCGTCTGGCAGTTTGATAATCCGGCACTGGAGGTGAGTCAGGACTTCAGTCGGGAAAAGCGTTTGCTTACTCCCCGGCATTTCAAGGCAGTCTTTGACTCCCCTACCGGCAAGGTTCCGGGGAAAAATCTCCTGCTCCTTGCGCGCAATAACGACCTTGATCATCCCCGTCTGGGGCTGGTTATCGGTAAAAAGAGCGTCAAACTCTCCGTTGAGCGCAACCGCTTGAAACGCCTGATGCGCGAATCATTTCGTCAACACCAAGATAATTTGGTCGGTTGGGATATCGTGATTGTCGCGCGCAAAGGGTTGGGTGAAATAGAAAACCCCGAATTGATTCAGCATTTCGGCAAGCTCTGGAAGCGTCTGGCGCGTAGTCAGCCGGCTCCTGCTGCAAAAACCGAAACTGTAGGGGTAGACAGTACCGATGCGTAAGCTGGCGCTCGTTCCGATCCAGTTTTACCGCTACGCCATCAGCCCGCTGATGGCCAGTCACTGTCGTTTCTACCCCAGTTGCTCCTGCTACGCGTATGAAGCCATTGAAAATCATGGCCTTCTACGCGGTGGCTGGCTGACCTTTCGTCGATTAGGTCGCTGTCATCCGTGGAATGCCGGTGGCTATGACCCGGTTCCACCTGTCCCCACCTCCCGTTCTTCTTCGATGGCCGAGTAATCATGGATATTAAACGCACGATCCTGATCGTCGCCCTGGCAATCGTGACCTACGTCGGGGTTCTGAAATGGAACCAAGACTACGGCCAGGCCGCCCTGCCGACTCAGAATGTTGCTGCCAGCACCACCGCACCGGCTATTCCGGATACGGCTGCAGGTACGAATGCTTCTGCAAGTGCCGATGTTCCTAGCGCCAGCGGCGATGCGACTGCTCCAATCGAAACCCCGGTTGCAACCAGCAAAGATCTCATCCAGGTCAAAACGGATGTGCTCAATCTCGAAATCGACCCGGTTGGTGGCGATGTCGTGCAGCTGCGACTGCCGCTTTATCCACGTCGTCAGGACCACCCGGACGTTCCGTTCCAGCTGTTTGATAACGGCGGCGAGCGTATCTTCCTGGCACAAAGTGGTCTGACCGGCGTGAACGGCCCGGACGCTCGTCCAGCCGGTCGCCCTGTTTACTCGACAGCGCAGAAGTCTTATCAGCTGGTTGACGGTCAAGAGCAACTGGTCGTTGATCTGAAATTCACGGATAACGGCGTCAATTACATCAAGCGCTTTACGTTCAAGCGCGGCCTGTATGACCTGGTTGTCAGCTATGTGATCGATAACCAGAGCGCTCAGCCTTGGTCCGGTAACATGTTCGCGCAACTCAAGCGCGACGCCAGTTCCGATCCATCGTCGACCACTGCTACCGGTACCGCGACTTATCTGGGTGCCGCTCTGTGGACACCTTCGGAACCCTACAAAAAGGTGTCGATGAAAGACATCGACAAGGGTTCGATCAAGGAAACCGTACAAGGTGGTTGGGTTGCATGGCTGCAGCACTACTTCGTAACGGCCTGGATTCCTGACAAGAACAACAGCAATGCTGTTACCACTCGTAAGGACAGCCAGGGCAACTACATCATTGGTTTCACTGGCCCGGCGTTGACCGTTGCGCCAGGTGCCAAAGGTGAAGCGACCGCTACGTTGTATGCCGGCCCGAAAAGCCAGGCAGTGCTCAAAGAGTTATCCCCAGGTCTGGAACTGACGGTCGACTACGGCATTCTGTGGTTCATCGCTCAACCGATTTTCTGGCTGCTGCAACACATCCACGCCATTGTGGGTAACTGGGGTTGGTCGATTATCTTCCTGACCATGCTGATCAAAGGGCTTTTCTTCCCTCTGTCGGCAGCCAGTTACAAATCCATGGCTCGTATGCGTGCAGTTGCACCGAAACTCGCCATTCTGAAAGAGCAGCATGGCGATGACCGGCAGAAAATGTCGCAGGCCATGATGGAGTTGTACAAGAAGGAAAAGATCAACCCGCTGGGTGGATGCTTGCCTATCCTTGTACAAATGCCGGTGTTCCTGTCGCTGTACTGGGTTCTGCTTGAAAGCGTTGAAATGCGCCAGGCCCCGTGGCTGTTGTGGATTACCGACCTGTCGATCAAGGATCCGTTCTTCATCCTGCCGATCATCATGGGCGCCACGATGTTCATCCAGCAGCGTTTGAACCCTACACCTCCGGATCCGATGCAGGCCAAGGTCATGAAGCTGATGCCAATCATCTTCACGTTCTTCTTCCTGTGGTTCCCGGCTGGTCTGGTTCTGTACTGGGTTGTGAACAACACCCTGTCCATTACTCAGCAGGCGTACATCACTCGCAAGATCGAAGCGGCGGCCAAGAAAGCCGAAGCCTGATCTAACCTGTGAATAAGTTGTACAAGGCGCCCCCTAGTGGGGCGTTTTGCTATCCGTCATTTGCTCCAGGAGCCGGACCATGAATGTCCCACGTGAAACCATTGCTGCCATCGCCACCGCCCAGGGCCGCGGCGGTGTAGGCATTGTGCGTATATCCGGCCCGTTGGCGAGCAAGGCGGCAGCCGCTATTACCGGCCGCGAACTTAAACCGCGTTTTGCTCATTACGGACCATTTGCCGACGAAGCCGGGCAGGTCATTGACGAAGGCATTGCCCTGTATTTTCCGGGACCTAACTCGTTTACCGGCGAAGACGTCCTCGAATTGCAAGGCCATGGCGGCCCGGTGGTTCTGGATATGCTGCTGCAAAGATGCCTGCAACTGGGCAGTCGCCTGGCGCGTCCGGGTGAATTCAGCGAGCGAGCGTTCCTCAACGACAAGCTGGACCTGGCCCAGGCCGAGGCGATTGCTGACCTGATCGAAGCCAGTTCGGCCCAGGCCGCACGCAATGCTTTGCGCTCGTTGCAGGGCGCTTTTTCCCGGCGTGTGGATAACTTGACCGAGAAATTGATCAGCCTGCGTATCTATGTGGAAGCGGCAATCGACTTTCCAGAGGAAGAAATCGACTTCCTCGCTGATGGCCATGTGCTGAATATGCTGGATGCGGTGCGTGATGAGTTATCCACAGTGCTGCGCGAAGCCGGGCAGGGCGCGCTATTACGGGATGGGATGACCGTGGTCATCGCCGGTCGACCCAACGCCGGTAAATCAAGCCTCTTGAACGCGCTGGCAGGCAAAGAGGCGGCCATCGTCACCGAGATTGCTGGCACCACGCGGGATATCCTGCGCGAACATATCCACATCGATGGCATGCCGCTGCACGTTGTAGACACCGCCGGTTTGCGCGATACCGAGGATCAGGTGGAGAAAATCGGCGTGGAACGTGCGCTCAAGGCGATTGGCGAGGCCGATCGGATTCTGTTGGTGGTGGATTCCACCGCCCCGGAAGCTGTGGATCCTTTTTCACTGTGGCCTGAATTTCTCGAACAGCGGCCCGATCCGGCAAAAGTCACCCTGATTCGCAACAAGGCGGATTTGAGCGGCGATCTGATCGAGATGCAAACCAGCGCCGATGGCCACGTAACGATTAGCCTGAGTGCCAAGGCAGAAGGGCAAGGTCTGGATTTGCTGCGCGAACATCTCAAGGCCTGCATGGGTTACGAGCAGACCTCTGAAAGCAGCTTCAGCGCACGTCGACGCCATTTGGAGGCGCTGCGTCATGCCAGTGGCTCGCTTGAACATGGCAGGGCGCAGCTGACGTTGGCGGGCGCCGGAGAGTTATTGGCCGAAGATCTGCGTCAGGCGCAGCAGTCCCTGGCGGAAATTACCGGTGCATTCAGCTCGGACGACCTGTTGGGTCGAATATTTTCCAGCTTTTGCATCGGCAAATAATTATTTGCGGCCAGGTCAGCGAACTCCGGCCGCCAATAACTTATCCACAGGCTTACCAGTTGTAGCTGACCGAACCCAGCAAAGTTCGGCTGTCCCCCCAATAGCAGCGGCCGGCATCGTTACAGCCCGATACATATTCCTTGTCGAACAGGTTCTTGGCGTTCAGATCCACTGACCAGTTCTTGTCGATCTGATAACCGATAGCCGCATCCACCAGCGTCACGTCACCAGAATCAAGCTTGCCGTACAGCGAACTTGCCGTGTAGGCAAAGGTGCTGTCGAAGTAGCGAATGCCGCCGCCAACGTGTAGTCCGTTCAGATAGCCATCAAGAAAGCGGTATTTGGCCCAGGCCGATGCCTGATTACGCGGCACGCCGGTGATTTGATGACCTTCGATCAACGAGCCGGCGGTGTCCTTGATCACCCGGGCATCGGTGTAGGTGTAGGAAGCCGTCAGATTCAGGTTGCGATTGATGTCACTGTTGACCTCCAGCTCCACGCCCTTGGAGCGGCTTTTGCCCACCTGGCGGTAACTGGCGCTGGTTGAATCGAAATAGGTGTCGTCTTTTTTGCGCAAGTCGAAGACCGACGCGGTCATGGTGGTGTTCCAGCCCGCTGGTTCGTATTTCAAACCCACTTCATATTGCTCGCTGGTAATCGGGTCCAGCGGCGAACCGCCGTTGGAAATCTGTTGCACCGGGACAAATGCGGTGGAATAGCTGACATACGGCGTCAGGCCGTTGTCGAACTGGTACATCACCCCGCCCTGATAGGTGAATTTCTGATCGTTGGAGTTGATATCGCTGGCAGGCGCCAGTTTGTTGCGGAAATCACTCTCGACCCAATCCTGACGCCCGCCCAACAGGAAGATCCAGTTGTCGTACTTACTCTGGATCTGCGCATACAAACCCTGCATCTGCTGTTCGAGCAGGGTGTTCTGCACGGCAATTGAAGTCACCGGGTCCTGTGTATAAATAGGGTTGTAGATATTGATGCGCCCGGCCGAACCGGCATCCCAGTCCTGGCTGAATGAAGTTCGGTCGAAACTGGCGCCGAAGAGCACGGTGTTCTCCAGTCCACCGGCGTTGAATTTGCCTTCGAGCTGGTTATCCAGCGAATACACCATGGACTTGTTGTAACGGTCGTAAGCGGTAACGTTCAGCAAGGTGCCAAAGCCTGCGTTATTCAGATTGCCCGGCCAAGTCTCGTGGCGAGTAATCCGCGACTGCAAATAGCGCGAGTTCTGCCGGAACTGCCAATCGTCGTTGAAGCTGTGGCTGAACTCGTAGCCCGCACTCCAGGTTTCGCGCTCGAAGGTGTTCCAGTCCGGCACGCCGAGCATGGTGTCCTTGTCCAGCTTGCCATTGGGATTGCGCAACAGGGTGCCAGCGGCAGGCAGGCCAAGCTCCATGTTGGTGTGATCTTTCTGGTAGTTGGTCAGTAAGGTCAGCGTGTTGTAGTCGTCGAAGTTCAGAGTCATGGATGGCGCGATGTAAATACGGTCGTCCGGGACATGATCGGTTTGTGTATCGGCCTTACGGCCCATCATGACCACGCGCCCGAGAATATTGCCGCTGTCGTCCAGCGGACCCGAGATATCCACACCCAGCTGACGGCGATTATTCGAGCCATAACTGAGCTGAACTTCGCCTTGGGGAATGGCAGTCGGGCGTTTGCTCACAACATTGACTAGCCCGCCCGGCGCATTTTCCCCGTACAAAATCGACGAAGGCCCACGAAATACTTCGACCCGCTCCAGCCCGTAGGGCTCGGTGGTGGTGTCATAACGATTGCCCTGCACACGCAAACCGTCACGCAACAGGCCGTAGCCATAATCGGTAGCGTTGAAACCACGGATGAAAAACAGATCACCCGCCAAGTTATCCCCAGCCGCAAAGGGTGGCGCGAAAATGCCTGGTACATAGCCGAGGGCTTCGGTGAGGGTTTGGGTTTTCTGATCTTTCATGCGCTGGCCGGTTACCACGGACACCGAGCGCGGCGTTTCCGACAGCGGCGTGTCGGTCTTGGTGCCGATGCGGCTCTTTTCAGCCTTGTAACCCACATCCAGCGTGCGGCCCTGACTGGCCTCATCCGCCTGGAAACTGTTCACATTGGTGGGGCCGAGCACCACTGACCCGTTCTCCGGGACCGGCTGCAGGATGTAACTGCCCGGCGCCTGCGCCACGACTTGCAGCCGGGAACCCTGCAGCAATACGGCGAAACCCTGCTCGACCGAGTAATTACCTTGCAGCCCGGAGCTGCGGCGATTGGCGGTCTGCTCAGGAGAAAACGACAAAATCACATTGGCCGCCGAGGCAAACTGACTCAACGCGCTGTCCAGCGGCCCGGCACTGATATTGAAATTCTGCGTAACGCTGGCGGCAATGGCGCTGTTTGTCGCCAAAGCGAAGCCGACGCCGCTGGCCATCAACAGGCTGTAGCTGAAGCATTGTCGGAAAAGACGCTGGCGAGCACGAAGCGGGAGCGGTGGAAAGCGCATGGTCTTGAAGGCCCTGAAGGATTGAATTTCGCGTTTACCTGTAGGGCCGTGCCATGCAAAAAAAAGATAACCCTGTGGATAGATTTATTTTGAGGCGGGATTCGATCAGGCAGTGCTCTTGACCGAAACCCAATAACGGGTGAAATGGCTGACGCGAATTGGCAGCGTCGCTTGCAGGTTGGCCAGCACCGCATCGACGGCATCGAGACGGAACGCTCCCGATACCCGCAATCGTGCAGCGTGCTCGTCACAGTGCATAACGCCCGGGCGATAGCGACTCAGCTCCTCAATCAGATCCCCGAGGCGGGCGTTGAGCACCACCAGTTGCCCGTCAACCCAGGCCACCTCGGCATGCGTAAAGGAGCGTTCCGGATTGGCGCGATGATCGTCAAAATCTGCGCTTTCCCCTGCTCTGAGTAGAACCGGATTGCCGGTGGGTTCCTTTGGCAGCAGGCTGACCTGGTCTTCCAGTACGCCGACCCGAGTCGTGGTTTTCAGTTGCCGAACCGAGAAACGCGTGCCTAACGCCTGAACGCGGCCCTGGCGGGTTTCGACAAAAAACGGCCGGGTGTCGCCGCGTTTGCCGGTCTGGACAAGGATTTCGCCTTCGCGCAGGCGGATCAGGCGTTGCTGACCGTCAAACACCACGTCGATAGCAGTGTCGGTGTTCAGCTCGATCTGACTGCCATCGGCCAGTTCTATGTGTTGACGCTGGCC
This sequence comes from Pseudomonas syringae, assembly GCF_001698815.1. Classification (GTDB taxonomy): domain Bacteria; phylum Pseudomonadota; class Gammaproteobacteria; order Pseudomonadales; family Pseudomonadaceae; genus Aquipseudomonas; species Aquipseudomonas syringae_A. The sequence continues at coordinate 32,778 of NZ_LGSI01000032.1, read as the reverse complement.
GACAGGCGTCCGGTAATCAGCCCAGACATTGCCCAGGCTGGTGTGCTGCTTGATATTCCAGCCCACGTACCCGACGCCGGCGATCACCAGCATCAGTTTGAGAATGTCCCTACGCTGGCGCGGCTCGGACAGCGCGCGCCGCGTCAGATCGGGCGGTAACGCACCAAGCCCGCGTTGCAGTTGCTCCATCTGATTCCAAGCGGCCTGATGGGTCGGATCACTGTTCAGCCATTTCAGCCAGGCGCGTTGCTCGGCAGGCGTCGGCGGTTCCACCTGAAACTGCACGTACCAACTGGCCGCCGCCTGGAAAACCTTGCGATCCGGCACATTGATCATGCCAATCCCGCCAGGAGCATCGAGCATTCCGTGAACGCGCGAATCATGTGCTTCTTCACAGTGGTCAGGGAAACCTGCAACTGCTCGGCTATCTGTTGATAAGTCAGGCCATCGATCTGCGACAGCAGAAAGATGCGATGGACCCGTGGGCCAAGGCTCGCCAGGGTTTTATCCACAGCGACCAGAGTTTCGATGATCAGTGCCTTGTCCTCTTCACTGATGACCGTGAGTTCAGGTCGGGCAGCCAAGGATTGCAGGTAAGCCTGCTCAATGGCGCGTCGTCGATACCGGTCAATGACCAGCCCTCTAGCGACAGTTGCCAGGTAGTCCCGAGGCTCGCGGATCTGCGCCGCATTCGCCGAGCCGAGAATCCTCACGAACGTATCGTGAGCCAGATCGGCGGCATCGCACGCATTGGACAGCTTGCCCTTGAGCCAGCCATGCAACCACGAGTGATGCTGCTCATAAATACGCTGGACTGCGGTCGTGTGGGATTGAGAGGACATAGGCAAGGAGAGCGAGTTAATGATAATGCCTATTATTAGCTTTTGTTTCTGGAACCCACAAGAGCGCCGATACGCGCGTTTTTCAGGATTTATTGACGGCCCTTAATAAAAATCCCGTGATCCATGAGGTCGCCCAGACTGATTTTTTTGGCCAATTTCAAAGAATTTCGCGATTAAGCCCTGTGTATAACGCACCTTTAGCTCGGTTGATAAGCGGGGGTTAAACCTGAGGAAAAACCTGCCTGTGGACAAGTACCGTTTTAATCCACAGGCTCAAGGCAGTTATCCCAACCCCTCATTGGCACATGACCACAGACTTTTGAATCTCTGTACATATTGATATATAAGGCCTGTAGCATTCTATCCACAGAAATGGTGCTCAGTAGAAATAAACATAAAAACAAAGATTCTATAAATCTTCTCTCTTTTAATTTCTATATCTAAGAGTTTTCCACAGCTGGTTAAATTTTGTTCAACGGGTTCCTTTCAGGGGGGTGAAGTCCCTATACTTGTCAGCTATCCCAAATTCCCATCTACAACAGGCACGAGGTGCGTGGTGGATTTCCCTTCCCGTTTTGAAGTGATCGTCATCGGTGGCGGTCATGCCGGTACCGAGGCCGCACTGGCGTCGGCACGTATGGGTGCAAAAACCCTTCTGTTGACCCATAACGTGGAAACGCTGGGTCAGATGAGCTGTAACCCGGCGATCGGTGGCATCGGTAAAAGCCATCTGGTCAAGGAAATCGACGCCCTTGGCGGCGCCATGGCGATGGCTACGGACAAAGGCGGTATTCAATTCCGCGTTTTGAATAGCCGCAAAGGCCCGGCGGTGCGGGCGACCCGTGCTCAGGCAGACCGCGTCCTGTACAAGGCCGCGATCCGTGAAGCCATCGAAAACCAGCCGAACCTGTGGATATTTCAACAAGCCTGTGACGACCTGATCGTCGAGCAGGATCAGGTACGTGGTGTCGTGACCCAAATGGGCCTGCGCATCATGGCCGACTCGGTTGTGCTGACGACCGGCACCTTCCTGGGTGGACTTATCCACATAGGGATGCAGAATTATTCGGGTGGTCGCGCCGGAGATCCGCCGTCGATTGCCCTGGCACAACGCTTACGTGAATTACCGCTACGCGTCGGTCGCCTGAAAACCGGTACGCCGCCGCGCATCGATGGTCGTTCGGTAGATTTCTCGGTGATGACCGAGCAACCGGGTGATACGCCGATTCCGGTCATGTCGTTCATGGGTTCCAAGGAACAGCATCCGGCCCAGGTCAGTTGCTGGATCACCCATACCAACGCTCGTACCCACGAAATCATTGCCGCAAACCTTGATCGTTCGCCGATGTATTCGGGAATCATCGAAGGTGTCGGCCCGCGCTATTGCCCATCGATCGAAGACAAGATCCACCGCTTTGCCGACAAGGAAAGCCATCAGGTCTTCATCGAGCCGGAAGGGCTGAACACGCACGAGCTGTATCCAAACGGCATTTCCACCTCCCTGCCGTTTGACGTTCAGCTGCAAGTGGTGCGCTCGATTCGCGGTATGGAAAACGCCCATATCGTGCGTCCTGGCTATGCCATCGAATACGACTATTTCGACCCTCGTGACCTGAAATACAGCCTGGAAACCAAGGTCATCGGCGGCCTGTTCTTCGCTGGCCAAATCAACGGCACAACCGGTTACGAAGAGGCCGGAGCCCAGGGTTTGCTGGCCGGAGCCAACGCTGCATTGCGCGCTCAGGGCAAGGAAAGCTGGTGTCCGCGACGTGACGAGGCGTACATCGGCGTGCTGGTCGACGACCTGATTACCCTGGGAACCCAGGAACCGTACCGGATGTTTACCTCACGGGCGGAGTACCGTTTGATCCTGCGTGAAGACAACGCCGACCTGCGTCTGACCGAGAAGGGGCGCGAGTTGGGTCTGGTCGATGACCAGCGCTGGGCCGCTTTCTGCACCAAGCGCGAAAGCATTGCCCGCGAAGAGCAGCGTCTGAAAAGTACCTGGGTTCGTCCCGGTACCGAACAGGGCGAAGCCATTGCCAGTCATTTCGGCACGCCGCTGACTCACGAATACAATTTGCTCAACCTGCTGACCCGTCCGGAGATCGACTACGCCAGCCTGGTGTCTATCACCGGTGACGGCTGCCTGGATCCGCAAGTGGCCGAACAGGTCGAGATCAAGGCCAAGTACGCCGGTTACATCGACCGGCAGCAGGATGAAATCGCCCGGTTACGTGCCAGCGAAGACACTAAACTTCCTGAAGATATCGACTACACCGGCATTTCCGGCCTGTCGAAAGAAATTCAGAGCAAGCTGGGGATAACTCGACCGGAAACCCTCGGACAGGCTTCACGCATCCCCGGCGTTACCCCGGCGGCGATTTCCCTGTTGATGATTCATTTGAAAAAACGCGGCGCGGGCCGTCAGTTGGAGCAAAGCGCTTGAGTTCTATGGTCACCCCGCAACACGCCGAAGAGTTATCCCGTGGCGCCCAACAGCTGGGGGTAAACCTCAGCGAAAGCCAGCACACCCAGCTGCTGGCTTACCTGGCACTGCTGATCAAGTGGAACAAGGCCTACAATCTCACTGCGGTGCGTAATCCCGATGAGATGGTTTCGCGGCATTTGCTCGACAGTTTGAGTGTCGTCCCTTTCATCGAAGGCCCGCGTTGGCTCGATGTCGGCAGTGGCGGCGGCATGCCGGGCATTCCATTGGCTATCCTGTTTCCGGAGATGAAAGTCACCGTACTGGACAGCAATGGCAAGAAAACACGATTTCTGACCCAGGTTAAACTTGAGCTCAAGCTCGACAATCTGGAAGTTATCCACAGCCGTGCAGAGTCTTATCAGCCCGCAGTACCGTTTACCGGGATTGTTTCCCGGGCGTTCAGCAGCCTCGAGGACTTTACCGGGTGGACCCGTCATATGGGTGACACCGATACGCGATGGCTGGCGATGAAAGGGCTGCATCCTGCCGATGAGCTGGTAGCATTACCGGCAGATTTTTACCTCGATAGCGCACAAGCCTTGACCGTTCCAGGTTGCCAAGGCCAACGCCATCTGCTGATACTGCGCCGCACGGCATGACTGGGAACACAAGCAAGAATGGCTAAGGTATTCGCGATAGCGAACCAAAAGGGTGGTGTGGGCAAAACCACCACCTGCATCAACCTCGCAGCGTCACTGGTCGCGACCAAGCGCCGCGTCCTGTTGATCGATCTCGACCCGCAAGGCAACGCTACGATGGGTAGCGGTGTGGATAAGCACGGGCTGGAAAACTCCATTTACGATGTACTGATCGGCGAATGCGATCTGGTGCAAGCCATGCAGTTTTCCGAGCATGGCGGTTATCAGCTGCTGCCGGCCAACCGCGACCTCACGGCTGCGGAAGTCAATCTGCTGGAAATGCAGATGAAGGAAAGTCGCCTGCGCAATGCGCTGGCGCCGATCCGCGAGAATTACGACTACATCCTCATCGACTGTCCGCCGTCGCTGTCGATGCTCACATTGAACGCTCTGGTTGCGGCCGATGGGGTAATTATCCCCATGCAATGCGAATACTTTGCCCTCGAAGGGCTCAGTGACCTTGTGGATAACATCAAGCGCATTGGCGAACTGCTCAACCCGCAGCTGAAGATCGAAGGCCTGTTGCGAACCATGTATGACCCTCGCCTGAGCCTGATCAACGACGTTTCTGCCCAGCTCAAGGAACACTTTGGCGAACAGCTGTACGACACGGTGATTCCGCGCAACATCCGTCTGGCCGAGGCGCCGAGTTTCGGCATGCCGGCGCTGGCGTATGACAAGTCATCGCGCGGTGCGCTGGCCTACCTGGCTCTGGCCGGGGAAATGGTTCGTCGTCAACGGCGCACTACGCGCACAGCTCAGCCAACTTAAGGGAATCCCATGGCCGTCAAGAAACGAGGTCTCGGACGTGGGCTGGACGCACTTCTGAGCAGTCCAACCGTCAGTTCGCTGGAAGAACAGGCCGTCAAGGCCGATCAGCGCGAATTGCAGCACGTACCGCTGGATCTGATCCAGCGGGGCAAATATCAACCGCGCCGCGACATGGACCCGCAAGCCCTCGAAGAGCTGGCCCAGTCCATCAAGGCCCAGGGCGTGATGCAGCCCATCGTGGTGCGGCCGCTTGCCGATAACCGTTTTGAAATCATTGCCGGTGAGCGCCGCTGGCGTGCCAGCCAGCAGGCCGGGATGGAGACCATTCCCGCGATGGTGCGCGATGTGCCGGATGAAACGGCTATCGCCATGGCGCTGATCGAGAATATTCAGCGAGAGGATCTCAATCCCATCGAGGAAGCGGTCGCCCTGCAGCGTTTGCAACAGGAATTCCAGCTGACCCAGCAGCAAGTCGCCGACGCGGTGGGTAAGTCCCGCGTCAGCGTGGCCAACCTGCTGCGTCTGATTGCGTTGCCTGAAGTCATCAAGACCATGCTGTCCCATGGCGACCTGGAAATGGGTCATGCTCGCGCGTTGCTCGGTTTGCCCGAAGACAGGCAGGTCGAAGGGGCGCGACACGTTGTCGCACGTGGCCTGACTGTGCGTCAGACAGAAGCCCTGGTTCGCCAGTGGTTGAGCGGAAAACCGGCCGCTGCTGAGCCGGTAAAAACCGATCCCGACATCAGCCGCCTGGAACAGCGATTGGCCGAGCGGCTGGGCTCCGCGGTGCAAATTCGCCATGGGCAGAAGGGAAAAGGTCAATTAGTCATCCGATATAACTCACTGGATGAGCTTCAGGGTGTGCTCGCACACATCCGCTGAAACAATTGCTGTGTAGCGTGTAGTCGGAAATCACTACCTGACGGTTGAATAGGGGCTTAAGCGCCCCTATACTCTGCGCGCATTTTGTCGGCACATTTTATGCCAAGTTATTGATTTTGGCGGCCGACGCACTAGGAGCAGTTGTGATGGAATCTCGCATGCCAAACCGCTTGCCGTTCCATCGCCTGGCGGTTTTCCCGGTATTGCTGGCTCAATTTATTGTCCTGCTGCTGGCAGCCTTGGCGCTGTGGCAGTGGCACGGGGTCGTAGCTGGATATTCAGGGCTGTGCGGAGGCCTGATAGCTTGGCTCCCCAATTTGTATTTCGCTCATAAGGCTTTCCGGTTCACCGGGGCTAGAGCAGCGCAAGCCATTGTCCGGTCTTTCTATGCCGGCGAGGCGGGCAAACTGATTTTAACGGCAGTGCTGTTTGCACTGACGTTCGCAGGTGTGAAGCCATTGGCGCCGCTGGCTGTATTCGGCGTCTTCATGCTGACCCAACTGGTCAGCTGGTTCGCACCGGTGCTTATGAGAACAAGACTTTCGAGACCTTAGGGCGTTTGAGGCAACCATGGCAGAGCAAACAGCTTCGGGCTATATCCAGCACCACTTGCAGAACCTGACCTTTGGTCATTTGCCGGACGGCACTTGGGGCTTCGCCCACGATGCGGCCGCGGCGAAGGAAATGGGTTTTTGGGCTTTCCACGTCGATACTCTCGGCTGGTCGGTCGCACTGGGTCTGATCTTCGTCCTGATTTTCCGCATGGCGGCAAAAAAGGCGACTTCAGGTCAACCAGGTGCACTGCAGAACTTCGTTGAAGTGCTTGTCGAATTCGTCGACGGCAGCGTGAAGGACAGCTTCCACGGTCGTAGCCCGGTGATTGCACCGCTGGCACTGACCATTTTCGTCTGGGTTTTCCTGATGAACGCCGTCGACCTTATCCCGGTCGACTGGATTCCTCAGCTGGCGATCATGATCACCGGGGATTCTCACATTCCGTTCCGTGCGGTATCGACGACTGACCCTAACGCGACCCTGGGCATGGCCCTGTCGGTGTTTGCGTTGATCATCATCTACAGCATCAAGGTCAAGGGCATCGGTGGTTTCATCGGCGAACTGACCCTTCACCCGTTCGGCAGCAAGAACATCTTTGTTCAGGCGCTGTTGATTCCGGTGAACTTCCTGCTTGAATTCGTGACTCTGATTGCCAAACCGATTTCGTTGGCACTGCGTCTGTTCGGCAACATGTACGCTGGCGAGCTGGTGTTCATCCTGATCGCCGTCATGTTCGGCAGCGGCCTGCTCTGGCTCAGCGGCCTGGGCGTGGTTCTGCAATGGGCGTGGGCTGTATTCCACATCCTGATCATTACCTTGCAGGCGTTCATCTTCATGATGCTGACCATCGTTTACTTGTCGATGGCTCACGAAGACAACCATTAAGACTCGCCTGGCGCGTCTGGATGTACCTCTCGTTTCGGCGAGAGGATAGCCGCGAGCGGGTAACCGCAAGGGCTGATGCTGGAAACGATTTGTTTTACCGCTTTAATCTAAAAAACCTAACCAATACGACGTAAAAGTCGGGAGGAAAGATGGAAACTGTAGTTGGTCTAACTGCTATCGCTGTTGCACTGTTGATCGGCCTGGGCGCACTGGGTACTGCAATCGGTTTCGGCCTGCTGGGCGGCAAGTTCCTGGAAGGCGCTGCTCGCCAACCAGAAATGGTTCCAATGCTGCAGGTCAAAATGTTTATCGTTGCCGGTCTGCTCGACGCCGTGACCATGATCGGTGTTGGTATCGCTCTGTTCTTCACCTTTGCGAACCCCTTCGTTGGTCAACTCGCTGGCTAATCTCTCGAATATTCGAGGTGATTGGTGTGATGGACAACGAACGAGCGAGGTGTTGGCGTGAACATTAATGCAACCCTGATTGGCCAGTCCGTTGCGTTCTTCATTTTTGTGCTGTTCTGCATGAAGTACGTTTGGCCTCCGGTCATTACGGCTTTGCACGAACGTCAGAAGAAGATCGCGGATGGACTGGACGCTGCCAGCCGAGCAGCTCGCGACCTGGAGTTGGCCCAAGAGAAAGCGGGTCATCAACTGCGCGATGCAAAAGCTCAGGCAGCTGAAATCATTGAGCAAGCCAAGAAACGCGGTACTCAGATTGTCGACGAAGCCCGGGAACAGGCTCGCGTTGAAGCTGAACGTGTGAAGGCTCAGGCTCAGGCCGAGATCGAGCAGGAACTGAACAGTGTCAAAGATGCGCTGCGCGCCCAATTGGGTAGCCTGGCAGTCAATGGTGCAGAGAAGATCCTGGGTGCCACAATCGATCAAAACGCGCACGCGGAGCTGGTTAATAAACTGGCTGCTGAAATTTAAGCGAGGGCGATCATGGCAGAACTGACCACGTTGGCCCGACCTTACGCTAAGGCAGCCTTCGAGTACGCCCAGGCTCACCAGCAACTGGCCAATTGGTCAGCCATGCTCGGCCTGGCTGCAGCGGTGTCGGAAGACGACACCATGCAGCGCGTACTCAAGGCCCCGCGACTGACGAGCGCAAACAAGGCCACCACTTTTATTGAAGTGTGTGGCGACAAGTTCGATGCCAAGGCACAGAATTTCATCCACATCGTTGCTGAAAACGACCGTCTCCCGCTTTTGCCGGAGATCGCCGAACTGTTCGACCTGTACAAGGCCGAGCAGGAAAAATCAGTCGATGTCGATGTCACCAGTGCTTTTGCATTGAACCAAGAACAGCAAGACAAACTCGCCAAGGTTCTCAGTGCACGGCTCGGCCGGGAAGTGCGCCTGCACGCTGTGGAGGATGCCACCCTTATCGGTGGTGTCGTAATCCGCGCCGGCGACCTGGTTATCGATGGCTCAGTTCGCGGCAAACTCGCGCAACTAGCCGAAGCATTGAAATCTTGAGTTTGAAGGGGCAGCAGAGCAATGCAGCAACTCAATCCTTCCGAAATAAGTGAAATCATCAAGGGTCGCATCGACAAGCTCGATGTAACCTCCCAAGCCCGTAACGAAGGCACAGTCGTCAGCGTATCTGACGGCATCGTGCGGATTCACGGTCTGGCCGACGTAATGTACGGCGAGATGATCGAGTTTCCGGGCGGCGTCTACGGTATGGCGCTGAACCTTGAGCAAGACTCTGTAGGTGCTGTGGTACTGGGCGCTTACACGACTCTGGCTGAAGGCATGAGCGCCAAGTGCACTGGCCGCATCCTTGAAGTTCCGGTTGGTCCGGAACTGCTCGGCCGCGTAGTCGATGCACTGGGTAACCCAGTTGACGGCAAAGGCCCTCTGAACAACGTCATCACTGACGCTGTCGAGAAGGTTGCACCGGGCGTGATCTGGCGTAAGTCGGTCGACCAGCCTGTGCAGACCGGCTACAAAGCCGTCGATGCCATGATTCCAGTCGGCCGTGGCCAGCGTGAGCTGATCATCGGTGACCGTCAGATCGGTAAAACCGCTCTGGCCATCGACGCAATCATCAACCAGAAAGACAGCGGCATCTTCTGCGTCTACGTAGCAATTGGTCAGAAACAATCGACCATCGCCAACGTGGTTCGCAAACTCGAAGAAAACGGCGCGTTGGCTAACACCATCGTCGTTGCTGCCAGTGCTTCCGAATCCGCTGCGCTGCAATTCCTTGCACCGTACTCGGGTTGCACCATGGGCGAGTATTTCCGCGACCGCGGTGAAGACGCGCTGATCGTTTATGACGATCTGTCCAAGCAAGCAGTGGCTTACCGCCAGATTTCCCTGCTGCTGCGCCGTCCACCAGGCCGTGAAGCTTACCCAGGCGACGTGTTCTATCTCCACTCCCGTCTGCTGGAACGCGCATCGCGTGTTTCCGAAGAATACGTAGAGAAGTTCACCAATGGCGCAGTGACCGGCAAAACCGGTTCCCTGACCGCGTTGCCGATCATCGAAACCCAGGCTGGCGACGTTTCCGCGTTCGTTCCGACCAACGTGATTTCCATCACTGACGGTCAGATCTTCCTGGAATCGGCCATGTTCAACTCCGGCATCCGTCCGGCTGTGAACGCCGGTGTTTCGGTATCCCGTGTGGGTGGTGCTGCGCAGACCAAGATCATCAAGAAGCTCTCCGGTGGTATCCGTACCGCTCTGGCTCAGTACCGTGAACTGGCGGCATTCGCCCAGTTCGCTTCTGACCTGGACGAAGCGACCCGTAAGCAACTTGAGCATGGTCAGCGCGTTACCGAGCTGATGAAGCAGAAGCAATATGCACCAATGTCGATTGCTGACATGGCGCTGTCGCTGTATGCCGCTGAGCGTGGGTTCCTGATCGACATCGAAATCGCCAAGATTGGCAGCTTTGAACAAGCGCTGATTGCTTACTTCAACCGCGATCACGCCGATTTGATGGCGAAGATCAACGTGAAGGGTGACTTCAATGACGAAATCGACGCTGGCATGAAAGCTGGTGTCGAGAAGTTCAAGGCCACCCAAACCTGGTAAGCCGCAGCGGGGGCCGAAAGGCTCCCGCTTGCTAACCTGATAGGTGTTACATGGCAGGCGCAAAAGAGATTCGCAGCAAGATTGCGAGCATCAAAAGCACGCAAAAGATCACCAGCGCCATGGAAAAAGTGGCGGTCAGTAAAATGCGCAAGGCTCAAATGCGCATGGCTGCTAGCCGTCCTTACGCGGAGCGCATCCGCCAGGTGATTGGTCATCTGGCCAACGCCAACCCGGAATACCGCCACCCGTTCATGATCGAGCGCGAAGTAAAGCGTGTCGGTTATGTCGTAGTGAGCAGTGACCGTGGTTTGTGCGGTGGCTTGAATACCAACCTGTTCAAGGCTTTGGTCAGGGACATGGCGGTAAACCGTGGAAACGGCGTAGAGATCGATCTGTGTGTGGTCGGCAGCAAAGGTGCGGCATTTTTCCGCAACTTCGGCGGTAACGTCGTCGCTGCGATCAGCCACTTGGGCGAAGAGCCGTCGATCAATGATTTGATCGGCAGCGTCAAGGTGATGCTGGATGCCTACCTGGATGGCCGTATTGATCGCCTGTCCGTGGTATCCAACAAGTTCATCAACACCATGACCCAGCAGCCAACGGTGGAGCAATTGATTCCGCTGGTGGCAACCCCGGATCAGAAACTCAAGCACCACTGGGACTATCTCTACGAACCGGACGCCAAAGAGCTGCTTGACGGCTTGATGGTTCGCTACGTTGAGTCGCAGGTGTACCAGGCGGTGGTCGAGAACAACGCAGCTGAACAAGCAGCGCGGATGATCGCGATGAAGAACGCCACAGACAACGCCGGTGATTTGATCAGCGATTTGCAGCTGATCTACAACAAGGCGCGTCAGGCAGCGATCACCCAAGAGATCTCGGAAATCGTCGGCGGCGCTGCCGCGGTTTAACGGTTCAAATATTAGAGGAACCAGCTAATGAGTAGCGGACGTATCGTTCAAATCATCGGCGCCGTGATCGACGTGGAATTCCCACGCGATAGCGTACCGAGCATCTACAACGCGCTGTTGGTTCAAAGCGCGGCAGCGACCACCCTGGAAGTTCAGCAGCAGCTGGGCGACGGCGTGGTTCGCACCATTGCGATGGGCTCCACCGAGGGCTTGAAGCGTGGTCTGGAAGTTACAGACTCTGGCGCAGCCATCTCCGTACCGGTCGGTAAAGCGACTCTGGGCCGGATCATGGACGTGCTGGGCAACCCGATCGACGAAGCCGGTCCAATCGACACCGAAGAACGCTGGGGCATTCACCGTCCTGCGCCAACCTTCGCTGAGCAGGCGGGCGGCAACGATCTGCTGGAAACAGGCATCAAGGTTATCGACCTGGTTTGCCCGTTCGCCAAAGGCGGTAAAGTCGGTCTGTTCGGTGGTGCCGGTGTAGGCAAAACCGTAAACATGATGGAACTGATCCGTAACATCGCCATCGAGCACAGCGGTTATTCCGTGTTCGCCGGTGTGGGTGAGCGTACCCGTGAGGGTAACGACTTCTACCACGAGATGAAGGACTCCAACGTTCTGGACAAAGTGGCACTGGTTTACGGTCAGATGAACGAGCCGCCGGGTAACCGTCTGCGCGTAGCATTGACCGGCCTGACCATGGCCGAGAAATTCCGTGACGAAGGTAACGACGTTCTGCTGTTCGTCGACAACATCTATCGTTACACGCTGGCCGGTACTGAAGTATCCGCACTGCTGGGCCGTATGCCTTCCGCAGTAGGTTACCAGCCGACCCTGGCCGAAGAGATGGGTACTCTGCAAGAGCGCATCACTTCGACCAAAAACGGTTCGATCACTTCCATCCAGGCGGTATACGTACCAGCGGATGACTTGACTGACCCGTCGCCAGCGACCACGTTTGCCCACTTGGATGCAACCGTCGTACTGTCCCGTGACATCGCTTCCCTGGGTATCTACCCAGCGGTAGATCCACTGGATTCGACTTCGCGCCAATTGGACCCGAACGTAATCGGCCAGGAACACTACGACACCGCTCGCGGCGTACAGTACGTGTTGCAGCGCTACAAAGAACTGAAGGACATCATTGCGATCCTGGGTATGGACGAGCTGTCGGAGACCGACAAACAGTTGGTTAACCGTGCTCGTAAGATCCAGCGCTTCCTGTCGCAACCGTTCTTCGTGGCTGAAGTCTTCACTGGTGCATCGGGTAAATACGTTTCCCTGAAAGACACCATTGCCGGCTTCAAAGGCATCCTCAACGGTGACTACGACCACCTGCCAGAACAAGCGTTCTACATGGTCGGCGGCATCGAAGAAGCGATCGAGAAAGCCAAGAAACTGTAATCCCAGCGCCCGGCAACGGGCGCTAATCAGGTCGAGGCAAGCAAATGGCTATGACAGTCCATTGCGATATCGTCAGCGCGGAAGGAGAAATTTTCTCCGGTCTGGTCGAGATGGTGATTGCGCACGGCAACCTGGGTGATATCGGTATCGCTCCAGGCCACGCGCCGCTGATCACTGATCTGAAACCAGGTCCGATCCGCTTGATCAAGCAGGGCGGAGCAGCCGAGGTGTATTACATCTCGGGTGGTTTCCTCGAGGTTCAACCGAACATGGTCAAGGTGCTTGCCGACACTGTGCAACGCGCTGATGACCTGGACGAAGCCTCTGCTCAGGCAGCCGTAAAGGCAGCCGAGAAAGCTCTGCACGAAAAGGGCGCAGATTTCGATTACGGATCTGCAACCGCTCGTCTGGCCGAGGCCGCAGCCCAGCTGCGTACCGTTCAGCAAATTCGCAAGAAATACGGCGGCTAACCCCGCCATCATTCTGCGCGATTGAGTAAAAGGGTAGCCTCGGCTACCCTTTTTCTTTTTTCAGGATCAGCCCACCCGGATTCACGGGTTCGCGGCTCGCTCAGTTGGAAGCCCCCATGTCTCTCGATATCGTTATTCTCGCCGCTGGCCAAGGCACTCGCATGCGTTCGGCCCTGCCCAAGGTCCTTCATCCGGTCGCCGGCGATTCCATGCTTGGGCATGTTATCCACAGCGCCCGCCAGCTTTCGCCGCAACGCATCCATGTAGTGATCGGACATGGCGCGGATGTCGTGCGTGAGCGTCTGGCTGCAGATGATCTGAATTTCGTCATGCAGGACAAGCAACTGGGTACCGGCCATGCGGTTGCACAAGCGCTGCCGGAACTGACTGCCGAGAACGTGCTGATCCTTTACGGCGATGTACCCCTCATCGAAGTCGAAACCCTTCAACGTCTGCTGAAAAAGGTCAACGCCGAGCAACTGGGTTTGTTGACCGTCAATCTCAACGATCCGACGGGTTACGGCCGCATCGTGCGGGACGAACAGAATCGTGTCTGTGCCATCGTCGAGCATAAAGACGCAACTGAAGCTCAGAAAGCCATTACCGAAGGCAACACCGGAATTCTTGCTGTGCCGGGCAAGCGTCTGGCGGAATGGTTGGGACGGCTGTCGAACAACAACTCCCAAGGCGAGTATTACCTGACGGACGTGATCGCCATGGCGGTCGGCGACGGCCTGGTGGTGGCGACCGAGCAGCCTCACGACGCCATGGAAGTGCAGGGCGCCAATGACCGCAAGCAACTGGCGGAACTGGAACGTCACTATCAATTGCGCGAAGCCCGCCGCTTGATGGCTCAAGGCGTTACGTTGCGTGATCCGGCGCGCTTTGACGTGCGCGGCGAGGTGACCGTGGGTCGCGACGTGCTGATTGATATCAACGTGATCCTCGAAGGCCGGGTGATTATCGAAGACGACGTGGTGATCGGGCCTAACTGCGTGGTTAAGGACAGCACCTTGCGCAAAGGCGTTGTCATCAAAGCTAACAGCCATATCGACGGCGCGATCATGGGTGAGGGCAGCGATGCCGGTCCGTTTGCCCGTCTGCGTCCGGGAAGCGTGCTGGAAGCCAGGGCGCATGTGGGTAACTTCGTCGAGCTGAAAAATGCTCATCTGGGTGAAGGTGTGAAAGCGGGCCATCTGACCTACCTTGGCGATACCGTGATTGGTGCACGCACCAACATCGGCGCTGGCACCATCACGGTCAACTACGATGGAGCCAACAAGCACCAGACCCTGATTGGCGAAGATGTATTCATCGGCTCCAACAATTCACTGATTGCGCCTGTGAGTATCGGCGATGGCTCGAACACCGCCGCCGGTTCGACCATCACCCAGGATGTGGATAAGTCGCAACTCGCCGTCGCCCGCGCTCGCCAGCGCAACATCGAAGGCTGGAAGCGTCCGGTGAAGATCAAGAAGCCGTAGGACCGGATTTATCCGGGAGGGCGCCGGGGAAATTGGCAAATCCCGGCGCCTGATCGTAACCCCTCGCGGATAAATCCGCTCCTACAGCTTGTTTTTTTCCGCTCAATAGGTTTTGATTGCCTTCGTTATCTTTCGAAACGAAACAAAACCGTGTCCATATCGAAACGCAACACCCCCCAGCGTCGCCACAACATCATCGCCTTACTCAATGAGCAGGGCGAAGTCAGTGTGGATGAACTGGCGAAACGCTTCGAAACTTCCGAGGTTACGATTCGCAAGGATTTGACCGCACTCGAAAGCAACGGCTTGCTGCTGCGCCGTTATGGCGGTGCGGTCACGTTACCTCAGGAGCTGATCACCGAAGGCGGTCAGCCGGTCTCGAAATACAAGCAGGCTATCGCTCGTGCTGCCGTTGCCAGGATTCGCGAACACGCGCGAATCATCATCGACAGCGGCAGCACCACCGCCGCGATGATTCCGGAACTGGGTCAGCAGCCAGGACTGGTGGTGATGACCAACTCGCTGCATGTTGCCAGCGCCTTGTCCGAGCTGGAACACGAGCCGGTGTTGTTGATGACTGGCGGAACCTGGGACCCGCATTCCGAGTCCTTTCAGGGCCAGGTCGCCGAGCAGGTGCTGCGATCCTACGACTTCGACCAGTTATTCATCGGTGCCGATGGCATCGATCTGAATCGTGGTACTACCACCTTCAACGAATTACTGGGCTTGAGCCGGGTGATGGCTGAAGTGGCCCGAGAAGTGGTGGTGATGGTCGAAGCCGACAAAGTCGGTCGCAAGATACCCAATCTGGAGCTGCCCTGGAGCAGTGTCCACACCCTGATTACCGATGATCGCCTGCCCATTGAGGCACGCGAACAGATTGAAGCCCGCGGCATAACGTTGATTTGCGCCGCCGTCAGCTAGGAGAAAACTTATGTGTGGAATCGTTGGTGCCGTCGCGGAACGTAATATCACCGCCATCTTGCTCGAAGGCCTCAAGCGTCTGGAATACCGCGGCTATGACAGCGCCGGTGTAGCCGTTTTCAGCAATGCCGGTGTGCTTGAACGCCGTCGCCGCTCGGGGAAAGTCAGCGAACTGGAACAGGCCTTGGCCGGTGAGCCGCTGGTGGGCCGTCTCGGCATCGCGCACACCCGTTGGGCGACTCATGGCGCGCCATGCGAACGCAACGCCCACCCGCATTTCTCCGGCGAGGAACTGGCGGTTGTCCACAACGGCATCATCGAAAATCACGAAGCCCTGCGTGAGCGCCTCAAAGGTCTCGGCTATGTGTTCGCTTCTGATACCGATACCGAAGTCATCGTCCACTTGCTGCACCACAAGCTCAAGGACACGCCGGACCTGACTGTCGCCCTGAAAGCGGCAGTCAAGGAATTGCACGGCGCTTACGGTCTGGCTGTGGTCAGTGCGAAACAACCGGATCGTCTGGTCGCCGCTCGCAGTGGCAGCCCGTTGGTGATTGGCCTGGGTCTTGGGGAAAACTTCCTCGCCTCCGATCAAATGGCCCTGCGTCAGGTCACTGACCGTTTCATCTACATGGAAGAGGGCGACATTGCCGAGATTCGTCGCGACAGCGTACAGATCTGGGCGGTAGACGGCCTGCCGGTAGAGCGCGAAACCGTGCAGTATCGCGAAGGTGCGGAAGCGGCCGACAAGGGCGCGTTCCGTCACTTCATGCTCAAGGAAATCCACGAGCAGCCAAAAGTCGTGCAACGCACGCTTGAAGGTCGCCTCGGACAGCAGCAAGTATTGGTCCAGGCCTTTGGCCCGCTGGCCGCCGAGTTGTTCGCCAAAGTTCGCAATGTGCAGATCGTCGCCTGTGGCACCAGTTACCACGCTGGCATGGTGGCGCGTTACTGGCTGGAAGGGTTGGCCGGCATCCCGTGTCAGGTCGAAGTCGCCAGCGAGTTCCGCTACCGCAAGGTCGTGGTCCAGCCGGACACGCTGTTCGTCTCCATCTCGCAGTCCGGCGAAACCGCCGACACCCTGGCTGCGCTGCGCAATGCCAAAGAGCTGGGCTTCCTCGCCAGCCTGGCGATCTGCAACGTCAGCATCAGCTCGCTGGTGCGCGAGTCGGACCTGACGTTGCTGACCCAGGCCGGGCCGGAAATCGGTGTCGCTTCCACCAAAGCCTTCACCACCCAATTGGTCGGCCTGCTGCTGCTGACGCTGTCGCTGGGTCAGGTGCAGGGCACATTAGGTGAAGGTGTCGAAGCCGAGCTGGTTGAAGAGCTGCGCCGTCTGCCGACTCGTCTGGGTGAAGCGCTGGCCATGGATAACACCATCGAGAAAGTTGCCGAGCTGTTTGCCGAGAAGAATCACACCCTGTTTCTCGGCCGTGGCGCGCAATTCCCGGTGGCGATGGAAGGCGCGCTCAAGCTTAAGGAGATTTCCTACATCCACGCTGAAGCCTACCCGGCTGGCGAGCTCAAGCATGGTCCGTTGGCGCTGGTTGACAGCGACATGCCAGTGGTGACCGTTGCGCCGAACAACGAGCTGCTGGAAAAACTCAAATCCAACCTGCAGGAAGTCCGCGCCCGTGGCGGTGAGTTGATCGTGTTTGCTGACGAACAAGCCGGCATGACCAATGGCGAAGGCACTCACGTGATTGCCATGCCGCACATCATCGATGCGCTGGCACCGATCCTCTACACCATCCCGCTGCAACTGCTCTCGTACTACGTGGCAGTGCTCAAGGGGACGGACGTCGATCAGCCGCGCAACCTGGCCAAGTCGGTGACTGTAGAATAAGTTATCCACAGAGAACAAAACTCTGGTCTTTGAGAATTAAAGCTGTCGCTTGTGAATTAAAACGGTCGCAAGCGGCCGCTTTCCCCCTTCGCGTTTTCATGACGCCGCNTGGTCTTTGAGAATTAAAGCTGTCGCTTGTGAATTAAAACGGTCGCAAGCGGCCGCTTTCCCCCTTCGCGTTTTCATGACGCCGCGAACGTCGCTAGCTGAGGCTCCCAAGAAGCACTGGTTCGCAGTGAGAGGTCGGAAGCGATCTGTCACCGCATCACGTTGCCGGTTTCGAGTCGTTCAAACCAGGATCTGAACCGAGTTGATGCTTATCTATGCTTTTACGTATACAGCAGGACGAGACTATTCGCTCCTACATCGAGCGCAGCACGTTTCTTTCAGAGCAGCATCTTTTCAAAAAATCCTATGCTATTGATGAGCTGACCATCTCTGATTTCAGAGACGTAGCATCTATGTTGGGATGGCATGGATGCTATGGATTCAACCGGCTCTTGCATAATCACACCATCCAACCATTGTTGTCGGTATTCAAAAACCCTCAAGACATGGCTTATTCAGGCACCAAGTATATTTCCCAGAGCGCCGAATATGGAATTGGGTTCGAACCAAACCCTAAATTTTGCCCAGAGTGTGTAAGGTCTGATATTTCTTCGCTGGGTTACTCTTATTGGCGTAGAAACGCAATCGGCGGCTTGACGGTGTGCCCGGTACATAACGTCGTGCTGGAAGCCAAATGTCCTATGTGCAGCAAGCGGTTTGATTCGCCGGGCCACGGCCTTGATGTGATGTGGAAAGGATGTAAAGGTGAATATCTGCAAGGGTGCGCATCACGACTAAACCCTGATAGTTCTGCGCTAAAACGCTCGATTGTCTTCGAGGAAATTTGCAGCTATCCATTCCATATCCCTTTGTTGCCTGCTTTGGAAACATTGTCGTTAAGACTTTGCTCAGGTGTGGCGAAGAAACGAATGAAGGCTTCTCAGGTTGAACTTTTTGAGGTCTTATCTAAGATAATCAATGAGCAGTTGACGCGGTTTAAAAAGCTTTCTGGTGATAATGTCGGATATTATTTCGAATCAGTAGATTTTGACGCGATGTTCAACGCTCTAGCGCTTTTGTATGTTGATTTTGAGGAGTTCATCAGAGACTTGGTCAGATCAGAAGAAGGTATGCGCGACATCACTTCGTTATGGTCGACATTTCGCGCTGGAGGGCATGAGTCAGCTTTCTATATCCGAGAGGATTACACTTCAGGTGTGGGTGAATGGTATTGTCCATTCCCTTCGTCCCGATCTCCAGAGTTCGGTAGCGGTGATTATGTGAGAATATAGTCTACCCCTGCTGCCGGATTGATTATCCTAAAGAGCCTGGTGTTGAACGGTCTCCAATGTGGGTTGATCCACACAATCCAGCTATCCCTTGTTTAGGCTCATAGCGCTCGTATGAGCAGTGGCTATAGAAGAGCCATGATAGTATTTCCGCGTTGGGTACACCCCCTCGGGAGGGGGTGGAGGTCTCACTCTGCGCTGGCGTCCCAACCGCCGACGGAGTTCCTACGCCAGTCAACACCGCTGGGAGGCGACTGGTTTCGCGCTCAGATCTAAAGTCCCGCACGCCGAGGCCGCTGTCAAACAAGCCCGATCGCCGGTAGCTTACCGCAGGGACCTCAAGGCAGATGGCAGACAGCAGCACCAGCTCACCGTTTTTAGGCATGAGCTAGACGGTTCTCCAACCTTACACAGGGTCGTGCGTGTCGGCTTGAAGACCCTAAGCTCTATAGTCGTGAAGCTTTGATCAGTGAGCGTTCGCGTGAAGTCTCCCGTATTCAAACCTTAATTAACGGGGTTGATACTGTCCAATTCAAGCCGGACATCATTCGGGAAATCGAACAGATCAGCGCATTTTCAGCTGCGCTTGGACTTAAGTTCGACCCAGCGGCTGGGTTAAATTATCGACGCGCATTGGAAACCAATGATATCCAGCAAGAAATCAGCACTCTGCGATTACAGCTGCAGCTCGAACAGTTACGCCGCGATGCAGAATTGATTCGCGCCAAGATGCAGGTGCAAACAGACCCGATAAATTCAAATTTAAATCTGATTGACGACGGTGAGCCAGTTGCAGCCACCAGCGGAGTTACGGCAAGTTCAATCGATCAGTTGAAAGTGCAGATTGACCGAATGCTCAGCGCCATGGTAGCCGCACCAGGCAGCGAAGCCAAACCAATCTCAGCTACTTCCATTTCTACGAGCCCTTTCGACGATTTTCGAGACCGGCAGGCCTATTTAGATATGCTTCGCAGCGCGCGCAATGCCGCAGGTCTTGATGAATTACACGATCTAGGTAATTCGGCGCTTATACGTCTGAATTTCCAAGCTACAGTTATCCCAGACTCCAAAAACCCTCGCTCGTTAGGTGCGGTGCAGGTAAAAGTTGATGCGAGCAGCTTCGATGAAGATGCTAAATCATCCTTCCTGTCTGAGTGGCTGGATCACATCAATACGAAGGCAGGCACAAGGACTAGTGGAAAATTCAATCCTAATTCAGATGTGCACGAGCTGCAGCGTTTGGGGCTCCTTTCTATCGTTCCCGTGGCTTCCTTCCAAGTGGCATTACCAGCCGCTGCGCCAACAGGTGCCAAGGGAGGGGTAGCAAACTCGCTCCAAGAAGCTGAATGGAATCAGAACAAAAGCTTCAGTCGATCATTGGGGCTGCTGTCCTCTATCGATACTAAAAAAAAAGCTGCGCGGTTACCAGTACTGGCCTAAGGATGGGGAGTCCGTACGAGCTTGGAAAATGTCTAGAGAATCCAGGGCGATTCAGTCCGCCCAGTCCTCCACCACCCCTTTGAATCCATGTAGTGGTCAACTGATCCCGGACACGACGTTAAGTCTTTTTTCGGACTGAGCTGGCGCCAGTCCGTTATTGAACTGGTGTGGCCGAATCCAGTTGTATCGATGCATCAAATAATGACTGATGTCTCGCTGTGCCTCTTGGGCCGTCATGTAGCCAACGGTCGGTATCCACTCAGTTTTTAGACTCCGGAAAACACGCTCCATCGGCGAGTTATCGTAGCAATTACCTCGACGACTCATGCTCTGACGTATGCGATATCGCCAGAGCCGTTGGCGAAACTGTCGGCTGCCGTATTGCGAGCCCTGATCCGAGTGAAACAGCAGGCCCTGAGGCTTACCGCGTTGTTCATAGGCCATATCCAGCGCCGTGATCACCAGATCCGTATCCGGTTTGCTCGACAATGCCCAGCCCACCACTCGGCGCGCGAAGAGATCCATAACCACAGCCAGGTAATGCCATTTCCCTTGTGCCCAGATGTAAGTGATGTCGCCACACCACACCTGATTGGGCGCAGGAACATCGAACTCTCGATTCAAAATATTCGGAATATCTGGTCGCTCCACCGTCGCTTTTTTATAAGCATGCGAGCCCGGTTGCTTACTGATCAATCCCAGCTCCCGCATCAGGCCACGTACCTTGAACCGGCCAATCTGCTCGCCATCTTCCTGCATCATCGACACGATGCTGCGGCTGCCGGCAGCGCTTCGACTTTGCGTGAACAATTCGTTGACGCGACTGCGTAATCGAATCCGCTCAACATCTGGAGCGCGGCGTCGCAGGCAATGGTCGTAGTAGCAGGAGCGCGGTACTTCAAAGGCTTCGCACAGCAACTCAACTGACTCACGCGCACTTAGCTGATCAATTAGCGCATGCGCTCGTGTTCTTCCGACATCAAGAGCGCGGTAGCCTAATGAGATGGTCACCCCCACACCTTGAGAGAGCTAGGCTTTCCCAGGGGGTTACGTTTCGGAGGCCATCATCATGAGCGAGTTAGCAATGGTCGGGATTGATCTCGGCAAACACAGCTTTCATCTGCACGGTCAGGACAAGACAGGCCGGGGGGTGTTTCGTAAGAAACTCTCACGTCAGCAGATGATGCAGTTCTTCAGCAACCTTCCGGTATGTACCGTAGTGATGGAGGCCTGTGCTGGAGCGCATTTCGTTGCTCGCCAGTTGATGGTCATGGGGCATGAAGCCAAGCTGATTTCCCCTCAGTTCGTTCGCCCTTACGTCAAGGGTAACAAAAACGATTTTGTCGATGCCGAAGCCATCTGCGAAGCGGCATCACGTCCGTCCATGCGTTTCGTTTCGCCTAAGACCGAAGCCCAGCAGACGCTTTCGGTTTTGCATCGTCTACGAGAGTCACTGGTGCGAGACCGCACCAAAACCGTCAACCAGATGCATGGTTTCCTGTTGGAGTTCGGGATTAGCCTACCCAGAGGGTTGGCTATCATGAAGCGCCTGCCGGTCATCCTGACTCAGCATGAGCTGCCCACTCGTCTCATGACACTCTTGGATCGTTTGCGCGAACACTTCAACTACCTAGACGGCCAAATCAGGGATTTGGATAAGGAGCTGGCCCGCCAACTGGCTGACGATGATCTTGGCAGTCGTTTACTGAGCATTCCATGTGTCGGCCCGATCACCGCCAGCCTGTTGGCTGTGGAAATGGGCGATGGCAAGCAGTATGCGTGTAGTCGTGACTTCGCTGCATCTATTGGCTTGGTGCCAAGGCAATACAGCACCGGGGGTAAGGCCACTTTGCTGGGAATCAGCAAGCGCGGTGACAAAAATCTCAGGCGATTATTGGTTCAGTGTGCTCGAGTTTATCTTCAGCAATTGAAAATCCAGCATGGTGCGTTGGCAGATTGGGTTCGCTCGCTGCTGATACGACGGCACTCGAACGTGGTGGCCTGTGCCTTGGCCAACAAACTGGCTCGGATCGCTTGGGCGATCTCAGCTGGTCATGGAGTATTTAATGCAGGGCCAGATGCCGTGGCTATCTGACCCAGCTGTTGTTCTAGTGCCACGAACCACTTTCAGGTTTTGCGATAGCTGAACAATGGATGACGTGAACGGCCCACCGGCCTGGCGAAGAACCTGCTTTAAAAATCGGCTCTGCAAGAAGCCGTTAGCCTTTTCAGGATCGTCAGGCGCGACTCTCATCATGGCGCGGGTGACTCACCCAATAGACGCCGGATAGATTTAAGCAAGCCAAGCACTTCGCCCAATAATCAGCATTGCAAAAACGGGGGTGACCATAGATTTTTTAAAATGGATTTCTCCCGCTCAAGACGGGCAATCCGGGCTTCCAGCTCCTGAATTTTCTGCTGCTCGGGCGTCAGGGCTTTGCTCTGTGGAGTTACACCGTTGCGCTCCTGTTGAAGCTGGTTGACCCAGCGACGCAATGCAGACTCGACCACTCCGAGCGAGCGACAGGCTTCGATATGGCTATAGCCTTGATCGAGCACGAGGCCTGCGGCCTCGCGTTTGAATTCAGCGGAAAAGGTACGGCGTTGTTTGGTCATCAGACACCTCTATCTGGCGAGCATTCTCGCCTAAATGGGTGTCCGGTTTCATTAGACCACTACACCACTTGATAGGGAGACGAGCAAAATCAGGCTTGTGAGGAGTGCTCATAAATCAGCTCCGCTTTAGACATGCCACTGCATCAGTTTGATGAAGATACTAGGGCCACTCGATGAATTATCGCGTTTCTATGTCCAACGTAACGTCATCCCGCCAATGGCATTTCGTCTAATGTCGAAATACGCAAGTCCGTCCATGCGGGCTTGCGCTTCACAAGTATCTCGAAAAATGCATATTTTTTGAAGCCTAACCACTAGTTCCTGAAACTCCGTAGGGGAACGTATTAAAATATGGCTTTCTCAGCGAAACGCATATCTCCAGCCTCATCCCAGAGGTAGAGAAAGCCACCTAAGGTCACTTTCTTCTCCTGCCCAAAGATAGTCGACCATGCGAGGGTAATCGCAAAACCAATTGAATTTACAGAAAGCATGGGTAGAAAAATAGAAGGGTCATTCTGGCGGATTCGTTGCGTGACGTCGTCAGGGATATTGGGGTGCAATCCAACGCCCACTAGGCGCCACGGATTCAGATCTCTGCTGAGCTTTTGGTGAGCTTCTGATACAGATGCGAAAGGTATTAGCTGGCTTTTTCCTGCAGAAATAGAATAGTTAGGTATGGCATTAATGTTAATACATTGGCTGGGAGTGAAGTCTACAATCACAGCTTGGCCATCCACTACTGGCAAATGAATATCAAGCTTTATGTTCTGTGCGGTGAGCTTGCTCATGTTCTCAACTTGGAGTGTAAGAAATTGTTCGCTATCTCCTAGGAAGGACTCTATTCTAAGGTCTTGCACTTCGAGGATAGTTGGATTTTCTTCTACCAGTAGAGCTTCCTTCTTCTTAGCGAGAGTATCTGTACTGAACATGTTTGGATAATATTTTCTCGCAATCGCCTCATGCTCATCCAACATTAGAAGGATCTCACCCCAGCCCAAGATTGTCACACTAAACAGGTTGTTTGCTGTATTTTCAAGCGTGATGGTTCTTGCTAATGCTTGAAGAGGTCCATCACTCGGTGATGTTGTCGCGATGATTAAATGCTGCAAGGCTGGCTGAAATTTCTTGGCTTCTTCAACCTCTTCTAGAACTTCTTTTTCGGTGAGCTTTGAGCCCAGTGCGTTGGACCTGCGTTTGCACTGAACTCCATGAAAACGCATCTCGCCGCTCGGAACCCCGTAAACATCAACACCTTGTTGCGCCTGCCCCTTTCGACCGTGCTTCTGAGTTGTAGGGGAGCGCCAGGTTGCCTTCCAGAGATCACAACAAAAATCTTCGAATTTATCGGCATCATTGATTGGCATTACGTCATAAGACGAGATTTTCATTTAACAAGGCATCCTGAACGTTTTGAATTTTGTGGAAGTCGTGGAGGTCGCATGCTCGCGCATATGGATTGCGTACCCACCCTTTGCTGCCGGGTGACGACTATTGAAGCGGGTCACTGAAAGTCTCGATCTGGCACGCTCGCAATTAACAGTGCGACTCAAGCCCGTATCTGCAGCCATGCTGCAGCACAGTGAACCGCGTGCCAGTGATGATGCGACCCTTAATGCATCTACAGTGCCGTCAACTGCGGATTGTTTGAAAAATCTTCCCTCGCTGTACTTAGCAAGCTGCCGAAGCTGATGCCGCCGCCGCCGCCCTGCTTAAGGGTGCGAAGCGCCGCATGCCAAGCAGCCTGACCTGAAGGATGGAGTTGGAGACGGGACAGGTCACCGCCAGCGCGACTCCATACTTCTTGGTCCCGAGGTCCGAATGGATAAATCTCGATCAAGATCTTCTCTAGTACCGACCACGCTGGCTCCCCTTGCACCGGTCGCGTTGCATCAGGATTGTACGGGGACTTCTTTCCGCCCAGGCTTAGCGCAACAGCAAAATTAACCTCAAGATTGTCAGCCTTAAAAGTTGGGTGCTGTTCATCCGGGATGAGCTTAGGCACTTCTTCGGAGATATAGTTAAACAAGTCAAAAACCTTGATGAAGCCGCTTGCGCTCTTGTCGGCAGAACCGCGTAAACCTGCCAGCAGCGTAGTCGTGAACACACTGTTCCTCGCACCAACAAACACAGACGACTCTTCGTTAGCACGGCAAGATGCCATTAATGCACGTCCGCTACCAACTGCCAGCTTCGCGAACGTATTTTGGCTATAGCCTGACTTGAGCTCGTGGCCCTTGTCATCAGTCAAATATTTCGAGATCGCAGCCCCTCCCGCATGACAAGCATCGATGAAGACCAAAAGTCGCTTCGCCTTGATCTGCGCAAGCGCAGCAGCTAACTCATTCGAGCTGATGGACGTGTTTTCAATGTCAGCAAGATCGCTATCCACAGTGGCCAGCACGCTGTCTTCATTGGCTGGGTTGCCTACGACGCCACCATGGCCGGAGAAGAACACGATAGCGGTATCATCAGTCCCGGCCCGGGTAGCCAGTTCGTCTAGCCCTTTCAGTACCGCTGCCCGAGTAGCGTTAGCGTCTATCAGAGTGACGACATTAGCAGGGTGATAACCACAGTGATCCGGCGATGTTAGCGTAGCGGCGACGTCGTTGACGTCATTCAGAATCGCGGTAGGCAGCTTGGAGATATGCTGATAGTTCGCCACACCAATAAGAAGGGCGTGGCCTTGCGGGTAGCCAGTTGAGTTCATGATTCATGCCATGTGTAGGGGGAGGTTTAACGCCAGCCAACAATATCCGTATCGCCAGCAAAGAGGCGCAGCTTCTCGTTCATGGGAAAGTCTTGGGACATTATTTTAAGTAGATCACGTGCTGTCGGACGGCCGCCGGAGCGGACTGAATTCAATGCAGTGTGCCAACGGGCTGCCCCGTTTTGATACCCTCCAGGCAAGTCTGAATTCTTGCCACCAGCGCGAGACCAGAGTTCTTCACTATCCGGACCGCTTTGATAGAGATCACAGACCTCAGCTTCAAATGCTTTCCACTTCTCGGCAGCGCTTAGCTTTGCGATACCAAGCATCCAGCGCTTATAAATGCTAAGCAAGTTTGCGCACAACCTTAGCCCTGGCTTGATATCAGGCCGGTTGGCAAGCCGATCCGAAAGATACCTAGCCGCGCGGTCCCAATGTCGGGCGACGACTAGCGTCCCCAGCTGCTCAGATGCCGCGTGAGACAGCATTTGAGGGCCTTTCAAGACGTTGTTCAGCCACCCAATAAACTGCTCTTCGGAAAACGACTGGAGGCCACTGACGATTGCTAGACGCGTATCAACCGGCACCGAAGACCTTTCAAGCATTGATCGCAGATTCGCGCTCGCCATTATTGCTTGTTCAAGTGGAGCTTCAGGGGTAGTTACTACTGAGCCTTTCTCCCCGGCTTCCAGCCAGCCGATTGCGGTCGCTTGAAGGTAGTGCTCTCGTTGCGAAGCGGGCAGGAGTGACCAGAGCCGCGCCCGCTCCGAGGTGGCTGATAGGTCAGCCAAGGGGGTCTTAGCCATCGCCTTGAGTAAGCCGGTGTCGACGGATACTCCCTCGATGAGCTGAGCAAAAACAGTGTCACGCGCACCGATGGCGTTGCTAGGTGCGTTCCACAGCGAAGCGTCCTTGACTATCGCCATGCCCCACAGCTGTTGCTCTGTGATGTCTTTGCAGAGGATGTGAGAAAGAATCTCAGGATGGACAGCAGCCTGCTCTGCGCATAGTCCGACCAGCCGCAAATCCTTATGCACGAGCGCACAGTCTAAAGCTTCAATAGGGCTCGCAAATCGAAGGACCGACCGCAAACCAGCGATGTGATCTAGGTTTTTATCTACCTTAAGCTGTTGGCCAGTTGCGTCAATGGGGGGAAGCGTAGCCGCTAGCACGGCGCCGTGCGCGGTGAGCCAGCGCTTCTTCAGCAGCGGCGAGAGCAAAGTGTCTGATGAGGTGGCAGTGAGCTTTCTGGGTACTTGGCCTGCCAGCCTCTGCTCAACTGTTTCAGTAGCCGGTAAGTTATCTACCGCTGTGGAAAACGCGCTCTGGTTATGTGCGGCCCATCTCCAAATTGCGAGGTAAATGGCGTTTTTGTCTCGAAGAGCGGCAGTCGATAAGCCGTTTTTCACTGCAGCGCACCAGAGCGGTAATGCGAGATCTTCATCAATTGAGGCAGCGATCATCTGCGTTAAGACGCTGTCGTCTGCAGGCGCAAACTCAAGGTTACTCACGAGTAGCTCAACCGCCGACCACAACGGCCGCGTGCTGGTAAAGCCAGGGAGCGCCAAGTTCCTCATTAGCATTAACTGCCTGCAGCCTGCGTCAGGAATCAAGGCTGTGAACCGACTGATCAATCTGTCCTTTATGCATGCACCGAACGTCGGTTGATTTGACAGTCCGTCTGCTAAGCGTATTGCAGCCAGCAATTCATCGAAGCTTTCTCCGCCAGAGAGGAGAGCTTGTAGCCGCTCAAGTCGGCTCAACTCCCTGAGCGTATGAACTTCAAGGCCTAGGTCCTCGGCGAGGTCCAGAGTTGGCTGCACATCGCGCTGGCCGCAAAGAATGCCGGCGGATTCAGAGTTAGGATTCTTATCATCAGAGCTGACGATTTGGTGCTTTGTCCAGCGAGCTTGGAGCTGCTCAGGCGTGCATACAAGTGCCGGCGTCGGTTTCTCTACCAGGTCGTTCGGACCGAAGCTCAGTCGGAACGCGAAGGTGCGTCTTAAGGCCGGCCAGAGGTTCTTCCATAGGGAATCGACGAGTTGCTCAAATCCTTCGACACTTAGTCGTACAACTGGAGTGAGTCCCGAAGCTGTCAATGCGTTGGCCGTGCCTATCAAGTCAGCTGCCAGCACGGAACTGCTGGGGGCATTCTCAAGCTCAAGCGTTACCACTGATGCAGGGCACTCTGTCACCGAGGCTGCCAGCCGCCCAAATAGCGCGGCTAAACTTCCTACCTCGCACATATCTTCCAAGCTGACGATTAGCGCATGAGTCAGCACCATTCCACCGCGCGACGCGCTCGAATCCAGAAACGTGCGAGCGACAACGTAATGGCCGTCTATAGGAAAACCGCGAACAAACGGCGACCAAGCTTGCACGCCGGGGGGCACTACATCTGGCAAGTCGAGCTTTGATGCAATAGCAGCAGCTACCGGTGCATTTGTACTCGATGTTCTCAATCCGTGACCACGGCCAAGGATCTCGCCATAAACGGCCTGCTCAACTCGCATGCACTTATGTCTCGCCTGCCATCAATTGTTGGATCGGTAGGGTAATATCGGGGTTCTTCCCACCGTTGGGTAGCACCACGTAACCGAACTCTTCAGGGCCACGGATTGCGTACTCTTGGTCTGCATCCGTCATGCTTAGCGCTCGCTCCAGAGCTGATAGGCCAAGAACAGTAGGCGATACCCAATTGCTGCGTACGAACGACCACAGCATCGGCAGTCGAGACGCCAAGAGATCAGCCGGCATCTCCGTAGTTTCAAGCTCATCCCAGCAGCTCAGCAAGAGCGTTAAGCGCGGTTTGGCAAGAGGCCGATCCAAGTTGAACTGCGCCAAGTAGAGCAGCATTTGAAGGAGTTCCACTGTCCTTGCTTGATCTGACAGCTCGTGTGTTGCCGTCTCGCCCTGTGGCTCAACTGCAGCGAACGACTGCAGCGGTCGCGAGAACAAGTCGTCTTCGGACCGAAGAGAATGCAGTCTAATGAGCACTACCCAGTCTGTGGCTTCGACCACGCGATCACGCCAGGCTGCCGGGATCCGGCGTTGCGCCACAAGACTACGAACCTGTTCGCCGCCGTAGTCTGGCCAAACCAATTCGGCATACCGGCCAGCATGGTCCGTAATCGGCCATACGCTTTCGGTATAGATATTAGCCGGCGTGTGGTCGGTAGCCTTCCCCTCAGTCAGGCAACTGAGAGCCGTAGTGAATGCTTCAAGGTTTGTTGGAGCTCCTGTCATCTTGAGCTTGCAAGACTTCACCATGAGCCGTTTCAAAAACTGGGCCCCGTAGTGAGTCTTGCCGACGTTTGACTCACCGACTAACAAGATGGTGTGTTGTGCAGCCACCAACTATCTCCTACCAAATCGAAAAAGTGGATCGTGACCAATGACTTCAGTCATGGGTAAATCAACCCCCGCGCGTTTAGTGCGGAGAACCCAGTCAAATACCTCGCGGAAGCCCTCTGCAGCATCGGCCTTGCCGCTAGCTGATACGCTGACTACGAACTCTGGAACGCTAGATGAGTGCGAGGCCACTGCTTTTCTGATCTGCGCCTCCATCGCCTCTGCCACATCTACATCCCCCTTCGTCCAGACGAGTGCCAAGCGTCGCCCGCGAGACTCGGCTACTGCACGCTGAGCAAGCAGTTGAAAGTCGTTTCTAGCGGTCCCCATTTTGGGGCCAGCAAGAGCCTGACGGTCAGCAATCAGTAGCGTGACGTCTGCGTGCCGAGCAATCCAGCGGGCTCCATCCGCGTCGGCAGCCTGCTCGTTGATCGCCCACTTCTGAAACCACTCTCCAGGTGCATCGGCAAAAAGAAAGTCGCGTAGCGAACCGTCTTCACGGCGAAAGGCAAGATGAAGCATGCCGGGTGCTCGAGCCGCTCCGCTAGGTGTATGGGGCGGAAAGCTTGGGGGCTGCCCTGGCTTCCAACGCAAATACGTCGCCACCGCCTCCCACCCTGCCAGCGTGTAGGAGTTGCTGAATAAATTGGCATCATCAGTCAGTGCACCTTGCCCCAGCAGCAGATAGAACGCACCGAGAAGTGTCGTCTTGCCTGCGCTTTCGGGGCCGACGATACCGACAGTGATGGGTTTGATCTTACCGTTGACAAAGTTGAGGTCAGACTCACCCATCGCCAAACCGCTCCATGGGAGCAGCAAATGGTCGTCATCATCCGAAGCGGTTACTTCACCTTTGCTTCCACGTTTCCAGTCGGGGCAGACGTCGCGCCGGATGTGACCCAGCGTGCAAGTCGTGTTGTCATCAGCGAAACAGTTGGGGTGAGGACATCTGTCCATAGGCGTCTTAATTCTTCTTGAGCCTTTTGGTTGGGCTTTGACTTATGGCGCGTGCACTCTGAAGCTCACGGAATAAGTATGTTCCCCACTCGGATGGGGTCATCTTGGTGGAAGCATCAACGCCACCAAGGGTACGCAGAGTTGTCGCTTCGATTGCACCTGAATTCCTCAGATGTCCAATCAACGACAGCAGAGGTCCTCGCCCAACTGGTTCAGGTGTGTACTTAGCAGCCAGCGCGCGGAAAGGCTGCATGAATGCGATTGTCCTGGCGTCGCACACTAGGCTGGCGACGTCACGCTCACCGTTGTTCTGTCCTCCATCTATAACCGGAAGACAGCGAATCGCCTCCCGCAGGAAGGCCGAAACGCTCGCCGGAGAATAGGTGGGGACTTGCTCGTGCAGGTCGAGGGCCATCAACGCAGAGGCCTCGAAAGGCGGCAGGTCGAGGTAGCTCGCGTGAGCGCTCGGGGAATACAGCGCCTCTTTCCACCAAAGCAGATTGGTACGGCGCTGTAGACCTGCAGTGGCGCTGCTGAAACTGGATAAAGCATTCTCAACGTGAGCGGTGACCGCATCCGCCAGCGTAGATAGGGGGCCGGATAAGTCGACAGGTACCGGCGCAAGCCCCTCGGCCAGTTTATTCATAGCTTCTGCGATGGCGACGCTCATCTTGGTTGCAAATGATGCAGCCCACTGTTGAGGCTGGTTCGACCCATACTGATTTGGACTGTGAGGACCCCATGGTCCCGCGGCCGAATGGATGTATTCTCGGAGCTCAGCCTGATCAACTGTGGGTGCCTCATAGTCTATAGCCACAGGCGCTGGAGACTTGAACTGCAACGCATCCACCGTAATCATCTCCGGCGTAGCCCACTCTGCCTCGGCTCGCGCATCAACCTTTGTCTCTATTTCGCTAACAGCTTCGCGCCAAATCTCAGCTTCGTCGGAGGTTTCGGCGTGAGACAGCGCATTACGCGCCGTATTGACGAAGGCAACGGCAATCGCATCATCTGCGCGAGCTGCCTGCATGATCGCGTCCAGAAGAACGGCACGTAAAATGCTTATAGGACGCGTGGAAAACGCATATGAAACAGTTTCCCATTGCTTACGAAGGTGGGCCATCGCCTCTTCTACGGTCGGGTCCGTAGCTGGAATATTGGGGTCGGCCGCCACCATCGTGTATCTGATTGTCTTTGAGGGGGCCTTTCGAACACTGGCTGCCAGATCTTTAGCCGTGGATCGAAGCTTTTCCAGTTTGGTGTCATCGCCTTTAAGGTCGATAGCTCCAATTTCAAGAAACTTCAACAGAAATTCTTCTTCCATTCCCTTGTCTCCCGACCTCTGTCTATTTGGTGGAGCTAATTGGTCCTGACTCTGCTCGCAGATGATAACACTCCAATGGTGGCGATATAGCGGCAACCGTACACCATGCGCACGTCCATCTCCGGTAGCCACCAGCTCTCGATGGTAACCAAAGCTCGACCGTTCGTTGGCGACTCTTGGTATCTCCTATGTAAGCGACCAGCAAACTCACCTTGCGCGGTTTACCGATAACGAATTTCGGCAGTGATTTTTCATTGCTTCTCACGAGTCGCATCGTATGCATGCGGCCAAGTCGTCCACACGACAACGCAGCACGGCGACGTCATAACAAGAAGTGTTGTGATGTTTAGGTACCTCCCCCAACCTCATTTCGTCAGATGAGGCTTGATGCCTGGTCGCGCTGATGTGCATGAAAATTGCTTAGTATTGGTATTCTTTGCTACGGGAAGCGTGTAATGGACGTATGGATCTCCATCATTTCAATTATGGCCGCGCTATTGCTAGGGGCCATGAGTCCAGGCCCCAGCTTCGTAATTGTAGCGCGTAACAGCGTTTTATTATCCCGTGCGGATGGTGCTGCTACTGCGCTCGGCATGGGAGTCGGCGGCGTAGTTTTTTGTGGCATGGCACTGGCTGGGTTCTATTCGTTATTGGCATCAGTTGAGTGGCTATACGTAACGGTGAAGGTTGCAGGTGCGCTTTACCTGTTTCACATCGCCAGTCAGATATGGAGCGGAGCCTCAAAGCCACTCGATCTGGTCACCGAGCCGGTAGACAGAGAGCGTGATTTTTTGAAATCTTTTTGGATGGGTTTCAGCACACAGCTCAGCAACCCAAAAACGGCACTTGTCTATGGAGGTATTTTTGTAGCACTCCTGCCTCAGAACGTCCCGTTTTGGTGCTATCCCGTCCTCATTGTCATGACCTTTTTAGTCGAGGCGGGGTGGTATGCAATTGTGGCGCTAGCTTTCTCAAGCTCCCGACCGAAAGAAATTTACTTAAACGCCAAATCAATTATTGATCGCGCCGCTGCGCTGACGATTGGCGCATTGGGCGTAAAGCTAATTTTGACCTCAAGTGAACTTGGATCGTAGAAATCATTAAGTTACTCCAGCAGCCATTTAGGAGAAAACAGTTCGGTGATCTCACCTGATTGCTGCATCGAAATTCCCGTCAGAACGTCCCTCAAATAACTATTAGGGCGTAACCGATGAGTTTGGCCGAGCCTGCAATAGGTTCAGCAACGCCGGCGTGGTGTTGCCACTGCGCCACAATTTTGTGAAGGCCCAATTCTTGCGTCCAAGAGCCCATGGTCGGCATCATGCTTTACTTGATTAAACCGATTTCCACTTATGCGGCAGCAACTCATCGATCTCACTCGCCCGCTGCGTCGGTAGCCGCGTCAGGACATCCTTGAGATAGGCGTACGGGTCATGACCATTTAGCCGCGCTGAGTGGATCAAACTCATGATCGCCGCAGCCCGTTTTCCGCTGCGTAGCGATCCTGCGAAGAGCCAGTTCTTGCGCCCAAGAGCCCATGGCCTGATCTGGTTGTCGGGTAGTCAGACGCGGTTACCCGCGTCCAACCCCCTAAGAACCGTGCATGCGAGTTTCCCAGCACACGGCTCAAGCCTCTACAAAGGCACTGTTAAGTACCCGGTTATACCTCTTTAACATTGGCGTACTGCTGATCTCTGGGGCAACGCAGGTGATAGATCTCAAGATTGACTGCGGCGTCCGTTCCCCCGTCGGCCAACTTTACGATGTGGCGACTATGCCACGGCGTATCTTTGGTAACGGGCTTATGACAAACAGAACATAGGCCGCCTTGCTGTCGCCAGACGCGATAAAGCTTCGCTCGTCCCTTCGTTGATTTGAGCATTTTCTTGT
>NZ_LGSI01000073.1 GCF_001698815.1 Pseudomonas syringae | reverse complement strand
CTTGGAGGCCGTACTACGAGTCTTATCTGGCCAGGGGGCTCGCCAAAACCCAAGCCTTGGTCATCCTCGCCCGCAAGCTTTGCCGGGTGGCATTCGCCCTGATGAAAAACCAGAGCGAATATCAACCTAATTTAAGGTTGCAGGGTTTCCCTGCAACATAGAATCTCCCACAACAGGTCAGTCGGGCTCACAACCCTTGAGTACCAGCCGAATGATCGTCTGCGCGGCGGCCTCATAATCCGCGTCGTCGAGCTTGGTCTTGCCGGTAACCGTGGAGATCTGCCAGTCGAAATCAGCATAGGTCTGAGTCGCGGCCCAGATGGTGAACATCAGGTGATGGGGATCGATCCCGGCGATCTGCCCGCTGTCGATCCAGGCCTGGATGCATTCGATGTTGTGCCGCGCCTGGCCGTTGAGCTGTTCGACCTGCTCCGGCGTCAGGTGCGGCGCGCCGTGCATGATCTCGCTGGCGAATACTTTCGAGGCAAACGGCAGCTCGCGGGAAATGCGAATCTTGGAGCGGATATAGGCGCTGAGCACTTGCGCCGGTACACCCTCTCGATTGAAAGGCGTCGAGGCACGCAGGATGGGCTCGATGATGCTTTCGAGCACCTCGCGATAGAGGTTTTCCTTGGACTTGAAGTAGTAGTAGACGTTGGGTTTGGGCAGACCGGCCTTGGCGGCGATGTCGCTGGTCTTGGTGGCCGCAAATCCCCGGTCGGCGAACTCTTCACTGGCCGCACGCAGGATCAGCTCTTTATTGCGCTCGCGAATACTGCTCATAAACCAGAGGTTTCCTTGCCCGTTCAGCGGAGGCGCATGGTAGCACCGCCCTCACGCGAGCCTCAAGATCGCGGCATTTGCCAGCACGGCTATGGTTCAATAGCGCCAGTTTGATTTTCATTGATTGTTTAAGGATATTGCCTGTGGCTGCTGGAAGCTTGCTGACTCTTCTGGATGACATCGCAACGCTGCTTGACGATGTCTCGCTCGCTGCAAAAAAAACTGCCGGTGTGCTGGGCGACGATCTCGCGCTCAACGCGCAGCAAGTCACTGGCGTCAGTGCTGACCGTGAACTGCCGGTGGTTTGGGCCGTGGCCAAGGGGTCGCTGCTCAACAAGGCGATTCTGGTACCCGCCGCATTGCTGATCAGTGCTTTCGCGCCGTGGGGGATCTTGCCGCTGCTGATGATTGGCGGTGCGTTCCTGTGCTTCGAGGGTTTCGAAAAGCTCGCGCACAAATGGCTGCACCCTGAAACCGAAGCCGAGCACCAGCAACGCAAGCAGGCCACGGCCGACCAGAACGTCGACATGGTGGCTTTCGAGAAGGAGCGCATCAAGGGCGCGATTCGCACCGACTTCATTCTGTCGGCTGAAATCATCGTGCTCGCGTTGGGCGTGGTTTCCACCCGGCCGTTCATGGATCAGGTCGGCGTGCTGGTGATCGTGGCGGTGTTGATCACCGTCGGCGTTTATGGCCTGGTAGCCGGCATCGTCAAGCTTGACGATCTTGGGCTGTATCTGAAGAAGGGCGCCAATTCGGCCTTGCAAGCAGTCGGCGGTGCGTTGCTCTGGCTGGCGCCGGTGCTGATGAAAGTGCTGTCTATTGTCGGTACAGCTGCCATGTTCATGGTCGGCGGCGGTATCCTCACCCACGGCCTGCCATTCGCTCATCACTGGAGCGAAAACCTGACCCAGCGTGCTGCTGAGTCGGTGGGTGGCTTTTCAATGGTTGTCCCGACGGTCATCGACGCCGTCGCGGGGCTGGTAGCGGGCGCACTGCTGGTGTTACTGGTGACCGTTGCCGGGAAAATATGGAAACGTATCAGGGCCTGAATGGCGAGGTTCGACTCAATGAATAGCCCTTTGTTTTCCAGCGTGGTCGCGTATGCACAACAGTGCGAGCGCCAGCTGGTAGAGATTCTTCATCTGCGACCGAGTCTTGAGCGCAAACAGGTCACCAGCTGGGTCGACGAACAAAGCCATGCCCGCACTGACCGTGACCCGCTGGAACTGTTGCGCTCGATCAATTCGAATATTCGGGCAGGTAAGCCGTTGCCGTGGGAATCGCCACGGGATTTCTGACCTGCCCAAAGAATGATCGCGGGACCTTGCTTATCCCTGAGTGAAGCCGATGGCGGCCTGACTTTTCTGTGTTTTTTTCTGGCTGTTGTAAAAGGTCGCCAGCACCACCAGCGCGACCAGCACCGCCAACAACACCAGCGACGAGCCGACCGTGCCAAAATCCAGGCCGCCCTTGTCAAAGGGCTTGGTCAGGAAGTCGCCCAACGTCGCGCCGAAAGGCCGCGTCAGGACGAACGCCACCCAAAACAGTAGCACCGTCGAAATCCTGGTGAAGAACTTGAGCGCAACGACTACTGCAATGGCGCCGCCGATCAACAACGCCCCACCGGCGAAACCCAATCCCGAGTCGTCTGCCAGGAAGTCGCCCAATGCGGTGCCCAGCGTGTTCGAGAACAGGATTGCGAACCAATAGAACAGCTCACCTTTGAGGGTGGTAATACGGTCCACTGACAGGGATTTCTCACTGAAATACCAGGCGGCGAATATCGCCAGCAGGATCGCAATCAATATGGCCGAGCCAGTGGCGTAGCCAAGGCCGAGCGTGCGATCCATGAAGTCCGACATGGTCGTGCCAGCCGTGCTGGTAGAAAGAATCACGATCCAGTAAAGAGCCGGGTGGTAACGCCTGGATGCCAGTTGAGTGAAAAGTGTCGCAACGAATACGCTGATCAATATCAACGAACTTATCGCATAGCCCACATCCAGCGTCATGGACAGCAAATCACCGGCTGTCTCGCCTAATGTGGTTGCACAGATTTTCATGATCCAGAACGCGAGCGTGATCTGCGGTAGTTTATTCATGTTTGAAACTCAGAAGTGGGCCAGCGAAGTCATTGTTGTTCGGGCAATACGCGAGGGTCGGACATTGCGTCCGACCCTGAATGAATAATGCCAAGTCAAAAGTAAAAAATGAGTCAGCGTTGCATGAAAAATTTCTCCATGCTGCTATTAGTTATCTGCGACGAACTCGGCTGGCGCCGCTGGAACTACCGGAGCAGTCTTTTTACGCAGCGGTAACTCCAGGACGCGTCGGCCATAAAATGCCAGCGCAGTAAAGAATGCAGAGAACCACACCAGAATACCGGCCCAGAAGGTGTGCGACATAAAGTGCCAGCCTTGTAATACCCGGGTGGTCCCATAAACCATGCCTAGCAATAACGTCCAGGAGAGTAGCGTCTTGGCATGCCGCCAGCGATAACGACGGGCGACGAAGTACAGGGCGAGCATGGTAAAGCCACCGGAGGCATGGCCGCCGGGCCAGCAGCGACCTTCACCGGCTTCACGCAGCAGGCTGAAATTTTCGAACCACTCTTTCTTTTCCATGGTGCCGCCATACAGCGTTGTTTCGATAGGGCAGTAGATGCTGGTGTGGCTTTTGAAGTAGTGGATAACACCGGTGGTTATTGCGAAGGAGAGGACCAGGAATAGGAAGTCGCGACGGTGCCGCGTGCAGAACTTCAACAGCCTTGCGATCTGAGTTCTCTCTAAAAAGGCAATCATCCTCACATGTTTTTCAGCGTTGAATCGGGGCCACAGAAAAGACAGCACAGCACCGATAATCGCAGCTTCACCTGTCCAGTTCGGAATGATCCGTGCCCAGCGGTGGGTGATGTCCTCGAACAATTTGTTATGTTCCAGCCAGAACGTGTGGCTGTCGGCGTTATACAGGAGATTGCTGATTGCCACGTCCAGTTGCGTCAAGTCGAACACAACAAATATTGAAAGTGCCAGGAACAACGGCAGACCAATATTGATTAGATAAAACTGAAGTTTTGGATTATTCACGCGGCATGTCCCGGCTTGATGTTATTCATGATGGTTACGGGCGTTTGGCAAGTACGGACTTCCAGTCTGGCGCGTCGAGAAAACCCAGGACGTGCGCGGTATGGTCTTCGGGATCCACGGCGACGAACAGCGAGCTGCCGTAATCAAGCATTGAGCGCGACGACACCTGTAGAGACCGCTCCAGCTGGTCGATGCATTCGCTGTGAGTGACCAGGATCAGATTGCGGTGGTCGGCTTTGTGGCGCAGCACATCCTCCAGCATGGTGCGCCGACAGTTGATCAGCCAGTCTTCACCCGCACTTGCCTGATTGAAGGCGAAGGTCGAGGTCTGCCGGGTTCGGGCCAGCGGACTGCTGAAGATATCGGCATTGGCCAGGCCCAGCGTGCGGAAGGAATTACCCAGCTCAACGGCCGCGCTCCGACCCTTGCGGGTAATGCCGTCGGCGACATCAAGGCAAGGATTGGTGGAGTGATCGCAGCGCTCGGCATGCCGAACCAGCACCACCAGTTCGCCTTTGGCCCAGCGCGCATACACATCGGCATTGCGCATATTGCGGCCCTGAGCCAGGTCCACCGGCGCCGATGCGCGCAGGAACCACAGGCCGATCAATACCGCCAGGATGAAAAAAGACAGCATCACCACCAGCTTCTGATAGCGAGCCGGAACGCCAGTGCCCGGTTTATTGCTCGCTCGGCCATGAGCGACGATTCGGCTGAACAGTGATTCCATGATGAGGCGCTATCTACCGTCTGGGTCGGTTAATCAAAATCGACAGCGTCGTAATTCACAGGTGTGCTGAAGACCGTAACTGTGCCGGCACTCAAGGAATGAGTGACTGCCTGGCTGCAGATCTTAGGGAGGGACTAGTCAATGAGGGGTCAAAGGGATGTGAAAAAACAATTCACATGCCGCTGCCATCAAGCGAAATCGGTCAGGTGACAACGGCGAGGGCGCTGATGGCCCTCGCCAGCGTTCGATCAGAAGAAAACTTTCACCAACAAACTGGCCGTATTCTGGTTGGTATCGAAGTACTTGGTGTCTTCGATACCGTACTTGTCGCTCCAGTAGTCGTACTCGATACCGACGTACAGCTGGCGATCCGGCAGGTTCAACGCTTTGCCCAGGTCGTATTTGATCTGTGGGTTGAAGTGCACGTTGGATTTGTATTCGCCGTTGTGGTCGGACTTGTTATCCACAACCCAGTCCATGAAACCGTCGATCAGGATATCCGATTTGCCCACGGGAATGGTGTAGGACCACACCGGAGTTACCTGCCAGGCACCGTAGCCTTGGCGATGGCCGTCGGTGTAGCGCTTGTAGAAGTTCAGCTGGAAGTAGTCGAAACCGGGAATGTTCAGGTCGAAGCCCGGACCGATCAGGTATGACTCGTTGTCGCCTTCACCAAACTCATAAGTTGCGGCGAGCAATACGTCGGAAATTGGGCCGAACTCGAATTTCTGACCGAAGATCTTGCCCATGGACAAGCGTGGGGAGATCTCGCCGTAATAAGTGTTATCGCCTGAAGTGGCGTCGCCTTTGCCGTTATAAAAAATCTTGTCGATGAACAGGAAGTTGTCGCCGTATTTCCAGCCGTCAGCATGTTCAAAGGTGAAGGTCTGTTGATTCGACGGATTGACTGCGAAGTCGCGACCGTTCAGATACGTCAGGCTGTTGCTCTGCCATTGTAGAAGGTCGCCGGCCATCGTCTGTCCGGCGGCCAACAAACTGCCGGCAAATACCAGGCTGGAAATAGTGCGGTTCATGCGGTGCTCCCCTGTTGATAGGTATGTTTTTGGCGCTCTGTTTTGGCGCCTTTTATTGCCGGTTAAAACATGTCTGTTTGGTCAGCTTTGAGTTGCGTTTGATACATAGCAAGAGCTGGGCCAATGCCATAAAAAAAGCGCAAAAGTGCAATCGAAAGCTTTCTGGGCTGTCGATTCAAGGTGTTTTTCCCGAAATTTATACAGCTGACCGCTCGGTCAGCTAGCTGTCCGCTTGGTCAGGATCCAAAGATGTGCGGTTTTGGCGCGGCGGCGGAGAATACTGGCTCTCGCCATCAGGCTCAAGTGCGCTGCGACGGAGCACAGGTGACGAAACTGGGGCACGTCTGCCCGCAGGTGATCGTCCGTGCCACGCACTCGATCAACGTGGATGCACGGCGTCGCTCGATGCTTGGCGATCCACGCCACCGAGAATATTGAACAACAGGTTCAGCAGCACCGCGCTGAGGGTCGCCATGGCAATGCCGCTGTGGGTGATCGGCCCCATCCAGTGCGGCAGATGAGCGAAGAATTCCGGACGTACTACTGGAATCAGGCCCATGCCGATGCTCACCGCCACCAGCAATTGATTGCGCCGGTCGCCGATGTCCGCTTCCTGGAGAATCTTGATCCCGGTCGCCGCCACCATGCCGAACATGGCGATGGCCGCACCACCCAGAACAGCAGGCGGGATCGAGGCCACCAGAAACGCCGCCTTGGGCAACAGGCTCAGGGTGATCAGAAACGCGCCGGCCACCACCGTGACGGATCGGCAGCGCACGCCGGTCATCTGCACCAGACCAATGTTTTGCGCGAACGAGGAGTGCGTGAAGGTATTAAGGAAGCCCGCCAGAAACGACGCCGCCGCATCGCAGAGCAAACCGCGCCGCAGCATGGCAGGGGTGACTTCGCGGTCGGTGATCTTGCCCAGAGCCAGGAACATGCCGGTGGATTCGACGAAGATGATCACCACCACCAGGCACATGGACAGGATCGGTGCGAGATGAAACTGTGGCATGCCGAAGTGCAGCGGGGTCACGACTTTGATCCAGTCTGCCTGGGCCAGACCCGTCAGGTCGACCATGCCGATCAGCCCGGCCAGCACGTAACCCAGCGCCATGCCGATCAACACTGAAATGTTCACCCAGAAGCCGCGCATGAAGCGGTTGATGAGCAGGATGGTGAGCAAAACCAATGCCGCGACAAGCAGATAAATCGGATCGCCGAAACTGGTCGCCTTGCTGCCGCCGCCGGCCCAGTTCACCGCGACGGGAAATAATGAAAGGCCGATCGACGTGATTACCGTGCCAGTCACCAGCGGCGGGAAGAAACGCACGATCTTCGACATGAACGGCGCGATCAGCAGGCCGAAGAAACCGGCCGCAATGGTCGCACCGAAGATGCCCGGCATACCGATCCCCGGCGTTCCGGCCATCACCACCATGCTGCCGACTGCGGCGAAACTGGCGCCCCATCATCACTGGCATGCGAATCCCCAACGGCCCGATGCCCAGCGACTGCACGACCGTAGCAATGCCCGCGACCAGCAGATCGGCGTTGATCAGAAAGGCGATTTCTTCCCGGGACAAGCCAGCGGCCTGACCGATGATCAGCGGCACGGCGATGGCGCCGCCATACATCAATAGGACGTGTTGCAGGCCCACCAGGAACAATTGCAGCAGTGGCAGGGGTTGTCTTGGTGGCGCGGCGGGGATGCGCGCGTGAGTGGACTCGGACATGCAACACCTCGGATTTTATTTTTATTTTTTAAGGGCAGCGGGGCTGACCGGTACAACGTTTGGATCACGATATCGGGTAAACCGTTGACGACTGTAGGAGCGAATTTATTCGTGAAGAGGCCGGTA
Organism: Pseudomonas syringae; assembly: GCF_001698815.1. Lineage (GTDB taxonomy): Bacteria > Pseudomonadota > Gammaproteobacteria > Pseudomonadales > Pseudomonadaceae > Aquipseudomonas > Aquipseudomonas syringae_A. The sequence continues at coordinate 180,751 of NZ_LGSI01000073.1, read as the reverse complement.
CATACGCCGATTGGCGTCAGGTATGACAGTGCATTCGCGAGCAAGCTCGCTCTCACCGAGGGGGCTACCTCAATTAGTCTGCGCCCCCTTATCAATCCATTGCCCCAGCAACTCACGTTCCTGTTGAGTCATCTGGGTGATGTTGCCCAGCGGCATGATTTGCGAGACCACGGCCTGGGCCTGGATACGCGGCGCCAGTTGCTGGATCTGTTGCGGCGTGTCGAACATGATTCCAGCCGGCGCGGTGCTGAACAGCGGGCTGGTGGGCTTGGCTGAATGACACACCGCGCAGCGTTCCTGAATCACGCTGTGCACCTTTTCGAAATCGACACCGGGGCTGGCCTTGGCAACTTCAACCGGCGCGGGCGCAGGTTCGGGCCTGGCTTCGTCATGGCGATAACCGCCAATGGCTGTACCCGGCAGCGGCTGATAGTTGATCTTCGCGGCTTCCGGCGCTCTTGGCATTGGCGCTGGACCGGTCACATAAGCCAGACACACCATGCCGAGCGCTGCGACCGGCAACGTCCAGGCGTATTTATGGCTGTTGTGACGGGTGTTGAAGTAGTGGCGAACCAGCACCGCCAAAACCGCGATCCCGGCCAGGATCAACCAGTTGTACTGGCTGCCGTAGGTGCTCGGGAAGTGGTTGCTGATCATGATGAACAGCACCGGCAAGGTGAAATAGTTGTTGTGCCGCGACCGCAACAGGCCTTTGGCGGGCAGCGACGGGTCCGGCGTGCGGTTCTCGGCAATGGCCGCTACCAGCGCACGCTGGGCGGGCATGATGATGCGGAAGACGTTGCCGACCATGATCGTGCCGATGATCGCGCCGACATGCAGATAAGCGCCGCGCCCGCTGAACACTTTGCTAAAGCCGTAGGCCGCAGCGATCAGCAGGACGAACAGGATAAAGCCGAGCAGGGCAGGGCGTTTGCCCAACGCCGAGTCGCAGAGAAAGCTGTACACGAACCAGCCGACGAACAACGAACCAAGGCCTAGCGCAACGCCTTCAAGGCCAGACAGGCTGCTGCCCGGAGCCAGCAGATACAAGGTCGGATTGGCGTAAAACACCACGCACAACAGCGCGACGCCGGACATCCAGGTGAAATACGCTTCCCATTTGAACCAGTGCAGGTTGTCGGGCATGGTCGGTGGCGCGAGCTTGTACTTTTCCAGGTGATAGATGCCGCCACCGTGAATGGCCCACAAATCCCCGGACAGACCGTCACGCGGATTGACCCGGTTGAGGTTGTTCTCCAGCCAGACGAAATAGAAGGACGCGCCGATCCAGGCGATCCCGACAATCATGTGAATCCAGCGCACGCTCAGATTCAGCCATTCCATCAAATGTGCTTCCACGGTTTTTACCTTTTGCCTGTCGTCACTACGGACGTTCAGACCCTTCTCTTATCGCAGCTGGCGTGAAAACTACTCCGCTCGGCAATACTGCGTTGAAAACAGGCTCGGACTGCTCATTTAGAAGCCTAAACTCCGCGTCCTCGCCTGTTTTCGCCTTGTCTTGCCTTCGCTCGCTACGTTTTCACGCAACCTGCTGGTGGGGGTCGAGAACCAGCTTCTGGCTCTCAGTGAAGAAATGCTCATCGCAGTTATTGCCAGTTCCACTGCGATCAACCACCAGGAAGTCATCCCGCTTTTCGATCGTCAGCACCGGGTGGTGCCAGACGCCGCGATGGTAATTAACGCCCTGCCTGCCATTGGAAATGAAGGCGCGAGCCAACTCTGATTCAGGTACATCGCCAAGTGGCGCGACCACGATCAGAAAGGGGTTGCCGAGCAGCGGCACGAAGGCCTGGCTGCCCAGCGGATGGCGCTCCAGCATGCACACCGTCAACGGCATCTGCAGCGCCTCGGCGCGGAAGATACTGATGATCGCCTTGTCATCCGGCGTCGCGGTTTCCACCTCGGCCAGACGATGAAAACGCATGGTCGAGCCGTTGTTGATCATGAAGTGATCGCTGCCGTCGGTTTCGATGACATCACCGAAAGGGGCGAAGGCTTCTTTGGTCAACGGCTCGATGATCAGTGTGCGCATGTTGGGTCTTCTGTTCTTGAATTCAATTGATTCCAGACTGACGACCCGTAGGACCGGCTTTAGCCGGGAGGGGGTCCACACATTCGATGCGATTGTTGCGTCAGGAATGCCTGCTCCCGGCTGAAGCCGGTCCTACGGATAATCGGTTACTTCGACACTTTACCCAGCACTCGAAGCCGACTTACCCCACCATCCGGGAACACATTCAGACGGATGTGGGTGATCGGCCCCAGCGCTTTGATCTGTTCGGCGAACTCGTGCTCGGCGTGCATTTGCAGTTTCTGGCTGGGCAGCAATTCGCGCCAGAACAGGCTCTGGGTTTCAATCTGATTATCGGTGCCGCCCTTGACGAACGCGCCCTGGATCGAGCAACTGTCCGGGTAATTGCCCTTGAAGTGCAGGGTGTCGACGATAATTTTTTCCACTTCCCCGGCATGACCCAAGGCGACGATCACCCAGTCATTGCCCGGCGTGCGACGGCGCGCGGTTTCCCAGCCGTCACCCATGTTCACGCCACGGCCCGGATTGAGGATGTTGCTCATGCGTCCGAAATGTTCGTCGGAACAGGCCAGGGCCCGGCCGCCGTTGAGCGCCGAGGCCAGATCGACCTGCTCGTTGTCAGCCACCGCCGACCAGTCGCGGAACGGGATGCCATACACCCGCAAACGCGCGACGCCGCCATCAGGGTAGATATTGAAGCGCAAGTGGCTGAACGCTTGGTCGTTGCTGATTTCATGGAAGTGATGGCTGTCGCCGTTCAGTTCCACCGCTGAAAGGATTTCTGTCCATTGGGTGCCGTCATCCGGTTCGCCGGAGGCCAGGAAACAGGCTTCCAGCGACGCCGAAGGCGGATAATTGCCGGTGAAGAACGAGGTGTCGATGTCCACGCCTTTGATCGAGCCGGCAACACCCAGGCGGATCACCGCACTGTCGTAACCTTCGAAGCGTTTGCGGCGCGACTCCCAGCCGTCCATCCACTTGCCGTTGTCATCGAACACGCCTTCCTTGAACACGGCAGGCGTGGGCTGGAACAAACGGTTGGCGTCCGCGAACCAGTCGTCGGTGACGGAAATAATTTTGGTGCCCAGGCGCGCATCGGCCAGGTTGACGAATTTTTCGAAGGGTACGGCGTAAGCTTTCATTCTTTTTGTCTGCCTTTTTTCAGTCGGTGGCGTGGGAATAGTCGGTCACAAGGGGCGTATGTGTCACAGCGCCTGCAAGCGAAACAGCGCAATCTTGTTGATCTCTGCCAGCGCGCAGTCGAATTCGGTTTCCAGCGGATTGTGAATGCGCGTCTCGAACGCGGCGAGGATCTGATGCCGGTTGCTGCCTTTGACCGCCATGATGAAGGGGAACGCAAACTTCGCTTTATAGGCGTCGTTCAGCTCGGTGAAGCGCTGGAACTCTTCAGCCGTGCATTGGTGGATACCGGCGCCCGCTTGTTCGTGGGTGCTGGCTTCGGTCAGTTGGCCCTGCACGGCGGCTTTGCCGGCAAGGTCCGGGTGAGCGTTGATCAGCGCCAGTTGTGCCGCGTGATCAGCACTCAACAGGATGTCGCTCATGCGAGCATGCAGCGTCTCGATAGCGTCGAGTTCCGCGCCCTGGCCTTTGTCGTAGGCCTGCTCGGCAACCCATGGCGAGTGCTCGTAGATGTCGGCGAATACGCTGACGAAATCTTCGCGGCTCAGGGCCGAGGGTTTGACCGTCTTGAAATGGCTCACAGCGCAGCCTCCGCCTGTGGGTTGAACGGGTGTTGCGTGTGCCAGTGGCGGGCGATGTCAACGCGGCGGGTAAACCAGACCTGCTCGTGACTTTTTGCGTATTCGATAAAGCGCTTGAGCGCGGCGAGGCGGGCAGGGCGGCCGATCAGGCGGCAATGCAGGCCGATGGAAAGCATCTTCGGCGCTTCGGCGCCTTCGGCGTACAACACGTCGAAAGCATCTTTCAGGTATTGGAAAAACTGCTCGCCATTGTTGAAACCCTGCACCTGAGTGAAGCGCATGTCATTGGTGTCCAGGGTATACGGAATTACCAGATGCGCCTTGCCGGTGGGGTTGTTCGGCTCCCAATACGGCAGGTCGTCGTCATAGGTGTCGCAGTCGTAGAGAAATCCACCTTCTTCCATGACCAGTCGCCGGGTATTCGGGCCGGTGCGGCCGGTGTACCAGCCCAGCGGACGTTCGCCGCTGATTTCGGTGAGGATGCGGATCGCTTCGAGCATGTGCTCGCGTTCCTGCGCCTCGTCCATGTACTGGTAGTCGATCCAGCGATAACCATGGCTGCAGATTTCATGGCCTGCGGCGACCATGGCGCGGATGACATCCGGATGCCGCTGCGCGGCCATGGCCACGGCAAAAATCGTCAACGGGATATCAAATTCCCTGAACAACTTGAGAATGCGCCACACACCGGCGCGACTGCCGTATTCGTAGAGTGATTCCATGCTCATGTTGCGCTCGCCCTGCAGCGGTTGCGCGGAAACCATTTCCGAGAGGAAGGCTTCGGACTCCTTGTCGCCATGCAGGATATTGCGTTCGCCGCCTTCCTCGTAATTGAGCACGAACGACAAGGCAATGCGCGCGTTGCCCGGCCAGTGTGGATGGGGCGGGTTGCTGCCGTAGCCGATCAGGTCGCGTGGGTAGTCAGCGCTCACTGCAGTCTTCCTCGTGTCTGTGTGTCGTGTCTCGCAGGAGGCAATGGTTTTGCCTGCTTTCACTGCGGCGTTGAGATTGTATACAACTTTGTTTGCACTTTGTAACCCTGTTTTTTTGCCTTCCTGATGAGTAGTAACGTTGCAAGAAACTTGCCTGACTGGTCAGGTTCTGCTGAAAAACCTCAACAATATCCTCAATTCCCGATAAACCAGTGAGGTGCCGTGGCTTCTGGATTTCCTAAGCCGGAAGGTACTTTTAATTGTGTACAACTTTTCCTAAAAGTGTCTTAATCGTGCGTCGCTTGCTTTTTTGCAGCGCAGGTAAGCACTGTTTTGAGGCGAGCTCAGGCATTTGATTCTTTTGAGGAGGCGCAGACGAGCAATGGGAAGATTGACGACGCACATACTGGACGCTGCACACGGCTGCCCCGGCAGCGCTATCAAGGTCGAACTGTATCGGGTTGAAGGCGAACGCCTTGATCGAGTTGCCAGCACCGTGACCAACAGCGACGGCCGTTGCGATGGGCCTTTGTTACAGGGCGATGATTACCGTTCGGGTGTGTATCAGCTGCAATTTCATGCCGGCGATTACTACCGTGCTCGCGGCACTGCATTGCCGGATCCGGCCTTTCTGGATGTAGTGGTGTTGCGCTTCGGCATTGACGCGGGTCAGGAGCACTATCACGTGCCGCTGCTAATCTCGCCCTACAGCTATTCGACCTATCGCGGCAGCTAGACCACCACGACAGGTTCAACGATTACCTTGCCCGCCCACACTGCGGGCTTTTTTTTGGCGGTATTGCGCCTTGTAGGAGGGGACTTGTCCCCGAAAGGCGGTAGCTCAGGCAGCGTTCACCTTCCGGATTATCGTTGTCAGGGCCATCGCATTCGGGGACAAGTCCCCTCCTACCGGTCGTTAGATATTAGGGAGCGGGTTTGAATCAGCGACTCAACAACGAAGCCGCCCCCGCCGTACCAAACAACCCGGCGCTGATGCGGTTGAACCAGGTCTGGCCCTTGCCGCTGCGCAGATAACGCGCCGCACCATGGGCGCTCAAGCCGTAGGCCAGCTTGCAAGACAGATCCAGCACGGTCCAGGTTGCGATCATGATCAACAACTGGCTGAGAAACGGCTGCTCGGCCGTGAGGAATTGCGGCAGGAAAGCGGCAAAGAACAGGATGTCTTTCGGATTACTGGCCCCCAACACGAAGGCGCGCCAGAACAACGAGCCGAAGCGCGGATTGCTCTGCGCGACCGGCACCTCGGCCGCCGCTGCCGGTTGACGTGATTGCCGCCAGCTTTGCCAGGCCAGGTAAAACAGATACAGGCCGCCGACGATTTTCAAGGCACTGAACAACTGTTCCGAAGCCAGCAGCAACGCCCCAAGCCCCAGCGCCGAAGCACTGAGCAAGCACACCGAAGCGACCACGCCGCCGAGAAACGCTGGATACGAGCGCAGCAGGCCGTAATTCAGACTGTTGCTGATCATCAGCAGGGATAAAGGTCCCGGTATCAGAATCACCACCAAAGCGGCGCCACTGAACAGCAGCCAGGTTTCCAGGGTCATGCGGTGTGCTCCTTGTGTGCGGTTTTTGCGTTCGAGCTAGAGGAAAACAAACTTGGCAATGAAGATCGCGCACAGCACCCACAGGCTGACCGAGATCTCCTTGTGCTTGCCGGTGCCAGCCTTGAGCACCACATAAGTGATGAAGCCCAATGCAATGCCATCGGCCACGGAAAAGGTCAGCGGCATCATGATCGCCGTGACAATCGCCGGAATGCTGTCGGTGGCTTCGTCCCAGTTGATGTGGGCCATGCCGCCCATCATCAGCATCGCCACATAAATCAGCGCGCCCGCCGTGGCGTAGGCGGGAATCATGCCAGCCAGCGGCGCAAAAAACATCGCCGCGACGAACAAAACGCCCACGGTCACGGCCGTCAGCCCGGTGCGTCCGCCCGCTGCGACACCAGCCGCGCTTTCCACATAACTGGTCACCGGCGGCACGCCGACCATGGCGCCGAACACACTGGACGCGCTGTCGGCCTTCAAAGCTCTGGAGAGGTTTTCGATCTTGCCGTCGGCCCGGACCAGCCCGGCGCGCTGGGCGACGCCCATCAATGTCCCGGCGGTATCGAACATGTGCACGAACAGAAAGGCCAGCACCACGCTGATCATGCTGACGTTGAACACGCCTTTGATATCCATTGCCATCCAGGTTGGTGCAAGGCTCGGCGGTGTCGACAGGATCCCCTGATAATGCACCAGCCCAAGACCCCAACCCGCCAGCGTCACGGCAATGATGCTGATCAGGATCGCGCCGAACACCCGGTGATAGCTGAGCACCGCGATCATCAGAAAGCAGATCGCCGCCAGCAACGGGCCAGGCTCGCGCAGGGAGCCGAGCTTGATCAACGTCGCCGGGCTGTCGACCACAATGCCTGCCGTCTTCAAGCCGATCAGCCCGAGAAACAGGCCGACGCCGGCGCCCATGGCGTAGCGCAGGCTGACCGGAATGCTGTTGAGCAGCCATTCACGCACCCGGGACAAGGTCAGGAACATGAAGATCACCCCGGAAATAAACACCGCACCCAGCGCCGTCTCCCAGTTGTAACCCATGGTGCCGACCACGGTGTAAGTGAAGAACGCATTCAGGCCCATGCCCGGCGCCAGACCCACCGGCCAGTTGGCGTACAGCCCCATCAACAGACAACCCAGCGCCGCCGCAATGCAGGTGGCGACGAAGGCTGCGCCGTGGTCGATCCCGGCGTCGGCCATGATGTTCGGGTTGACGAAAATGATGTAAGCCATGGTGATGAACGTGGTCATCCCCGCCAGCAGTTCGGTTTTGACGGTGGTGCCATGTAGGCTGAGTTTGAAAATGCGTTCCAGAAGACCGCTTCGTGGCGGCGTGAGATCCAGCGACGTTGCTTCGGATTTGCGGCTTTCCACAGCGGTACCCCTCAAGATTTTTTGTTGTTTTAACCGGCGGCATCAGGCAACGCCGTGAGGTGAAGAGTGACGGGTTTCGTTTTTTGTTGACTGTCAGGTCAGAAACTCGCACGAGACGGATTATGCTTTTGTATACAAATAAAGCAAATAATGTTTTTTGTGTTGTGTCAAAAATAATCGGGATTGTGTGCATAAGGCGGAAAAATCAGAAAACGGTTGACCCATGTGGGAGCGAGCTTGCTCGCGAAGCGATATCTCAGTTTCAAAATTGTTGTGCTCTGACCGTCCTCTTCGCGAGCAAGCTCGCTCCCACAGAACGCTGCTGTTCAACAGACCTGTGTACAATGCGCCCATCCTTTTCACCCCGACTCACTGCCCACGAGCGCTCATGAACGAACCGTTGCAACCCCTCAAAAAACAGCCGCGTGCGCTGAAATCCGGTCGCACTGGTACCCAGGACGACATCGTCTATGCGCATATTTTCGAGGCGATCCTTGAGCAGCGTCTGGCGCCGGGGACCAAGTTGAGCGAGGAAGCGCTGGGTGAGATTTTTGGCGTGAGTCGCACGATCATTCGCCGCGCCTTGTCACGTCTGGCCCATGAAGGCGTGGTCCTGCTGCGGCCCAATCGTGGTGCAGTGGTCGCCAGCCCCAGCGTCGAGGAAGCCCGACAGGTGTTTTTCGCCCGCCGCCTGGTGGAAAAAGCCATCACCGAACTGGCCGTGGAGCACGCCACGCCGGAGCAGCTTGCCGAGTTGCGGCAAATGGTCAGCGACGAGCGGGACAGCTTTTCCAAGGGTGATCGCGGTGCCGGCATTCGCCTGTCGGGTGAGTTTCACTTGCAGTTGGCGGTTGCGGCAAAGAACGCGCCGCTGATCAGCTTCCAGCGCAGCCTGGTCTCGCAGACGTCGTTGATTATCGCCCAGTACGAAAGCGGCAACCGCTCGCACTGTTCCTACGACGAGCACACCCAGCTGATCGACGCCATTGAAGCGCGGGACGCCAAGCGCGCGGTGGAACTGATGATGCACCACATGGACCACATCGACAGCAAGCTGAACCTCGACGAAGACAACGCCTCGGATGACCTGCATGCCGTGTTTTCACACTTGATGCTGAGCAAGAAAAAGCCGGGGCGGGTGGTGTAACTTAACTGGACCGCAACGCACCCCGTAGGACCGGCTTTAGCCGGGAGGAGGCGCGTCCAGTCGCGCCAGATTCATCGTCAAAACGATCGCCCTCCCGGCTGAAGCCGGTCCTACGGGATGACTGGCGTCTTGCTTCATTGCCTGCTATGCACCAACTGCCCCGCCGAATACGTCTCCTGCACGGTTCGGTCATCCCCCAGCGTCATCAGCACGAACAGCGTTTCCTCGATGTTCTTCGCCTGCTTGAGGCGGTAGGACAGCAGCGGCGTGGCGTGATAATCCAGCACCAGGAAGTCCGCTTCGTTGCCCGGTTGCAGGCTGCCGATCTTGTCTTCCAGACGCAGTGCCCGGGCGCCGCCCAAGGTTGCCAGATACAGCGATTTGAACGGGCTGAGTTTCGCGCCCTGCAACTGCATGACCTTGTAGGCTTCGTTCAGGGTTTGCAGGATCGAAAAACTGGTACCGCCACCGACGTCCGTGCCCATGCCGACGTTAACCTTATGCTTCTCGGCCATCGGCAGGTTGAACAGGCCGCTGCCCAGAAAGAAGTTCGACGTCGGACAGAATGAAATCGCCGACCCGGTTTCCGCCAGCCGCGCACACTCGGCGTCGCACAGATGCACGCCGTGGGCGAACACTGAGCGTTGGCCCAGCAGTTTGAAATGGTCGTACACATCCAGATAGCCGCTGCGCTCAGGGAACAGCGCCTTGACCCACTCGACTTCCTGCAGGTTTTCGCTAATGTGGGTCTGCATGTACAGATCCGGATATTCGGTGAGCAATTGACCGGCGAGCGTCAGTTGCTCGGGCGTGCTGGTGGGCGCAAAACGCGGGGTTACGGCGTAGTGCAGACGGCCCTTGCCGTGCCAGCGTTCGATCAGGGCCTTGCTGTCGGCGTAGCCTGATTCCGGCGTGTCGGTCAGATAGTCCGGCGCATTGCGATCCATCATCACCTTGCCGGCGATCATGCGCAGGTCGAGCTTTTCTGCGGCCTGGAAAAACGCCTCCACCGACTCCTTGTGCACGCTGCCAAACACCAACGCCGTGGTGGTGCCGTTGCGCAGCAGTTCCTTGAGAAAAATGTCCGCGACTTCCGCCGCATGGGCCGGGTCGGCGAACTGTTTTTCGCAGGGGAAGGTGTAGGTATTGAGCCAGTCCAGCAGCTGTTCGCCGTAGGAACCGACCATGCCGGTCTGCGGCAAATGGATATGCGTGTCGATGAAACCGGGCGTGATCAGCGCGTCCTTGTACTCGATCACGTCGACTGCGGCATCGAGTGTGCCGAGCAAATCCACCGCATCACCGATGGCGGAAATTTTGCCGTTGTCGACCAGCAGCAGGCCATCGGCGAAATATTCGTAGGAAGCGTCCATTCCGACTTCGGCAGGATCGCCGAGGCTGTGAAGAATGGCGGCGCGGTAGGCTTTTTGGCTGGACGTCATAAAAATCTCATTGGGCCTGGCTGCGGCGGGACACCGGCAGCAGTTTGGCGATAGGTTCGGCACTTGAACGGTGCTGGCCGAAATTGACGTTGTAAGTGGCGATCACCTCGGCGGCGATGGACACGGCGATTTCGATGGGCAATTTGCCCTTCACTTCGGCCAGACCCATGGGGCAGCGCATGCGTTGCAGCAATGCCGCATCAAAACCCCGGTCACGCAAACGGTGCTCGAATTTGACCCGTTTGGTCTTCGAGCCGATCAAGCCGAAATACGCAAAATCGCCGCGCTTGAGAATCGCGGCGGTCAGTTCCAGATCCAGCTGATGGTTGTGGGTCATGACGATGCAGTAGCTGCCGCCGGGCAACGCGTCGATTTCATCGAGCGGGTCCTCGGCGACGATTTTGTGCACGCCGTGAGGAGTCTGCGCCGGGAATTCCTGCTCGCGGGAATCGATCCAGCGCACTCGGCAGGGCAGGCTGGCCAATAGCGGCACCAAAGCGCGGCCGACATGACCGGCGCCAAACACGGCGATGTGCGCCTGAGGCTGGCCCATGGGTTCGAACAGCAGCACGTTCACACCGCCGCAGCACTGGCCGAGGCTGGCGCCCAGGCTGAAGCGTTCCAGGCGGGTATTCTGGCTGCCGCTGGCGAGCATTTCCCGGGCGATTTCCATGGCCTTGTATTCCAGATGCCCGCCACCGATGGTGTCGAAAATCCGTTCGACGCTGACCACCATCTTCGAACCGGCATTGCGCGGCGTCGAGCCACGCTCTTCGATGATGGTCACCAACACGCAGGCTTCGCCCTGGGTTTGCAGTTCGGCGAGGGCGCTGATCCAGTTGTTCATGATGAACATTCCTCAATCCTGTAGGCGCGAATTTGGTGGGAGCGAGCTGGCTCGCGAAGGCGTTGGGTCAAACGCCAACTATGTTGAAGGTACCGGCCTCTTCGCGGATAAATCCGCTCCTACGGGGGCTGTCGTCGCGCTGGTCAACTTGCGCATCTGCTCACACCCCCACAACACCCGCTCCGGCGTGGCGGGCGCGTCGATTTTCGGTTGATGGCGATAGTCCGCAAGGCTCGCCACCGCGTCCTTGATTGCACACCACGCCGCGATGCCGAGCATGAACGGCGGCTCGCCGACGGCCTTGGAATGGAACACCGTGTCTTCGGGATTCTTGCGGTTTTCCACCAGCTTGACCCGCAGGTCCAGCGGCATGTCTGCCACCGCCGGGATCTTGTAGCCCGCCGGGCCGTTGGTCATCAGTTTGCCCTTGGCATTCCAGACCAGCTCTTCAGTGGTCAGCCAGCCCATGCCTTGAATGTAGCCACCTTCTACCTGGCCGATGTCGATGGCCGGGTTCAGCGACGCGCCCACGTCATGCAGGATGTCGGTGCGCAGCATTTTGTATTCGCCGGTCAAGGTGTCGACGATCACTTCGGTGCAGGCCGCGCCAAACGCGAAGTAATAGAACGGGCGCCCGCGGGCCTGGCTGCGGTCGTAGAAAATCTTCGGCGTCTTGTAATAGCCAGTGCTGGACAGCGACACCTGGCCCATCCACGCCAATTGCGCGAGGGACTCGAACGACAGGATTTGCTCCCCGGCGCGAACATGGCCGTTGCGGAATTCCACGTCCGCTTCCTCGACCTTGAAGTGCCTGGCGGCGAATTCCACAAGACGCTGTTTGAGGATTTCCGCCGCGTTCTGCGCCGCCTTGCCGTTCAGGTCAGCGCCACTGGACGCGGCAGTCGGCGAAGTATTGGGCACTTTGTCGGTGTTGGTCGCGGTGATCTGAATGCGATCAATGTCGACCTGAAACACCTCGGCGACGACTTGCGCAACCTTGACGTTCAAGCCCTGGCCCATTTCCGTGCCGCCGTGGTTCAGGTGAATGCTGCCGTCGGTGTAGATATGGATCAGCGCACCGGCCTGATTGAGAAAGCTGGCGGTGAACGAAATGCCAAACTTCACCGGCGTCAGCGCCAGGCCTTTCTTGAGGATCGGGCTGTTGGCGTTGTAGCTGCGAATCGCTTCGCGCCGCGCGGCGTACTGGCTGCTTTCTTCCAGTTCGGCGGTCATTTCTTCGAGCATGTTGTGCTCGACGGTCTGGTAATAATGGGTAACGTTGCGCTCGGTCTTGCCGTAGTAATTGGCCTTGCGCACTTCCAGCGGATCCTTGCCCAGGTGACGGGCGATGGCGTCCATCACTTCTTCGATGGCGACCATGCCTTGCGGCCCACCGAAGCCGCGATACGCCGTGTTCGAAGCTGTGTTGGTCTTGCAGCGATGGCCATTGATGGTGGCGTCGCCCAGGTAATACGAGTTGTCGGCATGGAACATCGCCCGATCGACAATCGACGCCGACAGGTCCGGCGAATAACCACAGTTGCCGACCAGTTCCAGCTGAATGCCGTGCAGACGCCCGTTGCCATCGAAGCCCACGTCGTACTCGATATAGAACGGATGGCGTTTGCCGGTCATCAGCATGTCTTCGACGCGGGGCAAGCGCATTTTGGTCGGCTGCCCGGTCAAGCGTGCGATCACGGCGCACAAACACGCCGGGCTCGCCGCCTGGGTTTCCTTGCCGCCAAAACCGCCGCCCATGCGCCGCATGTCGACGACGATCTTGTTCATCGACACATCGAGCACTTCAGCGACCAGCTTCTGCACTTCGGTGGGGTTTTGCGTCGAACAGTAAACGATCATGCCGCCATCTTCGGTGGGCATCACCGAGGAAATCTGCGTTTCCAGATAAAAGTGTTCCTGACCGCCGATGTGCAGATTGCCTTGAATGCGATGGGTCGCAGCGGCCAGTGCACCAGCGGAATTACCTCGTTGATGCGTGTGGCTGTCGAGTACGAAATGCTTGTTGCGCAGCGCCTCGACTACATCCAGCACCGGCTCAAGGTCTTCGTATTCGATGACGGCCGCCATCGCTGCCTGACGCGCGATGTCCAGGCTGCGCGCGGCAACGGCAATCACTGGCTGGCCGACGAATTCCACCTTGTCGATGGCCAGAAGAGGATCGCCAGGCAACAGCGGGCCGATGTCTTTCAGGCCGGGAATGTCTTCGTGCGTGATGGCAATGCGCACGCCCTCAAAGGCGTAGCAGGGCGCGGTGTCGACGCTGACAATGCGCGCATGGGCGCGGTCGGACAGGCGTGCGTACACATGCAATTGATTGGGGAATTCCAGGCGGTCATCGATATACACCGCCTCGCCGGACACATGTTTGTCAGCGCTGTCGTGCTTGACGCTGCGCCCGACGCCGGTGGTCAGGTCCTGCTGAAACAGGGCGATCATTTCCGCTTGGGTTCTTGGAGCTGGATGGTTAGACATAATCAGTCACCCGCGTTTCGATGTGCGGCGATTGCAACTCGATGAAGTATTTGCGCAGCAGGTTCTGCGCACTCAACAAGCGATATTCTTTGCTGGCGCGGAAATCCGACAGTGGCGTGAAATCTTCCGCCAGTGCCGCGCAGGCGCGTTCGACCGTGGCGTTGGTCCAGGGCGCGCCGATCAGCGCCTGTTCACAGGCTGCCGCGCGTTTCGGGATCGCCGCCATGCCACCAAAGGCGACCCGCGCATCGGCAATGGCGCCGTTCTCGATATGCAGGCGAAACGCCGCGCACACCGCAGAAATATCGTCATCCAGCCGTTTCGACACTTTATAGGCGCGGAACACCTGTTTGCCGTTGGCCCTGGGCACGATGATCTTCTCGATGAACTCGCTTTCCTGACGCGCAGTGACCCGGTAATCAATGAAGTAGTCTTCCAGCGCCAACGTGCGCCGCGTCTCACCCTTGCGCAGCACGATGTGCGCGCCAAGGGCGATCAACAGCGGCGGGGAATCCCCAATCGGCGAGGCGTTGCCGATATTGCCGCCCAGCGTGCCCTGATTACGGATCTGCAACGAGGCGAAGCGCTGCAGCAATTCACCGAAGTCCGGGTACTCGGCTCGCAACGCCGCGTAACAGTCGGTTAGCGACGTCGCGGCGCCGATCTCCAGCCGGTCGTCGAAATATTCGATTCGCTTCAAATCGGCAACGTTGCCGACGTAGATCATCACCGGCAGCGGACGATGAAACTGGGTGACTTCCAGCGCCAGATCGGTGCCGCCCGCCAGCAGCCGCGCTTGCGGGTAGGATTCGTAGAGTTGCGCCAGATCGGCGACCGTCAGCGGCACCAGGCAGCGCTTGTCGCCACTGTTCAACTCGCCGGTTTGCGTGGGCGCAATGGCGCGCAGGCGGGCGATGGTTTCAGTCTGGCGTTGATCAAACTGGTCAGGCTGGCGATTGCTGCACGATTGTTCGGCGGCCGTGAGGATCGGCCGATAACCGGTGCAGCGGCAAAGATTGCCGGCCAGCGCTTCGTGGGCCTGATGCGAGTCGGCTGCGGTGCTGTTCTTTTGCAGGGCAAACAGCGACATCACAAAGCCAGGCGTGCAAAACCCGCATTGCGAGCCGTGGCAATCGACCATGGCTTGTTGAACGCTGTGCAGTTGGCCCTGATGTTTGAGGTCTTCAACGCTGATCAGTTGTTTGCCGTGCAGCGAAGCCACGAAGGTCAGGCACGAATTCAGGCTGCGATAACGCAGGCTCTGTTCGCCTTGTTCATCACTGGCCAGTTCACCGACCACCACCGTGCAGGCCCCGCAATCACCACTGGCGCAGCCTTCCTTGGTGCCGGGTTTGTGCAGGTGTTCGCGCAGGTAATTGAGGACCGTCATGTTCGGGTCCAGAGCATGCTCGGTGCGCAGCTC
This sequence comes from Pseudomonas syringae, assembly GCF_001698815.1. Taxonomy (GTDB): domain Bacteria; phylum Pseudomonadota; class Gammaproteobacteria; order Pseudomonadales; family Pseudomonadaceae; genus Aquipseudomonas; species Aquipseudomonas syringae_A. The sequence goes on along the minus strand of NZ_LGSI01000073.1, from coordinate 165,742 downwards.
GTTGTTTAAAAGAAATTGGATCACGGAAGGCCCTCTGCACTTTTTTTGTAATCGAACATGACGCTGAATCTATCAGCTCTGACTTTTCGGTCAATAAAAATTCTGACCTTTGAGTCAGGAAAAATCACTTTTTGATCATTTGCCGATTAACGGTGTGCTCCGGTTGCAATAAACGGATACGACGCTGTTCAAAGTTTTGCTTATTTCGTGCCAGTTTCCACGTGCATGGCCCTGCGCCATGGGCCTTGGTTGCGATACACTTCGCGGCTTGGTTTTAACAAGTATTTAGGATAGTCATGACGTTCAAGGCGCCGGATAGCCTCGCCGAGCAAATCGCTCATCATCTTGCCGAGCGAATCATCCGTGGTGAACTCAAGCCCGGAGAGCGCATTCAGGAACAAAAGGTCACGCTGGCACTGAACGTCAGCCGTGGCTCGGTGCGCGAAGCACTGCTGATTCTCGAACGCCGCCATCTGGTGGCGATCCTGCCGCGCCGTGGCGCCCAGGTTACCGAACTCAATGCGCATAACGTGCAGAGCCTCTGCACGCTGATGAGCGAGTTGTACATTCTGCTCGCCCTGGCCGTGGCCGAACGCTGGCAGGAGCCGGCCGACCTCGCGCCGTTCCTGCAGATCCAGCAGCGCCTGATTGCCAGCTTCGAGCGCGGCGACGTCAAGACCTTCGTCGAAGACAGCTTCAATGTCATGCGCGCCGCGTTCCCGTTCGCCGACAACCCGTATCTGCAGGAAACCGTCGAGAATCTGCAGCCTTCCATGAGCCGCAGCTATTACCTGGCGCTGGAGCAACGCAAGGCGGAGATGAGCGAATACCTGACGCTGTTCGCGCAGTTGCTGGATGCCGTTGTGGCCCGCGATGCCGTACAGATTCGCGTCGTGCTGACCCGCTACGGCCAGCGCAGTTGCCAATTGGTGCTGTCGGCGCTGGGAGCGAGCTGACCCCATGCGCCTGAAGTGCATCAAGCTGGCGGGGTTCAAGTCCTTCGTCGACCCCACCACGGTGAACTTCCCCAGCAACATGGCGGCAGTCGTAGGCCCCAACGGCTGCGGCAAATCCAACATCATCGACGCCGTGCGCTGGGTCATGGGCGAAAGCTCGGCCAAGAACCTGCGCGGCGAGTCGATGACCGATGTCATCTTCAACGGCTCCACGACCCGCAAACCGGTCAGCCAGGCGAGCATCGAGCTGGTGTTCGATAACTCCGATGGCACGCTGGTGGGCGAATACGCCAGCTACGCGGAAATTTCCATTCGCCGCAAAGTGACCCGCGACAGCCAGAACAGCTACTACCTCAACGGTACCAAGTGCCGTCGCCGGGACATCACCGACATCTTCCTCGGCACCGGCCTTGGGCCGCGCAGCTACTCGATCATCGAGCAGGGCATGATCTCCAAGCTGATCGAAGCCAAGCCCGAGGACCTGCGTAACTTCATCGAAGAAGCGGCCGGCATCTCCAAGTACAAGGAACGCCGTCGCGAGACTGAAAACCGCATTCGCCGCACCCACGAAAACCTCGCCCGCCTGACCGACCTGCGCGAAGAGCTGGAGCGTCAGCTTGAACGCTTGCATCGCCAGGCCCAGGCCGCCGAGAAGTATCAGGAATACAAAGGCGAAGAGCGCCAGCTCAAGGCCCAGTTGTCGGCCTTGCGCTGGCAGGCGTTGAACGACCAGGTCGGCCAGCGCGAAGCGGTGATCGGCAATCAGGAAGTGGGTTTCGAAGCCTTGGTCGCCGACCAGCGCAGCGCCGATGCGAGCATTGAGCGCCTTCGAGACGGGCATCACGACCTGTCCGAGCGATTCAATCTGGTGCAAGGGCGCTTTTATTCGGTGGGCGGCGACATTGCACGGATCGAGCAGAGCATCCAGCACGGCCAGCAGCGCTTGCGCCAATTGCAGGACGATTTGCGTGAGGCCGAGCGCGCGCGGCTGGAAACCGAATCGCATCTGGGCCACGACCGCACCTTGCTGGCGACCTTGGGCGAAGAGCTGGAAATGCTTGAGCCTGAGCAGGAAATGACCAGCGCCGCCGCCGAGGAATCCGCTGCTTCCCTGGAAGACGCAGAAACCGTGATGCATGGCTGGCAGGAGCAATGGGAGACGTTCAATCAGAAGTCTGCCGAACCTGCGCGTCAGGCCGAAGTGCAGCAATCGCGGATCCAGCAGCTGGAACAGAGCATGGAGCGCCTGGGCGAGCGCCAGCGGCGTCTGGGCGAAGAGCGTCAGTTGCTCGCCGCTGCGCCGGAAGATGCGGTGATCCTGGAACTCAGCGAAGACCTCGCCACCCGGGAAATGACCCTTGAAGAGCTGCACATCGGCGAAGAACAGGCCGTCGAACGCGTCGAGCAGCTGCGTAGCGAACTGCAACAGGCCAATCAGGCGCAGCAACAGGCCCAGGGCGAACTGCAACGGCTCAATGGACGATTGGCGTCACTGGAAGCCTTGCAACAAGCGGCTTTGGACCCTGACACCGGCACCGCCGAATGGCTGCGTGAACACGATCTGGCCGAGCGCCCGCGTCTGGCCGAAGGCTTGCGGGTCGAGGCGGGCTGGGAGCTGGCGGTGGAAACCGTGCTCGGCGCCGATTTGCAGGCGGTCCTGGTCGATGACTTCGACGGGCTGGATCTGGCCGGTTTTCAGCAGGGCGATTTGCGCTTGATCAATCCGTCGGCGGACGCCGTGCGCATCCCCGGCAGCCTGCTGGAAAAAGTCGACAGCGCCATGGACCTGTCGATCTGGCTCGGCCAGGTCAAACCTGTGGAAACCCTTGACGACGCTTTGGCCCAGCGCGGTCAGCTGACGGCCGGACAAAGCCTGATCAGTCGCGACGGTTATTGGGTCGGCCGACATTTCCTGCGGGTCCGGCGCGCCAGCGAAGCGCAAAGCGGCGTGCTGGCCCGTGGTCAGGAGTTGCAGCGCCTGGGCCTTGAGCGCGACGAACGAGAAGCCACGCTGGCCGCCCTTGAAGAACAATTGCTGACCTTGCGCGAACAACAGTCGTTGCAGGAAGAAAGCCGTGAACAGTTGCGTCGCCGTGTGCAGGACGAAACCCGGCAACAGAGCGAACTCACCGCGCAGCTTTCGGCGGCCAAGGCCAAGGTCGAACAGCTGACCTTGCGCCGCACGCGATTGGACGAAGAGCTGGCCGAACTGGGTGAGCAGCGCGCCATCGAACATGAAAGCCTTGGCGAATCGCGCCTGCAATTGCAGGACGCGCTGGACGCCATGGCGCTGGATACCGAACAGCGCGAGCTGCTTCAGGCCCAGCGCGACAGCCTGCGCGAACGTCTGGATCGCGTCCGCCAGGAAGCCCGGCAGCACAAGGATCATGCCCATCAGCTGGCAGTTCGTCTGGGTTCGTTGCGCGCGCAGCACGATTCCACGCGCCAGGCGCTGGAGCGGCTGGAAATGCAATCCGAGCGCCTGACTGAAAAACGCGAGCAACTGAACCTGAATCTGGAAGAGGGCGAAGCGCCGCTCGAAGAGCTGCGGCTCAAGCTTGAAGAGCTGCTCGAACGGCGCATGGTCGTCGACGAGGAAATGCGTACTGCGAAAATCGCGCTGGAAGACGCCGACCGGGAATTGCGCGACGCCGAAAAACGTCGGACCCAGGCCGAACAGCAATCACAGTTGCTGCGCGGTCAGCTGGAGCAGCAACGCATGGAATGGCAGTCGCTCACGGTGCGGCGCAAAACCTTGCAGGATCAATTGCTCGAAGACGGTTATGACTTGCACGGCGTCCTCGCGACGCTCACGCCGCAAGCCAACGAAAAAGACGCTGAAGAAGAACTGGAACGCATCAGTGCGCGTATTCAGCGCTTGGGCGCGATCAACCTCGCAGCGATTGATGAGTATCAGCAACAGTCCGAACGCAAACGCTATCTGGATGCACAAAACGCCGATCTGGTGGAGGCGCTGGATACGCTGGAAAACGTGATTCGCAAGATCGACAAGGAGACTCGCAATCGCTTCAAAGAGACCTTCGATCAGATAAATAGCGGAATTCAGGCACTTTTCCCAAAAGTTTTCGGTGGTGGCTCTGCTTATTTGGAACTGACGGGCGAAGATTTACTCGATACAGGGGTGACAATCATGGCGCGTCCCCCCGGCAAGAAGAACAGCACCATTCATTTGTTGTCCGGTGGTGAGAAGGCCTTGACCGCTTTGGCTCTGGTTTTTGCCATTTTCAAACTCAATCCGGCACCGTTCTGCATGCTCGACGAAGTGGATGCACCACTGGACGATGCCAACGTCGGACGTTATGCCAGACTGGTTAAGGAGATGTCGCAGACAGTGCAGTTCATTTACATCACCCACAACAAGATCGCCATGGAAATGGCTGATCAACTGATGGGTGTAACCATGCACGAGCCGGGTTGTTCGCGGCTGGTGGCGGTGGATGTGGAGGAGGCGATGGCGTTGGTAGATGCCTGATTTGCGGAGCGTCCGAGGCGCGAAAATGGCGCTTTGATAGCGCGTTATGCAGAGGTCTGTGCGGTAGATAACGCTTCTGGCGCAAACCAGATGTATCAGACGGTGTAAAGTTGCCTTTGGTCGTGCTAGCTTAATGTCCACTTTTTCTTTTCGCGTGGGCAAATTGCCAGTCAGAACATAGACTTGGCACCACGTTTTAAAGGGGTTTAGGCCCTTATTTTCAGCATTCTTTATTAGAGGCACGGGATTACATGGAAATCGGTCTGCGCGAGTGGCTGATCGTCATCGGCATTATTGTCATTGCCGGTATTCTTTTCGATGGCTGGCGCCGTATGCGCGGCGGCAAAGGTAAATTGAAATTCAGGCTCGACCGGAGCTTTTCCAACCTGCCGGACGATGATGAAACTTCGTCCGCCGAGGTGCTTGGCCCGCCGCGCGTGCTGGATACCCACAAGGAGCCGCAACTTGACGAGCACGACCTGCCGTCGATGAGCGCGAGCCCGCGTGACAACAAACGCAGCAACAAGCGCAAGGACGAGCCGCAGCAGGGCGACCTGAACCTCGATCTGGACGGCCCAAGCCTGTTCACCGGGCGCGACGACGAGTTCCCGGACGACAAGCCGAAGCAGCGCATCACCGAAGACAAGGATTTGCCGCCGGTGGAAGAAGTGCTGGTGATCAGCGTGATTTCCCGTGACGAAAGCGGCTTCAAGGGTCCGGCCCTGCTGCAGAACATTCTGGAAAGTGGCCTGCGTTTCGGCGAGATGGACATTTTCCATCGTCACGAAAGCATGGCGGGCAACGGCGAAGTGCTGTTTTCCATGGCCAACGCGGTCAAACCGGGCGTTTTCGATCTGGACGATATCGACCATTTCAGCACCCGCGCCGTAAGCTTCTTCCTCGGTTTGCCAGGCCCGCGTCATCCAAAGCAGGCTTTTGATCTCATGGTTGCTGCTGCTCGCAAGCTGGCTCATGAACTCAACGGTGAACTGAAAGACGACCAGCGTAGCGTCATGACCGCGCAGACCATCGAGCATTATCGTCAGCGCATCGTGGAATTCGAACGCCGCGCGTTGACTCAGCGTCGTTGACCTCGTAGGACCGGCTTTAGCCGGGAAGAGGGCGGTTCATCCGACGTCTATTTTGCGTCTGGTACATCGCCTTCCCGGCTAAAGCCGGTCCCACAAGGTTCAGGTCCGAGCAGCAACACCATTTGAGCAGCCCAGGCTGCTCTTTTGCATTTTAAGAGAACACCGAATGAAAGCCGCCGAAACCCGAATCCTCGAACTGCGTGCAGAGCTGGACCAACACAACTACCGCTACCACGTGCTCGACGAGCCGAGCATTCCGGACGTGGAATACGACCGGCTGTTCCACGAGCTCAAGGCGCTGGAAGTGGAGAATCCACATTTGGTCACCCCGGATTCGCCCACCCAGCGGGTCGGCAGCGCGGCGCTTTCGGCGTTTACTCAAGTGCGCCACGAAGTCCCGATGCTCAGCCTGGGCAACGCCTTCGAAGAAAACGACATGCGTGAGTTCGACCGCCGTGTCACCGAAGGCCTCGATTTGCCGGTTGGGGATTTGTTGAACGAAGGCGCCAAGGTGCAATACAGCTGCGAGCCGAAGCTCGATGGCCTGGCGGTCAGTCTGTTGTATCGCGATGGCGCGTTGGTGCGTGGCGCAACCCGAGGCGATGGCACCACCGGCGAAGACATCAGCGTCAACGTGCGGACCGTGCGCAATATCCCGCTGAAGTTGCATGGCAGCGGCTGGCCGCAGACGCTGGAAGTACGCGGCGAAGTGTTCATGTCCAAGGCCGGTTTCGAGCGGCTCAATGCCAGCCAGCTGGAAGTCGGCGGCAAGACCTTCGCCAATCCGCGTAACGCCGCTGCTGGCAGCCTGCGCCAGCTGGATTCGAAGATCACTGCCAATCGTCCGCTGGAATTCTGCGCTTACGGTCTGGGCCAGGTGTCCGAGGAGTTCGCCGACACGCACATCGGCAACCTCAACCAACTCAAGAAATGGGGCATGCCGGTCAGTCGCGAACTGAAACTGGCCAACGGCATTGATGAATGCCTGGCGTATTACCACGACATTGGCGAGCGTCGCCTGTCGCTGAGCTATGAAATCGACGGCGTGGTGTTCAAGGTCAACAGCCTGGCTTCCCAGCGCGAACTGGGTTTTCGTGCCCGTGAGCCGCGTTGGGCCATCGCCCATAAATTCCCAGCCATGGAAGAACTCACCGAACTGTTGGACGTCGAGTTTCAGGTGGGTCGTACCGGTGCGGTCACGCCGGTTGCGCGCCTGAAACCGGTCAAGGTTGCGGGCGTTACCGTTGCCAATGCAACCTTGCACAACATGGACGAAGTCGCGCGTTTGGGCCTGATGATCGGCGACACCGTGATTATCCGCCGTGCTGGCGACGTGATCCCGCAAGTCGTGCAAGTGGTGCTTGAACGACGCCCGGAAAACGCCCGCCCCGTCGAAATTCCCCAGACCTGCCCGGTGTGCGGCTCCCATGTGGAACGCACGCAGTTGATCAAGCGCAGCAAGGGCAAGGAAACCGTCAGCGAAGGCGCGGTGTATCGCTGCGTGGGACGTCTGGCCTGCGGGGCGCAGCTCAAGCAAGCAATCATTCACTATGTTTCGCGACGGGCGATGGACATTGAAGGCCTGGGCGACAAAACCATCGAGCAATTGGTGGACGAGAAGCTCATCGGTTCCCCGGCGGACCTGTATGGCCTGAAATTCGAGCAGATCGTCGATCTGGAAGGCTTCGCGGAAATTTCCAGCAATAAGCTGCTCAAGGCCATCGAAGACAGCAAGCGCCCGACCCTGGCGCGCTTCATCTATGCGCTGGGCATTCCTGATGTCGGCGAGGAGACCGCCAAGGTGCTGGCGCGCTCTTTGGCGTCGCTGGAGCGGGTCAAGCAGGCATTGCCGGAAGTCCTGACCTACCTGCCGGATGTCGGCCTGGAAGTGGCCCACGAGATCCACAGCTTTTTCGAAGACGAGCACAACCGCAACGTCATTGACGCGCTGCTGGGTGAGCGCGGCCTGGAGTTGCAGGATCAGGGCGAGCTGGGCGCGGAATTCGCCGCCAGCGCGACCCTGGGTGGCTTGATCGACAAGCTGAACATCCCGGCGGTTGGCCCCGGTGCGGCGCAGAAACTGGCCGACAAGTTCGGCTCGCTGCAAGCGGTGATCGACGCGGATTGGCTGGACATGCGCCAGGCATTGCCCGAGAAGCAAGCCAAGGCCGTACGGGATTTCTTCGACGACCCTGAGCGCGCCGCGCACGGCCTGGCCATCGAAGCGCAGCTCAAAGACTTCGGCATGCATTGGCAGAGCGAGAAAAAAGTCGTCGAAGGCTTGCCGCTGGCCGGGCAGACCTGGGTGTTGACCGGTTCGCTGGAACTGATGAGCCGCGACATTGCCAAGGAAAAACTCGAAAGCCTCGGCGCGAAAGTCTCCGGCTCGGTTTCCGCCAAGACCCATACGGTAGTCGCCGGGCCGGGTGCCGGGTCGAAACTGACCAAGGCCAATGAACTGGGACTCAAAGTGCTGGATGAAGAGGCGTTTGTGGCTTTCCTTGGCAAGCATGGCATCAAGGCGGATTGAGCGTTCAACGTCTGGTGGCGATACCGTAGGACCGGCTTTAGCCGGGAGGGCGCTCTCCCGGCTAAAGCCGGTCCTGCGAACCTCGCGGGATCTGTACTTTGTTAAATCATGGAACCCCCGCAAACGCCGATGATCTAGTGCTTGCACGCTTACAAGGAGATCGTCATGTACCGGTTTTTCGAGCAACTCAGTTCACGTATTGCCGCGCCATTTGTCGGCGAAACCAAGCGCGCCAGCAAGGTCTGGCAGTGCCAATGCGGGCAGTCGATCTTCTTTCCCAATACCCAGTGCCTGTCTTGTTCCGCAGCGCTGGGCTATTTGCCGGAGCAAGGCCGCCTCAGTGCGCTGGAGCCCGGTCCTGAAGCAAACACCTGGCGCTTGAGCGACGAGCCCGGCGCCGGGCTCTATCGACGTTGCGCCAACCTCAGCACACCGGCGGCCTGCAACTGGCTGTTTTCCGAGCACAACACCGGGGAATTCTGCATCGCGTGCAGCCTTAACCGGACCATTCCCGATCTGTCGGTAGCGGAAAACGGCGAACGCTGGTGCAAGGTCGAAACCGCCAAGCGCCGCCTGGTCGCGCAGCTGATCTCGCTGGGCTTGCAGGTCATTCCCAAGACTCGGGACGAAGAACGCGGTCTTGCCTTTGATTTCGTCGGCGTGGATCTGGAAGGCAAGCTGCCCACCACCGGCCATGCCAATGGCTTGATCACGCTGGATATCAAGGAAGCTGACGACGATCATCGCGAGAAGGTTCGGGTGCAGATGCACGAACCTTACCGGACCTTGCTGGGACATTTCCGACACGAAGTTGGGCACTACTATTGGGATCGCTTGATCGCCGACACTTACTGGCAAGACGGTTTTCGTAGCCTGTTCGGCGATGATCGCGCCAGCTACGCCGATGCCCTGGATCACCATTACCAGCATGGCGCTCCAGCGGACTGGCAGCAGGGCTTCGTCAGCGCCTACGCCACCATGCATCCGTGGGAAGACTGGGCGGAAACCTGGGCGCACTACCTGCACATGATGGATGCGGTCGATACCGCGCTGGGTTTCGGCATGAGTGCCCGCGACATGGATCTGGATTACCAGCCATTCCCGCTGGAGACGCTGTACGACCCGCAGCATCCCGGCGGCCCGGCGTTCCTGTCGTTCGTCAATGCCTGGATCGAACTGGCGGGCATGCTCAATGAGCTGTCACGCAGCATGGGACAGCCGGATTTCTATCCGTTCGTTCTGTCACCGGCGGTCATCACCAAGCTGCATTTCATCCATCTGGTGATCCAGGATGCTGGCGGCAAGGCGGATGAGGCGCTGCAGGCGCAGTGATCAGATGCCATCTGAATCACCGCGTTATTCCGTGGGAACGGCCGGGTGACGTCATTTGGCAGGACCGGCTTTAGCCGGGAGGGCGGTCTCCCGGCTAAAGCCGGTCCTACGGATCTTGTGCTACAGGCTCAGCACCAGACGTCGCTCATATCCGATCCGGCCTTTGTACGCTTCGCCGGTATCGATCCAGCCCTGGCCGAGATACAGATTCAGCGCGGGCAGATTATCGGCGTCCACCGAGAGCATTATTTGCTGGATATCCGGCCACTTCGCTCGAACGGCGTCTGGCAGGCCTTGCAGAAAAACCTTGCCCAGCCCCTTACCTTGAACGCGTCGGTCAATTTGAAGGGCGTGCAGCGTAGCCGAACCCTGGGTCGCCCAAGCCGGTAGAAACTCCCCACGTTTGAGCATGAAGAATCCTACCGGTTGGTCATCCTCCAGCAGGACGAATCCTTCAATATCAGCAGTCGACCGGATCAGCAGCGTATTCAACGCGCAGTAAATATCGCCCGAGAACGGAATCTGCTCAGGCAAGATCTCCAGCAGGTCGAGCTGCTTTCGCTGAGCTTCGGTCAGCGTCTGGTAACTCACAACCTGGTTTTTCATCACTGATTGAACGCCCCGTCTGACAGGAAATGTAGTCGGTGCGCATTATGACAATTAGTGAAAAGGCCCGCTCAGGTTAAACACCTGCTTTTCCAACGCGGCCAGGGTGTCGCCCGGCTGAGTGTTGGCGGGTGCGTGCGGGTGTGGCAGACCGGCAAGGAGCAACCCAGCGCGCAGCCTTCACACAAGTGCTTGAGCGCTATCGAGTTTTTTATCCGGGTAACGGGTTGTAACTTCGCGTCAGACCGGTACAATGGCGCGGCTTGCCGACAGGCGAGCGTCGTTATGGTGACCCCATCGGTCCCCCCGCAACGATTACCCGTGAACCTGGTCAGATCCGGAAGGAAGCAGCCACAGCGGGAACATTGTGTGCCGGGGTGTGGCTGGTGGGGTTGCCTCCATAACGCCCCTTCGCAATACCCGAATCCTTTCGCTGTACCCCTCTAGATAATCTAGCCTCCGGCAATACGATGGACAGCATCGTCCAGACTCATTAGCGTCTCGCATAAAGGTACTTCGCCATGGGAATTGTGCCGTGAACCGAATCCAACATTTGCAGCTGATGGCCGACTACAACCGCTGGATGAACGAAAAGGTTTATCAGGCTGCGGCCGGCCTTTGCAGTGACGAGCTGTGTGCCGATCGCAAAGCGTTTTTCGGTTCGATCCTTGGCACGCTGAATCATCTGGTTGTCGCCGATACCATCTGGCTCAAGCGCTTTGCCCGCCATCCGGCCGATCACCCGAGCCTTGAGCCGATCAAACATCTGGAAGACCCGCAGGCGCTGAGTCAGTTGCTGTTCACCGAGCTGGGCGCGCTGCTGGCCCGGCGGCAGATGCTTGATCAAGTGATTGTCGAGTGGACGGCTGAGTTGTCCGAAGCCGATCTGGATACGGTTTTGTCGTACAGCAACACTGCGGGCATCAAGGCGGACAGGAATTTCTACGGCCTGCTGACGCATTTTTTCAATCACCAGACGCACCATCGCGGGCAGGCAACGACGCTGCTCACGCAAGCAGGCGTCGATGTCGGCTCGACGGATCTGTTGGCGCTTGTCCCCAATTACGTCGCCTGAAATAGCGGGAGGGGGGAAGGGCTTTTGTGGGAGAGGACTTGTCCTCGATAGCAGTGGTTCAGGCAGATTGCTCTTCGGGGACAAGTCCCCTCCTACCCAGACTGTGTGAAAACTACTGCGCTCGACAATACTGCGTTAAAAACAGGCGAAAAATGCTCATTTAGAACACCTAGACTCCGCTTTTTCGCCTGTTTTTGCCTTGTCTTGTCATCGCTCGTGACGTTTTCACACAGTCTGTACCGGTCTTGTGCAGGTAGGACCGGACTTGTCCGGGAAGGCGCCATCGAGGACAAGTCCTCTCCCACAGGGAATGGCGTAACCAGGCATCAGACTCTGCAACAAAGCATCTACAGATCCTTGAGCCACTGCGCCACATCAAACGACGGACACGCCTTGATGAATTCGTTCGGGGTGATTTTGCCGTCGCCATTTTTGTCGGGTGACAGGTCGCGGTGCCCAAGAATCTTCGCCTGCGGATAGCGTTTTCCCAGCTCGCGCAATAGGGTCTCAAGACTGGCGAATTGTTCCGGGGTGAAGTTGTTCTCGGGCTTGTTGTTCGCATCCACGCCCCCCGCCAGACAAACGCCGATGGAGTTGCTGTTGTGTCCGCGTACATGGGCACCGATGGCGCTTTCCGGGCGACCGGTTTCCAGTTCGCCGTTGCGGCGGATGACGTAGTGGTAGCCCACGGTGTCAAAGCCGCGCTGGATATGCCACTGGGTGATTTCGCGTACGCCGATGTCGGCTGAGGCTTTGGTCGCCGAGCAGTGGACGACGATCAGGTCGGTGCTGTCGCGATCCTTGAAAGTCGGGGTCGGAGCTGTTGCTGTTGACGGGTTCATGCCTGCATTCCTTGCAAGGTTATTGGAACCTTGTAAGGAATACGTTCGGCGCTCAGGGCACAAGTCGGCCGCTTGCCTCGGCAGCCGACAGGGTTGTCAGCTGCTTATGTGGGAAATTGCAGCGCGTTGGTCAGATCGCCCATGGGTGCCTGGCCGCGCGCGATCATCGCGCTGTCCCGCTCCTGGAGGCCGTTGAGTTTTTCCAGTCCGTGAATACGCGTAATCAGACGCAGGATAGAGGCGGTGTCATACACCGTGTGATCCACCGTGCCTTTGCGGGCAAACGGCGAAACCACCATCGCCGGCACGCGGGAGCCTGGTCCCCAGCGGTCGCCTTGGGGCGGCGCAACGTGGTCCCACCAGCCGCCGTTTTCATCCACGGTGATGACGATCACCATGTTTTCCCATTGCGGGCTGTTGCGCAGCACCTTGATGACGCGGTCGATGTGACGATCTCCGGCGGCGATATCGGCGTAGCCGGCGTGCATGTTGAGATTGCCCTGCGGCTTGTAGAAGGTGACCGCCGGCAATTTTCCGGCTTCGGCGTCGGCGAGGAATTTATTGCTGCGCGATTCATCCCCAAGACCGCCATCCCGCAGGCGCTTTTTGCGCTCAGCCGGGTTCTGCGGGCCTTGCTGGACGAAGTAATTGAACGGCTGGTGGTGGTACTGAAAGTTGGGGATCTTCGGGATACCGGTGGAATCCTTGTACTGGTCGAGGGTGACTTGCCAGGCACCGGCGTACCACGCCCAATCGACGTTTTTCCGGCTTAGTTTGTCGCCGATGTGTTCATGGCTCTGTGGCACCAGCACGTTAGGCAGGTCCGGCTTGGAGTAGTCCGGCTTTTCCGGATCGCGCAGCCAGGTCGGCCAGTACGGTGGGGCCAGCGTGTTGACGCCATAGCCATCCGGCGTCAGCGCGCTGGGGCCGAATTGCGGTGGCCCGGTCATGGCGCTGGCGGGTGATTTCTCCAGCGGTTTGAGCCGTGTGTCACGGGGGTTGTCGCTTTCCAGCGCGGCGATCTGCGATTTCGCCGCCGAGGTTGCAGCGTTCGGATAGAAGGGCGCGGTGGCGGCAATCAAGTAGTGGTGGTTCAGGAACGAGCCGCCGAAAGCACCCTGAAAGAAGTTGTCGCACAGCACGAACTCTTTGGCGACGTCCCACAGGCGTAACGAATACTGGCTTTGCGCATAGTGGCCCATGGTCAAGCCGCCCGCATCGGCCCAGGCGACGAACCGGTCATTTTTGCCGCCGTTGATCTGCATCTGGTTCTGATAGAACACATGCCACAAGTCCCTGGTCACCAGGCCGAACGGCAAGTCTTCGCCATCCATTCCCTTGAGCGGGTAGGGCGCATTGGGCAGGTTTTCCTGGAATTGGCCGCCGACCGGATAAGTCACGCCATCGACGGTCTGCGGTCCGACCTGCAACACGCCGCCCCAGGCGGGCGGCAGGCTTTGTAGCAGCGTGCCATCGCGGTCGCGTTGCTGGTAATCCTCGGGTTTGAGCGCGGACAGCGGCTTTTCTACCCCCGGAAAATTGCCGAACAGGTTGTTGAAGCTGCGATTCTCGGCGTAGATCACCACCACGGTTTTCACGTTGTCGCTCAGTGCCTTGTCCAGCGCCGCGCCGCTGAGGGGAGCGGCCGGCGCTGCAGTCGCAAGCGCGTCGGCTTTTACGTAGCTGCCAAGCGTCGCGCTTGCGCCCAACACGGCGACGCCGCCGAGGAAGCGCCGTCTGCTGACGTCGGGTTTGTTGTTGTCGTCCGGGTGGTCGCTCATGCTGATGCGTGCTCGCTGCGAAATTGTTGCAGGATGTTTCGCAGGAGCCTAACGAGGCTTTATGACGTTATTGCGACAGTGAGGCGGCCGCTCTGGGCAACGGTGCGGTGTATTTGTCGATGATCCGTTGCAGTTCGCCGGATACCGACATGCGCACCAGCACGCGCAACAGGCGTTGCACCGGAATATCCGGATCGTTGCGCACAATGCAGCCTGCCGGTTGTTCGGTGAGGTAGGCCTCGGTGCGCAGCGGTGGGTTGCCGGGATGGATGCGGTTGTACCAGTCCAAAGCCATTTTATTGGCCACTGCATATTGATAGCGCCCGACCGCAAGTTTCTTTAGGACCTGATCCTGATTGCGGGCGTCTTCGCGGATCAGCTGGTGCCGATTGAAGAAGGGTTGCAGCACCGGATAGCTATAACCCAGGACTGTGCCAATCACTTCACCGGGCGCAAGTTGCGCAGGATTGGTGATTCTGCGGTCCTCGTTCACGGCCACCAGCACGTCACGCTGAATCAGGATCGGCAGGCTCCAGGTGTAATCCCCCGAAAGCCCGGCTGTCCAGGCCTGCGCCGCGTAGCACCGAACATTGACGTCGCCGCGCTCCAGCGCCGCCTGAACCCGCAGTCGGGGCAGTACGTGATATTCGGCAGTACGCCCGACCTGGGCCGCGAGACTCTGCATGATGTCGAACAGAATCCCGTCATTGGGCTGGTTGTTGACGATATTCACCAACGGCATTGACCAGCTATCGGCGATAGAAAAGCGCAAGGGCGTCTCAGCGGCGAAGCTGGAACCGGAAGCCACCAGCAAGACGCTCAAGACCAAATCGCGCATGAAGCCCCTCAGGGTGAGCAATATGAAGCTGATGATAGGTACTGTTGCGACAGATATGCCATTCATTTGAGTGGGAAGGACAGATTAGAAATGACACCAGATGCAATTTTGCCCTTGCTCCGCTAGCATTAGCGGTCTTCCGCTTCCCAGTTGCGACGGTTTTCGATGAGTTATCAGGTTCTTGCACGTAAATGGCGTCCGCGCTCGTTTCGCGAAATGGTCGGCCAGACTCATGTGTTGAAGGCCCTGATCAATGCGCTGGACAGTCAGCGGCTGCACCATGCCTATCTGTTCACCGGCACGCGCGGTGTGGGTAAAACCACCATAGCGCGGATCATAGCCAAATGCCTTAATTGCGAAACCGGCATTACGTCGACGCCGTGCGGCACCTGTTCGGTATGCCGGGAAATCGACGAGGGCCGCTTCGTCGACCTGATCGAAATCGACGCCGCGAGCCGCACCAAGGTCGAAGACACCCGCGAATTGCTGGACAACGTGCAGTACGCGCCGAGTCGCGGACGCTTCAAGGTCTATCTGATCGACGAAGTGCACATGCTCTCCAGCCATTCGTTCAATGCGCTGCTCAAGACCCTCGAAGAGCCGCCGCCCTACGTCAAATTCATTCTGGCGACCACCGATCCGCAAAAGCTGCCGGCGACCATCCTGTCGCGCTGCCTGCAGTTTTCGCTGAAGAACATGACACCTGAACGCGTGGTCGAGCATTTGACTCACGTGCTCAGCGTGGAAAATGTACCGTTTGAAGACGATGCACTCTGGCTGCTTGGGCGCGCCGCCGATGGTTCGATGCGCGACGCCATGAGCCTGACCGATCAGGCGATTGCCTTCGGTGAAGGCAAAGTCATGGCCACCGACGTCCGCGCCATGCTCGGCACGCTGGACCACGGTCAGGTGTTCGACGTGTTGACTGCATTGATCGACGGTGACGCGCGCAGTGTGCTGGAAGCGGTACGCCATCTTTCCGAGCAAGGCCCGGACTGGAACGGCGTGCTCTCGGAAATTCTCAATGTGCTGCATCGCGTCGCCATCGCCCAGGCATTGCCGGAAGCAATCGACAACGGGCACGGCGATCGTGATCGGGTGCTGGCGCTGGCCCAGGCGTTGCCTGCCGAAGACGTACAGTTTTATTACCAGATGGGCCTGATCGGCCGTCGCGACCTGCCTTTGGCACCTGATCCGCGCGGCGGCTTCGAAATGGTCCTGCTGCGCATGCTGGCGTTCCGGCCTGCGGACAGCACGGAAGCGCCGAGTCAGCCGTTAAAGTCAGTGGGGATCAATCAGGCCACAGTTGATTCCCGACCAACAGTGGCCGGTGCGGCAGTTGTCGCGCCGGTAGTAACTCCCGTTCCAGTCAGCGCCCCGGCTCCGGTCAGCGCGGCGGCGGTTGTTCAGCCAGCGGTTGAAAAGCCCGAAATCGACCTGCCGTGGAACGAACCCAAGGCATCGCCACCGGCAATAGAGCTGGCGGCAGAGATTCTAGCGGACCCCGAAGCCGAGCCTGAGCCGGTTCTAGAATCCGTTCCGGAACCGATGCTCGATACCGTGGCCGAGCAGCCCGAGCTGACGCCGATGCCGACTCCGGCACCCGCGACGCCGGTGCCGGTGCCGGATGCGCCTGAAGTTGAAACAGCGCAGGCCGAAGCCGTTGCTGAGCAGGCCCCGGCCATTGTGGAAGCTCCGGCCGTGCGGGAATCGATCCCCGAACACGCTTACGTGCCCGCGCCCATGGACCGCGACGACGAACCGCCGATGGACGACGATTATGTCGAGCCGGATGTGGATATCGATCCAGCGTCCTACAGTTATCTTGATGAACTGGCGCACGAAAGCGTCGCCGAAGAGGTCGAAGCAGAACCCGCTCCGGCATTGATGCCAGCAACCGGGCTGGCGCTGGAATGGCTGCAGATGTTCCTCAAGCTGCCGATTTCGGGCATGACCGGCAGCATCGCCGCCAACTGTACATTGATCGCGATGGACGGCGACGATTGGCTGCTGCATCTGGACCCGGCGCACAGCGCGCTGTACAACGCGACTCAGCATCGTCGTCTGAACGACGCATTGAATCAGTACAGCGGCCGGACCATCAACTTGCGTGTCGAGTTGATCAAGCCTGAGCAGGAAACCCCGGCCCAGGCAGCCTCGCGTCTGCGCGGTGAGCGTCAACGGCAGGCCGAAGCATCGATCCACGGTGATCCGTTCATCCAGCAGATGCTGCAACAGTTTGGCGCGGTGATCCGGGAGGATACGATTAAACCTGTAGATGCCCCGGTGGCTCAGACTCTTTAACAGACGGCGCGGCGCCCAAATGTGTCGCGTCAGATAACTACATCGATTTGCGAGGAGATATCCCATGATGAAAGGTGGCATGGCCGGCCTGATGAAGCAGGCACAGCAGATGCAGGAAAAAATGGCCAAGATGCAGGAAGAACTGGCCAACGCCGAAGTGACCGGCCAATCAGGCGCAGGCCTGGTGAGCGTGGTGATGACCGGTCGTCATGACGTCAAGCGCATCAATCTTGACGACAGCCTGATGCAGGAAGACAAGGAAGTGCTGGAAGACCTGATCGCCGCCGCCGTCAACGACGCGGTGCGCAAGATCGAACAGGCCAGCCAGGAAAAAACCGCAGGCATGACCGCAGGCATGCAATTGCCACCGGGCATGAAACTGCCGTTCTGATTGAACCCGCGTGTCGAAAATGCCAGGCCAAGTGCCTGGCATTTTTGTTTCTGCGCGACGTGCAATGGGTTGGCGCAGGTCAATCCGACCGAACGCCCGCCATGCATGATGGTCTGCTCTGCATACCCGTGGAAATCATCACCAAGGAGTCCCTGCGATGACCCAAGAATTAATCCTCAATCAGCGCATCGTTCTGGCCTCGCGTCCGACCGGTGCGCCAACCCCGGAAAACTTTCGTCTCGAGCGTGAGGCATTGCCTGATCTGGAAGACGGTCAGGTCCAACTGCGCACCTTGTATCTGTCGCTGGATCCGTACATGCGCGGCCGCATGAGCGACGCGCCGTCCTACGCCGATCCGGTGGAAATCGACGCCGTCATGGAAGGTGGCGCGGTGAGCGTCGTCGAGCAGTCACGCAATCCGAACTACCAGCCGGGCGATCTGGTGGTCGGTCAGACCGGCTGGCAGACCCACAGCATCAGCGACGGCGCGCTGCTGCAACCGGTGCCCAAAGGCCTGCCCAGCGAATCGATGGCGGTGGGTGTGCTGGGTATGCCCGGCATGACCGCGTACATGGGGCTGATGGACATCGGCAAGCCAAAAGCCGGGGAAACCCTGGTGGTGGCAGCGGCCTCCGGTGCGGTGGGTTCTGTGGTGGGGCAGGTGGCCAAGTTGCAAGGCTTGCGGGTCGTGGGAGTCGCGGGCGGTGCCGATAAATGCCGCTATGTCGTCGATGAGCTGGGTTTCGATGCCTGCATCGATCACAAGAGCGAGAATTTTGCCGATGAACTCAAGCAAGCCTGTGGCAACGGTATCGATATTTACTTCGAGCTGGTCGGCGGCAAAGTCTTTGATGCGGTATTGCCGTTGCTCAATCCGCGAGCGCGCATTCCGCTGTGTGGCGTGATTGCCCAGTACAACGCTCAAGGTGTTGCAGAAGGCGAGAACAAGCTTCCGTTGCTGATGCGCACGCTGCTGACCAAGCGCGCGCTCATGCAGGGCTTTATCGTCTACGAGGCTTATGGCCATCGTCGAGACGAGTTCATTACCGAAATGCTGCCGCTGGTGACTGACGGCAAGGTGAAATTCCGCGAGGATGTGGTGGAAGGTCTGGAGCAGGCCCCTGAAGCCTTCATCGGTTTGCTCGAAGGGCGCAACTTCGGCAAGTTAGTGATCAAGGTTTCCAACGCGTGAATTGACGCTGCCTACAGGGCGCGGGTATAAACCGCGTCTTGTGTTTTTGTCGGACCTTTCTCCATGAGCTTCAGCCCACTGATTCGCCAGTTGATCGATGCCCTGCGCACCTTGCCGGGTGTCGGCCAAAAGACCGCGCAACGTATGGCGCTGCAACTGCTTGAGCGCGACCGCAGCGGCGGTTCGCGTCTGGCGCTGGCATTGAGCCAGGCGATGGAAGGCGTCGGCCATTGCCGGTTGTGCCGTACGCTTACCGAAGACGACCTCTGCCCGCAATGCGCCGACGTGCGTCGCGACGATACGCTGCTCTGCGTGGTCGAAGGCCCGATGGACGTGTATGCGGTGGAGCAGACCGGCTATCGCGGACGTTATTTCGTGCTCAAGGGCCACCTTTCGCCTCTCGATGGCCTGGGGCCGGAAGCCATAGGCATTCCGCAACTGCTGGCGCGCATCACCGAGCAAGGCACCTTCACCGAGGTCATTCTGGCCACCAACCCCACTGTGGAAGGCGAAGCGACGGCGCATTACATCGCGCAATTGCTGGCCAACAAAGGCCTGATCACCTCACGCATCGCCCACGGCGTACCGCTGGGTGGCGAACTGGAGCTGGTGGACGGCGGGACGTTGGCGCATTCATTTGCGGGGCGTAAGCCGATAGCTTTGTAGGCTTTCGAATACTGAATCTGTAGGAGCCGAGCTTGCTCGCGAAGGTGGTCCGACACGAAAGGTTTGCCGGATTTGAATGCCTATTCGCGAGCAAGCTCGCTCCCACTATTCGGCCAGCCCGAACTCGGTCAGGCAGAACGTTGGGATCTGCATGGCTTGCAGGCGTTGCGAGCCACCCAGTTCAGGCAGGTCGATAATCGCTGCGGCTTCATGGATTTCGGCGCCCATGCGGCGGATCAGGTTGGCGGCTGCTATCAAGGTGCCGCCAGTTGCGATCAGGTCATCGAACATCACCACTGAATCGCCTTCACACAGGCTGTCCGCGTGAACTTCCAGGTACGCCTGGCCATATTCGGTCTGGTACGCCTCGGACAAGACGTCGGCAGGCAGCTTGCCTTGCTTGCGGAACAGGATCAGCGGTTTGTTCAGTTCGTAGGCGATGATCGAGCCGATCAGAAAGCCCCGGGCGTCCATCGCGCCGATGTGCGTGAAGTCGGCGTCGATGTAGCGCTGCACGAAACTGTCCATGATCAGGCGCGTGGCCTTGGGCGACTGGAACAGCGGGGTGATGTCCCGAAAGATCACGCCTGGCTTGGGGAAGTCCACAACAGGGCGGATCAGGGATTTGAAGCTGAATTCGTCGGCAGTCATAAAAGGTGATCCAGGGCAGGGATGAATAGCGCGCCTAGTCTAAAGCCGCCCGCTCTGGATCGCACTCTCAGCTTTCGATAGCGCCGCCGGCCAGTGCGCACAGCTGGATAGGATCGAGAATCTGGATTTCCTTGCCTTCGGCTGCAATCAGCTCGTTCTGCTGGAAACGCGTGAACACCCGAGACACGGTTTCCACCGCCAGGCCCAGGTGATTGCCGATTTCGTTACGCGACATGCTCAGGCGGAACTGGTTGGCCGAGAAACCCCGCGCGCGGAAGCGGGCGGACAGGTTGACGAGGAAAGTCGCGATGCGTTCATCGGCGGTTTTCTTCGACAACAGCAGCATCATTTGCTGATCGTCGCGAATTTCCCGGCTCATGACCCGCATCAACTGGCGACGTAGCTGCGGCAACTGCACCGACAGCTCGTCCAGGCGTTCGAACGGAATTTCACAGACTGACGTGGTTTCCAGCGCTTGCGCCGATACCGGGTAAGCCTCTGAATCCATGCCCGACATGCCCACCAGTTCGCTGGGCAGATGGAAACCGGTCAGCTGTTCTTCACCGCTGTCGCTGATACTGAACGTTTTTAGTGCGCCGGAACGTACAGCGTACACCGAGACAAAGGTGTCGCCCTGACGGAACAGGAACTCACCTTTTTTCAGCGGGCGGCCACGCTTGACGATTTGGTCAAGCGCGTCCATGTCTTCGAGGTTCAAGGAAAGTGGCAGGCAAAGGGGAGCCAGGCTGCAATCCTTGCAGTGAGCCTGGGTATGAGCACGCAACTTGACTGGCTCGGACATTGGTTTAATCCTTGTGGGAAAACACACATAAGTTATAAGGGTAACTCACCCGCAGCGATTCCGGCCAGCACCATTAAACATGCCCGGCATCAAGTTTTGGCGAATCGGCCGATAGTTCTGGGATCATCGGCTTTCTGATCAGGGGTTTGCACTCATGTGGTCACCAACACTTACCGCCATCAGTAACGCGTTTATAAGCGCCAATAAGCCTGCACAAACCAGCTCCAACGAACCGGCCGCCGACAACACGGCAACCCGTGCGACCAAAACCAGCGATAGCGTGCAGGTCACTTTGTCCGCTGCGGGTCAGGCCCGGGCTGCGCTGGCGCGTTCCACCAATCCCGACATTGCCGAAAGCGGCCTGCCGGATTCGGTGCAAAAAATCCTGACCTCCGTGCGCGAATCCCAGAAAGGCATGGACCGGCTGGAGAAGGAGTTGCAGGCGGCCATGAAGGACAAGTACCTGACGCCGGACATGCGCCAGGCCAAAGTCTCGGCCCTGCAAACGGTATCGGCGATTTATCAGCGTCAGATCAGCAACACCACGTCGGATTTGTCGGCGGTCATGAGCAAGCTCAAGCTCGGTTCGGCTGACAAAATGAAAGCCAGCATGCTGGTCATGGCCAAGATGTAGCGCCACGCCTGCTGCTGGAAGTGGTGCAGCCATCCGCTCAGATCACCCGTGTCATATCACCCGTGAAAAGCGCTGGCGATTCTGCTGCGAAAGATGTGCGTCAAACACCATGCACACCGACCGCACCAACAAGCGACCGGCCGGCATGACACGAATGCCGTCGGTGTCCAGCTCGATCAAGCCGTCTGTGGCCATGGTCGCCAACTCGGGCCACAGCTCGCTGAAGTAAGCGCGAAAATCAATCTCGAATTCGGCTTCGATGTCGGCGAAGTCCAGGCTGAAATGGCAGATCAACTGTTGGATCACCGCCCGGCGCACGCGATCGTCTTCCGTACAGATCAGCCCGCGCTTGGTCGCCAGTTGATCGCTGGCCAACAGGTTCTGGTAATCATTGAGGTCGCTGCTGTTCTGGCTGTACAGATCACCGATCTGGCTGATGGCGGAAACGCCCAGGCCAATCAAGTCGCAATGGCCATGAGTGGTGTAACCCTGGAAGTTGCGTTGCAGGGTCAATTCTTCCTGGGCCACGGCCAGCTCGTCATCGGGCAGGGCAAAGTGGTCCATGCCGATGTAACGGTAACCAGCCTTGGTCAGCTGCTCGATGGTTTGCTCAAGCATCAGCAACTTGTTTTCCGGTGAGGGCAGGTCGGCGGCTTCGATACGGCGCTGCGGCATGAAGCGTTCCGGCAGGTGCGCGTAGTTGAACACCGAAAGCCGGTCCGGTTGCAGGGTGATGACTTCGTCGACGGTGTGGGCGAAGGCATCGGGTGTTTGCTTGGGCAAGCCGTAGATCAGGTCGATATTCACCGAGCGATATTGCAGGGTGCGCGCCGCTTCGATGATGGCCTGGGTTTCTTCCAGGCTCTGCAGGCGATTGACCGCGCGTTGCACCTGCGGATCGAGGTCCTGCAGGCCAAGGCTGACCCGGTTGAAACCGAGTTCGCGCAACAGGCCCATGGTCGACCAGTCGGCTTCCCGTGGGTCGATCTCGATGCCGTAGTCGCCCGAGTCATCTTCCAGCAGATTGAAATGCTTGCGTAGCTGGGCCATCAACTGGCGCAACTCGTCATGACTGAGGAACGTCGGCGTGCCGCCGCCGAAGTGCAGTTGCTCCACCACCTGGCCTGGGTCCAGATGACAGGCGATCATCTGGATCTCGTGCTCAAGACGCTGTAGGTAGGCCTGAGCTCGGCCGCGATCCTTGGTGATGACTTTGTTGCAGGCGCAGTAATAACAAATGTTCGCGCAGAACGGGATGTGGACATAGAGCGACAAGGGGCGCATGGCCTTGCGGCTGTCGCGCAGAGCGTGGAGCAGGTCGAATGCTCCCACCTGTGTTTGAAATTGCACGGCTGTGGGGTAGGACGTGTAGCGCGGCCCCGCCAAGTCGTAGCGGCGTATCAGATCAGAATCCCATTGAATTGCTTCGAGCATGCGGGCGTTCCCCGGATAGACTGGCAGTGCCGGTCAGTCTAGGGAGCGCAATCGATTTGGGTGTTGATGTGGGTCAATGCCCCATCAGCCAATGTTGGTGCGGACCGGGTAAGGTCCAGATACCAAACAGAATCACCAGCAAACCACCGGTCATCCGCACCCCGCGCTTGCGCAGCAATGCCGTCATCCGTTCGGCAGCCAGGCCCGTCGCCAGCAGCACCGGCCAGGTTCCCAAGCCGAATGCCAGCATCAACAGTGCACTGTCCAGCGCATTGCCCTGGCTGGCCGACCATAACAGCGTGCTGTAGACCAATCCGCACGGCAACCAGCCCCAGAGCGCGCCCAGCAACATTGCCCTGGGCAGGCTCGATACGGGCAGCAGTTTGCTCGCAACCGGCTGAATGTGGCGCCACAGGCCGCGTCCGAGGCTTTCGATGCGTGTCAGGCCACTCCACCAACCGGCGAGGTACAAACCCATGGCAATCAACAGCAGCGCGGCGATGACACGCAGCACCATGGCCGCCGGACTGTTGGCCATCGCCCAGCCGGCCATGCCGATCAGCAGCCCGGCGGTTGCGTAACTGAGGATTCGACCGAGGTTGTAGGCCAGCAGCAGCTGGAAGCGTCGACTGCGTTGCTCCTTGGGAATCGCCAGCGTCAGCGCGCCCATCAAGCCGCCACACATGCCCAGACAATGCCCGCCGCCCAACAGGCCGAGGATGACAGCCGAGACGAGGAGCGGGGCGAGGTCAGTCATGAGTAGCTGACCTGTTGGAGATCTTTGTGGGAGCGAGCTTGCTCGCGAAAGCGGTACCTGGGAAGAGGGAAATGTAGAGGGGGTACCGGCCTTTTCGCGAGCAAGCTCGCTCCCACATATCCGCCGTAATTACACATCAGTTTCATCTTTCCTCTGCTGCTGGCCCTTATGCGCAGCCTCGTCCACCGCCGCCTGATGATTCGGGTCCTGGTCGTCGAACAGGATGCTGTGGGCCGGGCTGTCGAGGTCGTCGTACTGGCCGCTGTCCACGGCCCAGAAGAAAATGTA
Organism: Pseudomonas syringae; assembly: GCF_001698815.1. Taxonomy (GTDB): domain Bacteria; phylum Pseudomonadota; class Gammaproteobacteria; order Pseudomonadales; family Pseudomonadaceae; genus Aquipseudomonas; species Aquipseudomonas syringae_A. The sequence continues at coordinate 142,079 of NZ_LGSI01000073.1, read as the reverse complement.
GATCGCGATGGCGACGATGAGCAGTGCCGCCGGGATCATGATGTAAAGCGCTGGCATAAAGCCTCCGAAGCCGGTCGCCGTTTCATGTCGGCAACGGACGGGTGATGGCAACCGCTGGCGTCTGAACGCCTGGCATTCGCGTGAGGCGCAAGGCATTGAGCACCACGGTCAACGAACTGACCGACATGCCGATGGCTGCCCAGACCGGGGTAATCCAGCCCAGTGCCGCGAACGGCAACATGAGGCCATTGTACAGCCCGGCCCACAACAGATTCTCGATGATTACCCGGCGGGTGCGCCGCGCCAGACTGAAGGCCTGGACCAGCGCCTGCAAACGGTTGGACAGCAACACCGCATCGGCGCTGGTTTTTGCCAGATCGGTGGCTGAGCCCATGGCAACGCTGATATCGGCGGCGGCCAGCACCGGCACATCGTTGACGCCATCGCCAAGCATCAACACTTTACGGCCCTGGCTGTGCAGTTGTTGCAGCACCGCCAGTTTGTCGTCCGGACGCAAGCCGCCCCGCGCTTCGTCGATGCCCAGTTGCGCCGCGACACTGGCGACCATCGGCGAGCTATCCCCCGACAACAACAGTGTTTTCCAGCCACGGGCCTTGCAGGCTTGCAGCAATTCGAACGCATCGTCGCGCAAGCGGTCATCGAGGATGAACCAGGCCAACGGCCCATGGCTGTCGCCCAGCAATAAATGCTGGCCTGCATCACCGGGCATCGGCGGAATAGCGCTGGCGCTGAGGGTGCAGACAAATTCGGGTTGACCAATGCGCAGCCGCTGTCCGTCGACCACGCCTTCGAGACCCAATCCCGGCTGGCTATGAACATCTTCAGCGGCGATCGGTGCGCGCCCGAACGCTCGGGCGATGGGGTGTTCGGAGCGATTTTCCAGGGCCGCAGCCAGGCTCAGGCATGTGTCCGCATCCAGCTTGCCCAGGGTTTTGATGCTGCGTAATACGAGGCGGCCTTCGGTCAGGGTTCCGGTCTTGTCGAAAATGACCGTATCAATCTGATTCAAGCCTTCCAGCACATGGCCACGGGTCAGCAGCAGACCGAGTTTGTGCAGTGTGCCCGTGGCAGCGGTCAGTGCCGTCGGGGTCGCCAGTGACAAGGCGCATGGGCAAGTGGCGACCAGCATGGCGAGGACGATCCAGAACGCCCGGGACGCGTCGATCTGCCACCATAGCAAGCCGATGGCCGCCGCCAGAATCAATGAAATCAGCAAGAACCATTGCGCCGCGCGGTCGGCAATTTCCGCGAGTCGCGGTTTGTCTGCCTGGGCTCTTTCCAGCAGGCGGACGATGGCTGAAAGCCGCGTGTCATGGCCCAGCGCCAGGACTTCAACGGTCAACGCGCCTTCGACATTCAGCGTGCCAGCAGTGACTGCATCCCCGGACTGCCGAGGTTGCGGCAGGTATTCGCCGGTCAGCAATGATTCATCGACGCTGGACTGGCCTTCGACAATGCGGCCATCCGCCGGGAGCACCGAACCGGGATGCACCAGCACGTGATCGCCCATGCGCAGTTCACTGAGCAGGATGCGTTCGCTTTGGCCGTCCGCACTCAGACGCAGGCACGAGGCGGGCAGCAGGTTAACCAGTTGCGCCGTTGCAGCAGCGGTGCGCTCCCGAGCGCGACGCTCCAGATAGCGGCCAGCCAACAGGAACAGCGCAAACATGCCGACCGCGTCGAAATACAATTCGCCATTGCCGGTGATCGCGGTCCAGATGCCAGCGATGTAGGCGCTGCCAATGGCCAGCGATACCGATACATCCATGGTCAGGTGCCGGGTGCGCAGATCGCGCATGGCACCGCGAAAGAACGGTGCGCAGCTGTAGAACACAATCGGCGTGGTCAGGAACAGCGCGATCCAGCGCAGGATGGTGTGCATCTCCGGGCTGAGATCGATGTTGAATTCCGGCCAGGTGGCCATGGTTGCCATCATCGCCTGGAACCACAGCAGGCCGGCAACGCCCAGTTGGCGCAGGGCCAGACGATTCTCGCCGGCCAGTTGCTCGGCCGCGCGATCAGCCTGGTACGGATGGGCGACGTAGCCGATATGGCGCAGTTCGCTGAGCACCTGGCTCAACGGCAACTGGCTATCGGCCCAGCGCACATGCAAGCGGTGATTGGACAGGTTCAGACGTGCTTCGGCCACCGCCGGCAGGCTGCGCAGATGTTTTTCGATCAGCCAGCCGCAGGCGGCGCAGCTGATGCCTTCCATCAACAGTGTGGTTTCCGACAGCTCGCCGTCATGGCGAACGAAGGGCGCCTGCACGTCGGGGCGGTCATACAGCGCCAGTTCGTCGACCAGCTGCACCGGCAGCGTTTCGGGGTTGGCCGAGGCTTCGCTGCGATGGCTGTAATAACTTTCCAGGCCGCCAGCGACAATAGCTTCGGCCACGGCCTGACAGCCAGGGCAGCACATTTCCCGCGTTTGCCCGAGCACGACAGCGGTAAAACGGCTGCCCGCCGGGACGGGCAGGGCGCAGTGGTAGCAGGGGGTTGGTTGAGTCATCTAGGCAGCCGGATGGTGAGCATTGGCCCTGTTGGAGTGACCGGGGTGGCGATCCACCTTGCCCGTGAAGGCGATATTCGACACGCGAATCTGTGTTGAATGTACCAGCCTCTTCGCGGGCAAGCCTCGCTCCAACGGGTTCTTGCCACTCTCAAGTCAATTCTTCAAATCTTCAGCGCCTTGAATCGGCTCGTCGCCCAGGGCCAGGTCCTTGTCGTGGCTGACTTGTTCCTCTTCAAACAGGCGCCAGGTCTGGCCGTCCTGCACGCCGAGCAGCTCAACGAAACGACGGCCTTCGACCTTGTCGCTCAACTGGCCGATGTAGCGTCCGGCATCCGATGGGCTGCGGGTCAGGATGACCTTGCGATCCTTTTCCGGCTGGGTCGGTGAAATCAGGTTCAGCTCAACGGTTTCCGGCTGGCTGTCGCCGCTCAGGCGCAGCTCGGCTTCGCCGGTCAGTTCATCCAGATGCACATTGGCGCGCAGCTTGAGGGTCTGGGCCAGCAGTTCGCGGTTGAGGGAGCGATTGATACCTTTGCCAGCCTCGTAATAGTTGTCGTTGACCAGATTATCCGGGTGATTCACGGCAATCGTGACCATGGACAGGGTCAGCGTCACCGAGCAGGCCAGGATGCCGATGATGATCCATGGCCAGATGTGCTTGTACCAAGGGCTTGAAGCAGTTGCGACTGACATGACAGGCATCTCTTAACGTACTTGTGGGCCAATGAACCGGCTCTTGGTTTCAGCGTGCGTGCCGCCGTTATCGGCGTCCTGAAGAATGAAGGTGACCTCGTTGGTGCTCGACGGCAGCTTCTCGGGGGCGCTCGACAGTTCCACCGGCATGGTGAAGATGTCGCCCGCCGCGACCTTGAATTCACGACGTCCTTGCAGCTTCAGATCCGGCAGGCCGGTGGCATCGAGAATGTAGGTGTGGTCGACCTGATCCTTGTTCATGACTTTAAGGCTGTAGACGTTTTCGATCCGCCCTTCAGCGTTTTCCCGGTATAGCACGCGGTCCTTGCTGACATCGAAACCCACCAGCGAGCGCATGACGAAGGCCGACACCAGCAAGCCGACCATCAACAGCAACACCAGCGCGTAGCCAATCAGGCGCGGCCGCAGCTTGTTGGTGACTTGCCCGGACAGGTTGTGCTCGGTGGTGTAGCTGATCAAACCGCGCGGGTAGTTCATCTTGTCCATGATGGTGTCGCAGGCATCGATACAGGCCGCGCAACCAATGCACTCGACTTGCAGACCGTCGCGGATGTCGATCCCGGTCGGGCAGACCTGCACGCACATTGTGCAGTCAATGCAATCACCGAGGCCCACAGCTTTGTAGTCCGCTTCTTTTTTACGCGGGCCACGTTTCTCGCCGCGACGTGGGTCGTAGGAGACGATCAGCGTGTCCTTGTCGAACATCACGCTCTGGAAGCGCGCGTAAGGGCACATGTAGATGCACACCTGTTCGCGCAGCCATCCGGCATTGCCGTACGTGGCGAGGGTGAAGAAGCCGACCCAGAAATACGCCCAGCCATCAGCCTGGCCGGTGAGCAATTCGGTGGTCAGGTCGCGGATCGGCGCGAAGTAGCCGACGAAAGTCAGGCCGGTCACCAAGCCGATCAGCAACCACAGAGTGTGCTTGGCCAGTTTGCGCACGAGTTTGTTGGCACTCATTGGCGCCTTGTCGAGCTTGATGCGCTGGTTGCGATCACCTTCGGTGACTTTTTCGCACCACATGAAGATCCATGTCCAGACGCTTTGCGGGCAGGTATAGCCGCACCAGACGCGCCCGGCATACACCGTAATGAAGAACAGACCAAAGGCGCTGATGATCAAAATGCCCGACAGCAGGATGAAGTCCTGAGGCCAGAACGTTGCCCCGAAAATGTAGAACTTGCGCTCCGGCAGGTTCCACCACACTGCCTGATGCCCGCCCCAGTTCAGCCATACGGTTCCGAAATAGATAAGGAACAGCAGAGCGCCGCCAACCATGCGCAGGTTGCGGAACAGGCCGGTGAAGGCACGGGTATAGATTTTTTCGCGCGCAGCGTAGAGATCCACCGAGTTGTTATCGTTTTTCGGTGGTGGCGTGACATTGTGTACGGGAATCTGATTGCTCATCGGTGCATCCCACGGCAGTGGAAAAATGCCTCAGTCAGTACATGCCAACTGTGGTCAGAAGAGTGCTGTTATGGCGTTAATCATACGCCTGCACACATGGCTGAGGGGTGCGACCTCTGGTCGCATTGGGTCGCCGCGCATCTTGGTGTAGGAAATTGTAGAAGATGCTGATCTGGATCAATTGACTAGTAGATGATGTGCAGCTTTTTTGGCTGGATCGCTACCGGTAACGGCCGTAGGACCGGCTTTAGCCGGGAGGGCATTCTCCCGGCTAAAGCCGGTCCTACGCGATGATGGTGGATGAAGACCGTCTGGCCTACTCGGCCTGCGCCGGCTTTTCCCCATGGGAAAGGCTGTACACGTAAGCCGCCAGCAGGTGAACCTTGTCGTTGCCTTGTATCGCTTCCTGAGCTGGCATCTGGCCCTGACGACCGTAACGGATGGTCTGCTGCAGTTGCGCGAAGCTCGAACCGTAGATGAATGCTCCCGGATGCGTCAGGTCAGGCGCGCCCATTGCCGGCGTGCCTTTGCCCGCCGGACCGTGGCAAGCCACGCAGTTGGCGGCAAAGATTTTCTGCCCGGCCGCCGGATCGGCTTTAGCGTCTTCCGGCAATTTGCGGCCATCCAGTTGCGTCAGCACATAAGCTGAAACATCACGCACGCCTTGGTCGCCGACCACTTCGCCCCATGCCGGCATGACCGCATGCCGGCCACCCATGATGGTGGTCTTGATGGTTTCAGGCTCGCCGCCCCAGCGCCAGTCGGCGTCGGTCAGGTTCGGGAAACCGTAGGCACCCTTGGCATCCGAGCCGTGACACACCGAGCAGTTGGAGGCGAACAGCCGACCGCCCATTTTCAGTGCTTGCGGGTCTTTGGCGACTTCTTCAATCGGCATGGCCGCGAATTTGGCGAAGATCGGCCCAAACCGCGCATCGGAGCGCGCCAGTTCCTTTTCCCATTCGTGGACGCCGGTCCAGCCGGCCTGACCATTGGAGAACTCGGTCTTCTTGTCGTTATCCAGGTAGTCATAACCCGGCAGTAGGCCTTTCCAGTTGCCCAGCCCCGGATACAGAACCAGATAACCCAAGGCAAAGATGATGGTGGCCACGAACAGCATGAACCACCACTTGGGCAGCGGGTTGTCGTACTCCTCGATGCCATCGAAGGAATGACCAACGGTTTCTTCCGTGGCTTCGTTGCGCTGGCCCTTGCGGGTGGACAGCAACAGCCAGGTCAGGACGAAGATCGTACCCAGGGTGAGGACTGTGACGTACAGACTCCAAAACGTACTCATTTGTTGCTCCTGGAAGCTTGCGCTTGCTCGACGTTCTTGATGGCTTCGGGATCATCCGCGAAGGGCAGCAAGGTCGCGTCTTCAAACTCTGACTTGCGCCGAGGGCTGAACACCCAGAGCGCCAGACCGATAAAGGCCACCATCACCACCAAGGTGCCAAGGCCTCGAATCATCCCGATATCCATCAAGATCACCTTTTGCTTTTGATGATGGTGCCAAGGCCTTGCAGGTAGGCCACCAGTGCGTCCATTTCGGTCTTGCCTTTCACGGCCGCCTGGGCGCCGGCGATATCTTCGTCGGTGTAAGGCGTGCCCAGCGTGCGCAGGACCTCGAGTTTCTTCGCGGTTTCCTTGCCGTCGAGCTTTTTCTCGACGAGGAAGGGGTAGGCGGGCATTTTCGATTCAGGCACGACGTTGCGCGGGTTGTACAAGTGCGCGCGGTGCCAGTCATCAGAGTAACGTCCGCCGACTCGCGCCAGATCCGGACCGGTGCGTTTGGAACCCCACAGGAACGGGTGGTCCCAGACGCTTTCCCCGGCAACCGAATAGTGGCCGTAGCGTTCGGTCTCGGCGCGGAACGGCCGGATCATCTGCGAGTGGCAGCCAACACAGCCGTTGGCGATATACACGTCGCGACCTTCGACTTCCAGTGCGGTGCGCGGCTTCATGCCCTCGACCGGCTTATTGGTCACGTCCTGGAAAAACAGCGGCACGATCTGGGTCAGGCCGCCAATGCTGACGGCGATAACCATGAAGAAGGCCAGCAGGCCAATATTCTTCTCGACGACTTCATGCTTCATCAGTGAGCTCCAACGACAGCGATCTGGGCGGCGGCTTCTGCTTCAGCCGGGTCGGAAGCACGGACGGTGCGCCATACGTTGTAAGCCATGAACAGCATGCCGCTGGCGAAGAATGCACCGCCCACGGCCCGGACGATGAAGCCCGGATGGCTGGCTTGCAGGGCTTCGACAAACGAGTAGGTCAAGGTGCCGTCGTCGTTGATCGCACGCCACATCAAGCCTTGGGTAATACCGTTGACCCACATCGAAGCGATGTACAGCACCGTGCCGATGGTCGCGAGCCAGAAGTGCGTGTTGATCAGACCGATGCTGTGCATCTGCGGACGACCGAAGACTTTCGGAATCATGTGGTACAGGGCGCCGATGGAAATCATCGCCACCCAGCCCAACGCACCGGCGTGAACGTGACCAATGGTCCAGTCGGTGTAGTGCGACAACGAGTTGACCGTCTTGATGGCCATCATCGGGCCTTCAAAGGTCGACATGCCGTAGAACGCCAGGGACACCACGAGAAAGCGCAGGATCGGGTCGGTGCGCAACTTATGCCAGGCGCCCGACAGGGTCATCATGCCGTTGATCATGCCGCCCCAGCTGGGTGCCAGGAGAATGATCGACATCGCCATGCCCAGCGACTGCGCCCAATCCGGCAATGCGGTGTAGTGCAAGTGGTGCGGACCAGCCCAGATGTACAGGGTGATCAACGCCCAGAAGTGCACGATGGACAGGCGATAGGAGTAGATCGGACGTTCGGCCTGCTTGGGAACGAAGTAGTACATCATCCCCAGAAAGCCGGTAGTCAGGAAAAATCCTACCGCGTTGTGGCCGTACCACCACTGGATCATGGCGTCCGTGGCACCCGAATAAGCCGAATACGACTTGAACAGGCTGACCGGCAGCGACATGTGGTTGACGATGTGCAGCATCGCGGTCACGACGATGAATGCGCCGTAGAACCAGTTGCCGACATAGATATGCTTGGTCTTGCGTTTGACGATGGTGCCGAAGAACACCGCGCCGTAAGTCACCCAGACAATGGCCAGCAGAATGGCAATCGGCCATTCCAGTTCGGCGTATTCCTTGGTGGTCGTATAGCCCAGTGGCAAGGTAATGATTGCGCCGACGATCACCGCTTGCCAGCCCCAGAAGGTGAAGGCCGCCATGCTGTCGGAGATGAGCCGCGTCTGGCAGGTTCGCTGCACGACATAATAGGAAGTGCCGAACAACGCACAGCCACCGAAGGCGAAAATCACCAGGTTGGTGTGCAGCGGGCGCAGGCGTCCGAACGTCGTCCATTCAAGGCCGAGGTTCAAATCAGGCCACACCAGTTGTGAGGCAATGAAGACACCTAATCCCATGCCAAGGATTCCCCAGACCACCGTCATGATGGCGAACTGGCGAACGACCTTATAGTTATAAGCAGTCTGACTGATTGCTGTGCTCATTCTAAGGTTCCACGGTTTGGATATTTATTAGAGGTACTGTTATCCGAGTTGCCACGGGCGCAGGTATGGGGAGGGCATTGGTCGATGCAACGCAAAAAGGGCGTTGCACATGCTATCCGAAGCTGAAACTACGGCCCTTTCAGGCATATCTCGAACGCAAGGCACACGAATTATCGTGTCCAAGCAGACTGAAAAAGGCGGGGGAGACAGGTCTTGTGAAATAGGGCGCGTGAGTGGCGGACATTTTGGCTGCATACGGGGCAAGGCTCGAGCAGACCATGAATCAGCCTGTCAGGCTTTGCCTGTATGAATGTCGGACACATTCCTTTCACTTGGCCTGTGGCCAGCTATTGCCAGTCCACTATGCGGGCAAGCTTAGACCCGAAAGCCAGGAGTGGGAAGCTGTACTAACGAGGGGTGCGACACTTGGTCGCGTATGGCCAGGGAACTGCCGCACCCCGTTGCAGGGTGCGGCGTTCGTGGGATCCAGCATGTTGCTGAATCGTTACTCCGCCTGTTTTACCTTGGCCGCGAGTTGATCAGGACCCTTGGACAAACTGTAAACATAAGCGGCGAGCAACTGCACTTTGTCATTGCCCAGCAAATCGGCCTGAGCAGGCATATGACCTTGGCGACCAAGACGGATGGTCTGTTGCAGTTGAGCCAGGCTGGTACCGTAGATGAAACCGCCCGGCTGCGTCAGGTTTGGGGCGCCCATCGCTTCGGTGCCTTTGCCTGTAGCACCATGACACGCTACACAGGTTGAGCTGAACACTTGCTGTCCGGCCTCGAGGTTCGCGGTGTCATCCGCGGCCAGAGGCAAACCGGCCAGGGAGTGGCGCACGTAAGCGGCAACGTTCTTCACGCCTTCTTCGCCAATGACTGGCCCCCAGGCTGGCATCGCTGCCACGCGCCCACCCATGATGGTGGCCTTGATGGTGTCGGCCGCGCCGCCCCAACGCCAGCTATCGTCAGCCAGATTCGGGAAGCCGTAAGCGCCCTTGGCGTCCGAGCCGTGGCAGACCGAGCAGTTGGAGGCGAACAGGCGGCCGCCCATTTTCAGGGCCTGCGGATCCTTGGCCACTTCCTCCACCGGCATCGCGGCAAACTTGGCGAAGATCGGTCCGAATTTGGCGTCAGCCTTGTCCATTTCCTTCTGCCATTCGTTGACGCCGGTCCAGCCATTTTCGTAGCCGGGCAGTACGCCTTTCCAGTTGCCCAGACCCGGATACAGGATCAGATAACCCACCGCAAACACCAGCGTGCCGGCGAACAGCATGAACCACCACTGGGGCAGCGGATTGTCATACTCCTCGATGCCGTCGAAGCTGTGGCCCATGGTCTGGTCGGTGCTGCCTTTGGTTTCGCCCTTGCGGGTACCGATCAACAGCCAGGTCAGGCCGATCAGGCTGCCAATGGTCAGCACGCAGATGTAGGTGCTCCAGAAGGTGGTCATGACTGTTTACTCCGCGCGACAGACTGCTGTTTGGAGAGTCGCTCTTGTGAAAGTTGCTCGTTGACGGGTGTCGGCAAAGGTTCATCGGCGAACGGTGCCATGCGCGCTTCAGCGAATTCCGAGTTGCGTCGGCTGCTGAAAACCCAGAGCGACAGGCCGATAAATGCGATTGCCACCACCAGCGTGCCGAGGCCGCGCAAGTCTTGAATATCCATGGCTCACCTCTTGCTCTTGATCGAAGTGCCTAGCACTTGCAGATAAGAAACCAGCGCATCCATCTCGGTCTTGCCTTTGAGGGTCGCTACGGCGCCGCTGATATCGGCATCGGTATAAGGCACGCCGAGGGTGCGCATGGCCTTGATCTTGGCTTCGGTATGGCTGCTGTCCAGTTGCTGGGTCACCAGCCATGGATAAGCAGGCATCTTCGACTCAGGCACGACGTTGCGCGGGTTGTACAAGTGCGCGCGGTGCCAGTCATCCGAGTACCGGGCGCCAACCCGGGCCAGGTCCGGACCGGTACGCTTGGAACCCCACAGGAACGGGTGATCCCAGACGCTTTCCCCGGCAACCGAATAGTGGCCGTAGCGTTCGGTCTCGGCGCGGAACGGACGGATCATCTGTGAATGGCAACCGACGCAGCCTTCGCGGATATAGATGTCGCGACCTTCGAGTTGCAGCGCGGTGTAGGGCTTCATGCCCTCGACCGGCTTGTTGGTCACATCCTGGAAGAACAGCGGCACAATCTGGGTCAGGCCGCCGATGCTGACGGCCAGCACCATCAGAATCATCAGCAGGCCGACGTTTTTTTCGATTACTTCATGTCTCATGGTCGACTCCTCAGGCCATCTGCGCAGCGGCGGCAGCGTCGACAGGGTTGGAAGCCCGCACGGTGCGCCAAGTGTTGTAAGCCATCAGGAACATGCCGCTGAAGAAGATCGCGCCGCCGACCATCCGCACGATGAAGCCAGGGTGGCTGGCCACCAGGGTTTCGACGAAGGAGTAAGTCAAGGTGCCGTCTTCGTTCACCGCACGCCACATCAGGCCCTGCGCAATGCCGTTGACCCACATCGAAGCGATGTACAACACCGTACCGATGGTCGCGAGCCAGAAGTGCGCGTTGATCAGGCCGATGCTGTGCATCTGTGGCCGACCGAAGACTTTCGGGATCATGTGATACAGAGCGCCGATGGAGATCATCGCTACCCAGCCCAAGGCGCCGGCGTGAACGTGACCGATGGTCCAGTCGGTGTAGTGGGAAAGCGAGTTGACGGTCTTGATCGCCATCATCGGACCTTCAAAGGTCGACATGCCGTAGAACGCCAGGGACACCACCAGAAAACGCAGGATCGGGTCGCTGCGCAACTTATGCCAGGCGCCCGACAGGGTCATCATGCCGTTGATCATGCCGCCCCAGCTTGGTGCCAGCAGAATCAGCGACATCACCATGCCCAGCGACTGCGCCCAGTCCGGCAGTGCGGTGTAGTGCAAGTGGTGCGGACCGGCCCAGATATACAGGGTGATCAGCGCCCAGAAGTGCACGATGGACAACCGATACGAATAAACCGGGCGTTCGGCCTGCTTGGGTACGAAGTAATACATCATCCCCAGGAAGCCAGCGGTGAGGAAGAATCCCACAGCGTTGTGCCCGTACCACCACTGCACCATCGCATCGGTCGCGCCGGAATACAGCGAATAGGACTTGGTCAGGCTGACCGGCAGTTCAAGGTTATTGACGATGTGCAGGATCGCCACCGTGAGGATGAACGCACCAAAGAACCAGTTACCGACATAGATGTGCTTGGTCGTGCGTTTGGCCACGGTACCGAAAAACACGATGGCGTAAGCCACCCAGACGATGGTGATCAGAATGTCGATTGGCCATTCCAGTTCGGCGTATTCCTTGGAACTGGTGTAACCCAATGGCAGGCTGATGGCCGCCAGCAGGATGACCAGTTGCCAGCCCCAAAACGTGAAGGCCGCCAGTTTGGGAAGAAACAGCTGGGTCTGACAGGTGCGCTGGACCGAGTAATAGGAACTGGCAAACAATGCACAGCCGCCGAATGCGAAGATCACGGCGTTGGTATGAAGTGGACGCAAGCGACCAAAGCTTGTCCACGGAAGGTCGAAGTTGAGTTCAGGCCAAACCAGTTGGGCGGCGAGGAAGACGCCAAGTCCCATCCCGACAATCCCCCAGATCACCGTCATAATGACGAACTGGCGGACCACCTGATAGTTGTAGGCGGTGCTGTTAGTAGTGTTCATTTAGGTGTATTTCCCATCCAGCTAGGTCGGGGCCATTACGCACGGTTATAGCTCCGGGTTATTGGCAGACTCATCAAAAGCGAGGCAAGCATGAGCAATGGGCAAAATGCCTGTATTGACGAGGATCAATGCGCGCAACTGGCAAAGGACAATGGCTGGTTGTGGAACCGGGCAGAAGGGCATTCAGGCAGCAAAACGGCGACGCTTGTTCTGGCCCATGGCGCCGGCGCGCCCATGGACAGTGGTTTCATGAACGACATGGCGGCACGCCTTGCCGCACAAGGCGTCAACGTCTTGCGTTTCGAGTTTGCTTATATGGCCCAGCGCCGCATCGACGGTCGCAGACGCCCGCCCAATCAACAGGCGCAGCTGCTTGAAAGCTGGCGGCTGGTGTATGCCAGCCTGCGACCTCATGTCTCTGGAAGCCTGGCCATTGGCGGCAAATCCATGGGCGGGCGCATGGCCAGTCTGGTCGTTGATGAATTGGGCGCTGATGCGCTGGTGTGTCTGGGCTATCCGTTCTATGCAGTGGGCAAGCCGGAAAAGCCAAGGGTCGCGCATCTGGCCGAACTGAAAACCCCGAGCCTGATCGTGCAAGGCGAGCGAGACGCATTGGGTAACCGCGAGGCGGTCGAAGGCTATGCGTTATCGAAGTCGATTGAATTACTCTGGTTACCCACCGCCAATCACGATCTCAAACCGCTGAAAGCCTCGGGCGTTACTTATGAAGAGTGCCTGGCGAATACGGCCGAGCGTATCGGGCAGTTCCTGCTGGCTGAATGACTCACCGGCATCGCAGATCGAACACACCGTCGCTGACTTCAAAGTCAATGGCGGACATGCCGAAACTGAAAAGCCCTTTGATCTGCTGCCGTGCTACGTCGGTTTCGAGAAGGGTGAACTGACCGGTCTGCAAGTTGGCCGAGTGATAGACCACGTTGCGCCTGCCAGGACTCTCGTTATAGACAATCTTGATGTGCTCATTGACGACAAGATCATAAGTGCCGGCGGGCAAATCCCGGTCGAAGAACAAACCGATACTTGTTCGCTTCTGACCCACCTTGCCTTCGGCGATGATCTTCCAGATCCAGTGCCTCGGCGCTTCGGCCAATTCAGGCCGAAGTGTCAGCCGGGCGCGTAAAGACTTGATGACCATGGGCCGCTGATTGACAGCCGCCGCGAAACTTCCCGTGCAGTGGGCGGGCGGAATGGAACGCTTGGCTGGCTTTGCAGGGTTGCTCATGATCATGCTCTTGACGCACTGGATTGACGTTATCTAAAAGGGCGTCACCATTCATGAATGACGCCCCATGTAATTCAGGATTGAGCTTGGGTCATGCTAGCGCAGGCCAACACCATTACTGTACTGCGAGTGCTTGGTCTGGACTTCCTGCCCCAACACCAGGTTTTTCACCCAATACCAGGTTCCCAGCAAACTCTGGGAAGTGATGCTCGAAGACCAGTACGTGTTATTGCCCATCGGCCAGCGACTGCCGTAAGCGTGGAATATCTCCCGCAGTTCCTCGATGGAGGGAATCCGTGCACCGGCATTGGCGGCGGCGATGAAGATAGGGTTGGAGGTTCCGTTGCCCAGGCCGATGCAGTGAATCACGCCGGTTACCGTAACCGTGTAGCTCGCGGTTATGCCCAGCGAATCCGTTACCGAAATGATTGCTTCACCCCTTCCGCGCACCGAAGTCAGCCCGGTTTGGTCAACCACGGCCACCAATGGGTCACTTGAACTGTACACATAAGGCGCCTGACCGCCACTGGCAACCCGCTGCACCGTTGTGCCGTCCGGAAAAGCGGGAAGCAGATCGGGCGCACCGGGGAGCAAATAGATTTTGCCGGGCAGCGTGACGGGCGAAGCATCGAACTCCAGCAACGGGCTGACGCTCAGCTGCAACGGAGTGGAAACCACCGCTGTGGAGGCGCGGGTCGCGGTGTAAGTGACTGTTGCAGGGTGGCCGGCGGTGGCAGTGATGAGGGATTTGGATAGGTTGAATTGCAGTTGCGCTGCACTGCCCACCACCTGTGGCGGGGTGTCGTGTGCGCTCACGCCTTTCCAGCTGACGATTACGCTGTCCGTGGGCTGCATGTCTTGATAGGCAACCCGCACGGTTGCGCCGGATTCGGGGATTTTAGAGGGCACGAGAATACCGTCTGGCCCGACACCATCCATGAGCGGAGCGGAAAGGTTACTAAGGCTGCCCACCACTTTCAGCAGCAGCGAGGGCGAAGTCTGCACAACGCCTGACGCGCGCTGCACGCTGTAAGCCACCTCAATGGTCTGGCCAACGTTGGCGGCGATCACCGCACCGGCAAATACCAGCGACAGCTCTTTGCCGACATCACCCTCCTGAATGACTTTTTCCTTGCTGTCGCTGGCGTTGGTGCCCTTGACGTCGACCCGCACCCAATCATTTCGCTTCAGATTCGCACTGGTTTGAACGACCACAGTCGCCCCATTTGCAGTGTCGGCAAGGTAAAGAGTGTCGCCCCTTGCTTCCTTGACGTGGGGTACAGGAAGCGGCGTCACCACGGTTTCCTGCACAACAAACGCCAGCCTGGTGGAGCGATAGGTCTGGCCGTTGCGCTCGACTTCATACCAGACGTTGACCCGCGCATCGAGGCTGGCGACGACAATACTTTTCAGCACACGGAACACCACTTCGCGGTCTACCGTGCCGCTATTGAGCACCGTATAAGTGCTGTACACACCATCAGGCGCGCGGCCTTCCCAATGCAGGATGACTTTGTCGCGGATCGCCATCCCGGTGTAAGGCTGGATACGCACGATGGCTTCCGGGCCGATGTTCGCCGGGTCGAGCACGCCGTCGGCACTGACGTGATCCACGCTCGGCGCGGGCAATGGCACGCTGGTGTCTTGACTCACTTTCAAGTCCAGTACCGGCGATTTGAAGAACGCGCGGGTGAAGGTGTTGACCGTGTAATAGACCTGCACCGTGCCTCCGGCCAGCACGCTGACCTTGTCCTGAGGGATACGATATTCAAGGGTCTTACCGACATCGTCGCGGCTCAACGTCCTCAGTTCCTCGTGCAACACATTCGCACCGCTGGCCGTTTTGCCGGACCACACCAAGGTCACGTCATTGCCATCCGCCATGAAGTAATACGGCGGCACCAGTGAGACGACATTTTGCGAAGCCGGGTCAAGCACACCGTCTTGTGCTGCCGGGACCTTCGGTGCTTGCAGCTCCTGGACCTCGCCGATAACCGTCAGCGACAGACTCTTGGAGCGCAACATCGCGCCGCTGGCTTTCTCCACCGTATATTTCAGGCGCGCCCGGCCTTGGGTAATCGGCACGAACTGCTCGAACGGCACGAAGAACTCCACGAAACTCGATGGGTTCTGCACCGTCTTGGTGATCACGAAAGGCTCCAGCGCCATGCCTTCGGCGGTATTGCGCTCCACGACCAATGTGATCTCGTCACTGCCCGCCATTTCCGGATACGCCACAACCAATGCCTGAACCGGATTGCCAGCCAGCCGGTCCAGATCCAGCACCGAATTTGGCGCCTGCGGGGTAATCACTGCTGGCAAGCTGGAATTGCCGGCTTCCACTTCAACAAAGGTCGGCAGCGACCAGCGCGACCAGTTATTAACGATGTCGCGCACTTCGTACCGGACCTCCAGCATGTCCGAATCCCCGGCCATTTCGATAATCGTCCTCGGCACTGGCACCACCACGGGATGGCCGACTTGATCCTCGGACTCAATGGTGTGCGGGACAAACTCACCGTTCCACGACACCGTCACCTTGTCGCCTGTTTCCATGTTCAGATAGGGCATGAGAATCACACTCACCCCATCCGGGGAGGTGATGATGCCAGCGGGGAAAATGCTGGGTTTTAGGAGGGCTTCGTTTTGGTAGGGACTTTCGGGGTCAGGATCACGCCCGCCAGGGATCGACAATTTGACGATGACTGAGGTTGATTCGGATGTGTCCGGAATACCAGAAGGGAATGGCGTGTAACTATAAAATACTTCTGCTACGCCTGGCTGTATCCAGTGAGTATCGACATAGAGAGAGAAAATACCATTGGTATTCGGGGCATCGGGTGAGTGTATGTAGCTATCGACAGGCTCCTCATTAGCGCCCCAGAACAGATCAATACGGTCTTTGGGGTTCATGTCCAATGGGCCGATAAGAACTTCCAATGGCTTGGTTGGATCGGCAACGTCAACATCACCTACGCCACTTTCGTTGTGGCTGCGGATGGTAGGTTTTGGGAGTGAATTTAGCATTTTGACTGTGTTCATGTTGTTTCCTTATTGTTTTAGTGAGACGGGTGAATCCCGTCTCGTCAGATGTGGTTATTCGCAAGAGCCGCCGTGGCGCAAGTCAACCCATATATGGCTGCGGTGGGAGGGTTGCTGCTCGTCATGGATTACGTAAAACGCTTCGCCGTGGCCGAAACAGTGTTTGATAAGCTGTTCTCGAGGTAGATTCAAGTGATAGCCTCCACGCAGTTCTCTTTCGGTCAGTCCCTGAGAGAGGAAGGTCCATACGAATTTTTTATTGCCTTCGTCTAATTTGTCATACGCCTCGTAAGTGAACTCAATTCTTTGACCAAGTCTCATGCCTTTAACGGGCTTGATGAAGACGGGGGCTCCTTGAAGGGAAAGCTTTTGATTGATGGCGCCATTTTGATTAGTTGAAGTAAATACGGGTGCGTGATTCATGTGTTTTCCTGGTTGTTTGAGGTGATTGATATAAGAACTTTAAGAGCAAACACCTGCAACGCGTAGGTCAACAAATACGCTGGCTCGTTTCGAATTACCTTGACCCTTATCGCTTTGTACTTGGAAAAATGCTTCCGCGTGACCATAGCAATGGTTAGTCAGTTGAGCGAGCGGAACAGCGAAGTTGTAGCCCGCGGTTGCTTCCTCCTCACTCAGTGGTAGTGAGGTGTGTGTCCAGATAAATTTCTGTTCGCCTCCCACGAGTTTGTTGTAGGCTTCGTATGTGAATACAATCGTTTGGCCTGACGCGATGTTGGTGTAAGGTTTAATAAAAACTGGCGCTCCGTTGACTGATAACTCGACGTTAATTGCGCCGTTTTCATTAAGTGCTGTGAACTCGGGTGCGTCTGGGCCATCTGGTCCGCCTGGCAACTCATCCTTGGATTGAACGATAATGCTTTGTTCTGGGGATGTGGAGGCGTTTGGGTTTCCTGTGCTGGCAACGGTGTAAAAAACTCTGATATCGTTGCCTGCGCCGACTGGTTTGAATTTGCTGTTCAACGCAGTCAACAATAACGACCGCCCCGCTGCAACATCGGTATTGGTGATTACATACGGCGCAGCAAGAACCTCCTGCCCACCCCAGTAAATGTTGATGATCTGAGCCGCTTTGAAGCCGCTGTTCCAATTGATAATAATTGTTGCATTAAGCTCGAAATCTTCAACGTCAATGAAGTTATCTTCATTGCTCGGGATGCTGCTGGCACCTCGGATGGTAGGTTTGTCGAGGTTGCCAGGAACGGGCAGCTCCACATTGACGTTCACTTCGAGTTGTTCCGAAAAACCCACAATCTGGCTGTTTCGTACAACGTCATACTTGAGTTGGCGCAAACCATCACCAGCCAGTTCAATGGTCTCGTAAGCTACATCGAAAATCAGTACGAAAGGTTCTCCAATATCTCCCGGAGCTATTGGGTATGGGCCGATAGCTTGGGAGCCCCAGTTGAGTACAATCTCATCCCCTTCTTCAAGCACATCTGAAGTGGGGATTTTGACTTCCACGCCAGCCTTGGCTTCGTTGTAATCAATCGTGCCATCAAAAGCGTCGATAACAGGTGGTGGCAGGTCGGGGGTGATTTCCGTCAGGAACAGCGGGATAGTCAGCTTTCGCGATTCTCCAGAAAGATTACCGGCACGATCCATCACTCGGTAAAAAGTGGCTCCCGCAGAATTACCCAACGATGTCAGGAACGCCTTGTCAAAAAGTACTTCGATCGGCTGGCTGCCATCCTCGTCGCCTTGTAATTCGACCTCAGGCCCAGCGACGTCACCCCAATAGGTCTTGATCACGTCGCCACGGCTAAGTCCCGTATAACCGAGGATCTGGCCAGTCAGTACGTTGCCCATGTCGTTGAGTTCTGCAGCAGTCAGACCATCCTTGGCTTCATCGGGGAAATCCATATGCCCCAGTTGATGCGCGCCAGGCGGGGTACGGTCAATTAATACCGTTACTTCTGGGGAGTGTGAACCGTTTCCCCCCGGAAAGCTGGATACAAGATAAGTATAAGAATGCAGGCCATCCTCAGTCAGTTCGGTTGCTACGGGTATTTCTAACGTGAGGATGGTCCCAACTGGAGGCACTGGATCCAGGTTTTTAGGCGTACCAATTTCAGCGCCGTCTCGAGCCAGTACATATCTGTCCATGAAATCCGCGCCATCCCACACCGGAAAGTTGACGACAACGTCGCGGTCAAGATCTGCCGTCTTGATGAGCCCGTCGACTTCATCTGCAACAGGCACAATTGGCTGCGCAAGAACCGGATCCGCTTTTCTGGCACTGCGGGTTACTGAGCGGCGATGTGAATTACACATGATGAATCTCCAACTATTGATTTATGGTCGCCACGACTGTAAGGCATCTACGTAGATAACCACGCAAGTGTATTTACGCCGTGTTGATAGTTTGTCGTATTGATAGTCTGTGACTATCTAAAACTAACTAATAGGAAATTGCCGACGTCGTCAAGGGTTTTTTGGGTAAATAATTTTCACCATTTTTTCTGGTAGGAAAAAGCATGTTCTTGTAGTTTGGGTGGTGATGGTTTCGTCAATGTCAGTGTCTTGTAAAGGTATGTAGGACTCATTTGATGTTTCTTTAGGAAATGTCCTACGAGTTGGCATTGGTCCTAAGACGTCGTAAGATTTTTCTTGCCTGATAATTGCCGCTCAATTGAAAGGAGAGTGGTGGTGAGGATTTCTATTGGAACGAGTGCTTTAAAGTCCGTGGGTTTGGGTGTTGTTATTTGCTCGCTTAATACTGCCGTGAAAGCGGAAATGCAAACAAAAGAAACCATCGATCACGGCGTAGTGAATCTGGATTCTACAAGCGTCGCTGAGCAGTATTACAAGTTAATCAATGGCAGCGAACTGAACGCCGATGGCGCAACCGTTTATACGGTTGAAAGTTGGGGGTCTAATGTATCGTTGGAGAATAATACCAGGGTGGAAGGGTCAGTGAGGCTTCAGCATGGTGGAGTGCTCAGTATTGCGAACTCTGTTGTCGTGAATTCAACTCAATTGCCGGCTGTCGTAGTTGGAAATGGCGCACGAGGCAATATTTCCAACAGCTTGATCAGTGGTTCGGGAATGGCGGTTAGCGTTACTAACGGTGGGAATCTAGATATTGTCGATACCCAGGTGGAGTCCCTGGAGGCTACGGTATCAAGGGGAGGGTGGGGGGTTGGTGTCTTTGGTGCGACTATGAATATAGTCGGAAAAAGTCACATCGTAGGCAGGGAAAATGGCGCCTATCTGAATTATGCGGACGGTAACTCTGCGTCATCACATACCGGCTGGTTGACCGTGGATGACTCCATTGTGGAGTCTAAAATTGGAGCTGCCATCAAAGTCGATACTTCAGCCAGTTTTACTGTTCCCTATACCGCCAACATCAATATTAAGAACAATACAACGCTGATAGCCGGGAACGGCAATCTACTGGAAGTGGAAGACCGGAGCACCGCCAACTTTACAGTCGACGACAGTCGCCTAAACGGCAACCTCATCGCCGATGACACCAGCACCCTAAACGTCGCCCTGCAAAACTACGCGCAACTCACCGGCAATATTATCAACAGCAACACGTTGGCAATTAATTCCGGGGCGAGTTGGCAGATGGTGGATGACAGCAGCGTCAAGGCTTTGTCCATGAATGGCGGGCGGGTGAGTTTTGGCGAGGGGGCTTTCAAGACCTTGACCCTTGGCGAGTTGTCCGGCAGTGGCACGTTCGATATGCGCATAAACCTGGATAACCATTCCGGGGATTTGCTCAAGGTGAACGGTCAGGCCAACGGTAATCACACGTTGAAGGTGCAAAACACCGGGCTGGAGTTGGTGACGCCTGAAGTTGAGCCCTTGATGGTGGTGGATACTGCGGGCGGGGATGCGCAGTTTGGTCTGCTGGGTGGCAAGGCGGATCTTGGGGTGTATTCCTACGAGCTGGAGCAACGCGGCGATGACTGGTTCATTGTCGGTTCCGGCAAGACCATCAGCCCGTCGACGCAAAGTGTGTTGGCGCTGTTCAACGCGGCGCCGAACATCTGGAACAGCGAGCTGACTACCTTGCGCAGTCGCATGGGCGAGGTGCGCGGCAAGCCACTGGGCGGCGCATGGATGCGCAGCTATGGCAGTCGGTTCAATGCCTCGACCGGCGATGGTGTGGATTACCAGCAGAAGCAAAGCGGTTTGACCCTGGGTGTTGATGCGCCGCTGCAAGTGGGCATCGGCGAGTTGTCGCTGGGCGTCATGGCTGGTTACAGCAAAAACGACCTGGACCTGAGTCGCGGCACCACCGGCAATGTCGACAGCTACTACGTCGGCGGTTACGGCACCTGGCTGCTTGACGCTGGCTACTACCTGGACGGCGTGCTCAAGCTCAACCGCTTTCGCAACGAGTCGAAAGTGGCCATGAGCGATGGCACCAAGGCCAAGGGCGACTATGAAAGCAGCGCTGTTGGTGGCTCGCTGGAGTTTGGCAGGCACATCAACTTTGCCGATGGCTATTTCCTCGAACCTTACGCGCAGCTGTCCAGCGTGTGGGTGCAAGGCGACAGCTACACGCTGGACAACGGCATGCAGGCCAACAACGAGCGTACGCAATCAACGTTGGGCAAAGTCGGGACTTCGGCCGGACGCAGCATCACCCTTAAGGATGGCGGCGTGCTGACACCTTATCTTCGGGTGGCCATGGCGCAGGAGTTTTCGCGCAGCAATGACGTCAAGGTCAACGACAAGCGCTTCGGCAATGATTTGTCTGGCTCGCGTGCCGAGTTGGGCGCGGGGGTTTCCGTATCGCTGTCGGAGCGGCTGCAACTGCATGCCGACTTTGATTACATGAAAGGCAAAAACGTCGAGCAGCCATGGGGGGCGAATGTCGGGTTGAAGTTGGCGTTCTAGGCAGTCGCGCTGTATTAGGCGCTGGAAAAGGATGCCGCCGTTTCTTTGAGACGGCGGCATCGCTTGGTTTTCATAAGTCCTACGGGACGGTATTTCTTCCTCCAGAACCCCGGTGCGTTTCACACCGGGGTTCTTTTTTTCAGAAGCGGTTTTTATCAGGTTTTTTTGCGTACCTGCGGATCATATTGCGCTTGCGTTGCCGTTGCCTGGGAGTCACCGGTGAGTTGCGGTTGACCGTGACCACCAGTGCTGGCGAGGTGCCGATCAACTGCTGATCTCGATAAACCTCGAAGTACAGATCCACCAACCCGTATTGCACGCACTCAATAAAGTGATAACTGATGCACAGCACGCGCACCACGCTGTTTGAGTTCACGTGCTTGAGCAATATGGGGGTCGAGGAACTGTTGACGCCCCAGTAGAACACCAGCTCGTCGCCGAACAACATCTTCGCTGATCCTGGAATATGGACGCAGACACCCGTGTGCACTTCCTCATAACTGATTGCGTCGGGTTTTACATGCGGCAGAAAAGGCGCTTTCAGACTATCTGAGATATCCCCAAATGTTGGCTGGGCTTGTGGTTTATCGACATTGGCGCTGGGTGTTTCCTGCTGCTTGTTCTTGTCGGTGTTATTGGTTGGAGGCGTTTCATCCATATGATAATCCTTAATTTGTTATTGGCTATGGTCCGGTAATGAAACTCATCAGTGCCGCTCGTGGCGGTTTTTTTTGGCGCATTACATTGCTTCAGCGCTCGGTCGTCAAGTCAGGATGTTTCTCCGAAAACTCGCGCTGCTGACTTTTTTATTGTTTCCTTGAACGACATAAAAGGGCGATTCTTTCAGTTGTGAGTTTTAGGTATAGTGCAGGAATTACAGGGGGTAAATCTGTTGTCTTGAAAGTAGTTGTAGGAGCCTAAGAGGTATATCTGTAGGTCAAGTACTACAATTGTTGCCGGAGACGAACTAATGCTGATGGCCGAATTTTGGTGTTTTATGGTCCTAGGAAATTTCATTCAACGGATTAATACTGATCCTGCACGCAAGCGCGTGCAGGATCAGCAAGATTTAATACATATGGGTGTTTATCTTGATTAAGATTGCAGTATTAAATCAACTGGCTCCGCCAGAATGGAGCGATTACCGGCACGGTCGGTGATCTGGTAGGTGATGTTGACCTCGTCGCTTTCGAGACTTTGCAAGAATTCCCGAGGGAAGGAGATTTCCATGGACTTGGTCAGGTCCTCGGTCTGAATCAGATAAGAAGGACCATTGGCACCATTGCAAATAGTCTGAATAAGATCGCCTACCTCCATGCCAGCGTAACCCGGCATCCGGCCGATCAACCTGTCGCCGAAGTTGACCTGGGGGAATACCAAGGCCGCGAGCATTGCAGCGCCGGGGGCGGTGCGGTCAATGCGGATGGTGGTGACTTCTGAGTCGTTGGGCGTCCCACCGATGACGCTGGTCGCCCGGTAGCCGATATCGTAGTTGCCATCCTCCTTGAGTTGGGTCGCCAGCGGGATAGTGAGCGAAAACTCGGTGGCCTCATCGGGAACCGTTACCGGGTCGCCCACCAACACTCCGTTGATCATCAGTTGATTGGTGTCGATGCCGAGGTGTGCCCCGAGCCAGACGGGGAAATAGATAATGATGTTGCTGTTCAAATCGTCGACGGCGATCAAGCCATCAGCTTGTGCGACTGGAATGCTGGGGGCATCAAGGGCATAGGTATGTGCGGTGGTTTTATCGTTTTGATTCGAATGTCGGTTTAGGTGTGTTGCATCGTCGCCCCCTAAAGTCAGTTCTACAGATTGCGCGAACATCGACTGATTACCCGCTCGGTCTGTGACGTGATAGGTAATGTTGACCTTGTTGCTTTGAAGGCTTTCGAGGAATTCACGGGTAAAGGTGATCTCGATGGGTAGCGTGGTCAGATTTTCGGCGATGATAATGTAGGCGGGGCCTTCGGCTGTATTGCAGAGGGTCTGAATGGTGTCACCCACTTCCATGCCGATATAGCCGGGGATTTTACCGGTGACATTCGCCAGCGAAATACTCGGCAGAAGTAGGGGGGCGAGCAGCGGTCCGCCGGCTGGCGTGCGATCAATACGAATCGAAGTTTGCTCAGAAGGCCGGCCACCACCTCCAGGTGATGCAATCACTAAGTAGCCAACCGCATAGCTCTTATCTTGGTCCAGATTTGTGAGGGGAATTGCCGCCGTCAGTACAGTCCCCTCATCAGGTACTGGATCAGGGAGTACGATCTTCGTACCCACAGGCGTTTCATCCAGAGTCAGTTGAAATCCATCGTCGGGCATCGCGAAAGGCCACACCGGTAGAGTGACAATCAAGTCGCTAGTGAGATCGCTTAATTTGATAAGTCCGTCGGTCTCTGCGGCGGGTACATTAGGTGCGAGAAGTTCGTTGTTTTTGTTCATGTCGTTCTCCATCGTGCGCAGTAATGTCTGCACAATTAATTAGATTCAAAGGTCAAGCGTTCCACCCTCAGGCAGTCACCAATCACTCAACCTGAAATCCAACTAATATCAATCAGCACTAGCCGTCAACACCCGACTCACCCAAAAACCCACTAACTATTTACTTTCAGAACAGCCCTACAACTCACTTCCTCAATCGTGTAGTCCACACTTAATTAATCAAACTGCAACTCAAAAAAACCCAACAAAAAACCCCAATAAACCAGGTTCATTGGGGTTCTTTTATTGCGTGCGGAAACTACCTATTAAACCGCTCCACCAACGAATACTGCGAATGGGCAGTGCTGGTCAGTTCGCCGCTCAGGGTTGCCGAGCGTAGTGCTTCTTCGGAGGTTTGGTCGGCCAGGTGGGAGATGGTGGCGATGTTGCGGCTAATTTCTTCGGCCACCGAGCTTTGCTCTTCGGTCGCGGCTGCGATCTGGGTGGTCATGTCGGTGATGTGGGCCACGGCTTCGCTGATGCCGATCAATGCCTGATCCGCTTCGAGAACCTTGGCGACACCTTCTTCGGCCTGGCGATGGCCGGAGTTCATGGTTTGCACGGCGGCGTTGGCGGTCTGTTGCAGCTTGGCGATGAGGCCGTGGATCTGGCCTGTGGACTCGGTGGTGCGTTGCGCCAGTTGACGGACTTCGTCGGCGACGACCGCAAAGCCACGGCCCATTTCCCCGGCGCGTGCAGCTTCGATGGCAGCGTTGAGGGCCAGCAGGTTGGTTTGGTCGGCGATGCCTTTGATGACGTCGACCACGCCGCCGATCTCGTCGCTGTCTTTAGCCAGTTGGGTCACGGTCAGGCCGGTTTCGCCCACGGAAGTGGACAGGCGCTGAATGGCTTCGCGGGTTTCCCCGGCGATGTCTCTGCCGCGACGCGTCAGCTCGTTGGCTTGCTGCGTGGCGTCAGCGGTGCGCTGTACATGGCTGGCGACTTCCTGAGTGGTGGCGGCCATCTGGTTGATGGCGGTGGCCACTTGCTCGGTTTCGATCCGCTGACGCTCCAGGCCGGAGGAGCTGGCGTGGGCCAGGGTATTGGACTGACGTGCCTGGCCGTTGAGTTGTTCGGCGGTGTCCTGCAGGCGCGTCAGGCAGGTTTTCATCCGCGCCTCCTGGCTGAGGATCGACATTTCCAGACGCGCCTGCGGGCCACGGCTGTCGGTGTACATTTGCGCGATCAGCGGGTCGGATGTGGTTTGTTCCGCCAGACGCAGCAAGCGCTTGATGCCCCGCTGTTGCCAGGTCAGGCCCAGCAGGCCCAGCGGTACCGACAGCCCGGCGGCCAAGGCGAAACCCCAGTGGGAATTGAGCCACACGCCGATCAGGAAACTCAGCTGGCTGACCATGATGAACGGCAGCCAGTCCTGTAGCACCGGCAGCCACTTATCCCGACCTGGAATCGCCGACTTGCCGTTGTTCAGACGGCCATACAGCGACTCGGCGCGTTGAACCTGCTCGGTGGTGGGTTTGACCCGAACCGATTCGAAGCCGACCACCTGCTGATTCTCGAACATGGGTGTGACATAAGCGTTGACCCAGTAATGGTCGCCATTTTTGCTGCGATTCTTGACGATGCCCATCCACGGTTGACCGCTTTTCAGTGTCGTCCACATATGTTCGAAAACGGCGGCAGGCACGTCGGGATGGCGAACGGTATTGTGTGGCGACTTGAGCAGTTCTTCCCGGGAGAAGCCACTGATCTCAACGAAAGCGTCGTTGCAATAGGTGATGACACCACGGGCGTCAGTGGTTGAGATCAACCGCTGATTGGCCGGAAAGGTCCGTTCACGTTGAGTGATGGGCTGGTTATTACGCATGAGCTTCGATCCGCTAGGCTTTGGGATACTATCGGCACTGGTACCGATATATTGAGCTGATCGACAAAATGACCGACGAGTCACCTGAGCCACTTGCGCTAACAGGCAGCCTACCGATCAAACATGGGGTAAGTGAAAAAGCTGAAATGCACGAGATTGACGCCGAAGTGGGTAATGACCGCTGCCGGCAATCCACCGAAGCGAAAGGCCAGGCCGTAGCCAACGCCCGCCAGGCCAGCGAGCAGGACCCATTGCCAACCGCTGCCAAAATGCGCCACTCCGAAAAGCAGTGCTGCGCAGCCGAGCGCCAGTGTGCTCCCATAACGCAGCGGTTTGAACAACCGTTGCAGGCCGCCCTGAATATAAGCGCGAAACAGCAGTTCTTCGGTCAGGGTCACCAGTAACAGATTGTTCGCCAGCCACAGTGAGCTTTTCGCTGGCCAGCTAGGGTCCCAGCCGATAAGCCCCAATGCCATTGCGGTGCTCAAACAGGCGAACGCGGTGCCCGGCAGCGTCAATGATGTCGTCTTGACAATTTGCCCGATGGCAACGTTGCGCAGCAGCCAGGGGCAGGCCAGCAGGATCCAGAATCCGATCAGCGGTTTATCCAGATTCAGGTACATGGAAAAAGGTGCGGACTGTGGCGTCAGTCGTTGCGCCGCTATTACCCGTTCACTGAAGAAACCCGGCAGCCAGTGGCTGGCCAGTGCTATCGCCAGCGCGATGAACAGACAATGACCAAAGCCCATCACCGCGCGCTGTTTGAACTGCGTAACGCAGATCCCGGCCATGATCAACAGCGCAAAGGTGACGACGACCGGCAGGCTGAAATGACCATAGGCAATGGCGAGGCCGTAGCCCAGGGTCAGTAGCGTCAGGCTGGTCCAGCGCGTGGCAAACATGTGGAGTTCCTTGAGTCCATTCAGTCGAGGCTTGGGCGCAGATGCCCACGCTCGAAGCGAGGGGCAGATACCGGCGCCAAGCTTCACTGATCGGCAAGGAAAATTTCCAGTTGTTTGTCAGTTTTTTCTGAGAGAAATGTTTGTCGGATATTTCCCTGTGATGTTTTTTTGCCATAAACAAGGCCGCTTGCAATAAGCGGCCTTGTTTAAGGTGCAGCGATTTATTCCTTGATGGTCGGTACCTGGCGCGGTGCCATGAAGTACATCCAGATCAAGGCGATGAAGTACATGGCCGGGATCATGGTGAAGAGCACGTTGTAATTGTTGTTGGTCGCCGTCAGGACGGCTCCGACGATCTGAGTCATGAACATGCCGCCAATCGCTGCGCACATGCCGCCGAAGCCGAATACCGTGCTGATCAGATGCTTGGGCGTGTAGTCCATCACCAGGCTCCAGATGTTCGCGGTCCAGGCTTGATGCGCACCCACTGCCAGGGCGATAGCCAGTACCGCGACCCAGAGGCCGCTGGCGTTGGCAGCGAAGATCACGCTGATGATGGTGATCGCAAATACCAGCATGGACAGCAATCGCGCGGTAATCGGGCGCATGCCACGGCCGATCAGCCAGGACGAAAGAATCCCGCCGCCGATGCTGCCGAAGTCCGCCGTCAGCCAGATAAGGATCAACGGAATACCCATCTGTGTGACGCTGATCCCCAGGTTGTATTGCTGATTGAGGAAGGGCGGCAGCCAGTACAGGTAAAACCAGAACACCGGAGCGGTCAGCGAGTACGCCAGGGCGAAGGCCCAGGTGCCGCGCATTTTCAGGATGTGTGTGAACGGAACCTTGACCGGCTCGGGTTCGACGGCCTTGTGGATGTAGTCCAGTTCAGCCTGGCTGACGGTTGGATGCTCGTCCGGATTGAAATACTTCAGACGCCAGATCACCACCCAGCTCAAACCGAGAAGTCCCATGCACAGAAACGCGGCCTGCCAGCCCCAAACGGTCAGGATGATTGGCAGCAGGGCCGGGGTCACCATGGCGCCGACGTTGGTGCCGGCGTTGAAGATGCCAGTCGCAATGGCGCGTTCGCCAGCGGGGAACCACAGCCGGGTGGTCTTCACGCAGGCCGGATAGTTGGCGGCTTCGGTCAGGCCGAGAATGAAGCGACAGACCATGAATCCGGCTGCCGAAGTCGCCAGGCCGTGGGCGCCAGTGGCAACACTCCAGAGTAATACCGCCAGGAAGAACGCGCGTTTGACGCCGACCTTGTCGATAAAGCGGCCTTGCAACAGGAAACCTGCAGCGTAGCCGACCTGGAACCAGAAGTTGATGTTGGCGTAGTCCATCGCCGTCCAGCCCATCTCCTTGGCAAGTACGGGCTGCATGACGCCCAGCGCGGCGCGGTCGATGTAGTTCAGCGTCGTGGCGAAGAACACCAGGGCGAGCATGCCCCAGCGGGTTTTGCCCACGGCCATGGCGCCACGGATTTTCTCGCCGATACCGGCGTGAGGGTGCGCGGTCTTGGCCGCCGTTGCAGAGGAATGTGTCGAAAGCATGGTCTGGCCATCCGTTCAAGGACCGCGGCATGGGCCACGATCGAACTGAAAAGGCGACTCGAATCAGGGCCGTTGACGGGCCGTGGGCGATCCCGCAGGCGTCAATCCTGCAAGGGCCACTCTTCGAGGGCGCTGGATTTTAATCAGGCGAAGCGCGATCCGATACCCGTCGGGCGGGTAATAAAAGCGCATTCAACGGATTGGGTCGACGAGGCCGATGATCGGGGCGGGGGGCCGCAAGGGCAAATAGTGCTGTTGTGTTGAGCGTTCATGGCGATTGACCGTCTTATTGAAATTGTTATGGGACTGCTTGAACCAAGCATTTGAGGCAGCTTGCAACGTTGCCTACATGAGCGGTTACGACGTCAGGATTAACCTTGTCCGACAATGTGGAGCTGATCTTGGGCATCACGGCCAGCACCGTCAATTGGCTGAAAAGGGTTTTGGGCGATTATCGAACGCAAAACTAACCAGTTGGTACATTTTATTTGCGGTAGCGGTTTGCGAGGCGAATAATTCGCTCAGAAGCATCAACACGCGATCCGCAGAGGTCGCGACCTCAAAGGAGTGCAAGCATGCAACGTTCGATTGCCACCGTTTCCTTGAGCGGAACCCTGCCGGAAAAACTTGAAGCCATTGCTGCCGCCGGTTTCGACGGGGTGGAGATTTTCGAGAACGATCTTTTGTATTACGACGGCAGCCCGCGCCATGTTCGGCAGCTGTGTGCCGATCTGGGCATTGCCATCACCTTGTTCCAGCCATTTCGCGACTTTGAAGGCTGTCGCCGGGAACGTCTGCAACGCAATCTCGACCGCGCCGAGCGCAAGTTCGATCTGATGCAGGAACTGGGCACCGATCTGGTGCTGGTGTGCAGCAACGCCGCCGCTGATTCCCTTGGCGATGAAAACATTCTGCGTGATGACCTGAGCCTGTTGGCCGAACGTGCCGGTGCCCGACAGTTGCGCATCGGCTATGAAGCGCTGGCCTGGGGTCGCCATGTGAATACCTGGCAACAGGTGTGGAATCTGGTGCGTCAGGTCGATCATCCGGCACTCGGCGTATTGCTCGACAGTTTCCACACCTTGTCGCTCAAGGGCGATCCGAGCGGCATTGCGCAAATCCCCGGCGAGAAGATTTTCTTCGTGCAGATGGCCGACGCGCCGTTACTGGCCATGGATGTCCTGGAGTGGAGCCGGCATTTCCGCTGCTTCCCCGGTCAGGGCGAATTCGATCTGCCGGGTTTTCTCGCGCCTATCCTGCAAAGTGGTTACACGGGCCCGCTGTCCCTGGAAATTTTCAACGACGGTTTCCGCGCCGCACCGCCTCGGGCCAACGCCGCCGATGGTCTGCGCTCATTGCTGTACCTGGAAGAGAAGACCCGCTTGTTGCTTGAGCAGCAGCTGCAACAAGAACAGGCGATACCTCAGGGCCTGCTGTTCAGTCCGCCGCCCGCCAGTACCTACAACGGCGTCGAGTTCCTGGAGTTCGCCGTGGACGACGCCCAGGGCGCGAAACTCTCCGGCTGGCTGGAAAACCTCGGGTTCGCCAAACTGGGCCAGCACCGCTCCAAAGCCGTCAGCCTGCTGGGGCAGGGCGATATCAAAATCGTGCTCAACGCTGAGCCCTATTCGTTTGCCCACAGTTTCTTCGAAGCCCACGGTCCTTCGTTGTGCGCCACCGCATTACGGGTCGACGACGGCGCTTCGGCGCTGGAGCGGGCCAGGGTCTACAAAGGTCAGCCCTATCGCGGTCTGGTCGGGCCCAATGAGCGGGAAATTCTCGCCGTGCGCGCACCTGATGGCAGCCTGATTTATCTTGTCGAGCCGGCTCAACCGGGCCAGTCGATCTACGACAGCGATTTCATCATCAACCCTGACGCTGAACAGGGCGGTGGCTTGCAGCGCATCGACCACATGGCCATGGCCCTGCCGGCTGACAGCCTGGACAGCTGGGTGCTGTTCTATAAAACCGTGCTGGATTTCGAGGCCGACGACGAAGTGGTGCTGCCGGACCCTTACGGGCTGGTGAAAAGCCGGGCGCTGCGCAGCCGGTGCAGCACGGTGCGCTTGCCGCTGAACATTTCGGAAAACCGCAACACGGCGATTTCCCACGCGTTGTCGAGTTATCGCGGCTCCGGTGTGCACCACATCGCTTTTGACTGCGAGGACATCTTCGTCCAGGTCAGCCGCGCGAAAGAGGCGGGCGTGCAATTGCTGGATATCCCGCTCAATTACTACGACGATCTGGCCGCGCGTTTCGATTTCGACGACGAATTTCTCAGCGAATTGGCGTATTACAACGTGCTGTACGACCGTGATGCCCAAGGTGGCGAATTGTTTCATGTGTACACCGAGTCATTCGATGATCGATTCTTCTTCGAAATCCTGCAGCGCAAGAACGGATATGTCGGTTATGGCGCCGCAAACGTGGCCGTGCGGCTGGCGGCGATGGCCAAGGCTCGCAGCGGCGCGGCACGGCAAGCCCGACTTTGATTGAGTAGCTGATTGAACGGCTGCGTCAGGGACGGGATCTTTGGCGCAGTCGCCTGCATAATGCACGCGGCCAATCGTTTATCCGAACCGTGAATCAATAATGAAAACTACCGAAGACAGTCTCGCCGAGGCGCCTTTGCCGGTACCCGTCAAGGGCCGCAAGAACAACCCGGAAAAGACCCGTGACAACATCCTGCAAGCCGCCATTGTCGAGTTTGTCGCGCAAGGACTGTCCGGCGCGCGTGTCGATGCCATCGCCGAACGCACGCATACCTCGAAACGGATGATCTATTACTACTTCAACAGCAAAGAGCAGCTTTACGCTGAAGTGCTGGAGAAGCTCTACGGCGATATTCGCCGCACCGAAACCGGGCTGAATCTGGATGCACTGGAACCCATGCAGGCCATCCAGCGTCTGGTGGAATTCACCTTCGACCACCACGACCGCAACGTCGATTTCGTGCGCATCGTCTGCATCGAAAATATTCATAACGGCGAAAACGTCAAACAATCGCCGACGATCCGCGCCTTGAGCCAGAACATCGTCGAGACGCTCGACAAGCTGCTGCGCCGGGGCGAGAGCGACGGCATCTTTCGCCAGGGCGTGGACGCTATCGATCTGCACCTGATGATCAGTTCGTTCTGCTTCTACCGGATCTCGAACCGCCACACGTTCTCGGAAATCTTCCAGATCGATCTGGTGGATGAACAGGTCAAGCAGCGCCACAAGGACATGATCTGCGATTCAGTGACGCGCTACCTGCGACCCTGAACCTCAGTCGTTCATGTGCTGAAAGTGCGCTTGCATACGTTCGGCATCGGCGGGTTGGCCGCTGAACAGCTCGAACGCTTTCACCGCCTGGAAAACCGCCATGGTGCCGCCATCCAGCGTGCGGCAGCCCAGCGCCCGAGCGTGGCGCAGCAATTCGGTTTCCAGCGGGAAGTAGATGATTTCCGCAACCCACAGCGCGGCATGCAGCAGTTCCGGTGGCAGCGGGGTGCCGGGCAATTTGCTCATGCCCACGGGCGTGGTGTTGACCAGGCCGTCAGCGCTGGCCATCGCGCCAGGTAAATCCCGCCCGACCTGCGCACGTGTCGCGCCGAAGTGCGCGTTAAGATTGTCCACCAGGCTTTGCGCCCGCGCCGGGTCGACTTCGAAAATGCTCAGCTGCTCGACGCCTTCGGCCAGCAGCGCATGAGCCACGGCGGCTCCCGCGCCGCCGGCACCCAGTTGCACTACACGCTTGCGCGGCACATCCGGCAGGCCTCGGCGAAAGCCTTCGGCAAAACCCAGGCAGTCAGTGTTGTGGCCGATGCGCTTGCCGTCCTTGAACACCACGGTATTTACCGCGCCAATGCCCAAGGCCTCGCTGGACAGTTCGTCCAGCAGGGGAATCACTGCCTGTTTGCATGGGAACGTGATGTTCAACCCGGTAAAACTCATGCGCTGGGCCGCCTGCAGCAAATCTGGCAGGGCGCTGCTGTCGAGCTTGAGCGCATCGAGGTCAATCAACCGATAGAGATAGCGCATGCCTTGGGCGTCGCCTTCGTGCTCATGCAAGGCTGGGGTGCGCGAAGACTGAATGCCCGCGCCGATCAGCCCGGCAAGGATCGAAGGGATTTTGGATGAGGTCATGGCGATAGGCTCTCGATTCTTGTTATGAGTGCGTTCGACCTGAGTGAACGCCGTTTTCACAAAATGTACCAGATGGTTAATTTTGCGAAAGAGCCTACATCAAAGCAGGGCGATAATCCGTTCGGTTATCGCCCTTGTCTCGTTGACTGATTCTGTGGGAGCGAGCTTGCTCGCGAATCAGGCTACGCAGCAATCAACTGCCGCAGCACGTAATGCAGAATCCCCCCGGCCTTGAAGTACTCGACTTCGTTCAGCGTATCGATCCGACACAACACATCCAGGCGTTCCTGGCTGCCGTCTTCACGGGTGATCTGCAGCGTCAGGTCCATGCCGGGGCGCAGGTTGGCATGGGTCAGGCCACTGATGTTCAGGGTTTCCTTGCCGTTGAGGTTGAGGGTCTTGCGGCTCTGACCATTTTTGAATTGCAGCGGTAACACGCCCATGCCCACCAGATTGGAGCGGTGGATGCGCTCGAAACTCTCGGCAATCACCGCTTTGACGCCCAGCAAATTGGTGCCCTTGGCCGCCCAGTCGCGACTCGATCCGGTGCCGTATTCCTGGCCTGCGATCACCACCAACGGCGTGCCTTCAGCCTGATAGCGCATGGCCGCATCGTAGATCGACAACTTCTCGTCAGTGGGAACGTGCAGGGTATAACCGCCTTCTTCGCCGCCGAGCATCTCGTTGCGGATACGGATATTGGCGAAGGTGCCGCGCATCATCACCTGATGATTGCCGCGGCGCGAGCCATAGGAATTGAAGTCTCGGGGCTCGACGCCTTTCTGACGCAGGTAACGCCCGGCCGGGCTGTCGGCCTTGATGTTGCCAGCGGGGGAGATGTGGTCGGTGGTGACCGAATCACCGAGCATGGCCAGCACTCGCGCGCCCTTGACGTCTTCGATCACTGGCAAAGGGCCGCCGATATCATCGAAGAATGGAGGGTGCTGGATATAGGTGGAATCCTCCTGCCACACATAAGTCGCGGCCTGCGGCACCTCGATTGACTGCCACTGTTCATCGCCCGCGAATACTTCGGCGTATTCCTTGTGAAACATCCCGGTGTTGACCTGCTCAACCGCTTTGGCGATTTCCTTCTGAGTCGGCCAGATATCCCGTAAGTACACCGGTTGGCCGTCGGAACCTTCGCCCAGCGGCTCGCTGCTGATGTCGATGCGCACGCTGCCAGCCAATGCATAAGCAACAACCAAAGGCGGGGAGGCCAGCCAGTTGGTCTTGACCAGCGGATGCACGCGGCCTTCAAAGTTACGGTTGCCAGACAGCACCGACGCCACGGTCAGGTCTGATTGCTGGATGGCCTTTTCGATGGGTTCCGGCAGCGGGCCGGAGTTGCCGATACAGGTGGTGCAGCCATAGCCCACCAGGTCGAAGCCCAGCGTGTTCAGATACTGGGTCAGCCCGGCCGCCTTGTAGTAATCAGTCACCACTTTGGAGCCTGGCGCCAGAGAGGTTTTCACCCAAGGTTTGGTTTTCAGGCCTTTTTCCACGGCTTTTTTCGCCACCAGGCCAGCCGCCATCATCACGCTCGGATTCGAGGTGTTGGTGCAGGAGGTGATCGCGGCGATGACTACCGCGCCGTTTTTCAGCCGATATTTTTGGCCTTCGTATTCATAGTCGGCTTCACCGCTGACCTGATCGGCATTGCCCACCGCGACACCGCCGCCGCCTTCGCTTTCAAGACGGCCTTCTTCCTTGTGAGTGGGCTTGAATTGCAGGCCGAGAAAGTCGGTGAACGCCTGGGCGACACCCGGCAAAGCCACCCGATCCTGTGGACGTTTTGGCCCGGCGAGGCTGGCTTCGACGCTGCTCATGTCCAGTTCCAGGCTGTCGGTAAACAGCGGTTCCTGGCCCGATACGCGCCACAGGCCCTGGGCCTTGCAATAGGCTTCGACCAGTTGCACCGTCTCGGCCGGACGCCCGGACAGGCGCAGGTAGTCCAGCGTGATGTCGTCCACCGGGAAGAAGCCACAGGTCGCGCCGTATTCCGGGGCCATGTTGGCGATGGTGGCGCGGTCGGCCAACGGCAAATCCGCCAGGCCATCGCCGTAGAACTCGACAAATTTGCCCACTACACCTTTTTTGCGCAGCATTTGCGTCACCGTCAGCACCAGATCGGTGGCGGTAATGCCTTCCTTGAGCTTGCCGGTGAGTTTGAAGCCGATTACTTCCGGAATCAGCATCGACACGGGCTGGCCGAGCATCGCCGCCTCGGCTTCGATCCCGCCCACGCCCCAGCCCAATACGCCGAGGCCGTTGATCATGGTGGTGTGGGAGTCAGTGCCGACCAGGGTGTCCGGGAACGCGTACGTGCGGCCGTCTTCGTCTTTGGTCCAGACCGTGCGGCCCAGGTATTCCAGATTGACCTGGTGACAGATGCCAGTACCGGGCGGCACCACGCTGAAGTTGTCGAAGGCACTCTGGCCCCAGCGCAAGAAGGCGTAACGTTCGCCATTGCGCTGCATTTCGATATCGACGTTCTGCCCGAACGCGCTGGCGTCGCCAAACTTGTCGACCATCACCGAGTGGTCGATCACCAGATCCACCGGCGACAACGGATTGATACGCTGCGGATCGCCGCCCGCCTTGGCAACCGCCGCGCGCATGGCGGCCAGATCGACAACTGCAGGAACGCCGGTGAAGTCCTGCATCAACACCCGCGCCGGGCGGTACTGGATTTCCCGATCGGAACGCCGTTCGCCCAGCCAGGCCGCAAGGCCCGTGAGGTCCGCGCCGGTAACGGTCTTGCCGTCCTCCCAGCGCAGCAGGTTTTCCAGCAGCACTTTAAGGGACATAGGCAGTTTGTTCAGGTCGCCCAGGGTTTTGGCAGCCTCGGGCAGGCTGAAGTAGTGGTAAGTCTTGTTGGCAACTTCGAGGGTCTTGAGGCTTTTCAGGCTATCGAGGGAGGGCATGAAATTACTCCTTGCGCGTCCGCACGGTCACGGACTTGACGATTGGCATCTGCTGCAGGCTTGCGTCTGCTCGGTTGAGCCGGTTGTGACGCCGTCTGCAATCTGACTGGTGTAGTACTGGACCTGTCGGCCGCGCCAGTGGTTCCTGATTCAGCTATCATGCGCCGCTTTCGCGTCCTTGAGGTTAACCCTCATGTATAGCTGGTCCAGGCTCTTTGCCGGGACGACGCAGCGGTCAAGTGTCTGATCGCTGCCCAGGAGATACCCATGAACACCCTTTTTATGCACTGCCGTCCCGGTTTCGAGGGTGAAGTCTGCTCGGAAATCGCCGAACACGCGGCGCGCCTGAATGTGTCCGGTTACGCCAAGGCCAAGCCCAACGCGGCCTGCGCCGAGTTCATATGCACCGAAGTCGAAGGCGCAGAACGCTTGATGAACGGCCAGCGTTTCGCCCAGTTGATCTTCCCTCGGCAGTGGGCGCGCGGGGTGTTTCTTGATTTGCCGGAAACTGACCGCATCAGCGTGATTCTGGCGCACATGGCGGGTTTTGCGACCTGCGGCAGTCTGTGGCTGGAAGTGGTCGACACCAATGATGGCAAGGAGCTTTCCAATTTTTGCCGCAAATTTGAAGCGCCACTGCGCAAGGCCCTGACCGAGGCCGGCAAACTGGTGGATGACCCGCGCAAACCGCGCCTGCTGCTGACCTTCAAGAGCGGCCGCGAAGTGTTTCTGGGCGTGGCCGAAGCGAATAACTCGGCGATGTGGCCGATGGGTATTCCGCGCTTGAAGTTCCCCCGGGAAGCGCCGAGCCGCTCGACCTTGAAGCTGGAAGAAGCCTGGCACCATTTCATCCCCCGCGATCAGTGGGACGAGCGGCTGTCCGGCGACATGACGGGTGTCGATCTGGGTGCCGCACCGGGCGGCTGGACCTATCAACTGGTGCGCCGTGGCATGCTGGTCACCGCCATCGATAACGGTCCGATGGCGGAAAGCCTCATGGATACCGGGCTGGTGCAGCATTTGATGGCCGATGGTTTTACCTTCAAACCGCGTCATCCGGTGGACTGGATGGTGTGCGATATCGTCGAAAAGCCTGCGCGTAATGCCGCGTTGCTGGAAACCTGGATCGGCGAAGGGCTGTGCCGTGAGGCGGTAGTCAACCTCAAGCTGCCGATGAAGCAGCGCTACGCTGAAGTGCGGCGTTTGTTGCAACGCATTGAAGACGGGTTTGAAGCGCGCGGCATCCGCGTCGAGATTGGCTGCAAACAGCTGTACCACGACCGCGAAGAAGTGACGTGCCATTTACGTCGGCTGGATGGCAAGCGCAAGGGCTGAAGATCTTCCTCGGCAGACCTGACGCCTTCCCGGACAAGGTGGAGCGCCACCCCGGCCGGTCCTACCGAATCAACACAACCGGGTAGGAGGGGACTTGTCCCCGAAGACGCCGGTGCAAGCGCTGAAGACCTTCCTCGGCAGACCTGACGCCTTCCCGGATAAATCCGGTCCTACCGAATCAACACAACCCGGTAGGAGGGGACTTGTCCCCGAAGACGCCGGTGCAAGTGCTGAAGATCTTCCTCGTCAGACCTGACGCCTTCCCGGATAAATCCGGTCCTACCGAATCAACACAACCGGGTAGGAGGGGACTTGTCCCCGAAGACGCCGGTGCAAGCGCTGAAGATTTTCCTCGTCAGACCTGACGCCTTCCCGGATAAATCCGGTCCTACCGAATCAACACAACCGGGTAGGAGGGGACTTGGCCCCGAAGACGCTGGTGCAAGTGCTGAAGATCTTCCTCGTCAGACCTGACGCCTTCCCGGACAAGGTGGAGCGCCACCCCGGCCGGTCCTACCGAATCAACACAACCCGGTAGGAGGGGACTTGTCCCCGAAGACGCCGGTGCAAGCGCTGAAGATCTTCCTCGGCAGACCCGGTTGCGCCGGCAAAGGCTTGGTACAGTGGAATGCAGGGGGGCTTTTAAGCGACAATGCCCACCAGCTTTTGGAGCCCTTTATGCCTGAATCATCTGAAACCCTGCCCGTTGACGCCATCCTCGATGCCAGCGGTCTCAACTGTCCTGAACCGGTAATGATGCTGCACCAGAAAGTGCGCGACTTGCCCGCAGGCGGCTTGCTCAAGGTGATTGCCACCGATCCGTCGACCCGGCGCGATATCCCCAAGTTCTGCGTGTTTCTTGATCACGAACTGGTCGATCAACAGGCCGAAGGCGGCACCTTTTTGTACTGGATTCGCAAGAAAGCCGACTGAGTTTTCCGGCCCGCTGATTGTTTACTGGCCCATCGGAACGATCCGCGCCTACACTGCCGCGGTCTTCCGGGGAGTACACCATGCGAATTGTTGCTGACGAAAATATTCCGCTGCTCGATGC
Source organism: Pseudomonas syringae (assembly GCF_001698815.1). GTDB lineage: Bacteria > Pseudomonadota > Gammaproteobacteria > Pseudomonadales > Pseudomonadaceae > Aquipseudomonas > Aquipseudomonas syringae_A. The sequence goes on along the minus strand of NZ_LGSI01000073.1, from coordinate 104,798 downwards.
TTTTTTCGCCCATTTCGGTGAAATTCAGCGTTTTCCGGGCCGTTCCATTGACCGCGCAGCGGTAGCCGACGCCGATATCCTGTTGGTGCGCTCGGTGACGCCGGTCACTCGCGAACTGCTGGAGGGCAGTCCGGTGCGTTTCGTCGGCACCTGCACGATTGGCACCGACCACCTGGATCTGGATTATTTCCGGGAGGCGGGCATTCAGTGGTCCAGCGCACCGGGCTGCAATGCTCGCGGCGTGGTGGATTACGTACTCGGCAGCCTGTTGACCCTGGCGGAAATAGAAGGCGTTGACCTCAATCAGCGCACTTATGGCGTCGTGGGCGCGGGTCAGGTGGGCGGGCGTCTGGTTAATGTCTTGAAGGGGCTGGGCTGGAATGTGCTGGTCTGCGACCCGCTTCGGCAAGCCAGCGAAGGTGGCGATTTTGTCAGCCTGGATGAAATCGTCCAGCGCTGCGACGTCATCAGCCTGCACACCCCGCTGGACAAGACCGGCGAGCACCCGACCTGGCACTTGTTCGATCATCCACGGTTGCTGCAGTTACAACAGGGTTGCTGGCTGATCAACGCCGCACGTGGACCGGTGGTCGATAACGACGCCTTGTACGACGTATTGCTGGAGCGCGAAGATCTGCAAGCCGTGCTGGATGTCTGGGAAGGCGAACCGCGCGTGAACGCGGCGCTTGCCGACCTGTGCGTCATCGCCACGCCGCACATTGCCGGTTACAGCCTGGATGGTCGACAACGCGGCACCGCGCAGATTTACCAGGCGTTGTGCGGGTTTCTCCAACAACCGGCGACCATCAGCCTCGATGACCTGCTGCCCAAGCCCTGGCTGGCAGAAGTCACGCTGGATGAGCGGACCGATCCGACCTGGGCGTTGAATACCCTGTGCCGGGGCGTTTACGACCCACGCCGGGACGACGCCGATTTCCGCCGTAGCCTGGTGGGACCGGTCAGCCAACCGGTGGCTTTCGATGCCCTGCGCAAAAACTATCCGCCTCGTCGCGAAATCGACAGCCTGCTGGTGCGCATCAATGGCCAGTCCGCAGCGCTGGAGCAGTTGGTGCAGGCGCTGGGCGCAAGCAAGCAGCTGTAGAAGCGTTAGGAGGTTACGACGGCCGCGATGGCGTGGGTCAGTCAACCCGCTATCGCTGCCTCGCGTCGCTTGGGAGCTCCCACAACCCCAAACCCTCCCGAGCAAGCTCGCTCCTACCAAACGCCAGACAGAAAAAACCCGACGCGAAGTCGGGTTCTAAAATTTGGTACTGCTCAATCTTGTTTTTCAGGTTTGACCCAGTTTTTGTCGCATTCCTGACACGCGGCCTGAACCATTTCTTCAGTAATCAGGATTTCGCGTCCGTCCTTATCGAGCACTGCGCCGCCAACGTGCAGGTCGGGATTGGCTCGGACCACCGGGACTTGATTGCTGCTTTCGTGCAAGCTCATGGCCTGTCTCCTTCATCAGGTGTTGCGCCTAAAACTACTCGCGCCAGATGACTCCGCTGTGACATCCCTCAGCTCTTCCGACGCGTGCTTACTCCACCAGAATCGGCAGAAAACCGCCAGCCCGGGCTTAGATCAATGCTATCTAGCGCCCCGACGAAGCGGTCATAACTCACTGACCGGGCTTTATCGCTGGAAGTTCATTAACCCCGCCGTACGGTAACCCGAGCCATGCTGCCCTTGACGGGTGTAGGCTCTGTGCCTTCAGCCTTTATGCAGGTCCATTTTTCATGGCTTCATTGCTTTCCAGCCGTCAGCGTCAGGCGATTCGTCTGGCTTCGCAGTTTGTCGCGCCGTATCGCTGGCAGGCCTTGGGTGCCCTGTTGGCGTTGATTGTCACCGCCGGCATCACCTTGTCCATGGGCCAAGGCATCAAGTTGATGGTCGACCAAGGCTTCATGACCCGTTCGCCGCATCTGCTCAATCAGTCGATCAGCCTGTTCATGTTGTTGATCCTGGGCCTGGCGGTCGGCACCTTTGCGCGCTTCTATCTGGTGTCGTGGATTGGTGAACGAGTGGTGGCGGATCTGCGCAAGCGGGTTTTCGATCACTTGATCAACTTGCATCCGGGCTTTTACGAGAACAATCGCAGCTCGGAGATTCAGTCGCGGTTGACCGCGGATACGACGCTGCTGCAATCGGTGATCGGTTCGTCGCTGTCGATGTTCCTGCGCAATGCCTTGATGGTGATCGGCGGCATCGTTCTGCTGTTCATCACCAATCCGAAGCTCACCAGCATCGTAGTGGTGGCGTTGCCATTGGTGGTGGCGCCGATCCTGATCTTTGGCCGACGAGTGCGCGCCTTGTCTCGGGAAAGCCAGGATCGTGTCGCCGATGTCGGCAGCTATGTGTCCGAAGCTTTGGGACAGATCAAGACGGTTCAGGCCTACAACCATCAGCAGCAGGACAAGCAGCGCTTTGCGCGCACCGCCGAAGACGCTTTCGAGACCGCTCGCAAGCGCATTTTGCAGCGCTCATGGCTGATCACGCTGGTGATTGTGCTGGTCCTGGGTGCCGTGGCGGTGATGCTGTGGGTGGGCGGGATGGACGTGATCGAAGGCACGATCTCCAGCGGCGAGCTGGCGGCTTTTGTGTTCTATAGCCTGATCGTCGGCAGCGCCTTCGGTACGCTGAGCGAAGTGATTGGCGAGTTGCAGCGGGCGGCAGGCGCTGCCGAGCGCATTTCCGAGCTGCTTCAGGCCAAAAGCGAAATCACCCCGCCAGCCAGCGATTTGCTGCGTCTGCCGGAGCGGGTGAGCGGTCGGCTGGAGCTGGAAAATATCAGCTTCGCCTACCCGTCGCGTCCCGAACGTAACGCCGTGGATGGCATGACATTGACTATTGATGCGGGGGAAACCCTGGCACTGGTCGGCCCTTCAGGGGCGGGCAAATCGACGCTGTTCGATCTGCTGTTGCGGTTCTACGACCCCCAGCAAGGACAGATCCTGCTGGAAGGTGTGCCCATCGCGCAGCTTGATCCGCTGGACCTGCGCCGCTGCTTTGCCCTGGTTTCCCAGACGCCAGCGTTGTTCTTTGGCAGCGTCGAAGACAACATCCGCTACGGCAATCCCGGCGCCAGCAGCGAGCAGATCGAGGCCGCCGCGCGTATCGCCCATGCCCATGAATTCATCATGCAGATGCCTGACGGCTATCAGACTCATTTGGGGGACGGTGGATTGGGCTTGTCCGGCGGGCAGCGCCAACGTCTGGCGATTGCCCGTGCCTTGTTGGTGGATGCTCCGATTCTGCTGCTGGACGAGGCGACCAGCGCACTGGACGCCCAGAGCGAGCACTTGATTCAGGAAGCGCTGCCGAGCCTGATGAAAGGCCGCACCACGCTGGTGATCGCGCATCGGCTGGCCACGGTGCAGAACGCTGACCGGATTGCGGTCATTGATCAGGGCCGGTTAGTGGCGGTGGGCACGCATCAGCAATTGATCGCCAGCAACCCGTTGTACGCGAGGTTGGCAGCGTTGCAGTTCAATGCGCGGATGGAAGAGGTGGTGTAAATGATCTGTAGGACCGGCTTCAGCCGGGAGGACGTGCTCCCGGCTGAAGCCGGTCCTACCGATTATGCGCAGACGCGCGCTTAGCGATACTCACACAGGTAAGCAGTATCAACCGCTACCTTGAGCTGGAACTTGCTGTTGGCTGGCACGTTGAACTGGCTGCCGGTGGCGAAATCTTCCCAGTCGGTGCTGTCCGGGAGTTTGACGCTCAGCTTGCCGGAGATGACGTGCATGATTTCCCGTTGCGCTGTGCCGAATTCGTATTCGCCTGCCGCCATAACGCCGATGGTGGCCTGACCTTCAGCCTGGCTGAAAGCGATGGATTTGACGGTGCCGTCGAAGTACTCGTTGACTTTGAACATGGCGATTCCTCGAAAAGGGCTGTTAAAAAGGGCTGGCCAGTATGCCCAACGCATAAAAGGCCGTCACCCGCTTTAAGCGTTGCATTGCATTCAATTGGGCAGAATCAGTGGCAGAAGGCGGGCGGTGTTGCGCGCATCGACCAAGGCTCGGTGCTGTTGCCCACTGAACTGCATGCCTGCCAGTTGCAGCGCGCCATTGAGGCCCAGCGGGCGTTGTAATTGACGCGCCTGAGCGAAGCGTTGCCGGAGATTGACGTGGGGCAAGGTGCTCAGGACGCTGGTCAAGCCCTGTTGACGCCATTCCTGCTCGAACTGTTGGCGGTCGTAATCGCCCCAGCTGGCCCAGCCGACGATATGCGCCTGATGATGACTCAGCCAGCGTTCGAACAGCGGCCAGACCGCCGTGAGCGGCGCGGCGCTGTCGATGTTGCTTTGACTGATATGGGTCAGTTCCCGACAGAAATTGGTCAGCAGTGGACGGCGCACCGGTCGAACGAAGCGTTCGAAGTGATCCAGTTCGCGTCCATCCTGATTGACGAGGGTGGCTCCGATTTCAATGATTTCCATTTCTGCCACTGGCCATCCGCCTTCATCCGTGGTGGCCTCCAGATCTATCACCAACCAGTGCGGCATGTGAGGCTCCTTTCCATCAAATCGACTTGGTCTGGAGTGGAGGGTAGTCACATTAGCCTCGTTACGTCCAATCAGGCCTGAAACGGCGCGACTTCCAGCAACACTTGTCGCCCCTTGACCTGATCGCCGCGGGTTACTTGAACCTGACGGATGACGCCAGCGATCCCGGCCTTGAGCGGCTGCTCCATTTTCATCGCTTCGAGCACCACCAGCAGCTGACCCTGGCTGACCGTCGCGCCTTCGCTGACCAATACCTCGACAATCGAGCCGTCCATGGGCGCCCTGACGGTTCCGGAACCGGCGAGCGCCGGACCGGTGAGGGTGTCATGGGTGCGATCAACGAAATGCAACGCACCGGACTCGCAATGCAACCACAGATTCTTGCCCTGCAAGTGGCAGGCATAGCGACGTCGAACCCCGTCGATTTCGACATGGGCCGAGCGTCCGTCGGCTTCCAGTACCTGAACGCTATGGACGCTGTCGGCGATGCTCAGGTCCAGGCGGGCGCCGTTGCGGATCAGATTCACTTCCATGACCCGCTCGTCGTGGCCCAGCAGGTAACGACGTTGCTCCGGCCCCGTATTGCTCCAGCCCGCGGGCTTGGACGGGTGGGCGCTGGCCGAGCCCTGATAGAACAGGGCCGTGGCGAGGGCCAGCTGCGAGGCCTTGGCAATCTGCGGCAGCAGACTCGCGTCCTCGCGCAGGTGCTGGCCGATGAAACCGGTGCCGACCCGTGCGTCGACAAAAGCCTGATGTTTCAGTACACCTGCCAACAGCCGCTGATTGGTCTGCACGCCCAGTAACACGCTGCTTTGCACCGCGCGCAGAAGCTTGCGTCGCGCCTCTTCGCGGGTTGCACCGTGAGCGATGATCTTGCCCAGCAGCGGATCGTAGAACGGGCTGATGGCCTGATCTTCGAGCAAGCCGTGATCGACTCGCACACCTTCGAACAGCAGCGGCTGCCAGCGCAACACTCGACCGGTCTGCGGCAGGAAACCTCGCGCCGGGTCTTCAGCGTACAGCCGCGCCTCGATGGCGTGACCGCTCAGCTGAATCTGGTCCTGGCGTAAAGGCAGGGTTTCGCCAGCCGCCACTCTGATCTGCCAGGCCACCAGATCCTGCCCAGTGATCATCTCGGTTACCGGGTGTTCGACCTGCAGGCGGGTGTTCATTTCCAAAAAGTAGAACTGACCGTCATGGGTCAGCAAAAACTCCACAGTGCCGGCGCCCTGATAGTTCACGGTTCGGGCAGCCGTCAAGGCAGCGCTGCCCATGGCTTCGCGCAGCTGCGGGTCGACGGCGGGGCTGGGCGCCTCTTCAATGACTTTGCGGTGGCGACGCTGCACCGAGCAATCGCGCTCGCCGAGAAAGACCAGGTTGCCGTGGCTGTCGCCGAAAACCTGCACCTCGACATGACGCGGATCAATCAGCGCCTGCTCCAGAATCAACTCCGCCGAACCGAAAGCGTTCTGCGCCTCGGCACGCGCGGTGTTGAGCCGCTCCAGCAGCTGACCTTCATGTTCCACCAGGCGCATGCCTCGTCCGTCACCTCCGGCACTGGCCTTGATCAGCACTGGATAGCCGATCCGCCGCGCTTCGCGGCTCAAGGTCTGATCGTCCTGTTCTACACCTTGATAACCGGCGACGCACTGTACACCGGCAGCAATCATGGCCAATTTTGACAAACGCTTGCTGCCCATCAGTTCGATGGCTTCCGCGCTGGGGCCTATGAACACCAGGCCGGCGGCTTGGCAGGCGCGGGCGAATTCGGCGCTTTCCGAGAGAAAGCCGTAACCGGGGTGAATGGCGTTGGCTCCAGAGCGCTGCGCGGCATCGAGAATCACCTCGATATTCAAATAAGACTGCTGCACCGTTGGCGCCCCGATGCACACCGCTTCGTCAGCCATCTGCACGTGCCGGGCGTCGCTGTCGGCGGCACTGAAGACCGCCACCGTGCGATAACCCAGATCGCGGGCGGTGCCGATGATGCGGCAGGCAATTTCCCCCCGATTGGCAATGAGAATCTTGTCGAAGACGGGCAAATTACGGCCCACTGATTCGTGTTCTTGAATAACGTGCATTTCTTATTGTTCTCCTCGTCCCGGCTGGCGTTTAAACAGTGCCGTCCTGTCACTAATCGCCGGTCCCGTTAGAGCGAGCGGGCGGCGTTCCTGGTTGCCCGCATAGCGGTGTAGGAGCGGCTTTAGCCGGGAAAAAGTCTCTCGCGGCTAAAGCCGCTCCTACGTGACCCTCGCGAACAAGTTCACTCTCATTACGTATCGCTCAACACCTTGCACAGTAGCAGTGCAGTGATTTCCCGCACGACACGCAGACCGTCGGCGGCGTCTTCGGCCAAGTATTTGCGCGACTGCCTGGCCTGATGCTTGCCTGGTTGCAGAGGGCAGCTTAAATTGCCCACGCTGGCGCAATGGTCGCTGGAGGGGTATTGATGAGTGAGCAAGGTGCCGTTGTGAACCGACGAAGCATTGCCACTGATTCTCAGGCACGTTTCGGTATAAAACCCTGTGAATTCATTCTTTTGGGCAATTGTTTAAACTTGGCAAAACGCCTAATTTAGCTCGTTTGTTTATTACTCTGGGGTGCGCAGTCTTGATGTATGTGTCTGTGCGAGAGGTTTGGCGGGCAGTTTTGATGGCCGCAGTGGCGTTGTTGTCCCTGGAGGCAGCCGCCGAGCAAGTTGTGCGAATTGGTGCCGCGCATTTTCCGCCTTATACCATTCGGCCGGAAAAGGGCGCAGACACCGGGCTGCTGCCGGAATTGGCCGCTGCTCTGAATGCTGCGCAACACGACTATAAGTTCGTGCTGGTGCCGACCTCAATCCCGCGCCGTTTTCGGGATCTGGAGCAGGGCCGCATCGACATGGCGATTTTCGAGAACCCCGACTGGGGCTGGGAGCGCATCGCTCATCAGGCTGTCGACATGAAGCTGGAAGACGCCGAGATTTTCGTGGCACGCAAGGTAGAGGGGCGAGATCAGACGTATTTCAATAATTTTGACGGCAAGCGCTTGGCCCTGTTCAGCGGTTACCACTACGCATTTGCGCAGTTCAATGCCGATCCTGCTTATCTTGCGGAAAACTTTAACGTAACCCTGACGTATTCCCACGACAGCAACCTGCTGATGGTTCTGCGCGGACGTACCGACATTGCTCTGGTAACCCGCTCATATTTGAGCGACTTTCTCGCGCGCAACCCAAACGAAGCCCGACAACTGCTGGTTTCAGAACGTATCGATCAGGTTTATCGGCATTACGCTTTGCTGCGTCCGGCTGCGCCGATCTCGGCTGCACGGTTTGACCAGTTATTGGCGAAGTTGCGTGATAACGGCCAGATGCTGAAAATTTTCCAGCCGTTTCGCATTGCTGTCACTTCGCCGCTGACCGAGTCTTCGGTGGCCGGCAAGCAACGCCTCGAAGCGCCGTAGGCTGCAACAATCAGCTCAATACAAAAGGGCGATGCGGGTTAGGCATCGCCCCGGGGCATTCAGCGATCCTTGGCTTCCTTGGCATCCATCTCGGCATTGCGCTCATGGACGCGTTTGAGTTGTTCATCGGTCAGCGGCAGTTTTTTTGCCGAGTCGCGCAGCATCATCAGCCCCCCGACGATCGAGCCGATTGCAACTACCAGAATTAACCAGGCATACCAGGGCATAGTGCTCTCCTTTTTGTGATACCGGTTTGAGCGGTGTCGCTGCTCAATGGTTCAAGTCTAGCCCCATACCCCTTTGGTTGCTGCTGTTTGCGAAACCGCGCCGGTCCAGGGCGTGTTCATCGGCCAATGGTTTGCGCACACCGGATCGATTACCCGTACGGGGACGGGTTCGGCTACAATGCGCGCCGATTTCGACTTACCAGAGAACCCGCTCATGTCCGCCTGTCAGACTCCTGTCATCGTCGCCCTGGATTTCCCGACCCGTGAGGCCGCCCTGAAGCTGGCCGACCAGCTCGACCCCAAGCTGTGCCGGGTCAAGGTCGGCAAGGAGCTGTTCACCAGCTGTGCGTCGGACATCGTGGAAACCCTGCGCGGCAAGGGCTTCGAAGTGTTTCTGGACCTGAAATTCCATGACATCCCCAACACCACGGCGATGGCGGTCAAGGCCGCTGCGGAAATGGGCGTATGGATGGTCAATGTGCATTGCTCGGGCGGTTTGCGCATGATGGCTGCTTGCCGCGAAGTCCTGGATCAGCGCAGCGGTCCTAAACCGTTGCTGATCGGCGTGACTGTACTGACCAGCATGGAACGTGAAGATCTGGCCGGCATCGGTCTGGACGTCGATCCGCAGGTGCAGGTTTTGCGTCTGGCGGCGCTGGCGGAAAAAGCCGGTATGGACGGCCTGGTTTGCTCGGCGCTGGAAGCTCAGGCCCTGAAAGCCGCGCACCCGTCGCTGCAATTGGTGACACCGGGGATTCGCCCAAGCGGCAGCGCCCAGGACGACCAACGCCGCATCCTGACTCCGCGTCAGGCGCTGGACGCCGGCTCCGACTACCTCGTGATCGGTCGCCCGATCAGTCAGGCCGCCGATCCGGCCAAGGCGCTGGCGGCGGTGGTGGCTGAGCTGAATTTGCCGGGCTGAGTGATCACGGACCATTGCACTGTTGGAGCGAGGCTTGCCCGCGAAGGCGGCGTCTCAGGTTCGAAGTTCGGGGTGAGGCGACCTGCTTCTTCGCGGGCAAGCCTCGCTCCAACGGAATCAGCATTCAAACCTTCAACACCAACTTCCCGAAATTCTCGCCCTTGAACAGCTTCAGCAGGGTTTCCGGGAAGGTTTCCAGGCCTTCGACGATATCTTCCCGGCTCTTGAGTTTACCTGCTGCCATCCAGCCAGCCATTTCCTGGCCTGCGGCGGCGAAGCGGTCGGCGTAGTCCATCACCACAAAACCTTCCATGCGCGCCCGGTTGACCAGTAGCGACAGATAATTGCTTGGGCCTTTCACCGGTGACGTGTTGTTGTACTGGCTGATCGCACCGCAAATCACCACTCGGGCCTTGGGCGCCAAACGGCTGAGCACCACGTCGAGGATGTCGCCGCCAACGTTATCGAAATACACATTCACCCCATTCGGGCACTCGCGTTTCAGCCCCGCCAGCACGTCTTCGTTCTTGTAGTCGATAGCGCCATCGAAACCCAACTCTTCCACCAGCGATTGGCATTTCTCCTTGCTGCCGGCAATGCCCACCACGCGGCAGCCCTTGATCTTGGCGATCTGTCCCGCGACGCTGCCTACTGCACCCGCCGCACCGGAAATCACGACGGTATCGCCGCTTTGCGGTGCGCCGACATCCAGCAACGCGAAGTACGCGGTCATGCCGGTCATGCCCAGCGCAGACAGGTATCTCGGCAGCGGCGCAAGCTTCGGATCGACCTTATAGAAGCCTTTGGGCTCGCCGAGGAAGTAATCCTGAACACCCAGCGCGCCCTGAACGAAATCGCCTACGGCAAACTTGTCGTTCTCTGACGCGACGACCTCGCCCACGCCCAGCGCGCGCATCACATCGCCCAAACCCACTGGCGCAATGTATGACTTGCCTTCGTTCATCCAGCCACGCATGGCCGGGTCCAACGACAAATACTGGTTCTTGACCAGAATCTGCCCGGTCGAAACCTCGCCGAGCGGCACTTCCTGATAGGTGAAATCTTCCCGGCTGACTGTGCCGACGGGACGTTTGGCGAGCAGGAATTGACGATTGGTCTGGTTGGTCATGGCAGGTCCTCGCAAAGGGGCAAAAGGGCGCAACGGTAAAAGATCATTGAAGTCGCTGCCCGAGGTTGAGGCAAGCAAAGGGCGTTCAGCGAATGCAAGTCGATCCAGCAAGATGATGAAGCGAGGTCATCTGTATCACTGCAATTCATGCTTCCCCAACCGAGCGCTTGATAGTGCTGACGGAGCGGGCTGCCCAGTGGCTAGACTCAATGTTCTTCCCGATTCATCACAACAATAAGGACAATTCCGATGAGCATGACGTTTTCCGGTCAGGTGGCGCTGGTGACAGGCGCCGCAGCAGGCATTGGCCGCGCCACTGCGCTGGCGTTCGCCGCCGAAGGACTGAAAGTGGTGGTGGCGGATCTGGACAGCAATGGCGGCGAACGGACCGCACAGCTGATTCACGAAGCCGGCGGCGACGCGTTGTTCGTGCGTTGTAACGTCACTCAGGAAAGCGAAGTGCGGCAATTGATGGAGCGCGCTGTGGCGGCTTATGGCCGGGTTGATTACGCCTTCAACAATGCCGGGATCGAGATTGAGAAAGGTCGCTTGTCCGAGGGCAGCGAGGCCGAGTTCGACGCGATCATGGGCGTCAACGTCAAAGGCGTTTGGTTGTGCATGAAATATCAGTTGCCGCTGATGCTCGCCCAGGGCGGCGGGGCCATCGTCAACACGGCTTCGGTTGCGGGCCTTGGCGCGGCGCCGAAGATGAGTATTTACAGCGCATCGAAACACGCGGTGATCGGCCTGACCAAGTCTGCCGCTATCGAATATGCGAAGAAGAAAATCCGCGTCAACGCGGTTTGTCCGGCGGTCATCGACACCGACATGTTCCGCCGCGCCTGGGAATCCGATCCGAAGAAAGGCGAATTTGCCGCCACCATGCATCCGGTCGGCCGGATCGGAAAGGTCGACGAAGTCGCCACTGCGGTGCTTTACCTGTGCTGCGACGGCGCCGCCTTCACCACCGGCCAGGCGCTGGCGGTTGATGGCGGGGTGACGGCGATGTGAAGCGCTGAATATATCTCTCTGTAGGAGGGGACTTGTCCCCGAAAGCAATAGGCCAGGCAGCGGGATAGTTTGATATTAATGCCGTCTGAGCCACTGCCTTCAGGGACAAGTCCCCTCCCGCCAAGCCCTTATTTGTTGCACGACGACGCGCTCTTGCAACCGATCCCACCGCTTTGGATTTCAATCAGCTAAGCTCGGCTTGTTTCAGGCGGATCGGCTTTAGCTGCGCCTGATTTCCGGTTTTTCTGGAGCGTGTCGATGGATTTCCCGTGGTTGGCTTTTCCGCTGGTCAGCGCTTCGCTGATCCTGGTCATCGACCTGACATTCTGGCAGTGGGTGGATCAGCGTTGGTTACGCTGGAAGATGGCGGTGCGGCTGGGATTGTTCCTGCTGTTCAGCATGTGTTTGGTCCAGGCCGGGTTGAGTCCCTTGAACACGGTGCCGACCGAGTTGCCGGTATCGCGCCACGTACTGGCGACCACGTTGTCCATCGCCTGGTGGCTGTTTGGTGCGCGGACCCTGACGATCCTCATCAGCGTGCTGCTGGCGCCGCGCATTGGCGGCAAGGGCCATCTGCTGCAAGACGTGCTGGGTGCGATCATCTTTCTTGTCGCAGCGGTGGCGGCAGCAGCTTACGTCCTCGATCTGCCAGTCAAAGGCCTGCTGGCAACCTCCGGCGCCGTGGCAATCATTCTCGGCCTGGCGGTTCAGAGCACGTTAAGCGACGTGTTCTCCGGCATCGTGCTCAATGCCACCAAACCGTTTCGCGTCGATGACTGGATTCGTGTCGACGACATTGAAGGCAAGGTCATTGAGATTGACTGGCGCTCGACCCATTTGCTGACCTCCGAAGGCAGCATGGCGGTCATTCCCAATGCCATGGCCGCCAAGACGCGGATCGTCAATTTCAGTCGTCCGGATCATTTCCACGCGGTGACCCTGAGCATCGAGCTCTCAGTGCGCCTGCGGCCCAGTCTCGTCCTGGATGCCATCGGCAAGGCGTTGCAAGGTTGTCGGGAGTTGCTGGTACAACCGGCTTCCAGCGCGGTGGTCGTCAAGTCCGGGCTGCGCAGCGTCGAATATGAAGTCACCGGCTACGTTCAGTCTCGGGACCGTCGTTCTGCGGTACGTAACCAGTTGCATGACTTGATCTATCGCCAACTGGCTGCCAGCGAAACGCGCCAGGACCAAGTGCGCCCCGCGACCCGTGTTTCGGCAGTGCTCAACACGGTCGGTGCCTTGCGCATGTTGAGCAACGCTGACCTGGCCGAGCTTGAGCGCAACATGCGCCTCAATGCCTTCCAGAACCATGAAGTGATTCTGGCGGCGGGCGTCGTCCCTGATGCGCTGTATATCATCGAATCCGGGATCGTTTCGGTGTCCATCGAGCGTCCCGAGGGCTGGGTCGAAGCAGGGCGCATGGGCCCCGGCGAGCTGATGGGCGAAACCGGGTTTGTCGATCAATCGCCGGCTGTGGGACGTTTTAGTGCCCTGACCGATTGCATGGTGTACCGCATCGCGCTGGCGGACCTGGAGCCCTGGCTCAAGGATCATCCCGAGTTGCGCGGCGCGTTGGCGGGGCTGGCACGTTTCCGGGCCAAGGCCCGCGCGGCTATGCTCACCAACAAGCCGGCGGCGCCCGATCCCAATGGCTTTCTGAAATGGCTGCGCAAGGGTGTCACGCGCTTCCAGGCACCGCGAGAGACGCGCAAGACGGACAAACTCAGTTAACGTGTCGGTAATTAGTTATGTAGATCAACCGCCACGAGTGCTCTACATTACCTTGGCTTCCGAATAGTCCCTTTCACTTCAAGCCTGAGTCAGTTGAATGCCTTCCATCTGCTTGCCGACGCTCCATCCCAAAGCACTGCGCCCTGGCGATGCGGTGGCGCTGGTGTCGCCAGCCGGTCCCGTGGCCGCTGAAAAAATCGAATCAGCCGTGCAGGTGTTGCAAGGTTGGGGCTTGCGTCCTCGCGTCTATCCCCATGCGCTGGATCAATACTCGTTCTACGCCGGCCGCGATGAAGATCGTGCGAGCGACCTGAATGATGCGCTGGCCGACCCTGAAATCCGTGGCGTTATCTGCAACCGTGGCGGCTACGGCGTGCAGCGGATCATCCAGCGTCTGGATTTTGAGGCGGTGCGCCGCGATCCGAAGCTGGTGGTAGGTTTTTCCGATATTACCGCCCTGCATGCGGCACTCTGGACCGAGGCCCGGCTGGCAACTGTTCACGGACCGGTGGCGACCCAGCTTGAGCGCGGCGGTGTGTTCACCAGTGGCATGCGTCACACACTGATGAACACCGAGCCGGTTCTGGTCGAGGCCAACGCAGACGAACCCACTTTCAATGTCCGTATCAAGGGCCGTGCCTCGGGAGTATTGCTCGGCGGGAATCTGAGCATGCTCAGTACCTGTGTCGGTACCCCGTTCATGCCCGACCTGACCGGCGCCATTCTGCTGCTCGAAGACGTGGGCGAGGCGAGCTACCGGATTGATCGCATGCTCACCCATTTGCTCAACTGCGGAATCCTGCAACGTCTGGCCGGTATCGCCGTTGGCCAATTCAGTCTTCCGGGCAACGGGCTTAGTGCAGTATCAGCGTCCGAGGTATTGACTGAGCGTCTGGGCAAGCTGGGTATTCCGGTCCTGGGTGGTCTATCCATCGGGCATGGCACCAGCAATTTCGCAGTGCCGTTGGGCACCGACGCCACGCTTGATGCCGATGCGGGCACGCTGCTGGTGGCTGCCGCCGCCCGGTAGTTTTCAGTCGCACCAGATCAGTACAGCGTTGCCCCTTACGGGTTCGAATCCGGGCGCCATTTCGAGGTTTTTTGATAGTCGGTCGCACCGAATTTCTGTGCGCCGACTCAGACCGTCCTGAAAGCGACTTCAGCGTAGCTTTTTGCCATTATTCCGTCGGCAAAGACTTGTATCTGCCGTGAGCCATTGCGAATCTGCACGATTATTGAATGGCCTGCTTAAAGGCCAGAGTGCCCAAGGTATTCACAGGGGATGCGACGCTATGATTTCGGCCGTGCAAGCACGATTCGCTAATCTTGGGATGGCGAAAAAACTGGGCGTGGGCTTCGCGCTGGTTCTGCTGCTGACTGTTCTGGTGGCAGCCATCGGCGTCTGGTCGTTGAAAAACATCAGCGTGCATTTCGACGGATTGAAGCAGATGTCTGCGTTGAACAGCGGCGTGCTCAAAGTCAGGCTGCTGGAGCAGGATTATGCGCTGCGCAGCGACCCGAAAATCGTTGAAGAGCTGCATGCCGGCGTTGAAAACCTCAATCTCCTCGCTGAAAACCTCAAGGGCCAGTCGCCCGCCAACCAGCAAATGATGACTCAGGTCCAGCAAGGCCTGGCCGCGTACCGCAAATCTTTCGATGAATTCGTCAGCCTCAGTCAAAGCAAGGATCTGGCGCTGGAAATGGCCAGCTGGTCGGTCTCCAGCGTAGCCAACAATCTCGATGTGCTGCAGGCCGGGCTGGCCGATGACGGTGCGTATGGTCTGAAAGATTCACAAGGCCAGCAAGGTGGTGAGTTCATCGAGCAGGCCAATCAGGTCAGTCAGGTTTCCAAACTGATGATGCAGGCCATGGACGAAGCGCGGGTGCGCCTGGACAAAAGCCGCAAGACGGGCTCGGGCGAGGAAGCCAAGACCGGCAAGATCGAGCAGGCCGATCAGGCCCAGGCTCTGGCCGAGGAACTCAAGGGCGTGATCAAGGATCCGGGTTATCTCACTGTGCTGGGGGAAGTCGGCACGCACATCGTCAATTTCACCGACAAGCTCAACGAATACACGGGATTGCTGGCCAGCGAAGCGCAGGTTTCCAAACAACTGGCCGCCAATGCCCGGCAGGTCGTGGATCAGGTCAATCAAGCCTACGCCGCTGAAGACGACTCCATGCAGGCGCAAATCAAGACCAATTCCATGCAGATCATCGGCTCGTCGATCATCGCCTTGTTCGTGGGGCTGATTGCGTCCTGGCTGATTACCCGGCTGATTGTCGGGCCGTTGCGCAGTGTCATCGCCTTCGCGCAGCGTATTGCCGCCGGCGACTTGAGCGCCAGTGCAGCGGTCAAGCGTCGCGATGAAATTGGCCAGCTGATGCTCGCCATGCAACAGATGGGCGCAGGCCTGAGCGGTATCGTCAGTGGCCTGCAAGCAGGTATCGAACAGTTGGCCAGCTCGGCTCATTCCCTGTCGGCGGTGACGGAACAGACCAATCGGGAAGTCAGCAGCCAGCAGCAGGAAACCGAGCAAGTGGCGACCGCCATGAACCAGATGACCGCCACGGTCCATGATGTGGCGCGCAATGCCGAAGAGGCGGCACTGGCCGCGCAGACCGCCGACAACAAAGTCGACAGCGGCCAGAGCGTCGTGCGCCAGAGTCTGCAACGTATCGAGCAACTGGCCACGTCGGCGACATCGGCGAGCGACAGCATTGAAAGCCTCAGTGCGGAAATTCAGAACATCGGGACCGTGCTCAGCGTGATCAAAAGCGTTGCCGAGCAGACCAACCTGTTGGCCTTGAACGCAGCCATCGAAGCCGCGCGGGCGGGTGAGCAAGGTCGAGGCTTCGCGGTTGTCGCTGATGAGGTTCGGGCACTGGCCAAGCGTACTCAGCAATCAACAGAAGAAATCGAACGTCTGGTGGGCAGCTTGCAGAACGGCGCGCAGGCGTCGGTGACGCAGATTCGCAGCAGCGCAGAACTGGTCAAGCTGGCAGTCAGCGATGTGCTGCAAACCGAAAGCGCGTTGGGCAGCATCGCCTCGGCGGTGTCGATGATCCAGCAGATGAATCAGCAGATCGCTGCGGCTGCCGAAGAGCAGACGTCAGTGGCCGAGGAAATCAACCGCAGCGTTACCAGTATCCGCGCCAGCGCCGATCAATCGGCCTTGGCGATGCGCGGCAATGCGGCGTCAAGTATCGAGCTGGCGTCGCTGGGCATGGAGTTGAAGGGGATGGTGGGGCATTTCAGGTTGTAGGGTTTCCGTACGCGGTAACCTTTGTAGGACCGGATTTATCCGGGAGGGCGTTAGCGCGTATTCACAAGAATTCCTTGTCCACGCTGGCTCTTTCCCGAATGAATTCGGTCCTACAGTCTTCGCAGACAAAACCGTCCTTCAACCCCGCCGTCCATTCAGAATCAACAACGTCAAAACCCCCGCCACGATCCCCCAGAACGCCGAACCGATGGAAAACAGCGTCAGCCCCGACGCCGTGACCATGAAGGTGATGAGCGCCGCTTCACGTTCCTTGGGTTCGTTCATCGCCACGGTCAGGCCGTTGATGATCGAGCCAAACAGCGCCAGGGCGGCGATGGACAGCACCAGTTCCTTGGGAAATGCCGCAAACAGGGCCGCAAGGGTTGCGCCGAAAATTCCGGCAACGCCGTAGAAAACCCCGCACCAGACCGCCGCGGTATAACGCTTGTCCCGATCTTCATGGGCATGAGGGCCGGTGCAGATTGCCGCGCTGATCGCCGCAAGATTGATCCCGTGAGAGCCGAACGGCGCGAGGATCAGGGATGCAATGCCGGTGGCGGAAATCAGCGGCGAGGCGGGCACCTGATAGCCGTCGGCGCGCAGCACGGCGATACCCGGCATGTTCTGCGAGGTCATGGCAACGACGAACAACGGAATGCCAATGCTGATCGTCGCGGCAAGGGAAAATTCAGGCGTGGTCCAGACCGGCAGGGCGACTTCCAGGGCGAACCCGCTGAAATCCAACAGACCCAGCAAACCGGCCAGCGCGACGCCCACCAACAGCGCGCCCAGTACGGCATAGCGCGGCGAAAGGCGTTTGACGATCAGGTAAGTGAAGAACATGCCCAGCACCAGCGCTGTGCGGTGCTGAGCGGCGATGAAAATTTCGCTGCCGATCTTGAACAGGATTCCGGCCAGCAATGCCGCGGCCAGTGATGCCGGCAAGCGTTTGACCAGGCGTTCGAAGCTGCCGGTCAAACCGCAGATCATCACCAGCACCGCGCAGGTGATAAAGGCGCCGATCGCTTCGGGGTAGGCCACGCCGCCCAGGCTGGTGACCAGCAATGCTGCGCCGGGCGTCGACCAGGCGACAGTGATCGGTGTGCGGTAACGCAGCGACAGGCCGATGCTGCACACCGCCATGCCCATGAACAGCGCCCAGATCCACGAAGAAATCTGCGCCGTGGTCAGGCCTGCTGCCTGACCGGCCTGAAACATCAAGACCAGCGAGCTGGTGCAGCCCGTCATCATGGCAATAAACCCGGCCACAATGGCTGACGCGGAAGAGTCCGCCAGCGGGCGTAACGGGGCTTGTGTGGTGTCGGTCATCGGACATTCCTTGCGCGAAATCAGGCGCCAAGCCTAAACGTAGTCGTTACAAGGCGTTGCGATACAGCCAGCTGCACAAACGCAAGTACAGTTAGCTAAAACATAGCAAAAGTGAAGCGTTGTACGGGTGTGCTGAAAACCGCTCATACAGCGCTCATTAAATGGGTTCTTCATGTCCCGCGACAGGTTTCGCCAGGCTTTGCCGGGTTTGTCCCAGCGCCTCATTCACCGCCAACCAACCGTCCACTGCTTCCTGGCCCGCCTCGCGAAATACCCGTTGTAAAAGTTTGACCTGCTCGCGGCGCAGCGCCTGTTCAAACTTTATGCCTTCGGGGGTCAGTGCCAACAAGCGCTTGCGTTTGTCGCTGTCCGGCGCGGCGCTTTGCACCAGATCCATGGCAACCAGCTGGCGTAAAGGCGCATTCAGCGCTTGCTTGCTGACCCCCAGCACACTGAGCAACTCCGTCACGCTCAAACCGGGGTAGCGCGCGATAAAAAATACGATGCGTTGATGCACCCGGCTGCAGCCGCGCCGCTCCAGCATTTCGTCCGCCTTGGCAGTGAAGGCCTGATAGCCGAAGAAAAAAGCTTCCATGGCGGCTTGCTGCGTGGCGGGATTTTTAAGGTCAAGCATATTGACGTATCCGGTTGCGATATCGTAATTTCGGTCAACCAGTTTGACTTATTTCCATTTATATCGGCTACCGGTGATCTCCATGGCATTCTCCGAACGCGTTTCCCGCCTGAAAAGCTCCTTGATTCGTGAAATTCTCGCGGCAGCGCAGCGCCCGGAAGTCATGTCGTTTGCTGGCGGTCTGCCTGCCGAAGCCATGCTGCCCCGTGTGGAGTGGGCCGACATGCCTGTGGCGTTGGGCCAATACGGCATGAGCGAAGGTGAGCCCGAGTTGCGCGAAGCCCTGGCTGATGAAGCCCGCGCCATCGGTCTGCGCTGCGATGCGAGCCAGGTATTGATCGTCAGCGGTTCGCAACAAACCCTGGATCTGGCCGCCAAGCTATACATCGATAAAGGCACGGAAATCGTCCTGGAAGCGCCGACTTACCTGGCTGCGCTGCAGATATTCCAGCTGTTCGGTGCTGACTGCCTGACCGTACCGTTGCAGGCCGACGGCCCGGATCTGCTTGCGCTGCGTCAGCGCCTGGAGCAGCACAAGCCAGCGTTTGCCTACCTGATTCCGACGTTCCAGAACCCGTCTGCAGTGCGTTACAGCGAGGCCAGTCGCGAAACGGTCGCGGCGCTGCTTGATGAGTTCGGCGTGACGTTGATCGAAGACGAGCCGTATCGTGACCTGACCTTCGACGGTGGCAGCGCACGACCGATTGCCAGTCGCCTGAAAAAAGCCAGCTGGATCTACACTGGTACCGTGTCGAAAACCTTGTTGCCAGGCTTGCGCGTCGGTTATCTGATTGCCAGTCCTGACCTGTTTCCCCATCTGCTGCGCTTGAAGCAGTCAGCCGACCTGCACACCAATCGGTTGGGCCAATGGCAGGCGCTGCAATGGATCGGCACCGAGCACTACCGCAAGCATTTGCTGCAATTGCAGGACTTCTATCGTGGGCGTCGTGATGCATTCGAAGCCGCCCTGCAAGAGCATTTCGGCGATCTGGCCGACTGGAACAACCCGCAAGGCGGATTGTTTTTCTGGCTGACTTTGCGGCAACCGTTGGATACTCGCACCTTGCTCAATGAAGCGTTGGCACAGGATGTTGCGTTTATGCCCGGCGAGCCGTTTTTTGCCGACCCGGATGCCAATCATGGCTATCTGCGTTTGAACTTCAGCCACATCGACCCGACCCGCCTCGGCGAAGGCCTGAAGCGACTGGCGGCGGTGGTGCGAATGGCTCAGCAGCAACAAGCGGCTTAAGGGCAATCAGGACAAGCAGTGAAAGGAGAGCAGTGATGTACAAGGTTTATGGCGATTACAACTCGGGCAACTGCTACAAGATCAAGCTGATGCTCAGCCTGCTGGGCATCGCGTATCAATGGATTCCGGTGGACATCCTCAGCGGCGAGACCCAGACGCCGGCGTTTCTGGAAAAAAATCCCAATGGCAAGATTCCGGTCCTGGAGCTTGAGGACGGCACTTGTCTGTGGGAATCCAATGCGATCCTCAATTTCCTCGCCGATGGCAGCCATTTCCTGCCGGCCGAGCCGCGCTTGCGCACTCAGGTTTTGCAATGGCAGTTCTTCGAGCAATACAGCCACGAGCCATGTATTGCGGTTGCGCGCTTTATTCAGTTCTATCTGGGCCTGCCCGAGGAACGGCTCGCTGAATACCGCTCCTTGCAGAAGGCCGGTTATCGCGCCCTGGCCGTGATGGAACAACAGCTCAAGCGCACGCCGTATCTGGTGGGCGAGATGTTCTCCATCGCCGACATTGCGCTCTACGCTTACACCCATGTGGCCCATCAGGGCGGTTTCGACCTGGCACCGTATCCAGCTATTCAACACTGGCTGGCACGGGTCAAGGGGCAACCGGGATATGTGGGTATGCTGGATTGATGCGTGTTTAATGGGGCAAATATGGAACCGTAGGAGCGGCTTTAGCCGCGAGGGACGCGTGCCCCCGGAGTTCAGGCAGTTGCTGATGAGGAGTTTCACATGCGATTTTCGATGATGGCGGTGCTGGCATTCATGGCCTTGGGCATTGGCTGTTCGGCACAGGCGCAGATCCAGGATTGCGATGGCACCCAAGGCGAAATGAACGCCTGCGCGGGCAAGCAGTTGGCGGCGCTGGATGCGGATCTGAATAAGCAGTACAAGGCGCAGATGAGCTATCTCAAAGACGCCGCGCAGAAGCAGTCGCTCAAGGATGCGCAGGTCACGTGGATCGCGTTTCGCGACGCCGATTGCCTGTATCAGGTGGGCAAACGCGAGGATTCCGGGTCAATCTGGCCGCTGCTGCAATCCCAGTGTCTGGCCGAGCACACTGAGTTGCGGGTCAAGCAATTGAAGGCTTACGTCGCCTGTCGCCAGGACGGTTGCCCGAACTGATCGAACGAGGTATCAGACCGCAGCGAAGCGCTGATTCAGGTAATCGATGATGACCTTGGATTCGTACATCCAGACCGTTTTGCCGCCTTCATCAATGCGCAGGCAAGGGACTTTGATCTTGCCGCCTTCCGTGAGCAACGTTTGACGGTCCAGCTCGTTGTTCTTCGCATCGCGCAGCCCAACGGGAACGTTCAGGCGGCGCAGGGTGCGGCGCGTCTTCACGCAGAACGGGCAGGCGTGAAACTGATACAGAGTCAGGTCGTGCGCTGCTGCATCGACCGTTGCCTGAGCTTGCGGCGTGCGCTGCTTTTTGCCGGGGCGGGTCAGGAAGTCGCCGAAGATGATCAGCTGGCCCAGGCCAACTCTTAATGCCTTGATAAACATGATGCAAACCTTCTGAAAAACCTAGGCGGATAGATTGCCCAAGGCCCGAACGCAAAGCAGTCGGGCAGGGCGGCAATCATTTGATCAGGCTGAGAAACTCGCTGCGGGTAGCCGCGTTTTCACGGAATTCACCGAGCATCACCGAAGTGATCATCGCCGAATTCTGCTTTTCGACACCACGCATCATCATGCACATGTGCTTGGCTTCGATGACCACGGCCACACCCAGCGCGCCGGTAACAGTCTGCACGGCTTCGGCGATCTGGCGACTGAGGTTTTCCTGGATCTGCAAGCGACGGGCGTACATGTCAACGATGCGCGCGACCTTGGACAGACCGAGCACTTTCCCGTTGGGGATGTAAGCAACGTGGGCCTTGCCAATGAACGGCAGCAAATGATGCTCGCACAACGAATACAATTCGATGTCCTTGACCATCACCATTTCGCTGGCGTCGGAGCTGAACAGCGCGCCGTTGGTGACTTCTTCCAGGGTTTGCTCATAGCCGCGACACAGATACTGCATCGCCTTGGCAGCGCGCTTGGGTGTGTCGAGCAGCCCTTCGCGGGAAACGTCTTCGCCCAGTTGGCCAAGGATCTCGGTGTAATTCTGTTCCAGTGTCACAGAGCTTTATTCCGTGTGGGTTCAATAAACGCGGGTTTGCGGCCCGCCAAGGCGCACATAGTAACTTACCTGCTGCCGACAAGTCGCGGTCCGGGCCGGGCGGCACGCCTTTGTATCAAGCCTGATACCTGGCCTCTACCAAGCTGCTACGTACATATGGGTGCTGGCGCTGTCTGACGTACAGGTAACAAATACCTGTCGCATAGAGAGTTAATTAGATGTTTGCTCGAATAGTTAAAGTCGCAATGGTTGTAGCTGTACTGTCCACGGTTTCCGGATGCTTCCCGTTCTGGGGCCCGGGTGGTCATGGCGGCGGTGGTGGTGGCGGTGGTCATCATGACGGTGGCGGCCAGGGCGGCGGCGGTGGTCAAGGTGGCCCGGGCTTTGGCGGCTCAGGCGGCCGTCCGTAACACCTGCGTTACTTCAGGCTAAGGCTTGAATCAGGCTGCGACGGTTTATTCGTCGCGGCCTTCCATCATGGTCCGCTTGAGGATCACGTAAACCGCTCCCGCGCCGCCGTGCTTGGCCAGGCATGAACAGAAACCCAGGACTTGCGTATGTTGCCGCAGCCAGGTGTTGACGTGGCTTTTGATCATCGGCCGCTTGCCGTCCAGGCGCACCGCCTTGCCGTGGGTCACGCGCACGCAGCGGATTTCCAGCTTGGTCGCTTCGGCGAGAAATTCCCACAAGGTCTCGCGCGCCACTTCGACGCTCATGCCATGCAGGTCCAGACTGCCCTCGAAGCTGATCTGACCCAGCTTGAGCTTGCGCATCTGACCTTCCTGTACACCGTCCCTTGACCAGCTCAGCACGTCCTCGGGGCCCACATCAATCACGAATTGATCAGACAGCCCGTCAACGGTCACCGAATCGGTGCGCACGGTTGCCGACTGGCGCAGCCTGGCCAGAAGTTTACGATCGGTCTTGGGTTTGCCCACATCCGCATGTTCATGCTTGATGGGCTTGACGCCGCGCGTCTCGTTTCGGAACAGGGAAAAGTCGTCGTCTTGCATGGTGCCTCCGCGAAGAGGGCTAGTTTAACCAAGTCGCGGGGTGCTCGGGTTGACTAAACTCGTGTCGAGAAAAAACGCTGCAGCCATCAGTCGTGTTTTTTCATCAGGTGCGGGGACATATTCAACCCCTTTGCCCGGCGCCGACTCAAACGGCAGCGCCTCCACAACCAGATGCCGAGATACAGCACCAGCAAGCCGCCAGCCACGATGAATGCCGCGCCGACCGGGCTGGCATTGAGTTCGCCCAATGCCTGGGGATGCCCGATGAGACTGGACACACCCGCCATGGTCAGCAAAACGCCCAGCGTCGCCAGCAAGGCAGCAATCGCAGAACCAATACGCACACCCCAGTTCCCTTGCCCTTTGGGGCGCAGGCGACGGGCGTCGAAACCATCGGATATTTTCATTCCGATTTCCTCCAGGTGTATCGGCGCTCTGACCCGGATATGAACCGGTGGTTCCCGCCACAACGGGCTCAGAGGCAAATGCGGGTGATTAATGGATAGGCGGTTATGAGAAGTAGATCACATGTTCGCAGGGGGTGCAGGCATTGCTTCAGGAACCGTCCTGAGATGCTCCGGCGCACCAGTGGCGCAGGGTGACGGTGGATCGATTCCTGATGCTCAAGCGCCTCAGATCAAGTCTTTGGTCAAGGCCAGTGTGGCGAAGTTGTCGTTCATGATGGCCATTTCGGTGCGATGCACGACCCGAGCGCTGACGACGCCTTCAGGGCTTGGCAGGTCGCGGGTTGCGCAGGCGTCGTCGACCAGTGTGCAGCGATAGCCATAGTCCTTGGCCGCGCGGACCGTGGTGCTGATGCTCGAATGGCTCATGAAGCCGCACACGATCAGGTCCAGATGACCAAGGCTCTGCAACAGATCGTCAAGACCGGTGCCATTGAAGGCATTGGGAAGGCGCTTTTCGACGACGCGTTCGCCATCATGGGGCAGCAACGAGGGCAGGAATTCGCCGCGCTCGCCTTGTGGGTCAAACAGGCCGCCGACGGTGCCGAGGTGGCGGATATGCACGATCGGGCATTTTGCAGCGCGGGCAGCCGCTACCAACAGGCAAATATTGGCGACGGCTTCATCGATCCCGCTAAGTGCCAGTGGACCACTGACATATTCTTTCTGGGCGTCGATGATAATCAGGGTGGCATTACTCAAAGTGGCGGGTGCATAACCACGGCCGCTGAGTTGAAACATGGTCTTTGGATCTGACATCTGGGGCTCCTTCAGGTGGGGCTTTTGCGACATTCTCCTCCGGCTGAGCGGTTCTGGGAATGGCAACGATGACAACTAACGGTTTTGCTGGGCTGTAGGGCTGTTTTCAGCTGAATAATGGCAGTATGCCTTGATTGTTTTGCCGAGATACATAAAGTGCAGCGCAAACGATGGCCCGATACGGTTTCACGGCGTCACGGCATCGTCTGTTAGAATCCCCCGTCGTTTTCTCAAGGAGTTGTCTGAAGTGATCACATCCCGCTTGCGTACGCTGCGCGACCATATCCGTTGGGCGGTCAGTCGCTTTCACGAAGAAGACCTGTTTTTCGGGCATGGCACCGATAACGCGTGGGATGAAGCCCGGCAACTGGTGCTGGGTGCCGTACACCTGCCTTGGGAAATTGCTGACAGCTATCTGGATTGCCGCCTTGAAGTCGATGAGATTGCGCTCCTACAACGCTTGATCATGCGCCGCGTCGACGAGCGCATCCCGACGCCTTATCTGCTCGGCGAAGCCTGGTTCTGCGGGATGTCTTTCATTGTCGATGATCGCGTGTTGATTCCACGCTCACCCATTGCCGAGCTGATCGAAAATCGCTTTGCGCCCTGGCTGCCCGACGAACCGGCGCGGATTCTCGACCTGTGCACAGGCTCCGGTTGCATCGGCATTGCCTGCGCCGACGTATTTCCGGACGCCGAAGTGGTGCTTGCGGATCTGTCCTACGAAGCGCTGGAAGTCGCCAATCAGAACATCGAGCGCCATGGCGTGGACACTCGCGTGTACACCGTGCAGGGCGATGGTTTCGATGGTTTGCCGGGGCAGCGCTTCGACCTGATCGTCTCCAATCCGCCTTATGTCGACGCCGAAGATTTCGCCGATATGCCTGACGAATACCAGCACGAGCCGGAACTGGCTCTGGCCTGCGGCAGTGATGGCTTGAATCTGGTCCGGCGCATGCTCAGCCAGGCAGCCGATCATTTGACCGACAAGGGCTTGTTGATCGTCGAGGTCGGTAACAGCCAGGTTCATGTGCAGGCGCTGTACCCGGAAGTGGACTTCGCCTGGCTGGACTTCCTGCGGGGCGGGCATGGCGTGTTCATGCTGACCGCCGCCCAGTGCCGGGATCATCAGGCGTTGTTTGAAACGCGGATGTGAACGTAGCGCCTAAGGATCGGGTAGGAGGGGACTTGTCCCCGATGGCTTCGGCGCAGACCCCATCGGGGACAAGTCCCCTCCTACCCGATTCGTGCACAGTCGGCACAGGTTTTCATTTCCGGCATTGGTGAATGCCGGTTACCGATGCGTCGCAATCCAGATCAGCAACCCTGCCTGGAATACCGCGAAGGTTACCAGGCAGGCAATCGTGAAGCGCAGGCTGCTGTCCTCGCGCTTGTATTTGGCCACCCGGTCTTCGTGCTGGCGAATCAGCACTTCCTGCTCGATCATCTTTTTCTCGGCGTTCTCCAGCATTTGCGAGGCTTCGAGGATTTCGATGATCTGAATTTTTTCGATATTCCAGGTGCTGTGCAGGTTGCCGACCTGGACATCCTTGACGCTGCCTTTCATATGCTGCGCATCGGCGTAGACGACTTCGAAACCCTGGGTGCGCAAAAAGTGGTCGCGGCGCAGTCGGGTGTCTTCGTTCAGGCCGTCTTTACTGGCCAGCGCCACGCTTTCAATCTTGTACGTCGACCATTTCTTCTGCGCCCAAAGAATGCCTTGGGCGGCCAGGAAACGACCGATGCCGCGGTTCCACGGTTCGATCTGCAAGCCGGAGTCTGGCCCCATACGCACCAGGCGCTTCTCGTGGTCGACCCAGACGTCCAGATGATTCTGTTCGCGCCGAACCCGTTGTCCTGGCAGCTGAATGGCCAGGCGCAGCAGGCTCAGTTCCTTGCTGTGGCGCTCGGCTCGACCGAGCTGCACGAATCGCAGGGGACGGGCGCCGGTGGCCCGGTCCGTCTGCAGCGGTGCCAGCCGCAACATCATGAAGGTTTCCGGCTGAACCTCTTCCCACGGCTGCGCAACCGCCGGTACTTCAGCAGTGGCGGGTTTTTCGGCAACAGTGTGCAGGGCATTCGTTTCAGTCATTTTTCCCGCCGATCTTGTTCATGATCCTTATGTTGCATACAAAGTATTGCAACACGGTGCCAGTAGCATCCTATCGGCTGCTTTTGCCAGTCCTGAAGGGCGTTTCGCGTGTGCTGGCGTCAAAAAGTGCATCAAGCGGCGGGCAGGGCGCCGATGAAACGCAGAATGCGGGTGGTCAGTTCACTGGCCAGCGGCAATTGCGGATCCTTATACGACGCGAGCTGGCGTTTGATGTCGTTGGGCACAATGCGTAGCACGTGATTCATGCCGTCGATCAATGCCAGCTCAGCATCGGGTTTGGCTTGCTGCAACAACTGTGCGTCGCCCACGCCGACCTGAATGTCATGGCGACCCTGAACGATCAGCGCCGGGACCTGCAACTTGCCGAAGGCAGCGGCCGGATCCTGGCGGAACAGCGAGGTCAGGTACGGCTGCACGCTGGGACGAAACACCACTTCCAGCTCGGCGGGCACATCGTCGTCGGTCTTGCCGGCCTTGATTTCATCGATCAACTGATTGCTGCGCGCCAGCAGCGGCGGCGGCAGACGGTACTGAAGCTGTTCGCGCAGCACCTGATCAACCGGGCGGCCAGTGCCTGCCACGGAAATCACCGCAGCGGCGCCAGCTTTCTCGGCAGCCAGCGAGGCGACCAGAGCGCCCTCGCTGTGCCCCAGCAGAATCAGCTGGCCCAGACGCGGATCAGCCTTGAGTTTTTGCCCCCAGGCTTGGGCATCCGCCACATAACCTTCGATGCTCAGGTTGCGTTCGTCCGGTGTGGCTGGTTTGCTGGCGGCGATCCCGCGCTTGTCGTAACGCACGCTGGCAATGTTGTGTTTGGCGAGGATGCGCGCCAGACGCTTCATGCTGTCGTTGCGCCCGCCATCGGGGTTGTTACCGTCTCTGTCGGTTGGACCGGAGCCGGCAATGATCAGCACCACCGGCACTGGCGCGTCGGATTTAGGCAGCAGCAAGGTGCCGAACAGCTCACCGGTACCGGTGTCGAGACTAATAGGACGTTGCAGGACAACTGGTTCGCCAGCGTAGGCAAGCCCGGTGAGCAAGGGAAGTATCAAGGCAATAACTCGTAACATCGTTGGGCCACTATCTGTTTGGGTGCCGATTGGACGCGGCCAGACGAATAAGGTTCGAGGATGAACTACACGACCAGCCTGCGTATACTGGCGCGCCTGGTTTTTATTGATCTGGTTTTTATCGATCTCGCTTTTTTCGCTGACTTCTCGGAGCGTCCGCATGTCCGGTAACACTTTCGGCAAGCTGTTCACTGTCACCACCGCTGGCGAAAGCCATGGCCCGGCGCTGGTTGCTATCGTTGACGGCTGCCCGCCGGGCCTTGAGCTGTCGCTGCAAGACCTGCAACTCGACCTCGACCGGCGCAAGCCTGGCACCAGCCGCCACACCACCCAGCGTCAGGAAGCCGACGAGGTGGAAATCCTCTCGGGTGTCTTCGAAGGCAAGACCACAGGTGCGTCCATCGGCTTGCTGATTCGCAACACCGATCAGAAGTCCAAGGACTATTCCGCGATTCAGGACCTGTTTCGTCCGGCCCATGCCGATTACACCTATCACCATAAATATGGCATTCGCGATTATCGCGGCGGCGGTCGCAGTTCGGCGCGGGAAACCGCCATGCGGGTTGCGGCCGGTGCCATCGCCAAGAAATACCTGGCGAGCCTGGGCATCGTGGTGCGCGGCTACATGAGCCAGCTGGGCCCGATCGAGATTCCGTTCAAGACCTGGGATTGCGTCGAAGACAACGCCTTTTTCTGCCCTGATCCGGATAAGGTCCCGGAGCTGGAAGCCTATATGGACCAGCTGCGTCGCGATCAGGATTCGGTCGGTGCGAAGATTACCGTGGTCGCCGAAGGTGTGATGCCGGGTCTGGGCGAGCCGATCTTCGATCGTCTGGACGCCGAGCTGGCCCATGCGCTGATGAGCATCAACGCCGTCAAGGGCGTCGAGATCGGCGCCGGTTTTGCCTGTGTTGCCCAGCGCGGCACCGAGCATCGCGACGAGCTGACGCCGGAAGGCTTCCTGTCCAACAATGCCGGCGGCATTCTGGGTGGCATTTCTTCCGGACAGCCCATTGTTGCGCATCTGGCGCTGAAGCCGACCTCCAGCATCACCACGCCGGGGCGTTCCATCGACGTCAACGGCAACCCGGTGGACGTGATCACCAAGGGTCGTCATGACCCGTGCGTCGGCATTCGCGCCACGCCGATTGCCGAGGCGATGATGGCCATCGTGTTGCTGGACCACCTGCTGCGCCATCGTGGGCAAAACGCCGGTGTGCAGGTCAGCACGCCTGTGCTGGGTCAGCTCTGATGATCGATGGCGCCGCTGCCAGCGCAGCCCGTTAGCGTGGCGCCAGCCTCAGCCGGGCCGTTGCCGTATTGGCGGCTGTCCAGCTTCTACCTGTTTTACTTCGCCTTGCTCGGCTCCACGGCGCCGTATCTGGCGCTGTATTTTCATCATCTGGGTTTTTCCAGCGCGCGGATCGGCGAGTTGGTGGCAATTCCCATGCTGATGCGCTGCATCGCGCCCAATCTCTGGGGCTGGCTCGGCGATTACACCGGGCGACGCCTGACCATCGTGCGCTTCGGCGCAGTCTGCACGCTGCTGACGTTCTCGCTGATTCTGTTCGACAAAAGCTATGCCTGGCTGGCGATGGTCATGGCGTTGCACGCCTTCTTCTGGCACGCGGTGTTGCCGCAGTTTGAAGTCATTACCCTGGCGCACCTGCAAGGGCAAACATCACGCTACAGTCAGATTCGACTCTGGGGTTCGGTGGGTTTCATCCTCGCGGTTGTCGCCCTGGGCCGGCTCTTTGAAGGATTCAGCCTCGACCTTTATCCTCAGGCGCTGCTGGTGATCCTGCTCGGTATCGTCGCCAGCAGTTGGTGGGTGCCCAATGCCCAGCCGGTGCTGTCGGCCGCGCGCCTGGGCGCCGGGGGATTTTTCCGGCAACTGACCCGACCCGGGGTGCTGGCGTTTTATGTCAGCGTCGGGCTGATGCAGTTGAGCCACGGCCCGTATAACACCTTCTTGACCCTGCACCTTGAAAGCCTGGGTTACAGTCGCGGCATTATTGGGCTGCTCTGGGCCGTGGGCGTGGTGGCTGAAGTGCTGATGTTCATGGCCATGAGCCGGATGCTGAAGCGTTTTACCGTGCGTCAGGTGCTGCTGGCGAGTTTCCTGCTGGCGGCGTTGCGCTGGGTGTTGCTGGGCAGCTTTGCCGAGCATTTAGGGGTGCTGCTGATTGCCCAACTCATGCATGCGGCGACGTTCGGCAGTTTTCACGCAGCTGCCATCCATTTCGTGCAACGTAGTTTCGGGCCGCAACAACAAGGCCAGGGTCAGGCGCTTTATGCGGCGTTGGCCGGCACCGGCGGCGCGTTGGGGGCGTTGTATTCAGGCTACAGCTGGAATCTGCTGGGTCCGGGCTGGACGTTCAGCATCGCCAGCATTGCAGCGTTGGCCGCCGCCGTCATCACAGGTTCAAGAATGAAAGAGGAGCGCGCATGAGCCGCGAACAGCTAAGCCAGGCGATTATTGATGCCGGGCGCTTTTTATATGCACGGGGCTGGTCGCCAGCCACTAGCAGCAATTATTCCGCACGCCTGAGCACCACCGAAGTGCTGTTGACCGTTTCCGGCAAGCACAAGGGCGAACTGGGGCCGGACGACGTGCTGGCGACCGATCTGGCCGGCAACAGTCTGGAACCGGGCAAGAAGCCTTCAGCGGAAACCTTGCTGCATACTCAGCTTTACAGCTGCAGGCCGGACGTCGGCGCGGTGCTGCACACCCATTCGGTGAACGCTACGGTATTGTCTCGTCTGACCGCCGCCGATCATCTGGTGTTCGAGGACTACGAGCTGCAAAAGGCATTCAGCGGTGTCGTCACCCATGAATCCCGGGTTGTGGTGCCGATTTTCGACAACGATCAGGATATCGCCCGACTGGCCGCCAAGGTCCAGCCCTGGCTCGATGCCCATCCAGACTGCGCCGGTTATCTGATTCGCGGCCACGGTCTGTATACCTGGGGGGCGCGAATGAGCGATGCGTTGCGTCAGATCGAAGCGTTCGAGTTTCTGTTTGAATGCGAGCTGAAAACCCTCGCCATATTGAATCGATAACAGATTTACCCGCAGCGGCCTGGCTTTCTCATTATTAAAATCCGCCGCAGGGTTCACCAAAACCGAGGAATTGCCCCATGAGCAGCCTGTTCGTTTACCACGAGTCCAGCCCTGACCAGCCCAACAAAGTCCTGACCCACGTCGAAGACATCGCCTCGACCCTGGCCGAACACGGCGTCGGTTTTGATCGTTGGCAGGCGGCCACACCGATTGCGCCCGGCGCAACCCAGGAAGAAGTCATCAGTGCCTATCAGGTGCAGATCGACAAGCTGATGACCGAACGTGGCTATGTCACCGTCGACGTGATCAGCCTCAACAGTGACCATCCGCAAAAAGCCGAACTGCGCGCCAAATTCCTCGACGAACATCGTCATGGAGAAGACGAAGTACGATTTTTCGTCGCTGGCCGTGGGCTGTTTACGCTGCACATCGACGATTATGTCTATGCCGTACTGTGCGAAAAGAACGACCTGATCTCCGTTCCGGCGGGTACCCGGCACTGGTTCGACATGGGCGAGAACCCGCATTTCGTGGCCATTCGTCTGTTCAACAATCCTGAAGGCTGGGTTGCCAACTTCACCGGCGAAAGCATCGCCCGCAACTTTCCGCAGCTCGACGATTTATAGGACCGGATACCGATGACGATTAAAGCTGTCCTGACCGATATCGAAGGCACCACCAGCGCCGTGAGCTTTGTCCTGGAAGTGCTGTTTCCTTTCGCCGCGAAACATCTGCCGGACTTCGTGCTCCAGCACGCCAGCGAGCCTGCGGTTGCCGCGCAATTGCAAGCTGTGCGCGCTGAAAACAACGAGCCGGATGCTTCGGTGGAACGGGTTGTCGAAATTCTGCTGCAATGGATCGCCGAGGACCGCAAGGCCACGCCTCTGAAAGCGCTGCAAGGTATGGTCTGGGAGCAGGGCTACAAGGCCGGTCAGCTCAAGGGGCACGTTTATCCCGACGCCGTAGAAGCACTCAAGCGCTGGCATCAGGAAGGTTACGCGCTGTACGTTTATTCTTCCGGGTCGATTCAGGCGCAGCAACTGATTTTCGGCTGCTCTGAAGCGGGCGATTTGTCCGGGTTGTTCAGCGGCTATTTCGATACCACTTCCGGACCCAAGCGCGATCCGCAGTCCTACAGAACTATCACCGCCGCTATCGGCTTGCCTGCCGAGCAGATCGTGTTCCTGTCCGACATCGTCGAGGAACTGGACGCCGCACAAGCTGCCGGCATGCCGACCTGTGGCCTGGTCCGCAACGGCGGGGAATTGGTCGGGCATAGCAACGTTGCCAGTTTCGCCGTGATTGATCTGACTCGCTTCTGATTCCTCTTCCCCCGGCAGTTGCGGGCCAGAACCGCGACTGCCGTCAGTAAACATCGCCTGCCTCGTTACCAATCTGCAGAACTTTAGTCAGCCTTTTCTGAATGCGCTGTGGGATGCGGCTTTGATGTAAGTCAGCGAAGACTGTTTGTTTTCGCTTTGGCTTTTCAGCGCGTTTATTCGTGTAGTTTTCTGCCCATCCAGCCATCGCCGATATTGCTTGAACACCATAAAACAGTGGCCAGCTGGATAAGGAGCTAGCGCCAATGGAAACTGCCAAGTCACGAAACGCGAATCTCGATCCGCTCATCCAGCAAATGGTCAGCAGCATTACCGAGCTGGACGGCGAGTATGCGATTGAAAACGCATTGATCTGGTTGCGACGCGAGTGTAATTGCGAGCGGGCAATGTTTTATCAGTTCCGGGGTTCGATGCTGCTGACCATTGTGACGTCCAACGTCGACAGCAACTGGCGCCACATGTACCGCCGCACTCGGATGCTGCTGGAAGATCCTGTGGTCAACTATTACCGGGAACAGCTGGGTTTTCTCGACTGGCGCAAGGCGTTCCAGCTTGATCCACCTTCCAGCACCTATAGCGAGGCCGTTGCCAGTCATCAACTGACTCCAGGTTGTTCCTATGGCTACAGTCATCAGGGCCAGGGGTTTCAGGGTGTCACTTCAATCTGCTCGCTCAACGGTTTGACCAGAAGCCTCACCGGTGCGGATAAATACTTGCTGTCCAGTCTGGTGCCGGTTCTGCACATGGTGGGCAGAGGTGCAAAGTTACGATCCCGGGGGCTTAGCGAGAAGGAAATTGAAGTGCTGGAGTGGGTCAGAGAAGGCAAGACCACTTCCGAGATCGCATCGATCCGGCAAATAGCCGCGCCAACCGTGAAATATCACCTGAAGAGCATCTACAACAAGCTGGGCGTTTCTAATCGCGCGCAGGCGGTGGGGGAGGCGTTGTCGCAGGGGATTATCAAATAGATACAGTAGATACCGTCTTGACCTCCTGAATACATCCCGTAGGACCGGCTTTAGCCGGGAGGAGGCCGGTACATTCGCAGCGGTTGCGTCGTCAGACCTTCCGCCCTCCCGGCTAAAGCCGGTCCTACGGNCCGGTACATTCGCAGCGGTTGCGTCGTCAGACCTTCCGCCCTCCCGGCTAAAGCCGGTCCTACGGTTTAAATTCAGTGCGAATGCTCAAGCCAAAAAAAAGCCGCGAAAGCCTTTCGGCAGTCGCGGCAAAAAAAACAAGGGATGAGAGAGCGGGTGAATCAGTACTGCGTGAAGCGTGCAGTCGGCCTTACCAGTACTTAGCGAGTGTGGTAGGTCGGCAAATCAAAACGGTGTTGGCTTTGCAGCATCGAGATGGCCGGCAGTTCGCTGGCTTGTGCTGCGAGGTCGCGACGAATGGCACTGATTACCCATTCCAGTTGAACCGGAGTATGGAGCTGCGCATAGGACACGGAGCGACGAATCTGTTTGCCTTCACTGTTACGCAAAGAAAGAAGCACACCACCGTCAGGACGGGCCTGAGTGGTTACGTCGAATTCGGAAAAGACGGAAGCGAATTTTTCTTGAATAAAAGTCATGTCTAGCGGCTCCATTGCTCATGGGATAACAAGCTTGGAATTACTAGTGCAGTGACTGTGCCAGTATTTGGATATAATTTAAGTCGTTTAAAATCAATAATTTATCAATTATTAATTTTTCGCGGCTCGTGCAATTTGCATGAAGGCCTATCGTGCATCCTGCATTTTGCGGGTTTTTTCGCGGTTGGCGAGGGCAAGCGCGGAACTTAAGCGAAAGTCCGGGTTCTGGCAAAACCGGACGGTGATGCGAACGCACCTGGACGCTCTGACCACGGTTTTGCCGAAATTATTCGAGCCTGTCAAAAAAACCTTTTCCGTCTATTTATCAATGACCTCGATAGGTGGCTTTGCCTTGACCCGATTCGAACGGCTGCGCACAGTTGCGGTCATTACCAGACAGCTTTCCTGAACCTTATTGATGCCGCGTGCAAACCGCTTGCGAGGAGATACCTGATGTCAGATCAACCCAATACGGCTGCCGAACCAGTGCAGATGACCGATGATGAAGCCCTCGAATTCGCAGAGCAGGTGTTTGACGTGGCGCGCCGTGGCGATGCGGTGATGCTGGACAAGCTTCTGGAAAAAGGTCTGACGCCGAACCTGCGCAACCACAAGGGCGACACGTTGTTGATGCTGGCCAGCTATCACGGCCATCAGGACGCCGTTCGGGTGCTGCTCAAGCACCAGGCCGATCCGGAAATCCGTAACGACAACGGCCAGAGCCCGGTGGCTGGCGCTGCGTTCAAGGGCGATATGGCGGTCGTTCAATTGCTCATCGAAGGCGGCGCAGACGTGGAAGGCGCTTCGGCGGACGGCCGCACTGCATTGATGATGGCGGCAATGTTCAATCGCACTGAAATCGTCGATTACCTGATCAGCAAAGGCGCCAACCCCCACGTGCAGGACGCTAAAGGCGTGACGCCGCTGGCCGCCGCGCAAACCATGGGCGCGGCAGATACCGCTGCGCAGTTGAGCAAACTCGCCAACTGAATGCGTATCGCCTGAACTGATATGCCCAACTGATATAGAGGCGCGCAGGATTTGCCGTTATCCTTCGCGCCTTTATTTTTGCTTGTGATCAGGACTGCCCCATGAAGAATCAACTTATCGAATTAATCGGCAAAATCAGTTCGGGTTGCATGGGCGAGCAGGATATCGAGCGCATCGCCGACGAAGCGGCCCAGGCGTACGCCGATCCTCAGGCTTTCCTGGCGGCTAATCCGGACATCAACTACGACGAGACTTTCCCGATTGCATTGGGAGAGTGGGTCGTGGTGGGCAGCTTGCCAGAGACCGTGCTGTTCCAGGCCGATACCTACGAGGACCTGTTCGCGCAAATCGTCGAGTCGTTCGGACCGGACGTCACATTCAATATCAAGCCCAAGCAACTGGCCAAGGTCGAGGCGCTGACCGCGCTCAACCGTATTCAGATTCAGCTGGGCGCGATGAACAAGGAAATGGGCGGCTATGTGCTGATGAACTTCAGCCAGCCTCTGGATGACGCGCTGCAAGCCGTTCTGGTCTACGGCAATGATCAGGCGCGGGTTCTTGAGTTGTGCGTTGCGGTCGGCATCCAGGCAGCGCCTGCATTGCAGGCGCTGAAGGCATCGAGCTGATCAACCCAGCGCGGTATCGAGAAACATCATGACCGCGAAACCGCCCATCAAACCCAGGGTTGCCGGCGTTTGATGGCCGTTGCGGTGGGTTTCCGGAATGACCTCATGGGATACCACGAACAACATGGCGCCCGCTGCCAGCCCCAGGCTGACCGGATAAGCGATGGCGAAGCCGCTGGAAATCCCCAGCCCGATCAGTGAGCCGATCGGCTCCATCAGGCCCGAACCGATCGCCACCAGCATCGCTTTGAATGCTGAAAGCCCAGTGACGCGCAAGGCCAGGGCAATCGCCAGGCCCTCAGGAATATCCTGAATCGAGATCGCGGTCGCCAGCGGCAGGCCGACATTCATGTCGCCATTGGCGAAACCGACGCCAATGGCCATGCCTTCCGGAAGGTTGTGCAGGGTGATTGCCAGGACGAATAACCAGACCCGATTGATCCGTTCGGAGTGTGGGCCCTGACGGCCCACGCTTTCGTGTTCGTGGGGGGTGAATTTGTCCAGGCCGAGCATCAAGAGCACGCCGAGTCCGAGTCCCAGCACCACCGTTGCCGCAGCAAAGGGTCCGTTTCCAGTGACTTCCCTTGCAGCGGCCAGGCCGGGAAGGATCAGGGAAAACGAACTTGCCGCGAGCATCATCCCTGCCGCGAAGCCAAGCATGATGTCCTGGCTGCGCTGCTTGATGTCGCGCATCGCCACGGCCATCACCGCGCCCAATGCGGTCGCGCCGAAACCGGCCGCGCCGCCCAGCAAAGCGTAATGCAGGTTGTCCTGATTGGCGCCGTAGATGGCGTTGTAGCCACTGGCGATCAGCAGCCCGAGCACCACCAGCAACACCGCCAGAAAACTGAGACTGAGCAAGGGCGTGGATTGTGCCTGAGCGAACCATGTCGCCCACCACGTTCGCGGTTGTGCGGGAGTTTGCATGAGTGCCTGACCTTTGCGGAGTTAGTAAAAAATTTGCGCCGTTACGCCTGTCTTATCAAGTCGGAGCGTAAAAATATGCCGATGGTTCAACGGAACCCTTGAAGACTGCGGCTATCCTAAGCAGGCATGTATTCATTCGGGACAATCAGGAGCGACACCATGGGTTCCACTTTCAATGGTTTGGTAGGGCTGATCATTCTTGCCCTCGATATCTGGGCCATCATCAACGTTCTGAAAAGTGGTGCCGAAACCGGGATGAAGATCCTCTGGGTATTGCTGATTGCTCTGCTGCCGGTGCTGGGGCTGATTATCTGGGCGATCGCCGGTCCGCGTGGCAATGTGCGGATCTGATCGATAACGCTGATCTGGCTCTGCATCAATACGCTTGATTGCTCCCTGGCAGTCAGGCGTTTTTTTCGCGCAGATTTCAGCATGATTGGCCTGAGGATATCGGCGTGGGGCAATGGAGGTTCGACCTGTCATGCTCCTCGACGTAGAATGCGCGCCATTCTTATGGGCGGCCTGCCGTCCTGCCATCCGCATTTATCAGGGACTTACCCATGAGCGATTATCAAGAAACGTTGTACGAAGGTTATGGCCAGCGTTTTCGCATGGAAAAACTGCTTCACGAAGTGCGCACCGAGCATCAGCACCTGGTGATCTTCCAGAACCCGCGCATGGGTCGCGTCATGGCCCTTGATGGCGTGATTCAGACCACTGAAGCCGATGAATTCATCTACCACGAGATGCTGACTCACGTGCCGATCCTGGCCCACGGCGCTGCCCGCCGGGTACTGATCATCGGCGGTGGCGATGGCGGCATGTTGCGTGAAGTGGCCAAGCACCGCAGTGTCGAGCACATCACCATGGTCGAAATCGACGGTACCGTGGTCGAGATGTGCAAAGAGTTTCTGCCGAACCACTCCAAGGGTGCGTTCGAAGATCCACGCCTGAACCTGGTGATCGATGACGGCATGCGCTTTGTCGCCACCACTGAAGAAAAATTCGACGTGATCATTTCCGACTCCACGGACCCGATTGGTCCGGGCGAAGTGCTGTTCTCGGAGAATTTCTATCAGGCCTGCCACCGCTGTCTGAACGAAGGCGGCATCCTGGTCACCCAGAACGGCACGCCTTTCATGCAACTGAGCGGCGTACAAACCACGGCCGGGCGGATGCGCGGATTGTTTGCTGACTGGCATTTCTATCAGGCGGCGATCCCCACCTACATCGGTGGCGCCATGACCTTCGCCTGGGGCGCGACCAACACGGCCTATCGCAAACTGCCGCTGGAAACCTTGCGCCAGCGTTTCGCAGGCAGCGGCATCGTGACCCGTTATTACAACCCGGAAGTCCACATCGGCGCGTTCGCCTTGCCGCAATACGTACTGCAGGCAGTCAACAAGCCTAGCAACGACTGATCGTGTCGAAAGTTACGTGTACATAACATTTCGTCGGAAAAGTTATGTATGCGTAACATTCTGTTGTTGGGTGCCCATGTTACGTATACATTCCATTTTTAGTGAAATGTTACGCAGGCATAACCATGGACACTGTTCTTGTTGTCGACCGGCTGGCTCAGCAGATCGCAAGCATGCGCAAGGCACGCGGCCTGACGCTGGTCGAGCTGGCCGCACGCTCCGGCGTCACCCGCCAAAAGCTCGCTGAAATCGAAAAGGGCAGCCCGACGGTTTCAATCAACCTTTATGCCAAAGTCCTCGCCGCCCTGGGTGCCGAGCTGCAGGTGGTTCCTGCACGCCGTCCTGTATTTGAAGAGCTTCAGGAGGTCTTTCGATGAAGGCCCTGGATCGTGTGCGTATCGTTACGCCCGAGGGCGATAGTGGCGAATTGTCTGCGCAGGATACGGCGGACTACCTGTTTCGTTATCGTGGGTAACGGTGACGCGCATCTGAAAAACTTCGGCCTGTTGTATCGCGACCCTTTGGGCAGTGATGCAGCCTTGGCACCGGCCTACGACATCGTCAACACAACTGCTTACATAAAAGAGGATTCGCTGGCGCTAAGCCTCGACGGATCGAAAAGCCTGTTCGCCTCACGGTTGGGGATTCTTGCGCTGGCGCAGGTCTGTGATGTCGTCAAACCCCGGCAACGCCTGCAAAAGCTGATCGCGGCGGCGCAGGCGTCGTTGCGCGACAACGCCGAATTCGCCGGTGACGCGCCAGGCGTCTTCGAGGCAATCGAGTACAACCTGAGCCTTTACAGCCAATCTTTCAGCTAAGTCCCGGCGCCGCGAACGACGAAATTTTCACGTAATGTCGCTGAAAATCTGCCGCGCTCAATAACGCCTCACTGGCTGCTAACCCTGAATGCAGAGCAATGACGCCGCCGATTTCGAACCGTTCAAGATGAAATATCGTACTGCCATCGGTGTTTATCAGTGAATGATCACGTAAGATTTGCCCCCCGCGGTTTGCTCGATGTGAAAACGTCGCCTGACGCACAGACTTTTGAACCCCTTTTTGAATCCAACGGATCCTAGAACGACATGGCCACAACGGACGCCCTGAGTCATCAGCCCGCCTCGTCGCGCTCGATGCAACCTACCGTCAAATCGCATCTGGCGTACACGCTGTTAAGCGGGCTGGTCCTGATGGTGCTGTATACGCTGTTGCGTATTGCACTGCTGGTCTACAACCGCGAAATGATCGGTGACACGCCGGCATCGGCATTTGTTGAAGCGATGCTCAACGGCATGCGCTTTGACCTGCGTCTGACGGTCTACCTGCTTATTCCCCTGATTCTGGCGCTGTTCAGTGCGCGAATCATGGCGATGCGTGGGTTCTTTCGTTTCTGGCTGACCCTGGTCGCCAGCCTGACGCTGTTCTTCGGCCTGATGGAGATGGACTTCTATCGCGAGTTCCACCAGCGCCTGAACGGCCTGGTGTTCCAGTACGTCAAGGAAGATCCGAAGACCGTTCTGAGCATGTTGTGGTACGGCTTCCCGGTGGCTCGCTACCTATTGGCCTGGGTTTTCGTCACCTGGCTGTTGAGCCTGGTATTCAAAGGTGTGGATCGCGCAACCCGGCCGCGTCGCGCTGTGGCTGACAGCAATGCCACCCAGCGTTCGATTGCCCCGTGGTATGCCCGTATCGGTGTCTTCGTGGTTTGCCTGCTGATCGCGGTTGTCGCCGCTCGTGGCACCTTGCGCCAGGGCCCGCCGCTGCGTTGGGGCGATGCTTACACCACCGAATCGAACTTCGCCAACACTCTGGGCCTGAATGGCACCCTTACCCTGATCGCTGCTGCGAAAAGCCGCATGTCGGAAGATCGCGACAACATCTGGATGGCGACTTTGCCGCAGCCACAGGCGCAGCAGACCGTCCGTGACATGTTGCTCACCTCCCACGACAAACTGGTCGACCCAGAGATCGCGGCGGTGCGTCGCGACTCCATGCCACCGGCGGAAAACACCCTGCCGATCAAGAACGTCGTGGTGATCCTGATGGAAAGCTTCGCCGGTCACTCGGTGGGTGCACTGGGCGATGAGGCGAATATCACGCCGTACTTCGACAAGCTGTCCAAGGAAGGTCTGCTGTTCGACCGGTTCTTCTCCAACGGCACTCACACTCACCAGGGCATGTTCGCCACCATGGCGTGCTTCCCGAACCTGCCGGGCTTCGAGTACCTGATGCAGACGCCGGAAGGCAGTCATAAGTTGTCCGGCCTGCCGCAATTGCTTAGCGCCCGCGGTTATGACGACGTGTATGTCTACAACGGCGACTTCGCCTGGGACAACCAGTCGGGCTTCTTCAGCAACCAGGGCATGACCAACTTCATTGGTCGCAATGACTTCGTCAATCCGGTGTTCTCCGATCCGACCTGGGGCGTTTCCGACCAGGACATGTTCGATCGCGGCGCTCAGGAATTGAAGACCCGTGGCGAAAACGGCAAGCCGTTCTATGCCTTGCTACAAACCCTGTCGAACCACACGCCTTACGCTCTGCCAGCCAACCTGCCGGTAGACCGCGTGACGGATCAGGGTTCGCTGAACGAACACATGACCGCCATGCGTTACTCCGACTGGGCGCTCGGGCAGTTCTTTGAGAAGGCCAGGAAAGAGCCTTACTACAAAGAGACGCTGTTCATCGTCGTTGGCGACCACGGCTTCGGCAACAACCAGCAAATCACTGAAATGGACCTGGGCCGCTTCAACGTGCCAATGCTGATGATCGGTCCGGGCGTGCAACAGAAGTTTGGCCAGCGCAGCAGCATCGTCGGCACCCAGATTGACATCGTGCCGACCATCATGGGCCGCCTGGGCGGCGAAAATCGTAACCAGTGCTGGGGTCGCGACTTGCTGAACCTGCCGGAAGGCGACAAGGGTTTTGGCGTGATCAAGCCTTCGGGCAGCGAGCAGACCGTCGCGCTGGTGACCGGCGACCGGATCCTGATCGAACCCAAGGAAATGGAGCCGAAAGTCTTGTCGTACACATTGGGCCGCACACCTCATGCCGAGGTGATCCCGGATGCGCCGGATACCCAGGAACTGCGCAACAAACTCGACAGTTTCCTGCAAACCGCGACCAAGAGCCTTCTGGATAACACCGCCGGTGTAGAGGCGAGCAAGAACAAGAACTGATCGCTGCACTGCAACGCAAAAAGCCCCTTGTCCAGGGGCTTTTTGCATTTACGGCTCCAGCCTGCATCCGCAGCCAGCTCTGTGTTTTTGCGGGTTGATCCGGTCAACTCGTTTGAACGAATGACCGCCAAAAAAGGTCAAGATCACGTAAGCCGCGTTTTCGGCTGCTGAGGAGACATCGATGAAACAGTGGACCATTTCGTATCTGGATAAAGATGGTGTGCAACAAAGCCTGGATCTTGATGCCGAGCAGCGTCCCAGCGAAGAGGAAGTAGCTCGTCGGCTACGGCCGATTTTGTTTCCTGTCGCCGATGAGCTTGACCTGAATGACCTCGAAGGTCGCACGGCCGAGCCTACCGTGAAATCCTTGAAAGACCAGAATGCCGTGGAGATCATCTCCATCACCGAAGCATCCTGAGCGCCTGAAAAAATTCCCCCGCCCCGAATTGGCATAACGCCAACGATGGGGTTACTCTGCAATTGAGGTCGGTGAAGCGTTTCTCCAGCCTCGTCATGTCGATGCCTCGCCTGCCCAGCAGGCGTGGCCTTGTCAGCTACATGCTTGATTCCCGCCCGGCAGAGTATCTGCCGTGTGACGTCCTCCGATCGGAGCGTCGTATGGGAGCGTTGAAACTCTATCTATCGTTGCATAGGAGGACGTTTCATGAGCACAGCCTATCAAGAGGACATCAGCAGTAACGTACTGCGCCGCATGAAAGAGGGCGGTTTTGATTTCGCGCGTATTCACCCCATCGAGTTTTATGCCATTTTCCCGGATGAGGAGCGGGCACGGCAGGCTGCGGGACGATTTCGTGGCGAATCCCTTAATACCCAGATCAACGTCGGAGATGACGGCGCGTGGCATTTGCAGTTAAGCAAGGTCATGTACGCAACCTATGACGGCATCGGTGATTTCGAGCAGGACTTCCAGACAGCAATCGAAGCGCTCGACGGTGAAGTCGAGGGCTGGGGCGTCACGCAGGAGATCAGAGGCTCCCAGCGCATGAGATGTCATTGATGCGTTGAACGACCGGTCGATTCAGAGGCATTCCTCGAATCGGCCGGTTTTGGTTTGTGGACTCTAAAACTGTTAACGAATATGCGCCGCGCCGCTGACCAAAAAAGGGCAGGCAAAAAAAAGCCACTCAAGAGAGTGGCTCAAAGGGAAGTTCGGAAAATTCGGTTGTTGCAGACGCTGCGGTGTTTTTCGACAACGACTTGAAACAGGGCATCCAAATGAGTGATTGCCCGGATGCAGGGGATTATCGGGAAACAATATCGACTCGTGAAATCAACTCTGGCTATGCTGGTCATAGCTTTTGCAGTTGAAGGACGCTTCCGAATGAGGCGTAGGAGATTTGGTTAGGAAGGATATTGCACAGGAATGGTGCGGTGATCCTTGTGATTTTATTTAACCAATTGATATTTAAGCGTTTATGCCGATGGCACGGGCCTTGCGAAGGCCCTTGGTGTCCGTGGTGACAAGGAGTACGGCATGATCCGCACCTTTTATGATGAGATGTACGATGCCGGTGGTCTGGTCCGCCCGCATTATCGGGAATTTGCCCGCTGGTTGGGTGAAACGCCGCCTGAGTTATTGGCTCAGCGTCGACGTGAAGCCGATCTATTGTTTCATCGCGCCGGGATCACGTTCACGCTGTACGGTGACGAGCAGGGGACAGAGCGCCTGATCCCTTTCGATACGATTCCGCGCAGCATTCCTGCCAGTGAATGGCGGGTGGTTGAACGAGGCTGCATTCAGCGCGTGAAAGCGTTGAATATGTTTCTCGCTGACCTTTATCACGAGCAACGCATCATCAAGGCCGGGATTATTCCCGCCGAGCAGGTATTGGCCAACGAGCAATACCAGATAGCGATGCAAGGCCTGAATCTGCACCGCGATCTTTATTCGCATATCTCCGGTGTCGATCTGGTGCGCGACGGCGACGGCACGTATTACGTGCTGGAAGACAACTTGCGGACCCCGAGCGGGGTGAGCTACATGCTCGAAGACCGCAAGATGATGATGCGTCTGTTCCCGGAGCTGTTCGCCGCACAGCGCATTGCGCCGATCGATCATTATCCGAACCTGTTGCTCGATACCCTGAAAAGCTCCAGCCCCATCGATAACCCGAGTGTCGTGGTGTTGACCCCCGGTCGCTTCAACAGCGCCTTTTTCGAACACGCCTTTCTGGCGCGTGAGATGGGTGTGGAGCTGGTCGAAGGCGCTGACCTGTTCGTGCGTGATGATCGTGTGTTCATGCGCACTACCGATGGTCCGAAGTCTGTCGACGTGATTTATCGTCGCCTGGACGATGCGTTCCTTGATCCGCTGGCGTTCAATCCGGACTCGATGCTCGGCGTGCCTGGCCTGCTGTCGGCCTATCGCTCGGGCAACGTCGTGCTGGCCAATGCCATCGGTACCGGCGTGGCGGATGACAAATCGGTCTATCCGTATGTGACCGACATGATTCGTTTCTATCTGGACGAAGAACCAATCCTCAAGAACGTGCCGACTTTCCAGTGCCGCAAGCCTGAAGAGCTGTCCCACGTGCTGGCTAACCTTGGCGATCTGGTAGTGAAGGAAACCCAGGGATCCGGTGGCTACGGCATGCTGGTAGGACCTGCGTCGACGGCGGCGGAAATCGAATCGTTCCGCGCCAGAATCAAAGCCAAGCCCCACGCTTATATCGCCCAGCCCACGCTGTGCCTGTCGACCTGCCCGACCTTTGTCGAGAACGGTATTGCCCCGCGACACATCGACTTGCGTCCATTTGTCCTGTCCGGCCGCGAAACCCGCGTCGTACCTGGCGGGCTGACCCGAGTCGCGCTGCGTGAAGGCTCGCTTGTGGTGAACTCGTCGCAAGGTGGCGGAACCAAAGACACCTGGGTGGTTGAGGATTAAGGATGCCTGCCAATGCTAAGTAGAACTGCCTCGGATTTATATTGGATGTCGCGTTATCTGGAGCGAGCGGAGAATCTCGCGCGAATGCTCGACGTCAGCTACTCGCTGTCACTGATGCCGCAGGACGGGCGCGGTGACGGGCTGGATGAACTGGCCATGCCGCTGCTGATTACCGGCACGCTGGATCATTATCTTGAGCGCCATGGCGAGCTGCACGCCGAGCGTTTGTTGCATTTTTTCGCCCTGGATGCGAGTAACCCGGCCAGCATCTACAGCTGTCTGGGTGCCGCGCGGGCGAGCGCCCATGCGGTTCGTGGGCGAATCACTGCCGACATGTGGGAAAACATCAACGCTACCTGGCTGGAAATTCGCGGCATCGCTGAACAAGGCTTGAGCCGCTATGGCATGAGCCGGTTCTGCGAATGGGTCAAGGAACGCTCGCACCTGTTTCGCGGCGCCACTTACGGCACCATCATGCGTCACGATGCCTTCCG
Source organism: Pseudomonas syringae (assembly GCF_001698815.1). Taxonomy (GTDB): domain Bacteria; phylum Pseudomonadota; class Gammaproteobacteria; order Pseudomonadales; family Pseudomonadaceae; genus Aquipseudomonas; species Aquipseudomonas syringae_A. Next base: position 61,270 of record NZ_LGSI01000073.1, on the reverse strand, counting down.
TTTCATTCGTCTGGGCACCTTCATCGAACGCGCCGACAACACCTTGCGGCTGCTGGATGCGCGCTACGAAATGCTCGAACTGCGTGGTCGCGATACCCATCAGGTATCCGACAGCTCTGCCCATGGTTACTACCAGTGGAGCGCGTTATTACGTGCGCTGTCGTCGTTCGAGGCTTACACCGAGCTGTACCGCGATGCACCCGGCGCGCGGCAAGTCGCCGAATTGCTGTTGTTGCGCCCGGACATCCCGCGCTCGCTGAGCGCCTGTCTGGAAGAGCTCGACCTGATCCTTGCCAGCCTGCCGGGGGCCAACGGGCGTCCCGCCCAGCGTCTGGCGGCGGAACTTGATGCACGCCTGCGCTATACCGGGATCGACGAAATCCTGGAGGAGGGCCTGCACGAGTGGTTGAACGAATTCATTCCTTTGGTAGCCCAATTGGGTAACGCCATACACACTTCATATCTGGAGGCTGCATGAGACTTTCAGTTAGCCACGAGACCACCTATCACTACGAGGATCAGGTCCGCGCCAGTATTCAGTATCTACGCCTGACGCCACACGACAGCGAGCGTCAGCAAGTGCTCAGCTGGCAACTGACTCTGCCGCGTCCGGTGCGTGCGCAAGTTGATCCGTTCGGCAATATCCTGCACGTGCTGACCATGGACGAGCCTCATGAAGCGATCATCATCGGTGCCCGTGGCCAGGTGGAAATCGACGAGAAGCGCGAAGCCGAACACGAAAGCCAGTCGCCGTTGCCGTTCCTGCGTTTCACACGCCTGACCGAGCCCGATGAAGCGATCCGCGCCTTTGCTGCCAAACAATGCCGCAAACGTAAGGATCGCAGTGCGCTGATCGACTTGATGCACGCGTTGAACCAGCACATCACTTACACACCGGGTTCGACCGAAGTCGATACCAGCGCAGTCCAGGCGTTCGCCGGTCGCACCGGTGTCTGTCAGGACCACACGCACGCCTTTCTGGCCTGCGCGCGCAGCCTGGGGATTCCGGCGCGCTATGCGTCGGGTTACCTGTACAGCGAAGACAGCGAACACCTGGCCAGCCATGCCTGGGCCGAGGCGTGGATTGATGACGCCTGGTACAGTTTTGATGTGACCAACGAACTGGCTATCCCGGAACGCCACCTGAAACTGGCGGTGGGGCTGGATTACCTGGACGCCTGTCCGGTGCGCGGCATGCGCCGTGGCGGCGGCAGTGAGCAGATGCACGCCAAAGTCCTGGTGTCGCCGATGGTCGACGCGCCGAAAGTCATGATGCAGGCGCAGCATCAGTAGAGCCACTTACTCCAACGGATGGTCATTGATCACCGTTGGAGCCAGGCTTGGCCGCGAAGAATGATAACGCGGTGCATCTGGTCCACCGAGGCGCCGCTATCGCGGGAACGCCCACATTAATCCTTTGCGCATACACCAGCCTCCATTCATTCGAATAGAGAGGCTGGCACAGATGTGCTCGGTTCGAAAGCGCACTTACAGGCGCGGATTCCGATGCAATGCGCGACCATCAACCGAATAGACGGGTCATATTCGGCAGAATTAATAGCAGTGTAGTGGCGAAGACGATTAGTCCGGCCTGACGGAATTTTGAATGCTTGAACATGGCGGTCTGCCTTTTTTGTTATTCCAGAGCTACAAAAGCTCACCGAATTCGTTAATGAATGTTCGGGCAGCTGGCAAAGGTGATTGCGTTGAGCAACTGGTGCGGCAAGCTTGCCGTCAACCGAGGCGCTGGTCTTGTTTGTTGTGGCGCCCATTGCTACAGACTTAACCTTAGAGTCCAGGTGCTATGACATTTAGAACTATTACGTATAACAGGCTCTAAATTTCATCTTAAAAACGTCTATGCGCTTCGTAAATCCAGCGGACGCTACCCGGCTAGACGCTTGCGGACTTACTGCGACAATTCGTTTTCAGCGCTACCGTTCGTCTGGCTCGGATAATTCCTACATCTGCGCAAAACGGTTAAGTGGTTTGGTCATTGAATACCGCTGGAGTGAAGCTAAGGTGTCAGCACAGTATTTATTTCAACAATAATAAAGGCTCTGAAGACACATGACTGAAGCGCTGATTTTCGATGCGGTACGCACCCCGCGCGGCAAGGGCAAATCCGATGGAGCGCTATACAGTGTCAAGCCCGTGAACCTGATCGCCGGGCTGCTGGAGGCATTGCAACTGCGCAATCATCTGGATACCGCTCAGGTCGATGACATCGTGCTCGGCTGTGTCACGCCCGTGGGAGAGCAAGGTGCGGATATTGCCAAGACGGCTGCGCTGGTCGCTGATTGGGATGTGAGCGTGGCGGGGGTGCAGATCAATCGGTTTTGCGCGTCGGGTCTTGAAGCGGTGAACCTCGGGGCGATGAAGATTCGCTCCGGTTTTGAGGAGCTGGTAGTGGTCGGTGGCGTGGAATCCATGTCGCGGGTACCCATGGGCAGTGACGGCGGCGCCTGGGTACTGGACCCGCAGACCAACCTGCAGTGTCACTTCACGCCTCAGGGCATTGGCGCCGATCTGATCGCCACGCTGGAAGGTTTTACCCGTCAGGATGTGGACGCCTACGCACTGCATTCGCAGCAAAAAGCCTCCCAGGCGCGGCAAGCGGGAGCGTTCGCCAAGTCGTTGGTGCCGGTGCGGGACCAGAACGGCACCTTGTTGCTGGATCACGATGAATTCATTCGCGCCGACTCGACGCTGGTAGGTTTAGGCAATCTCAAACCCAGCTTTGAAATGATCGGCCGGATGGGCTTCGATGCCACCGCTCTGCGGGTCTACAGCCACGTAGAACGCATCAACCACGTGCATACGCCGGGCAACAGCTCCGGCATCGTCGACGGCGCGGCGGCCATGCTCATCGGCTCGGCGGCCAAAGGCAAAGCCCTGGGACTGCAGGCGCGAGGGCGGATCGTAGCGACGGCGGTCACCAGCACCGATCCGACCATCATGCTCACCGGGCCGGCACCGGCGACGCGAAAGGCACTGGCCAAGGCCGGGTTGAAGGTCGATGACATCGACCTGTTCGAAGTTAACGAAGCCTTCGCTTCAGTCGTGCTCAAGTTCATCAAGGACATGGCGGTTGATCCCGACAAGGTCAACGTCAACGGCGGCTCCATCGCCATGGGACATCCCCTTGGCGCGACCGGCTGCATGATACTCGGGACTTTGCTCGACGAGCTTGAGGCGCGCCAGTTGCGCTATGGCCTGGCTACGCTGTGTGTCGGTGGCGGCATGGGCATTGCGACCATCATTGAGTGTTATTGAGCCGTTGATGCTTTCCTTCCTGTGGACTCGTTGAGATCACCTGTTATGACCGATGCCATTCGCTATGAAAAAGGCCAGGACCAGATTGTTATCCTGACCATCGACATGCCGGGACAAAGTGCCAATACCATGAACGCGGTCTATCGCGATGCCATGGCCGCCAGCGTTGCCCGCCTGCAGGACGAACATGCGTCAATTGCCGGGGTGATTATCACCTCGGCCAAGCCGACGTTCTTTGCCGGCGGTGACTTGAATGAATTGATCCAGGTTGGCAAGGACCGCGCGCAGTGGTTCCAGGCGATGGTCACCGAACTAAAGGCGCAATTGCGCAGCCTGGAAACGCTGGGCAAACCGGTGGTTGCGGCAATCAATGGCGCAGCGCTGGGTGGCGGCTGGGAAATCTGCCTCGCCTGCCATCACCGTATCGCGCTGAATTCCGGCGGCGTTTCCATCGGCCTGCCGGAAGTGACACTGGGCCTGTTGCCGGGAGGTGGGGGCGTGGTGCGCATGGTGCGCAGGCTGGGGCTGGAAAAGGCGCTGCCGTATCTGCTCGAAGGCAAAAAACTGGGCGCGCAGCAAGCCTTGCAAGCCGGTTTGATCGATCAGCTTGCCGCCAACAGCGATGAAATGCTGGCCATGGCCAGGCAATGGATCATGGCCAATCCTGACGCCAGGCAACCTTGGGATACGCCGGGTTATCAGCTTCCCGGCGGTACACCGGCCCAACCGAACATTGCGCAAATGCTGGCCATCGCACCCTCGATCCTGCGCAACAAAACCCAGGGTTGCTACCCGGCACCGGAGAAAATTCTCTGCGCGGCGGTGGAGGGCGCGCAGGTGAACTTCGACACCGCACTGGCCATCGAGACGCGTTACTTCACCGAGTTGGTCACCGGCCAGATCGCCAAGAACATGATCGGCACCTTCTGGTTTCAGCTCAACGAAATCAATGCCGGCAGATCGCGCCCCCAAGGCCCCCCAGCGTTCATCACCCGGAAAGCCGGGGTTCTGGGCGCTGGCATGATGGGCGCGGGCATTGCTTATGTCTGTGCCTGCGCGGGTATTGCAGTGGTGCTTAAAGACGTGAATTTTGCCGCCGCGCAAAAGGGCAAGGAGCATTCTGCCAAACTGCTGGACAAGCAGGTTGCAGCTGGACGCATGGACGACCAGAAGCGGGAAGCGATCCTTGCGCGTATTCATCCGACCGGGCGCGATTCTGATCTGGAGGGTTGCGACCTGATCATCGAAGCGGTGTTCGAAGACCGCGAACTCAAGGCCAAAGTTAGCGCCGCCGCAGAGCAGTTCGCGCTGCAGAATGCAGTGATTGCGTCGAACACCTCGACGCTGCCGATTACCGGTCTGGCCCAAGCGGTTTCCCGGCCTGAGCGTTTTATCGGGCTGCATTTCTTCAGCCCGGTGGACAAGATGCAACTGGTGGAAATCATCAAGGGCCAGCGTACCAGTGCTGCAACGCTGTCCCGGGCTTTTGACTTCGTGCTGCAAATCAAAAAAATCCCCATTGTGGTGGCAGACAGCCGCGGCTTTTTCACTTCACGGGTGTTCGCGACCTTTACCCATGAAGGCATCGCCATGCTGGGCGAGGGCATTTCGGCGGCGATGATCGAGAACGAAGCGCGCAAGGCCGGAATGCCGGTTGGACCGCTGGCGATCTCTGATGAGGTGTCCTTGAGCCTGATGAGCCACATCCGTCAGCAAGCGCTCAAGGATCTGACCACTGAAGGCCAATCTGTTGCGCAGCATCCGGCCTTTGCCGTTGTCGATCTGCTGGTCAACGAATACAAGCGCCTCGGCAAAGCGGCAGGTGCCGGGTTCTACGATTATCCCGAGGGCGCGCCCAAGCAGTTGTGGCCTGAACTGAAAAGTCGTTTCGAGCGGGCGGATGTGCAGATTTGCGGGCAAGACGTGCGTGATCGCCTGTTGTTCATTCAGGCCATCGAAACCGTGCGCTGCCTGGAGGAGGGCGTGCTGCTGTCGGTGGCCGACGCTAATATCGGGTCGATCTTCGGCATCGGTTTTGCGGGCTGGACCGGCGGCGCGTTGCAGTTCATCAACCAATATGGGATCAAGGCGTTTATTGACCGGGCGCGGTATCTGGCCGGGCACTACGGCGATCGCTTCGAACCGCCTGCACTGTTGCTGGAAAAGGCGCTCAAGGGCGAGTTGTTCTGAAGGCCTGTGGCCGGCAGCACGACTGCGAATCAGTACAGCAAAGGTTCAGGTAATAACGCACCGATGGGTGAATCGCCCCTTGCCTTGCGGGGCTCGTTCAAGGCAGGCTTTGTCGGTGCATTATCGCCATTACCGCTTCAGGTACTTTTTCTTATGCCGTTACGCATCTGCATTCTGGAAACCGACGTCCTTCGCCCAGAATTGGTCGATCAATATCAGGGTTACGGGCGGATGTTCGAACTACTTTTTGCACAACAACCGATTGCCGCCGAGTTCACGGTCTACAACGTGATGCAGGGCATTTATCCGCCCGAAGGCGAGCGTTTCGACGCCTATCTGGTGACGGGCAGCAAGGCTGACTCGTTCGGCACTGATCCGTGGATCGAAACCCTCAAGACCTACTTGCTCGAACGTTATCAGCGCGGCGACAAGTTGCTGGGGATCTGCTTCGGGCATCAGCTGCTGGCCTTGCTGCTTGGCGGCAAGAGCGAACGGGCTACGCAAGGCTGGGGCGTGGGTATTCACAACTACACCCTGGCGCCTGCAACGCCCTGGATGAGCCCGGCCATGGACAAGCTGACCTTGCTGATCAGCCATCAGGATCAGGTCACCGCGCTGCCGGCAAACGCCACGGTCATCGCCTCAAGCGAGTTCTGCCCGTTTGCCGCGTATCACATCAACGACCAGGTGCTGTGCTTCCAGGGCCATCCGGAATTCATCCACGACTACTCCCGTACTTTGCTGGACATCCGTCAGCAATGCTTGGGTGAACACATTTATCAGCAGGGCATTGCCAGCCTGGATTACGAGCACAACGGGACGACGGTTGCCGAGTGGATGATGCGGTTTGTGGCGCATAAAGCAGATAAAGCCGCGGTTTAGCGGCAGGCTATAAGCTACAAGTAGATCGGGTTTCGGCTTGCAGCTTGCGGCATTAAGCTTGCAGCTGCCTCAAAGCCACCCCGAGCGCTTGAAGCTGGCGAACAGCGCTGTACAGCCGCCGACAATGACGCCCAGCACGGTGAAATAACCGTAATGCCAGGTCAGCTCCGGCATGTTCTCGAAGTTCATGCCGTAGATCCCGGCGATGGCCGTGGGGAAGGCCAGGATCGCGGCCCATGCGGCGAACTTACGTTGCACGATGCTTTGCCGGGATGACTCCAGCAGCAAGCCGATCTCGATGGTTTGACTGGCGATATCGCGCAGATTGCCCAGGTCTTCCATCTGGCGTTTGACGTGGATTTCCACGTCGCGAAAGTACGGCCGCATGTTCTTGTCGATGAACGGAAAATCCAGCCTCTGCAACTCTTCGCCAACTTCCACCATGGGCGATACATAGCGCCGCAAACGCAGCAGGTCGCGGCGCAGACTGTGGATGCGCTGAATGTCGGATTCGTTCAAGGAACCGTTCAGGACATTGTGTTCCAGATCTTCGAGTTCGCAGTGAATCGCTTCGGTCACCGGCTGATAGTTCTCGGTGACGAAGTCCAGCAGGGCATACAGCACGAAGTCCTCGCCATGTTCGAGCAGCAGCGGCCTTGCCTCACAGCGTTGGCGCACCAGCCCGTAGGATTTCGAATGGCCGTTGCGGGAGGTGATGATGTAGCCCTTGCCGGCGAAGATATGCGTTTCGATGAATTCGAGCTTGCCGTTCTCGCGCACCGGCGCGTAGGTCACGATAAACAGCGCGTCACCGAAGGTTTCCAGCTTGGGACGGCTATGTACCTCCATGGCATCTTCGATGGCCAGCTCATGCAGGTTGAACTGTTTTTTCAAGCTGGCCAGTTCGCTGGCGTCAGGCTGCTCCAACCCGATCCAGACGAAGTGGCCGGGCTTGGCCGCCCAGGCAGCACCTTCGTCGAGGGTGATATTGGTGACTTTTTTGCCTGCACTGTAAACCGCGGCAGCGACGACTCGGCCCATGTTGGATTCACTTCTTTATAAGTATGTTGTTTTAGGCGCGCTGGGCGCTCTACAGCATCAGATCAGACAAACTAGTGCGAGTTCGCCAGCCGGAAAAAAGCCCGCAGCAGCGGGCTTCACGTCCTGGATCTGGCTTACAGCGAATGCTGCTGATCGGCAACGATGGCCGCGTCCAGGGTGTCCAGCAGCGCCTTGCGCACTTTAAGTTTGGTGTTTTTGTGTGCGTTCATGTTGATTTTCTTCAATTGCAGCGCGGCAGTACGGGCGGCGTCCTGCAACTCTTCGACGCCGACCAGCTTGTCGAGAAAACCTGCATCCAGCGCGCCTTTGGGGTCGAACATCTCGCCATTGATCACCGAGCGATGAAAGGCGGATTTACGCAGACGATCCCGCGCCAGCTCAATGCCGGCATAGTGCATGGTCATGCCGATCTGGACTTCGTTCAGGCCGATGCTGAACGGCCCTTCGACGCCAATCCGGTAATCGGCCGACAGCAGCAGGAACGCGCCTTTGGCGACCGCGTGTCCCGGGCAGGCAATGACAATAGGGAAGGGGTGCGAAAGCATGCGCCGCGCCAGAGTCGAGCCTTGCTTGACCAGGTTGATGGCCGCTTCGGCGCTGGAAGTCATGACCTTGAGGTCGTAGCCGCCGGACAGAATTCCCGGTTGCCCGGTGATGATCACCACGGCGCGATCTTTCTCGGCTTGATCCAGCGCAGCGTTGAATGCCGCGACCACGTCAGGAGAAATGGCGTTGACCTTGCCGTTGCTCAAGGTCAGTGTGGCGACGCCGTCTTCCAGGTGGTACGAGATCAAATCACTCATGTCGCAATTCCTTTTTATTGAAGTCAGCAGAAGTTACTCACCCGCAACGGTGAGGTAAAGCGCTGACTACCGGGTCAGTTCGCAATCGCTCGGAGAAACTGCACGGCGCTGTGAGTTCTGATTATCAAAGGACCGAGCGGGCGCTGAACAACGCCACTTTGCCTACCACTTCAACGCTGACATCCGCGAAGTGCTGAGCCAGCGCGCTACGCAGTCCGGCAAGCGTGTCGTTGCGGTTACCGAAAATGCCCTTCTTGTTGTAGACCGCCATCAATTTGCCACCAAAGCCATTATGGTTGGCTTCGTCGCCGAGGATCGTTGCACCGAACAGGACTCCGTTGTCAGCCAGCCGGGATTTGAGATTGCCAAAAACCACCGCCTTGTCGGCCATGTTTCCCGGCAGGCAATGCAGCAGATAAAACAGCGATATCGAATCACAGACCGCGACCTGTTCATCACTCAGCGGCTGGAATACATCGTGCTGCACGACTCTGGTGTCTGGACGGCCGAGGCGTTGGCGTGCGGCTTCAAGGCTGCTGGGATTAAGGTCAAGCAAGGTTACTTGAGTGCTCGCCGGAAGGTTGGCATTGGCCAGGTAATAACCTGTGCCAACACCAACATCCAGATGGCGTGCGCCAACATGACGATTGAAAAAAGGCTGTAGCACTTTTCTGGTTGGACACTGCCAGGCAAACCGATTGGAAATTCCCAATACCCAGCCGTCATAGAGCTTCAAGGTCAGGGGCGAATAAACCGCGGCACCGGCTTGAGACGACTGGTTCATGAGTTTCATTCCTCGATGGCATTTAGCTCGCGATATTCATTCCAATCCATGCCCAGCGTCTCGGCTACCTGCTGATGGGCTTCCAGGCGCATGGACTTGAGTTGCTCAGGGGATTCGGCGACCAGTTGCAACGCCAGTTCCCAGGGTTCGATGCCGAGGTCTTCGGCTTCATCCTCGAACGCCCATTGGGTCTGCTGCTTCTGTTCTTCGGCGCTCAGCTGCTGAATTTCAGTTTCGAGGATCGGGTTGGTGGTGAGGTATTTCGCCAGGGCGATGTCGTTCCATTCAAGTAGGTTCATGCGGTACTCCTGCAGGTTTGGATCGAGTCGAAGAAGGTCGAACTGCACGGTTGCAGACTCGACGGCAAGGCGCGATTGTGCGCGATACCCCGGCTGGCTTCCAGTGCAACGCAATTGACTTTGCGGATAAATCCGAATTTGCGGAGAGTTCTGTAGGAGATTGCGCCGTATAGCTGGCGCCTTTCGGGGACAAGTCCCCTCCTACAAGCGAGGCTTGCCCGCGAATCGTAATTCCAGGCGACATTTTTATTACCCGAAATAACGCTTTCGCGGGCAAGCCTCGCTCCAACAGAATCGACGTTGGATGCCGTTCGAAGTGGGTCAACCTGATCCCGCTACACAGCCCTGCCAAACTCGGCGTGATACACCTTGAGAAAATACGCCCACTCGGTATCAGTCCAGGACGAATGGCGTCGCAACTGGCGAAGGTCGTGACGCGCGGCTCCCAGGGATGTAATTCGGCGATGGGATTTTTCCAGGTCGAGCAGGGCCAGTTCGAATTGCGGACCGTCGATGGATGTAACGACTTTGACGAAAATGTGTTTGGACCGCATGCAGCTGTGTTGCCAGTAACCAAGATGCAGACGCGACAACAGAAACGCCAGTCGCTCGAACAAACGCAGATGCTCGTCAGGAGAATACCGTTCGCGAGCGCCGCCCGCGTACCAGGAATCCAGATCCTGAAAACCGGTGAGGTCCTGCGTGACCAGCACGCCTTGCCAGACGCCATCAACTTTGCGGGCGCCATAAAAGATCGGCTTGGGCGCTGCCACATCCAGTCGGTCAAGTTTGGTCAGTGCACGTCCTTCGCGCAGGACAGTCGGCCTGCCGAACGGATAACGGGGACTCCGGTAAAGGTGGCCGGTCTGACGTTTTACGTAGACGACGGTCCCGTTATGAACGACTCGCTGAACCCCGCTGGTACCACTGCGCCGTACATTTGGTTCTTCCACCCAAGGCCCCTGCGTTCCCCACCAATACGCGAAGTTTTCCTGCACAGTAGACGTCCCCATTACTGTTTCCTGTCCGATCATTATCCTCTGTCAGTCTCATTGAATTGACAGTTTCATCGGAGAATAAAACAACTCTTGCCACTAAGATACGGATAGTTAGCAGGTACTTGACGGTCGACCAATGAACCAATTGTCATTGGTGTTGATACCATTGCCGTGGCATGCAATCAGATGGTCTGGGGTTATTTTTAACTTCCATCGTAGGCATTGCCCTGTGCGCCTATGTTGTCGACTAGTAAGGACGTTTTGTGACTGACCAGTCGTCAGTCCCACAAAAATAGAAGGTGCTAAACGCCAAAGTCATGGTCTGACTAATATCAATTCAAGAAGATCCTGAAAATGCCTTGTCTTAATCGTTTCAGAAGGAAGCGGTGATCTTCTGGATGACCTGAATACCGCTACGGCTGAAATGATGTCCTTCGCCATCGGTGATGTTGGAAGCAGTGAATGGCAAATCGCTCGGTCACGTCAGGAACATGCCTTCGAGAAATGGCACTGCTATATCAGCAGGGAACCGACGGTCAAGTTCAAGGGGCCACACCTGGCCGAATCGCGCATGGCGTAGTCTGACGGCGGTGTGGCATCTCGATGTTGGCGCTGATTGAGCTTTTACAAACGGAAAAGTTGCGACTTCTACTAAAAGAAAAGTCAGAGCCTCAACGTGTTTCTAATAAGCGGTAGAGGGTTTTGAACTTTTAGCCTGTGCGATTGTTTTATTGGATACGTTGGAAGTCGTGTGGTAGTGCCTTATTTACGGTGGTAAAGTCGCTACTCATTTTGGAGTCGCGTCATGAAGTTAGGGGAAGTTGCATTTGCTGTGGTCGTAGTATCGATGCTGGGTGGCTGCATGTCTTCGCCTCCAGTACCGCGAGTACCACTGAATGATTCGGAATATCAGCGTCTTCCTCAGGTTGGTACGGGTGTGATTGAAGGCCAGGCATTTCTGAAAACGCTGGGAGGAGAGGTCAAATACGGAGCAGGCTCTACGGTTTACTTGTTTCCCGTGACCAGCTACAGCGAACAATGGTGGCGTTTAACTCAGATTGAAATGAAACCTATCGCCGCCCCCGACCCGAAGCACGATAAATATATCCGGACTACCCAGGCCGACGGCACCGGTACATTCAAGTTCACCGATATACCGCCTGGCCCCTATTTCATTGATGCCGAGGTGACCTGGTTTGCCCCAACAGGATACGGTGGCGGTCTGGAAAAACAGGGCGGAGTCATTGCCCACCGCATTAAAGTTGATAACGACAAAACAACCAGGATCATGATCACCAAATAAGTTCGTAAGCCCTAGCAGGTCCAGGGCAAAACGTAATCGGACTACCCAGCCAGATTAGCCGAGCCGCCTTGAGCGGTTTTTTTACGCCTGGGGCCGGAAATGCCGTTGCTACGCAAGCAGCGGGGAGGATTTGGGCCGAGGCTGATGATGGCCGGTTGATAGCGTACAGGCTGTCAAATTGTGCTGGTTTGCGGGTAAAACCTAGTATTTCTGACAGTAGTCGAGCACCGCAATTGGAGAGAACATTACACGGTAGCGTATTCACACAACGAAGGAGAGGTGCGCCATGGAAAGCCGGGCAGATGTGACAGCAAGACTCAAAAAGATTGTTGCCGAGAATCTGAATGTCCTAGAGGGAGACGTAACCGATAAGAAGACATTCACAACCGATTTAGGTGCGGATTCGCTGGACACCGTTGAACTTGTGATGGCGATAGAGGAGGAGTTCGGCGTTGAGATACCCGATACCGAGGCTGAGAGCCTAACCACAGTCGGGAAAGTAGTTGACTTTATTCTCAGTAAAACGGGCTGATGTTTTACCAAGGTAGGCCGATCTGAGCAGTACGGCCCGTCTCACCCTTGGCTTACCAAATCAGATGCTCGCCGCGGATTGAGAGGCGGCACTGGTTGGTGCCATAGAGCGCGCTAAAAAACGGAGAGAATTACGTCGGAGCTGGTGCCAAACATCGCGCTAAGTAATGCCAAATCCAGCGCCGACTTACAGCCTTAAGCGGTCAGTTGCGGGCTGAAAGTCATTCTTTTGCCTTAAAAATACCCTAAATCAGAAGCCAAAAACACAAAACCCCTGACATTCGCTAGGAATATCAAGGGTTTGGGTTGTTTCTAATATGGCGGTGAGGGAGGGATTCGAACCCTCGATACAATTTCTTGTATACACACTTTCCAGGCGTGCTCCTTAAGCCTCTCGGACACCTCACCGAATCTCGTCACACCGTTGGTCTGTCGAGGCGCGCTAATGTAGTCGAAGGCTTAACCGAACGCAAAGGTTTTTTTCAGAATTTTCATGCGCTTAAGCAAATACCGGGAGTTGGCCGCACGCCTGGGGAGTGTGCGGCCGACTCCTGAAGACCCGGACTGCTCGGATCAGGCGCCGAAGCCGCCGTCGATGGTCAGGCTGGCGCCGGTGATATAGCCGGCTTCCGGGCCTGCCAGGTAAGCGACGAAGCTGGCGATTTCTTCTACGTGTCCGTAGCGTCCAACGGCCATCAGCGGGATCAGCGATTCAGCGAAGTCGCCGTTGGCCGGGTTCATGTCGGTGTCGACCGGGCCGGGCTGCACGTTGTTGATGGTGATGCCCCGCGGGCCGAGGTCGCGGGCCAGACCTTTGGTCAGGCCGACCAGTGCCGATTTGCTCATGGCGTACACGCCGCCACCGGCGAAGGGCATGCGGTCGGCGTTGGTGCTGCCGATGTTGATGACGCGTCCGCCGTCGCCCATGTGCCGCGCGGCTTCCTGGGTGGCGATGAATACGCTGCGTACGTTGATGCTCAGGGTCCGGTCGAAATCTTCCAGACTGAACTCTTCCAGCGGGCCGATGGCCAGCACGCCAGCGTTGTTGACGAGGATGTCCAGGCGGCCAAAGGTTTTCACGGTGTTGTCGACAGCCGCACGGATGGCGTCGGCATCGGCGCTGTCCGCATGGATAGCCAAGGCCTTGCCGCCTTTGGCGGTGATGCTGTCCTGCAGTTCGCGGGCCTTGGCTTCGGAGCTGACGAAGGTGAAGGCAACCGCTGCGCCTTGTTCGGCCAGGCGTTTGACGATGGCCGCGCCGATACCGCGTGAGCCGCCTTGAACGAGTGCAACTTTACCGCTGAGTATTGTTTGCTGAGTCATGAGGTTCTCCAGATCGTTGGGGAGTTGAGTTGATGGGGGCCAGTATCCGGCGTCGATTGCATCCTGAGTAGCGGGTAATTGCGATAGTCTGTGTAAACCAAAAGTTTAGAATCCCTCGCCATGGAAAATTTCAGCAGTATCGAATGCTTTGTGCGCAGCGCCGAAGTCGGTAGCTTTGCCGAGGCTGCGCGGCGCCTTAGCCTGACGCCCGCAGCCGTGGGCAAGAGCGTCGCCAAGCTGGAAGCGCGCCTGGGCGTGCGGTTGTTTCAGCGTAGTACGCGTAGCCTGACGTTGACCGAAGCCGGCCAGCGATTTCTCGGCGAGGTCAGCGCCAGCCTCAATACCATCCAGAACGCCGTCGCCAACCTGGCCAGTGCCGAAGGGCAACCGACCGGCACGCTCAAGGTCAGCATGGGCACGGTGTTCGGCCGTCTGTATATCTTGCCGTTGTTGGGCGAGTTCCTGCGGCGTTATCCGGCCATAACGCCGGACTGGCATTTCGATAACCGGCAGGTGGATCTGATCGGGCAGGGCTTCGATGCGGGGATTGGTGGCGGGTTTGATCTGCCCCAAGGCGTTGTCGCACGCAAGCTGACTCCTGCGCATCGTGTTCTGGTTGCGTCGCCGGATTATCTTGCTGAACAGCCGGACATCAGGCATCCGGAAGATCTGCAAGGCCAACCGGGGATTTTGATTCGCTCGCCGCAGACCGGCCGGATCCGCAACTGGCCGCTGACCCATCGCAATCAGGAACACAGCCCGCTGAACCTCAAGGCACGCATGACCATGAGTGATTCGGAGGCCGCCTGTGCGGCGGCTGAGCAAGGCTTGGGGATCGCGCTGGTGAGCATGCCGTTCGCCGTGCCTTATCTGCGCAGTGGCGCGCTGGCGCGGGTGTTGCCGGACTGGTATGTGGATGACGGCAACATTTCGTTGTATTACAGCGAGCACAAATTGTTGCCGGGCAAGACCCGAGCCTTTGTCGATTTTGTAATCGAACAGTTTGCCCGGCAGAATCTGGCGCAGGTGTTCAGCGCCATCTAACCCTCATTAATGGGAGCTGCTTCTTTTATGGAAATCCTCGCCAATGCCGCGTTGGTCATCATCGACATGCAACAAGGTATTCAGCATCCGAAACTCGGCCGGCGCAACAATTCCCAGGCCGATGCCAACATGCTCAGGCTGTTGCAGGGATGGCGCAGCAGCCAGCGGCCAGTAATTCACGTACGGCATTTTTCCCGCACGCCAACCTCGGTGTTCTGGCCGGAGCAATCCGGTGTGGAATATCAGCCGAATTTTTTGCCGGTCAACGGCGAATCGGAAATTCAAAAACAGGTGCCCGATGCCTTCTGCGGGACGCTGCTGGAAGGGTGGCTGCGAACCGATTCAATCAGTCAGTTGGTGATCGTTGGGGTCGCAACCAACAATTCGGTGGAGTCCACCGCACGCAGCGGCGGCAACCTCGGTTTCGATGTCATCGTGGCTCATGACGCCTGCTTTACCTTCGATCAAGCGGATTTTTTCGGCACGCCCCACAGCGCGGAAGAGGTGCACGCCATGTCTTTGGGTAATCTGCACGGCGAATACGCCACGGTGCTTGCCACCGACGAAATCCTCACGGGTTTTGTAGAAACACCACGTAACCTCTGAACCACGGGCTGTCTTGCAGATGTTCCGGTGTCTGCCATTCGCCGCCCTGGATCAAGCCGATCTTGAACGGCAGCCCGAGACGATTCATGCGCGGCAGATAAGCGGCGTAATCGGGAATGCTATGGCGGCCTTGATAGGTTTGCACCACCACTTCGTCGATCACCCCTTTAAGCTGACCGATGACCTCAGCGTCGGCGTTGCTGCTCCAGTCCAGCAGGCCGGTGATGCTCAGGCGATAGTCCTGGGGCAGGCGTTGGCGCAGGTCGCGCAGGAAATCGACGTACTCGTTGAGATAGCGGGTGCGTGCGTCGAAGTCGATCTGGATGCCCACCACATTGTTGCCGGCATTACGCCAGCGGTTGACCTGACCCAACAGCTGCCGGTAGATCGGCTCGGGCCAGCGCAGAGTGTGGGCGCGATAGACCACCCAGACCTCAGCCTGAGGCAGCTTCGCAATCGGCATGCCCTGAGCGACGAAGTTGACTCGCCGATGCTGCTCGCTTCGGGCGCTGCTGATCTGGCCTTGCAGCACGTACAACGTCTTGGCCTTGTTCAGCACCGGCTGGGAGGACACGCCGCCCCACAGCCAGAACGCCTCATAGTCGTCGGCGTTTACCGCAGCATTGGCCGCAATTATCTGCAGCAAGCAGAACATTGCCAGCCAGAATCGCATGGCGATTACCAGTAATACTGCAGGGATTTACCCCAGCGCGTATCGGCGAAACCGCTTTTGAGTTGCGTGAACCAGGCCTTGCGTGCGGCCGGGGTCACTTCTTTGCCGCCGCAACCGTTGTTGCCTGAAGGCGCATAGCAGTTGATGGCACGAAACAGTGCATAGGCCTTGTCTTCATGGCCGGCTTTCGGATTGGTGATAACGGTTTGATAGGCAGTCTGGCGGGAGAAGACTTCGCCGGCGAACCCCGGCGCGGTACCGCCGAGCAGGTCGGCATGCCGCGCCCGGTCCAGCGGCATGCTGTCCAGGTTGTTGCGCAGGATGAACTCGCCCAGACAGTTCAGGCCTTGCGGGCTTTTGGCATCGCTTTGCAAGGCGGCTGCGGTCTCGGCAATGCTCGGGCACAGGTAACCGGATTCGGCCTTGTCGCCTGTCCAGCGAAACAATGCCAGCGATTGGCCCTGGTCATAGGTGTAGCTGAGGCTGTAACTCAGTTTGTCGGGCGACGGGGTTTGCGGCATTTGCTTGAGGTCGTCGGCGAGCGCCGCAAACTGACTGCGCAGCAGGTCCTTGTAGAGCAACACGAACAGCGCGGTATTACGTTCTGTGTCGTTCTGGCCCTCGGTGATTTGCTGACGCAGCAGATTGGCGTCGGCGGTGTGGCTGAGCAGGATATAACGCACCTTTTCTGACTTGATCGGCGAGTCCGCAGCAAAGACTTTGGCCAATTGTTGGTCGCGCTCGTAGCTCATCGCAAGTGCCAGTTCGAGCTGCTCGCGTTGCAGCGGCAGTTTCGCCAGCGGGATCAATTGCAGCCACAAGGTTTGCGCTTCTTTCCATTCCTGATCGGCTTGCAAGGCCAGGCCACGCAGCATCTGTTGGCTGAACGCGAGGTAATTCAATTCGTCCGGTATCGCGCTCGGCAGCAATTGCAGCGCGCTAACCGCGTCGTTCTCCACATACAGCGCAAAGGCTGCCTGCAAATAGGTAAACAGTTCAGGCTGCTGGGCGAAGGTGTCTTTTTGCGCGAGCAGGGCAGCTTTGGTCAGTTTGTTCTTCGACTGGCCGCGCATCCACATCAAGTCGTTGACTGCCGCGAACAAGGGCGTCTTCAGAGCCTTGGTATTGGCTGTCACCATTTTCAGGTCCGCTTCGCGAATCAACGGCTCATAGTCGGCCGCTTCAAGTTTGAAGTCTTCGCTGTCGGCGAAGAACAGCGTGTTGTAGTCCGCCGCGAGCTTGACGTTGTCATTCATCAGCCAGTGGACACGGCGCAACAAGCCGGTCGCACTCGTCGAGTAGCGGCCGAACGGGTTGGCATCGACATAATTGAGGAAGGCGCTTTCAGCGCGTTGCGCGGCGGCCTGGTCGACACGCTCGACCTTCAATTCCCCATACTCGAACGCCTTGCCCTGAGCCAGGCTCAGCTCGGTGCGGCCGATCATGTACAGCGCCGTGTCTTTCAGCCACTCCTGCGGGTTGTCGGCGAGCAGGGTGAAGCCCTTGGTCGCCTCGATGAAGCTCCCGCTGTAAAAATCCCCCGCCGCGTTGAGGTAGCCAAGGAAAGCCTTACCCATGGGCGACTTAATGTCCCCCGGCAGCAGGCTGCTCAGTTGATCCGGTTCCCAGGCGCAGGCCGACAGCATCTGCACGCGGCTGCTGGCCAAGGATGCGCGTTCGGCCGGGCTGAGTTCAGGCGTGCTGACCACCTGGCGAATGAAGTCGCTGGCGCTGTCTTCGTTGTTGCTGCGGCAACGGCTGCCTTCGCCATCAACCAGCGAGTCGCCCGCCACTTCCGTGGTTTCGCGCTTGACGCCCAACGTGTCGAGCATTGCCCGCAAGCCGACCACGCCATTGCCTTCATTTTCCGCTGCTCCATCCGGCAACTCTTCCTCGGTGCCGCCTGCGACCGGCGCCAGGCGATAAAGGGCGAATGGCACCTCACCATAGCCTTCGGCCAGATCCTCTTTGTTCAGTGCCGCGGGAGTCAGTTCCAGGCGACCGGCGTTGGCCAGCAACAGCCGCAGGTTGACCGAGCTGTCGTTACCGGGGCTGAGAAAGGGCAGGTTGCTGCAGACATCCAGATCGTTATTGAAAATCGACCAGCTTGGGTAGCAGGAATCGTCGCTGCTGGCCTGAGCCTGGACACACACGGTGGCACCCACG
Organism: Pseudomonas syringae; assembly: GCF_001698815.1. GTDB lineage: Bacteria > Pseudomonadota > Gammaproteobacteria > Pseudomonadales > Pseudomonadaceae > Aquipseudomonas > Aquipseudomonas syringae_A. Next base: position 43,330 of record NZ_LGSI01000073.1, on the reverse strand, counting down.
ACAAGTGCCAGGGAAGTCAGCAAGCGGTTATGCATGGAAAATCCTTAATCCAGGGACCCAGAGGCGAGCGCCGGGATCATACCTTGCTGTCTCCGAGACGACGCTGGGGGTGTAACAAAATATTTTATCCAGCGCTGCCCGAGCCGACGCCTCGCGGACGCCAATGGGGCGGATTTATCCAGATTCTGTTGGAGCGAGGCTTGCCCGCGAATGGGTCTGTCGGCCGACATGTCCGCTGGCTGAATTGACGCCTTCGCGGGCAAGCCTCGCTCCAACGACGATCACTCGGGCTTCACCCCAAACATAGAATCTCCCACATTGATCCTGGGGTTTAACCTCACACCATCCGCTTGACCGTATTGTCCTTGCGCACAAAGTGATGCCAGATCGCCGCGACCACATGCAGGCCGATCACGTAATAGAAGATTGTCCCGAGCAGTTTGTGGATGTCTTCCAGGGATTCGGCGATGTCTTCGGATACCGGGAAGGGCGACGGGATCAGCAGCTGAGTCAGGGGAATCGGCAGCGAACCCTTTTCGATCAATACCGTGAGCAGCCCGAGCACTGGCTGGACGAACAGAAACGCATACAACAGGTAATGGGAAAGTGTGGCGGCGGTGCGCAGGAAGCCTTCGAGGGGCGGCATGATGCCAGGCGGTGTATGGCGGTGGCGCTCGGCAATACGAAAAAACGCCATGATCAGCACCACAATGCCCACCCAGAAGTGGGTCTGCACCACGAAGGTCCGTAACTGCGAGCCGCGTTCGAACTGCGTACGGCTCAGGATCAGCGCATAGGCCAGCACGATCAGGATTGCCATTGCCCAGTGAAACCAGCGGGCCTTGTACGTGTAGCGGTCGGAAGATGTATTCACGGTGTTTTCCTTGGTTCTTGACGGGGCATCAGCTCTGCGGCCGTTGTTTATTCGTTCTGCCTTGCACAATGGCGATGGCTCAACGCAAGCATGCGGCAAACTCACGTCGCGTGTCGTAACCGCTCTAGCATAGGGGACTTCCCCGGAGTGGGGCAACGCGCCCCATCCTTTACCAGCAGACGCACGCTGGCTTCTGGCGAACGCTTATATCCCGACGTTTGGAATTACGACGTGGGCAGACCGATTTCGGATGCTTATGGCCGGGCAACAAAGTTATCTGCCCGGATGAAATTAAACCTCTGGTCTTTATTTCCAATTGTGCTCAGCAAACCACCATTGCCCGTTTGACAGGTGTAAGTATGGGATCCATCTTTAGGGCAATACTAAGATGGCCTCCGCCCAATACTAATAATGCATTTTCTCGGTGCTCTGCGCACCGGCGCCGAGAAGTCTAAGTTGACTGCTCATTGGAGCCGCTAATGGCTGGTTTGAGATATGTTCGCCTTCTGAAAAAGGCTAATCCGGATTCGGAAGTTTGGTGGGATGGTTCACCTGCCTGCTATGGGGTTTTCAAGTCAGCAATGGTGGAACGCTATCATGAGTTGAGAGGTGTTATCGATTCTCTATTGCCGGAGCCGTTATCTGAAAGTTTTTCTGGAATAACGGGTGTTACGACTAATCCACGGCTAATCAATTCGGCTTTTTTACACGCTCATTATTGCTGGGCGGAGCGAAATAATAGCTGGGATGAACGGCTGAATGTTACACAGCGTCGCCGGAATATCTACAGCCAGCTTGTTCTGGATGCCGCCAGGCAATTAGACGCAATGTGGCGTGATTCGGGTCAGCGTTTCGGCTGGATGTCCGCTCAAGTTGATCCGTTTCTTGGCGAGGATACCTCGGCAATTGTCAAACACGGCCTGGAATTGTCCCGGCTGGCACCGAACATCATGATCAAGATCCCCGGCAGTCAGGCAGGGTATCGGGCGATTGAACAACTTGTCGCTCAGGGGTGTTCGATCAACAACACATTTTGCTTTACCGTTTCGCAATTTGCCGCTGGCCTTGAGGCTATCGAGCGGGGGCGGGCAAAGGCGCGTCGTCTGGGCGTAGACATTGCCCATGCGCGGTATGTCATCACCTTCATGATCGGTCGTTTCGGTGTGCATGAAGCGTTCGATCGTCAGGCTCAGGCGCTCGGTATCGTATTGACCACTGAAGATAAACGATGGGCTGAACTGGCGGTTTATGATGCGATCCAGACATTGCTCGCTGCCACGAAAAGCCCGGCTCGTCTGCTCATCGCCAGCATCAAGGTTGATGGCGAGGGGCAGGAAAGTGAGCATTGCTGGCACCTTGAGCGCACTGGCGAACGGACCACTCTCTACACCTTGCCGGCGCCAATCATCGAGTTTTTGCTGCGCCGCGAGCGCGCAGGCCGGCCAGTATTGCCTGCCCGAAGTCTGACAATCCCGAGCCAGGTTCTGGACAAGCTGCTGCGCATCGATTACTTCAGGGAAGCCTACCAATTGGGCGGCCTTGAACCTGAAGGGTTTGCGCTGCACCCGGCATTTGTCACGGCGCATGAGTATGCCTGTGGCGCACGGCCTGAGCTGGACAGCTTCATCGAGTCGCTAAGAATGGGTCTGTCGCAAAAGCCGACAGCCGTCTTGCGAGCTAGCGCAGGTGGGCAGTCATGAATCGGATGATAGCGCTATGGGCTCATCCTCGCTCGCGATCAACCGTACTGGAGCGGGTGTTCATCGAGCGTCAGGATTTCGAAGTGTTCCACGAGCCGTTTGCTCATGTGGCTTTCGGTCAGGATTCGCCGATCCCGTCGGACAACCTGGACTGTGGCTTGCCGACGTCTTACGAGGGGGTCAAGGCGCTGCTGCGTGAAGCGCGGCAGCAGCGCGCCGTGTTTCACAAGGACATGTGTTATCACTGCCTGCCTGAGTTGAAAGCTGATTCAGAGTTTCTTCTGGAGCAGGAGAATATCTTTATTATCCGCGAACCCGCGAGTTCCATTCTTTCCCATTTTGCGATTTATCCGCAGATGCCGCTCATGGCCATTGGGCATAAGGCACAGTACGAAATTTTCTGCGAGGTGACACGGCTGACGGGACGTATTCCCTATGTCATCAATGCCGATGAACTTGCCCGGGAGCCGCAAAAGACCATTCGTAAATTGTGTGATTATCTGCAACTGCCGTTTTTGCCCGATGCACTCAACTGGAACAAGGAATGCCCGCAGCAATGGCTGCCCTGGCGCAGCTGGCATAAAGCCGCCGAGAACAGTACGCAGATTAATTCGATGGTTTCTTCGGCTTTCGACAGCAGTCAACTTGGCGACAATTCCCGCCTGATTGAGTACTACCGTTTTCACCGGCCCTATTTCGAACGCATGAATCAGTTTACAAACACGTCAGGGTCAACATGAAAAAGAAAGTCGTTATAACCGGAGCGGCCAATGGTATTGGCCGGGCTGCGGCGATGGCCTGCCTGGCAGAAGATTTTTATGTGATTGCCGCCGACAAGGACGTCGCAGGATTGGAGTCTTTGCTGGCCGAAGCCGGCAGTGATCGGCTCGAAGTTATCGGTGCCGATTTCGCGGACTTTTCGACATTAAAGACTTTTATCCCGCAACTTTACTCTCGTCACGAGTCGCTCTCGGGTCTGGTTAATAACGCCGGTCTTTATCACGGTCAAAGTGTCTTTGATTACAGCGATGCCCAGATTGATGAGATGTGCACGGTGAATCTGAAGTCGTTGATTTACCTGTCTCGGGATTTTGCCCGGCAAGAAATGTCGAGCGGTGGTACTCGAAGCATTGTCAATGTCACTTCAGTGGCGGGAGAGGTGGGCAGTTTCGACGCACTGTACGGGGCAACCAAGGCGGGCGTCATCGGCCTGACCAAGGCCAACGCCTGGAATTTCGCACCTTCGATCCGCGTCAACGCGGTGTCGCCCGCTCTGGTGCGCAATACCTCGATCTTCGACCGCATTCCTGAGCATCGACGCAGGGAGTACGAACGTCAGGAAATCCTCAGGGAGCCGATCCAGCCATCAGGGGTTGCCGATGTGATCGTCTTCTTGCTGGGAGAAAAAAGCCGGCACCTGACCGGCCAGGTTATTGCCGTGGATAACGGCGCTTACCCACGTTAGCCAGAGTGCTTTCAGCCTGCGTGGGCTTCAGTCTGTCGATAAGGAGAAACGTCATGGACAAGAAAAAATTACTGATCGTGGGTGGAGGAAATCTGTGCCTGCAGATTCTCCAGATCCTGGCGCCACGCAACGAATATATTTTCTACGTTGCCAGTCGTGACCTGGAAAAAGTTACCCGTAGTTGTAATCTCGTACGCCTGAGCTGCCTGCAGATGAATACGCTGTGTACGATTCATCCCATGGAGATGAATCTTGGCGAGGGCAACGTCGAAGAAAACTCCGCGATCATTACCCGCATTCATCCGGACATCATTCTCAACTGCGCCTCCCTGCAATCGTGGCGAGTGATTACCCAATTGCCGGCTACTGCTTTTCAGGCACTGGATCAGGCGCAGCTGGGCCCTTGGTTGCCGATGCACCTGGCGCCGGCCTATGAGTTGATGCGAGCTGTCAAACATGCGGGGTGCAGGGCCATTGTGGTCAACTGCGCCTTTCCTGACGCAGTGAATGTGGTGCTGGACAAGGCGGGCATGGCGCCGGATACCGGCATCGGCAATGTCGCCAATCTGGTTCCTGCCACACGCATGGCCATCGCGCGGCTGGCCATGTGTTCCCCTGAAGCGGTACAGGTCAGACTGATCGCCTCGCATTTCTTCAGCCACTACGTGCCTCGTGCCGGACTTCCGGCGGATGCCAATTACTCGCTCCACTACCGCGTCAACGGCAAGGATTGCACTGGGGCATTTGACGATGCGCTGATCTTCGCATGCGTGCGCACGCAGTTTCGCCGTCTGGGCGGAGTCGATGGGCAGTTCCTGACCGCAACCTCGGCAATCAGCGTCATCGAAAACCTGTTTGCCGACTACGAGGTGCAGACCCATGCACCTGCACCGGGTGGCTTGCCGGGTGGATATCCGGTCAGCGTCGGTCTGGGCCGGGTGTTGCTCAGTTTACCCTACGGTGTGGCCCGCACCGAGGCGATTGCGATGAACCAACGCGGCCAGCAACAGGACGGCATTCGCGCGATAAACGCCGATGGCAGCGTTTCCTTCGAGTTTGAGCAGATGGCGATCATGGAATCCCTGCTGGGTTATTCCGTGTCTCGTATGTCCCTGCAAGACGTGCATCAATGGGCCGCGGAGCTGGGGCGCAAATACCAGGACTACGTTCAAAGGCTCGAACAGACAGGGAGCGCCAGACATGACCTACATCCGGCGTGAAGGTCGCAAGGGGCACGCTCCAGTCGGTAACCGCAGCGGCTGTGCTGATTACGCAACTCAATACACCCACGACTTTGTCAGCCGCTGGGATGAACTGATCGACTGGGACAAACGTGCAGCCGGCGAAGGCAGCTTTTTTGCCGATTTGCTGAGCAAACTGGGCGCCAAAACGGTTATCGATGTTTCCACTGGCAGCGGATTCCATGCGGTGCAGTTGCACAAGGCCGGTTTCAACGTCCTGGCGTGCGACGGCAGCTCGACCATGGTGGAGCGGGCGCGCGTCAACGCTAAATCAAGAGGGCTGGATATCCCGATCCTGCAGCGCGACTGGCTGGAACTCGACCCCCGCCGACTGGGCACTTTCGATGCCGTACTGTGCCTGGGCAGTTCTCTGTGCCACGTGTTCGACAAGCATGATCGTCATTGGGTATTGCGTCGGTTCAGGCAGCTGCTCAAGCCGGGCGGGCTCCTGGTGGTGGATCAGCGCAACTTCCGCGCCATACGTGCCGGTCGCTTCAAGTCCTCCGGCCGTTACTACTATTGCGGGCATAACGCCGAAGTCAGTCTGGGGCAGGTCAGCGATCAACTGTGCGAGTTCATCTATACCTTCAGCGACGGCGCTTGCTACAGGTTGCAGGTCTATCCGATTTTGCCGGAGGAACTCAAAGGCGAGATCAGTGAAGCGGGCTTCTTTCGGCCTCAGTCGTTTGGTGATTTCCGGCCAATCTATGATCCGCTGGACTGTGACTTCATCATTCATACGGCGATTGCCAAATGAATAGGTCGTCTGCCAGCAACCCGATCGAGCCCGCGCTGACGGCGGCCGCCGATGATTCCACTCGCGTCGGTAGCGGCGTGGTGCTGGCGATTGTCCTGACCGGCTTCGTTGCTTGTACCTATGGTTTTGGTGTCTATCTGTTCGCCAACCTGTTGGTGGACATGCGGCGTGACATCGGCTTTGACTACACCACCGTCGGGCTGATTACCGGCGGCGCCCAGATCGGGTTTCTGGGCTTTTCATTTCTCGCCGGTTACCTCAGCCGTTTTGTCGCGGGCTGGAAAATCAGTCTGTATTCAACGGTGGCGACCTCGCTGGCGTTGCTGGGGCTGAGTGTCAGCGATTCAATCTGGTTATCCGGAGGGCTGCTGATTTTGCTTGGCGGCTGTTCGGCGTCGGCGTACATCCCGCTGGCCGAAATCGTCGCGACCCACTTCTCCGTCACAACCCGGGCGCGAGTGATGGGCCTGATCTCCAGTGGGACCAGTTACGGCGTATTCATCAATGGCGTGCTGGTCAGCCTATTGACCCTGCACGGCGGGTGGCGCGCCATCTGGTTGATTGCCGGATTGCTGTCGATTCTGGTGTGTGTCGCAGCCTGGTATTTGCTGCGTCAGTCGCCAGGCGCGTTGCACTCTCACCCGGTCACGTCACGACAGACCGCTACCCAAAGCTGGTTGTCCGTGCCGCTGTATCTCACCTGGCTGGTGGCTTTTCTCAACGGCCTGACGCTGCTGCCGTTTCAGACTTACCTGGCGCCATTCATGCGTGAAGAGCTTTCCATGTCCGTAGCGACCACGGGGATGGTGTGGTCGACAATCGGCGCGGTGGGAATGGCCGCAGGCTTTCTCGTCGGCTGGGTGGCCGATCGGCTGGGCTCGCGCCGGGCATTGATGCTGTGTTTTGTCAGTGCATGCCTGGCAAGTCTTTGCGTCTATTACCTGGACAGCGACAGCGGGTTTTATCTGGCCGGCTTTTTATTTGCGCTGGCGTTTTACCCGGTATTTGGTCTGGTCCCGACTTATCTGGGGCAGATCGTGCCTCTTGATTGCCTGACACGTGCCTTCGGTATCGCCAATGTCTTGATCGGTGTGGGCGGCGTATTGGGCAATTTTCTCGGCGGCACCTGCAAGGAACTGCTGGGTTCCTTTGCGCCGCTGTATCTGTGTATCGCCGGATTATTGCTGGTGCAGCTGATGGTGGTCGGCCTGCTGCCTGACAAACCCCCCGACGACTGAATATTTACCAACAGGAGATAGCTCGCTATGGAAGGCGTCGTTGATGATTATCAAAAACTAAATGACCACAGTGCCTATGCGTTCAATCGATCAGCTATGGCTATGCATGACCAAGGCACGGTGCTGTGGTTTACCGGACTGTCCGCGTCCGGCAAATCGACCATCGCCAAGGCCCTGGATTTTGCATTGCGCTCCCGAGGCCTGAGGACCTGCATTCTTGATGGGGATGTGCTGCGTAACGGACTGTGTCGGGACCTCGGTTTCAGTGCCGCCGACCGGGAAGAAAATGTTCGGCGCGTGGCCGAAGTCGCCGCATTGATGGCAGACGCCGGGCTGACCGTAATGGTCGCGCTTATTTCACCCACCCGCACGGCACGGCATCACGCGCGTTCAATTGTTGGCAGCGAGCGCTTCGTTGAAGTCTTCGTCGACGTGCCGCTGGCTGTCGCTGAACAACGAGATCCCAAGGGCTTGTACCGCAAAGCCAGAAGCGGGGAACTGCAAAACTTCACCGGCATCGATGCGCCTTATGAAACGCCGGTTTTCCCGGAAGTGCATCTGCGCAGCGATGTGCTGAGCATTGGTGAGTCGGTGGAGGACATATGTGCCTGGCTGGATCTTGCGGATTGTAGTTTCAACGCACTTTCTCAACATCTCTACAAACGGTGATGTCGCCAATACCGCATGGCTAAAGGGGTTACACACTTTTAATCGAAATCAAATCATGGACGAAAATCATGCTTACTCGTCGATCGCTTCTCGCACTTTCAACCCTGTCAGTGGCGCTCGCCGGCATGGGCAAACTTTCGTCAGCGATAGGCAGGGAAGAGGAAAAACTCCGGTTGGGGGACGCTTCACCTTTTTCATTTGAAAGTTTGATTGAACTGGCGGAATCAAAGTCGCGGATGCCCTGGTTTGCTCCCACCGCCGGCCCAGCCGAGGTGCTGTCGCAGATCAATTATGATGCGCACGGGAAAATAAAATTCGACACGTCCCACGCCCTGTTTGCCCTGGGGCCGGGGCAGTACCCGGTTGTTTTCTCTCACCTGGGTACTTATTTTCGTTTTCCCGTGGCAATGCACGTTGTTCACGACGACATGGCGCGTGAGATTCTCTTCGACGAATCCTATTTCGACATGCCTGCAGACAGTCCCGCTCGCCTGCTGCCGCCAGGAAATCACTTCGCCGGTTTCCGTTTCCAGGAGAGCCGCTCCGGCGACCAGCGCCAACTGGATTGGCGCACCAATGACTGGGTAGCCTTTCTCGGGGCCTCCTACTTTCGCGCGATCGGTGATCAATATCAGTACGGCATTTCCGCTCGCGGTATTGCGGTCAATGTGGCGCAGGCAAGCCAGCCTGAGGAGTTTCCAGACTTCAGCCATTTCTGGTTTGAAGCAGCCGCAGACACACGCAGCACTGCGGTTACTGTTTACGCGTTACTTGAAGGACCGAGTATTTGCGGAGCCTATCGTTTTGTCCTGCACAGGGATAAAGGGGTCATCATGGATATCGATGCTTCCCTGTTTTTGCGCAGGGACATCGAGCGTCTGGGGATCGCGCCGCTCACCTCCATGTTCTGGTACTCCGATACCGCCAAGCCCACTGCCATCGATTGGCGGCCGCAGGTGCACGATTCGGACGGTCTGGCCATCTGGACCGGCAACGGCGAGCATATCTGGCGTCCACTCAATAACGCCCCGCGCACCATGGCATCGGCTTTCATCGACAACAATCCCAAAGGCTTTGGCCTGTTGCAGCGCGATCGCGATTTCGACCATTACCAGGATGGTGTGCACTACGAACGGCGTCCCAGTCTATGGGTTGAACCTCTGGGCGACTGGGGCGAAGGCAGCGTGCAGTTGGTGGAAATTCCAACCGACGCCGAGACGCACGACAACATTGTCGCCATGTGGGTCCCCAAGCCTGCGGCCGAGACAGGTAAAAATTTCCGCCTGCGTTACCGCCTGCACTGGCAGGGGGACNCTGGCAGGCGGACGAACCTTTTCCTTCGCCACTGGCTCGTTGCGTGGCGACTCGTCTCGGCCGCGGTGGCCTGCCCGGTCAGGAGCGACCCAAGGGCGATCGCAAGTTCGTTGTGGAGTTTCAGGGCGACGGCCTCGCAAAAATTCCCTTCGGGGTTCGACCGCTGGCGGTGCTTTCTTCATCTAGAGGCAAAGTATCGAATGTATTCACGGAGGCCGTCCCTGACGGCAAGCAGGGGCATTGGCGGGCTCAGTTCGATTTGGGCGTGGAGGGCAGCGAGCCAGTGGAGCTGCGGTTGTTTCTGCAACTGGGCGATGAAGCGTTGTCAGAGACGTGGCTCTATCAGTATCACCCGTTCACTTCAGCGCCATTGGCGTCTGCCGAGCAAGAAAGCTCGGAGCTGATGAGCAGAGTGAAGGCAGTGTGAATGTCATGGCACATTCTCGACTCCTGCCCGTGCTTTTGTTCACCGCGCTCGCTACTGGCACTTCACTGGGTGCGAGTGCTGGCGCGGATTTCGACAACGATGATCTGATCGACAGCCTGCTCTCCCGGATGACCCTTGAAGAGAAGGCCGGCCAGCTCAGCCAGTCGGCTGTCCAGACAACATCCGCTGGTCCCATCGTGGAAATCGGCGGAGAGGACAGCATTCGTGACGGGCGCGTGGGTTCTTTGCTCAATGCTTATGGCGTCGAGGCCACACGCAAGCTTCAGCGCGTGGCTGTCGAAGAATCCCGGTTGCGAATTCCCTTGTTGTTTGCCTTCGATGTGATCCATGGGTTCAGAACCATTTTCCCTGTTCCGCTGGCCGAAGCCTCGGCCTGGGATCCGGAACTGTCACGGCGCACGGCGAGGGCTGCGGCCATGGAGGCCACTGCTTACGGCATACATTGGACCTACGCGCCGATGGTCGATATTGCGCGTGATCCGCGTTGGGGACGTGTGGTTGAAGGTGCCGGTGAGGACCCGTTTTTGGGGGCCGCCCTGGCGGTTGCCCGTGTTCGAGGCTTTCACGGGACAGGACCGCCTGATCTCTCCACAATGATGACAACCGCCAAGCATTTCGCCGGATATGGAGCAGCTGAAGCGGGACGTGACTACAACATTGCCGACCTCTCGGAACGCACGCTGCGTGAAGTCTATCTCCCGCCGTTTCGGGCCGCAGTGGAGGCGGGGGCTGACGCGATCATGCCTGGATTCAACGAAATCGCGGGCACGCCGATGCATGCCAACCATAGGTTGCTGCACGATTATCTGCGTAAACAATGGGGCTTCAACGGTCTCATCGTCAGCGATTTCAACGGTGTGGACAATTTGATCGAGCATGGCGTGGCTGCGACAGAATCCAGCGCCGCGCAGTTGGCCTTCAACGCAAGCATCGACATCGACATGGCCGGCGGCCTCTATCAACAGCAGTTGCCCGCACTGGTTCGAAGCGGCCAACTCCAAAATGACGCTTTGGATGATGCGGTACGACGCGTGCTTCAAGCCAAGCAACGCTTGGGTCTTTTTGAAGATCCGTACAGTTACAGTAATGCGGCTCGTGTGCAGGCTCTTGCCCGGATACCCGAGACCCGGAGCCTGGCGAGGGAGGCGGCGCAGAAATCCATCGTGCTGCTTAAGAATGACCAGGGATTGCTGCCACTGCGCAAGGACCTCAAAAAGCTGGTGGTGACAGGTGCATTGGCTACAGATGCCGAATCCATCCTGGGACCCTGGGCCGGGCCAATACGTACCGAAGAGTCGGTCACGGTGTTCGAGGGTATAAAACAAGCTGTGTCGTCCACGACGGCGGTCATTCACGTACCGGGTGCCTCGCCTGAAAGTCTGGACCTCTCGGGCATTGATGACGTATTGCGCGCCAGTAGCGATGCCGATGTTATCGTCGCGGTGTTGGGTGAAACCGCAAGAATGAGCGGCGAGGCGCGAAGCAGGATGTCGCTGGGTTTGCCTGGCGGTCAGGAAGCGCTGCTGGCTCGGTTGGTCGAGACAGGCAAACCCTTGGTCGTCGTGCTCATGAACGGTCGCCCGTTGGCGCTTTCCTTGATGAGTGATCAAGTGCCCGTGATTCTTGAGTCCTGGTTTCTCGGCTCGGAAATGGGCCACGCGGTCGCCGATGTCCTGTTTGGAGATGTGAACCCCAGTGGCAAACTCCCCATTACGTTTCCTCGGGCAGTTGGGCAATTGCCCATTTACTACGCCCGGAAAAATACTGGCCGTCCACCGAGTATCGAGTCCGAGTACACCTCCAAATATATCGACGGATCGTGGACGCCGCTTTATCCCTTTGGTCATGGTCTGAGCTACACCACGTTCGCCTATCAGCCACCCCGGCTAAGCGCCCGGCGGATTGCACCTGACGAGACACTGACGATAAAGGTTGATGTCAGTAATACCGGGCAACGTGAGGGCGACGAAATCGTGCAGTTGTATCTGCGCCAAAGCACCGCCAGTGTCACCCGACCCGTGCGCGTATTGCGTGGTTTTGAACGGGTCAAACTTGCACCAGGCGAAACCAGGACGCTTGCTTTCCAGCTTGATCAGGATGACCTGGCGCTGCTGGATCACTTCTTTTTGCGCCGAGTCGAGCCGGGCGAGTTCACGGTTTTTGTGGGCGGTAGCTCGGCCACCGACAACCAGGCCAGTTTCGAAGTCACCACCGGCGCTCAACTTGCGGGGCCGGGTTCCGCGATTCCACGCATGCTCAGGGAAAGCGCGGTGAAAGCCTTGATCAATGCCGGAAACTCACGCTAACGCTGATCGACATCTTCGGTTGAATCGACCTGGCCATTGGATACCGGCCTGCCGGTGGGTGTGATTGTTCTGGAAAACCCGTTGAAGATGATGTCCGGCGCGCTGGTATTGTGCCGTGATGGAACAAGTCTTCCGGTCCAGATATCGGTCGCATCGGCTTTCCTGAATGCCATGATCGGCTCTTCACTCCACCCCGGTTGCTCCGGCCCTCGTGTTGCGATGCGGGCGGCGTCGGCATTGAACTCGGTGACATACATCGACCGCAAGGCTGCAAAGGGGCCATTACTGATTGGCTTGTCGAAAGAGACCTCAATCACCTGCTCATCAGTGTCTATTGCGCTCACGGTCAGTCTGGCGGTTCCACCGTTGACGAAGCTCAGCAGAAACGTCGTTGTTTTGGGGTCGAATGATATTTCCTTTATCTCGACCACCGGCCTGCCCTTGACTTCGATCGGCCCGACCAGGAATGAGCTTCCATAGGACGTCGAGCGCATGTGGTTCGGTGGTAGCGGTCGTGCTCGCCAGTAACCGTCCGGCGGATACAGGACCAGAATCTCCTCAAGGCGACCACTGGCATGGACCCAGAGTTGCACCATGTGCAGCCCTCTCTCGGTCCGTTCACCCACCTTGAAGGGAACGTCACTGGGCCGCCAAAAGGTTGGAAATGTATAGCCTATGAGGCGCACATCATTGGTTTCGTAAAGGGTCACCCGTTGTTCCGGCCCTGAGGTATGGAAAGCCGGGTCTTCCCGTATGTCGCAGGCAGTGAAGTCAGCGGCGGTGCGGTCCGCCTGCAATGACCCGATATACGCAGGATGGGTCGCTTCGATACGAAAACTCAGGACCTCGGTTGATTTGATATTGAGCGTAACGTTGTCTTTCTCGGCACACAAAACGGGCTCGGATTGGTTCTCGACCTCTACCGCAATCCCTCCCAGGGTGGCTGCAATTACAGCGGTAAATCCCGCGCAAAAAACTGCGACCACAGTTAAGCAGCGTAAAAGCCTGATCTGAAAAAATATGCGTTCCATCGCAGATGCCAACTATGCGTGTTTCACGTTTCGGGTTTTCCACACGGCTGCATTGACTCAAGACTTAAATCCCACAAATGTCAAAGAGCGGCTTGGTACGCGGCATCGCGCCCGGGCTGAGGAGTGGACGATCTTCATCAACGCCATGGGTTGTGTAAATCAAGAAGCGTCGTGAAAACCGCTCGGCGCATTACAGGTTGTACGCCGTCCGATAGCACTTGGTTCTTTGCTGATATCTGCCATGCTTCAGGTGTCGGATCAAGACAAGGGGCTGATCATGTTTATCAGTCAACTCAAAATCAGCTCACTGCGGCTGGTGGGTGGCTTGGCAGTACTCGATTACCTGAATACCTGCAATGGGCGCCGACCGGGCAGTTCATTGGGGGAAGTGGTGGACAAGCTGGCGACGCTGGAGGATGTGGTGCGCTGGTTTCAGCATGCCCGTCTGATCAATGACCCGGAGTTTGAACATTACCTGGGGCTGGTCGAGCAACCGGCAGCTGCATTCTCCTTCCAGCGCCTGATTGCGTTCCGTGAACAGCTTTACCAACTGCTGCTGCCAGTGGCTGAGGGGCGACTGCTGGATGATCGCGCCTTGAATTACCTGAATCAGGTACTGGCGAGTACGGCCGCGCAACGTCGGCTCGTCATGCAAGGGCAGCACGTAATCTGGCAGTGGGAAATCGGGAATAGTCTGGATGATATGACAGACAATTTTATGGCTCGCCTGGCGACCCAGGCGGCGAGCCTGCTGACCGAACCGGATCAACTGCGCTTGAAAGTCTGCGCCACGCCTGATTGCGACTGGTTGTTTATCGACAATTCAAAAAATGGCGGTCGACGCTGGTGCCAGATGAATATCTGCGGCAGTCGCGAAAAAGCACGAAAACGCAGTAGCGCGGGATGGCCGATCTAGGAAAGCCAGATTTGCGTCCCGGCGACTTACGCCGAAGACGCAAACGGCTGTGCAGATTGAATTACTTGTATTTGGCCTGAAGCGATTTGGCCTCTTCCAGATGATGTTGGAGTTTAGGCAGGGTTTTCTTGGCGAAGGCTGTCAACTCAGGCGTCTTGGAGGATTTGATCTCTTCTTCAAACAGTTCAATGGTTTGCTCGTGTGCCACAACCTGATTGTTGGCGTAGGCCTTGTCGAACGACTCTTCACGATATTCAAGGACCATTTTTTTCGCACGGGCCATCAGTTCCGCGTCGTCCGCCACTTTAAGTTTCAGACCTGTCGCCACCTGTGCCAGCTCTTTATTGGCTGCGGTGTGGTCATCGACCATCATCTGGGCGAACTTCTTCACATCGGCCGAATGGCTTTTTTGCAAAGCCAACCGACTTGTCTGGATTTCGGCCAGGCCTTTGGCCGATGCGTCATCAACGAATCCGGCCGGGGTTGCGGCGAAGGCGCTCATCGTTGTCAGCCCAAGGGCAAGGGTCATCAGGGTAGGGCGCAGTAATGCGGTGAGTTGCTTCATGGGCAGATCTCCAGAACGTTAATAGCGGAGGACGGGAACAGAAGTTCCCGTCCTGATAGGACGGAATGTTTATTTGCTTGAACTTTTACTTGAACTTCCGGAGCTGGCCTTGCCGCCCTTTTTGCCTGCTTCAGAAGCCTTTTCAGGATTGTCGGCAAAGTTGCCCGAGCCTTTCCCGGTATTTTTCGACTTGTCATCATCTTTCTGTTTCGAAGTATTAGGCATGATCATTTCACCCGCGAGTATTGTTTGAGTTGGCACTGGCGAGACAGTTGCCTCGTGTTCTTGAGAAGCAATTTTGGTGAGGAAAGTTTATTGAAACAGTGCCAAAGCCGACGAGCGGTCATGGCGCTTATCGCTGAGAAATCTCATTAGGTTCCGTGTTGCAGATGAACGGTTTAGCAAGTGAGCGGCGCAGTTAGTCAGTCAGTTATTGTCGATGTAAGGTTGCTAAATGCATTGAACGGAGCAACTTTGGCGTATTCGAATCGTTAAGGCCTCCGTCGGAGGTTATGCCAAAGAGGTGGTTATGGACACTTTAACAACCCAACAATCAATCCCGCCCGATCCTGATTTACTTGACGATGAGGATGCCGATCTGGACGACGGCGATGTGGTTGATCCAGGCTTTTCGGAAGCAGAACCGGGCATTGGCAATGACGTGGATCCGCCGGATCCGGAAACCCTGCCAGGCAGCCTCGGTGTCATTGATGAAGACGATGATTCCGTGCTGGATCGCCCGCTCTAGACGAGTCTTTGCGGTTGCCAGGCAGACGGGTTAGGGAACCTGTGCGAGCGACAGGCTTCATATGACGTGACTGTCGCCTCACATCGCACACGAAACCGAGACCACTTCCATGAGTGATATCCGCATTGGCATTTCCGGGTGGCGCTATGTTCCATGGCGGGGCGATTTCTATCCCGAGGAACTGACGCAGAAAAACGAGCTGAAATTTGCCTCACGTGCCGTGAACAGCATTGAGATCAATGGCTCTTTTTATTCCCTGAAAACACCGAAGCTGTACGCCGGCTGGTTTGCCGAGGTGCCTGACGACTTCGTGTTCAGCGTCAAGGCGCCGCGTTTTATCACGCATGTAAAACGTCTCAACGACATTGAAAAGCCCGTAGCGAATTTCTTTGCCTCGGGCCTTTTTCAGCTCAAGCACAAGTTAGGGCCGATTCTCTGGCAATTTCCTCCGACCTTCAAATTCGATGCGCAGAAATTCGAGCACTTCCTTGGGTTGCTGCCCAAGGACATGAAACAGGCCAAGGCCTGTGCCAAAGATTGCGACGAGCGCATGGAAAAGCCCGGCTACCTGGACATGCCGAAGACTGGCCGCGTGCGGCATGCCGTGGAAATCCGCCACGACAGCTTTCTGGTTCCTGAGTTTGTCGCCCTGTTGCGCAAGTACAAGGTTGCGCTGGTGGTGGCGGATACGGCAGGCAAGTGGCCGTACATCGAAGACCTGACCAGCGACTTCGTTTACCTGCGCTTGCACGGCGACGAAAAGCTCTACGCCAGTGGCTATACCGAAAAGGCGCTTAAACGCTGGGGCGACCGGATTCAGGACTGGCGCGAGGGATCGCAACCTGCTGACGCGCACCTGATTGTCGCCAAGGCCGGTCCGAAGCGTAAATCGCGGGATATATTTTGCTATTTCGACAACGACATCAAAGTCCGGGCGCCGTATGACGCCCGCCAACTGCTGGAACGCTTCGACTTGACTCAAGGACTGGAAGTGGCGCCGGGCGACATGCAAGGAGTGAAGTTTTGAGCAGTGCCATTACGCCGACTGGCGTACGTACCCCCACCGCGACCGGTGTATCACTGAACGTATTGACGATGAACATGCACATGGGTTTCGGGATCTTCAATCGGCGTTTCATTCTGCCTGAGCTGCGTGACGCCGTTCGCAGCGTTTCCGCCGATGTGGTGTTTCTCCAGGAGGTGCATGGCGAGCATCAAAGCCATGCCCAGCGGGTAAAGGGTTGGCCGACAACCTCGCAGTACGAGTTCCTGGCGGACAGCATGTGGAGTGACTTCGCCTATGGCCGTAACGCGGTGTATCCCGATGGCGATCATGGTAATGCGCTGCTGTCCAAATACCCCATCAGCCACCATGAGAATCTCGACGTATCCGTTCACGGCACGGAAGAGCGCGGGCTGCTGCATTGCATTCTGGAAGTCCCGCAGTTTGGTCAGGTGCATGCCATTTGCGTGCACCTCGGTCTGCGTGAAGGGCACCGTCGTCAGCAATTGAAGCTGCTCGCCGAGCTGTTGGCGCGTCTGCCGGAGTCGGCTCCGGTGATTGTCGCCGGGGATTTCAATGACTGGCGCCAACGCGCCGATGCGCAACTGGTCGGCACCGGCCTGCATGAGGCTTTCGTCGATAAATTTGGCACACCGGCCAAGAGTTTCCCGGCGCGCTGGCCGTTGCTGGCGCTGGACCGGATTTATGTGCGCAACGCGACCACCCACAGGCCCAAAGTCTTGTCCAACCGGCCATGGTCGCATCTCTCCGATCATGCGCCACTCGCAGTGGAGGTGACCTTATGAACGATCACATGAAACACCACGGACAGTGGCGCGACGGTAACTCGGTAGAGCTGCTGATCAATGGCGAGGATTATTTCACCCGAGTCTTCGATTGCATCCGCGCGGCGCGCAAGGAAGTCTTGCTGGAAACCTTCATCATTTTCGAAGACCGGGTCGGCGAAGCGCTGCAACAAGCCTTGCTCCAGGCGGCTGCCAATGGCGCGCGGGTGGTGGTCACCGTTGATGACTATGGCACCTCGGACCTGAGTAACTCCTTTGTCGGCCGCATGATTGCCGCCGGGGTTCATATCCAGTTGTTCGATCCTCGGCCGCGAGTGATGGGCATGCGCACCAACCTGTTCCGGCGCCTGCATCGCAAGGTCGTGGTGGTGGACGGCGAGATCGGTTTCATCGGTGGCATCAATTACAGCGTCGATCACATGAGCGACACCGGCGTGACCGCCAAGCAGGACTACGCGGTGATGGTGCGTGGTCCCATCGTCGCGGATATTCACGCCTCGGCCATGGGTATGCTTGGCGAAGCCGTGCGGTCGAAGTTCAAGCCGTTGCGGATCGAGCCGCATCACGCGGGCAGCGCGCGCATGTTGCTGTGCGAGCGCGACAACAAGGAACACACCACCGATATTGAAGAGCAGTACTTGCTGGCGATGCGCAACGCGAGCCATCGCATCACGATTGCCAATGCGTATTTCTTCCCCAGTTATCGATTCCTGCGCGAGTTGCGCAACGCGGCGCGGCGTGGCGTCAAAGTGACGCTGATTCTGCAAGGGCAGCCTGATATGCCATTTGTACGCGTCTGCTCGCGGCTGACCTACACCTTCCTGCTGCGTGAAGGCGTGGTGATCCACGAATATAAACAGCGGGCGCTGCATGGCAAAGTGGCGCTGATTGATCGCGAATGGTCCACCGTGGGCTCCAGCAACCTCGACCCGTTGAGCCTGGCGCTGAATCTGGAAGTGAATCTGTTTATTCGCGACCCTGGGCTCAATCAGCAATTGCATGAACATTTGCGTGATCTGGCCGCTGCGCACAGTCAGCAAATCAGCCTCAAAGGTGCCGCGCGCGGGCAATGGTGGCGAGCGCCGATGATCTTCCTCAGTTTCCATTTTCTGCGGCACTTCCCGGCCATTGCCGGCCTGTTTCCCGCCCATGGCCTGCGGCTTAAACCGCTGCGCGCGGCGGATGTGATTCCCGAGGCGAGTGTCATCGAGCAAGAGCAAAAAGATGGCGTCCCCCATGACTTGCGGGTCAATCTGCAGTCCGATCAGGAGAAATCCGCATGATTCAGGCATCCGATGCACCTTCCGAGCGCACCAGCGGAAAACAGGGCAGCAAGCAGGGCAGCAAATGGAAATGGGCCAAGCGCGCGTTCAACGTGTTTTTCCTCGTCGCGGTGCCGGTGTTGCTGTTTTTATTGGTGAAGAATCTCGACTGGCAGGAAGTCAAACAGGCCTTGCTGTCCTACAAGATCAGCACCTTGGCGCTCGCCTTCGGGATTGCCCTGTGCAGTTACCTGACCTATTGCTGTTTCGATGTGCTGGCGCGGTTTTATACCGGACACAAGCTGTCGATCCAGCAAGTCGTCCCGGTGGCATTCGTGTGTTACGCGTTCAACCTTAATCTCAGCTCGTGGGTTGGCGGCATCGCTTTGCGCTATCGGCTCTATTCGCGACTCGGGCTGGACGTGCCAACCATTACGCGCATCCTGAGCCTCAGCCTGATTACCAACTGGCTGGGCTATATGCTGGTGGCGGGCGTGGTGTTCTCCATGGGATTTCTTGAGCTGCCCAAGGATTGGGCGGTGGGCACGACCTCATTGCGCCTGATCGGCGTTGCCTTGTTGGTAGTCGCAGTTGGCTATCTGCTGGCGTGTCGTTTTTCCACACGTCGTTCCTGGACGATCCGTGAGCACGAAGTCACTCTGCCTTCCCTGAAACAGGCGCTGACCCAGGCCAGCCTTGGCGCGTTGAACTGGTCGCTGATGGCCTTGGTGATCTACATCCTGCTGCCGGAAAAAGCGTTTTATCCGGCCATTCTCGGGGTGTTGCTGATTAGTAGCATCGCAGGCGTGATCACCCATATCCCGGCCGGGCTGGGCGTACTGGAAACCGTATTCATCACCTTGATGCAGCACGAGTTTTCCAAGGGCACCTTGCTCGCGGCGTTGATCGGCTATCGGGCCATCTACTTCCTCATGCCACTGCTGATTGCCCTTGTCGTGTATCTGATCCTGGAAAAGCGCAGCAAGAAGATGGGGGAGAGGAATCAGGCCAAGCTCTAGCCCTTTACCCGTTGGAGCGAGGCTCGCCCGCGAAGAACGATAATGCGGTGGGCCTGGCTCACCGAGGTGCCTGATTCGCGGGCAAGCCTCGCTCCAACACACTTCGCTCGGGCCTTACCGCTTCGAAGCCTGCGCAAACATTCTCACCGCATCCACCGCATTGTTGGTGCTTTCGCTGATCTGCACGATCACCGCCCCAGCCTGGTCAGCCAGTTCCACGCCTTTGCTGGCATTGGCGCGGGTGTTGTCCATGCTGGAAATCGCTTGCTGGGTCTCCGATTGAATTACCCCGATCATTTCCGAAATTTCTGCCGTCGAGCGGCTGGTGCGTCCCGCCAGTTGACGAACTTCGTCAGCGACCACGGCAAAACCCCGGCCTTGATCGCCAGCGCGAGCGGCTTCGATGGCAGCATTGAGCGCCAGCAGGTTGGTCTGGTCAGCAATGCTGCGAATGGTATTAACGATGGTAGTGATCTGATCCGAACGCTCACCGAGTTGCGCAATCATTCGTGACGACGAATCAATGTTCAACGATATCTGGCGCATTTCGCTGGCGGCCAGGTGAATCACCTGCGTGCCTTGCTCGGCAACTTTCTGCGTTTCAACTGATATGTGATAAGCCTGTGCAGCGCTTTCGGTATCACGGATATGCTGCTCGATACGTGCAGTGATGTCGGTCGCAAACTTGACCACTTTCACCAGATCGCCGTTGGCGTCATACACCGGGTTATAGCTGGCTTCCAGCCACACTGTGTCGCCTTGGCGACTCAGACGTTTGAACTGGCCGCTGAAGAATTCACCCTTGTTCAGGCGCTCCCAGAAATCCCGGTATTCACTGCTGTTAATAAACTCGGGCGGACACAGCATGCGGTGGTTCTTGCCGACCATTTCAGCTTCTCTATAGCCCAGCAGCCGCGTCAGATTGTCGTTGGCGCGCAAAATACGTCCTTCCATATCGAACTCGATCACCGCCATGGCGCGGTCCAGCCCGGCGAGCTTGCTGGCGGCCTCGCTTTCGGCCTGGATCCGTTCCGTCACATCCAGGGCGTACTTGACGATCTTGACCACGTTGCCGGAACTGTCCTTGATCGGGTTGTAGCTGGCTTCCAGCCAGACATTCTGCCCATCGCCAGCCAATCTGCGAAAAGTGGCCGACACGAATTCGCCGGCGCGCAGACGCGACCACAGCTGTTGGTATTCGGCGCTACGGGCATATTCGAAGCTGCAGAACAGCTTGTGCGGCTGGCCGACCACGTCTTCACGCTTGTAGCGCATGGTCCTGAGGAAGTTGTCATTGGCACTGATGAGTACGCCATTCAGGTCGAATTCAACGGTGGCCATTGAGCGGTCAATCGCCTGCAACAGCTCCGCTTGTTGGGCGATGACCTGTTGGAGTTCGAGTATTTCTTTCTTGGAAGAGTTGAATAGCATAATGACGGGCTCGGCTGGGTACACAACGTGACGCCCAGATCCGTGGCAGGCAGGACCTCAAGACGGTCCTTATGCTTTCCATTGCATAAGGCCATCATAGTAGCCTTGTACAAGAATGCGCAATTAATTGTACAAATAATTTTACATGTATAAGAAATGGATCCAGTTGAGGGTGTCTGTGGCCTTTTGAGCACAAAAAGATTGGACAAGGGCCTGCTGCGTGTACAGGTGACGTCTCTGGCAAGAACCAATCTGAAGGCCTGGGCTCCAATCCCACGAACATGAATAGAAGGAAAGGACCATGCGAATCGGATTGGTCGGTTATGGCAAAGGCGGTCGTTATTTTCATGCGCCGCTGATTGCCAGTTTGCCGGGCGCCACCTTCGTCGGTGTTGTGACCCGTTCGGCGGAGCGTCGGCAAGAACTGGCGCAGGATCATCCTCAAGCCAAGGCTTTTGACAGCCTGGCTGATCTGGTTGCCGCCGGGGTCGATGCGGTAGCGATTTCCACGCCGCTGGCAACGCGCCAGGCGCTGATTCTGGAGGCCATCGAACTCGGTGTCGCGGTGGTCAGCGACAAGCCGTTCGCCGCCGATGCCGAGCAGGCGCAGGCGTTGGTGGATGCAGCCGAGCGCAAGGGCGTGCTGCTCAGTGTTTACCAGAATCGCCGTTGGGACTCTGACTTCCTGACCCTGCGCAAATTGATTGATGAGGGCGTTCTGGGAGATGTCAGCCGTTTTGAATCCCGGGTCGAGCGTTATTCCCCTAAATCTGTCGGCAAAGCCAGTGGCGGCGGCATGTTGCGCGATCTCGGTAGCCATCTGGTGGATCAGGCGTTGCTGCTGTTCGGACCGGCGGCCAAGGTGTACGCAGAGCTGCAATTCGCCACGCCGAGCGAGCCTGTCGACCATCAGTTTTTTGTTTCCCTGACCCATCGCAACGGGGTGGTTTCACATTTATGGGGCAGCTGCCTGCAGAATCACCCCGGCCCACGCTTTCGGGTCAGCGGCGCATCCGGCTGTTATAGCGTCGAAGGTCTTGACGGTCAGGAGGCTGCCTCGTTGGCAGGGTTGACGCCTGTTTCCGAAGGCGAGCGCTGGGGAGTCGAAGAAAGTCAACGCTGGGGCTGGCTGGAGCAGGGCGAAAACCGTAAACAAGTGGCGTCCGAACGTGGCTGCTGGCTGGAGTTCTATCGACAATTGCGGGACGCCATTGCAGGCAGCGGGCCCAACCCGGTGGATCCGCATGACGCGGTAGCTTCGGCGCGGGTGCTGGATGCTGCGCGCCTGAGCGCCCAAGAGGGGCGAGTCGTGATTTTTTAACGCCAGGACGGTCAGTGGCTTTACCTTTGCTGCTGTTGCTGCGTATATTCCGGACTGAAGGCCAGATGCCACTTTGATTGTTGTACAAAAGCTGCCCGGGCAAGGCACCTGTTGTTATGAAACGATTCGGAACCGATGTGCTTGCAGGCAGTCAGA
Source organism: Pseudomonas syringae (assembly GCF_001698815.1). Classification (GTDB taxonomy): domain Bacteria; phylum Pseudomonadota; class Gammaproteobacteria; order Pseudomonadales; family Pseudomonadaceae; genus Aquipseudomonas; species Aquipseudomonas syringae_A. The sequence continues at coordinate 21,060 of NZ_LGSI01000073.1, read as the reverse complement.
ATTGGGTCGCTGGCGCAAGTCGCGGAATTTGAGTCATCCAGTCGCGGACACGACCACTTTTCCAGGTCCTTGAACCTGCTATTAAGTGGCTTTGTCCGCGAATGCTTTCTGTCATGGGCTGGCCAAGTCGATCCCGGTGACCAGCGGACAGGCGTTACCGCCCGCATTTAACAAGTTGTTGCGGGACTTGTTACACCAATTCGCGTCAATTATGTTGCCGACTGCCCAAGCCGGCCTTAGACTGCCGCCCCTCGTAAATTGAGTGCCAGGTGGCGCTTGGAGACTATGGCGCTTTTACGGCAACGCTGAGCCGCTCCTTAATTCGCCTTAATGCACGTTTTTTTTATAGAGAAATCAATGACAAAGGAAAAGTTGCTGGCCATGCCGGCCGATGACTACATGAATGCCGAGCAGCACGCTTTCTTCGTCGAGCTGTTGCAGGGCATGAAGATCGAAATCCACGAGCGCATCGAGCAGAGCCGCATCGCTATCGAAAGCCTGGACACGCCTGCCGATCCTGCAGACGCCGCCTCGGTCGAGGAAGAGCGTCACTGGCTGGTGAACGTGATCGATCGTGATCAGCGCATGCTTCCACAGCTGGAAATGGCTTTGGCACGCATTGCCGATGACAGCTTTGGCTGGTGCGACGACAGCGGCGAGGCTATTGGCCTCAAACGCCTGCTGATCAGTCCGACCACCAAATACTGCATCGAAGCGCAAGAGCGTCACGAGCAGATCGACAAGCATCAGCGTCAAGCCTGACCACAACGGCGCCGAGAAGCCCTCAGGGTTTAGCCCTCAAGGCTTCTCGGTCGTTTGCGCCTGCCGGTAATCGAGCATCGCGTGAATCCGTCCAGTCAGATCAGCAAGAGTGAATGGCTTGGTCAGCATTTGCATGCCTTCCTCCAGAAATCCACTGGCGAGCGCCGCATTTTCTGCGTAGCCGGTCATTAGCAGAATCGGCAGAGTCGGACGCTTGACTCGTGCCGCGTCAGCCAGCTGTCGCCCGTTCAGTCCCGGCAGCCCGATATCACTGATCAGCAGATCCACAGTCTGTTCACTTTCCAGAATCGCCAGGCCGGACAGCCCGTCTGCGGCTTGCAGCGTCACACAGGCAAAATCCTGCAACACTTCCAGCACCAACTCCCGTACCGTCTGTTCGTCCTCCACCACCAGAACCGTAAATCCAGTGACCGTGGCTGAGCTCTCATCCGGCATTGGCGCGGTTTGCGGCGACTCGACCGGATCGTGGCGGGGCAGGTAAAGCCGCACTTCGGCGCCCTTTCCCTGCGTGGAATCGATGCGCACGTAGCCGCCGGACTGGCGGACGAAGCCATAGACCATGGACAGACCCAGACCGGTGCCCTGGCCTTGCGGCTTGGTGGTGTAGAACGGTTCGAAGGCATGGGCCAGTACATCGGGCGACATGCCAAAACCGGTGTCCCGGATACAGATGCAGACATAATCACCCGGCACCGCGTCGACCTGCCTGGCAATGGCGGTGCGGGTCAGGGTGACATTGCCGATGTCGATGGTCAGCTGACCGCCATCGGGCATGGCGTCGCGGGCATTGATCACCAGATTGAGCAGGGCGCTCTCCAGTTGATGCGGATCGCACAGGGTTTGCCACAGCTCGTCGTGGGCAAACAGATGCATGCGAATGTCTTCTTTCAGGGAACGTCGAAGGATGTCCTCCATCGACAGCATCAGTTGATTGACGTCCGTAGGGCGCGGGATCAACGGCTGGCGTCGGGAGAACGCCAGCAGCCGATGAGTGAGGGTCGCGGCACGATTGGCTGACTGGGTAGCGGCGTCGATATAGCGCTGGGTGTCGAAAACTTTACCGCTGCTGCTATGGCGGCTGATCATCTCCAGCGAACCGATGATGCCCGTCAGCAGATTATTGAAATCATGCGCAATGCCTCCGGTGAGTTGCCCCAGGGCTTCCATTTTCTGCGACTGGCGCAACGCTTCCTGGATGGCTTCACGCTCGCTGGCCTCTTTTTTGAGCTGCGCCAACGCCTCGCCGAGGGCCTGATTGCGTTGTTCGACTTCGGCGCTCAGCTGCTGATTGGCTTGGTGCAACAGCTCGGCGGCGGCCTGACGCATTTGCAGGGCATCGGCCAGTGCCTCGGCGCGACGGTGCTCGGCTTCGTACACATCGACACGGGTCAGGCTGGAGCCCACTTGCCCGGCGATCAGCTCGATGAAGCTCAAGTAATCCGGGTCATGGGGCCGATAGGGGTTCAGGCCAATCAGCATGAAGCCATTAAGGTGCAGCGGATCGGTGCTTTTGAGGGGAACCATGGCCATGACTGCGGGCGGCTGGTCCCAGGCGCCACAGGGCAGAATCGCAGCGACAGACGTCACGTCCAGCAGCGCCAGGCGGTCCGGCCGCTGCGCGCCAGAGGTGGTCCAGTGCGATTGTTCGAGCGTGGTCAACTGCTGGACGGCATCGCCATGGCGCTCGTCGAAACCGCTGCAGCCACTCAGCGTTGCCACGCCATGCTCATCAAGAACAAATGTCAGGCTGAACGGCAAGTCACGGGGCTGTTGCGAGAGGACGCTTTGCAGACTGGCGAAAATACCGCTTCGATCCCGGGTACCGGCCATCCCGCTGGCCACTGAGCGCAGCAGCGCCAGGCGGCGTTCATTGAGTACGCGGTCGGTGTCTTCGGTGACCGCGCAGAACAAGCCCTGGATTTTTCCCTGATCGCCGATCAGTGGACTGTAGGAGAAGCTGTGGTAGGTTTCCTCCGGGTATTCATGGCGCTGCAGAATCAGCAGCAGTGACTGATCCCAGGTCGCAACGCCTTGCTGATACACCGCCTCGATGCGCGGTTTGACTTCCAGCCAGATCTCCGGCCATAGCTCGCGCAGTGGCATCCCGAGCGCATGGGCATCCTTCTGTCCGAGAGTCGGGCGGTAGGCATCGTTATAGAAGAAATGTACTTGATCGCCCCAGCCCAGCCACATTTCGAACTTCGAAGTGAGCAGAATCTGCAGTGCCATCTTTAGCGACTGCGGCCAATGCTCTGCGGGACCCAATTCAGTCGCAGCCCAGTCATGAGCCCTCATGCGCTGCGCCATCGTGCTGTCGCCGATAAAAATGTCAGCCGAAACCAGGGTGGTTGCAGAACTCAAGACATGCCTCAACTTGATCAGAAAAATCGATGGACCGAGCGTGTCGCTTGCCGTTGCCCCGCTGTATGCAGATACGACCGGGCAGGAGCAGGAAGAGTTCTATCGCGGATTACTTACAACTAACGACTCATGGCGTGTGGCCGCTATCTGGCGTTTAATGCAGACAAAATAACGATAAGCACAAACGGGGTAAAGGCTATGGCCGCAAATGGATCCTTGACCGGCACGCCGCTGGATAACCAGCCAACCGAAACCCGATCGGCCCGGAAAGCCCGCTGGCTGGTGCCCGGCCTGCAAAGCATCGCGTTCGGCTTGTTATTGCTGGCGCTGGCGTTTGCCGGACTGTCCGTCTACGCGGCCTTGCCGCTGGCCCTGGTATTTATCTGGCTACCGCTGTTCTTTACTGGCACGCCATCTGCCGAACCGCCGTATGACGCGAACGCAGATATCACTCGCCTGACCCGAGACTTGTCCCGCACCACCAGCCATAACGCATTGTCGGCAGCTGGCGTGGCTTTTTCCGTCAGGCAACTGGCGGGCAAGGTTCAGTCGCAGTTGTCTGCTGCGGAAAAAATCGTCACCAGTGCCGACGTGATGATCGCCACGGAACACCAGACCGCGCAGCTCAGTCAGCAGGCCTTGAGCGCTTCGAGCGAGGCGCGGCAAAGCAGCGACGCGGGCCGCAGCGTGCTGGGCGAATCCATCACCCGCATGCACCTCCTCAGTAAACGCGCCATCAGCAGCCGGGAATTGATCGAGGCCTTGAGTCAGCGCAGTGAAGAGATTCAGCGCGTGACCCTGGTTATCCAGTCCATCGCCAGTCAGACCAATCTGTTGGCCCTGAATGCCGCCATCGAAGCCGCCCGCGCGGGCGAGCATGGACGCGGCTTTGCCGTGGTTGCCGATGAAGTGCGCGGCCTTGCCGGGCGTACCGCAACCGCGACGGAGGAAGTTGGCCAGATGGTGGCAGACATCCAGCAGCGCACCGGCCAGGTCGTCGAGCAGATACGTCAGTTATCCACCGATCTGGACAGCGGTGTGGAACAAGTCGAACTCACGGGGCGGCACCTGGAAAACATCGCGCGACTGACCGCCGGGGTTGAGCTGCAGGTCAGCGAAATCGCCTTGGGCGCGCAAACTAATCAAGAGCAGCTGGATGGCCTGTTCGTCGCCGTGCAACAGATGCGTAGCGACCTGGCCATCAGCGATGACCAGACCCGCAAACTGGCGGATGCCGCCGTGCAGATGGAGGGCCAGGCAGAAACCATCAGCGAGCGCCTGGCAGAAGTGGGTCTGGATGATTATCACCAGCGCATCTATGACCTGGCGAAGGAGGGCGCCAGTCAGATCGCGCTGAAGTTCGAACAGGATATCGATGAAGCCCGCGTCAGTCTCGATGACTTGTTCGATCGCAATTACCAACCTATTGCCAAAACCGCACCGGCGAAATTTCAGACCCGTTTCGATCGTTACACCGATCAGGTGCTACCCGCGATTCAGGAACCGCTGTTGACGCGGCACGACGGCCTGGTGTTTGCGATTGCCTGTACGCCTCAGGGCTACGTTCCCACCCACAACAATGCGTTCAATCAACCGCTGACCGGGGATATTGCCGTGGATACGGCGCGCAATCGCAGCAAGCGCAAATTTGACGACCGCACGGGAATCCGCTGTGGCAGTCATCAACAGGCGGTATTGCTGCAGACCTACACCCGTGACACGGGTGAGCTGATGCACGACTTGTCCGTTCCGATCATGGTCAAGGGGCGGCATTGGGGTGGTTTGCGCCTGGGCTACAAACCGGAGGGCTTGCCGCTGCGTCACTCCTGAGCGTTTGAGTTACGCTGCGTTGCCCGGCCGCGCGTCGACCGATTGGCAGGTTTCTCAATTCAACTTGCTCCGGTTCGTTTGATGTGATTAAAAACAGGTCGCCTGAATAGGCGGCTTTTTTTATGTCGGATTTATATCGTTAAGTTGTTTATCTTTGCCAATCCAGTGTGTGGGATAAGTCTGAGTTTGTTTGTAAGCCTTGACGGTCGAGTATCGCTGAGCAAGCTGATTGTATCAATGTTTGTCATTGGTTCATGCGGCTTGATTCAGTCGCGTTATAAACGGATGCTCCGATGATAAATACATGGAATGTAAACACATCGTCCGATACGCCCGGTACAGCTATGCTCAGTGTCACTGTCCGTATTGGAGTTTTCTTTGATGGAACAGGTAATAACAGGGTAAACAGCCAGATCGGCGCGGATTGTCGGGCGATGGTTGAAATAAACAACAAGGCGCATATTCGCGAATGTAAAGGGCGTCACGATGAGCCCGGCAGTAGTTACGCCAATGATTTGAGTAATATCGCCAGGCTAGCCGGGCTTTATCGCTTGCAGGCCAAAGCCATTAATAACGGCGCAGGCCTGAATGTCTATTGGCCGGTCTATATCAGCGGTGCGGGGACGATTTCCGGTGGGCGCGATTCTTTCTGGCCGGGACAGACATTCGGTCGCGGGCCGACCGGGGTCGTGGCAAAGGTCGCTCGCGCCATGCAAAAAATAGGCGAGCGGCTCAAGGGCTTTTCACGGGATAACCCCGACTGCGTTATCGGTGCGTTGGAATTCGATGTATTTGGCTTCAGTCGCGGCGCGGCAGCAGCCCGGCACTTCATCAACGAGGTACTCAAACAGGAAAAGGGCAGTCTTGAACCCGCGCTCAATCAGCGCAAGGTTCCGCTGAGCCCGGAATTCTCCTGGGGCAACGGCAGCGTTGGAATCAAGTTTGTCGGCTTGTTCGACACGGTGGCGGCCATCGGCGGCTTCAAGGATCTGGGCAATGTCAGGGACGCCAGCAATCGAAACGTCAATTTGTACCTGCCGCCGGGCTCTGTCGAACATGTCGTGCATCTGGTGGCGCGCGATGAGTTGCGGCGCAATTTCGCCCTCAATAGCGTCGCACCTCACTGGCAGCGGGAAATTCTGCTGCCGGGGGCGCATTCAGATATCGGTGGCGGTTATCACCCACAAATGCAGGAGCGAGTGCTACTGACTCGCCCGCGCTGGAGCGTGGTGGGGTGTGACACGCCGTCTGAGTTGACCGGCGCATGGCGCAAGGCGTACTGGGACCTGCAAGCACTGGACGCCAGCGAACTGGTCGATCCGCTGGACAGTGAGGCGTCGCTATCAGTGGTGTGCGAGCAGACGATGCTGATGAAGTCCTGCAACAAGCTCAACGTCAAGTCGGTGATGGCCGCAGTGTGCTTGCGGCGCAAGGTATTCGGGCATCTTTCCCTGGTGCATTTGCGCGTCATGCACGGGCTGGCCTGCGCCGAGGAGGTTCCGCTGGAGCCGATTCCGGTCAGCGATGCATTCAATCTGCCGCCGGAACTGCAACGCATTGCGCAAAAACTGACGGGCTATGCAAAAAACGGAATTTATACATTGGATAAACGAGAGGAACAGTTATTGCGCCGACGTTACATACATCGTTCGGCACATTGGGAGGCTGCCATTCGCGGCACCGGCCAACTGAACGAGGCGTTATTCGTGCATGCCCCGGCACGCGGAGGTCGGGTGCGGCATCCCAATGTCGAAATGCCGGGTTAAGGATCTGCAAACATCGTCTCGATCCTCGTCATACAACCATCTGAATTGGAACGTAGGACCGGCTTTAGCCGGGAGGAGGCCGGTACATTGGCAGCAGTTGTGCCGTAAGACCTTGCGCCCTCCCGGCTGAAGCCGGTCCTACGGGGCCGGCGTAGTTACGCGGGTGTATGCAGCAATACATTCAGCTCGTCGACGACAGGCGCCCAGTAAGCGTCCTCGCGTAATTCTTCCTTGAGGAACTGTGCCTGCTCCGGCGTCCAGAATTCAGCCTCGGACAGCTTCACGTCTTCGGGCAGCTGATGGGCTAGCACGAACGCATCGATACTCGCCTGGTCGGAATCCAGACCCAGTTGTTTGAAAAGTGTCGCCAGCGTCGGTGTGGTCAGTTCCATGTTATCTCCTCGGCGGGTACTAAACCCTGTTGGTCAGTGCTCTCTTGAGCCTTCGTCATGTATCAGAGTGCTGAAGCGGCGTAAGAGTTCGAACCGATGAACCGGCGAGTCCGGGCTGCTGCAGATGGCGGCTAAACGCTCAAGGCGCCTTGATCAACAGCAGTTTTCAACGCTTCTGCTGCTTCCCTGGCGGCGATGGCGGCAACCTCGGCAGTCTTGAACCAACGGTCTTTTTCAACCTGATGCCAGGTAATCGCCTGCTTGCCTTCTTTTGCCCGCATGACAATGACGGCCTGAAACTCACCTTCTATTTCTCTGGACTCACCCCAGATAAAGAACTCGCCAATATCAAATTCAGTCACTTATTACCTTCCCATGGATGACGAGCCGCTTGCGACCAAGGTGAATGGACGCAAGGTCTGATTTTTTTTGATTTGCGCGAGTATGGCAGTTGTTGGCCTGTACAGGCGTCTTTAAGTAGTGGCAATGACGAATGACCGGTTGCGGATTGAGATTGAAAAGTAGGATTTGTCTTCGCGGGATGGGTTATTTCGGTCTTGATCGCGTCGGAAACCGCCCATGATGCTGTTGCAAGTGAAAGGGATATATCCCGCAGGCATCCGGAGCCGGTAGAATCCCCTTCGTGCCAGCGCTGAAAGCGCGTCGGTATTGTCGATTTCCTTCTGCCCCGTAGCGCCAGCGATGGCTTCCTTGCGTCACACCGTGGCCGCGAATGCCTCAACGCCAGGCAAAGGACTTGCCCGCTCAATGCGGTAGAAAGGAAAAGAAGTACTTTTTTGATCGCCCGATTCTGCTCGGGCGGGATCATTTTCATGTTGGGGGTTTACACATTGGCAGTAACTAGTCTGGATACGCACGCTCTATTCGTACTGGGTGACCTACGCGCAAAGTTGGTCAAGCAGTTCCAATCTCGATTTGTGTATGTCACCGAGCAATCCGCTGAAGGGATTTACATTGCCGAGATCGATACCGAGAGCGCTCTGGTGGTGGATGACAAACCCCGCCTGGAACTCAAGGTCGGCGATCATTTCCGTGCCGCAGTATTGCCCAGTCGCGAAGGCGGCAAGTTTGAACTGAAGTTCCGTGACATCAAGTTGACCGTCTACGGTCTGGGCGAATATGCCTACGTGGATATCCCCGAAGGCCATGGCATCGTGTTCAAGGAAGGCCATGGTGTGATGATGGTTTTCGCCGCCAACGATCAGCTGCAGGGCGCGCTCACCAAGACTCTGAAAGCCGCAGTCGCCAAGGCCGCCAAATGGCGCAAGGGCGAACTGGTTTTCAAGGCCAGCGAGTAAATCGCTGAAGGGCTGGAAAACCGGCGGCCGCTTCGATGGCCGCTCAGCTACCGCCCGAATCCCCTGACTGACCGCTGCTGACTTCCGGTGGTACATCTTCCTTCGCCATGCGCTTGCGGAACAGTGCCGTGCGCGCCAGCAGCAGGGTCGTCACCGGCACCGTGATTGCCAGCAGTACCGGAATCAGCCAGGCATGGATCACCGGCCCGGACTTTAGCGCCGAAAAATAGACGATCGAGGCCAGCGCCACGCACCAGGCGCCCAGCGTCGATGCCAGCGCGGGCGGGTGCATGCGCTGGAAAAAATCCTTCATGCGCAGCAACCCAAGTGCGCCGGTCAGCGCAAACAGGCTGCTGACGATCAACAACACGGCGGTCAGAACTTCGACCCAAAACGGTAGAACCACAGGGGAATTCATTCGATCACCTCGCCGCGCAGCAGGAATTTGGCCAGGGCGAACGAACCGACAAAGCCGAACAGGGCAATCAACAGCGCTGCTTCGAAATAGGTGTCGCTGGCGTAGCGGATGCCAAGCACCAGCATCATCAACATGGCGATGATGTACAGATAGTCCAGGGCCAGAACCCGATCCTGCGCCGACGGGCCTTTGAACAGGCGAACCAGCGTCAGGACCATGGCCAGCGCAAAGATCAGCAGACTGGCCAGAATGGCATTGCCGAGCAAGGCACTCATTGGAAAATCTCCATCAACGGGCGCTCGTAAGCGGTCTTGAAATGCTCGATGAAGCGGGCTTCATCGTCCAGGTCGAAAACGTGCATCAGCAACACGCTGCGGTCCAGCGCCAACTCGGACCACACGGTGCCGGGAACCACGGTGGTGATCATCGACAACGCAGCCAGCCCGTTGGCGTCGCGCAGGTCCAGCGGCACCTTGACGAAGGCGGAACGCGGCGGCCTGCGCTTGGCGTTCCAGACCGTCCAGCCCACCTGGACGTTGGAAACCAGCACATCACGACCCACCAGAAAAAACAGCTTGAGGATTGTGCCTGGCTTGCGAATCCGCACGGGTAGCGGGCGCAGCGGGGCCATCAACAGCGGGGCAAGCACGCCGAACAGAATCGCCAACAACAAATTGCCCGGGCTGATCGACAGGTTCAGGACCAGCCACAACACGGCCAATACCACAGAAAACAGCGGAGCCGGAAACAGGCGCTTCATGGTTGCACCGCCGATATTGCCGAGTCACTGACCGGGCCCGGCAGCGGGCGAGTAGCCATGACCGACTGGATATATTGCTTGGGCTCATGCAGCGCCGCAGCGGTGTCCTGGGTGTAGCGCAGCAGCGGCTCAGCCTGGAACGTCAGGGCAACGCAGAGGCCCAGCAAAATCACGATAGGCAAACATTCGAAGCGCCGCAGCAGCGGTGCCGGTTGCTCTTTTGGCGTCCAGAAGCGCTGGATACCGATCCGGGAAAACGCCAGCAACGAGGCCAGCCCAGAGAAAATCAGCAGGCCAGTGAACACCCAGGTGCGCGTGGCAATCGCTTCGTTCTGGGCAACATCGAGCCCGAACGGATTGAGCAGGGCGCTGAGCAGTGCCAGCTTGCCGATGAAGCCTGACAGCGGCGGCATGCCGATAATCAGCAGCGCCGAAACGATGAAACTCAAACCCAGAAACGCCACGGTCATCGGGATAACCTGACCGACCACGGCTTTTTGCTGGTCATCCAGATTGGTGCCTGGCGGCGGATGCAGGGATTCCATGGTTCGCGGCAACTGGTCGGCGTCGTCGTCCAGCGGGATTTCATTGGCTGAGCGGGAGCGCTCGATCAATTCGGCTAGCAGGAATAGCGCGCTCAAGGCCAGGGTCGAGCTGACCAGATAGAACAGCGCCCCGGCGGTCAGACTTGGTTGGGCGAAGCCGATGGCCGCCAGCAGAATGCCCGCCGACACCAGAATGCTCAGACCGGCCATACGCTCCAGGCGCTGGGCAGCAATGATCGATACGGCGGCGGTGAAAATCGTCGCCATGCCGCCGTAGATCAGCCAGTCGCCGCCGAACAAGGCCGAGGCTCCGGCCTGTCCGGAAAACAGCAGGGTCCACAAGCGCAGCAAGGTATAGATGCCGACCTTGGTCATGATCGCGAACATCGCTGCGACCGGTGCGCTGGCCGCCGAGTAGGCCGGAACCAGCCAGAAATTGAGCGGCCACATGCCCGCCTTGGCCAGAAACGCCACCGCAAGAATCGCCGCGCCAGCGTGCAGTAACCCAAGGTCCGCTTCCGGAACCTGCGGGATTTTCATGGCCAGGTCAGCCATGTTCAGCGTCCCGGTCACGCCGTAAATCAATGCGGCACCAATCAGGAACAACGACGACGCCAGCAGGTTGATTGCGATGTAATGCAGGCCGGCCGAGACCCGCGCCCGTCCTGAACCATGCAACATCAGGCCGTAGGACGCTGCGAGCAAGACCTCGAAGAATACGAACAGGTTGAAGAGGTCCGCCGTCAGAAACGCACCATACAGACCCATCAGCTGAATCTGGAACAGCGCGTGGAAGCTGGCACCGGCTCGATCCCAGCGCGCCAGGGCGAACAGCAGGGCGCAGACACCCACGATGCCGGTCAGCACCAGCATCAGCGCCGACAGATGGTCCACCACCAGAACTATGCCAAATGGCACTTCCCAGTTGCCCGGCAGGTACACGCCGATCGAGCCGGTGGTGCCGCTTTTCTGGACCCAGATGAACAGCGCGATGGAGATGCCCAGGCCTAGCACGCTGGAAAACAGATTGATTCGGCCTTTGAGCGGACGGTGCTTTTCGCCGAGCCAGAGCATGATCGCCGCCGTCAGCAACGGCAGCAGGATCGGCGCGACGATCAGTTGATTCATCCACGTCATTCTTTAGGCTCCCGGCCGTCCACATGGTCGGTGCCGGTCAAGCCGCGCGACGCCAGCAGCAGCACCAGAAACAACGCGGTCATGGCGAAGCTGATGACGATGGCCGTCAACACCAACGCCTGCGGCAATGGATCGGTGTAGTGCAGCAAGTCTTGCGGCACGCCGTCCTTGATGATCGGCTCACGGCCGATAAACAAGCTGCCCATACTGAAAATGAACAGATTGACGCCATACGACAGCAAGCACAGGCCCATCACCACCTGAAAGGTTCGGGGGCGCAGGATTAACCAGACGCCGGAGGCCACGAGAACGCCGATGGCAATTGCGATGACTTCTTCCATCAGACGGTTCCTTGTTCAGCGACGGGGGTGGGCACGGGTTTGGGCAGCGACGTCGGGCGATGGCTACGCACTGATTGGTGCGCCAGTGCAGTGAGAATCAGCAAGGTCGAGCCCACCACGACGGCGTACACCCCGATGTCGAAAAACAGCGCGCTGGCCACGTGAATATCGCCCAGCCACGGCAGATTCAGGTGCGCGGTGTGGGTGGTCATGAACGGGTAACCCAGCAGCATCGAGCCCAGGCCAGTCATGATCGCAAACAGGAAGCCCGTGCCCATCCAGCGCAACGGCCGCAGGCGCATCTGCGCTTCGACCCACTGCGTTCCGGCAACCATGTATTGCAGGATAAACGCCACCGACATCACCAGCCCGGCAACAAAACCGCCGCCCGGTTGATTGTGTCCGCGCATGAACAGATACATGGACACCACGAAAGCAATTGGCAGCAGCAGACGCACCAGCACGGCGGGCACCATCATGAAACCCAGCGCGGTATCGCTGGCGCTGCGCGGGTTGACCAGATCGGTGACCACATCCCGGGCCAACTGACGCTGTTGGGCAGGTAAGGGAATGCTTTCTTTCGGCGGGCGGAAGCGGCGCAGCAGGGCAAACACGGTCAGCGCCACGGCGGCCAGCACGGTGATTTCACCGAAGGTATCGAAACCACGGAAATCCACCAGCATCACGTTGACCACGTTGCTGCCGCCGCCTTCCGGAATCGCCCGACTGAGGTAGAACGAGGAAATCACATTCGGCGTGGCGCGGGTCAGCATGGCGTAGGACAACAGCGCCATGCCGCCGCCGACCATTGTCGAGAGAATCAGGTCGCGAACGCGACGCGCTCTGGCTCGCGTGCGAGTACTGACCAGCGGCGCCACATCCTCGTTACGGCGTGGCAGCCAGCGCAGGCCGAGCAGAATCAGCACCGAGGTGACCACTTCCACCACCAGTTGGGTCAGGGCCAGATCCGGTGCAGAGAACCAGACAAAGGTAATACAGGTCATCAAGCCGCAGACGCTGACCATGATCACCGCGGCCAGGCGGTGATATTTACCCTGCCATGCAGCGCCGAGTGCGCAGGCGATTGCGATCAGCCATAACGTGACGAACACCCCGGAGCCAGGGATTTTCGGTCGATCACCCCAGGTCAGGCCGCTGAAATACATCGGTATGAAGCCACCGACCAACGCCGCCAATACCAACAGGAATAGCTGCGGTTGCAGGCGACGGGTGCTGATCTGCCGCTCGAAGCGCCGTGCCCAGCGGGTCAGTATGACCAGCGAACGCTCGAACAGGCGCTTGCCATTAAGGCGATTGACCAGCGGCGGGCCGGCGAAGCGGTGCTGCTTGAATGAGGGGCGCAACAGCAGATACAAGGCGATGCCGCCGACCATGGCGATCAGGCTCATGATCATCGGTGCGTTCCAGCCATGCCAGATCGCCAGGCTGTATTCAGGCAGCGTGCCGCCCACTACCGGTTGGGCAGCTGCCGCCAGCAATGGGCCGACAGAATGCGTGGGGAAGATCCCGACAATCAGGCAGGCCAGAACCAGAAACTCGACCGGCGCCCGCATCCAGCGCGGTGGCTCATGGGGCGTATGCGGCAGATCGGTGGCCTTGGGACCGAAAAATACATCCACGGTAAAGCGCAGGGAGTACGCCACACTGAACACACCCGCGATGGTCGCGATTATCGGCAGCGCCATCTCGACCCAGGCGGAAGAGGAAATGAACACCGTTTCGGCGAAGAACATTTCCTTGGACAGAAAGCCGTTGAGCAGCGGAACCCCGGCCATGGACGCACTGGCGACCATGGCCAGCGTCGCGGTGTAGGGAATCAAGGTGATCAGGCCGCTGAGCTTACGTATATCCCGCGTACCACTTTCGTGGTCGATGATGCCCGCCGCCATGAACAACGAGGCTTTGAACGTGGCGTGGTTGAGAATGTGGAACACCGCCGCCACCGCCGCCAGTGGACTGTTGAGGCCCAGCAGCAAGGTGATCAGGCCCAGGTGACTGATGGTCGAATAGGCGAGCAAACCCTTGAGATCGTTCTGGAAGATCGCCGAATACGCGCCGAGAATCAGCGTGCAGGCGCCTGCACCACTGACGATCCAGAACCATTGCTCGCTACCGGACAACGCCGGCCAGAACCGCGCCAGCAGGAAGACCCCGGCCTTGACCATGGTTGCCGAATGCAGATACGCGGAAACCGGCGTCGGCGCTGCCATGGCATGGGGCAGCCAGAAGTGAAACGGAAATTGCGCGCTCTTGCTCAAGGCGCCAATCAGAATCAGCGTCAGCAGTACGGGATACAGCGCATGGGCGCGAATCATTTCGCCGGAGGCCAGCACCCGGTCCAGGTCGTAGCTGCCCACCACATGACCGAGCAGTATCATGCCGACCAGCAACGCCAGGCCGCCGGCGCCGGTGACCATCAGTGCCATATAAGCGCCGCGACGTGCGTCGGCGCGGTGGTGCCAGTAACCGATCAGCAAGAATGAGAAAACGCTGGTCAGTTCCCAGAAAAACACGATCTGAATCAGGTTGCCCGACATCACCAGACCGAGCATGGCGCCCATGAATGCCAGGAAAAACGCGAAGAAGCGCGGCACCGGATCATCCGGCGACATGTAGTAACGGGCATACAGGGAAACCAGCGTACCGATGCCCAGCACCAGCATCGAGAATAGCCATGCGAAGCCGTCCATGCGCAGGGCGAAATTCAGGCCCAGGCTCGGCAGCCAGAAGAATTCTTCGCGAATCACGCCGCCATCAACGATTTGCGGGTACCACAAGGCCACCTGAATTGCGCCGGTCAGTGCAACCACTCCGGCAAGAATAGATTCAGCATTGCGGGCGTTGTGCGGCAAAAGTGCCGCCAGACAGCTGCCAATAAACGGCAGAAGCAGTAGAACTATCAGGGACATAGGCTTCTAATCTGCGGGGAAATGTCAAGGATCATACGTGCTGGCCCCGGCATCACCAACCGCCAAGGTGTCGCAGAATCCTACAAGATTTGTAGGCTGCAACTCATTGCGGCGAACAAATTAAACATTTTCGCAAGTCGAGAAGGCAGATAATTACATCAATCTGCTTCGTTCAGACGTTCCTCTTCAGGTTGCTGCTGGGTGGCTGGTTTGCCACGGCCTTTCATTTCGCTGACGATCACGCCGGCGACGATCAATGCCGCGCCGAGCAAGGCGATGCCTGGCAAACGCTCACCGGCCAGGCGGCCGAAGATGCCGGCCCAGACCGGTTCGCCCGCATAAATCACCGTAGCGCGGGTTGGCGAGACGGTGCGTTGCGCCCAGTTCATCGCCACTTGAATCACTGCACTCATCGCGCCCAGGCCTATGGCGCTGATCACCAGCAGCCAGGAGAAATCCGGCAGGCGTTCACCCGTGGGCACCACCATCAGAAACGACAGCAGCGACGCGGTAGCCAGTTGCACCACGGTGACCCGGCGTACATCGACCTTGCCGCCGTATGCGCTGATCAGAATAATCTCGGCCGCGATGGCGATGGCGCTCACCACCGTGGCGATCTCCCCGGAGCTGAACTGCAACGACGCACCGTCGGGGCCTGACAGCAGCATCAGACCGGCAAACGCCAGGGCGATGCCGATGCTGGGCATCAATCCCGGTCGCCGCCCGAGTACCAGCCACTGCAACAGCGGTACGAATGGCACGTACAGCGCCGTGATGAATGCGGATTGACTGCTGGGAATGGTCTGCAGGCCCATGGTCTGCAAGCCGTAACCGAGCATGATCGCCGCACCGATGGCGACGCCCGCCTTGAGTTCGATCAGGGTCAGCTCGCGCATGACATTCAATGAGAACGACGCGACGATCAAGGCGGCGGCAGCAAAGCGCAGGCCGACGAAAAACATCGGTCCACTGACGGTCATGGCATGTTGCACGAGCAGGAATGTCCCGCCCCAGATCAAGGTGATCAGCACCAATACCATTTCCGCTTTGCTGAATCGGGGCTTCATCAGGGTAGACTTCATGCTTTCACCGGGCTTGATCGCCTTGCGTATCGCAAAGGCACAACGCATCATGCGTCAAAAGGTGCGCAGTATACTGCGCAATCAGGTCAAGAGAGCAAATGATAGTGAATGACGACCATTCCCAACGCGCACCCGTGCTGCAACACGTCAGTCAAAATGTGCGCCGCCTGCGTAATGCGCTGGACTTCAGCCAGACCGCGCTGGCGGAAAAATCCGGGGTCAGTCGGCGCATGTTGGTGGCGATTGAAGCGGGGGAGAAAAACGTCAGCCTCGCAACGCTGGACCGGGTCGCCGAAGCGCTGGATGTTGCTTTCAGTGATCTGATTCAGGCGCCGGAAGGACGTGATCCCAGCCGCATCAACGAAGTTGCCTGGGCAGGTTCGATCCCTGGCAGTCGTGCGGTGCTGCTGGCCAAAGCCACCGCCCGGCGCGAAGTGGAACTGTGGGAATTCTCTCTGGAACCCGGCGAAGTCTATGAGTCTGAAGCGGACCCGGATGGCTGGAGCGAGCAGGTGTATGTCGTGCATGGCCACTTGACCATCAATCTGACCGACGAGGTGCGGCAAGTCGGCCCGGGTGAGTTCTTCATGTTTGCCAGCAACCAGGTCCACAGCTATCGAAATGAAGGCGAGGTTACCGTGCGCTTTGTGCGCAACGTCGTGCTGTAGCGCTAACTACAACAACTGTTTGCCCCGCTACAGCAGATCAACAGTTTGTGTACCAATGACTACTTTGCAAATCCCGACGCGAGGTTATTCTTGCGTTGATAGCGGCGTTCAACTCATTTCCAGGGGCGGGCACGGCCTGTGCACTGTCATCTGGATCGACGCCAGCCCGAGCGCGGCCCTTCAAAGGTAAAACCCCAATGATCTCCCCGATTCAGCAAACCGTTGACCTTTCTCGCAGTGCCGACATTCTGGTGGTCGGCGGCGGCTTGAGCGGCAGCATGCTCGCCGTGCAACTGCTGCGCCTGCCAGGTACGCGACGCATCCTGATTGTCGAACCACGGGAAGAGTTGGGCCGAGGCGAAGCCTACAGCGCCACGGAACTGGGCCATACGCTCAACGGCAATGCGGCGCGGATGAGCGTCGATCCCGACAATGCCGATGACCTGACTCAATGGCTGACAGATTTTATCGCTGGTGGTGGTTGGCCTGAATCCGATCAGCAGCACGTGCCGATTGCCGAGTTGTTCCCGCCGCGGGGCATTTTTGGCCTGTATGTGCAGCAGCGTCTGGCGCAAGCCCGTGCGCTTGGGGCAAGCCGGGGTTCGGCGGCCGAGCATGTGCGCGGTGAAGTGGTGGATCTGCAAGTCAGTGAAACCGGAGTGACAATCAGCCTCGCCGACGGTCAGCAACTCTCTGGTCAACATGCCGTGCTGGCGACCGGCATGTATGCCGCTGCGCGCACCCCGCAACGTCAGTCCAGCGGGCTCAACGCAGCGGCCGTCGACCCTTGGGATGTCAGCGCCATGCGCCAGCTCGATCCTCAATCGCGGGTATTGATCATCGGTTCGGGTCTGACCATGGTCGATGCGGTGGTGTCGTTGCAGCAGGCCGGCCATCGCGGCCCTATTGAAATATTCTCGCGCCACGGGCTGCTGCCCCATGTGCGTCGGCAACCGACGACCTGGGTGGACTTTCTCGCCGAAGACCACCGCATTCGCAGTACTCGACAGTTGGTGCGCGCGTTACGTGAACAGTGTGAGCTGGCTATAGAAAATGGTATCGACTGGCAAGCGCCGCTGGACACAGTGCGAGCCAACATCGGACGGCTTTGGAATCAGGCTACCGACGTGCAGCGTCGCCAATTCGTACGACATGTGCGGCCATGGTGGGAAAGCCATCATCACCGTTCGCCACCGCCCAGCGCCGCATTGCTTAGCCAATTGATCAACCAGGGGCGCGTGACCATCCAGGCCGCTTCGTTGCAAGGCTTTGAAACGCTGCCTTCGGGTCAGCTGCAGATTCGCATTCGTCGGCGCGGTGAACAGGAGGCGTCGCTGGTGACGGGGGATGCGCTGATTAACTCAACGGGCATTGAATACGACTGGCGCCGGGTCGACCGCCCGCTGCCCCGACAGTTGCTGGCGCGCGGGCTGATTCAGCCGGGGCCGCTGGCATTGGGCATCGCTGCGGACCTGGGTGGCGCGGTGCTCGATGCGCAAGGGCAAATATCCTCGCGACTGTTCGCCATGGGCCCGCCATTGCGCGGTATGTGGTGGGAAAGCACCGCAGTCACCGACGTCGCCCTGCAAGCCAAAGCCCTGGCAGCGCGGCTGGCGGGGTTTTAACGTGCGGACGAATATCGCTCTGTAGATACTCTGTTGCAAGGTATTGGAGCCTAGGAGTAGCACGACCCTTTTGGACGAATCGATTTGCGAAGGGTCGGTACATC
Organism: Pseudomonas syringae; assembly: GCF_001698815.1. GTDB lineage: Bacteria > Pseudomonadota > Gammaproteobacteria > Pseudomonadales > Pseudomonadaceae > Aquipseudomonas > Aquipseudomonas syringae_A. Next base: position 2,999 of record NZ_LGSI01000073.1, on the reverse strand, counting down.
CGAAATAGATTTAGCGCCTGAAACATTGATTCGCGGACAAGTCCGCTCCCACAGGGGTTCTGCGGTGTTCAGTGAACCGGATTTATCCCGGTTCTGTTGGAGCGAGGCTTGCCCGCGAATGGGTCTATCGGCCGACATTTTCGCTGGCTAAGTTGACGCCTTCGCGGGCAAGCCTCGCTCCAACGAAACCGAGACTTCAGCTTTTGATTTTCGCTTTTCCGTGCCGCGATTTGGCAGACACCGCCAAACGCGCGTCGGGAGGCTGAGCGTAGGTGTCGTGGTGGGGTGCGCTCGGCATGGATGCCGAGCGAGCGCCGTTGGGCCAAGGATGGCCCGTCGGCGCGTCGCCCCACCACGGCACCGGAGCGAAGGAACCGCCGCGAAGCGGGGGCCGGACGTCAGCGCAGAATGGTTTCCCCCCTTTGCCGAAACAAAGGGGGTCGACCGTCAGGGCGAAACCTGATTAAGCCGAGCCGCAAATACTGTTGGTGCCACTCGATTCAAAGCGCGGCGCCAAAACAAATGATGCCTGACTGATTCGCGCTGGCAACATACAAGGAGCGAACTTGTTCGCGAGACGATATTTACCGGGACGCAGGATTAACGCTTCGCCAACAAGTTGGCTCCCTCAGGTTTAAAGCAACTGCGGCCCCGATCCTTGTTCGCCCAGCTTATCCCCCCAGTTGCGCAGCGGGCAGGCGTCCATCGACAGGCAACCGCAACCAATGCACCCGGTGAGCTGGTCGCGTAACGCGGTGAGTCGATTGATCCGGTCATCCAGTTCGGCTTTCCACTGAGCGGACAGCTTTTGCCAGTCGGCGGCAGTGGGTGTGCGGCCTTCGGGCAAGGTTTGCAAGGCCGCGTGGATGCTGGCCAACGGCAGCCCCAAACGCTGGGCCACCTTGATCAACGCCACGCGCCGCAGCATTTCCCGGGGATAACGCCGCTGGTTGCCGGCATTGCGCTGACTGCTGATCAGGCCTTTGCTTTCGTAAAAGTGCAACGCCGTCACGGCCACGCCGCTGCGGGTCGCCAGTTGGCCGACGGTCAGTTGTCGATTAGGTTTTTTTTGCTCGGCATCGTTCATTGCGATTTGCTGCTTGACCTCTAGTTAGCTAGAGGTTTTACCCTTCGAGGCCTGAGTTCGCAACCGACCCTGGTCAAGACAGTGGAGAAATGACATGACGCAACCTGTGAGTTACCGCCTGGTCAATCAGCTCATCGAGTTCACCACCGACCCGCGCCAGCAGGCGGCATTGGTCACGGCGCTGCTCGATCAGGTCGAGCGTTTCACCTGCACCTATCCGGGCTTTATCAGCGCAACGGTGCAGGCCAGCGACGACGGGCGGCGCGTGCTCAATCAGGTGTTGTGGCAATCAAGGACGGCCAGTGAAGAAGCCTTGCGCAACGCCGAGCAGGACTTCACGGCGTTCCTGCGCGAACACCGTGTCAGCGCAGTCAACTTCAACGCTTATCAAGTGCTGGGCGGTGTCACCCCGACGCGCTAGGCCAGGGCGCAGGTCAGACCGAGAGCTGCATCAAACGATCACCTTGCAGGTTTTCACCGGGGCGGCGTTTGTTAACGGCCAATTCGCCGATATTGATCAGGCGCGTGCGGGTGACGTTGCGGCTCAGGCCCAGCAATGCGGCGGTGTGCACCTGATTGCAGTGGCTGAAACGATAGGCGGCGCGCAGTAACGCGTCCTCGACTTTTTCATGCAGCGCGCCGGCCTGTTCTTCGAACAGCTTCTGGAACGCCCGGTTCAGCAGGGCTTCAGCCGAGTCGTCAATGGCAGCTGAGTCTTCCTGACGTTCGATACGCAGATTGGACAAGCGCAGGTCGTCACGCTGAATCACGCCATCGCGACACACCAGCAAGGTGTGATGGATGACGTTTTCCAGTTCACGAATGTTGCCTGGCCAGCTGTAGCTTTTGAGTTTTTGCTCGGCTTCGCTGCTCAAACGAATTGAACCGTAGCCAAGGCGTCGGCTGTAAGCCTCGATGAAATGCCGGGTCAGCGGCAGGATGTCGCCGGGACGTTCGCGCAGCGGTTGCAGTTCCAGATTGACTACATCCAGCCGGTAATACAGATCCTCGCGGAAATGTCCGGCGTTGATGGCCTTTTCCAGCTGCACATTAGTCGCCGCCAGCACCCGGACGTTGATCGGGATGCTTTTGCGCGAACCCAGACGCACCACTTCGCGTTCTTGCAGCACGCGCAGCAACTTGACCTGGATCGGCATCGGCAAATCGCCGATCTCATCGAGGAACAAGGTGCCGCCGTTGGCTTCTTCGAACCAGCCCGCCTTGGCACCGAGGGCGCCGGTGAAGGCACCTTTTTCATGGCCGAACAGTTCGGCCTCTACCAGCGATTCGGAAAAAGCCCCGCAATTCACCGCAACGAAAGGCTGATTACGCCGCTCGCTCAGATTGTGGATATGCCGCGCCACTAATTCCTTACCGGTGCCGGTTTCGCCAATGATCAGGACGCTGGCATCACTCGGCGCCACCTGCTGCAAATGTGCCAGCAGGGCTTTGGATTTTGGGTCTTCGAACACCTGCGCGGTGGCACGAATCGAGGTGGCCAGCGCCGGGTTGGGCGGCAACGTCAGTAACTGCATAGGGTTCACTTCTGCGGCGGCAGATCGTTGGCGATCATTTCGCCGAACGGTCCGGTCAGGTTAGTGATGCCGCGTCCGGCCAGGCTGCGATACGGTTCCGGCAGCAGCGGGAAAACCAGTTCGGCGAAGCGATAGGCTTCTTCCAGATGCGGGTAACCGGAGAAGATGAAACTCTCGATGCCCAGGTCGGCGTATTCCTTGATGCGCTCAGCGACTTCCTGAGGGTTGCCCACCAACGCCGTGCCGGCACCGCCACGCACCAGGCCGACGCCAGCCCACAGGTTGGGGGCGATTTCCAGATTGTCGCGACGGCCGTCGTGCAAGGCCGCTATACGCCGTTGGCCCTCGGAATCAAAGCGCGAAAAGGACTTCTGCGC